>NZ_BAABHW010000003.1:0-355644 GCF_039542305.1 [Roseibacterium] beibuensis | reverse complement strand
AGAGATCGTCCGCCCCGGTCCCGCCCGAGAAACTGTCCGCGCCGTCATTGCCCTGCAGGATGTCAGACCCCCAGCCGCCGATCAGCACATCGTCGCCCGTCCCGCCACGCAGCAGGTTGCCATTGCCACCCGTCGCATTCAGCGTGTCAGACCCGGTGCCACCCTCCAGCGTGTCGGTCCCGGTGCCGCCTTCCAGCATGTCGTTGCCGTCACCGCCACCGATGCTGTCATCGCCATCACCGCCATTGGCGAAGTCATCACCGCCGGCGAGAAACACCGAGTCGTTGCCGCCGCCAAGGGTAAGCGAGTCGGTCCCGTTGAACGCGAACGGGACACCATCCTCGCTGAGAAAGCCCTCGGGGATAATATCTTCGTTCGACGACCCGTTATACGTCCAGTTCACGGCGCTGAAGAACGCCTCGAGCGCGCCCAGCGATCCGCCAAGCTCTGCGAAGGCCGCAGCAGACAGTTGCGCGGCATCGATCGTGCCAGAGAAGCTGCCCACGAATGTGCCGTTGATCGTGACGTTGACATTGGTGACCGTGCCACCGTTCAGGTAGGTGCCGAACGCGTCGGTGCCGTAGGTCAGCCCGGTGCCCGTGACCGTGTAGACAATCGTTTGTCCATCGCCGACGGAGATGCTCGTGAACCCGGTCGAGGACTGTCCACTCTGGATCTCTGCCTCCATTACGAGGTCCGAGAGCGCCCCCTCAATATCCTGCAACGCCAGACCGGCCGCCTGGCCGGCAGCGGAAATGTCGACGGTGATCGCATTGGGGGTCGCCGGCGCTTGACCTTCGAAATAAATGTACCCCTCCAGCGCGCTGACATTGGAGATTCCCGTGAAGGTCAGGCTGTTTCCCGCGCTGAAATTCAGGACGACATTCCCATTCACCACCGAGGCGCCGGCCAACAAGCTGGCGATGCTGCCGCCCCAGATGGCCGGGTCGATGAGGACAAGGTCTTCCGAGGTGAAGTCTTCGATGATGTCCGCACCACTGCTATAGATGAAATGGTCCGAATCCGCGCCGCCCCAGAGGGAGTCGTTGCCCGCACCGCCTTCGAGGATATCCTCTCCATCGTAGGCATAGATGCGGTCGTCGCCCCGCCCGGTGATGATGTGGTTTCCGAGGAGGTTTCCGTCGATGATGTCGTCACCATCTCCGGTGGCGATATTTTCGAACGCACCGGGGGTAACGACTTGCGCCACCGATGCAGCACCAAAATAGATCGTGTTGAACGTGCGGAGATCGACCCAGACATCCTGCGTCACAGCCACGAAATTCAGCCAATCCGTGCCGCCGTTGTTGTCCGAGATATAGCCACGGTCGCTGTCCACGGCCTCGTAATCGGCGAAATCGTCGGTGAAGTGGTAGACGTCGTCATCGGTGAAGTCCGACCCGAAGAAGGTCAGCTCGAAATCGTTGAGCGTGCCGTCGTCAGCTGAGGGGAAAGTATCCTCGATCTGCAGCGTCCAGATGCCTTCACTGCTCATGCCGATCGCGGCGTTCACGGCAAAGGTGTAGCCGAACAGGTCGGCGCCGCTGCCATTATTCTCGTTCAGGACGAATTCGGTCCCGTCGGGCGCGATCAAGGTGATCGTCAGGTCGCCCATGTAACTATGCGTAGCGTCGACATAGACGTAGATCGTCTCAATCGAAATCGCATCATTCGCCGCGACCTCGATCTCATCATAGATGATCGACGACCCGTCGATTGTCTGGTTGGTCGTTGCACTTGTGTGGACGGACGTCACCTCGTTGCCCGACACTTGCGGATTGTCGAAGAATTCCGACCACATCTCGGCCATGCGAACGGCAGCAAAGGCATCGACCATGCCGTAGCCGTAGTTGATGTGATAGCTGAGGCCGCCACCGTTCCAGTTGGACGCGCCGTTGGCGAACCATGATCCATCTTCAAAGCCGGCGGCGCCGCTGCCGAAGGAAGACCCTGTGTGGCTGGCCGACAGGGCAAGGATCTGTTGCACATCACGCCAACCCAGGTTCGGGTTGGCCTCCAGCATCAGGGCGACAACCCCGGAGACGACGGGCGTCGCGGCAGATGTCCCGCCGAACGCGTTTGTATAATCGTCACTGCCAGAGCCGGTCCAGTCATACCCACTACCGGTGCCCAGCAGATCAGTGGTCACCGCGGCCGCCGGCGCGGCGATCAACAGGTTCACACCCCAGTTGGAATACTCGGACGTGAAGCCATCGGATTCCGTGGCAGCAACCGTGATGATCTGGCGCACGACGTTGAGGCCATCGTTCTGCGAACTGGGGTGACCCGTGACGCCGTACTGAACGCCACTGCCAGCGTCATTGCCGGCGGCCTTGACCATGATCGTGCCAAGCCCGCCACGACCGGTCGCGGCGACACCGCCCAGTGCGTTCGCCTCGGCGTAAGTAAAGGAGTTTGGGTTGAGGATATCGGCAAAGGAAGAGTTTTGTTGATACCCGAATCCGAACGTGCCCCAGCTGTTCGACACGACATCATAGTTGGCCATGTCGCCCAACGCTTGCAGCATCTGTGCCGATCCGGCGCTCTGGATGTCCACCAGGTAGTCTACGCCTGTGATCGTCGCGCCCCAAGCGACGCCGATCCCGCCTTCATTATTGTTTTCGGCAGCGATGATCCCGGCGCAGGCGGTCCCGTGACCATCGCCGCTGCCATTCGGATCGCCGTTGTCATACGGCAGCTCAAGATTTTCGTCATAATTGCCGTCAAGATCCGCGTGATTCTGCTGAACCCCGTCGTCATAGACCGCGACGACGACACCATCGCCGCTGTACTCTGCCCAGATCGTTTCAATGTCGCCGATCAGGTTGAAATGCCACTGCTGGGAATAAAGCGGATTGTCGGTAAAGCTCATCGAAAGACCTGTCGCTCAAATCAGGTGCAGGTGCGGGATAGCCCTGCATCGCCCGCAAAATACCAAGACGGACCTGCGAAACAAGCTTCCATTGTTCAAATCTATAGAAAGCTTGGTTAAATCCTTCGCCGGCGGCCGCGCCTTGTGCCTCAGCCGGGCCGACGGTATCCCGGTTGCGATCAAACTGGGAAGGATGCTCCATGGCTGACGCAACGCCGACACCGCCGCGCCCCGTCGTCCTGTGTATCCTCGACGGCTGGGGGATCGGACCGTCTGAGGCTGACAATGCCCCGCATCTGGCAAAGACCCCCAACTTCGACCGGATTCATCGCGCCTGCCCCCATGCAACGCTGACCACCCACGGCCGTGCCGTGGGCCTGCCCGAGGGGCAGATGGGCAACTCGGAAGTCGGGCACATGAATATCGGCGCAGGTCGCGTCGTGATGATGGACCTCGTGCGCATCGACGCCGCCATCGAGGATGGCAGTTTCGCCAAGGAACCCGCCTTGGTCGATTTCATCGCGGCGTTGAAGAAAACCGGCGGCACCGCGCATCTGTTCGGGCTGGTTTCGGACGGCGGCGTGCACAGCCAGTACACCCACATGACCGAGGCCGCGCAGGTCATCGCAGGGGCGGGCGTGCCGGTGCGCATTCACGCCATCACCGATGGCCGCGACGTGGCGCCGAAATCGGCCACCAGCTTCATCCAGGATATCCAGTCGAACAGCCCCGAGGGCGTGCGCATCGCCACCGTGATCGGGCGCTATTTCGCCATGGACCGCGACAAGCGCTGGGACCGGGTCGAACGGGCCTTCAACGCGATGGTGCGCGGCAAGGGCGCCGAGGGCACGCTGCACGTTTCGGGCAACGCGACCGACGCCGCGGCCGAAGCCTATGATCGGGGCGAGACGGACGAGTTCATCCAGCCGACCGTTGTGGGCGACTACGCCGGGATGGCGGATGGGGACGGGGTGTTCTGCCTCAACTTCCGGGCCGACCGCGCGCGCGAGATCCTCGCCGCCATCGGCGACCCGGAGTTCGACGGGTTCGACACGGGCGAGCGACCGGACCTCGCGGGCAAGCTGGGGATGGTCGACTATTCCAAAAGCCATGATCGCTACATGACCACGGTCTTTCCCAAACAGGAGATCGTGAACACGCTGGCCGAATGGGTGTCGCAGCACCGGCTAAAGCAGTTCCACATCGCCGAGACCGAGAAATACCCCCATGTCACCTTCTTCCTGAACGGCGGCAAGGAACCACCCGAAAAGGGCGAGGACCGCTACATGGCGCAGTCGCCCAAGGTGGCGACCTATGATCTGCAACCAGAGATGTCCGCGGGCGAAGTGACCGATCACCTCGTTGGGGCGATCGAGGGCGATTACGACCTGATCGTGGTGAACTTCGCCAATCCCGACATGGTCGGCCATACCGGCGACCTCAATGCCGCCATCGCCGCCTGCGAGGCCGTCGATACGGGCCTCGGGCGGGCGCTGGAGGCGTTGGAGAAGGTCGGCGGCGCGATGATCGCCACCGCCGATCACGGCAATTGCGAGACGATGGTCGACCCGGAAACCGGCGGGCCGCACACGGCGCACACGCTGAATCCGGTTCCGGTGATCCTTGTCGGCGGGCCGGAGGGGGCCAGGCTGCGCGAAGGCGGCAAGCTGGCCGATCTTGCGCCGACGCTTCTGCAACTGATGCGGTTGGAGCAGCCCGAGGAAATGACCGGAGAGAGCCTCCTGGCATGAGGGCATGGGCACGGATCATCGCGGTGGCCTGTGCGCTCGGCATCGCCGGTCCGGCCCCCGCCCAGACCGATGCCGCGCAGACAGCCGCCCGCGCCGCCGAGATGCTGGAGGCTGCCGCGCAATCCCTGTCCGAGGCCGAGGGCGCGCGGGACCGGGTCGAGGCCCTGACCCAGACCGTCCGCGCTTACGAAGAGGGCCTGCTGGCCTTGCGCGATGGCCTGCGCCAGGCTGCCCTGCGGGAACGCACCATCCTTCTGGTCTTCGAAGCGGAGCGTGATCGCCTGGCCCGCCTTCTGGCCGTTCTGCAATCCATCGAAGCGGCCCCCGCGCCCTTGCTGTTGCTGCACCCCGAAGGTCCGCTTGGCACCGCCCGCTCCGGTATGATCGTGTCCGAGGTGACGCCTGCCGTCGCGGACGAGGCGATGGCGCTGCGCGCGCAACTGGAGGAACTGGCAGTGCTGCGCGCCTTGCAGGAAAACGCCCTCGCGCAGCTCACCGAAGGGCTGCAAGGGGCACAGGCCGCGCGAGCCGAGCTGTCGCAGGCCATCGCCGACCGGCGCGACCTGCCGGCGCGCTTCGCCCTGGATACCGACGCGATGCGGCAGATCCTCGTAAACGTCGATTCGCTCACCAGCTTCGCCGAGATCCTCGCCGCGGATCCCGTCGCGGCCTCGGCCGATCTGCCGGATTTCACGCAAGCGCAGGGCGCGTTGCCCGCCCCTGCCCTGGGTGCGCTTCTTCGACGCTACAACGAAACGGATGCGGCGGGCGTCCGCCGCCCGGGAATCGTGCTGGCCACCCATCCCCGCGCCCTCGTGACCGCGCCCTGGCCCGCGTCGATCCGCTATGCCGGCCCTCTGCTGAACTATGGAAATGTCGTTATCCTTGAACCAGATACGAATTACCTCCTGATTCTCGCCGGTTTGGGGGATCTCTACGTGACGGCCGGGCAACTGGTGGCGGGCGATACGGCCCTTGGTCTCATGCCGGGGCCTGTGGCCACTGGCGGGGAATTGATCGTCTCCGATGCGGAAGGCGGTGGTGCCGGGCTCTCGGAAACGCTTTATATAGAGTTGAGAGAGGGCGGCAGCCCGGTTGACCCGGGCGGGTGGTTCCTCATCGAATGACGGCGCGCGCCACGCGCGGAGCAGAACGAACGAAAGACGCACAAGGACGCACACGCATGAACAAGCTGATCTACGCAGCCATCGGAGGCATCGCCGGCGGCGTCCTCCTGTCCACGCAGGTCGCAGGACCGCTCCTGGCGCAGGAAGAGGCGCGCAACGCCTCGGTCTATCAACAGCTCGACCTGTTCGGCGACGTGTTCGAACGCATCCGCGCCAACTATGTCGAAGAGGTGAACGAAGCCGCGCTGATCGAGGCCGCGATCAACGGCATGCTCACCTCGCTCGATCCGCATTCCAGCTACCTGCCGCCGCGCGATTTCGACGCGATGCAAACGCAGACCCGCGGTGAATTCGGCGGCCTCGGGATCGAGGTGACGCAGGAAGACGGGTTCGTCCGCGTCATCACGCCCATGGACGACACCCCCGCGATGGAGGCCGGCGTCGAAGCCGGCGATTTCATCACCCATGTGGATGGCGAGGCCCTGCTGGGGCTGACGCTGGAACAGGCCGTCGACCTGATGCGCGGCCCGGTCGGGTCCGAGATCGTCATCACCATCGTGCGCGAGGGCGAAGATGAACCCTTCGACGTGACCATCGTGCGCGACCGCATCCAACTGACCGCCGTGCGCCACCGCCTCGAAGGCCGCACCGCGATCCTGCGGGTTTCGACCTTCAACGATCAGACCTTCCCGAACCTGGTCGAAGGCCTCGAAGAGATGATCGCCGAACTGGGCGGGCTCGAGAACCTGAACGGGGTCGTGCTGGACCTGCGCAACAACCCCGGCGGCCTGCTCAGCCAGGCGATCCGCGTGTCCGATGCCTTCCTCGAACAGGGCGAAATCGTCTCGACCCGCGGGCGCGAGGTTGCCGATGGCGAGCGTTACAACGCCACCGCCGGTGACCTGATCGAAGGCCTGCCCATGGTCGTTCTGGTGAACGGCGGCTCGGCCTCGGCCAGCGAGATCGTGGCCGGCGCGCTTCAGGATCATCGCCGCGCGGTGATCGTAGGCACCAACACCTTCGGCAAGGGTTCGGTCCAGTCGGTGATGCCGCTGCCGGGCAACGGCGCCATGCGTCTGACCACGTCGCTCTACTACACGCCGTCGGGCCGCTCGATCCAGGCGCTTGGCGTGGCGCCCGACATCATCGTCGAACAGCGCGACCCGGTGGAGATGGCCGAGGACGAGGCCGACCGCCCCGCCCGCACCGAGGCCTCTCTGCGCGGCGCGCTGGAAAACTCGACCCTGACCGAGGATGAATTGCGCCAGCGCGAACTGGAGCGCGAAGAAGCCGAAGCCACCGCGCGCCTGCGGAACGAGGATTACCAGCTGGCCTATGCCATCGACATCCTGACCGGTCTGAACGCGCTCGGTCCGAACCCGCAATGAGCGCATGACGCCGGACGAGATCGCGGCCCTGCCCTATCGCCCCTGTGTGGGTGTGGTGCTGACGGACGGGCAGGGCCGTGTCTTTGCCGGGCAACGCGCCGACATGGACACCCCCGCCTGGCAGATGCCGCAGGGCGGGATCGACAAGGGCGAAACCCCGGTCAAGGCGGCCCTGCGCGAATTGCGCGAGGAGACCGGCGTAAAGCGCAAGCATGTCACCGTGTTGGGCGAAACCGCCGACTGGCTGCCCTACGATCTGCCGCCCGAGGTTCTGCCCTATCGCGGCAAGTATCGCGGCCAAACCCAGAAATGGGTGCTGATGCGGCTGGATGCGGGGGATGACGTCATCGACCTGACCCACGAGGATGTCGAGTTTTCCGAGTGGCGCTGGATGACCGGTCAGGACCTGTTGGCCCTGATCGTGCCGTTCAAGCGCGATATCTACGAGCGCGTCCTGACGGAATTCGAGTTGTGCTGACACCGACTCCAAATGAGAACAAAAGGTGAATATAATCCATCCCCATGGGATTCGCCGAGCTTAGCATCACCTCGAACTTCACCTTTCTTAGGGGCGGATCGCACCCCGAGGAATACGCGCGGCGTGCCGCCCTGCTGGGGATCGAAGCCATCGCGATCGCCGATGAAAACTCGGTCGCGGGCGTGGTGCGGGCGTGGTCCGAGCTGCGCAAGATCGAGGAAGAGATCGCCGACGCCAAATCCGCCCGCGCCGATCCGATCGGGCCGCCAAAACCCGCACATCTGCCGGACCCGCCGCGCGCGCCTATCGACCATGTGCCGCGCCTCTTGCCCGCCGCCTGCCTGACACTGGCCGAGGGGGTGCGCCTGACCGCCCTGCCCCGTGACCGCACCGGCTGGGCCAGCCTGTGCCGCCTGCTGTCGGTGGGCAAACTCCGCGCGGAAAAGGGTGGGTGCCTTTTGCATGTCGATGACCTGCTGGGGCAGGCGCGCGGGTTGGAATTGCTGCTGCACGCGCCCGACCGCGCCACCTCCGACTGGCAGCGCCCGGCGGATCGCCTGGTGCGCGGCCTCGGCCCGCAGATGAGCCTGCTGATAGCGCCCCGCTATGACGGGCTGGACGACGCGCGCTTCGATGCGGCGGCGCGGCTGGCAGATCGGCTGGGCCTGCCCACCGTCGCCTCGGCCCGGCCGCTGATGCATCACGGATCGCGGCGGCGGCTGACCGATGTGCTGACCTGCATCCGCGAGGGGCTACGCGTCGAGGATCTGGGCACCGCCGCGCAGGCCAATGCCGAACAGCGCCTGCGGGGCGAGGCCGAGATGCGCCGCCTTTTCGCCGGGCACGAGGACGCGGTCGCACGCACGACCCAGATCGCCGCGCGCCTGCAGTTCGACATCGCCAGCTTGCGCTACGAATACCCCTCGGAAATCGCCGATGGCGAAACCGCAGCCCAGCGCCTGACCCGGCTGGCGCAGGAGGGGCTGGCCTGGCGCTATCCCCAAGGCATCCCCGAGCGTGCGCAAAAGCAGCTACAGCACGAGCTGCGCCTGATCGCCAAGCTGAACTACGAGCCCTATTTCCTGACCGTCCACGACATCGTCGCCTTCGCCCGGTCGCGCGGCATCCTGTGCCAGGGGCGCGGGTCGGCGGCGAACTCGATCACCTGCTACGCGCTTGGCGTGACCAGTGTCTCGCCCGAGATCGGCACCATGGTCTTCGAACGCTTCGTCTCCGAAGCGCGGAACGAGCCGCCCGATATCGACGTCGATTTCGAGCACGAGCGCCGCGAAGAGGTGATCCAGCACATCTACGAACGCTATGGCCGCCACCGCGCGGGCCTGTGCGCCACCGTCATCCACTATCGCGGCAAACGCGCCGTGCGCGAGGTGGGCCGCGCGATGGGGCTGAGCGAGGATGTGCTTTCGGCGCTCTCCAGCCAGATCTGGGGGTCATGGTCGAAAACCGGCCCCGAGATGGACCGCATGCGCGAAATCGGCCTCGACCCCGACAGCCCGCGCCTGAAACAGACCCTCCGCCTGATCGAGGAGATCATCGGCTTTCCCCGCCACCTGTCCCAGCATGTCGGCGGCTTCGTCATCACCGAAGGCCGCCTTGATGAACTGGTCCCCATCGAGAACGCCACGATGGAGGACCGCACCGTCATCTGCTGGGACAAGGACGATATCGACGCGCTCGGCATCCTCAAGGTCGATGTGCTGGCGCTTGGGATGCTGAGTTGCGTGCGCAAGGCGTTCGACCTGCTCAAGATGCATCATCGGGCCGACTACACGCTGGCGACCCTCCCGCCCGAGGATGCGGCCACCTATGACATGCTCTGCCGCGCCGACAGTCTTGGGGTGTTCCAGGTGGAAAGCCGGGCGCAGATGAATTTCCTGCCCCGCATGCGCCCGCGCTGTTTCTACGACCTCGTGATCCAGGTCGCGATCATCCGACCGGGGCCCATCCAGGGCGACATGGTCCACCCCTTCATCCGCCGCCGCAACGGCGAGGAGGAGGTGAGTTTCCCCTCGGACGACCTCGGACGCGTGCTGGGCAAGACGCTCGGCGTGCCGCTGTTCCAGGAACAGGCGATGCAGATCGCGATCACAGGCGCGGGCTTTACCGCCGAAGAAGCCGACCGCCTGCGCCGGTCACTCGCCACCTTCAAGAAGCACGGCAATGTCAGCGAATTCCGCACACGGTTCCTGCGCGGGATGCGGGCCAATGGCTATGACGACGCATTCGCCGAACGCTGCTTTTCCCAGATCGAGGGCTTCGGCAGCTACGGCTTTCCCGAAAGCCACGCCGCCAGTTTCGCCCTGCTGGTCTATGCCAGCGCGTGGCTGAAACGGCATCACCCCGGCATCTTCGCCTGCGCGCTGCTCAACAGCCAGCCCATGGGCTTCTACGCCCCCGCCCAGATCGTGCGCGATGCCCGCGAACACGGGGTGGAGGTGCGGCCCATCTGCGTGAACCGCTCCCACTGGGACAACGTGATGGAACGGACCGAGACGGGCGAGTTGGCGCTGCGGCTGGGGTTCCGGCAGATCAAGTCGATGCGCGAGGAAGAGGCCGATTGGCTGACCGCCGCACGCGGCAACGGCTACACCTCGGTCGAGGATGTCTGGCGCCGCGCGGGGCTGGAGGCGCGGTTTCTCACCATCCTGGCCGAGGCCGACGCCTTCGCCGCGCTCGGGCTGGATCGGCGGCAGGCGCTCTGGGCCGCCCGCGCGCTGACACCAAAACGCGAATTGCCGCTGTTCGCGGGCGATCTGGATGGCGAAGGCATCGTCGAGCCTGCCGCCCATCTGCCAAAGATGACCGAGGGCGAAGAGGTGGTGGAAGATTACGTCGCCCTGCGCCTGACCTTGCGCAGCCACCCCGTGGCGCTGATCCGTGATCGCCTCAGCCCACGGATCGACCGGCGTTTGCTGAAAGGGCCGCCACAGATCGGCGTCTTGCCGCCCCAGCCGCGCCCGACCCGTTGAACAGGGTCAAAGGCCGAACTTGTCGCGCGCCTGTCCGACGCCCTTCATCACGCGCACCAACTCCTCGCTGATGCCGCCCTCGCTCAAGGCATGGCCCGCGTTGCGGATCATGTGCAACCGGCCCGACGGCCACCCCGACGTCAGACGGTGCGCCGACAAGGGCGGGCAGATCATGTCGTAGCGCCCCTGCACCACGGTGCCCGGGATATGCGCGATCCGGTGCAGGTCCCGCAGGATCTGGCCGTCTTCCTCAAGGAATCCCCTGTTGGCGAAGTAGTGGTTCTCCAACCGGGCGAAGGCGCGGGCGTAATCTGCCGGGCTTTCGCCCCCCATCCCGTCGCTTTCCATCGAGGCCAGCGCGTTTTCCCACGCCGCCCAGGCCCGGGCATAACGCGTCTCGGTCATCAGGTCGCCGCAGAAGAGGCGCCGGTTATAAGCCGCGATCAGGTCGCCGCGCTCTTCCTCGGGGATCGGGGTCACGAAGCGCGACCACTGGTCCGGCCAGAATTGCCCGGCCCCACCCCCGTAGAACCAATCCAACTCGCGCTGCATCGACAGGAACACGCCGCGCAGGGCGAGATAGCCCACGCGGCCGGGATGCGCCTCGGCATAGATCAGGGCAAGCGTCGCGCCCCAGCTGCCGCCGAAAACAGCCCACCGCTCGATCCCCAGCGTGTTGCGAATACGCTCGATATCGTCAACGAGATGCCATGTCGTGTTGTTGCGGATCGTCGCATGGGGCCGCGACCGCCCGCAGCCGCGTTGGTCGAACAGGATAATCCGCCAATCCTTGGGATCGAAATAGCGCCGCATGGCCGGGCTGCACCCGCCGCCCGGGCCGCCATGCAACACCACGACAGGTGCGCCCTTGGGGTTGCCGCACTGCTCCACGTAAATGTGATGCCCATCGCCAACATCGAGCATCCGTTGGTCAAACGGGTCGATCGGGGGGAAAAGATGCGCGGCTGCGCGCTTTTGGCCGGAGAACTTGTCCATCGGCTTCCTATATAGATCCTCAAGACACTGGCACCACCACACTCGCAGGAAGACGGGGGGATGTCCATGAACACCACCACGCAAACTGTCGACACCGTCGACGCATCCGAAATCGCCAAGTTCGAGGCCATGGCCGCCGAATGGTGGGATCCGCACGGCAAGTTCAAGCCGCTGCACGAGATGAACCCGGTTCGGCTGGACTACATCACGACGCAGATCGCCGCCGAGTTCGGGCGCGACCTGACGGCGGACAAGCCGTTCGAGGGGCTGCGCCTTCTGGATATCGGCTGTGGCGGCGGGTTGCTGTCGGAACCGATGGCGCGTCTGGGCGCGACGGTGATCGGCGCCGATGCGGCCGAGCGCAACATCCCCGTGGCCAAGATCCATGCCGAGCAATCGGGGCTCGAAATCGACTATCGCCACACCACCGCCGAGGCGCTGGCCGCGGCGGGCGAGCAATTCGATGTCGTGCTGAACATGGAAGTGGTCGAGCACGTGGCCGACCCCTTGGCCTACCTGACCGCCTGCCGCCAGCTGTTGAAGCCCGGCGGGCTGATGGTCTGCTCGACGCTCAACCGCAACCCCAAGAGCTTTGCCATGGCAATCGTGGGCGCGGAATATATCATGCGCTGGCTGCCCAAGGGGACGCATGAATGGTCGAAATTCATCACGCCCGATGAACTTTATGACCTGATCCGCAATGCCGGCCTCGACCCGGTGGATCGCAAGGGGTTCGTCTTCAACCCGATCGCCTGGAGCTGGTCGATCTCGGACCGGGACCTGTCGGTGAACTACGTCACCGCCTCGATCAAACCGGCCTAGCCCTCGTCGCTTTCAAGTCGCAGGCGCAGTTCCCGGATCACGGGAAGCGTCTGCCGCACGCGGTCCGACCCGATTTCGCGTACCGTCTCGGCAAGGATCGGGGCGATGGCGGCGATGGCCGCATCGCGGGCGCGTTTACCCGAGGGGCTGATCGAGATCATCTTGCGCCGCGCATCGTCCCAATCGGGGCGCACGTGGATATGCCCCGCCCATTCCAGGCGGTTCAGCGTGTTGGTCATCGCGCCGCGCGTGACGTGGAAAACCCGGGCCAGTTGGGCGGGGGACTTCTCTTCGCTCGACCGGGCAAGATGGTTCAGCACCGAGAAATGGCTTAGCTCCATGCCCTTGGGCAAGGCACGGGACAGCCGGTTGCGCGCCAGCTGGTCCGCCATGAACATCTCGCTGAAAAGGGCAACCGAAAGCGGGTCGTCGGAACCGGTCATTCCGGGATTAGAACGGTTTGAGGGGCGTTGGCGCAAGGGGGCGCGTGGTCGCGCCAGCCCGTCATGAGCCGTTCAGCAGGGGGGCAAGCTTGCCGTCCCGATCCAGCGCCGCCATGTCGTCATAGCCGCCGACATGGGTGTCGCCGATGAAGATCTGCGGCACCGTGTGTCGGCCATTGGCGCGTTGCAGCATCTCTTGGCGTTTCGACGGGTCCTGCATGACGTCGTACTCGACAAAGCTTTGGCCCTTGCTCTGCAAAAGCCGTTTCGCCGCGTGGCAAAAGCCGCAAAACGGCGAGGTATACATCTCGATGGTCGGCATTGGCCGGGACTTTCCTGCTGTACTGGTGTTGACCCAACCTAAGTGTCCATCCCGACGCGGGCCAGAGCGATCACGCGAATTTCTGTGGCGCCCGCGCCTCGGCAGGCTTCGGTCGCCGCGGCGAATGTCGCGCCCGAGGTCATGACGTCATCGACAAGGACCACCGGGCGACCAGCCAGGATCGCACCGTATTTCGGCTGCGGTCGGATCGCATCGGACAGGTTGCGAAACCGCGCATCTCGGTCGCGCCCGTCCTGGCTGGGCGTGGCGCGTGCCCGGACAAGGGCCTGCGGCGTAACCTCGGCCCCCGTCACCCGTCCCATCGCCTGCGCCAGAAGCGCGGACTGGTTGAACCGTCGTTGCGCAAGACGCCGCCAATGCAACGGGACGGGCACCAGAACGGGGGCGCCCGCCAACAGGTCGGCCCCGGCCCGCGCAAGCCAGGGCCCGGCAGCCCGCGCCACCTCGGCCCGGTCGCCATGCTTGAGGCCAAGCACCAGTTTTCGCCCGACCCCGTCATAGGCCATGACCGCCCGCCCTGCGGCCCAAGGCCTCGCGATCCGGTGGCATTCGTCGCAGACCAGCCTCTCGCCCTCGGCGCTTTGGCCGGGCAAGCCGGTGCCGCAAAGGTCACAGGCCGCACCGAGAATGAAGGGCGTTTCGGCCCAGCACGACCCGCAAATCGCGAAATCGCTGTCCACCCGCGCGCCGCAATTCAGGCATTCCGGCGGAAAAACCGCATGCAGCAACGTTTGCAATCTCACCTTCGCCCCCTAAGTTGCGATGGGTCAGTGAACAGGACCCAGACTTGATGACCCCGACCGCCCCACAGCCTCGTCTCGTGGATGCCGCTGCCCTTGCGCGGCACCGCGCCCGTGCGCGGCTGGATCGGGCCGGGTTCCTGCATGACGAGGCCCGGTTCGAGCTTCAGGAAAGGCTGATCGACGTTAACAGAAGGTTTACGTCGCCCGCGATCGTGACGCCTTTCCCGCAAATCTGGGCCGATTTACTGCCGAATGCCCGCGTGGTCGCGGATACCGAGACGCTCGATCTTGTTGCGGGCGCGCATGACCTCGTGGTGCATGCCATGGGGCTGCACTGGGCCGATGACCCGGTTGGCCAGATCGTGCAATGCCGTCGCGCCCTGCGCCCTGATGGCCTGTTCCTCGCCACGTGTTTCGGCGGAGAGACCCTTGCGGAACTGCGCCAAACGCTCGCCGAGGCGGAGATCGCCACGATGGGCGGCCTGTCGCCGCGCGTGGCACCGATGGCCGAGATCCGCGACATGGGGTCGCTGCTGCAGCGCGCGGGCCTCGCCCTGCCGGTTGCGGACCGCGTGAAAAAGACCGTGACCTACCCTGACGCGTTCGCCCTGATGCGCGACCTGCGCGACATGGGCGAGACCAACGCGCTTGCCGATCGGCACCGTCGCACGATGCCGAAAGGCCTGTTTGCGCACATGGCTGCGCTTTATGTCGAACGGTTCGCGACACCCGATGGGCGGATCACCGCGACCTTCGATCTCGCCTTTCTGACCGGTTGGGCCCCGCATGACAGCCAACAGAAACCCCTGCGCCCCGGCGCCGCGCAATCACGGTTGGCGGACGCGCTGAACACCGCCGAATTTGACGAAGCGGCCATTCCGGCCCTAGACGGACCAGATGACTGAGGCTTGCCACAGATGAACATGATGAAGCAGATGCCCGACTTGAAAACGCCTTCCGACCACGCGCCTTCCGATCACCCCAAGGTGACTTTCGGCAAGGTGGGGATTCTGCTGGCCAATCTCGGCACGCCCGACAACTACGATTACTGGTCGATGCGCCGCTATCTGAACGAGTTCCTCTCGGACAAGCGCGTTATCGATTACAGCCCGTGGGTCTGGCAGCCGCTTCTGCAACTCATCATCCTGACCAAGCGGCCGTTCAGCTCGGGCGCGGCCTACAAGTCGATCTGGAACGAGGACAAGGGCGAAAGCCCCCTCATGACGATCACCAAGGATCAGACCGCCAAGATGAAGGCCCTGATGGAGGCGCGTTACGGCAACCAGGTCGTCGTCGATTTCTGCATGCGCTACGGCAACCCCTCGACCAAGTCCAAGGTCGATGAACTGGTTGCCCAGGGCTGCACCAAGATCCTGTTCTTCCCGCTCTATCCGCAATACGCGGGCGCGACCTCGGCCACGGCGTGTGACGAGTTCTTCCGCGCGCTTCAGAACATCAAGTGGCAGCCCATCGCCCGCACGGTCGAGCCGTATTTCGAGAACCCCCTCTATATAGAAGCCCTCGCGCAATCCATCGAACGGGCTTATGGCGCGTTGGAGAAGCGGCCCGATATCCTCGTCTGCTCTTACCACGGGGTGCCGCGCCGCTACCTGATGGAGGGCGACCCGTACCACTGCCAGTGCCAGAAAACGACGCGCCTGCTGAAGGAACGCCTTGGCTGGGACGATACCGAGATCACCACGACCTTCCAGTCGCGCTTTGGCCCCGAGGAATGGTTGAAGCCCTACACCGTGGAAGAGGTCGCGCGCCTTGCCGAGGAAGACGGCAAGAAGAACATCGCCGTCTGCGCACCCGCCTTTTCGGCGGACTGCATCGAAACGCTCGAAGAGATCAACGAAGAGATCAAGGAAAGCTTCGAAGAGGCCGGCGGCGAAGAGTTCACCTACATCCCGTGCCTCAACGACGACGACGCACATATGAAGGCGCTGGCCGCCGTGGTCGAAGAAAACCTGAAAGGGTGGCTGGACTGATCAGGCGGCCTTGACGGCAGAAACAGGGCGGCCGGTATACAGCTGGTCGCCGACCTTGACCTGAACGAAGCCGTTGTTCAGGCGTTTCACGAATATCCCCTGGATCGTGACGCAACTTCCAAGCGCAATCGTAGCAAACACAGCGTTGTCCCCCCGTTTGTGTTCCCTGAGGTTACTCGGCAAAATTCAAAAAGCACTGCTAAATTGTTCGCAAGCGCGCAACAAACGCTAAAATTTCGGGCAATCGGCGAAATTTCGCGAAATTCCGCTCAGAGCCAGTCGCGCAAAAGCGGGATCAGGGGGATGTCGGCAGCCGGCATCGGGTAGTCCCGCAACTCATTCGCCCGCGCCCAGGCCAGTGTCTGCCCCTCCTGCGCACGCGGTATACCGGTCCACTTGCGGCAGGCGAACAGCGGCATGAGCAGGTGAAAATCGTCGTAGCTGTGGCTGGCGAAGGTCAGCGGCGCAAGGCAGCTGTCCCAGGTCTCGATGCCCAGTTCCTCGTGCAATTCGCGCACCAGCGCCGCCTCGGGCGTTTCACCGGGTTCGACCTTGCCGCCTGGGAACTCCCACAGACCCGCCATCGACTTGCCCTCGGGCCGCTGCGCCAGAAGCACGCGGTTGTCACGGTCGATCAGGGCGACGGCAGAGACGAGGATGGTCTTCACGACCGGTAATCCGCGTTGATCTCGATGTAGCGATTGGTCAGGTCGCAGGTCCAGACGGTCGCTTCGCCGCGCCCAAGGCCCAGATCGACCGAGATGACCAGTTCCTGCCCGGTCATGTAGCTCGCGCCATCCTCTTCCCGGTAGCTTTCGGCAACCCAGCCGTTTTCCGCGACCAGGATATCGCCGAAGCGGATCGACAGAAGGTCGCGGTCGGCCACGGCCCCCGATTTGCCGACGGCCATCACGATGCGGCCCCAGTTCGGGTCCTCACCGGCCACGGCAGTTTTCACCAGGGGCGAATTCGCGATGGACCGCGCCACCTTGTCGGCGTCCCGCGCGGTCTTGGCACCGGTCACCCGCACTTCGACCAGTTTCGTCGCCCCCTCGCCATCGCGCACGATCTGAAGGGCGAGGTCTTTCATCACCTCTTCGATCGCGGCGGCCAGGATCTTGCCCTCGGCGCTACGCCCCGAAGACAGCGGCACGTTGCCGGCCTTGCCCGTGGCGGCCAGCAGCACCGTGTCCGAGGTCGAGGTGTCGCTATCCACCGTAATCGCGTTGAAGCTGCGCTTGGTCGCGGCGCTCAGGATGGCTTGCAGCCCATCCTGCGTGACGGCGGCATCGGTAAAGATGTAGCCCAGCATCGTCGCCATATCCGGCGCGATCATGCCCGAGCCCTTGGCGAAGCCCATCACCTTCACCGCAACGCCGCCGATCTCGACCTCGGCCATCGCTCCCTTGGGGAAGGTGTCGGTGGTCATGATCGCACGCGCCGCATCCTCGGCGGCATCCGGCGACAGACGCTCCACCAGCCCTGGCAAAGCGTCGGTGATCTTTTCGGCGGGCAGCGGCTCACCAATGACGCCGGTGGACGAGGTGAACACATGCCCGACCGGCACCTTCAGCGCCGAGGCGGCGGCTTGTGCGATCACGGCCACATCGCTGGCCCCGCGCTGCCCGGTAAAGGTATTGGCATTGCCGGAATTCACCACGATGGCGAAGCCGCCCTTGGGCGTATCGCCCAACATCTCGAGCTTGTCCTGGCAATCGAGGACGGCCGCAGACCGCGTGGCGGACCGGGTAAAGACCCCGGCCAACGTGCTGCCCGGTGCGATCTCGGCCAGCATCACGTCGGTACGATTCTTGTAGCGGACCCCGGCCTGCGCAGTGGCAAAGCGCACACCGTCGATCACGGGCAGGTCCGGGAAACGGTCGGGCGCGAGCGGGGAGACAAGGGGTTTGGGCTTGGCCGCGACCTCGGCCACTTCGGCCTTGGTCTCTTTCGCGGCTTTCTTCTTGGACTTGTCCTTGGCCTTCTTGCCGGACGTGTCCTTGGATTTGCCCTTGGCCTTCTCGTCGCCCTTTGCCATCGCGCCCGTCCGTGAATGGGTTACTCGGAGATCAAGTCAGTATCCGCGATCACCGCCGGGTCAACCTCGATCTCGGGGCGTTCGATCTCGGCCGCGTCCATCAGTTCGGCAACGCGGGCATCGACACGGGCGCGGCGCATGCCTTCCAGCAGCTCGCCCCGCACCTCTTCCAGCGCCGGCGGCTCCTGCTCGCGGGTGTCGGTCAGCAGGACGACATGCCAGCCGAATTGCGTCTCGACCGGGGGCGACACCTCGTTGACCTCCAGCGCAAGAACGGCGGTCTCGAACTCGGGCACCATCATCCCTTCGGTGAACCAGCCCAGCGCACCGCCGTTCGGACCCGACGGGCCGATCGAATGCTCGGCGGCGAGTTCGGCGAAATCCGCACCCTCGGCCAATTCGTCGATCAGGGCCTGCGCGGCTTCTTCGCTTTCCACGAGGATGTGGCTGGCGTTGTATTCGGTCACCGGCTCGGCCTGTGCGAATTGCTCGTCATAGGCGGCCTGGATCTCTTCGTCGGTGATCTCGGCCATGGCGACCTCGTCAAGGAACATCGACGCCAGGATCGCGCGGCGTTCATTGGCCAGGCTCAGTTCCATCGCGGCGGTCATGTTGTCGTCGGCGACATCGGCCAGCACCTGCTGCTGCACCAGCTGTTCCAGCATGCCGTCGAACAGAACCTCGGCCGGAAGCTGCTGGTATTGCTCGGGCAGCATCGAGCGCATGGCGATCAGGTGACCGACCGTAATGTCAGAGCCGTTCACCGTGGCCAGAACGGTATCCGCGGTCACCTCGTCCTGGGCAAAGGCGGGCAGGGCAAGAAGGGCCGACAGCGCGGCACCGGCAAAAAGCGATTTCATGAAAGACTTCCCTTGGCTGGACGGCCGGGGTGAATGGCCCCTTTGGCCGCGTTGACACTCATGTGGCCGCCCCTTATGTCCCTTGCGGGTTTCGCATCGGGGCCTTGGCCGTCTTGCCGCCGTTGATAGACCGCCGCGATGGGTCGAACAACCCGGATGCCCCACACGATGATTTGAGATGATCCGGGCCGCGCGAGCCCCGCGCGCCCGCAGGAAAAAGGCGTTGCGCATGCTCGGTTTCGGTACGATCGCGAAAAAGGTTTTCGGCACACCGAATGACCGCAAGGTCAAGGCAGTCCGCCCCCTCGTCGCCCGCATCAACGAGCTTGAGCCAGAATTCGAGAAACTCACCGATACCGAGATCGTCGCCAAGACCGCCGAGTTGCGCACCCGCGCCGCGAATGGCGAAAGCCTTGACGATCTGCTGCCCGAAGCCTTCGCCAACTGCCGCGAGGGGGCCCGCCGCGCGCTTGGCCTGCGCGCCTTCGACGTGCAGTTGATCGGCGGCATCTTCCTGCACCAGGGCAACATCGCCGAGATGAAGACCGGTGAAGGCAAGACGCTGGTCGCGACCTTCCCGGCCTATCTGAACGCCTTGACCGGCAAGGGCGTGCATATCGTCACCGTCAACGACTACCTCGCCAAGCGCGACTCGGAATGGATGGGCAAGGTCTTTACCGCGCTCGGCATGACCACCGGCGTCGTCTACCCGCGCCAGCCCGACGACGAAAAGCGCGCCGCCTACCGCGCCGACATCACCTATGCCACCAACAACGAGCTTGGCTTCGACTACCTGCGCGACAACATGCGCGGCAGCCTCGAAGAAATGGCGCAGCGCGGACACAACTTCGCCGTCGTGGACGAGGTCGACTCGATCCTGATCGACGAGGCGCGGACGCCCCTGATCATCTCGGGTCCGTCGCAGGATCGCTCGGACCTCTATGTCGCGATCGACAAGATCATCCCCGACATCCGGGAAGAGCACTACACGCTGGACGAAAAGCAGCGCAACGCGACCTTCACCGACGAAGGCAACGAATTCCTCGAAGACAAGCTGCACGAGGTTGGCCTGCTGCCCGAGGGGCAGAGCCTGTACGATCCCGAATCGACCACCATCGTGCACCACGTCACCAACGCGCTGCGCGCCCACAAGCTGTTCCTGAAGGACCAACAATACATCGTGCGCGGCGGCGAGGTCGTGCTGGTCGACGAATTCACCGGACGCATGATGCCGGGCCGCCGCCTGTCGGATGGCCTGCACCAGGCCATCGAGGCCAAGGAAGGCTGCAAGATCCAGCCCGAGAACGTGACGATGGCCAGCGTCACCTTCCAGAACTACTTCCGCCTCTACAACAAGCTGGCGGGCATGACCGGCACCGCCGCGACCGAGGCCGAGGAATTCATGTCGATCTACGGCCTTGGCGTGGTCGAGATCCCCACGAACAAGCCCATCGCCCGGATCGACGAGGATGACGCGGTCTACCGCACCGCCAAGGAAAAATACGAGGCCATCGTCGAGGCGATCCGCGACGCCCATGGCCGCGGTCAGCCGGTTCTGGTTGGCACCACGTCGATCGAGAAGTCGGAAATGCTCAGCCAGATGCTGACCAAGGCGAACCTGCCCCATAACGTGCTCAACGCCCGCCAGCACGAGCAGGAGGCGCAGATCGTCGCCGATGCCGGCAAGCTGGGCGCGATCACCATCGCCACCAACATGGCGGGCCGCGGGACCGACATCAAACTTGGCGGCAATGTCGACTTCAAGATCATGGAGGCGCTCGAGGCCGACCCCGACGCCCACCCCGACGAGGTGCGCACCCGGATCGAGGCCGAGCATGCCACCGAAGAGCAAAAGGTGAAGGACGCGGGCGGCCTTTACGTCCTCGCCACGGAACGCCACGAAAGCCGCCGCATCGACAACCAGTTGCGCGGTCGGTCCGGCCGTCAGGGCGACCCGGGCAAATCCTCGTTCTTCCTGTCGCTGGAAGACGATCTGATGCGCATCTTCGGCTCGGAACGGCTGGACAAGATGCTGACCACCCTGGGCCTGCAAGAGGGCGAGGCGATCGTGCACCCCTGGGTGAACAAGTCGCTGGAACGCGCGCAGGCCAAGGTCGAGGGCCGCAACTTCGACATCCGCAAGCAGCTGCTCAAGTTCGACGACGTGATGAACGACCAGCGCAAGGTCATCTTCGGCCAGCGCTACGAGATCATGGGCGCCGAGGACATCGCCGAGATCGCCCGTGACATGCGCCACCAGGTGATCGAAGACATGGTCGACACCCACATGCCGCCCCGCTCCTACGCCGACCAATGGGAAGCCGAGGAGATGCAGCAGGCCGCCAAGGACACGCTCGGCATCGACGTTCCGGTGACGGACTGGGCCGCCGAGGATGGCGTCGATCAGGAAGTCATCCGCGAGCGTCTGGAAAAGGCCGCCGACGAATACATGGCCTCCAAGGCCGCGCAGTTCGGCCCCGAGCAGATGCGCAACATCGAGAAACAGGTTCTGCTGCAGACCATCGACCAGAAATGGCGCGATCACCTGCTGACGCTGGAACACCTGCGCTCGGTCGTGGGCTTCCGCGGTTACGCCCAGCGCGACCCGCTGAACGAATACAAGACCGAGGCGTTCCAGCTTTTCGAAATCATGCTCGACGGTCTGCGCGCCGACGTGACCCAGAAACTGTCGCGCATCCAGCCGCTGACCCCGGAACAGCAGGAACAACTGATCCGCCAGCTTCAGGCGCAGCAGAAACAGCAGCAGGAACAGGCTGAACAGGCTGGCGCCGCCGCGTCCGAGGCCGCGTCCGGAGCGCCCACCACCGGCGACCGCGCGCCCTTGGTCGAAGGGTTCGACGAGAACGACCCCGCGACCTGGGGCAACCCCGGCCGGAACGACGCCTGCCCCTGCGGGTCGGGCAAGAAGTTCAAGCATTGCCACGGGCGTCTGGCCTGAGTCTGCTTTCGTCGGGGGCCGTGTGCCGCGTCCGGTCCCCACACAAGGAGGGGCGATAGGTGATTTCGCATCCCCACAAGACGATCTTCGTTCACATTCCGAAATGCGGCGGGCAAAGCATCGAATCCTGTTTTCTCGAGGATCTGGGCCTCGACTGGGAGAGTCGCGCGCCGCTCTTGTTGCGCCCGAACAAGAACCCGCGAAACGGGCCACCACGCCTCGCCCATCTCTGTGCGCGCGAGTACATCCAATACTGGTATGCGACGCCCGAAATGTTCGCGAGCTACTACACATTTGCCCTGTTGCGCGATCCCGTGGACCGCGCCTTGTCCATCTACAACTACCTCGCCCCGAAAAGGTACGGACGCCGGATCTCCTTCGACCGATTCCTTGGAACATGGTTGCCCGAGCAGCTTGGCAAGGCGGGCCGCGCCGAGACGCGCGGGCGCAAGTTCTACTTCGTGCGTCCACAGGTCGATTTCGTCCTCGATGCGAACGGAGAGGTCATGGTCCAGGATCTGATCCTGCTGGATCGCCTGGCCGACCACTACCCCCGGATCGCTGCAAAGGCCGGGCTGCGGTCGCCCCTCGGGCACCAAAACAAATCGACGAAAACCGTGACGCGCAAGGATCTGACCCCGGCCCATCACGACGCGATCCGGGAAATGTACGCGGCGGATTTCGACTTGATCGCCCGGCAGGTGCAGCAGGATCCCACGCCCGATCACGGCTGACGCACGGCGGAAAAACGCGGGGCCTCGTGTCCGATATCCGCAAAACCGCCCCGATTGTTTCCTGATTTCTGCCCATTTCCGGGGTGATCCTCCTCGCCAATCGAAGCGAGCGAAAGGTCACGTCATGCCCAGTTCCCTTATCATTCGCGTTTCCGCGGTGGCCCTCGGCCTTGCCGGCGGCGGCGTTTATGCGGCATCGCAAGGCCTGCTCCCGATGCCTTCCGGCGGTGCCGACGCTTCTCAACCCGTCGCATCGACTGCCGGTGATCTCTTGCCGCCTGCATCCGCCGCGCCGGTAACAGCCGCCGCTGCAGCCACGGACGGCCCCCTTCCCTTGGCCCTTGCCGTCGCGATGGCCCCCGCAATGTCCGAGCCGCAGGTGGACCCCGTTGTCGAGGTCGCCCTGACCGAAGAGGCCGCGGCCCCCGATCTGCGGGACCTCGCCGCGATGGGCGACGGTCCCACGCCCGATGCCGCGCCAGCGCGAATCCCGGACGCGGCCGCCGTAACGTCCGAGGACCCGCAACTGTCTCCGCTTGGCCTGCCCTGCGGCTTGACCGTCGACGCAACGGCACAGCCCGCCGCGATGGTGGCGCTCGATATCCTGTCGCCCTGCCAGCCCGACACCACGGTCACGGTCGAACACTCCGGCCTGACGATCACCGCGCGCACGGATGCCCTGGGCCTTCTGACGCTGGACATCCCGGCCTTCGAGACGCCCGCCTTCTTCACCGTGCGCATGGGCGATGGGACCGAAGACTCGTTGCTTGTGCCGCTGGCCGACCTGCGCGCGTATGACCGCATCGGCGTGTCCTGGGCAGGCCATGCCGCGCTCAGCCTGCACGCGATGGAATTCGGCGCGCGCTTCGGCGAAGAAGGGCATGTCTGGGCCGAAACGCCCCGCACACCTGCCGCCGCGCTTGACGGCACCGGTGGCTTCCTGACGCAACTGGGCGACCCCACGATGGACGATCCGATGCTTGCGCAGGTCTATACGCTGCCGCGCGACACGCTGTCCGAGGGCGACTCCGTCCGCCTGTCTCTGGATGCCGAGATCACAGCGGCCAATTGCGGCGACCCCGCCGAGGCCCGCACCCTGCGCGCCGAGGCCGCGGGCCGGGTCGAGGTGACGCCGCTGACTTTCACCCATCCCGGTTGCGACGCGGTGGGCGACTTTCTTGTGTTGCAAAATCTGCTGGGGGACGTGAGACTCGCCTCCAATTGAGGCCCTGCGCAGTTTCACAGATCCATGATCCGGTATGTCGGGGCGGCAGTCATCGCCGCCCTTTTCCTGTTGTCCCATCCCTCGCCGGCGATCGCGCAGGATGTCGAACTGCGCTCGCTCGATGGATCGGTCACGCTGGAAGGCAACCTGATCTCCTATGACGGCGCCTATTACCGGATCGAAACAGAATTCGGCCCGATGACCGTGTCGGCGCAGGGCGTGGCCTGTGCCGGTCCCGGCTGTCCCGACCTGACGACCTTTGTCGCCGAGGCGCGCATCGCGGGCGCAGCCACAGTGGCCGAGGGGCTGATGCCCGAGTTGCTGCAAGGGTTTGCCGAAGCGCAAGGCATGGCGCTGCGCCAGACCGAGGGCGCGGACGGCACGCAGATCTTTACCCTGTCGCGGAGAGACGGCAGCCCCGCCGCACGCTTTCACCTCACCCCCGGCACCACCGACGCAGGGTTTCTGGCGCTTCTGAATGGCGAGACGGATATCGCGCTGGCCCTGCGCGAACCCAACGCCGCCGAGCGCCGCGCGGCCGAGGCCGCCGCCCCGGATGACCCGGCGCTTGAGCGGCGCGTGCGCGTTCTGGCGTTGGACGCGCTGGTGCCCGTCGTATCGCCCGAGAACCCGGTGGACGCGATCTCGCTGCCGGACCTCGCCCGCCTTTTCGGCGGGGAGGTCACGAACTGGTCCGAACTTGGGGGCCCGGACGCACCGGTTGCCCTGCATCTTCTGTCGCCGGGGCTGGGCCTGGCGCAGGGCTTCGCCGATCGCGTTCTTGTCGCATCCGACTCTGGCCTGTCCGAAGAGGTCACGCGCCATGACAGCGGCGCGGCCTTGGCGGCCGCCGTGGCGAATGACCCCTATGCCGTGGGCATCATGCCCCGATCTTCGCGCGGCCTGGCGCGATCCCTGCCGCTGAGGGGGGCTTGCGGGTTCTCGCAACTGGCGACGCCCGACGCCGTGAAGGCCGAGGATTACCCCCTGACCGCGCCGGTTTACCTGTACCTTGCGCCGCGCCGCCTGCCGCAACTGGTGCGCCAGTTCCTCGATTTCACCCGCTCCGAGACCGCCGAGCGGATGGTCCAATCCGCCGGCTACGTGAACCAGAGCCTCACGCGCACTCCGCTGGCGTGGCAGGGTGCGCGGCTGGCCAATGCGATTGCCGGGGCGGGCGAGGACGTGACACTCGCCGATCTGCAAACCCTCGTCGCGCGGCTGGACGGGGCCGAGCGCCTGTCGCCCACGTTCCGCTTCGGGGACGGCACGGCCGAGCTGGACACCCAATCGCGCGCCTCGGTCCTGCGGCTGGCCGCCGCGATCGAGCGCGGGGCCTTTGACGGGCGGCGCCTGATCTTCGTAGGTTTCTCGGACAGTGCGGGCGCGGCAGCCGTCAACCGCCGTTTGTCGCTCAGGCGTGCCGAAACGGTCCGCGAGGCGGTGATCGCCGCTGCCGAGGCCGTTGACCCGGATCGGGTCGAGATGATCGTCGAAGCCTTTGGAGAGGCGATGCCGATGGCCTGCGACGACACCGATTGGGGCCGCGCGGTGAACCGGCGTGTCGAGGTCTGGCTGGAATAGCGCCTGCGGGGCGTTTTGGCCGGGTTGGGTGAGATGCTCGCAATGGGCCGCGCCCTGCCGCATCACAGATACCCTTCTGCCCGAAAGCTGAGTTCGCGCGCCTTGCCGATCACAAGGTGGTCATGGATCACGAGGCCCAACACCTCGGCCGCGTCCCGGATGGCATAGGTCATGTCGATATCGGCCTGGCTGGGCGTCGGATCGCCCGAGGGGTGGTTGTGCACGAGGATCAGCGCCGAGGCGTTCAGTTCCAGCGCACGCTTGACCACCTCGCGCGGGTAGACGGGGACATGATCGACCGTGCCGTCGGCCTGCGCCTCGTCCGCGATCAGCACGTTCTTGCGGTCGAGGTAAAGCACGCGGAACTGTTCGAGGTCGCGATGCGCCATCGCGGTCTGGCAGTATTCCAGCAGCGCGTCCCACGAGGACAGGATGGGCTTTTTCAGCACCTTGGCGCGGGCCATGCGGTGCCCCACGGCTTGCATCAGCTTCAACTCGAACACGACGCGGTCGCCGACGCCCACGACCTCTTTCAACCGGGCCTCGGGCGCGGCGAGAACGTGGTTGATATCGCCGAACCGCTTCAGCAGCGCCTTGGCGAGCGGTTTCGTATCCCCGCGCGGAATGGCGCGATAAAGGATCATCTCCAGCAATTCGTAATCAGGCACGGCATCTGCCCCGCCCTCGGTAAACCGCTGGCGCAGGCGGTCGCGATGCTTGTGACGGTGAAGCTCCGCCCCTCTGGACGGGCCGCCCGCCGGCGCGCGCGCGGTCGGGGCCGGGTTCGACACGACGGGCCCAGCCGTCACGAAACGCGAAGAGACTTCGTCAAAGGAAAAGCTCGGCTGAGTCGGCATGACATTTGACATGCCGACACTGTGCCATGCTCTGGTTAATATCCGGTTACCGGATCAGGCGCAGGTGGGATGAAATTTATTCGCGGGCGAGAGGGTGAAGATCTCGTATCCCGTCGCCGTCACGCCGATGGAATGTTCGAACTGGGCCGACAGGCTCTTGTCGCGGGTCACCGCCGTCCAGTCATCGGCCAGCACCTTGGTCTCGGGGCGGCCAAGGTTCACCATCGGCTCGATGGTGAAGAACATGCCCTCTTCCAGAACCGGGCCGGTGCCGGGGCGGCCATAATGCAGCACGTTGGGCGGCGCGTGGAACACCTGCCCCAGCCCGTGACCGCAGAAATCGCGCACGACCGACATGCGGTGGCCTTCGACGAAGGTCTGGATGGCATGGCCAATATCGCCGAAGGTGTTGCCGGGCTTGACCGCTTCGATCCCCTTGAACAGCGCGTCATGGGTCACCTGCACGAGGCGTTCAGCCTTACGCCCCAGCGTGCCCGCCACATACATGCGCGAGGTGTCCCCGAACCAGCCATCGACGATCACCGTGACGTCGATATTCAGGATATCGCCATCCTTGAGCACCTTGGTACCCGGAATGCCGTGGCAAACCACGTGGTTCACGCTGATGCAGGAGGCGTGCTTGTACCCGCGATAGCCGATGGTGGCCGATTTTGCCCCGGCCTCGTCCACCATACGCTCGATTTCCGCGTCGAGCGCGGCGGTAGTCACACCCGGTTCGACCATGGGCGCGATCCGGTCAAGGATATCCGCCGCCAGCCGCCCGGCCTTGTGCATGCCCGCGAAATCGGCGGGCTCGTGTATGCGAATGCCGTCCTTGGTCAGACGGCCCTTGAAATCGTCCAAGACAAGCCTCCTGTGCTTGTGCGGAATTTATGCCTTTCGGCGCCGGTTTTCCAGCCGGGGCGGGCCGGACAGGTCAGCGCAGCGCTTGCGGCCCCTCGTCGATCGGCAGCGGCCCGGCCAGAGACACGCCATGGCGGTCGATCCGCGTGGCGTGGCAGAGCATTTCCACCCCGGCATCGCGCGCCGCGTCGAAACCCGCCGCATAGGCCGGGTCGAGATCGGCGGCAAGGCGAAACCGGGCGCAATCGGTGCGCTGGATGACGTAAAGCATGACGGCGCGGCCCCCGGCCTGCGCAATGCGCGACAGCTCACCCAGGTGCTTGGTGCCGCGCGCGGTGACGCAGTCGGGGAACTCGGCCCAGTCGCCGTCGCGGCGCAGGTGCACGTTCTTGACCTCGACATAGGCGTCGGGGCGACCGGGGGCGCTCAGCAGGAAATCGATGCGGCTTCTCTCGCCGTATTTCTGTTCGGGGCGGATGGTTTCGTAGCCCGTCAGCGCCGGGATGCGCCCCTCGGCCAGCGCCTCGCCCACGATGCGGTTGGGCAGACCTGCGTCGATGCCCGCAAGGTGCCCGCCGTCCAGTTCAACCAGCCGCCAGCCGTAGTTCAGCTTTTTCTTCTGGTCGTCATTCGGTTCGACCCAGATGCGGCTATCCGGGGCGTTCAGACCCATCATCGAGCCGGGATTGGGGCAATGGGCCGTCGCCTGGGTCCCGTCCTCCAGCACGATATCGGCGAGGAAGCGTTTGTAGCGACGGATCAGCCGCGCGGGCACGAGAGGGGTTTGAAAGCGCATGGGCCCGCCCCTATACCGATTGGGACGTTTTCCTCAAGCGTGGAGCCTGCCCATGACATCCCCTACCGCCGCGATGCTCGTGATCGGGGACGAGATCCTGTCGGGGCGCACCCGCGACGCGAACATGTATCACCTCGCCCGGGCGCTGACCGATCACGGCATCCCGCTCTGCGAGGCGCGGGTGATCGCGGACGATCACGCGACCATCGTGACCACGGTGAAGGAATTGGCGGGCCGTTACGATCACCTGTTCACCACGGGTGGGATCGGGCCGACGCATGACGACATCACCGCCGAGGCCGTGGCCGAAGCGATGGGTGCCCCGATCGGCATCCGCGACGACGCGCGCGCGATCCTTCAGGCGCATTACGACGCCCGCGGGCAGGAATTGAACGAGGCCCGTTTGCGCATGGCGCGCATCCCCGACGGCGCGACCCTGATCGACAACCCGATTTCCGCAGCGCCGGGGTTCACCCTCGGGAATGTGCACGTGATGGCGGGCGTCCCGTCGATCTTCGAGGCGATGCTGGCGGGGGTGTTGCCCACGTTGACGGGTGGTGCGCCGGTCCTGTCGCAAAGCCTGATGGTGCGGCAGGGCGAGGGCGATATCGCGGCAAGGCTGGGCAAGCTGGCCGAGGATCACCCCGAGGTCTCGATCGGGTCCTACCCGTTCATCCGCGACGGGGTGCACGGGTCGAATATCGTCGTGCGCAGCCAGGACGGGCAGGCGGTGGATGCCGTGATGCAGGAGCTTTCCGCCCTGTTCGGAGAGACGCGGTGAGCGTGGCCCTGCCGCCCGAGCGGCTGGCGCGCGTCATCGCCCGGACATGGCCGCCCGAGCGGGTCGAGACCGTGGGGCCGTTCACGGTCGCGCATGGCGGCGGGGGCGGTAACCGCGTGTCCGCCGCGCGCTTGGTGGACGCGACCTCGGACGGATCGGAGGTGACGCCCGCGCAGATCGCCGCCGTCGCGGACGCGCAGCGCGCCATCGGTCAGGACGCGCTGTTCATGGTGCCGGGGAACCAGACCGGCCTTGATGCCGTGCTGGAGGCCGAAGGCTACGCCAACCGCGACGAGACCGTCGCCCTTGCCATCGCCGCGGGCGAGATGGCCGCGCCGCCGCCGCGCGTCACCTGTTTCGACATCTGGCCGCCCCTCGCCGTGCAGGAGGAGATCTGGGCCGAGGGGGGCATCGGCCCGTCGCGTCTGGCCGTGATGCACCGGGCCGAGGGCGCCAAGACCAGCCTTTTCGGGCGCATCGGCGACCGGCCCGCGGGCACGGCCTTTGTGGCCATCTCGGACGGGGTCGCCATGCTGCACGCGCTGGAGGTTCTGCCCCGCGCGCGGCGGCAGGGGCTGGCCGGACACATGATGCGGGCGGCGGCGCATTGGGCCGCCGAGCAGGGCGCGGAGACCTTCGCCGTTCTTGTCACGCGCAAGAATTCGCCGGCCCTGGGGCTTTACGCTTCCTTGGGGATGAATCCTGTGGGACAGTACCACTATCGAGTGAAAAACGGCGAGACAGCCTGAAAATGACCACCCTCGGCCGCAGAAAACGCGGCCTCTGCGCCCCCCTGAGCCTGATGTGCGCCGCGGTGTTTTGCGCCGGGGCTGCGTCTGCGCTCGACCTCGATCTGCCGCCGGGGGCGGAGCTGGTGGCGACCGACCCGGCCGCGCCGGGGGATCACGCCATTGCCACGGGGCCTTTCGCGGACGGGCAGGTGCCCACGGATCTGGCCCAGGGTGTCGTCCAGGGCTTCACCTGGCATGTACCGAATGCCGCCACCGATAGCAGCGCGCAACTGGCCACTGCCCTGGCTGAACAGCTTGAGGCGCAGGGCTACCGCATCACCTTTGCCTGCGCGGACCGGGCCTGCGGCGGTTTCGATTTCCGCAATGCGATCTCGGTCGGCGAGGCCCCCACGATGCACGTGGATTTGGGCGATTTCCGCTATATCGCCGCGGATCGCGATGGCGAAGATGGGGGGCGCGACCGCGTGGCGGTGGTGGTCTCGCGTGGCGGGCAAACGGCCTACCTGCACCTGACCCTTGTCACCCCGGCCGACCAGACCGCCGCGCCGGTTACAGGCTCCAGCCGCGCGCCGGAGGCGAGCATCCCCACGGCGCCGATGGTAGGGGATATGGGGCTGATCGACCGCCTGCTGATTCACGGCTCGGCCCCGCTGGACGACCTGAGTTTCCAGACCGGGGCGTCGGAATTGTCGGGGGCGGATTATGCCTCGCTTGCCGAGCTGGCCCGGTTTCTGGCCAGCGACCCGGCACGGCAGATCGTCCTTGTCGGGCACACGGATGCGCAAGGGTCGCTTGAAGGCAACATCGCGCTGAGCGAGGCGCGGGCCGAGGCCGTGCGCGGCCACCTGATCGACCGCCTTGGCGTGTCGCCCGAACAGGTCAGCGCCGCGGGGATCGGCTTTCTCGCGCCGCGCGCCGCCAATGACACGGACGAAGGCCGCGAAGCGAACCGGCGGGTTGAGGTCGTGCTGACGACCCCGGGCTAAGGCGATTTCTTGCACATCAGAAAAAATCCCCCCGGGATGGATCGGCCATCACCGGGGGAATAGTCGGCGCGCTGCATGATGCAGGCGCTGGCACGAAGGGGAATACGGGAGGGCGGGCTTACCAGTCGGTCGGCCCCTTGTCCTTGAAAGCCGTCACAAGGAAATCGATGAAGGATCGCACCTTGGGCTGGATGAACCGGCCCGGCGGATAGACGGCGTAGATCCCCTGCACATCCACCGGCAGGTCGGGGATCACATCTTCGAGCAGACCCTCGCGCATCGGCTCCGCGTAGAGAAAGCTGGGCAGGTAGGCGATCCCAAGGCCGCCGATCGCGGCGTTCAGCAGGGATTGACCGTCGTTCACCGTCAGCCAGCCGCCGGTGCGCACCTGGCGCTGCTCGCCCGAGGGCGCGGTGATCTTCCAGACATTGCTGGACGACGAGTTCGAGTAATGCAGCAGCTTGTGTTCGTTCAGATCGTCGATCTTCTCGGGGCGGCCGTAGCGCGCGAAATACTCGGGCGAGGCAATCATGCGGCGGGTGGTTTCGCAGATCTTGCGCGCGCGCAGGCTGCTGTCTTCCAGCTCACCCACGCGGATCGCCATGTCGAACCCTTCCGAGATCAACTCGACATAGCGGTTGTTCAGCACCATGTTCACGGTGATCTCGGGGTATTCGTTCAGGAACTTGCCGAGGATCGGTGAAACATGGTTCACCCCGAAATCGGTCGCGATGGAGACGCGCAGCGTGCCCGAGGGCGCCGATTGCATGGCGGTGACAAGGGCGTCGGCCTCTCCGGCATCGTTCAGGACCCGGCGCGCCCGGTCGTAATAGGCAAGGCCGATTTCCGTGGGGCTGACCCGCCGTGTCGTGCGGTTCAAAAGGCGCGCGCCAAGACGTGCTTCGAGGCTCGAAACGTGTTTCGAGACCGCGGATTTCGAGATTCCCAGCTTTCGGGCGGCATCCGTGAAGCCGCCCTGATCCACGACCGTGGCGAAGGCTTCCATTTCCGTCAAACGATCCATGATGCGTTACACCTGCATACTTGCTGCTCAGGGTGCACATTGATCGTGAAATGGGGCGCGATTGGGGTCACGCCTTGTTCAAAGACGGGAAATTGCGCGGATCGTTCGTGACCGCGCAACAGCATTCGAGGCAGTTCGCCTTGTTCCCGCGGGGGCGTCCGCTAGGGTGGCCGCGACCGACCGAAGGAGCCCCGATATGGATCACGCCACCGCCCGCGCCGAGCTTGCCGCCGCCCTCCGCCTGACCGCGCGCGAGACCATGCACGAGGGGGTCGCCAACCATTTCTCGCTGGCGGTGAACGACGACGGGACCGAGTTCCTGATCAACCCGAAAAAGCACTTCAGCCGGATGCGCGCCTCGGACCTTTGGGTGATCGACGCCAACGACCCCGACAGCGCGAAAGGCCCCGATGCGCCCGACCCGACGGCCTGGGGCCTGCATGCCAGCCTGCATCGCCATGTCCCGCATGCGCGCTGCGCCATGCATGTGCATTCGACCTATGCCACGGTTCTCGCCAGCCTCGCCGACAGTCGCCTGCCGCCGATCGACCAGTCCTCGGCCATGTTCTACAACCGGCAGGTGGTGGACGAGGCCTATGGCGGCCTTGCGCTGGAAGAAGAAGGCACGCGCTGTGCCCGCCTGTTCCAGGATCCGAGCGTGCGCACGATGATCATGGGCAATCACGGCGTGCTGGTGATCGGCGAGACCGTCGCCGAGACCTTCATGCGCATGTACTATTTCGAGCGCGCGGCGCGGACCTACATCCTTGCCCTGCAAACCGGCCGCCCCTTGCGGGAGCTTTCGCCCGACGTGGCCGAGCTGACCGCGCGGCAGCAGGAGGGCGACACAAAGGCCGAGGCCGAGTTCCTTGCCGGGATGCGCGCCATGCTGGATGCCGAGGAACCCGACTACGCGCAGTGATGGCTCAGGCGTTGCGGGCGTGCAGGATGCGCCCGATCAGGTTCAGCAGAAGTTGTGCCGCCAGGAGCGCCAGAAGTTCCAGGACCTCGTAATAGAGGAACCCGCCATGGCTGGGCCTACCCGTGCCCTGCGCGATGGACGGATCGAATCCGTCAATATCTATGGTCAGGTAGAGGTCCACGCCCTCCGGCACCCGCGCGCATGGCGGCCTCGATATTCGCGTGGCTGCCCTCGGTATCGGTATGGACGATATCGGCATCGCCCATATCGACGATCCGCGTCCCCGGCCCGAGATAGGTGACGTCATCCTCGTGGTCATAGGCCCCGGCATGGCCAACGCGAAGAGCGTCGAAGCCTCGCGGATCGCGCGGGGGCCAAAGCGCGCGCCGGCCCGCCATCGCGTGCCGAAATCGAACGGGGCGCCAAGAATGGCGACATCGGCCTGAAGCCCCTCCCAATCGGGCTGGTAGGGGTATTTGCCGAAAGTGGCGATGCCGACAAAGGGCAGGTTCAGGCGGCCGGACTCGTATCCATGTGTCATGGGGCAAACCCTGCGGGCGGATCGGCGCGCTGACAAGCGATTGTCGCGCCGACGCCTTTGTTTGCGCCGCACTTGCCGCTATCGTGCCCGCACAAGAGGGCAAAGAGCCCCCGGCAGGCAGGCGAAATGGCGAAACGAACCCGCAGGAAAACCGTGACCCCGCGCGTGTCGCGGACAAGGCGCGCAGCGCGTTGGCTGCGGCGCTGGTTGGCGCGTGCCACGCTGGCCTCGGTCGCTGTGATCCTCGCCTGGGTCGGGCTTTATGCCGTCATGCCCCCGCCCACGACGCCCTACATCTTCTCGGAATCGCGGCGGCTTGGGGGCGCGGAATACGCGTGGGTCCCGATGGAGGAGATCTCGGAAAACCTGCAAAGGGCCGCCGTCGCCGCCGAGGATGCGAATTTCTGCCTGCACTGGGGCTTCGACATGGACGCGATCCGCGCGGCCATCGACGAAGGGGCGGCGCGCGGCGGCTCCACCATCAGCCAGCAGGTCGCGAAAAACGCCTTTCTCTGGCACGGGCGATCCTGGCTGCGCAAAGCGCTCGAGGCTGTGATCACCCCGGTGATGGAAGCCCTCTGGCCCAAGCGCCGGGTTCTGGAGGTCTATCTGAACGTGGCCGAGTTCGCGCCCGGTGTCTTCGGGGCCGAGGCGGCGGCCCGGCATCATTTCGGCATCTCCGCCGCCGATCTCTCGGCCCGGCAGGCCGCGCTTCTGGCCGCCGTTCTGCCCAACCCGTCCGAGCGCGATGCCTCCGCCCCCTCGGCCTGGGTCGAGCGGAGAGCCGCCGCCATTCGCGACGGGGCGGCGACGATCCGCGCCGATGGGCGCGACGCGTGCTTTGCGAATTGAAAAACCGCGCGGATTTCTGCAAAGACGATGAACAATCCCAACCCGGTTTCCCGAGCAGTCATGGTTCGCCTTTATCACTTCGCCCTCTCGCCCTTCTGCCGGAAGGTGCGTCTTGTCCTGGCTGAAAAGAAGATCGACGTCGAACTGGTCGAGGAAAAATACTGGGAACCCAAGACCGAGTTCCTGCGCCGCAACCCGGCGGGCAAGGTGCCCATCCTCAAGATCGACGGCATGAACCTGTCCGAGTCGCAGGCCATCTGCGAATACATCGAGGAGACGCATCCCGAACCGGCCCTGATGCCCAGCGCGCCCGCCGAACGCGCCGAGGTGCGGCGGCTGGTGGCGTGGTTCGATGACAAGTTCCACCACGAGGTGACCAAGAACCTCGTCTACGAGCGCGTGAACAAGAAGATCATGCGCGGCGGCTACCCGGATGGGCGCGCGGTCAAGGCGGGGGCGGCGAACATCAAGTTCCACCTGAGCTACATGGAATGGCTTCTGGATCACCGCCGCTGGCTGGCGGGCGACCGCATGACGCTGGCCGATTTCACGGCTGCCGCGCACCTGTCCTGCCTCGACTACATCTCGGACGTGGACTGGAACCGGTCGCCTGCTGTCAAGGATTGGTACGCGACGATGAAATCGCGCCCGGCCTTCCGGTCGATCCTGGCCGACCAGATCTCGGGCTTCATCCAACCGCCGCATTACGCGAACCTTGACTTTTGACCGATCTGAAGACCGCCCTGCAAACCGAGGCCCGCGCGGCGGGCTTCGCACGGATGGGCGTGTGCCGGCCCGACGCCATCCCGCAGGCCGCCGGCCGCTTGGCGGAGTTCGTGGCCAAGGGGCGGCACGGGCAGATGGGCTGGATGGCCGAACGGATGCATTGGCGCGGCGATCCGACGGCGCTTTGGCCCGAGGCGCGGTCTGTCATCATGCTGGCCGAGCCCTACACGCCCGAAAGCGACCCGCTGGAGGCCATCACGCGCCGGGACCGCGCGACCATCAGCGTCTACGCGCAGAACCGCGACTACCATGACCTTGTGAAAAAGCGCCTCAAACGCGTCGGCCGCTGGTTGCTGGACCAGGCGCCGGGGCACGAGATCAAGGTCTTCGTCGACACCGCGCCGGTGATGGAAAAGCCCTTGGCCCAAGCCGCTGGTCTGGGCTGGCAGGGCAAGCACACCAACCTTCTGGCGCGGGATCTGGGCAACTGGTTCTTTCTTGGCGCGATCTTCACCACCGTCGAGATCGCGCCCGACCCGCCCGAGGGGGAGCATTGCGGAAGCTGCACCGCCTGCCTCGACATCTGCCCGACGCGCGCCTTCCCCGCGCCGTTCCAACTCGATGCGCGGCGCTGCATTTCCTACCTGACGATCGAGCACAAAGGCCCGGTCGACCCCGAGCTGCGCCCCGGCCTCGGCAACCGGATCTATGGCTGCGACGATTGTCTGGCCGCCTGCCCTTGGAACAAGTTCGCGGTCGAAGCGACCGAAATGCGGTACGCCGCGCGGCCCGAGTTCCTGTCGCCCCGGCTGGAGGAGTTGGCCGGGCTGGACGACGCCGGTTTTCGCGCGATGTTCTCGGGCAGTCCGATCAAGCGGATCGGTCGGGACCGTTTCGTGCGGAACGTGCTTTATGCCATCGGGAATTCGGGCGAGGCCCGGTTGCGTCCGGTGGCGCAGGGTTTGATGAATGACCCCGACCCGGCCGTGGCGGACGCGGCCCGGTGGGCAGTGGAGAGATTGCAATGCGCCTGATCGTGTTTGGCCTGGGATATTCCGCAAAGGCGCTGCTGCGCCTTCTGCCCGACGATACGCGGGTGTTTGCAACCACGCGCTCACAGGAGACGCTCGATCAATGGCGCGGCACGTCGATCCTCGGCGCGCTTTTTCCCGGCGAGGAAGACAAGATCGCCGCCGAACTGGCCGAGGCCACTCATGTGCTGGTGTCGATTCCGCCGGTCGAGGGTGAAGATATCGTGGTGGCACGCATGCGCGACGCGCTGGCCGAAGCCGCGCCGCGATTGGACTGGGTCGGCTACTTGTCGACGACCGGCGTCTATGGCGACCATGACGGCGGATGGGTCGACGAATCGACGCCGCTGACGGGGACCACGAAGCGCGGACAGGCCCGGATCGCCGCCGAAACGGCCTGGATGGACCTGTACCGCGACCATGGCCTGCCGCTTCATATCTTCCGGCTGGCAGGCATCTACGGACCGGGGCGCGGCCCATTCGCCAAGGTGCGCAACGGCACGGCGCGGCGCATCATCAAGGAGGGGCAGGTCTTCAGCCGCACCCATGTCGAGGATATCGCGCAGGTGCTGCTGGCCTCGATTCACCGGCCCAATCCCGGCGCGGCCTACAATGTCTGCGACGATGACCCGGCGCCGCCGCAGGATGTCATCGCCCATGCTGCCGAGTTGCTGGGCCTGCCCGTGCCCGAAGCCATCCCCTTCGACGAGGCCGAGCTTGGCCCGATGGCGCGCAGTTTTTACGCCGAAAGCAAACGCGTGCGGAACGACCGCATCAAGGACGAGCTTGGCGTGCGCCTGCGCTATCCGACCTACCGCGAGGGGCTGGCCGCGCTGCTTTCTGCCGAGGCGGACGGCGACCCCTAGCCGGGCATCGCGCCGGAGTGTATTTTCGCGATAGCTCCCGCCAGGAAGGTTCCGGCCATGCGCGCCCTTTTGATCCTCAGCCTCAGCCTGTTTCTTGCGCTTGGCGCGGGATGCTCGCGGTTCATGGAGTATGACGGCCCCGAGGTGACGCGGGTCGAGGTGCATAAATCCGAGCGGTTCCTGGTACTCTATCACCACGAGGAAATCCTCGAGGCGATGCCGATCGAGCTGGGGTTCGCACCCGAAGGGCACAAGGCGCAGGAAGGCGACGGGCGCACGCCCGAGGGCGAATACGTCATCGACCGGCGCAACCCCGACAGCGAGTATTACCTGTCCATCGGCATCAGCTATCCCAACGCAGAAGACATCGCCGCCGCGGAAGAGGCCGGGGTCAGCCCCGGGGGCGATATCTTCATCCATGGCACGCCACGGGAATTCCGCGGTGATGAAGACTGGACGGCGGGCTGCATTGCGGTGACGAATCGCGAAATGCGGCGCATCTACGCCATGGTCGAAGACGGCACGCCGATCATCATTCATCCGTAGATCCCCCGGTTCCGGTCATCACGACCCACCAGCCCGTGCCGACCGCGTCGACATGAAGGGCCAGCCCCGCATCCTGCGCCGCAGGGTCGAGCAGAACCGCGGCGGTATCGGGGTCTGCCAGCCAGTCGGACAGGACGGCGCCCGCCCCGGAGGTCGAGCGCGCCACGACCTCACCCAAAAGGCGCCCGGCATATCCGGTTCGGGCGGCGCGCTGGGTCGGCATGCTGCCATCGGTGCCGCGATGCCCGGTCTGGCCCTGTCCAGAGAGATCGCGCGCATGGGCCAGCGCCGCGCGGTCGAGCGTTGGCGCAAGGGTGAGATTCGGCAAATCAGCCGCGCTGCGGTGCGCATTGAGCACGGATAGCAAGGAAAGCCGCCGACGGCTCACATCATCGCGCGCCCGAGGGGCGGCCCCAAGCTGCGGGGCGGTCTGGGGATGGGCACCGGACAGCCCGCAAGATCCGAGCGCCGGAAGGATCGCAGCACTCGCCATGAGGACCTGTCTGCGTGTCATGCGCCAAGGATTTAAGGCAAAATCCTTTAGATTTCGTAAACGATCCGGCCAGGTTGGCCGCCCGCCCCGGAAAAGCCCGTGGCATAAATGTCGCAGCCGGGGGGCGCTTGTTGCAGGGGCAATGCAACCCAATCGCTCCGGCCACGTTGCACCTCTATGTGTGAACCATGGCTTCGGTCTGAGTCGATTCCGTTCGTCAGGACCCGCATGTGTTGCCAATATGACGACACGTTCGGAATCCTGCCGCGCGCGAATTTCAAGTGGCGTTGCAATCGCAAGGCATTGCTGCTTAAACACGGATACGAGGTACAGTCTTGGGTGCCCTGAACCTGTGCATGTCGCGCAAAAAGGGGCGTATCTTGGAGGATACTATGAAGAAACTCGCTCTCGCTGCTGCTCTGTCGGTCGTCGCCACTGGTGCGTTCGCCGGCGGCTACGTTGAACCGACCGTTGTCGAGCCCGTCGTGATCGTTGAAGACACGTCCAGCTCGGCTGGCGGTATCATCGTTCCGGTGATCGCTCTGATCCTGATCGCAGCTGCTCTGCACCACAACTGATCCCAACGGATCAGACGTGATTGGAAAGGCGGGTCGCTTCGGCGGGCCGCCTTTTCTTTTTTCAGGATCGTGCAGATGCACGGCGTCCACATGAAAAAGCCGCCCCTCGCAGGGCGGCTTTTCGCTGTCTGGGCGGATATTGTCAGATGCCGGTTTCGGCCTCGATCTCGGCCTTGGACTTTCGGCCGCGTTCGGTGGCCGATTTCAACTGTCCGCAGGCGGCCATGATGTCTTCGCCGCGCGGGGTGCGGATCGGGCTGGCATAGCCGGCCTTGTAGATGATGTCGGCGAATTTCTCGATCCGGTCCCAGTCCGAGCGCTGATAGGGCGCGCCGGGCCATTCGTTGAAGGGGATCAGGTTGATCTTGGCCGGAATGCCCGCGATCAGCTTGACCAGGCGGCGTGCATCCTCGTCGCTGTCGTTCACATCCTTCAGCATCACGTATTCGAAGGTGATACGCTCGGAATTGGACGCCTTGGGATACTCGCGCAGCGCCTCCAGCAGCTTCTTGATTCGCCACTTCTTGTTGATCGGCACGAGGACATCGCGCACCTCGTCCGTCGTGGCGTGGAAGGACACGGCCAGCATGCAGCCGATCTCTTCGGCGGTCTTGGCGATCGCGGGCACGACGCCCGAAGTGGACAGCGTGATGCGGCGGCGGGAAATGGCGATGCCTTCGCCGTCCATCGCGATCTTCATCGCGTCGCGCACGTTCTCGAAATTGTAGAGCGGCTCACCCATGCCCATCAGAACGATGTTCGAGATCAGGCGCGGGCGCTCGCCCGAGCCTTCGCCGGGGCGCGGCCATTCATCGAGGTCGTCGCGGGCCACCATGACCTGGCCGATCACCTCGCCCGCGGTCAGGTTGCGCACCAGGATCTGCGTGCCGGTGTGGCAGAAGGTACAGGTCAGCGTACAGCCCACTTGCGACGAGATACACAGCGTGCCGCGATCTTCCTCGGGGATGTAGACAACCTCGACCTCGTGACCGCCGGCAATGCGCATCAGGTATTTGCGCGTGCCATCCAGGCTGACCTGTTTCGAGACGATCTCGGGCACCGCGATGGTGAAATGCTCATCGAGCTGCGCGCGATAATCCTTGGACAGGTTCGTCATCGCGCCGAACTCGCGCACGCCCTTCTGGTAGATCCATTGCCAGATCTGCCCGGTGCGCATGCGGGCCTGTTTCTCGGGCGTGCCTGCGGCGATCAGGGCATCGCGCAGCCCCTCGCGGGTCAGGCCCACGAGGTTCAGTTTGCCGCCCTCGGGCAGCTTGCGCGGAATGGTCAGAACATCCTGCGTGACAGGGGCGCTGGCGGTCATCGGTCAGAATCCTCGGATAAGGTCGAGGGTCACATATAGAGGCCGCCGCGTTTTCGCAAACCCGGGCTTAGCCCGAGCAGCGCGTCTCGGCATCCTCGACGGCGGCGGTGAAGCCCATGAGCGAGAAGGTGTCCTGCGTCTGGGTGCCCCGGCTGGAGCGCGCGGTCAGGACGGCGTCGGCGCCGCGCTTCATCGCGGTGATGATGCGCTGGTCATCCTGCGGGGACGCGGCCCAGGCCATTTCACCATCGGTGAACAGCTCGAAGGTCGAGTCGCCGATCTGCATCGTAACGGTGGAGCCGTCGGCAAAGGGGTAGCCACCGGTGAACGAAACCTCGCCCAGACGGTCCTGGCCGGGCCAGAAGCTGACGAACATCAGGATCTCGCCGCGGCGCACCGACACTTCGCGCCCGTCGCGGGTGTTCAGGGTCTCGCGCGGGGTGGACACGACCCAGCACTGGGTCGGATCGTCTTCGACGAAAACGCTCCAATCCGTCTCGGCAGCCACACGGTTCGAGGATTCTTCTTCTTGCGCCAGTGCCGCCCCGCCAAACGTGAGCGCCGCCGCCGCAACCATGCCGACAATGGTATTCTTCATGACCACGAGAGCCTCCAGCCCCTTCTCTGCCTCTGGCGCGCGCAAGGTTTTTGGTTCAGGACTAACCCGGTCGCGCGCCTTATCCACAGGACGAACATAGGGGATTGCGCGGATTTGAGAAAGACCCGGCGGCGGAAATTCGCCGTTCTGTGAACGCCAGCGGACAAGAGGGACACGCGCATGATGGAACGAGCCAATACGGACGCCGCGGAACTGGTGGAAATCTGGCGCGGGCCGTTCCACGAAGGCACCCATCGCGGCCATGTCGCGATCTGGCATCACGACACCGGGCTGGTGGCCAGTTGGGGCGATGCAGAGGCCGTGATCCTGCCGCGCAGCGCCTGCAAGATGATCCAGGCCTTGCCGCTGATCGAAAGCGGGGCAGCGCGCGAGGCGGGCCTGAGCGAACGGCAGCTTGCGCTGGCCTGCGCGTCGCACCAGGGGGCAGCGGTGCATCGCGGAATGGTCGAAGACTGGCTGGGCGATCTGGGGCTGGGCGAGGGCGCGCTGCGCTGCGGCTGCCAGTGGCCCAACGACATCGAAGAACGCGACCGCCTGATTCGCGCCCATGACGGGCCAAACCAGATGCACAACAACTGCTCGGGCAAGCATTCCGGCTTTCTGACAGTGGCCAAGCATCTGAACGCCGGGCCGGAATACCTTGAGATCGACCACCCCGTTCAGGTCGCCGTGCGCACCGCCTTCGAAGAGGTAACGGGCGAGGACAGCCCCGGTTACGGCATCGACGGGTGCTCGGCCCCGAATTTCGCGACGCGGCTCAAGGCCTTTGCCAAGGCACTTGCGGCCTATGCGGCGGCGGGCGCGGGCGGCGGGGTGCGCGACGAGGCGATGGTGACGCTGCGCACGGCCATGGCCGCCCACCCCGAGCTTGTCGCGGGCGAAGGGCGCGCCTGTACCCGGCTGATGCGGGCGATGGGCGGGCGCGCCACGATCAAGACCGGGGCCGAGGCGGTCTTTGCCGCAATCATCCCCGAGCGGCGCATGGGCGTCGCGGTCAAGATCGAGGATGGCGGCACGCGCGCCTCGGAGGCGGTGATCACGCAGATCCTGATCGCGATGGGCGTGCTGGACCCCGAACACCCCGAGGCCGTGGCCTTTGCGCACGGGCCGATCCGCAACTGGCGGGGCATCGAAACCGGCTTCATCAAGGTTAGTGACGACCTCGCGCGCTGGCGGCCCTAGCGCGGCGTGACCGGGGTGCGGCCCGGCGGCAGGTGCGCGGCGATGTTCGACAGCAGCACCTCTTTCCTCAGCGGCTTGGTCATGTAACCGTCGAGACCGCTGGCAAGGATGCGCTGGCGGTCTTCGTCGAGGGCATGGGCCGTCATGGCGATGATCGGGACGGGCGGGACGCCCCGGCTTGCCTCGATCTCGCGAATGCGCCTGGTTGCCTCGGTCCCGTCCATGCCGGGCATGGAAATGTCGGTGAGAATCAGATCGGGCGGGTCCGATTGATACGCGGCGACAAGCGCGGCCCCGTCATTCACCATCGTCAGGTCCAGATCGCAGGTTTTCAGCAGGGCGCGCAGGACCATCTGGTTGGTCTTGTTATCCTCGGCCGCAAGCACGCGGAGGCGGCGGTTTGGCACGGCTTTCTGTCCCGAAGACTCGGGCGAAGGGGCCATCGTAAGCATGGCCGCGAGATCGCCCAATGAGATCGACGCCTCAAGCGGGGTCAGCCAGTCGGGCAGATCGGGCGTGGGTCCGGTCACGAGGCACGCGGTCAGGCCCGACATGCCCGCCGCTTGCAGGGCAGCATGTGTTTTGGGCGGATCGTCGGGCGGCTGCGTCCAGATGAATGCCGATGCACCGGCACATACGTCAGGGGGCGGCAGGGATGGCACGTAGCGCATGTCGGCCCTGAGCCGCGCCAGCTTTGCACCGATGGCATGCGCCACCTCTCCGCCATCGCCGACCAGGTAGACGGGGCCGGTTCCGTCGGGCAGCGGCGGCACCGGGTCGCCGCCGGCCCTGGGGTCGACATCGAAACTGATCCGGAACCCTAAGGCGGAGCCTTGGCCAAGGGTCGAGTCCAGCCACATCTCGCCCCCCATCATCTTCACCAGACGATAGGAGATGGCGAGTCCAAGGCCCGTGCCGTCATGGCGGCGGTTGGCCTGATCCTCGACCTGGTTGAACTCTCCGAACACGTGCTTCTGCATGTCGGGTGGAATGCCGATGCCGGTATCCTCGACCATCACGCGCAGGGTGAGGCGGCTGGGGCTGGTTCCGGCGGGCGGTGGCGGGTCGCCCACGACGCGCACGATCACATGCCCGGCTTCGGTGAACTTCACGGCGTTGCCGATCAGGTTCGTCAGCACCTGCCGCACGCGCCCGCGATCCCCGATCATGCGGTCGGGCAGGAACGGGTCGTAGTCCAGCCGCAGGTCCAGATCGCGCCCCGCGATCGTGGGGCGCAGCAGTCGGAAGATCTCGGATATCATCGCGGGCAGATCGAAAGCATCGCGATGCAGCACCATCTTGCCCGCCTCGATCTTCGAATAGTCGAGGATGTCGTTGATGATGACGAGAAGCGCCTCACCGGAATTGCGGATCGTCTCGGCATAAAGCGCCTGTTCCTCGGTCAGACCGGTCTCGCGCAGCATGTCGGCCATGGAGACAACGCCGTTCATCGGCGTCCGGATCTCGTGGCTCATATTGGCGAGGAAGGTGGATTTCGCGCGGCTGGCGGCAAGGGCGGCATCGCGCGCCTCGCGCAGGGCCTGCTCGCGTTCAATGGTGCGCGTGATGTCGAGGCCAAGGCAAACGGTATCGCCCTGCGGCGTGCGCTTGTCGATCAGGCGGATGAAGGTGCCGTTGAAGAGCCGGATATCCTCTTGCGGGATCGGGGCTATTTCCCACCGCGCCAGCATCCGGTCGATCCAGTCATCCGGCCCCTCGCCCTGCAAATCGACGATCCCCTCATCGGTCGCGATGCGCAGGATCGCCTCGTAGGAGGCGCCGGGCGCGACATCCGTCATCCCGTCGAAGGGGGCCAGCCAGGCCGGGTTGGCAATGACCAGCCTGCAATCGGTATCGAAAATGGCAAAGCCATCCTCGGCGGCGGTCAGAGCATCCCACAGGCGCCGCTCGGCCAGAACGGCGCGGTCGGTGGCGATATCAAGCGCGGCAGCGGCCTCTTCGCTTTGGCCGCGCAGGGCGGCGTTTTCTTCGCGCTGCTCGATGACCTGGTGGGACAGGGCATGGGCGTGTTCGGCCAGCTTGCGATTGGCGGAATACAGTTCCTCGGACCGCAGGGCGAGCAGGCGCTCGGCCTGAAGGCGCGCCCGGCGTTCCTGCGCCAGCCTGTCATCAATGCCGCCAAACCCCATCGTTCTTCCGTCAGTCGCCCCTTTACGCGCGGACAGCATGGCGCGGACAGGCTGAAGAATTGGTTAACGGGTAAGGATGTCCTGACCCTGACCGGGCGAATCGTGGACTCGGGGATCACCGCTATGGCACGCTGAGCCTTATTTGATTGCGTTTCCCGCGAGGATCCCATGCGAGCCCTTGTTGCCCTGCTGTTTGGTGCGGGGCTGATCGCGCCGCTTTCCGCCACCGCCCAAGAGGTCGTCCCCGACCGCTACCTGTCGATTGCGCGCGATGTCGATCTGCCCGGAAACGACCTTCGCCCGCTGTTCGACACGACGCTGGAGGCCTGTTCAGCCGCCTGCCGCGCCGATCCCGAGTGCGCCGCCTTCACCTTCAACAGCCGCAACGACAGCTGCTTTCCGAAATCGGCTGCGGGAGAGAGCGCAGACTACGCTGGCGCGTTCTCGGGGGTATTCCGTCCCACAGATGCGGGCGTTCTGGCGCGGTTGGAGGACCGGATCGGGCAGCTTGGCTTCCTGCGGGAAAGCGATTTCGAGCTTGCCCGCGACCAGGCGCTGGCCATGGCGCGGGCGCATTGCGGCGGGGCGTTTCCCGCCAACGACTGGCGCGACGTGTCGCAGCGTGAAGAGGCGGATGGCAACCTCGTCGGCGCGATGCGCCTGATGGGCGCCGGGATCACGCGCGGGGACCTTGCCGAGGACTGGACCGATTACGCGCGGCTTCTTCTGGCCATCGAAACGGAGGATCCCAGCCGCCAGCGGGAATATCGCCGCGCGGCCCTGCGCGCCGCCACCAATGCCGCGCTGCGCGCCGCCCCCGGTGAGGCCCTGGCCCGCGCAGCGACGATTCTTGCACACTCGCTGGAAAAGCAGGGGCGCGGGCGCGACGCCATCCCGGCCCTGCGCCTTGCCATCACTGAGGCACCCACCCCCGCGCGGGAAGAGGCGCTGGACCGCGTCCTTGGGCTTTACGGGTTCCGCGTCACCGACACGCGGGTCGAGGCCGAGGCCGAGTTTCCGCGCATCTGCGCCATCTTCTCGGAACCGCTGGCACCGGGCGGCGTACTGTTTGATGACTTCCTGCAAACGACCGAGGACGGATTGGCCGTCGAGGCCGAGGACCGGCAGTTCTGCATCACCGGCGTCAGCCACGGCTCGCGCTATGAATTCACCCTGCGCGCGGGCCTTCCCGCCGCGTCGGGCGAGGTGCTGCGCGCGCCGGTGACCTTGCGCCAATACGTGCGCGACCGGCAGCCGAGCGTCCGTTTCGCCGGCCGCGCCTATATCCTGCCGGCCAGTGCGGGAGGCACCATCCCGCTGGTCGCGGTGAACACCGATCTCGTCGACCTGCGGCTTTACCACGTCTCGGACCGCAACATCCTGCGCACCTTGCAGACCCAGTATTTCGGGCGTCCGCTGGCCGATTGGGAACTGACTCGCTTCGCCGAGGAGATCGGGGAAGAGATCTGGCAAGGCGAGGCCGAGGTCGCGATGGAGCAGAACCGCTCGGTTACCACGCGCCTGCCCATCGGGGAGGTGCTGGACGGGCGCGAACCGGGTCTTTACGCGCTGGAGGCCTCTGTCGGCGGTGCGGGGACGCGCTCGGACAGCGCGACGCAGTGGTTCCTTGTCAGCGACCTTGGCGTCACCACCCTGCGCGGGGCGGACGGGGTGCATGTGATCGTGCGGTCGCTGGAAACGGCAGGCCCGCGCGCGGGCGTGTCCGTCTCGCTGGTGTCGGCCTCGAACCGGGTGCTGGGCGAGGTCACGACCGATGCCGAGGGTTATGCCCATTTCGACGCCGGGCTGGCCCGCGGAGAGGCGGGCGCAGCACCGGCCATGGTCAGCCTGCGCGACGGGGAAAGCGATTTCGCCTTCCTCAGCCTGCGCGAGGCCGAGTTCGACCTGAGCGACCGCGGCGTCGAGGGGCGCGAACCCGCCGGCGCGATCGACCTTTTCCTGACGACCGAGCGTGGCGCTTACCGCGCGGGCGAGGCGATCCATGCGACCGCGCTGGCGCGCGACGGCCGGGCCGGGGCGGTGACGGACCTGCCGCTGACCGCGATCCTGAACCGGGCGGATGGCGTGGAATATGCCCGCCAGTTGATCGAAGAGGTCGGCGGCGGGGGCTATGTCTTCGATTTCGATCTGGGCGCGGACGTGCCGCGCGGGACGTGGCGCCTGTCCGTGCATGCCGACCCGGATGATGCGCCGCTCTCCTCCACCAGCGTGCTGGTCGAGGATTTCCTGCCCGAGCGGATCGACGTCGCCCTCGGCATGGACGAGGGGCCATTCACCCCGGGCGACCGGCCGCGCCTGTCCGTACAGGCCGATTACCTGTTCGGCGCGCCCGCCAGCGACCTCGAGGTCACGGGGCGCGCCGCCTTGCGCCCCACCCGCCGCACCGAGGACTTTCCCGGCTACCTCTTCGGGCGTCACGACGACCAGCCCAATGCCGAGTTCCCGACGCTCTCCGCCACCGCGACGGGCGATGACGGGTCGGCCGCCCTGCGCATCCCGATCCCGTCGCTGTCGGGGGCCCCGCAGCCCGCGCGCCTGACGGTCACCGCGCAAGTTGCCGAAGCCTCCGGGCGTCCAGTCGAACGGAGCCTGACGCGCGTGGTCCTGCCCGACACGGCGATGATCGGGATCCGGCCGCTATTCGACACGACCCTGCCCGAGGAGGCCGAGGCCGAATTCGACCTGATCGCGACCGGCGCCGACGCCCTGCCCGTCCGCTGGGTCCTGAACCGGGTCGAGCGGCGCTACCAATGGTATCGCCAGAACGGCAACTGGACGTGGGAGCCGATCACCACGCGCAGCCGGATCGCGACGGGCGAAACCACGCTTGGCGACACGCCCGAGCGCCTGACCCTGCCCGTCGATTGGGGCAGTTACGAGTTGCGCGTGGAAAGCGATGCCAGCGCCTATGCCGTCACGTCGGTTGGTTTCGACGCGGGCTGGTACGGGGCCGAGGGGGCCACCGACACGCCCGATGTCCTCGAGGTGTCGCTCGATGCCGAAAGATACGGCGCTGGCGACACCGCGACGCTGCGCATCGTGCCGCGGCAGGGCGGCGTGGCGCTGGTGCAGGTCATGTCGAACCGGCTGATCGACATGCAGATCGTCGAACTGGGCGACGACCCGACCGAGGTGACCTTGCCCGTGACCGAGGACTGGGGGGCCGGGGCCTATGTCACCGCCTCTCTGATCCGGCCCATCGGCGCGGTCTCTGGCCCGGTGCCGACGCGCGCCATGGGTCTGGTCCATGCCGCCGTCGATCCCGGCGCACGCGCCTTGGACGTCACGCTGGAGACGCCCGAGGAGGCCCGCCCACGCCAGCCGCTCGAGGTCGCGCTGCGCGTAGACGGTGCGGTCGAGGGCGAAACCGTCCATGCCACCATCGCGGCGGTCGACCTGGGGATCCTGAATCTGACCGGCTTCGACAGCCCCGATCCGCAAGGCCACTATTTCGGCCAACGGCGGTTGGGTATGGAGATCCGCGACGTCTATGGCCGCCTGATCGACAGCCGCGACGGCGCCGAGGGGCGCATCCGGCAAGGTGGTGACGCGGGCGCTGGCCTGCGGATGCAGGCCCCGCCGCCCACGCAGGAGTTGGTGGCCGAGTTTTCCGGCCCGCTGACGGTGGGCGCGGATGGCCTGGCGCGCGCCAGCTTCGACATGCCCGCCTTCAACGGCACCGTCCGGCTGATGGCCGTGGCCTGGTCCGAGACGGGCGTGGGGCAGGCCGAGGCGGATGTCATCCTGCGCGACCCCGTGGTGGTGCAGGCCAGCCTGCCGCGATTCCTCGCCCCCGGCGACAGCGCGCGGATGCTGCTGGAACTGACCCATGCCGAGGGCGCGACGGGCGAGATGCAACTGGCCATCGAGACGGATAACGGCGTGCGGATTGGCGAAGTGCCGGATGCAGTGACCTTGGGTGAGGGCGAAACGCAGCGCCTGTCCCTTCCGATCGAAGCCACCGGAGCGACCGGCGTTCAGGAGATCCGCGTCGCGCTGACCACGCCGGATGGTATCGAATTGATGCAAGATTTGGTGCTGCCCGTGCAGGTGAACGACCCAGAGGTCGCGGAAACCAGCCGTGTCACCCTTTCGCCCGGCCAGAGCTTCCTTCTGGATGCCGCCGCCTTCACCGGTTTCCGCGAAGGCGTGGGGCGGGTGACGGTTGCGGCCGGACCGCTGGCGCGGTTCGACGCGGCGGGCCTTCTGACCATGCTGGACCGCTATCCCTACGGCTGTACCGAGCAGGTGACGAGCGGGGCGCTGCCGCTGCTCTACCTGTCCTCGGTCGCCGAGGCGCTGGACCTTGGCACGGCCGAAGACCTCGGGCTGCGGATCGACGATGCCATCGGGCAGGTTTTGACCAACCAGTCGGCGAATGGCGGGTTCGGATTGTGGCGCGCCGGGTCGGGTGACCTGTGGCTCGATGCCTATGTGACCGATTTCCTCAGCCGCGCGCGGGCGCAGGGGCACCGCGTTCCGGCGCAGGCGTTTCAATCCGCGCTCGACACCCTCGCCAACCAGGTCGCCGCCCATCCCGATTTCGAGGAGGGTGGGCAGGGCCTTGCCTATGCGCTGATGGTTCTGGCGCGCGAGGGGCAGGCCAGCATGGGCGACTTGCGCTATTATGCCGACGTGAAGGCCGACAGCGTTGCCACGCCGCTGGCCTTGGGTCAGTTGGGGGCGGCGCTGGCGATGTATGGCGACCAGCCGCGCGCCGATACGATGTTCCGCGCGGGCTATGCCCTGTTGCAGGAGCTTGAACGCGAGGGCGAAGGCCAGTTCTGGCGCGCCGATTACGGCAGCGACCGGCGCGATGCCGCGGGCCTTCTGGCACTGGCGGCGGCGTCCGGGTCCGAAGCCGTGCCCTTCCCTGCCCTGTCGGAGTCTCTGGCCACCGTAAACCGGCCCGTTTCAACGCAAGAGGCGGTGTGGAGCCTGCTGGCCGCCCATGCGCTGATCGACGACCCGAGCGCCGGTGGCCTGCGCATCGACGGCGAGGTGGTGAACGGCCCGCTGGTCGAAGTGATGCAGGCTGGCGATGCCGCCCGCACCCTCGAAAACGCGGGCGCGCGCGACGAAGTTCTGACGATCACGCGCTTCGGCGTGCCCGAGGGCGCGACCGAAGCCTTCGGCAACGCGTTCCGCATCACCCGCAGCTACCTGACGCTGGAGGGTCAGCCGGTTGACCCGGCGCAGGTCGCGCAAGGCACCCGCATGGTCGCGATCCTGACGGTGACGCCAACCAGCGGCACCCGTGAAGGCCGCTTGATCGTGAACGATCCGCTACCGGCAGGCTTCGAGATCGACAACCCGAACCTTCTGCAATCGGGCGACCTTGCCGCAGTGCAGGGGCTGGACCTGTTCCTTGGGACCGAGATGGCAGAGTTCCGGCAGGACCGCTTCCTTGCCGCCGTCGACAGGCGCGGCGATGCCGGCCAGTTCCGCCTGGCGTACATCGTGCGGGCGGTCACCCCCGGGGACTTCCACCACCCCGCGGCCAGCGTCGAGGATATGTACCGCCCGCAATACCGCGCGCAGACCGCCTCGGGCCGGGTCGTGATCGCAAGCGAATGATCAAACGGGTCATCACCACGCTTCTGGTCGCGCTGCTACTGGCGGCGGGTGCGGGCGCGTGGTGGCTGGATCGCTGGATCGACGCCACCGAGATCCCGCCGCTGGTGCTGGAAACCGGGGTCGAGGTGCTGGACCGCGACAACCGCCTGCTGCGCGCCTATACGGTCGAGGACGGGCGCTGGCGCCTGCCGGTCAGCTATGGCGCGGTGGACCGCGATTTCGTCGAGATGCTGATCGCCTACGAAGATCGGCGGTTCTGGAGCCATTCCGGCGTCGATCTGCGGGCCTTTGGCCGCGCGGCGTGGCAGGCCGTGACCTCGGGGCGGATCGTTTCGGGGGGATCGACCCTGACCATGCAGGTGGCGCGCCTGTTGGAGGACTCAGGCACCGGGGCGCTGGACGGCAAGATCCGGCAGATCCGTCTCGCCTTGGCCCTGGAGCGGGTGCTGTCGAAGGAAGAGATCCTGACGCTCTATTTCCACCTCGCCCCCTATGGCGGGAATATCGAGGGGATCCGCGCCGCGACGCTGACATGGTTCGGGGTCGAACCCAACCGCCTGACGGCCGCACAATCGGCGCTGCTGGTGGCCCTGCCGCAAGCGCCCGCGTCCCGACGCCCCGATCGCTTCCCCGAGAATGCCCGCATCGCACGCGACCGGGTGCTGGACCGCGCCGTGCGCTTCACCTCGCTGACCGAAGCCGAGATCGCCTGGGCGCGTGAAGAAGCCATCCCGACCGAGCGCCGCCCCTTCCCCGCCCTCGCCGCGCATCTGGCCGACCGCGCCGTCGCCGAGCGGCCCACGCAAGGCACCCATCGCCTGACCCTCGATGCCGGGCTACAGGCCCGGATGGAGGACCTTGCCCTGCGGGCCATCGAGGGGCGCGGCCCGCGCATGAGCGCGGCGATCATGGTGATGGACCACCGAACCGGGGCGCTGTTGGCCTCGGTCGGGTCGCCCGACTACACGGATGTGACGCGCGAGGGCTTCGTCGACATGACAACCGCCGTGCGCTCGCCCGGTTCGACGTTGAAGCCGCTGATCTACGGGCTGGCCTTCGACGAGGGGCTGCTGCACCCCGAAAGCCTGATCTCGGATCGGCCTATCGATTTCGGCGGCTACGCGCCCCGGAATTTCGACAACGCGTTCCGGGGCGAGGTTTCGGCCGCCGAGGCGCTGCAATTGTCGCTGAACATCCCCGCCGTGACCCTCCTGCACGAGATCGGGCCAGCGCAGATGCTGGCCGCCATGCGCCGCGCCGGGATGGAGATCGAATTGCCCGTGGGAGAGGAGCCTGGTCTGGCCATCGCCCTGGGGGGGATCGGCACGCGGATGGAAGACCTGATGCGCCTTTACGCGGCCATCGCGCGCGGCGGTGTCGAGGTGCCCTGGCACTGGCGGCAGGGCGATACGGCCACCGAGGGGCAGCGCGTGATCGGCCCCGTCGCGTCATGGTATCTTGGCGACGTGCTGGGCGATGTCCCGCCCCCGGCGAGCGCCCCGCGCAACGGCCTGGCCTTCAAGACCGGCACCAGCTACGGGCATCGCGACGCCTGGGCCTTCGGGTTCGACGGGCGGCACGTGGTGGGGATCTGGATGGGGCGGGCCGATGGCGCCTCGGTTCCCGGGGCGTTCGGCGCGGACCTTTCGGCACCGCTTCTGTTCGAGGCCTTCGCGCGGATCGACGGCGATCTGGCCCCGCGCGCCGGTGCGCCCGAGGGGGCATTGACCCTTTCGCACGGGCAGCTTCCGGCGCCGTTGCGCCGGTTCACACCCGCCCATGCCGCCGTGCCCGAGGCTGACGGCCCCGAGATCGCCTTTCCCCCGGAGGGCGCCGTTTTGGCCTGGCAACCCGACCTGCCCGTCACCGCGCGCGTGGCCGATGGAACGCCCCCCTTCACATGGCTGTGGAATGGCGCGCCCGTCGCCTCAGGCCTGCATGACCGCGAGTTCGCCCTCGACCGGCCCGGCCTGGGCTTTGGCGAATTGATGGTGATCGACGCGGAGGGCCGCGCCGGACGCCGCGCGATCGAGATCGCGGCGCCCTAGTTAAGGCCAGGCTCAGATACGCTCGATGGCGAGCGCGATGCCCTGCCCGCCGCCGATGCACATGGTGATCAGCGCCTTGGAGCCACCGATACGCTCCAACTCGTAAAGCGCCTTGACGGTGATGATCGCGCCCGTCGCACCCACAGGGTGCCCCAGCGCGATGGCCCCGCCATTCGGGTTCACCTTGGCCGGGTCGAGGCCGAGGCCCTTATTCACCGCCAGCGCCTGCGCGGCGAAGGCCTCGTTCGACTCGATGACGTCGAAATCTGTGATGGAAAGGCCGGTCCTCGCCAGCAGGTTCTCGACCGCGGGAACCGGGCCGATCCCCATGACCTCGGGGCGCACCCCGGCATGGGCATAGCCGATCACGCGGGCGCGCGGCGTCAGGCCCGCCTTTTCCGCCGCATCCGCGCGGGCCAGAACCAGCGCCGCCGCGCCGTCATTGATGCCCGAGGCATTGCCCGCCGTCACCGTGCCGTCCTTCTGGAAGACGGTGCGCAGACCGGCCAGCGCCTCGGCCGTCGTAGCCTTGGGGTGTTCATCCGTGTCAAAAGGCACAAGATCGCGTTTCACCTTCACCTGGACCGGCACGATCTGGTCCTTGAACCGGCCTTCGGCGATGGCCTTGGCCGCACGCTGCTGACTTTCCAAGGCAAAGGCATCCTGCGCTTCGCGGGTGATCTCGTGCTCCTTGGCGACATTCTCGGCGGTCACGCCCATGTGGCCGGTGCCGAAGGGGCAGTTCAGCGCGCCCAGCATCATGTCTTTCGCGCCCACATCGCCCATCTTCTGGCCCCAGCGGGCATCGGGCATGATGTAGGGGGCGCGGCTCATGCTTTCGGCGCCGCCGGCAAGGCCGAACGCGGCATCGCCCATGGCCAGCGACTGAATGACCGAGACGATGGCCTGCGCACCCGACCCGCATAGACGGTTCACGTTCATCGCGGGCGTCGTGTCGGGGATGCCCGCCTGCATCGCGGCGACACGGCTGAGATACATGTCGCGCGGCTCGGTGTTGATGACATGGCCGAAGGTGACGTGGCCGATCTGGCCGCCCTCGACTCCCGCACGCTCCAGCGCGGCCTTCGTGGCGACCGTGCCCAGGTCGATCGGCGCCACGCCCGCAAGCGAGCCGCCAAAAGTGCCGATGGCGGTCCGCGCACCGGATAGAATGACGATATCGTCCATGAGATCCCTCCCCCGTCTCAGGTAAGTCACGTTGGCTCTGGTTAAGCCAAACGGCAAGGCGAGGGTAAAGAGCGACGTTGCGTTTTATGCAGCGTCGTCCCCGTCGGGATCGTGCTCCATCAGGCGTTCCAGCCCGGCGAGGAACGCGTCGGCATCGGGGCCCAGACGCGACTTCAACTCGCGTTCAAAGACATGCGCCTGCTGCGCAAGAGCGTGGAAGATGGACTTGCCTTCGTCGGTCAGCTTCAGCTCGACCAGGCGGCGGTCGGACTGACTGACCGTCTTGGTGACAAGGCGGGCGGCCTCAAGCCGGGCAGCTGCGCGCGAGACCTTGGACTTGTCCATGTCGACACGCCGGTGGATCTCGCGGACGGAGACCGATGCTTCCTCGTTGAGATGCGCGAGCACCCGCCACTCGGACCGGCTCAGCCCGTATTTGGACCGGCACCTATCAGCATATTCGCGGCTGATCCGACCAGCCAGAACGGCAAGGCGGTAGGGAAGGTAATCGTCGAGGCGAAACGACAGGGACATGGCACATGACTACTCTTTGCAAACTGCAACTGTCTTACGTAAAACGATGAATTTGGCAAGGTGGAGTTCAGGAGAAGGGCGCCCGGCGGAAGGCCGGACGCCCTTTATGCTGCAATGTCCGGCTCAGGCGGCGTCGAATTGTAGCGGGCGGATCTGCTGGAACATGCCGGTTTCGCGCAGCGCGACCAGGGCCGGCTCAGGTGGCTGTTCGTCGAGGTAGAGAAGCGCGATGGCCTCCTCACCCGCGCCCGACCGGCCGAGCGTGAAATTCGCGATGTTCACGCTGTTCTCGCCCAGCGTCCGGCCCAGGGTCCCGATGATGCCCGGCACGTCCTTGTTGGTCGTGTAAAGCATGTGCTCGCCGATCTCGGCATCGATGTTGATGCCCTTGATCTGGATGAAGCGCGGCTTGCCATCGGAGAACACCGTACCCGCAATCGAACGATCCTTGACGGCCGTTTTCACATGCAGGCGGATATAGCCGTCGAACACGCCGGTCTTGTCCTGCGTGGTGGTCGAAATCTCGATCCCGCGCTCGCGGGCGATCACCGGCGCGGACACCATGTTCACGCCCGGGTTGGACGGCTTCATCAAGCCCGCGATGGCAGCGCAGTTCAACGCCTGCAGGTTCATGTCCTTGACCAGGCCGTTATAGGTGATCTCGATTTCCTCGATCGCCTCTTCGGTCAGTTGGCCGACAAAGGCGCCCAGGTGCTCGGCCAGCTTGACCCAGGGGCCCATGATCGCGGCTTCCTCGGCCGTAACCGACGGCATGTTCAGCGCGTTCGTGACGGCCCCGGTCAGAAGGTAGTCCGACATCTGCTCGGCCACCTGGAGGGCGACGTTTTCCTGCGCCTCGGTGGTGGCGGCGCCAAGATGCGGTGTGACCACGACATTGGGCAGGTTGAACAGCGGGTTCTCGGTGGCGGGTTCTTCCTTGAACACGTCAAAGGCCGCACCCGCGACGTGACCGTCCTTGATCAGCTGCGCCAGCGCCGCTTCGTCGACCAGACCACCACGGGCGCAGTTGACGATGCGCACGCCTTTCTTGGTCTTCTTGAGGTTCTCTTCCGACAGGATATTCGCCGTCTTCTCGGTGAAGGGTACGTGCATCGTGATGAAATCGGCGCGGGCCAGCAATTCGTCGAGCTCGACCTTGGTCACGCCCATGGACTTGGCGCGTTCCTCGGACAGGAAGGGGTCGTAGGCCATGACCTTCATCTTCAGCCCAAGCGCCCGGTTGCAGACGATGGAGCCGATGTTGCCGGCCCCGATGACACCAAGGGTCTTGCCGGTCAGTTCCACGCCCATGAAGCGGGATTTTTCCCACTTTCCGGCATGGGTCGAGGCGTTGGCCTCGGGGATCTGGCGGGCCACGGCGAACATCATCGCGATGGCGTGTTCGGCGGTGGTGATGGAGTTGCCGAAGGGCGTGTTCATCACGATGATGCCCTTCTTCGACGCCTCGTGGATATCGACATTGTCCACGCCGATCCCGGCCCGGCCGACCACCTTGAGGTTCGGGGCGGCGGCGATGATCTTTTCGGTCACCTTGGTGGCCGACCGGATCGCCAGACCATCATAATCTCCAATGACTTCAAGGAGCTTGTCCTTGTCCTTTCCGATGGAGGGGTCGAAGGTCACGTCGATGCCGCGATCGCGGAAAATCTGCACGGCGGTTTCAGAGAGCTTGTCGCTCACGAGCACTTTGGGGGCCATGGTGATGGGTCCTGTCGTTTGAAAATCGGGAAAGACGGCGCCACCCGGCGCGAAAATCCTTCACGAAGGATTTTCGGCCCGGCAGGATTTTCGGGAAAATCCTGCCTCGTTGGAGGGCGCGATCAGATCTTTCAGGCGGCCTGGGCCTGCGCGTCGATCTCGGCGTGGAAAGCCCAGTCGAGCCAAGGCAGCATCGCCTCGATATCGGCGGTTTCCACCGTCGCACCGCACCAGATCCGCAGACCGGCGGGGGCATCGCGATAGGCGCCGATATCCAGCGCCACGCCCTCGGCCTCCAGCCGCTTGGCGACGGCCTTGGCAAAAGCGGCGCCATCGGTGATCCGGTCATCGGTGAACTTGAGGCAGACCGACGTGTTCGACCGCGTCGCCGGATCCTCGGCAAGGTTGTCGATCCAGTCGCGCTCGGCGCAGAAATCGAAGATGGCCTGCGCGTTGGCATCGGCCCGCGCCATCAGGGTAGGCAGGCCGCCGATGGCCTGCGCCCAGTCCAGCGCCAGCAGGTAGTCCTCGACCGCCAGCATGGAGGGGGTGTTGATCGTCTCGCCCACGAAGATGCCTTCGATCAGCTTGCCGCGCTTGGTCAGGCGGAAAATCTTGGGCAGGGGCCATGCGGGGGTGTAGTTTTCCAGACGCTCGACCGCGCGGGGGCTGAGGATCAGCATGCCGTGCGCCGCTTCGCCGCCCATTACCTTCTGCCAGGAGAAGGTCGTCACATCCAGCTTGTCCCAGGGCAGGTCCTGCGCGAACGCGGCAGAGGTCGCGTCGCAGATCGTCAGGCCCTCACGGTCGGCCGGGATCAGGTCGCCATTCGGGACGCGAACGCCCGAAGTGGTGCCGTTCCAGGTGAAGACGACGTCGGTGTTGAAATCGACCTCGGCGAAATCGACGATCTGGCCGTACTCGGCGGTCTTCACCTCGGCCTCGATCTTGAGCTGTTTGACAGCGTCGGTGACCCAGCCCGCGCCAAAGCTTTCCCAGGCAACCATCGTCGCGGGGCGCGCGCCCAGCAGCGACCACATGGCCATCTCGACCGCGCCGGTGTCCGAGGCGGGCACGATGCCGATGCGATAATCGGCGGGCACGCCGAGAACCTCGCGCGTCGTTTCGATCGCGGCTTTCAGCTTGTCCTTGCCGATCTTGGCCCGGTGCGACCGGCCCAGCGCGGCGCCAGACAGTTTATCGAGGGAAAAAACGGGGGGTTTGGCACAGGGGCCAGAAGAAAAACGCGGATTGGCCGGCCGCGTGGCCGGTTGGTCGATAGTCATGATCTGATACCCTCTCAGATATACGCCCCTCGTTGGGGAGGGGTGTCCCGCCGCCGCACATACGGGGGACCGACAGGACCGACAAGCCGGAAAATGTGACCAAAGCGTCGCAACCGGGCGATCTGGCGACTGAGAATGAAACGCCGAAGCGCAAGGTGTTTTGCGCAAACGAAGGGTAACACCCTGATTTCATGGGTTTCGTCAGCTCAGCAAAACAGGCAGATCTGGCAGCGCGATCAACGCTTCACGCAGCGTCTTGCCCATCGGAATTGACAATAAACTTGCGCGAGTAGATTAAGCCGACTTAAACTTAAGATTGAATTCCTCGCGAATGAAAGGATTGCGGCGTGAAGGATCAAGCCCAATTCCTGCTTTTCGATCTCTGCGAGTACCTGCCATTCCAGATGTCCGTCATCTCTGGCCGCGTGTTCCAGCAAGTCATGGAAGATGCAGGTCTACAAGTGCCCGAATGGCGGATCATGATGGCGCTGCCGTCGAACCAGCCCTGCTCGTCCCAGGATCTGTGCATCCTGACGGCGATGGATGCCGCGCGGGTCAGCCGCGCCCAGCGCCGTTTGGAAGAGTTGCAGATGATCTCGGTTATCCGCGACACGGAGGATCGGCGGCGCCTGGTCGTGAAATTGTCGGACAAGGGCTCGGACGAGGTGAATCGCCTGCGCATCCTGGCGCGCGCTGCGGAAAGCAACATGCTCGATTCGCTCGGCCCGGAAGATCGCGCGCAACTCAAGACCGCCATCAGCGGCCTTTACGATCAGCTCTGATCCAACAGCAACCTGGTCAGTGTCCCGTCGGGTGATTCCAGCCCGGCGATGATGGTGAAGTGATTGTCACCGGGCAGATGCACCGCCTGCGTGTCGACGCCCATCCCCGTCCAGATATTCGCCAGAAGATCGTTCTGGCGTAGGAACTCGGGCCGTTCCTCGGACCCGACCGCGCAGGTCAGGCGCAGGCCCGGGCGCGGGGTCAACAGGGCGGGACTTTCTGCTGCGGCCTCCTCGGCATCGAGGCGGAGTGTGTCGTTCATCGCCGTGCGCAGCAGGGGGCGAAGGTCATGCACCCCAGAGATCGACAGGATATGCGCAATCCGGTCCGCGACCGGGTCGGGCAGCACCCCCGGACACCCCATGCGGCTGACCAGATGCCCGCCGGCGGAGTGACCGGTCAGGAAAATGGGGCCATCGGGAACGGCCTTGGCCGCCGCGATGACGGCATGGGCAATCTCTTGCGTGATCTCGGAAATCCGGGCCTCGGGGGCGAGCGTGTAGGTGACGTTCGCCACGGCATAACCAGCGGCCTGCGGCCCGGCGGCGAGATGGGCAAAGGCGCGGCCTTCGAACTTGTGCCAATAGCCGCCGTGGACGATTACGCACAGACCCTGTGCTGCGGTTTCGGGTCGATACAGGTCGAGGAACTGGCGGTCGCCGGACCCGTAATTCAGCACCTCCTCAAAATGCTTGGCGCGGAAGGCTGCCGCGCGGGTAGCCCACCCCGCGACCAAGTCATCGGCCCCGGGGATGTAGGCCCCGTTCTGATAGGCATCGTCCCAATCGGTGATCTGCATGCTGTGATCCTCACTCTGGCATCTGGCTAGCCCGAGGGCGGTTTGCTAGCAAGACGCAGGCAAACGGAGCGCATCATGGGCAAGTGGCAATTCTGGGTCGATCGTGGCGGCACCTTTACCGACCTGGTCGGACGGCGACCCGATGGCACGCTGGTGACGACCAAACTCCTCAGCGAGAACCCCGAGCACTATGCCGATGCCGCCGTCGAAGGGGTCCGCCGCCTGATGGAGGGGTCCGACGCCCCGATCGAGGCGGTCAAGATGGGCACGACCGTCGCCACCAATGCCCTGCTGGAGCGCAAGGGCGCGCGCGTTCTGCTGCTGATCACAGAGGGGTTTCGGGACCTGCTGCGCATCGGCACGCAGGCGCGACCACGCCTGTTCGATCTGAACATCCAGTTGCCGTCGCTGCTTTATGAGCAGGGGACCGAGGTGCCCGAACGGCTGGATGCCGAGGGCGGGGTGCTGACCCCCCTGGACGAAGACGCCGTGCGCGCGGCGCTGACCAAGGCCTATGACGATGGCATCCGCGCCGTCGCCATCGCCTTCATGCATTCCTACCTGAACCCTGCGCACGAGGTCCGCGCCGCCGAGATCGCCCGCGAGGTGGGGTTCACCCAGGTCACGCCCAGCCACGAGGCCAGCCGCCTGATCAAGCTGGTCGGGCGCGGCGATACGGCGGTGGTCGATGCCTATCTCTCACCGATCCTGCGGCGCTATGTCGACCAGGTAGCCGATGCGCTGGACCTCGGGCGGGGCGGCTGCGAGCACCTGTTCTTCATGCAATCGAATGGCGGGCTGACCGATGCGCGGCTGTTCCAGGGGCGCGACGCGATCCTCTCGGGGCCCGCGGGCGGCGTTGTCGGCATGGTGCGCACCGGGCAGGCGGCAGGGTTCGACAAGCTGATCGGCTTCGACATGGGCGGCACCTCGACCGACGTGTGCCATTTCGCAGGCGAGTACGAGCGCAGCTTCGAAACCGAGGTCGCGGGCGTGCGGATGCGCGCGCCGATGATGCATATCCACACGGTCGCGGCCGGGGGCGGATCGATCCTGTCTTACCGCGACGGGCGCTTGCAGGTGGGTCCCGAAAGCGCGGGCGCCGACCCCGGCCCGGCCTGCTACCGGCGCGGCGGGCCCCTGACCGTGACCGATTGCAACGTGATGCTGGGCAAACTGTCGCCCCGCCACTTTCCCGCCGTGTTCGGGCCGAATGCGGATCAGCCGCTGGATGCCGATATCGTACGCGAGAAGTTCGCGGCCCTGGCCGAGGACATCGGAGATGGCCGATCTCCCGAAGAGGTCGCCGAGGGGTTCCTGCGCATCGCGGTCGAGAACATGGCCAACGCGATCAAGAAGATCAGCGTGCAGCGCGGCTATGACGTGACGAAATACGCGCTGGCGAGTTTCGGCGGCGCGGGCGGGCAACATGCCTGCCTCGTCGCGGATGCGCTGGGCATGACGACTGTCATGCTCCATCCCTATGCCGGGGTCCTGTCGGCCTATGGGATGGGCTTGGCCGATATCCGCGCGCTGCGCGAAGCGCAGTTCGATGAAGGCCTGGATCGGTTCGCACAGGCGGAACAGAGACTTTCCGAGATGGCGGACCAAGCCCGCGCCGAGGTGTCGGAACAGGGCATCGGGGCCGACCGCATCCGGATCGAGAGACGCGCCCATCTGCGCTATGCCGGCTCGCACCAGGCCCTGGCCGTCCCTTTTGGCAGTGCCGACGATTTGCGGGCCGCCTTCGAAGACGCGCATCGCGCGCGGTATGGGTTTGCCGCGCCAGAACGGGACCTTGTCTTCGAAATGCTGGAGGTGGAGGCCATCGGGTCGACCGATGCGCCCGACGCCCCTTTGCCGACCACAGAAAAAGACCCTGCACCGCGCGATATGCTCTCTGTCCACCTCTCCGGGGCGCAGCATGACACGCCCCTTTACGCCCGAGACGACCTGCCTGTCGACACAACGGTGGCCGGACCTTCCGTGATCACCGAGGCGACCGGCACCAACATGATCGAACCGGGCTGGCAGGCGCGGGTCGATGAGCTGGGCAACCTCTTGCTGGAACGAACAGAAGCGAAGGCGACCGAACATGCCCTTGGGACCGAGGCCGACCCGGTGATGCTGGAGGTTTTCAACAACCTTTTCATGAACATCGCCGAGCAGATGGGCGCGACACTGCAAAACACGGCCTATTCGGTGAACATCAAGGAACGGCTCGACTTCTCCTGCGCGCTGTTCGATTCCGATGGCAACCTTGTGGCGAACGCCCCGCATGTGCCGGTGCATCTTGGCTCCATGTCCGAGGCGGTGCGCACCGTCGCGCGCCTGAACGCCGGACAGATCGCCGAGGGCGACGCGTATATGCTGAACGCGCCCTTCAACGGCGGCACGCACCTGCCGGATGTGACCGTGATCACACCCGTTTTCGACAGGGCCGGGCAAAAGATCGTCTTCTGGGTCGGCAGCCGGGGCCACCATGCCGATATCGGCGGCAAGACCCCCGGATCCGCCCCGCCCGACTCGACCCGGATCGAGGAGGAAGGCGTCGTCATCGACAATTTCAAACTGGTGGAAAACGGGCGCCTGCGCGAGGCCGAGACACGGGCGCTGCTGGCCTCGGGCCGCTATCCCTGCCGCAACATCGGCCAGAACATGGCCGATCTGGAGGCGCAGGTGGCCGCCAACGCGACCGGCATCCGCGAGGTGCAGAACATGGTCGAAACCTTCGGGTTAGACACTGTTCTGGCCTATATGCGCCACGTGCAGGACAATGCCGAGGCCAGCGTGCGCCGCGTGATCGGGTCGCTGAAGGACGGGGCCTGCACCTACCCGCTGGACGATGGCAGCGAGATCAAGGTCGATATCCGCGTCGATCAGGCGGCAGGCCGCGCGGTGATCGACTTCACCGGCACCTCGCCGCAGCATCGCAACAACTACAACGCCCCCAAGGCCATCGCGACAGCGGCGGTGCTCTATGTCTTCCGCACGCTGGTCGGGCGCGAGATCCCGTTGAACGAAGGGTGCCTTAAACCGCTGGAGATCATCCTGCCCGAGGGGAGCATGATCAACCCGGTCCACCCCGCCGCCGTCATCGCGGGCAACACCGAGGTCAGCCAGGCGATCACCGAATGCCTCTATGGCGCGCTGGACGTGATCGCGGGCAGCCAGGGGACCATGAACAATTTCATCTGGGGCAATGACCGCATCCAGAATTACGAAACCATCGCGGGCGGCGCGGGCGCCGGGCCGGGGTTTGATGGCGCCTCCTGCGTGCAGGTCCACATGACGAATACGCGTGCAACCGATCCAGAGATCCTGGAAACCCGCTTCCCTGTGAGGGTTGAGCGCATGGCCCATCGCAGCGGATCGGGCGGCATCGGCGCATGGAGCGGTGGAGAGGGGATGCACCGGGTGCTGCGCTTCCTCGACCCCATGACGATCACGACGCTCTGTTCGCACCGGGAGGTGCCTGTTCCGGGGCGCGCGGGCGGTGGCGAGGGGGCTATCGGGGAAAACTGGGTTCTCCGGGCCGATGGCACGCGCGAGCGCCTTGCCGGAAATGCCGAAGTCGCGCTGGGCATCGGCGATGCGATCGAGATGCTGACCCCCGGTGGCGGTGGCTGGGGCCAGCCCAAGTGACCCGAAAACACGGCCTTCCAGGGCGCGGCACGGTCAGGATCGTCTGACAGGACGCCCGGCGAGTCCTGTCAGAAACCTGTGACATTTCGGTTTCGGGAACCGAAGTGCCGCGTTCAACCCTTGCTTGAATGCCCCGGCGCGCGTATCCGGGGACTCGCTTCGGTCCGGACGGCGCAAACCGTTCGGGTAATAGGGAACGCGGTGTAATCCCGCGACTGCCCCCGCAACTGTAAGCGGCGAGTGTGGACGGCACATGCCACTGGGACATCCCGGGAAGGCCCGTTTCACGCAACGACCCGCGAAGTCAGGAGACCTGCCGAAGTGATCACCCTGTCCGGGCGCGGGTGGCGCCATGGGCAACGGACCCTTCCGTAGTGGTGACGCATTTGCACCGTCTGCGGAGGGACGAACCCCTCCGATGACATACACCAACGAGTCCGAATGCCGCCATACCGGTATCGAAGGAGGGACATACATGACGAAACGATTGGCTTTGACCGCCATCTCCGCACTCGTTGCCGGCAACCCGGCCTTGGCGCAGGACGCCTTTTTCCAACTGGATGAGGTTATCTTCTCGGCGGGCCTGACCGAGATCGAAGAGGATCGCACCGGCGTATCGGTCGATGTGCTGACGACCGAAGAATTGCGCTATCCCGGCGATATCCAACTATCGAACACGCTGGCGACCGTGCCCGGCCTCACAGTCAGCCAGAATGGCCCGGTCGGGTCGAGCACCACACTGCGCATTCGTGGTCTCGGGACGTCCTACATACCCGTTTACCTGAACGGGATAGATATCACCGATCCGTCCTCCTCCCAGACCGGGTTCGACTTCGGCAGCCTTCTGGGCACCGGGGCAACGCGTGTCGAAATCCTGCGCGGCTCGCAAGGCTCCATCTACGGGTCCGAAGCCATCGGCGGCGTGGTGAACATCACCTCCGACTTGGCCCCTGACGAACCGGGCACCGAGGTCACGGTCGGCGTCGAAGCCGGCAGCTACGAGACCTACCTGTTGAATTTCGGCGTTGGCACTCGGTTCGAGCGCGGAACGCTGTCCTTCTCCGCCACGGAACTGACGACAGAGGGTTTCTCGGCCGCCGACGAAAATGACGGCAACACCGAAGAGGACGGCCACCAGTCCACCACCCTCATTCTTGCGGGTGAATTTGAGACCACCGAGGCTCTGACCATCGGGTTCAGCGCCTTCTACATCGACAGCTTTACCGAGATCGACGATTCCATCGATACCGCCGATGAACAGGAAGGCGAGCGCTCCGGCCTGCGCGCCTACGCCAATTTTGACGCCTTCGGTATAGAACACGAGCTGTCCATCAGCGGATCGCGCACCGAGCGTTATTACCCCGGCGGCTTCACCGAAGACTATCTCGGCGAGCGCATGACATACTCATATCTCGGCACCGCCAACCTACGCACGGCCGATACGCTGACGTTCGGCCTTGATCTGACCGAGGAAGAGTTCGACGCCGATTCCGATTCCGGCGGCGTGGATACCGCCGCGGTCTTTGCCGAATATGTCGCGGCACTGGGTAGCGGTTTCGACCTCTCGGCTTCGCTGCGCTATGACGATCATTCGATTTTCGGCGGACAAACCACTGGTCGTCTTGCCGGCGCATGGCGCCCGGCAGAAGGCACTGTTTTGCGCGGGTCGATTGCATCGGGCTTCCGCGCGCCGTCGCTCTACGAGCTGTATTCCGGATTCTACGGCAACCCGAACCTCGAACCCGAGCAGAGCCGCAGCATCGAATTGGGCATCGAACAGGCGTTCGGCGACCTGAACCTTAGCGCGACCGTTTTCTACACCGAGATCGACGACCTGATCAGTTTCTCAGGCGGCGGCTACAACCAAGTAGCCGGCACCAGCACCACGCAGGGCTACGAACTCACCGCCAACTACATGCTGAGCGACACCCTGTCGGCTTTTGCGAACTATACCTACACGGACGCCGAGGACCGGGCCGGCAATCGTCTGCCGCGTGTGCCGCGCCATAACCTCGTGCTTGGTCTCAATGCAGCAATTGCAGAGCGTGTTACCTGGGCGACGACCGCTCAATTCGAGTTTGACAGGCAAGACGTCGTCTTTCCTGCACCCAACTACGAACGAACGCCGGTTGACGTTCCCGATTATGCCGTTGTCGACACAACCTTCAGCTACGCGGTCAACGACACCACGGAGGCCTTCCTGAGGATCGAGAACGTCTTCGACGAGGAGTACCAGACGGCAATCGGCTACGGCACCAGCGACAGGGCGTTCTACATTGGCCTGCGCTCGCGCTTCTGATCGTTTGAAGCGCCTTGCGGTGGCGGCGGGGATGACCCTCGCCGCCGCTACATCGGCATGGGCGGACGCCCCCACCCGGGTCGTGTCGATGAACCTGTGCACGGATCAACTGGCGATGATGCTGGCCGCGCCGGGGCAGTTGATCTCGGTCAGCCAGGTCGCGGTCGATCCGCTGACCTCCCCCATGGCCGAGGAAGCGGCGGCCTACGACATCAACTTCGGTAGCGCGGAAGAGATCTACCTGCTCGACCCCGACCTCGTCCTGGCCGGCGTCTATTCCGACCCGGCGACCGTGGGCATGCTGCGCCGCCTCGGGGTGCGAGTGGAACAGATCGCGATCACGCAGCGCCTTGTCGACGTGCCGGATCGCCTGCGCGAGGTCGGGGCGCTTCTTGGCCGCGAAACCCGGGCAGAGACCCTGATTGCCGCGTTCGAGACGGATCTTGCGCGGCTGACGCATGCCGCGACCGGCCCCCGCGCGGCCTTCTACTTTCCCAACGGCTATACGCTTGGCACCGGGACGCTGTCGCACGACATCCTCACAACAGCCGGATTCACCCATATCGCCGAAGAACTGGGGCGCAGCGCATCGGGGCGGCTGGCGCTGGAATTGCTTGCCATGGCCGCGCCGGAACTGGTGATCGGCAGCACGCCCTATGCGGGCGCCTCGCGGTCGGAAGAGATCTTGCGCCACCCCGCGCTGCAAGCGGTGATCGCGGCCGGCCGAGGCACGGTCAGCGGGCCGGATTGGGTCTGCGGCACGCCCCATGTCATCAATGCCCTCGAAAACCTGACCCGCCTGCGGACCGAGATGGAGGCCGCGCGATGACCCGGCGGCTCCTCATGCCCGGTCTCGTGGCGCTGGTCCTCGTGCTGTTCACCCTCTCGCTTCTGATCGGGCCGGCGGGGTTCGGCCTTGGCGATTCGCTGAGGGCCCTGGTCGGCGGACAGGGCGATGCGGTCACGCTGGTGATGCGGGAAATCCGCCTGCCCCGCGCCATCCTCGCCGTCATGGTCGGCGTATCGCTGGGCCTGTCGGGTGCGGCCTTGCAAGGCTACCTGCGCAACCCTTTGGCGGAACCGGGCCTGATCGGCGTATCGGGGTCGGCGGCGCTGGGCGCGGTGATCGCGCTGCAAACGGGGTTTGCCACGCTCTTCGCCCTTGCCTTGCCGCTGGCGGCCCTGATCGGGGCCTTGATCGCGGTGATGCTGATCCTGCTGCTGGCCGGCCCGCGCGGCGGGTCAATCACGCTGATCCTGGCCGGCATCGCGATTTCGGCCCTTGCGGGGGCGTTGACCTCGCTTGCGCTGAACCTGTCACCCAACCCTTTCGCGGTCAGTGAAACGGTGTTCTGGATGCTCGGGTCGCTGTCGGATCGCTCCTTTGCGCATGTCTGGATCGCGCTGCCGTTCATGGCCGTGGGCTGGCTGCTCCTGTCGCTGACGGGCCGGGGCCTGGAGGCGCTGACGCTGGGCGAGGACGCCGCGCAGGCGATGGGCATTGACCTGCGGCTATTGCGCCTGTCGGTGGTGCTGGGCACGGCGGCCAGCGTCGGCGCGGCCACCGCCGTGGCCGGGGCCATCGGGTTCGTCGGGCTTGTCGTGCCGCACATCCTGCGGCCCTTCGTGGGCGCGCGCCCGGGCCGGCTGCTTTGGGCCTCGGCCCTGGGCGGGGCGGCGATGGTTCTGGCGGCCGATATCGCGGTGCGGCTGGTTCTGCCAGACCGCGACCTCAAGCTGGGGGTCCTGATGGCCATCGTGGGGGCGCCGCTGTTCCTGCACCTGATCTACAAGACCCGGAGGGCGATGGCATGACCCTCCTGTCGCTCGAGAACCTGACGGTGATGCGCGGGTCTTGCCCCGTGGTCGACACGGCCAGCCTGACCATCGACAAGGGCGAGGTCGTCGGCCTGATCGGGCCAAACGGCGCGGGCAAGACGACCCTTCTGCGGGCGGCCTTGGGGCTTTTGCCATTCAAGGGCAGTTCCTCGCTTGCCCGAATGACACCGCGCGACCGCGCCAAGGCCGCCGCCTGGATGCCGCAGGCGCGCGAAATCGCTTGGCCCGTGGCGGTCGAGACGCTGGTGATGCTGGGGCGCGTGCCCTACCTGTCGGGCGGTCAGAAACCGGGCGAGGCTGATCACGACGCGGTTCGGCGCGCCATCGCCGATATGGGCCTGACAGGGTTCGAGGAACGCGCCGCAACCGACCTGTCGGGCGGCGAGCAGGCCCGCGTGTTGATCGCACGGACGCTGGCGCAGGACTGCCCCCTGATCCTCGCGGACGAGCCGATCGCCGGGCTGGACCCCGGCCACCAGATCGCCACGCTGACCCTGTTCCGCAGCATCGCGGCGCAGGGCAAATCGGTTCTCGTCTCCCTGCACGATCTGGGCTTGGCCGCGCGGCATTGCACGCGGCTGATCATGATGCACCAGGGCCGGATCGTGGCCGATGGGGCGCCTGCGACCGTCCTGACGCCGGGCAACCTGCACGACGTTTTCGGCATCTCGGCCCATGTTCAGGACGGCCCCAATGGTATGATCTTCCAGCCGCTCGAGGTGATGCGATGATCGCCGTCACGCTTGACCGTCCCTGGCTGATCGCCGATCTGGGCCAACCGCTGCGCCTGCTCAGCTTTGCGCCGCACCGACCGGGGTTCGTCTCGGCCAGTCGCGTCCTTTGGCGCGAGGTCCGTAACGCGGACCTGACGCGCGAGTTCGACGCGATTTCCTGGCTCGGCCACGAGATGAGTGCGCGCGGGGATGAGGACGCTATCGGGATGCTGACCTCTCGCAATATCGGCCAGAACCATCTCGAATTCGCGGTTTCGGGTCGAATTTCGGCCTCTTGCCTTGCAACGGTTGGCCTTACCAATGCCGAGCGCGTGGGGCATCGCCTGCCCGCGCTGGCCGTGGCCTATGGCACCATCAATCTGTTGGCCGTCACGGATGCCCCCTTGTCGGACACGGCCATGATCGAAGCGATGACCATCGCGGCCGAGGCGCGGACCGCCGCTGTAATCACACATGGCCCCGACCTGCCAACAGGGCGCGCGACAGGCACCGGGACCGATTGCATCGTGCTTGGCTGCCCCGGCGGGTCCACCGCCTATGCCGGGCTTCACACCGATGTGGGCGAAGCCCTGGGCCGCTCGGTTTACAACGCTGTGGCCAAGGGCACGCGCGAGTGGATGGAAACGAGGGACGTGTGATGGCATTTTGCGACGGGGAGACGATGACATGACAGACCTGATCGCCAATGGCGGCGTCGTCCTTTGGATCATCGCCGCGCTTTCCGTCGTGACCGTCGCGCTGATCCTGTGGAAGGTCTGGCGCCTGTCGCTGTCGGGGGCGTGGTCAGGCGGGCGCGTGACCGCAGAGGCGATATCGCACTGGCAGGCCGGAGAGGTCGACGCCGCGATGGCGATATTGTCGGGGCGAAACTCGATCCGGGCGCGGCTGGCCTTGGCGGCGATGTCGTCCCGTCTGGATGCGGGCCTGTCCGACGCCGCCGCGCGCGAGGACACCGCAAGGCAGGCACGGGGCCTTCTGGCGCAACTGCGCGTCGGATTGCGGCCCCTTGACCTGATCGTGACGATTGCGCCGCTTCTGGGTCTGCTCGGCACTGTTCTGGGCATGATCGCGGCCTTCCAGGCCTTGCAGGAGGCCGGTGTGCGCGCCGATCCCGCCACCTTGGCCGGTGGCATATGGGAGGCCCTTCTGACCACGGCCGCGGGGATGGGGGTCGCCATCCCGGCCTCCATGGCGCTGACTTGGTTCGATTCCGTGGCCGACCGGCTTCAGGGCGAGATGGAGGATGACGCGACCCGGATCTTCACGCGGGGGCCTGCGGCGTGAGTTTCACCTTCGACACCCCGCGCGCCCGCCGACGCCCCAGCCTGACCCCTATGGTCGACGTGGTGTTCCTGCTGCTGGTATTCTTCATGCTGGCCTCGCGCTTCGGGCAGGAGGCCGAGATCGCGCTATCGCCGCCCTCGGGCAGCGCAGGGTCAACGACGTGGGACGGCCCCCCGCGCCTGATCGAGATTGGCCCCGATACCCTCCGCCTGAATGGTAACACCACTGCCTTGACCGATCTGGCCGATGGCATCTCGGCCCTCGTCTCGGGACCAGAGGACCCAATCGTCCTGATGCCGGTCGAAGGCAGCGATCTGCAACGCCTGCTCGATGTCGCCGCCGTCTTGCGCGCTGCCGGGTTCGAGTCGCTTATTCTGGTGGACGCGCCATGAATCTCGCTCAGGGTACAAAACGGCGCGCGATGCAGGACCGGGCCATCGTTCCGATGATCAACGTGGTCTTCCTGCTGCTCGTGTTCTTCCTGATGACCGCCAGCCTGACCCCGCCCGCCCCGTTCGAGATCGACCCGGTCGAGGCCGAAGGCGTCTTGACCGACCCACCGCCGGACACGTTGCACATCGCCGCCGATGGGCGCCTTGCCTATGAAACGGCCCGCGGCGACGCGGTGTTTGGCGCCTTGGCCAATCGCGATGCGGACCGCCCCTTGCCGATCCGGGCGGATTCGGGCCTGCCCGCATCTGAACTCGCCGCCCTCCTGCCCCGGCTGGCCGAGATCGGGATTGCCGACATCCGGCTTGTGACGGTGCAGCCATGAGGGGCGGCGCTGAAATCCTTGCCTTTCTTGGCCTTTCCGCCGCGCTTCATGCAGGCGTTGCCTATTGGGTGCCCGGGGATTTCGGCGGCTCAGGACAAGGGGCTGGCGGCCAGGATATCGTCTCGCTTCAGGCGAGCCCGGCGGCGCTCTCGACCCTTGTGCGCGAGTGGCGCGATGCGCCCGAGGTGTCGGACGTCAGCGCGTTACAGCCGCCGCAGGTCACCCCCGATCCGCCCATCGCGCCGAACAGCGATGTGGCACCCGTGCAGCGCATGCCAGCGTCCCTCTCGACACCGGTCCTGGAAACGGCGCCGCAGCGCCCGGCGGCTGTTCCGGCACCGCCCGCCCAGATGCAGGCCATGACCGAATTCGACGGCCCCACCCTGCCCACCATTCCCAGCCTCGCGCCGCCGCCCACGGCAGACGGCGATGCCCCCGGTCGCATGGTTCGGCCCACCCTGACTGCGCCCGATCTGACGGCCAGACCGACCGTCGACGCCACCGCGCCGGAGCTACCGGACTCGCCCCTTGCCACGCGCAGTTCGCCCCGCCCAATGGCACGGCCCGAGCGGCCCGAGGCAGCGGCCAGTGCACCACGCACGCCCGCACCGGCGCGCGTGGCCGGCGGCAGCGGCGGAGGGGCGACCCAAGGCGCGGCCACCCAACCCGCGCCACAGCCCAGCTTGTCCGCGGGAGAGCGTCAAAGCCTGATTGCGTCGTGGGGCGCCCAAATCCAAAGGCGCATCGAACGCAGCCGGCCCCGCGTGCGCGGCACCGGCCAAGTGGTGCTGCGCCTGACGATCACGCGGGGCGGGCAACTGGCCGGTGTCGGCATAGCGCGGCCCTCCGGTGATCCGGCCATCGACCAGGCCGCCGTTCAGGCCGTGCAACGCGCCGGGCGCTTCCCCGCGGCCCCCGATGGCCTGACCGATCCGAGTTACGGATTCTCTCTGCCCGTGACATTCCGCTAAGGGCTGTTCGGGGCTGATCGGGCTGCTATGTCGGACAGCATGGTAAACAGCTTTCTGCATATCGAGTCCGTCTCGAAAAGTTATCCCGGATCGGATGGACCGGTCTCCGTCCTGCGCGGCGTGGACCTGAGCCTCGCTGCCGGAGAGACCCTCGCCCTGACAGGCGAAAGCGGGTCGGGCAAAAGCACGCTTCTGCACCTCGCCGCCGCGCTGGATGCGCCCGATAGCGGCTCGATCCAGCTTGATGGGATCGAATTTGCCGGATTGGGAGACTCGGACCGTGCAGCGCTTCGGCGCGAAAAGATCGGTCTCGTCTTCCAGCAGTTCAACCTCGTTCCGTCCCTGACCGTCGCCGCCAATATCAGCCTGCAAGCGCGGCTAGCCGGTCGCCATGATGCCGATCTGTGCGCCCGCCTTGTCGAGCGATTGGGGCTGAACGCGGTGACCGACCGCTACCCCGAACAGCTTTCCGGCGGGCAACAACAGCGCGTGGCCATTGCCCGCGCATTGGCGGCGCGCCCCGCCCTGATCCTGGCGGACGAGCCGACGGGCAACCTAGATGAAGCGACCGGCGATACCGTTCTGTCCCTTCTGCTGGATCTGGTGGCCGAGACCAATGCAGGCCTTCTGATGGTGACCCATTCCACCCGCTTGGCCGACCGCCTGTCGCGTCGGGTTCACCTATCGCAAGGCCGGATTGCGATGCCTGCGTCGGCGGCCTGAATCATGCTCTATCCCGCATTACAGAGCCTGTTTTCCCATTGGCGTCGGCAGCCCGGTCAATTGGCCATGCTGGTGCTGGGCCTTGCGCTGGCCACCGCGCTTTGGTCCGGGGTGCAGGCGATCAATGCCGAGGCCCGCGCAAGCTATGACCGGGCCGCGCAAACCCTGGGTCAGGACAGCCTTCCGCGCCTGTCGCGCGCCGATGGGCAACCCGTGCCCCTGTCCGATTACATCGCGCTGCGGCGGGCCGGTTACCTCGTCTCCCCTGTCATCTCGGGCGAGGTGCGCATCACGAACGCCCGCCTGCGCATTCAAGGCATCGACCCCCTGACCGCACCCGAAGCCGCCCAAGGCCCGGCATTGGACGGAGAGTTGGATCTTGCAGCCTTCTTCACCGCGCCGGGCCTTTTGCTGGTGTCACCGGACACGGCTGCTGGCCCCCTCCCGCCCGATCTGCCGCGACTGGTCGAGGCCGATGGCATCCCGCCCAACGCCGCGTTGACCGATATTTCGACCGCCGCGCGCCTGACGGGCCAGACGGATCCCTCTTTCCTGTTGGTCGCGCCCGAACAGCCGCGTGGCCTGCCGCCTTTGTCCGAGGCGACGGACCTGGTCCTCAGCCAACCGCAGGAAACCGGCGATATCGCGCGGCTGACCGACAGTTTTCACCTCAACCTGACGGCCTTTGGCCTTTTGTCCTTTGCCGTGGGTCTGTTCATCGTCCATGCCGCGATTGGGTTGGCGTTCGAACAAAGGCGCGCGAGTTTCAGGACACTTCGCGCCCTCGGCCTTCCCTTGCGGAGCCTTCTGACCGCGCTGGCCTTGGAAATCTCGACGATTGCGCTTCTATCAGGGCTTGCCGGGATCGCGCTTGGCTACGCGATCGCCGCCGCGCTGATGCCGGGCGTCGCGGGAACACTGCGCGGCCTTTACGGCGCAACCGTCCCCGGCACGCTCAGCTTCGATCCGGTTTGGGCGATTTCGGCGCTTGTGATCACACTCTTGGGCGCGGCGGCCGCGACAGCGCAGGCCATGCTCAGAACCGCGCGCATGCCCCTCCTGTCCCCGGCGCAACCGCGCGCATGGGCCCAGGCCTCGGGCCGGACGATCCGAAGCCAAGGCATCGCCGCGCTGATCCTGTTCATCGCTTCGGGTTTGATCCTGCAGTTCGGGCATGGCCTTGTCGCGGGATTTGCCGTCCTCGCGACCCTGCTGGTCGGCGCCGCCCTGTTGCTGCCTGTTTTCCTGACTGTTCTGCTGAACAGGGTCGAAAAATTGATCCGAGCGCCCTTTCTGCAATGGGTCATGGCGGATACGCGACAGCAGATCCCGGGCCTGTCGCTGGCCTTGATGGCCCTGCTTCTGGCGCTGGCGGCGAATATCGGTGTTTCGACCATGGTCGGGTCGTTTCGCGGCACGTTCCTTGGCTGGCTGGACCAGCGCCTCGCCGCCGAGCTCTATGTCGGCGCCCGTGACGAGGAACAGGCCATCGCGCTTGCCGAATGGCTGGCCCCCAGGTCCGAGGCCGTTCTTCCGATCATTTCCACCGATGTTCGGCTTCTGGACCTGCCCGGCGAGGTGTTCGGCATGGCCGACCATGCCACCTATCGCGACAACTGGCCCCTTCTGTCGGCCACGCCGGACGCGTGGGACAGGTTGTTCGCCGGTGAAGCTGTCTTGATCAACGAACAACTTTTCCGGCGCGAGGCCTTGGCGCTTGGGCAGGACATTGTGATCACGGATGATCTGACCCTGCCCATCGCGGGCGTTTATTCCGACTACGGCAACCCATCGGGGCAAGCGATCATCGGTTTCGACCTGTACCGGGCACTTTTTCCGGATGTGCCGCTGACCCGCTTTGCCGTGCGGGTTCCAACCGAGGACGCCCCGGGCCTCGCCTCTGCCATACGGGAAACGTTCGACGTCCCGACCGAGCTTGTCCGCAACCAGGCCCAGATCAAGCGCTTCTCGATCGAGGTGTTCGAGCAGACCTTTCGCGTGACCGGCGCGTTGAACGTGCTCACGCTCGGCGTCGCGGGGCTTGCGCTATTGACCAGCCTGCTGACGCTCGCCTCCCTGCGCCTGCCGCAACTTGCGCCGGTCTGGGCCATCGGCACGCCGCGCAAGGTGCTGGCACGCACGGAACTGACGCGCAGTGTCTTGCTGGCCGCGCTCACATGGGCGCTGTCCCTGCCCGTCGGCCTTGCCCTGGCTTGGGTCTTGCTGGCCGTGGTGAATGTCGAGGCGTTCGGCTGGCGTCTGCCGATGCAGTTTTTCCCCGCGGATTGGCTCAAATTGCTGGGTTTGTCCCTGATCGCGGCGGTGCTTGCCGCCTCCCTGCCGTCGCTGCGGCTTGCCCGCATACCGCCCGCCCGACTTCTCCAGGTCTTCTCGCAGGAGCGCTGATGTTTCGTTTCCTCCTCGCTCTCGTCCTTTTCGCCAGCCCCGCGCTTTCTCAGGGGTTCGCCGGGCTGGGCACCACGACGGAAGGGTTCGCCGTGCCACAGCCCGACCCCGTGTTCGACTTCCCGAGCGATCACGGCCCCCATCCCGCGTATCGCATCGAATGGTGGTATCTGACCGCGACCCTGACCGGGGCCGATGGACGGGACTACGGGGCCCAATGGACCCTGTTTCGCAGCGCGCTGGCCCCCGAAACGTCGCAGGGGTGGGAGGCCCCTCAGCTTTTCATGGGGCATGCCGCCGTCACGACAGCCGACGCTCATTACAGCGCCGAACGCCTTGCGCGCGGCGGCATCGGTCAGGCCGGCGCCTCGGCAGAGCCATTCGAGGCCTGGATCGACGATTGGGCCATGACCTCGACCGCCGCCGAGGGGGCAGATGCGTACTCCGCCCTGTCCCTTACGGCGCGCGGAGACGTGTTTTCCTACGCGATGGAGCTTCAGGCGACCGGCCCGCTCGTCTTCCACGGGCAGGACGGCTATTCCGCCAAATCCGCCGAAGGGCAGGCGAGCTATTACTACTCCCAGCCGTTTTACGAGGTGACGGGCATTCTTTACCTGCCGGACGGGCCGGTCGAGGTCACCGGCACCGCCTGGCTGGACCGGGAATGGTCCTCTCAGCCGCTTTCCGAGACGCAGGAAGGCTGGGATTGGTTCTCGCTCCAATTCGCCGATGGCGCGCGTTTGATGGGCTTCGGCCTGCGTGAGGCGGGGGGCGGCGTCTATACCTCGGCAACCTGGATCGAACCGGATGGCGCGACAGTGGCCTATCCCGATGGCGCGCTGCGGCTGACCCCGCTGGCCAGTGTCGACGTCGCGGGCCGAACGGTGCCCGTGGAATGGCGCGTCGAACTGCCCGATCGCGACCTCGACATCACGACGCGGGCGTTGAACCCGCAAAGCTGGGTGGACACCAGTTTCGCCTATTGGGAAGGGCCGGTCTTTTTCACCGGCTCCCATGACGGGCGCGGCTATCTAGAGATGACCGGATATGAATGACTATAGTCTAAACGGGCTTTTAGACACTGTTTGGAGCCATCTGTCGCGCGGTGTCGCCGACCGAAAGCACCCGGCCCGGCACCCGACCTTGGCCACGATCGCGCCGGAGGGGCCAGAGATTCGGACGCTCGTCCTGCGAGGTGCCGATCGCGCGGGCGCGACCCTCGACCTGCATACCGATGCGGCGTCCCCCAAATATGCGCAGATCACGGCCGATCCCCGCGTCGCGCTTCATGTCTGGGTGCCCAAGGCGCGCCTTCAGATCCGGATGCGGGGCCGGGCCGAGATGCGGCAAGGCGACCGGGACGTGTTCGACCGTCTCCCGCCCGAGGCGCAGGCGAATTACGGCGGCCCGGCCCCCGGCACGCCCGGCAAAAAGCCGGACGGGTCCCAAGGCGACCCCGCCCGCTTTGCCCTGATCCGTATTCATCTGGCCGAAATCGACGCCCTGTCGCTTGGCGACACGCATCAGCGCGCCCTGTTCACCGCGACGGACCGATGGGGCGGCGCATGGATCGCGCCGTAGGCACAAAGACGGTCACAAGGACGGGTCGAACATCGGGAAGCTGACGCCCAGCGCCCAACCCAGGACAAGGCCCAACCCCAGCCCCATCGCCAGAACCGACCCGGTGCGCCGCCCGACCCAGCCGCCCATCAGGCCGAAACTGGCGTAGAACAGGCCGATCACCGGCAGGATGATGATAAGGAAGAAAAGACGCTCGAAATCGAGCGCGACAGCGATGCCCAGCGACACAAGGAACGCCAGCCGCGCCACCCAGCGCCGCCAGAGCGCCGCGCGCCCCGCCTCCAGAAGAACGGCATCGGCGATCATCGCAAGCACCGCACCCGGCAGGATAAGCGCCATGACCGGCAACCGCCCCGCGACAGGCACAAAACTGGCCACGTAACGATCCATCACGCCCCCGAAGGCCAGCAACCCGTAAGCGGCCAGCGCAAAGCCCCAGATCCAGCCTGACCGCGCGGGGAACCCCTTGGCCCAGGCCGCGCCGATCAGGACCAAAGCGCCATAAAGGGCCAGGTGAAGCGCCAGGTAATCGGCCACCAGTACGGGCAGCACCCGCGTTTCGAACAGCGCCAGAACCAGCGGCGTCACCACAGCCGGGACCACGGCCAAAGCCCAGAACTGGCCACGGGTCGGTGACCATGGCGCGTGACCAACCTGCAAGAGGTGGGCCAAGGGACGGGCCAGCAGCACGATGCCGAACAGGGTCAACAGGATGGGCCAACCTATCGCGGCGACGGGTCCGGCGCTGTCTCGGTCAAAGCTCTCGTCCAGCCACGCCCGCGTCTCTCGCAAGGCAACCGGCGAATAGAGCACGCTCACATGCTCGACCCTTGGGGCGGCCACCGCGCGCCGTGCGAACCCCTCGCCGGGGGTGCCGACCGTCTGCCCTTCCTCGGCGCCGATCTCGGCCATCACGCGGCGGGCTTCCTCGCGCAGCATGCCCTCCCACGCGCCGTTGAGCAGCAGCAGATTCTGCGGCTGATCCTCGGTGACCGCCTCGCTGAACACCGAGATGCCGACAATCGCCTCGACGCGGTCATCGCTGATCCCCTGCCGGATGATGATGTCCGAGGCCATGGAGTGCCCGACCAGCGCCACGCGCGGCTCTGCGCCGGGCAGATCCAGCATGGCATCCGTCACGCGCCCGATCTCGGCCATCAGAAGTTGCGTCGTGCCATCGACCGAGGTCACGTCGCCCGACATCGGCACCGGGTTACGCCCGTGCCCCTCCAGATCGAAACTGGCGGTGATATAGCCCGCCTGCGCCAGCGTCAGCTGGTAGGCCGCCATCAACTGCCGAGACCCGGCAAACCCATGCGCGATGATGACGACCGGGGCCTCGGCGCCCGGGCGTTGCATCACGGTGACGGGCGTTGTGCCGACCTCGGTATGGGTGATGTCCAACCCCGCACGCGGGCGTTCCAGCAGGAACAGCCCCGCCGCAACGCAAACCACCGCCAGGATTGCCATCAGCGCGTGCCGTTTCACTCCACCGCTCCCGTGTTGCTTTGGCAGCAACCTAACCCGCAGGGCAACGCTTGCCACTGGCCCTTTGTCGCGCTGCGTGCTTTACGCTCGATTCAATTCTCGCAACCGTTTTGGCCCCATGCATACCGTTACCCTGATCACCAATTCCGCCATGTACCTCGACCCCGAACTGGTCACGACCCTGCGCAACGCGATGGGGGGCGGCGATGCGGTCTGGCTGAACCCGAACCATGCCGCCGAGTTCGAGGTTGCGCGCCTGCCGAAAAACATCGGCTCGGTCTGGGACAGCCTGCAATCCGAGGGCGTAGACATGGTCGCGCAGAAGACCGAGGGGCGACGCAAAGCCATGCTGCTGGCCGACATGGATTCGACCATGATCCAGCAGGAATGCATCGACGAACTGGCCGCCGAAGCCGGCGTTGGCGACCGCGTGACCGACATCACCGCGCGCGCGATGAATGGTGATCTGGATTTCGAAGAGGCGCTTCTGGAACGTGTCGGCCTGTTGAAAGGTCTGCCAAACTCCGTGATCTCGGACGTGCTGCAAAAGCGCATCTCGCTGATGCCGGGCGGCAAGACCCTGATCGCCACGATGAAGGCGCATGGCGCTCACGCCGCGCTGGTGTCTGGCGGGTTTACCGCCTTCACGACGGCTGTCGCGGAATGGCTGGGCTTCGACGAACACCGCGCCAACACGCTGTTGGCGGAGGATGGCGTGCTGACCGGTGACGTGGCGCGCCCGATCCTTGGACGTGAGGCCAAGGTGCAGGCCCTGCACGAGATCACCGAACGGCTTGGCCTGTCCCCCAGGGACGTGATCGCCGTGGGAGACGGCGCCAATGACCTCGGGATGCTGGGGCTGGCCGGAACGGGGGTCGCGCTGCATGCCAAACCGGCGGTGCAGGCACAGGCGCCGCATCGGCTGAACCACGGCGATCTGACCGCGCTTCTGTATCTGCAAGGCTATTCCGTGGACGAGTTCGTCACCGGCTGACCCGGTTCAGGCGGCCAGTAGCGCCGCTTCGAACCGGCGGACCTGCGGACGGGCCAGGGGGGCGGCGCGCAAGGCCTCGGCGACACTGGGATACCGATCTTTCAGGGCCGCACGCAGATCGCGCTCATGCCGGGCAAGCCCGCTATCGGGCAGGTAGCTTTCCGACCAGACACCGCCCGCCTTGATGATCTCGTGCCGAGCGAACAGCAGGTGGAAATACGTCTCGGTCGGTTTCGGTTCGGGCCGAATGGTTGTGCCGTTCACGAGGTGCTTGGCCGCGACCAGAACCTCGTCGTCGCCGTAGTAAAGCTGCGCTTCCCAACCGCCGATGAACATGCGGTGTTGCGGAGAGACAAGCAGCACTTCGTCATTCCCGATGGCACCCCGCGCGAACCGGATCGGCGCATGTTCGGCACTGGCGTCCACGCTTGTCTGGCCCAGCCAGAGAAGCGGTTGCATCCCGTGATCCAGGGTTTCGATCAGGTCGCCGGGGCACAAATCCTCGACCGGCACGGGTCCGCGCGCGGTTTCGACCCGTGTTCCCCGTGTCAGGCAGGGCGGGCCAAGGTCGCCCACAGGCATGTTGGTGTCCTGCGTGACGTAGGACGCGGTGCGGAAACTCGCCGTCTCAAGGACCGTACCGTCATTCGGGGTGAAAACGGCGCGTCCGTCCGCAAGGTAAAAGGTCGTTCCCTCGATCCATTGCGTGACGCCATCCACGCGAACGCTGATCTGGTCGCCGTTGTAAACCGCGGTGACGTCGCTGCCATCAATGGAATCGCCGCTGGGACCGTCGATCAACCCGTCCTCGTTCACATCCACGATCGCGAAGACCTGCGGGGTCAAGATCGTCCCGAAGCCTGGCGGATTGGCGGGATCGATGATGAAGAACTGATCGTAATAGGTGTCAGCCATCTTGCGCTCTGCCCTTTTGATTGAGAGCAAAGCTGTCCCTCAAAACGGGCGGCATTCAGGAACAATTAGGGTAAACGCAGGACAATCGTTCCGATCCGAAAACAATCGACGGAGAGGGGGCACGTCAAAAATTTCCTATATTTCTCATATAATTGGAAAAGGCCCCGGTCGTTCTGACCGGGGCCTTTTCCATGCTTTGTGGCGGTATTTCGACCGTTGGCGGGTTACTCCGCCGGCACGGCTCCCGCCTCGATTCCCAGCGGATGGGCCAGCTTGTCCAGCATCTCTTTCGGGCAGACCTGGACGAAGTTCTTCAGCTCGATCTCCCAGTGCTGGAGGATATCGGCGGCCTTGCGGCTGCGGGTTTCCTTCAGGTGGCTTTCGACCAGGCCGCGAAGCTGCTGCTCCCAGTGCTCGACCGTCACGGGGCAGGTCACCAGCGTTTCAAGGTTCATGTTGACGCCGGCCTGCCCCTCGGGATCGTAGAGATAGGCCATGCCGCCGGTCATGCCGGCCCCGAAATTGGCCCCGATCGACCCGAGGATGACGGCCACGCCACCGGTCATGTACTCGCACCCGTTCGAGCCACAGCCCTCGACCACGACCTTCGCGCCCGAGTTCCGCACGGCAAAGCGTTCCCCGGCCCGGCCCGCGGCGAAGAGGTATCCATCGGTCGCGCCATAAAGCACCGTATTGCCGATGATGACGTTTTCGTCGGCCTTGAGCGGGCTGACCTGCGGCGGTTTCACAACGATGATGCCACCCGACAGGCCCTTGCCGACATAGTCGTTGGCGTCGCCCGACACTTCCAGCTTCAGACCGGGCGCGGCGAAGGCCCCCAGCGATTGGCCAGCCGACCCTTCCAGCTTGACCGTCAGGTGATCGGGCTGGAGCGTGTTCCGCATCCCGAAATTCTTGACGATATGGCTGGAGGTGCGGGTGCCGATCGTCCGCAGCGTGTTCTGCACCGCGTAGCTGAGCTGCATCTTTTCCCCGTCTTCGAGGAACCGATGCCCGTCCTTCACGATCTGGGCGTCCAGCGTGTCCGGCACGGCGTTGCGCGGCTTGTAGCGGTCATAGACGATGCGATCCGCGCCATCGACGGTGATGAGCATCGGGTTCAGGTCCAGATCGTCCAGATGCGCGGCACCACGGCTGACCTGCGTCAGAAGGTCGGCACGCCCGATCACGTCATCGAGGCTGCGTGCCCCGATGGAGGCGAGGATTTCCCGCACTTCCTGCGCGTAGAAGGTGATGAGGTTGACCACCTTGTCCGCATTGCCCGTGAATTTCTCACGCAGCTTGGGGTCCTGCGTGCAGACGCCCACGGGGCAGGTGTTCGACTGGCACTGACGCACCATGATGCAGCCCATCGCGATCAGGGCCGCGGTGCCGATGCCGTATTCCTCGGCCCCCATCATCGCGGCCATCACGATGTCCCGCCCGGTGCGCAGGCCGCCATCGGTGCGCAGCGTCACGCGATCGCGCAGCTTGTTCATCGCCAGGACCTGGTGCGCTTCGGTCAGGCCCATTTCCCACGGCAGACCCGCATACTTGATCGAGGTCGCGGGCGACGCGCCCGTGCCGCCATTGTGACCCGAGATCAGGATCACGTCCGCCTTGGCCTTGGCGACACCGGCGGCAATCGTGCCGACGCCCGAGGACGCCACCAGCTTCACCGTCACCTTGCAGCGCGGGTTGATCTGCTTGAGGTCGTAGATCAGCTGCGCCAGATCCTCGATCGAGTAGATGTCGTGGTGCGGCGGGGGCGAGATCAACGTCACACCCTTGGTCGAGTGCCGCAGCCGCGCGATCAGGTCGGTGACCTTCATCCCGGGCAACTGGCCGCCCTCGCCGGGCTTGGCGCCCTGGGCGACCTTGATTTCAAGCTCTTCGCAGTGGTTCAGGTACTCGGCGGTCACGCCGAACCGACCCGAGGCCACCTGCTTGATCTTGGCCGACGGGTTGTCGCCATTGGGCTCCGGCACGAAATGCGCCGGATCTTCGCCGCCCTCGCCGGAATCCGACTTGGCGCCGATCCGGTTCATGGCGACGTTCAGCGTCTTGTGCGCCTCGGGCGACAGGGCGCCCAGCGACATGCCCGGCGTCACGAACCGCTTGCGGATCGAGGTGATGCTTTCGACTTCGTCGATATTGATCGGCTCACCGAGCGGCTTGATGTCGAGCAGATCCCGCAGGTGAATCGGCGGGTTGCTTTGCATCTTCTTCGAATACTGCTTCCACAACTCGTAGGAGGCGCGGTTACAAGCCATCTGCATCATGTGCATGGTCTGCGCTTCCCAAGCGTGCTTCTCGCCCGAGCGGCGCGCCTTGTAGAAGCCGCCGATGGGCAGCGGCAGCACGTCCGCGCCACCCTGCCAGCCCTTGGCATGCACTTCCTCGACCTTCTTTTGCAGGCCGCTGACGCCGATGCCCGAAATGCGGCTCAGCATGCCCGGGAAATACTCGTTCACCATCGCGCGGCTCAGGCCCACGGCCTCGAAGTTCAGGCCGCCGCGATAGGACGAGATCACCGAGATCCCCATCTTCGACATGATCTTGAGCAGGCCCGCGTCGATGGCCGCGCGATACCGCGCCATGGCTTCGGTCAGGGTGCCTTCGATCAGCCCGCGATTGATCCGGTCGGCGATGCTGTCCTGCGCGAGATAGGCGTTCACCGTGGTCGCGCCACAGCCGACGAGAACCGCGAAGTAATGCGGGTCGATGCATTCAGCCGAGCGGATGTTGAGCGAACAGAAGGTGCGCAGGCCCTTATGCGTCAGCCAGCTATGCACCGCGCTGGTCGCAAGGATCATGGGCATCGGCACGCGATCTTCGCCCTGGAACCGGTCGGTCAGCACGATGTGGCCTGCACCCGAGCGCACGGCATCCTCGGCCTCTTGCCGGATGCGGGAAAGGTTGTCGCGCAGCGCCCCCTGTTTGCCACCGGCGGGGAAGGTGCAATCGATGGTGACGAGCGAGGCGCCGAAATACTTCACCATCTCGTCGAACTGCGCGTTCGCGACAAAGGGGCTGTCCAGCACGAGGATCTCGGTCTGGCTGCTGTCTTCGTCCAGCACGTTCTTGAGGTTGCCAAAGCGGGTCTTGAGGCTCATCACCCGGTATTCGCGCAAGGAGTCGATCGGCGGGTTCGTCACCTGGCTGAAGTTCTGGCGGAAGTAGTGGCTGAGCGGGCGATACATGCTCGACAGCACAGCCGCGGGCGTGTCGTCGCCCATCGAGGCGATGGCCTCTTTCCCGTCCTCGGCCATGGGCGCAAGGATCTGTTCCAGCTCTTCCATCGAGTAGCCGGCAGCCACCTGCCGCTTGCGCAGATCGGTGCCGTCGAAGATCGCCGTTTCGGTCACGTCGCGGGTTTCGACAGCAAGATCGGTGATCTTGCCGACCCATTCGCCGAAGGGGCGGCTGGCGGCCAGCGCGTCCTTGATCTCGGTGTCGTGAAACAGCTTCTGCTCGGCCATGTCGACGGCAATCATCTGGCCGGGACCAAGCGCGCCCTTCTCGACGACGGTGGCCTCGTTGATCGGCACCATGCCGGCCTCGGACCCCGCGATAAGCATGCCGTCCCCCGTCACGACATAGCGCATCGGGCGCAGTCCGTTCCGGTCAAGCCCGGCGCAGACCCAACGCCCATCGGTCATGGCCAGAGCGGCGGGGCCGTCCCACGGCTCCATCACCGAGTTGCAGTAGGAATACATGTCCTGCCACGCCTGCGGCAGTTCGCTGGCCGTCTGGCTCCAGGCCTCGGGGACAAGCATCGTCTTGGCCATGGGCGCGGTGCGCCCGGCCCGGACCAGCACTTCGAACACCGCATCCAGCGCGGCGGAGTCGGATGCACCCTGCGCGATGATCGGTTTGATGTCCTCGGCCATCTCGCCGAAATACGCGGAGGAAAGCCGGATCTCGTGGCTCTTCATCCAGTTGACGTTGCCCTTGAGCGTGTTGATCTCGCCGTTATGGGCCAGCATGCGGAAGGGCTGGGCCAGCCACCATTGCGGGAAGGTGTTGGTCGAATAGCGCTGGTGGTAGATCGCGAAGGCGGACTCGAACCGCTCGTCCTTGAGATCGGGATAGAACTCGGCGACGTCCTGGGCCAGCATCATGCCCTTGTAGATGACCGAGCGGCAGGACAGCGAGCAGATATACAGCTCCTTCACGCCTGCACCGGCGGCGGCCTTCTCGATCCGGCGGCGGATGACGTAAAGCTCGCGCTCGAAGGTTTCCTCGTCCACGCCCTTGGAGTTCGAGATGATGATCTGCTCGATCTCGGGGCGGGTCGCGTTGGCCTTTTCGCCCAGCACGCTGATATCGACCGGCACGTGGCGCCAGCCATAGATGTAATAGCCCATCCGCAGCACTTCGGATTCCACGATCGTGCGGCAGGTTTCCTGCGCGCCGAAATCGTTGCGCGGCAGGAACACCTGACCGACGGCCATCAACTCGTTCATGCGCGGCTCGTGGCCCGTGCGGCGCACCTGGTCGTAGAAGAAATGCACCGGGATCTGCACGTGGATGCCCGCGCCGTCGCCGGTCTTGCCGTCGGCGTCAACCGCCCCGCGGTGCCAGATCGCCTTGAGGGCGCTGATGCCGTTTTCCACGACCGCACGGGTGGGTTGGCCATCGAGGGACACGACAAGGCCCACGCCACAGGACGAATGCTCGTCCTCTTCGCGGAACATGCCGTTCTCGGCCATCCATTCACGCTTGGCTGCCTCGGACCGGGCCCAGGTGGCGTCATACTTCGTCATGGTCATGCTCCTTCACTGGAGGGCGCATAAAGCGCCAAGGTCTCGGCCTCCGTCAGGCGTTCATGCGCGCCCGCGAAGGAATAACTGTCGGGTTTGCGGTCGATGAAGATCTCCCGCGTCAGCGCCAACCCGTTGGCGTCATCGAGGATGCCGAGCGGCACCTCGTAATTGCCTTCCCCGTCGACACCCTTGTCGAACCGGTACCACAGCGGCGACCCGCACGCCGCGCAGCGGCTGCGCGAGGCCCAGCCGCTGGTGCGACGGGTCACGATGGGGGCGCCCTCGGCCACGCTCATGTCGGCCTCTTCGACCGTCACGCCCAGCATCGGGCCACCCAGCCAGCGGTTGCACTGCCCGCAATGGCAGATGCCGAAGCCGCCCAGCTTGGACGCGGTGAACCGGACGGCCCCGCAAAGGCACTGGCCGGACACGCTCATCCGCGGTGCTCCGGCAGGTGCGGCAGACCACTCATCATGTCGCCGCAATCGTAGATCGGCTCCACCGACAGGAAACCGCGTTCGCCCGGCTCGGCGAATTCCATCGGGCTGTAATTGCCTTCGAAGGTTTCCCCGTCAGGCCGCGTCGTCGTTTCGATCCCGCCGAAAAACAGGCCCCAGCCTTCGTGCACGAACTGGTTGCCCTCGGTCCGGCGGGGGCCGTCGGCGGTGTCGTACTGGTAGGCGAATTCCGTCACGAGCAGTTCGCGGCCATCGACATCCAGGGTTTCCCCTGTCAGCCGGTCAAAACCGGTATAGTCGCGCTGGAACGTGCCGAGCGTGTTTTCCTCGCGGATCGAGAACACCATCGAGTCGCTGCCGGTGGCCAGCAACTCGGACAGGCTGGCCGGGTCTTCCTCGGGTTCGATCAGGGTGTCGTTGCTGCCGCCGCGCAGATCCCAGCTGCGCAGCCAGCGAAACTCGGAATCCGTGAAGCTGAGGTAGAAGGCGCCATCCTGGTCCAGCGTGGCGCGCCATTGCGTGCCCTCGGGGTCGGCGTCGCAGCGCCAGTGGTGCGACACCATGCAGGACCGCGATTGCACGGTCAGGAAAGCTTCGCAGCCCTCGGGCACCTGGAACAGGCGACCGCGATCCTGTGCGACGGCGGGCGTGGCCAGCACGGCGGCCAGCAGCGCGGCGAGGCTTGTAGCGTGTCCATTGCCCATGATGACGTCCGTCCTTGGTGCGGTGGCGGGTGAAAACGTGAAAACGAGAGCGGGGGCCCTGCCCGATCGCGCAATCTGCAATCGGGCAAAGCGGGTCAGGTCACTCGGCGGCGACGTCGGTCGCGGACGCCATGACCTTGTCGAGGATCGCATCGGCCGCTTCGCGCCCGTCGCGGATGGCCCAGACGACGAGGGATGCGCCGCGCACGATGTCACCCACGGCATAGACATTTTCGATCTGGGTCTCGTGGGTGCGGAAATCGGCCTTGACGGTGCCCCAACGGGTCACTTCCAGCCCGGGCACGTTCCAAAGGCTCGGAAGATCCTCGGGTTCGAAGCCCAGCGCCTTGATGACAAGGTCCGCGTCTTCGACATAGTCGGCCCCTTCGATCACCTCGGGGCTTTGGCGGCCCGTGGCGTCCGGCGCGCCAAGGCGCATCTTCTGCACCATCACGCCTTCGACCGTGTCGCCACCAGTGAAGCCCTTGGGGGCCGACAGCCAGACAAACTCGACGCCTTCTTCCTCGGCATTCTGCACTTCGCGCTGCGAGCCGGGCATGTTGGCACGGTCGCGGCGGTAAAGGCATTTCACGCTGGTCGCGCCCTGGCGGATCGCGGTGCGCACGCAGTCCATCGCCGTGTCGCCGCCGCCGATGACGACGACGCGCTTGCCCTCGGCGTTTAACTCGCCCGACTCGAACTCGGCCACCGTGTCGCCAAAGCCGATGCGGTTGCTGGCGGTGAGGTAGTCGATGGCGCGCACGATGCCCTTGGCGCCGACACCCGGTGCGGGCAGGTCACGCGACTTGTAGACGCCGGTCGCAATCAGGACGAAGTCATGCTGTTCGCGCAGCTCGTCGAAGGTGATGTCTTCGCCGACATTGCAGTTCAGCACGAATTTCACGCCGCCCTCTTCCAGCTGGGCGTTGCGGCGCATGACCACGTCCTTTTCGAGCTTGAAGCCCGGGATGCCGTAAACCATCAGGCCGCCCGCGCGGTCGTAGCGGTCATAGACCGTCACTTGCAGGCCGGCACGGCGCAGGCGGTCAGCGGCGGCCAGGCCACCGGGACCCGCGCCGATGATGGCGACCGATTCCGCGCGCTCCTCGGCGGGTTTGATCGGTTTGACCCAGCCTTCTTCCCACGCCGTGTCGGTGATGTATTTCTCGACCGAGCCGATGGTGACGGTGCCGTGGCCCGACTGTTCGATCACGCAATTGCCTTCGCACAGACGATCCTGCGGGCAGATGCGGCCGCAGATCTCGGGGAAGGTATTGGTGGCCTGGCTGACCTCGTACGCCTCTTGCAGGCGTCCCTCGGCGGTCAGCTTGAGCCAGTCGGGGATGTTGTTGTGCAGCGGACAATGCGACTGGCAATAGGGCACACCGCACTGGGAACAGCGCCCAGCCTGCTGGCGCGCCTTATTCATCGCATATTCGCCGTAAATTTCCTTGAAGTCCTCGCGACGCTGGTCCGCGTCACGCTTTTCCGGCATCTCTTTTTCGATGCTGACGAACTTCAACATGGGTTGTTTGGCCAAGGATCTTCTCCCATCTTGCTCGCGCCCCTATACCGGGGGTCTTGCGGGATAAAAAGACAGCTATGCTGACCTATATACAGATTTCTGAATGGTCTCGGGATGAATATTTTGCAAACTGCAGAAATTTAGGTCAAATAACTTTACCTTAATAGGAATTATAAAATTAGTATCAATGTCTTAACATTCCGTTACCTGGACCGGAGAAAATCCGCGTGAGCTTGTTTTATTTGTTTCTCGTGGCCTTGATCCAGGGTTTGACCGAGTTCCTTCCGATCTCGTCCTCGGGTCACCTGATCCTCTTGCCGAATCTTTCGGGGCAGGAAGACCAGGGGCAGGTGATCGACGTCGCGGTACACGCCGGGACGCTTGGCGCCGTGATCCTCTACTTCTGGCACGACGTTCGCCTTGCACTGTCCGGGGTGCCACGCCTTCTGACGGGCCGGATCGACACGCCCGGCTCGAAACTGGCCTTTCTGCTTCTGATATCGACCATCCCGGTGGTCCTTTGCGGGCTGGTTCTGCACCTGACGGGCCTGAGCGATGCGATGCGCTCGGTGGCTGTGATCGGGTGGGCCATGCTGATCTTCGGTTTGGTCCTTTACTGGGCCGACCAGAAGGGCGCCGACGTGAAACAGGCCAAGGCATGGACCCTGCGTGACGCGATCGTCATGGGTCTGTGGCAGGCCATTGCACTGATCCCCGGCACGTCACGGTCGGGCATCACCATCACCGCCGGGCGCATGCTGGGTTACACGCGCGAGGATGCCGCGCGGATCGCCATGCTGATGTCGATTCCCACGATCACGGCCTCGGCTATTCTGCTTGGGGGTGAGGTCATCGCCACGGCGGATGTACAGGCCGCGCGGGATGGCGCGATTGCCGCCGCGCTGGCCTTTGTCTCGGCCCTCGCGGCGCTGACCTTCATGATGCGGCTGCTGCGCAGCGTCAGCTTCACGCCATACGTGATCTACCGGGTGATCCTCGGCACGATCCTGTTGTGGATCGCCTATACCTAGATGTCTTCCTCGGCGAGGTGCTGCGCGCTTTCCTTGATCTTGGCGTATTGCCCCGACGGGCGATACGGCCAGAGGTAATCGTCCAGCACGGCGTCCATGCCGGTCGGATCGATGCCCAACTCGTCCAGACCCTTGCAGCCCGAGCAGATGACATTGTCATGGCGCAGGTTGCGCACCTGGTCACGGGTCAGAAGCGAATTGTGGATCAGCCCGCCGGTCAGGGTCTGCACGGCGTCCAGCACCGTCCCCATGATCCCCGCGATCCAGAACGGCACGTTCACGATCAGGCGGCGGCGGCGAATGACGGTCAGCATCTGCTCCATCAACTGGCGGAAGGTTCTTATGTCGGGGCCGCCCAGTTCGTAGATCCCCGGCTCGACCTCGCCCAGAACGCTCCTGAGGGCGACCTGCGCAACGTCATCGACATAGACCGGCTGGAACCGGGTCGACCCACCCACCACCGGCAGGATGTAGCCCGTCCGGGTCATCTTGGCGAACCGGTTGAAGAACTCGTCCTCGGGTCCGAAGATGATCGAGGGACGCAGGATGATCGCGCTGGGGAACGCCTCAAGCACAGCCGCCTCGCCCAGCGCCTTGGTGCGGGCGTATTTGCTGCTGCTTTCGCTGTTCGCGCCGATGGCCGACATCTGCACAAGGGTCTTCACCGATTCCTCGGCGGCGATCCGCGCCACGCGGCCCGCGCCCTCGTGCTGGACGGTGTCGAACTTGTTCTTGCCGCGCTCAGACAGGATGCCGACGCAGTTGACGACCGCATCGGCGCCGTGGATCGCGGCACGAACGCTGTCATCATCGCGAATATTGGCGAAGATCGGTTCGACCTGCCCGACCACGCCGTAGGTGCGAACGAAGTTCGCCTCGGTGGGGCGCCGCACGGCCACACGCACGCGCCACCCCTCCCGCGCCATCCTGCGGGCGATGTAACGCCCGACAAAGCCCGAACCGCCGAAAATCGTGACGAGTTTCGTCATGGGAAGCATCCTTTGGTCGTCCTTGCTTGCGTGATAGGCACAGAAGGTGTGTCCCACAAGGCGCAAATCGTCTCAAATCGCCTGCGGCATGCCGCCGAATACAATTTCGTTTCGCCATTATCACTGGCCAGTGCGTGGGGAACGACCTATTCCTTACGATATGATCGCTGCCCCCAGATCCCTTCTATCATTTGTCCTTGTCGCCGGTATGGCCTTGCCCGCCGCGGCGCAGGATATCGACTTGCGGGTCTCGCCAGCCGACGAGGATTTGCGCGATCGTCTGCGCGCGGCCTCGCTTCTGTTGCAGGAGCCGCCGGAAGGGGGACGCAGCGCGCAGGATGTTCTTGCTGCCGCACGGGCCGATTACGCGCGCCTGACCGCGGCGCTCTATGACAGCGGGCATTTCTCGCCTGTGGTGAACATCCTGCTGGACGGGCGCGAGGCGGCGGCCATTTCGCCCTTTGCCGTTCCCGGGCGGATTGGGCAGGTCGTGATCAATGTCAGCCCGGGACCGGATTACGCGTTCGGCGTCGCCGAGATCGGGCCGTTGGCCCGCAACAGCGACCTGATCCCCGAGTTTGCGCCGGGCGCGCCGGCCAGCACCTCGGTGCTGCGCGATGCGACGGGCGCCGCGATCGACGGCTGGCGTGATCGCGGATATGCGACCGCCGATGTCGCCGGGCAGCAGATCACCGCGCGGCACCGCGAGGCGGAGCTTGACGCGCGCATCACGCTCGACCCCGGCCCGGTCATCACCTTCGGCGCTCTCATCCCCCAGGGATATGAGCGGATGCGGCCCGAACGGATCGTGGAGATTGCCGGCCTGCCCAGCGGCCTGACCTATTCGCCCGCCGAACTGGCCCGCGCCGAGGAACGCCTGCGCGACACCGGGGTCTTTGCCGCCGTCGCCCTGGAAGAGACCGAGCCGACGGCAAACGATGTCATGGATATCGACGCGGTGGTGTCGGAATCGCCGCTGCGCCGGATCGGCTTTGGCGCCGAGATTTCGACCGATGAAGGCGCGCGGCTGACGGCCTATTGGCTGCATCGCAACCTCTTTGGCGGGGCGGAACGTCTGCGCTTCGACGCCGCGATCACCGGGATCGGCCAGCAGGAGATTTCGACCGACGCGCTCGAGGGCATCGACCTCGAGTTCTCGGGCCGTTATTCGCGCCCGGCCACGTTCACACCCGACACGACCGCCTATTTCGAATTCGACCTGTTCCAACTGCGCGAACCCAGCTTCACCGTAACCGGGGCCGGGATCGAGGCGGGTGTCGAGCATGTGTTCAGCAACCGTCTTGAAGGGTCGCTTGGCCTCGGGTTGCTGGGGGTGCGCATCGACGGACCTTTTGGCGAATTCGACATCGGCTATGCGCTGTTGCCCGCCGAACTGACCTGGGACAATCGCGACGACCCGCTCGATCCGGCCGACGGCGTATTCGTCAGCGCCACGACCACCCCCTTCCTGTCCTTCCAGGGGTCTGGCGGCGCACGCTACACCCTGGACGCGCGCGGCTACCTGGGCTTTGGCGAGAATGACCGCACGCGGCTGGCGGCACGGGCGCAACTGGGCGGGGTGTTCAGCGATGATATCGACGATATCCCGCCTGATGTCCTGTTCTACTCGGGCGGCTCGGGCACGGTCCGCGGCCAGGAATACCAGTCGCTTGGCGCGACCTATGGCGGCATCGAGTCCGGCGGGCGTGGCTTTGCCGGCCTGTCCACGGAACTGCGGCAAGATATCGGCGACACGAATTTCGGGATCGTCGCCTTTGCCGATATGGGCCTGATCTCGTCCGATGCGGCGTTTCAGGATGACAGCGACTGGCACGCAGGGGCGGGGCTTGGCCTGCGCTATGCGACGCCGTTCGGCCCGATCCGGGTCGATCTGGCCACCCCGGTGCGGGGCGGCGGCGTGGGCGAAGACATCTACCTTTATATCGGCATCGGGCAGGCCTTCTGATGCTGAAGCGAGCCCTGATCCTTCTGGCGCTGGCGCTGTTGCCCGCGCAGGCCGTCGCGCAGGATGACGCCGACGATGACCGTGGGCGCATCGTTCGCTTCCTCGAAGAGCAACTGTCCGATGGCGCGCGGCAGATCCGCATCGACGGGTTTCGCGGTGCGCTGTCCTCGACCGCCGAACTGGACCGCCTGTCCATCGCGGACGCGCAGGGCGAATGGCTGATCCTTGAGAACGCGCGGCTTGTCTGGACGCGATCCGCGCTCTTCAGCCGGGAATTGCAAGTCGACGAGTTGACCGCCGAGCGGCTGACCATCTTGCGTACACCCGAAACCGGCGAAGCAGACGCGGTCGATCTGCCGCCCGCCGAGGCGCAGCCCTTTGCCTTGCCCGAACTGCCCATCCGCATTGCCATCGACCAGATGGCCATCGAGGAAATCGACCTCGACCCGTCGATCATCGGGGTCGGGGGGCGGTTTTCCATCGCAGGGTCCGCGCGACTGGCCGATGGTGACGGGCAGGCGGATATCGAACTGGTACGGCTGGACGGACCCGGCGACACCTTCGACCTGACGGCGAGCTACGCCAATGAAACGGAACTTCTGTCCGTCGATCTTCTGCTGGCGGAAGAGGCCGGGGGGCTGGCATCGGAACTTCTGAACCTGCCGGGGCGCCCCTCGCTGCGGTTCGAGGTGAACGGCGAAGGCCCGATCGACGATTTCACCGCCGGGATTACGCTCGACACGGACGGCGCGCGCCGGGTGGAGGGCATGGTCACCAGCATGGGGCAGGAGAGCGGCGATCACGTCATCGCCGTCGATCTGGGTGGCGACCTGACACCGATGATGCCCGCCGAGTATCACGCCTTTTTCGGCGAGGATACGAGCCTTGCAGCCTTGGTGCGGCTGCATGCCGATGGCGCGATCTCGCTGGAAAACATGGACCTCGCCTCGCGGTCTTTGGAACTGGTCGGCTCGGTCGAGCTTGACCCCGCGCGGCGCCCGCAGATCATCAACCTGACCGGCACCTTGGCCGATCCAGCCGGTTCCGGCCCGGTGCGCCTGCCTGTGGACGCGGAGACCCGCCTGCGCCGGGCCACGCTGGCGCTGAATTTCGATGCCTCCGACAGCGATGCCTTTGTCCTCGACGCCGATATCTCGGCCTTCGAGATGGAGGATCTGGATATCCGCCGGATCACCCTGTCCTCGAACGGGACGATCACGCCCAGCGCCAGCGGTATCGGGGCCATCGCCGCCACGGTCACGGCAAATGTCGAAGGGCTGGAGCATCGCGATCCCGGCCTTGCGCAGGCCATGGGCGACGCCATCGCGTTCCGCAGCCAGGTGTCCTGGACCCAAGGCGCCGCGATCCTGATTTCTGGCCTGTCGCTGTCGGCGGGCGACGATCTGGTGGCCGGGGGTGGGGCGACGATCCAACCGGGCGAGGGGCGGATCGACACCGCGCTTGACCTGGCGTTTCGCGCGGCCGACCTTGCGCGCTTTTCCGGGGTGTCCGGGCAGGACCTGACTGGCGGGATCGAGGCAAGCCTGACCGGTCGGGTCGAGCCGCTTTCGGGCGCTTTCGATATTGTTCTGGATGGCACGGGCAACAGCCTTGGGTTCGGCGCGGGGCTGCCGCCCGAACTTTTTGCCGGGGACACGGTGCTGAGCGTCCACGCGATCCGCGATACTGCCGGTCTGCGACTGGAGCAGCTGGCCCTCGACAATGCCGAGATCACGGCCTCGGGTAGCGGGGCGCTGGATTCGTCCGGTGGCCGGTTCGAGACCGATCTGCGCCTGCGGAACGTGGGCCTGTTCACCGATGCGTTGAGTGGACCGGTCAGCGCCGACGCAAACCTGACCCGTCGCGGCACGGCCCCATGGCAGATCAATGTCGCCGCAGAGGGGCCGGGCGGGATCCGCGCCGGGATCACCGGGGGGGTCGGCCTGCCGGACGGCAGTGTCGATCTGCAGGCGCAGGGCAGTCTGCCGCTGGCGCTGGCCAACCGGTTCATCCGGCCGCGATCGATCAACGGGACGCTCAGCTTCGACCTCGCGCTGCGCGGTCAGCCGGGACTGTCCGCCTTGTCCGGCACGATGACGGCGTCCGGCGCGCGGGCCTCGCTCCCGACGTTGCAGGCGGCGGTGGAGGATCTGAACCTGTCCGCCAACCTGTCGGGCGGGCGCGTCACGCTGAGCGGCGGCGGGCGTCTGAATACCGGTGGCCAGATCTCGACACAGGGCAGCATCAACCTGGTCGGGGCAGGGATGCCCGCCGATATCAGCATCACCGTGGACCAGGCGCGCCTGGTTGACCCCGAACTGTACGAGGCGCGAATCTCCCGTGCGGACCTGAATATCTCGGGCGGGCTGACCGGGTATCTCCAGGTGGCAGGACGGGTCGATTTGGGCGAGACGGAGCTGCGCGTGCCGGAAACCGGTCTTGGCGGGGCGGCGCCGATCCCACCGATTCGCCATGTCAACGAGACCGCAGCCGAACGTCAGACACGCCGTAACGCCGGTCTGCTGCGCACGGCGGATGCCGGAAGCGCGGGGGCGGGTGTCGGCCTGGACCTGACGATCAGCGCGCCGGGGCGCGTCTACCTGCGCGGGCGCGGGATCGATGCCGAGTTCGGCGGCGAGATTCGGCTGAGCGGCACCAGCGCGCAGGTGATCCCGTCCGGGCAGTTCAACCTGATCCGCGGGCGTCTTTCGATCCTTGGCACGCGGCTGGACTTCACCGAGGGCAGCGCGACCCTGCAGGGCAGTTTCGACCCCTATCTCGACCTGGCCGCCGAAAGCCGCGCCGGCGGCTACACCATCACCATCTCGGTCGATGGGCCCGCATCGTCGCCGGAGATCACCTTTGGGTCCGATCCTTCGCTGCCGGAAGACGAAGTTCTGGCCCAGCTTCTTTTCGGACGGTCCGTATCGTCGCTCTCGCCGGTGCAGTTGCTGCAACTGGCCGACGCGGCATCGTCGCTGGCGGGCGGCAGCACGAATAACGGTTTCCTCGCCAATCTGCGCTCGGGGCTTGGCCTCGACGACCTCGACCTGCAAACCGATGAAGAGGGCAACGCCGCCGTGCGCGCCGGGCGCTACCTGTCGGACAATATCTACACTGATGTGACCGTGAACGCGGACGGCGAAGCGGACCTGTCGCTCAACATCGACCTGACGCCGGATATCACCGCACGGGGCAGTTTTTCCTCCGATGGCAGTAGCTCGGTCGGCGTGTTTTACGAGCGCGACTACTGACCTCGGATCAACGGCCAGAAAATCCTCTCAAGGCTTGTTGACACGCCCCCGGAGCCGCTATATCAGCCGCTTCCACGACACCGGCCCAGGTGGCGGAATTGGTAGACGCGCTAGCTTCAGGTGCTAGTGTCCGTATGGACGTGGAGGTTCGAGTCCTCTCCTGGGCACCATCCCCTTCCGGGGTCCGCATCACGGGCCAACCACGCAGGAAAGGGATAGGGCGTGACCATCCATCTTTACCAAAACGATCTTCCCGATGGGTTGGACCTTGGCCCGGTCGTGGCCATCGATTGCGAAACGATGGGCCTGATCCCGCAACGCGACCGGCTGTGCCTTGTGCAGATGTCGTCGGGCGATGGGAACGCGCACCTGGTCCAGATCGACAAGGGCCAGACCGAAGCGCCGAATCTCTGCCGGATGCTGACCGATCCGGATGTGCTGAAGCTGTTCCATTTCGGGCGCTTCGACATCGCGGCGATGTACAATGCCTTCGGTGCGCTGGCCGCCCCGGTCTATTGCACCAAGATCGCGTCCAAGCTGATCCGCACCTATACCGACCGTCACGGGCTGAAAAACCTGCTTCAGGAGCTGCTCGATATCGACATTTCCAAGCAGCAGCAGACCTCGGACTGGGGTGCAGCCGAACTGACCCAGGCGCAAATGGCCTACGCGGCCTCGGACGTGCTTTACCTGCATCGTCTGCGCGAGGCCCTGAACAAGCGGCTGGACCGCGAGGAGCGGATGGAGATCGCGCAGGCCTGTTTCGCGTTCCTGCCGACCCGCGCCAAGCTGGACCTTGCCGGCTGGCCCGAGATCGACATTTTCGCGCACTGAAAGATCACGCAGCATGGCAAGCGGCAGTCGCTACAGCACGGTGGTGATGGGTCTGAAACTGACCCTGCCGCTGGCTGCGCTGGCGCTGTTGTCAACGCTTTTCCTGTTCGCGAACCCGCCCGACCCCGAGCAAGCGATTCCTTACGCCGAGGTCGATGTCGAAGAACTCGCCCGCGAACAGCGCCTGACCCAGCCGCGCTTTGCGGGTGTTCTCGAAGATGGGCGCGAACTGACGCTGGTGGCCGATGCCGCGACGCCAAGTTTCGACGCCGACCGCACCCGCACCGAGGCCATCGCGACCGAGAACGTCTCGGGCCGCATGGCGCTGCCCGATGGCGATGTTCTGACGCTGGATGCGGCCAGCGGGTATATCGACCTTGCCGGGCAGGTGGCCGACCTGTTCGGCGGCGTCACGGCCACGACCGAGCTTGGGTACCGCCTGGTGACCGAGGAAATCCATGTCCTGCTGGCCCAGACCGGCCTGAGCACGGACACGGATGTCGAAATCACCGGGCCGGGCATTACCCTGACCGCAGGTGCAATGGAGGTGACCGGACCGTCGGAAGGTGCGGTTGTCAGTTTCACCGGCGGTGTCCGGCTGCTATATCAGCCGGAGAATTAAGGAGCGCGAAATGCGCAAGCTATTGATCTGTGGGATTTTGGGCCTGTGCCTTGCGGCCGGGCTGCCGGGGATGACGCTCGCCCAGGTGGAGGTCGGTTTTGGCGGGGTGGCCTATGATCCCGACCAGCCGGTCGAGGTGACGGCAGATGGGCTGACACTGGACCAGACGACCGGAGAGGCCGTGTTCTCGGGTAATGTTCTGGTGGTGCAGGGTGATCTGCGGATGGCCGCGGGGCAGGTGCGCATCCTCTATTCCGACCAGACCGGGCGCAACGAGGTGCGTGAAGTCGTGGCCACCGGCGGCGTTCTGGTGACGCGCGGGGCAGACGCCGCCGAAGGCAGCGAAGCGCGCTACGATGTCGAAACCGCCATGCTGACGATGCGCGGCAATGTCCTTGTCACCCAGGGCACAACAGCGGTGGCCGGGGACCGAATGGTCGTGAACATGCGCACCGGGAACGGATCGGTCGACGGACGCGTTCGCACGGTCCTGGATACCGGCGGATCGGAATGAGCGAGCGGCTGCACCTTTCGGTCACTGACGGTGGGGCGACCGGCCTGCGCGTCGATCGCCTGCGCAAAAGCTACAAGCGCCGCCTCGTGATCCGCGATGTCTCGCTTGAGCTGAACCGGGGCGAGGTCGTGGCGCTGCTGGGCCCGAACGGATCGGGCAAGACCACGTCGTTTTACTGCATCGCGGGCCTGATCACACCCGACGGCGGGACGGTCACCATCGACGGGCAGGATGTGACCCTGTTTCCGATGTATCGCCGGGCCCGCGCCGGGATCGGCTACCTGCCGCAGGAAATGTCGATCTTTCGCGGCCTCTCGGTCGAAGACAATATCATGGCCATTCTCGAAATCGTCGAGAAGAAGCGCGCCCGCCGCAAGGAGCGGTTGGAAGAGCTGCTGACCGAGTTCTCCATCGAACATCTGCGCCGCGCGCCTGCCCTGTCGCTCTCGGGTGGGGAACGGCGGCGGGCCGAGATCGCGCGCTGTCTTGCCTCGAACCCGCGCTTCGTTCTGCTGGACGAACCCTTTGCCGGGGTCGATCCGATCGCGGTGGGCGACATCCGCCATCTGGTGGGAGAGCTCAAGACACGCGGGATCGGGGTTCTGATCACGGATCACAACGTGCGCGAGACGCTGGAAATCGTGGATCGCGCCTACATCCTGCATGACGGCGCCATCATCATGTCCGGCACCGCCGACGAGGTCGTGCGCGACGAAACCGTTCGCCGTGTTTACCTTGGCGAGACCTTCAGTATCGGGTGAAAAGCGCCCCCCGCGTTCTGCTTTGGATTGACACGGACCCCAGACTCACGGCCAAATATCAGCGATGACCGCGCTCGCTTCATCCCTTTCCGAACGCCGGACTTCGCGCCGCATTGCGCCCCGAAGCCGCGCAGGAAAGAACCCCGGACAAGTCAAAAACACCTTGCGCAGGGTTGCAGTCGTCCCCGGCTGAGTCCATTCCTGCGCCACTAAATCGGGAGACATCATGCGTTATCAAATCAGCGGTAAGCAAATCGACATCGGCGATGCCTTGCAGACCCATGTGAAGGACAGCCTGAATGCTGTGGTCGAAAAATACGCCGAGCGGCCCACGGACGCGACGGTGATCTTTTCGAAATCCGGCGCGGAATTCGTCTGCGAAGCGACGGTTCACCTTTCGACCGGCCTGACCGCCTCGGCCAAGGGCCTTGCGCATGAAATCTACGCCGCTTTCGAGAAGACGGCGGACAAGATGGAAAAACAGTTGCGCCGTTACAAGCGTCGCCTGAAAGACCATCACCGCGAGCGGACCCAGCCCATTGATGTCATGCAGGCGCCCACGTATATCCTCGCCTCATCCGAAGCGCATGACGAAGATGCCGAACCGGAAACGCTGCAGCCGATCATCGTGGCCGAGATGGAAACCAAGATCCCCTCTCTGTCGGTCGGTGAAGCCGTGATGCAGATGGAAATTGCCGGTGCGCCGCTGCTGGTGTTCCGCAATGAGAAACATGACAAGGTGAACGTCGTCTATCGCCGCGACGACGGCAACGTGGGCTGGATCGACCCCAGCCTCTGAGACCCACTTAAGATTTTGCGCCGCCCCCCACCGTGAAACGGTCCGGGGCGGTTGCTACAAAGGGATACAGGCATGGACCTTTCGCAACTACTCAAGCCGCAAGCGGTGAAAGTCGTGAGCGACGTGTCGAGCAAGAAACGCTTGCTGCAAAGCATCGCAGACCTTGCCGAAGGTCTGATCGGGCTGAAATCGTCGACCATCTTCGACGCCCTGCAAGAGCGTGAAAGCCTCGGCCCGACCGGGGTTGGCCATGGCGTGGCCCTGCCCCATGCCCGCCTTCATGACCTGACCGAGGTTCAGGGCGCATTCCTGAAACTGGAGCGTCCGATCGATTTCGATTCGGCAGACAAGCAACCGGTCGACCTGATCTTCGCGCTGTTTGCGCCCAGCGATACGGGCGTCGATCACCTCAAGGCGCTGGCGCTTGTCTCGCGCACGCTGCGGGACGCGGCCCTGTGTGCCAAGCTGCGGGCCAATTCCGACCCTGCCACGCTGCACACCCTGCTGACCGACGCACAGGCAAGCCAGGCCGCCTGATACCTCAGCGCCGATTCCAGCGCGGAAATCCGAAATTCAGGTAATCGCGGCGATAGACCTCGATCACCGCTTTCTCGATCTTGCCGTCATAAATCGCATCCAGCGCGACGGGACCCGGCAACGCCTCGGCCCCGACATCGGGAACATCCTCCACACCTGCGGCACGCGCCAGCATGGGAAGCATCGTCGCCATGTCATCCTCGTGCACCGTGGCCTGTGGCAGCGCAACGGTGCTCATGCCCTGCAACAGCCCGGTCTGGCTGGCCCAAGCGTTGTCCACGCGAATGCTGGTCTGGCCCGCGAGGTTGCCCTTGAGGAAGCCAAGGAACACCGCGAACGCCTCTTTGTGGTGTTCAGCCGTCCAGCTTTCATCCGGGGCATGGTTGGGAATGGGCAAGTTGTAACGCTGGCGCAGGATCTTGCGCGGATCGGCATAGATCGGGCGATCATTCGGCAGGATGAACCGGTTGAACACGACATGCGCCCGAAGCACCGGGTGGCGCAGGACCGTGAAACTGCGATAGTCCGGATGCGCCTTCATCCACGCTCGCAGGTCCTTCTGGCTCATCTTGCGCAGCAGGTTGTCCCGCCCCACGCCGCCGATCTTGCCCATCCAGTCGAGGACGGCAGTCTCGGGTGCGCCCTTGATCGGCATGAACAAAAGCCCCGCCTCGGGGTGCGCGACGTAGCCCGGCACGCCCGCCTGCCGTGGCGGTTCGTAATCAGGCGCGCGATCAAGGCCGAACCGGTCGAGGTTCTGAAGCTCGGCGACCATCTCGTCGTAATTCTCGACCTTGTCGCGCAGGTCGCTGGGGTTTTGCTTCTTCAGCTTCTGAGAGGTTTTCTCGACCTCTGCCGCCGAGCCGAGGTAACGCGCCAAGCCGTTCAGGATCTCGGGATCATTGATATCTTCGTAGCGGATATGGAACGCCGTCTGGCCGGAGACCTGCAATCCGTGCCTGAGCCTGTCCTGAAACGGGATGAGCGCATCGAGCAGATCGTCAAACTCGCCCGCGTCGAAGCGGATCTTGGCCGTCCTCGCGTTCTTCATGTCGGTCAGACGCCACTGGCCGGTTTCGCTGGCGATCTTGCGGCTGACATAACTTTCCAAGGGATTGCGCGTCAGGATGACCTTGGCGATCCGCCGGTTGGGCAACACGGCATCGACCACCCGGTCATCATGATCGTGAAACAGGCGAAAACCGGCGATCCCGTCCGTGGCCTCGATCATGCGGTCGAGAAGGCCAAGGGGGTCTTTCTCGCGCCGCTCCATGTCGTAGCCGAACAGCTCGAACCGGTTGTGATGGCCGAGGAAGGTGGGGTTATAGACCTCGCCGTAACAGGTGATGTCGGGAAACGCGTTCAGCGAATCTTCGAGGTAATTCGACCCGGTCCGCATTTCCGCGAAAAGAACGAAGGCATCGAAGGGTCGGGTCATCGCTTACTGCACCAGGTAGGGCCGGCTGCCATCGCCGGTTTGCATGGGCGGGCCATAGCCCTCTTGCGGGAAATCTCCGACGACGAAGGGGTTCATTCCCTGGTTCTTGAGACTTTGCAGGAACTGCGGGAACCCGCGCAGGTCGCGCATGCGCGGCGCCTCGGTCAGCCGTTGCAGGGGCGCACCCTCCATCGCGTCGAGGATGCCTTGCAGGTTTTCCATCGGATCCTCGATGAACTCGGCCAGCGTCCAGATCCGGATGTCGGCCCGCGCGCCGCGTTCGCGCAGGGTTTCGATAAACGTCACCTCGCGCCGCTGCAATCGCGCGGCCTCGGCCCGGATATCGGCGAAGTTGCGATTGGCCGAGAACAGCCGCACCGCCCAGGCCCCGGTAATCACAGAGATCTGCGCATTGGCATCGTTGGCCATGAAGGCGCCGTGCTGCTGCGTGTCTTGCGGGCCGAACATGAAGACCTGCCGCTCGCCCCGCGTGTTCCAGATCAGGTTTTTCAGGAACGCTTCGGGGTTGTAATCGCGCAGTTTCGGATCGGCCGACAGGCAGCCGGCATAAACATCGCCGCCGCCCGCGAACCGCGCCTTTTGCGGCGCGAAGAGGTTGCCGTGAACCGTCGTGCCCAGACGCCGCGACAGCCAGCCTTCGAAATCATCGAACAGGTCATTGAACCCGTGGAACATCGAATAGGGCGCGGCGGTGCGCCCGTTTTCCCAGCCCTTGTTGGGAAAGCGGCTGTGCATGTAGAGGCCGGAGCGACCCCGCGTCCGCCGCTCCAGCGCCTTGGAAAACACCCGGTCGATCTTGCCCGGTGCGGGTTCGGCCATGCGTTCGCCCGTGTGATCGGCACTCAGGAAGGTTGCATAGAGACGGGTCGCCTTGGGCCAGATCTTGCGCGCGATGAAACAATCCGACCGGCGCAGCAGGTGCAGGTGGTCGTCGTAGAAGACATGCGGCTTGCCCTGAAAGTCGAACTTGGACAGCGTCAGGGACCGGCTTTCGATATTGCGCGCGTAATTCCGGGCCAGCGTCTGGTAGTAGCTTTCGTCGGGAATCCAGACGAGCTTGAAATACCGCTCCAACTCTCTGCGCCGCGGGTCTTCGAGGATCGCGGAGAGGGTCTGGCGGGTCAGGCACCACCACTGGCTGCCCAGATGGGGGACGATCCCCTCGGGGATGCGGCGGCGGAACCCGACCTTGCGCTGCAACTCGACATAACGGTCAAAGAGATGCCGATTGCGTTTCCACGAGAAGGGAAAGCGGAACTGGAACCGCTCTTCGTTCAGGCCGCCGACCGTCCAATCGACGTCTCGAATGGTGACGCTTTCGATGAAATCGGTGTTGGGCCGCGCCGACAGGTAGGCGCGCAGATCGTCCACGGGGCGCAGCGGCAGGCAGGATCCCGAGGCGAGGTAGACATGCCGGACGCCCGGAAACTCCCTCAATATCATCTCGCTGGCGGTCTGGCTCGCCTCGACCAGGGACCAGGTGCCCCATTCGCAGCGATGGCGCTTGCAGAAGCGGACATTTTCGAGGTCGGCCAGGTCCTTGCGGAACTTATCGTAGCGCTCGCGGCCGACGGATTTGTCGACGTGGATGACAACGGGGCAGTCCCGCTCGGCCCAATGGCGGGCCACTTGCGCCGCCCGGTGCAGCGCCGTGTGGCAGAGCATGACGAATCCCAGCGTGCTCATGCCCAGTTCCCCTTCGACATGAGGCCAAGGATCTCGAGCTGGCGCCAGTTGATGTATTTCTCGGACCAGCGGGTCCAGAAATCCATGTTCGCGTTCAACCCGTCATGATAGGCGCGATACTCGGCACTGGCGGCGTAGTGCTGGCGCCGCTCCAACTCCTCGGCGGCCTTCTCGGTGAAGATGTCGAGGAACTTGGCATGGAGCAGCACGCCCGAGGTCTTCTCCCCGCCCCATTCGTCGTACACGAGGTTCAACCCGCGCGGCAAAAGCATGTGGGTCGAACTGGCATAGGCGTAGGACCGGTGCCACTTCACCAGCGGGATCTTGTTAAGCGCGGGCGCGCGCGCGGGCAGATCCTTGAAGAAGGCGCGGGCGCGCGGGCCGCCTTGAATCCAGAGGTTCCCGTAAACCCAGTTCCGCTCGATCGTGTAGTTGCCGGAGTCGAACCAACAGGCGATCTCGAACGGGTTTTGCCCCTCGGCATAGGGCTGCGCCGTGATCGCACCCTTGGGATACATATCCAGAAGCATCGTCCCGAAGCTCTTGATCGAGGACGCGCCCAGCCAATCGGTCAGCGCGGGGATCGGCCGGGTATCCGAGAACGGGTAGACCAGGAATTCGTCCGGATCGACGGTCAGGCACCAATGCCCATGCCCGTAAATCCGCAGCAGGCGGTTGATCCAATCCATCCCGAAGCGGGACCGCTTGTAGCTGGCATCCGTGGTCCAGACGGAACAATCGGGCTGCTGGGCCAGGTATTCCCGCGTGCCATCCTCGCTGTCATTGTCGACGAAGAAGAAATGCGAAACGCCCCGGTCGCGGTAATAGGACAGGAAATATTTCAGCCGCACGCGTTCGTTTCTCAGCGTGCAGAAACACAGGATGTCTTTCGGGCGGATGGCGTCGGTGCGGTCGGCGACAGGCAGCAGGGAACGGCTCTTCCGCCAGGCGCGGACGAGGTATTTTCGGCGCTCAAGGCGCAAGGCATAGCGTCTTGCCGCCTTCATCCCTTTCCTTCCCGCTCAATCCCGCCGGGCCGTTGCAAAAGCCCGGAGACCGTTTCGAAATGATCCTGCCATCGGGGCAGTTCGACATCGGACCTGTCCGGCCCTGCCAATATGCCTGCCATTCGTTGTATAATCGTTTCCGCCCAAGAATAGGCATCGTTCGGGGGCAGGTAAACGGCTTGCGCGCCAAGGACTTCGTGCAAGACCGGAAGATCGGCGCAGATCGGCAACGCCCCATGCGCGAGGGCTTCGAACGGGGGCAGGCCGAACCCCTCGGCCAGCGAGGGGTAAAGCAGCGCGCTGGACCGAGAGAGATGCCGCGACAGTTGCGCATCCGGCAGGGGGCCGTGCAGGTGGATATGCGTGCCGAATAGCGGGTGGGCCCGGATCGCGGCCTCGATCTCTGCGCCGCGCCAGCCCGGGGCGCCGATGATGTGGAGATGCGGCAGCTCTGCCGGGTCCTCACTGTCGGCCAGCAGGCTCCACGCGTCGAGGATGACCGCGTGGTTCTTACGGGGGTCGAGCGTGCCGATCATCACGAACCGCGTGGGATCGCGGTCTTGCCCCGCAGAGGGATGGAACGACGTCACGCCCAGATGAGCCACCTCGATCGCGGGGTGGTCCGCGCCGTCACCCCAAAGCGCGGAAAGCCGGTTTGCGGTGTCGCGCGAATTGCAGATCACGAGGTCGCCATAGGTCCGCGCGGCCGACAGTTTCCGAGAAAAGGTTTCGGCCTGCCCGGTCGGCACCAGCTGCGCATGCGACACTGGAATGATGTCATGGATCAGCACGCCAATTTCTACGCCCGCGGATTTCAACGGCAGAAGGGTCTGTTCCATCAGGTTCGCGTGACCGGTATTCAGGTAAATTGTTTCGCCCTCGAGCTTCCTGCCAAGAAGCCGGGACAAGCCCCAATGGGGGCAACGGTCCACTGCGAAGGGGCGCAGGGTGGCCTCGGCCCGGTGACGCGGGCGTGCGCCCCGCCCGGTGATCCGGGACCACGTATCGGCCTGGTCCAGTGGCTTTTGTCCCGTGGCCAGATGGGCGAGCGCCCGACCACCCTCACGGCCAAGCAGAAGGTAGCCCCGCGTCGTGCGGCACAAGAAACGACACGCGCCATCCGATGCCAGGAGATGGTCGAGATACGCCATCTCGACGCGATCGATGCCGGTCAAGGCACCGCGTCCCACCCGCGTCAGCAGGCGCGTCACGTCCAGCCAGATCTCGCCCGGTCCACCGGACAGGGCTGTCACTGTGCGGCTGTCCGGGCCGAGATCACGTCGGTCAGATACTCGGTGAATTCGTCGCGCAGGTCTTCGCGCGCCAAGCCAAAGGCCACCGTCGCCTGCAGGAAACCGGCCTTCGATCCGCAATCGAACCGCTGCCCGCGGAAGCGGAAACCATAGACATTGTCGCCGTCCTCGATCTCGCGCGCGATGGCGTCGGTCAACTGGATCTCTCCGCCGGCGCCGGTCTTGATCCGGTTCAGATGGCCCATCACGTCCGGGCGCAGGATATACCGCCCGATCACCGCGAGGTTCGAGGGGGCGGTGCCGGCCTCCGGCTTTTCGACCATCGCGTTCACCGACACGACGCTGCCCATATCCTCTTTCACGTCGAGGATGCCGTAGGCGTGCGTCTTGTCGTCAGGCACTTCCATCGCGGCGACCATGTTGCCGCCAAGCTCTTCATAGGCTTCGACCATCTGCTGAAGACAGGGCGTTTCCGCCGCGATCACGTCATCGGGCAGGATCACCGCGAAGGGTTCGTTCGACAGAAGACGCCGCGCGCACCAAACGGCATGGCCAAGGCCAAGCGCCTTGTGCTGGCGGATATAGGCGATCGCGCCCGACTCCATGTTGGTGGTCTTGAGGGCGGCGAGAAGATCGTCCTTGCCCTTCTTGCGGAGGGAATTTTCCAACTCGGGCGCCTGATCGAAATAGTCTTCCAGCGCACTTTTGCCGCGACTGGTCACGAAGATGAATTCGCGGATTCCAGCGGCGCGCGCCTCGTCGATGGCATATTGGATCAAGGGGCGGTCGACCAAGGTCATGATCTCTTTCGGGATCGATTTGGTCGCTGGCAAGAATCGCGTGCCCAAACCGGCCACGGGGAAGATTGCCTTTGTAACTTTCCGTTTCATAACTGCCCCTTATGGATCACCGCCGTTCGGCGCTTGTGCACTATCTACATGAATAACATTACTGAATCGTTGCTGGGTTCGAAACAATGAAATCCGTCAATCGTGGCCTCTTTCGGTGCGAACGCGGGCCAATTCCGTGTCCAGCCGCGTTTGAAACCGCCAGGCTTGCACAGGCGGGCCATCGCGGTCCGAGGGGCCGAACAAACCGCCCGTCTGTTCCCACCATCCGCCTTCGGTGAAACTGACCTTGTGTTTGCGGGGGGTCGGCTCGAACAGGAACAGGCTCACTCTCTGACCGCTTGCCACCAGATCCGCCGCTTCCCGCCTCAGACGCGATGCCTGGTGCCGCCAGCCCGACAGGATCGACCAGCCTGTGGCCGGCGCATCGCGCAAAGGCAGGAACGGCAGATTAGCCGGGGTAACCTGCGGATGCGAGGTGCGCCTTTGACGCCCGTCTTCGAGACCGGCATGAAGGCTCTCCATCAACTCCCGCATCGCACGCGCGTCGATCTTTCGTCGCCGGGCTAGAAGCAGCAATCGCCGGCGCTGATCCGCGACAAGCTGGTCGATCTGAGCCTCGATTTCACCTTCGCTTGCATGCTTGCGCAGGAACACAGCGGTCGAGGCGCCGATATCATGCAAGCTCAGCGGCACGCGATCTTCGCTGCGGCGCGCGCTGGCGGCAAAGCCGTGATGTACGATCATGTCCCAGGTCAAGGCCGACTGCAGGCCAGCCTCGGCCATGCGAATGGCGAAGTCCGTATCGTCGAGATAGAAGGCGAAGGCCGGATCGAACCCGCCGATCCGGTCGAACACGGACCGGCGCATTGCCATGTTCGTGCCATGCAGCTTGCGCACGACCCCATCGCCGTCCGACAGATTACGATCACGGCCTGTCCGGTCGACGCCAGTCTCGCCCCATTGCAGGCTGATCCCGTTGCGACCGATCACGGGGCCGGTCATCGCGTCGATCATGGGCTGTTCGGCAAAGGCCGCCTTGACCCGCGTTGCCCATGTCGGGGCAGGCACGGCATCGTCATCGACAAAGGCCACCACGTCGCCCGCGGCAAGTGCAACACCATCGTTGCGGGCGGTCGAAATGTTTTCGCCTTGCTGCAGGGCGGTCTTCAACCGCGCATGAAAGGGCAGCCTGGAGATGGCGGATAACCCGTCGGGATCGGCCACGACGACGACCTCGACATCGCCCGCGTCCTGCTGATGGAAACCCAGCAAGCACCGGCACAGCGCGGCGGGGCGACCATGGCTGACCACCACCACGCTGAGCCGAGGCTTGGCCATCACGGCAGCCCCATCTCCGACAGCATCGATTCGATGCGGGGGATATCCTCGGGGTTGTTGAGTTCCCAGAACTTGCGCCCGCGGGCTTCGACCTCGACGCAGCGGACCTTGTGACCGGCTTCGAGGAAGCGGAGCTGCTCCAGGCCTTCCAGCGTTTCCAAAGGCCCGACCGACCAGTCGGGATAGGCATGCAGCGCCCAAGGGCGGTAGGCATAGACCCCGACATGGTGGAACACCGGCGTTTCGGCGTCGGGCGCATAGTCTTGCGCGGTATAGGGAATGACCTCTTTCGAGAAATAGAGCGCGTGCTTTTCGCTGTCGCACACCGCCGTCGTTCCCCCGACGCGCCCTGCCGCGCGATCCGCCTTCAGCGCGGCCAAGGTCTCTCCGTCGCAGCGCAGGATGGGCGTGGCCAGTGCCGCCTGGCTGTCGGACCGCAACCCCTCGATCAACGCCACGAGAAACCAGGGCGGGGTAAGGGGCGCGTCACCCTGAAGGTTGACCACCATCTCGACACCGTCGCCCAGAAGGCCCAGCGCCTCGGCGCAGCGTTCCGTTCCGTTCCGGCACGTGTCCGAGGTCATCAGAACATCCGCGCCAAACGCCTTTGCGGCCTCGGCGATACGATCATCGTCGGTGGCGACATAGATCGCGTCGAACTGATCGACCTCGCAGGCGGCACGCCAGCTTCTTTCGATCAGGCTGCGCGACTCGCCTGTCGCGCCGCGCAACTCGGCAAGGGGTTTTCCGGGATAGCGCGTCGAGGCAAAGCGCGCCGGGATGACACAAACGACGCTCATGCCGGTTTCAGATCGACGCCCGGGGCGTAGGCGATGAAGAACACGTTCGCGAACCCGTCCTTGCCGTAGGTGAAGGGGGCGTGATCGTCGAAACGGACCATCTGGCCACCGGCCCCGCGCAACACTGCGTCCCCGGCGGCGGTGTCCCATTCCATCGTGCGGCCAAGCCGGGGGTAAAGATCGGCCTCCCCGGTGGCGACGAGGCAGAATTTCAAAGACGAACCCGCGCTTTTCATGTCGGCGCAGGCGTATTTGCCGATATAGGCATCCGTCGCGGCATCGCGGTGGGACTTAGACGCAACGACCCGCAGCGCGCCATTGTCGGGCTGCGATACGTGGATCTCGGTGGTAGGTCCGGGGGTTTCCAGATCGAACGCGCCGGTTTCCTCGACGCTTTGACCATCCGGGCGCGTGTAGAACAGCCGCTCCTTCGCAGGGGCATAGACCACGCCGAAAACAGGGGTGCCGTTTTCGACCAGCGCGATATTGACGGTGAAATCACCACGGCGCTGGATGAATTCCTTGGTGCCGTCCAACGGATCGACAATCAGGAACCGGTCGGCGGTCTGGTCGTGGCTGTCGGCCTGCTCTTCGGTGACGAGGGCGATATCGGGAAAGGCGGCGCGCAGATGTTCGGAAATGATCGCATCGGCGGCTTCGTCGGCGGCGGTGACCGGGCTATCGTCCGATTTGGCGCGGACGTCGAAATCATCGGCCTCGTAGATCTCCATGATCTTGCGGCCACCCTCAATCGCGGCGCGCCGCAACACTTTCATCAATTCTTCATTGTCCAAAGCGCCAGCCCCTTGCGTCTGATTGATCCGAAACCTGCCCCGCGTTATCGTTTCCGAAACACGAAACGGCAAGAGAAGCTCTGCGACCGGGTCACATAATCGCCCAATTGAGACGTCAAAACGCGACCCAAACCAGTTCGAGGCCGAGCGGAATGTTCCAGACCACGAAACCGACGTCCACCTGGGCGCTTTTCTTCAATTTCCTCGGGGTGACCTATCACGCCTCGGTCCGTCGCGTGCGCCAGACTCATGGCAACGCCATGGTCGCGATCGGGCTGAGCATCATGCAAAGCCTTTTGTTCGTCGCTGCGTTCTATTTCATGTTCAACCTCCTCGGGACCCGCACGATGGCGATCCGCGGGGATTTCATGCTGTACCTGCTGACGGGGATTTTCCTGTATCTCTCCCACATTCAGGCGGTGACGGCGATCATGCGCACCGATGGGCCGACCTCGTCCATGATGCAGCACGCGCCGATGAACACGCTCGTCTCGATCCTCTCTGCGGCGCTGTCCACGCTATACGTCAAGACGATCAGCCTTTTGGTGATCCTTTTCTGCCTGCACACCCTGGTGTCACCGATCGAACTGCATGACTGGGCGGGCGCGTTCATGATGTTCTTGCTGGCCTGGGGATCGGGCTGCGCGGTGGGCTTGATCCTGCTGGCGCTGAAACCCTGGGCCCCGGATGTCGTCGCCATCCTCCAGTTGGTCTATGTCCGCGCCAACATGATCGCCTCGGGCAAGATGTTCGTCGCCAACATGATGCCTAGCTTCATGGTCAGCATGTTCGACTGGAACCCGCTGTTTCACATCATCGACCAGGCCCGCGGCTTCACCTTCGTGAACTACTTTCCCCACTACACCAATTGGCAGTACCCGCTTTACGCGACCTTGGTGCTGATCCTCTTGGGCACCTTGGGCGATTTCTACACGCGCAAGCATGCCTCGGTGAGCTGGGACGCCAAGCGTTAATCCACCACCCGAAGCGTCAGGTTGATCCGGCCACCTTGCGGCAAGAGGGTGGAACTGCCCGGCTTGACCCGATCTATGCCGTGATAGGCCAGCCGCGACGCCCCGGACAGAACAGCCACGTCGCCCGAGCGCAGCCAGATGGATTTGGTCGGCCCGCCGTGCGTGGTCTGGCCGACCCGGAACAAGGCCTCATCTCCGAGAGAGATCGAGACCACCGGCATGTCGAAATCGGCCTCGTCCCGGTCCTGGTGCAGCCCCATGCGCGCGCCTTCATCGTAGAAATTGACAAGGCAGCACTGCGGCGGGCGATCCACCCCGGATACCTCCCGCCAGACCCGCAGCGCGATGGAGGGGATCGCGGGCCATTCCATCCCCTGCGGATGCAGGCGCTCGTAGCGATAGCCGCGGCGGTCCGAAACCCAGCCATAGTCGCCGGCCGAGGTCATCCGCACCGACATTTGCTTGCCCCGCGCCGTGACGGGATGAAACAGCGGCGCCGCCTGCACCACGCGTCGCAGATCCTCGACCAGTGCGACCTGGTCCGCCCGGTTCAGCAAGCCGGGCAGAACCCTCACGCCGTTCAGATCGATCTCGCTCATCTATGAATCTCGTCTTTCACATAACGTGCAACGCTTGCAGGGGTATGGACCCCTACTTATATAGCGACCGAAACCGGCTCGGCGTGCAATCGGGTCGGTCACATTCCACGTCAGAAGTGGCGGCTCGGGGGCCGCGATCGGACCCGCCCCGCCCGTTCGCTTGAAGAAAGGGACCAGACAACCATGGCCAAAGTGATCGGTATCGACCTCGGCACCACCAACTCCTGTGTCGCTATCATGGATGGTAGCCAGCCCAAGGTCATCGAAAACTCCGAAGGGGCGCGCACGACGCCCTCGATCGTCGCCTATACCGACGATGAACGCCTCGTCGGCCAGCCGGCCAAGCGCCAGGCGGTGACGAACCCCGAAAACACCATCTTCGCCGTCAAGCGCCTGATCGGCCGCCGTCTCGGCGACGCCGAAGTCGAGAAGGACAAGGGTCTTGTCCCCTACAAGATCGTCGATGGCGGCAACGGCGACGCCTGGGTCGAGGTGAATGGCGAGAAGTACAGCCCCTCGCAGATCTCGGCGCAGATCCTCGGCAAGATGAAGGAAACCGCCGAAAGCTATCTCGGCGAGGATGTGACGCAGGCCGTCATCACGGTTCCCGCCTATTTCAACGACGCCCAGCGCCAGGCCACCAAGGACGCCGGCAAGATCGCCGGTCTGGAAGTGCTGCGCATCATCAACGAGCCGACGGCGGCCGCACTGGCCTACGGTCTCGACAAGAAGGACAGCAAGACGATCGCGGTCTATGACCTTGGCGGCGGCACCTTCGACATCACCATTCTGGAAATCGACGACGGCCTGTTCGAGGTGAAGTCGACCAACGGGGACACGTTCCTTGGCGGTGAAGACTTCGACATGCGGATCGTCAATTACCTGGCGCAAGAGTTCAAGAAAGAGCATTCGGTCGACCTGACCCAGGACAAGATGGCCCTGCAGCGCCTGAAAGAGGCGGCGGAAAAGGCCAAGATCGAACTTTCCAGCTCCAGCCAGACCGAGATCAACCAGCCCTTCATCTCGATGGGGTCCAACGGTCAGCCGCTGCACATGGTCATGAAGCTGACCCGCGCCAAGCTGGAAAGCCTCGTTGGCGACCTGATCAAGCAGTCGCTCAAGCCCTGCCAGGCCGCTCTGAAAGATGCCGGTCTGTCGAAAGGCGAGATCGACGAGGTGGTTCTGGTCGGCGGCATGACCCGCATGCCCAAGGTGGTGGAGGAAGTGACCAACTTCTTCGGGAAAGAGCCGCACAAGGGTGTGAACCCTGACGAGGTCGTGGCCCTGGGCGCCGCCATCCAGGCCGGTGTTCTGCAAGGTGACGTGAAGGACGTTGTCCTGCTCGACGTGACGCCGCTGTCGCTGGGTATTGAAACGCTGGGTGGGGTCTTCACCCGCCTGATCGACCGCAACACGACGATCCCGACCAAGAAGGCGCAGATCTTCTCGACCGCCGAGGACAACCAGAACGCCGTGACCATCCGCGTCTTCCAGGGTGAGCGCGAGATGGCGGCCGACAACAAGATGCTCGGTCAGTTCAACCTGGAGAACATCCCGCCCGCCCCGCGCGGCGTGCCGCAGATCGAGGTGACCTTCGACATCGACGCCAACGGCATCGTGTCGGTCGGCGCCAAGGACAAGGGCACCGGCAAGGAGCAGAAGATCACCATCCAGGCGTCGGGTGGTCTGTCGGACGAGGATATCGACCGCATGGTGCGCGAGGCCGAGGAAAACGCCGAGGCCGACAAGGAGCGCAAGGAACTGGTCGAAACCACGAACCAGGCCGAAAGCCTGATTCACTCGACCGAGAAATCGCTTGAGGAGCATGGTGAAAAGGTCGATCCGACCACGGTCGAAGCGATCGAACTGGCCATCAAGAACCTCAAGGAACAACTTGAGACCGGCGAAGTCAGCAAGATCAAGGGCGGCATCCAGAACGTGACCGAAGCCTCGATGAAGCTGGGTGAAGCCATCTACAAGGCGCAACAGGAAGAGGCCGAGGCCGGCGAGGCATCGGACGAAGACGAAGCGCGCCCCGTGGATGACGACATCGTGGACGCCGATTTCGAAGATCTCGACGACGATCGCAAGCGGTCGTGATCTCGTAACGTGATCCGTGCCGAGGCCGGTCCGGGAAACCGGGTCGGCCCCTGCATTTCCGGAGGAACGGAAAACCCATGGCAAAACGCGATTACTACGAGGTTCTAGGGGTCGAGCGCGGCGCGTCCGCGGACGAGATCAAGAAGGGCTATCGCAAGAAAGCGAAAGAGCTTCACCCCGACCGCAACTCGGACAACCCCGATGCCGAGGCCCAGTTCAAGGAAGTGAACGAGGCCTATGATGTGCTGAAGGATCCCGAGAAGAAGGCGGCCTATGATCGGTTCGGCCACGCGGCCTTCGATGGCGGCATGGCGGGTGGTCCTCGCGCCGGGGGATATGGCGGCGGCCCGGGCCAGGGCGACTTCGCCAGCGCCTTTTCCGACGTGTTCGAAGATCTGTTCGGCGATTTCATGGGCGGCCAACGAGGCCCTGGGGGCGGACGCCGCAGCCGGGCGACGCGTGGCTCCGACCTGCGGTACAACCTGCGGATCAGCCTCGAAGAGGCCTATTCGGGCCTGCAAAAGCAGATCACCGTGCCCAGCTCGGTGCCCTGTTCCTCCTGTAGCGGAACCGGATCGGACGGCGGATCGGAGCCTGTGACCTGTCCCACCTGTTCGGGGATGGGCAAGGTCCGCGCGCAGCAGGGCTTCTTCACCGTCGAGCGCACCTGCCCGACCTGCTCGGGTGCTGGCCAGATCGTCAAGAACCCCTGCTCGGTCTGCGGTGGCGCTGGGCGCGTGCAGAAAGACCGCGCACTCAGCGTGAACATCCCCGCCGGTGTCGAAACCGGCACCCGCATCCGCCTGTCGGGTGAAGGTGAGGCCGGGTTGCGCGGTGGACCGGCCGGCGATCTCTACATCTTTATCGAGGTCGAAGATCATCCGCTGTTCCAGCGCGATGGCATGGATCTGTTTTGCCGCGTGCCGGTTTCGATGGTCACGGCAGCGCTGGGGGGCGAGGTCGAAGTACCCACCATCGACGGCGGCCGCAGCCGGGTGAAAGTGCCCGAAGGCAGCCAGTCGGGCCGCCAGATGCGCCTGCGCAGCAAGGGCATGCCTGCCCTGCGCGGGTCGGGCAGCGGCGACATGTATATTGAACTGGCCGTTGAGACACCCGTCAAACTGACCAGCGAACAAAAGGCCCTGCTGCGCCAGTTCGAAGAGAGCTTTTCCCAGTCGAACAACCCCAACGCGTCGGGCTTTTTCGACAAGGTCAAGAAATTCTGGGACGACTTGGCAAGCTGACCCAACCGGACCGCGAACAGGCCCCCGTTTTCGGGGGCCTTTTTCGTGGGTTCCTTGCCAGCGACCTTGAGAAAACGTGACTGGATGGCTGCCCTGACGCCAGTTAACCTTTCGCTGCGCAAACAGGGATAATTTTCATGAAGCTATCAAGTGCTTTGACGCTTGGGGTTGCCGTCGCCATCGGAACCGCCGCCGTCGCGCATCAGGGCGTAGAAAACCCGGCTGTCCTAGCCCGGATGAATAACATGACCGACATGGGAGACAGCGTTGAGGCGCTGGTGAACATGATGCGGGGCACCACCGCGTTCGACCGGGCATTGGCAAACCAGGCCTTGCAGGACCTTCGGACTCAGTCTTCCGAGATCGTGCCGCTGTTCCGGAACCCCGGGGATGACCCGGCCACAGAAGCCTTGGACACGATCTGGCTGGAATTCGCGGATTTCACCAACAGGGCCAACCGACTGGAGATGGCCGCAGGTGAACTGGCCGGAGGCATCGAAACCCTTGGCGATGTGCGCCCTGCGCTTCAGAGCATCGGGGAAACATGCTCGGGGTGCCATGATATCTACAGGCAGGAGTGACATGCGCATGACAAGGTTTTCACGGCCGGCCTTGGTGGCCGCATTGTGTGTTTCGGCCCTATCCGCCCATGCCGGTCACGAGTTGTTGGACCGGGATGTCGAGAATGGCCAAGCGCTTTATGCCGATCACTGCGCGTCCTGCCACGGGGCCAACCTCGAAGGGCAGGAGGATTGGCGTTTTCCCGGGCCGGACGGCGTTTTGCCCGCCCCACCGCATGATGAAACGGGGCACACCTGGCACCACGATAATGTCTTGCTGTTCGACTACACGCGCCTTGGCGGTCAGGGCGCGCTTGCCCAGCGCGGTATTGCGGATTTTCGCAGCGGAATGCCGGCCTTCGAAGGCACGCTGAGCGACGAGGAAATCTGGGAAGTTCTGGCCTATATCCGGTCGACCTGGCCGGATCGCGTGCAGGACATTCAAGCGATGCGAAACCCGCCGCACTGACGCGGCGGGCCGGTCCCTCGATCAGCGGTTTCGCCCGATCTCGCAGGCCGCCATCACCGCCATGTTCAGGATGTCGTTTGCCGTGGATACCGTCGAACAGATCTGAATTGGGCTTTGCAACCCGGTCAGGATCGGGCCGATCACCGTGGCCCCCGCCATTTCCTGCATCAGTTTCACGCTGATACTGGCCGAATGGCGGGCCGGTACGACCAACACATTCGCGGGCCCGGACAGGCGGCAGAACGGGTATTGCGCCATGACCTTGGGGTTCAGGGCCACATCCACGGTCATCTCGCCATCATATTCGAAATCCACGCCACGCTGGTCCAGAACGGCCGGGGCGCGATGCATTTTCTCGGCGCGTTCGCTGACCGGATAGCCAAAGGTCGAAAAGCTGACGAAGGCCACGCGCGGTTCGATCCCCAATTCGCGGGCGACATGCGCCCCACGCTCGGCGATCAAGGCCAGATCGGCCTCGGCAGGCCATTCATTGACCAGCGTGTCGCCGATTAGGACGATCTTGCCCTTGTGCAGCAAGGCGGTGATCCCGACCGCCCCATCCGCCGCACCGGCATCAAAGACCTTGCCGATCATCTCAAGCACATGGGCTGATTTCCGTGTCGCCCCCGTGACCAACGCATCGCCATGGCCATGGGCCAGCATCAGCGCGGCAAAGACGTGGCGATCCCGCGCGGCCAGCTTGTGGATGTCGTGCCGATCAAAGCCCTTGCGCTGCAAACGCTGGTAAAGGAAGGATTTGTAGCTTTCGAGATGCTCGGTATTGGCGGCGTTCACGACCTCCAACTCGCGCACGGCATCTCCAAGGCCCGCCGCCTCAAGCTTGTCCTTCACGTCGGACTCGCGGCCCACCACCAGCGCCTTGCCCAATCCATTGCGCTGATAGGCGACAGCGGCGCGCAAGACGCGGACATCATCACCTTCGGCAAAAATCATGCGGGCCTGCGTATTCCGCGCCCGTGCATAGATACCTTGCAGGATGGAACTGGTCGGGTCCATCCGCGCGCGCAGACCATCGGCATAACCTTCCAGATCGACGATGGGCCGCCGCGACACGCCCGTGTCCATCCCGGCCCGCGCAACGGCGGGGGGCACCGTGTAGATCAGGCGCGGATCGAAGGGTGTGGGGATGATGTAGTCACGCCCGAAGCTCAGCTTGCGGCCATAGGCCATGGCCACCTCGTCCGGCACGTCCTCGCGCGCGAGGGCGGCGAGCGCTTCGGCGCAGGCGATCTTCATCTCGTCGTTGATGGCGCGGGCGTGAATATCCAGCGCCCCGCGGAACAGATACGGGAAGCCGAGGACGTTGTTCACCTGGTTCGGATAATCAGACCGCCCGGTGGCGACGATGGCATCGACACGCACCTCGTGCGCCTCTTCCGGCGTGATCTCGGGGTCGGGGTTCGCCATGGCGAAAATGACCGGGTTGTCGGCCATGGATTTCACCATGTCCTGCGTCACCGCCCCCTTCACCGACACGCCCAGGAACACGTCGGCCCCTTCCATCGCCTCTTCCAGCGTGCGCATGTCGGTGGCGACGGCATGGGCCGATTTCCATTGGTTCATGCCCGCCGTTCGACCCTGGTAGATCACGCCCTTCGTGTCGCAGACGATGCAGTTTTCATGCCGCGCGCCCATGGCTTTCAGCAGCTCGATACAGGCGATCCCGGCGGCCCCGGCGCCGTTCAGGACGATCCGGCAATCCTCGATCTTCTTGCCCGACAGGTGCAGCGCGTTGATCAGGCCGGCGGCGCAGATGACCGCCGTGCCGTGCTGGTCGTCGTGGAAGACGGGGATATCCATCTTTTCCTTCAAAGCCTGCTCGATGATGAAGCATTCCGGCGCCTTGATATCTTCGAGGTTCACACCGCCGAAGCTCGGGCCCATAAGCTGCACGGCCTTGATGAACTCGTCCGGGTCCTCGGTATCCAGCTCGATATCGATGGCGTTGACGTCGGCAAAGCGTTTGAAAAGCACCGCCTTGCCCTCCATCACCGGTTTGGAGGCCAGCGCGCCGAGATTGCCGAGGCCCAGAACCGCCGTCCCGTTCGAGATGACGGCGACCATGTTGCCCTTGGTCGTGTAATCATAGGCGGTTTCAGGGTTTTCCGCGATCACCTCGCAGGGGACGGCCACACCGGGCGAATAGGCAAGGCTCAGGTCACGTTGCGTGGTCATCGGGGTCGATGCCAGGACCTCGATCTTCCCCGGCGTCGGCTCCAGGTGATAGGCAAGCGCCTCGTCCCGCGTGATACGTGTTTTCTCGGCCAAGCCTCGTCCCTCCCTTTGCGCGTCGTCACGTCTTAGCGGGCAGAAAAAGCGACGACAATGACGGCTTTGCCGCTTCAATCCCGGCGCGCGCTTGCGTAGTGTCATCCGGCCAAAACGGGGGATGGGCATGACCGCACACGTCACGCCGATGATGGCGCAGTATCTGGAGATCAAGGCGCAACATGCCGATGCGCTTTTGTTCTACCGGATGGGCGATTTCTACGAGATGTTCTTCGAGGATGCGGTCGCCGCAGCCGAGGCGCTGGATATCGCGCTGACCAAGCGCGGCAAGCATGATGGCGACGACATCCCGATGTGCGGTGTCCCGGTCCACAGCGCCGAAAGTTACCTGCTGACGCTGATCCGCAAAGGGTTTCGCGTCGCCATTTGCGAGCAGATGGAGGACCCCGCCGAGGCGAAGAAACGCGGCGGCTCCAAGGCTGTTGTCCGGCGCGAGGTCGTGCGGCTGGTCACCCCCGGCACGCTGACCGAAGACAGCCTGCTGGATGCGCGGCGGCACAATTTCCTGGCCGCCTATGCCGAGGTTCGCGGCGAAGGTGCCCTGGCCTGGGCCGATATTTCGACGGGCGATTTCCGCGTTCTGCCCTGCCCGCCCGTCCGGCTTGGCCCGGAACTGGCGCGGCTGGCCCCGCGCGAGGTGCTGGTTCAGGACAGTATGGAGGTGGCCCGGCAGGACGCCGTCGCCGAAATGGGGGCCGCCGTCACGCCCCTTTCGCCCGGCAGTTTTGACTCTCAATCCGCGGAAAAACGGCTTCAGGATCTGTTCGCCGTCGGAACGCTGGAGGCGTTCGGCGCCTTTTCCCGTGCCGAGCTGGGCGCCATGGGGGCGTTGATCGACTATCTCGATCTGACCCAGAAAGGGAGCTTGCCCCTGCTTCGCGCACCCCGGCAGCAGACCAGCAGCGGCATCCTGCAACTCGACGCCGCCACGCGCCGAAACCTCGAACTGACCCATGCGCTGTCGGGCGGGCGGGCGAACAGCCTGTTATCGGTGCTCGACCGGACGCTGACCGCGGGCGGCGGGCGTCTTTTGGAACGTCGCCTGTCTGGCCCTTCAACCCACCTCGATACCATCCGCGCGCGGCACGACGCCGTGTCGTTTTTCGTCTCTGAAACGCAGGTTAGAGACGATCAGGATGCCCTGATGCGGCAGACCCCCGACCTTGACCGGGCCTTGTCGCGGCTTGCCCTCGACCGTGGCGGCCCGCGCGACCTCGCCGCGATCCGCGATGGGTTGGCCGGTGCCTTGCGACTGGCGGAACGCCTTGACGGCATCGAATTGCCGCCCCTGCTGGCCGAGGCGCGCGAGGGTCTGCTGGGCCATGATGATCTGCGCGACCAGTTGGACGCAGCCCTGGTTGCGGAACCGCCCGTTCAACTGCGCGATGGCGGGCTGATCGCGGGGGGCTACGATGCCGAGTTGGACGAGGCGCGCAAGCTGCGGGACGAAGGGCGCGGTGTCATCGCCGGGATGCAAGCCGAGTATATCGAGGCGACCGGTGTCAAGTCCCTGAAGATCAAGCACAATAACGTGCTGGGCTATTTCATCGAAACGACGTCGACCCACGCGGAAAAGATGCTGGCACCGCCCCTTTCGGAACGCTTCATTCATCGCCAGACCACCGCGAATGCGGTTCGGTTTACCACGGTGGACCTGTCCGAGTTGGAGACGCGCATCCTGAACGCGGGGAACCGGGCGTTGGAGATCGAACGCGCCTTGTTCCAGTCCCTGCGGGACGCCGTGCTAGAGGGTCATGACCGCATCGGCGTCGCCGCCCGCGCCTTGGCCGAGCTGGATCTGGCCGCCGCACTGGCCCGCCGCGCCCGAGAGGGCGACTGGACCAAGCCGGAGATGACCGATGACCGGTCCTTCGTGATCACAGGCGGACGGCATCCGGTTGTCGAAGCTGCACTCTCGAAATCCGGCACACCTTTCGTCGCCAATGACTGCGCGCTATCGCCGGACAAGGACGGGGCCGCGATCACCCTTCTGACCGGCCCCAACATGGCGGGTAAATCGACATGGTTGCGCCAGAATGCCCTGATCGCGATTCTGGCTCAAATGGGCAGTTTCGTGCCTGCCGACAGCGCGAAAATCGGACTGGTGAGCCAGGTTTTCAGCCGCGTCGGCGCCTCGGACGATCTGGCGCGCGGGCGTTCGACCTTCATGGTGGAAATGGTCGAAACAGCCACCATTCTCAACCAGGCCGACGACCGCGCGCTTGTCATCCTCGACGAGATCGGGCGCGGCACGGCGACCTATGACGGGCTGTCCATCGCCTGGGCCACGCTGGAACATCTGCACGAGGTCAATCGTTGCCGCGCGCTTTTCGCGACCCACTACCACGAGATGACCTCGCTGTCGGCCAAGCTGGATGGCCTGACCAACGCGACGATGGCCGTGAAGGAATGGGACGGCGAGATTATCTTCCTGCACGAGGTGCGGCCCGGGGCGGCGGATCGATCCTACGGGGTGCAGGTCGCGAAACTGGCGGGGCTGCCGGCCCAGGTGATCGAGCGCGCGCAGATCGTTCTGGATGCCTTGGAACAGGGCGAACGCGAAGGCCCCGAGCGCAGCACGCTGATCGACGATCTGCCCCTGTTCTCGGCGACGCCGCCCAAGCCGGCCGCGCGTCCCGTGAAACCGTCCGAGGTCGAGGACCGCCTGCGCGGCACCCATCCCGACGAGATGACGGCGCGCGAGGCGTTGAACCTGATCTATGACCTGAAATCGATGCTGGGCGACTGATCAGCCGGGGTTGGACGACACGCCAACCTGCGCCGGACGCAACAGCCGGTCGTGCAGCAAGAAGCCCTCGGCCATGACCTGGATGATCTCGCCCGCTTTCGTTTCCGGCACCGGGGCCTCGAACATGGCCTGATGCATCTGCGGATCGAAACTGTCGCCGACCTCGGGCGCGACGGGCGTGACGCCGTGCTTCGAGAAGATGTTGATCAACTCGCGCATCGTCAGCTCGACGCCTTCGATCACGCCGCCCGCGATATTGCGCTCTTCCTCGCTGGCGGCGTCGATGGCGCGCTTGAGGTTGTCGTAAACCGGCAAAAGATCCCGCGCCAGGCGCGAGCCGCCGTAATGCTCGGCTTCGCGGCGATCCCGCTCGGCGCGCTTGCGGCTGTTCTCGGCATCGGCCAATGCGCGCAGCATACGGTCGCGAAGTTCGTCGCGTTCAGCCCGCAAAAGCTCAAGCTCGACCTCCGGATCAGCCGCGTCGACCTTGGCCGCCTCTTCTTCCGCAGCAGGCGCTTGCTCTTCCTCGAATTGGTCCTGTTTCGGCTCTGCCATCTTACCCTCTCAAGACCGGTCGGAAATCAATCGACCGACCAGTTGCGCTGTGTAGTCCACGATCGGGACGATACGGCCATAGTTCAGCCGGGTCGGGCCAATGACGCCGACCGCGCCCACAATCTTTCGATCAGCGTTCATATATGGAGAGACGACCAGACTGGAACCCGAAAGTGAAAACAACTTGTTCTCGGAGCCGATGAAAATGCGCACACCATCGCCGCCCTCGGTCAGTTCAAGGAATTCCGCGATGTCGCGCTTGCGTTCAAGGTCGTCGAACAGCTGGCGAATGCGGTCGAGGTCCTCGGCCTCGGACGAATCTTCCAACAGGTTGGACCGTCCGCGCACGATCAACCGCTCGGTCCGGTCGCCGTCATTTTCCCAAACCGCCAAGCCGCTTTGGATCAGGCTATCGGCCAGGGTGTCGATCTCGCGTTTGCGGGTTTCGACCTCGCGGTCCATCAAGGCCCTGAGCGACGAGATTGTCTGTCCAGCCAGCCGCGCATTCAGGAAATTCGCGGCCTCGCGCATCGAACTTGGCGTAGAGCCGGGCGGCGGCGCGAACAGCCGGTTCTCGACATGACCATCGGAAAAGACCAGGACGACCAAGGCCTGCTCGGGCGACAATGACACGAACTCGATATGCTGGATCGGCGCCTCGTGTTTGGGCGACAGGACAAGGCTGGCCCCGCGTGTCGCCACCGACAACGCACTGCCCACCCGATCGAGCAGGCCCGACACATCCGCCGCGTTCGACCCCAGCGTTTCATCGAGCGACGCTTTTTCCTGGGCGCTCAGATCGCCGACTTCCAGGAAGCCGTCGACGAACATCCGTAGGCCAAGCTGTGTCGGAACCCGCCCGGCCGAGACATGCGGACTGCCGAGGAGGCCCAGGTATTCAAGATCCTGCATGACGTTGCGCACTGTCGCGGCCGAGACCTTTTCCGACAGCGTCCGCGTCAAGGTTCGAGAGCCCACCGGCGACCCGGTCTCAAGGTATCCCTCGACCACACGCCGAAAGACCTCACGCGACCGATCGTTGAGTTCTTCAAGGATATCCGACTGTTCCGCCATTCCGTCCAATGACCTCACCAAGGCATCCTGCCACGACCGCCATTCGGGGTTGCCCGGTGTGTCATGGCAGATTATCCCGCAACGGGAAATCAGGAGAAATCTATGCGTCCTTCCGGCCGAAACCTAGACGAAATGCGTTCAATTTCCATCGAGACGGGGGTCATGCGCCATGCCGAGGGATCATGCCTGATCCGGTGCGGCGATACCCATGTCCTGTGCAGCGCCTCGCTGGAAGAACGCGTGCCGCCCTTTCTGCGCAACTCTGGCCAGGGGTGGGTCACGGCGGAATACGGAATGCTGCCGCGCGCAACTCACACCCGGGGCCGGCGCGAGGCTGCTGCCGGCAAACAATCCGGTCGCACGCAGGAAATCCAGCGCCTGATCGGCCGCGCCTTGCGCGCCGGTGTGGATCGACAGGCGCTTGGCGAACGGCAAATCACGGTCGATTGCGATGTCATCCAGGCCGATGGCGGCACGCGCTGCGCCTCGATCACCGGCGGCTGGGTGGCCCTGCGCCTTGCGGTGAACAAACTGCTCAAGGCGGGCGACATCACCAGCGACCCGATCATCGACCATATCGCGGCGGTGTCTTGCGGTGTCTACGCTGGCCAACCGGTGCTGGATCTCGACTATGCCGAGGATTCCGAGGCCGGAACCGACAGCAATTTCGTCATGACGGGCAACCGCACCCTGATCGAGGTTCAGGCCAGCGCAGAGGGGGCGGCCTTTACCCGCGGACAGTTCGAAGAAATGTTCAGCCTTGCCGAAAAAGGTGTGGCCGAGCTGGTCGCCGCGCAGAAAGCGGCTGTCGCCTGATGCGCCGCTTCGACGGAACGAAGCTGCTGGTTGCTACGCATAACCAGGGCAAGCTGGAAGAAATCGCGCATTTGCTGGCCGATTACGGGATCACCGTGACCTCTGCCAAGGATCACGACCTGCCCGAGCCCGAGGAAACCGGCACCACTTTCGTCGAAAACGCCCGCATCAAGGCCCATGCGGCGGCCAAGGCAACGGGACTGCCCGCCTTGGCCGATGATTCCGGTATCGAGATTGACGGTCTGGGAGGTGCGCCCGGTGTCTACACGGCCGATTGGGCCGAAACGCCGAATGGGCGCGATTTCGTTATGGCGATGCAGAAAACCCATGACGAACTGGAAAAGGTGAACGCCCCCCACCCCCGCACGGCGCGGTTTTGCTGCACGCTGGTCCTTGCCTGGCCCGATGGCCATGACGAGGTGTTCCCCGGTGTGATGGAAGGTCAGGTCGTTTGGCCAATGCGCGGCGATCAGGGGCATGGGTATGACCCGATCTTCCAACCCCAAGGCTACGACATCACCTTTGGCGAGATGGACCGCTGGGAAAAGAACCGCATCAGCCATCGCGCCGATGCGTTCCGCAAGCTGGTGAAGGCGTTTGAGCCGGCCTGATTGGGAAGAAGGCGGCTTCGGCCTCTATATCCATTGGCCGTTTTGCCAGGCCAAATGCCCGTATTGCGATTTCAATAGCCATGTGGTCGCCCAGATCGACCAGGATCGCTGGAAACGCGCCTATCTTTCCGAGGTTGAACGGCTCGCCACTGAACTACCGGGCCGGACGCTGCAAAGCGTCTTCTTCGGCGGCGGAACGCCTTCGCTCATGGCGCCTGAAACGGTCGCTGCCGTGGTCGACGCGATCCGCAAGGCTTGGCCCGTTGCTAATGACATCGAGATCACGCTGGAAGCCAACCCTACTTCAGTCGAGGCAGGCCGTTTTCGCGGCTATCGGGATGCCGGGGTAAACCGTGTCTCCATGGGCATTCAGGCTCTGAATGACGACGATTTGCGACGGCTCGGGCGGCTGCACAGCGTGGCCGAGGCCCGCACCGCCTTCGACATTGCGAGACACGTCTTTGATCGGGTCAGCTTCGACCTGATCTACGCGCGCCAACATCAAACCGTTGGAGATTGGCGCGCAGAACTGACCGAGGCGCTGTCCATGGCGGCCGATCACCTGTCGCTCTATCAGCTGACCATCGAACCCGGCACCGCCTTTGGCGATCGGTTCGCAAAAGGCGGGCTGAAGGGATTGCCAGACGACGACCTCGGCGCCGACATGTATGCGCTGACGCAAGATCTTTGCGATAAAGCGGGTCTACCGGCCTATGAAGTGTCGAACCACGCTGGCGATATGGCACAGTCGCGTCACAACCTGATCTATTGGCGCGCGGGCGATTGGGGCGGGATCGGACCCGGCGCACATGGTCGCCATACGATCGGGGACCAACGATTTGCCACCGAAACCGCCCTTTCGCCCATGGAATGGCTCTTACACGTAGAAAAGCAGGGATCGGGAGAGAGTGCCCGAACGGGGGTTTCGCCGGAAGATCAGGGCACGGAATACCTCATGATGGGACTGCGCCTTGCCGAAGGGATCGACCTAGCGCGGTATCAACGCATGACCGGGGATGCGTTGGATACGACGCACCTCAAGCCGTTGATTGAAGACGGTTTTCTCGAAATTATAGGTTCTCGTCTCAGGACGACCGATGCCGGTCGCCCGTTGCTCAACGCGATTCTCAGGGATTTGATCGTGTAATCAATGACTTGTCGCTGACAGCAGGCGCATGAGGTCGTCAAGCTGGGCCAAGTCTTTGTAATTGATGGAAATTTTTCCCGATCCCTTGGCCTCGTCGTGATCGATAGCCACCTTCATACCCAATGCCGCGCCCAGATCGGACTCGAGCGCGCGCGTATCGGCGTCTTTTGCCGGTGCCGCGTGGCGCTGCTTGGGCGTTGAGAACCCCTCGGCCGCTTTTTTGGCCAGTTTCTCGACCTCGCGAACGGACAAACCCTTCGAAACAGCCATGCGCGCCAACCCGACAGGGTCATCCGTGGTGATCAACGCCCGCGCATGACCCGCAGACAGGTGCCCTTCCCGCAGCATGTCCTGCACTTCATCGGGCAGTTGAAGAAGCCGCATCAGGTTCGCAACGTGACTGCGGCTTTTGCCCATTGCGGTCGCCAACTGCTCTTGCGTGTGACCGAAGCGGTCCATCAACTGACGATAGCCCTGCGCCTCTTCCACGGCGTTCAGATCCGCACGCTGGATATTCTCGATGATCGCGACTTCCAGGACTTCCGTATCGTCGAAATCCCGCACGATGGCCGGCAATTCATGGAGTTGCGCCCGCTGCGCCGCGCGCCAGCGGCGTTCACCGGCCACGATTTGAAATCTCTGCGCATCGCTCGGGTCAATCCGCAAGATCAGCGGCTGGATCACCCCCTTCTCCCGGATCGAAGATGCGAGTTCATCCAGCGCCTCCTCCGAGAAAGCGCGACGGGGCTGATCCGGGTTTGGCACGATCCGATCAATCGGGATGACCCGTTCGGCACGGGGCGTTGCGCCCTCGGAAGCCGTTTCGGCAGAAGTTTCTGCCGTTTCGTCGGGCTGGATATCCGCCATCAGCGCCGACAGGCCGCGGCCCAATCCCTTGCGGTCCCGTTTCTGTGCCATCACGCCTGCTCCTGTTCTGCCGCGTTGCGCGCCATCAGTTCCTCGGCCAAGGCGATATAGGCCTGGCTGCCTTTTGAGGTTGGATCATAGTCGATCACCGGAAGCGCAAAAGACGGCGCCTCGGACACCCGCACGTTACGCGGCACGCAGGTTTTGTAGACCAACTCACCCAGGGTTTCGCGCGCGTCTGCCTCCACCTGCCGCGAGAGGTTGTTGCGCAGGTCATACATCGTCAGGACGATGCCCTCGATGCGGAGTTCGGGGTTCGCCGTCTCTCGCACCTCTCGCACGGTCAGCATCAATTGTGACAAACCTTCCAGCGCGAAAAATTCCGATTGCAGCGGCACCAGAACCGCATCCGCCGCGACCAGGGCATTCACGGTCAACAAGCTCAACGAGGGCGGGCAGTCGATGAGGACGTAATCATACATCCGCGCGTCCGGGCCGCGCAGCGCCTCTTTCAAAAGGAAGACGCGGTTTCCCTGCGACACAAGCTCCACATCTGTTGAGCTCAGGTCGGTCGTCGCAGGCGCAATCGAGAGGTTTTCAACGTCGGTCGGCTTGATCACCTGCGCCAACGGCGCGTCGTCCAACAACAAGTCATAGGTGGTCAGATCCCGCGCTGACGGTTCGATGCCCAACCCCGTAGACGCGTTCCCTTGCGGATCGATATCCACGATCAACACGCGCTTATCCATCCGGGCCAAGGCTGCACCAAGGTTGATCGCCGTCGTCGTCTTCCCCACGCCCCCCTTTTGATTGGTGATCGCCAGGATTCGCGGCTGCGTCAGGTCAGGCATGGGCGATATGTCCTATCCGAAGGATGGCGGCGTCGGCCGCTGTGACCGAGGGGATGATCTCGACCTCCATTTGCCAGTCGGCCCGGGCGCTTTCAAGCTCCTCCAAGTGGGACGTGCCCTTTTGGAAAACGCAAACCCCGTCCATGGCCAAATGGCGGTCGGCAAAGCCCAGCAATTGATCAAGCGGCGCGAGGGCGCGCGCCGACAGCACGGCGGCATCCTGCGGCGGCACATCTTCGATTCGGCGGCTGAAGACGTGGATCGGCACATCGCATTGGCGGGCAACTTCACGCAGGAAGCTGCATTTCCTGATATCGCTTTCGACGAAGGAAAAGGACAGGTCCGGTGCCTTTTCAACCGCGATCAACGCGCAGACAAGACCAGGAAAACCGCCGCCGCTTCCGATATCCACCCATCGACCCGAGGAGACCCGAGCGGCATCGAACACCTGCGACGAATCAAGGAAATGCCGATGCCACGCATGGGCGAGCGTTGCGGGCGCGACAAGGTTGATGGCTTTCTGCCACTTCACCAGCGCCGCATGATAGAGGGTCAGCCGTTCCTGTGTTTCACGTGAAACATCGCGGAAGAGCTGATCCCGCGCCTCTTCATCCGTCATGCGCTGCGCCTTTCGGCCTGGCGCAATTTGGTCAGGATCAGCGCAAGCGCCGCCGGCGTCATTCCGTCGATCCGCCCCGCCTGCCCCAGCGTCGCCGGTCGAATGCGCGCCAGCTTTCCGCGAAGCTCGTTCGACAGCCCTGTAACCTCTTCATAAACGAATTCGGCCGGGATCTTTTGGGCCTCATCCCGCCGCAAGGCCTCCGCATCCCGATGCTGCCGTTCGACGTAGGTCGCATAAAGCGCTTCGATCTCAAGTTGCTCGCGTATCCCATCCTCGACCTCGGCCAAGCCGGGCACCACCGGGTCAAGATGCGCGATCTCGATATCCGGGAAAGACAGAAGCTGAAACGCGCTGCGCTTTTGCCCATCCTGGTTCACGCGCAAACCCGCCGCCTTCGCTTCGCTGGGGGTCACGAGCGCGCCCATCATCATCTCGCGCGCGATTGACAGACGATCCATCTTTTCTTCAAACGCAGCACGCCGGTCATCACCCACAAGGCCAAGCGCAATGGCCTTCGGCGTCAGGCGTTGATCGGCATTATCCGCCCTCAGGGACAAGCGGTACTCCGCGCGCGAGGTGAACATGCGGTACGGCTCCGACACGCCACGCGTTACCAGGTCGTCGATCAAAACGCCGATATACCCTTCGTCGCGGGCAAACCCCACGGGCTCCAGCTTTTTCGCCAGGTGCGCGGCGTTCAGGCCAGCCACCAAACCTTGTGCGGCCGCTTCTTCGTAGCCGGTGGTGCCGTTGATCTGGCCGGCAAGGAACAGCCCCGGCAAATCTTTCAACTGCAGGTGCGAATCGAGCGATCGGGGATCCACGTAATCATATTCGATCGCGTAGCCCGGTTGCAGGATCTCGGCATTCTCAAGTCCTTCGATGGAATGGACGTAATCAGCCTGAACATCGATGGGGAGCGAGGTCGAAATCCCGTTGGGATAGACGACATCGCTGTCCAAACCTTCCGGCTCAAGGAAAATCTGGTGCGACGCCTTATCGGCAAACCGCACGATCTTGTCTTCGATCGACGGGCAATAGCGCGGCCCGACACCCTCGATATGCCCGCCATACATGGCCGAGCGGTCGAGATTCGCGCGGATGATGTCGTGGGTCTTCTCGTTCGTGTGCGTGATTCCGCAGGCGATCTGGCGAACGGATGGCGCCGTGGACATGAAGGAAAACAGGAACGGGTCGTCGTCCGCTGGCTGCAAGTCCAGCCCATTCCAGGCGATGGTCTTGCTGTTCAATCGCGGCGGCGTCCCGGTTTTCAAACGACCGAGCGGCAAACCGAGCGAGTCCAGTCGTTCGGCCAGCTTGACCGACGGCTTATCGCCCATCCGTCCGCCTTCATGCTTCTGGTCGCCGATATGAATGACGCCCCGCAGGAAGGTTCCCGTCGTCAGAACAACGGCGCGGGCCGAAATCCGGCTTCCGTCAGCCAGTTCCACCCCTGCAATGCGCGTGCCCTCCACGACCAGATCCGCCACCTCCCCTTCGATGATTTCGAGATTCGGCTGTTGGGTCACAAGCTCCATGATCGCAGCACGATACAGCGCGCGATCCGATTGCGTCCGCGGCCCGCGCACCGCGGGCCCCTTGCGGCGATTCAAAAGACGGAACTGGATGCCGGACCGGTCTGCGGCCAAACCCATGACCCCGCCCAATGCATCGATCTCACGGACAAGGTGCCCCTTTCCAAGGCCGCCAATCGCGGGGTTGCACGACATTACCCCAATGCCGTCGCGGCGCAGGGTGACCAAGGCGGTGCGCCCACCGGAGCGGGCGGCGGTATGCGCGGCCTCTACGCCGGCATGGCCACCCCCGATGACGACGACGTCAAAATCGGCATGTTTCACGTGAAACACTCCTATTTCCCGATGCAAAAGCGCGAAAAGATCTCTCCGAGGATGGCCTCTACATCGACGCGCCCGATCAACGAGTCAAGCGCGGCCACAGCTGATCGCAGATGTTCGGCGGAAATTTCCGGTGTGTCCGAGTTTGCATCCAGATGCGCTGCTGCAAGATCAAGCTCATGGCATGCCCGTTGCAACGCATGGCGATGCCGCGCCGTGGTCGCTGTGCCGACCTTTTCCGCCTGCTCCGCAAGGATCGCTCCGACCCGTTCCAACAGGTCGTCGATCCCCGCGCCCGTGACCGTCGAAATGCCTTCGGCACCGCTAAGATCAATCTTCGACGCTACCCTGATGTCATCGGCCTGCACCAGATCGGCCCCCTCCTCCGACCCATCCGGCGCAACCAACAGAACGCGCAGATCGGCGGCGCGCGCCCTCTCCTTTGCACGCGAAACACCGATCTTTTCAACCGCGTCTTCGGTCTCGCGCAGTCCGGCGGTATCCAGAAAGGTCACCGGCAGCCCGTGCAAATCCACCCGAACCTCGATCACGTCCCGTGTCGTCCCGGCCACATCCGAGGTAATCGCGACCTCGCGCCCCGCGATCCAGTTCAATAGGCTGGATTTTCCGGCATTCGGCGCCCCGAGAATAGCGACCTCGAACCCGTCTCGAACCCGTTCGGCGACCTCTGAACCCGCAATCTCTCGCAACAGGCTGTCTCGCGTGCGACCAATCAACTCGCGGACTTCCGGCGTCACATCGACCGGCACCTCTTCGTCTGCGAAATCAATCGTCGCTTCGATCAGAGCGGCTGCGCGCAACAGATCGTTCCGCCAGGTCTCGCTGACCTCTCGCAGCCCGCCATCGTAAAGACGCATGGCCTGCTTTCGCTGCGCCTCTGTTTCGGCTTCGATCAACTCGCTCAGCCCTTCGACCTGCGCAAGGTCGAGCGTATCGTTCATCAGCGCGCGCCGGGTGAATTCACCCGCTTCCGCAGGCCGCGCCAAGCCTGTCTGCAGAATCGCCGTCTCGACGGACTGGATCACCGCGCGGCTTCCGTGAAGCTGCAATTCAACGACATATTCACCGGTGAAGCTGTTCGGCCCGGCAAAGACCAGCACCAACGCCTCGTCCAGCAAAACCCCATCGCGCGAGCGGACGGATCGCAAGCCGAACCTTCCAGCCTTAGGCAAGGTGCCGACCAACTGACGTCCGACCTCAAACGCCTCGTTTCCGGAAATGCGGATCACGGCCACGCCGGATTTTCCCCGGGCCGTGGCCAGGGCGAAAATCGTGCTCATGGCCGACTCCCCTGGATCAGGTGTTCATCGAGTCGAAGAACTCGGAATTTGTCTTCGTCTGTTTCAACTTGGACAACAGGAACTCGATCGCATCCGTCGTGCCCATCGGGTTCAGGATCCGCCGCAGAACAAAGGTTTTCTGCAGATCGCCCTTGTCCACCAGCAGGTCCTCTTTCCGCGTGCCGGATTTGAGGATGTCCATCGCCGGGTACACCCGCTTGTCGGCCACCTTACGGTCCAGCACGATTTCCGAGTTACCGGTGCCCTTGAATTCTTCGAAGATGACCTCGTCCATCCGGCTGCCGGTATCGATCAGCGCCGTGGCAATGATGGTCAGCGACCCGCCCTCTTCGATATTCCGCGCGGCACCGAAGAACCGCTTCGGGCGTTGCAGGGCGTTGGCATCCACACCGCCGGTCAGAACCTTGCCCGAGGACGGCACGACCGTGTTGAACGCACGACCCAGGCGGGTAATCGAATCGAGCAGGATCACCACGTCACGCTTGTGTTCGACCAGCCGCTTGGCCTTTTCGATCACCATGTCCGACACGGCCACGTGCCGCGTTGCAGGTTCGTCGAAGGTCGAGGAAATCACCTCCCCCTTCACCGACCGCTGCATGTCGGTCACTTCCTCGGGCCGTTCGTCGATCAGCAGAACGATAAGGTAGCATTCGGGGTGATTGGTCTCGATCGAATGCGCGATATTCTGCAACAAAACCGTTTTACCCGTCCGCGGCGGCGCGACGATCAACGCACGCTGGCCTTTCCCGATGGGTGCAACCAGGTCGATGATCCGGGCGGACCGATCCTTGATCGTCGGATCCTCGATTTCCATCTTCAGCCGCTCGTTCGGATAGAGCGGCGTCAGGTTGTCGAAGGCGATCTTGTGCTTGGCCTTCTGCGGCTCTCCGAAATTGATCTTCGAGACGTCCGTCAGCGCGAAATAACGCTCGTTCTCGCGCGGGGCGGCGATCACGCCTTCCACGGTATCGCCGGTGCGCAGGCTGTGCTGACGGATCATGTCCGGCGACACATAGATATCGTCAGGGCCCGGCAGATAGTTCGCTTCGGGGCTGCGCAGGAAGCCGAACCCGTCCTGCAAGACTTCCAAAACCCCGTCCCCCGCGATTTCCCAGCCTTCATCGGCCCGTTCGCGCAGGATCTCGAACATCATGTCGCCTTTGCGCATGGTCGAGGCGTTCTCGATCTCCAGCTCTTCTGCCATGGACAGAAGGTCTTTGGGGGATTTCGCTTTCAGGTCTGCCAGGCGCAGGATGTTTTCACTCATGGGAAGGATCACCATTCGTCTGCACACGTGCCGCCAGGTTGCGGGGCACGGGGACGGTCATGTTCTATGGAATATCCACCATCGGACGATGGCTTGGCTGTTCAGCTATGGGGTTCCTGCTCGAAAGTCAATTCCCGGCGCTGATCGCCCTCTTCTTAAATAAAAAGAAAGAATTTTAAAGTAAGTAGGAGGTTGTAGGACCGGTGATAAGCCGAAAAACTCGCTTTCGAACCGTTCATACACACCCCAACTCGAGCACTGAATACTATCGCTTCGCGTCTGTAGAAACGCGGGAGAACGAAAATTATGACGTTTTATCAATTTGTTATGGAACATCCGGCTTTGCATCAAGCTGTGGAAAAAATCTGGAAATACTTGGATGACTGCGATCTCCCCAACCGTCTTGAACAAACCCTGTCCCCGGGGAAAAACAGTGGTATCAGACCGGAGGACCGGGCAGAAAACAGGATCAGGCGCCGTTCTGTCCCCTTTGTCCTTTTCCATCCCCGGCCCTGCTCCGGTGGTTTTCAACACATCTGTCCCAAGGAGTTTTCGTCACATGGCTGACCTTGTACTCGCCTCGGGGTCCGAGATCCGCCGCCAAATGCTCGAAAATGCCGGGATCAGCGTCGATGTCCGCCCGGTTCGAATCGATGAAGTCGGGATTCGCACCGCGCTAGAGGCCGAAGGCGCAAAGCCGCTCGATGTGGCCGATACCCTGGCTGAATTCAAAGCGCGCAAGGCGGTTGAAAAGTTCGGATCGCCCCGTGTGCTGGCCAGCGACCAGGTGCTGGAGCTCAAGGGCCGTATCTTCGGCAAAGCCGACACCCGCGAAGAGGCCGCCGCGCATCTGGCCGAGTTGAGCGGCCGTCAACATCGTCTCCTGTCCGCAGCCGTAATCTACGAGGATGGCGCGCCCGTCTGGCGCCACGTGGGCGAAGTCAGCATGACAATGCACCCCCTCACCGCGGAGCAGATCGACCGCTATCTCGACCGCGCCTGGCCCGAGGTGTCGTCGTCCGTTGGTGCGTACCAGGCCGAAAAACTTGGCGCACAACTCTTCTCGCGCATGGACGGTGATTGGTTCTCCGTGCTTGGATTGCCCCTGTTAGAGCTTCTGTCATTCCTGAGACTGAAAGGTTGGATCAGCTGATGGCCCGTCCGAAAATCCCGCTTGCCGGTGTCATCGGCGACCCCGTTGCCCATAGCCTCTCGCCCCGGCTGCACGGTCATTGGCTGTCGCGCTACGGCCTGCGCGGCCATTACGTTCCGCTCGAGGTCAACCAGGCCGATCTGGCCGAGGTTCTGCGCACCCTCCCCCGGATGGGGTTCGTCGGTGTGAACGTGACCATCCCGCATAAGGAACATGTGCTGACGTTGGCCGATTCAGTGACCGATCGCGCCGCGCTGATCGGGGCGGCAAATACGCTGACCTTCACCGCGGCCGGCGGCATTCAGGCCGACAACACCGATGGCATGGGATTTCTGGGCAGCATCCGGCAAAGCCTGCCGGGATGGACGGCCTCTGCTGGTCCGGCGCTTGTGCTTGGCAGCGGGGGGGCCGCCAAGGCCATCGTCTGGGCGCTTCTCTCGGACGGTGCGCCGGTGGTTTACGTGGCCAACCGGACGAGGGCCCGCGCCGATGCGCTCAAGGATCAATTCGGTGCGCGCGTCTCTCCCGTCGATTGGACGATGATCCCCGATCTGGTCGGCGATGCATCCCTGATCGTGAACACGACCTCGCTGGGAATGGATGGCCAGCCGCCGCTGACAATCGACCTGTCGCGCCTGCGGCCGCCGACCGTTGTATCCGACATTGTCTACGCCCCCCTGCGAACCGCCCTCTTGGAAGAGGCCGCTTCCCGCGGATGCGAGACGGTGGACGGCTTGGGTATGCTGTTGCACCAGGCGGTTCCCGGTTTCGAACGTTGGTTCAGCTACACCCCGTTGGTCGATGACGACTTGCGGGCAGCGGTGCTTGGCGCATGACCGTCAAACTTGGCCTGACAGGCTCCATCGGGATGGGCAAATCCACCACCGCGCAGATGTTCCGTGACCTCGGTATCCCGGTTTGGGACGCAGACGCCGCGGTTCATCGCCTCTACAGCGCCGGCGGGGCCGCCGTTGCGCCTCTATCCGGCCTTGTGCCGGCTGCGGTGGTTGAGGGCGAAGTTGACCGAACCATTCTGAAAACCGAGATCAAGAAAGACCCTGAACTGCTGAACAGGATCGAAAAGATCGTTCACCCCCTCGTCGCCGAGGATCGTAAATCATTCCTCGAGGCGCATCAGGCTGCCGGTTTGGTGGTGCTGGACATCCCCCTGCTTTTCGAGACCGGCGGCGAGGGGATGGTCGACGCCGTGGTCGTGGTCAGCACGGATGAAGCAGAGCAGCGAAGGCGCGTGCTCGACCGCCCCGGCATGACGGCGGAGCAATTCGAGACCATCCTTGCCCGGCAGATCCCGGACGCGGCAAAACGCGCGCGCGCGGATCACGTCATTCGCACCGATACGCTTGAAGACGCCCGCACAGGCGTGGCAGATATTGTGTCGAAATATTCTGGAGACACTAATGCGTGAGATCGTCCTCGACACCGAGACGACCGGCCTTGACCCGTTCGACACCCCCCGCCACCGGATCGTCGAGATCGGGGCCGTCGAATTGTGGAACCAGGTTCCCACGGGGCAGACCTATCACCAGTACATCAACCCTGAACGTGACATGCCGCAGGAAGCCTTCGATGTTCACGGGTTGGGTAATGAATTCCTGTCTGACAAACCGGTTTTCAAGCTGATCGCGCAAGAGTTCCGTGACTTCGTCGGTGATGCGAAGATGGTCATTCACAATGCCAGTTTCGACATGCGTTTTCTGAACGCCGAACTGGAATGGGCGGGTTTGCCGACCCTCCCCTCGGAACAGGCGATCGACACGTTGCTGATCGCGCGCAAACGGTTTCCCGGCTCTCCGGCTTCGCTGGACGCGCTGTGCCGCCGCTTCGGGATCGACAATTCCATGCGTGAAAAGCATGGCGCGCTGCTCGACTCCGAAATCCTGGCTGAAGTGTACCTAGAGCTGACGGGCGGCAAGCAACCTGACTTTGCCCTTGCACCGACCGAGCGCCGCCAAAAGCAAAGCGCCACGGATGAAACGTGGCGCCCGCGCCCGCGTCCGACGCCCCTGCCCTCGAAACTCACCGAGGAAGAGCGCATGGCCCACGCGGAATTTGTCGGGGAACTGGGCGAAGCGGCCATTTGGGCCCGCTTCGCCTAGATCCTGTCGTCAGGCGTCGGCTTTCTGCTGCGCCGCCTGGCGCTGCGCCAGTTGCTGACGGTAGAGCGCCACGAAATCCATCTGGTCGAGGTTCAGCGGCGGGTAACCACCGTCGCGCGTGACGTCGGAGACGATCCGGCGCACGAAGGGGAACAGCATCCGCGGGCATTCGATCAGCAGGAAGGGGTGCAGCTGTTCTTCGGCCACATTCTCGATGCTGAAGATGCCGCCATACTCGATTTCCAGCAGGAAGATCGGCTCGGGCGTGTCGCCCTTTGTCTTGCTTTCGATCTTCAGCTTCATGATGACGTCGTACTGGTTCTCGGTGGAGCGCTTGCGCGCGTCCATGGCGACCTGAACCTGGATGTCGGGCTGAAGCTGCGATTGGGTCGATTTCTGCGCGGCGATGTTCTCGAACGACAGATCGCGCACGAACTGGCCGAGGATCTGCATCTTCGGCAGGGTCGGTTGCTGTTGCGCGCCGTTGCTTTGCGCGGGGGCCGCGCCGGTTTCGTCTTGGGCCATGTCAGCCTCCTTCAACTCATGTTTGGCGCTGATCTATCAGGCGCGAACGAAAGCCTCAATGCTGTGTCCAACCGGATGGCCCGGAGCGTGGCGGAGTATCCTCGACCGTGTAGTCGCCATCGATCACGTCTTCACGGGTCTCTTGCCAACCGCGCTCGGTGCGGACCATCGACTGCACCTCGATCCGTTTGCGCAATTCGCGCAGAACGAGGTTGCGGAACCCCGGGATGAGCAGGGCAAAGCCGACGGCGTCCGTGAAAAACCCCGGCGTCAGCAGAAGTGCGCCGGAAAACAGGATCATCGCGCCATGGGCCAGCGGTTCGGTGGGGTCGCGCAACTCATCGAAGCTGTTGCGCAAACCCTGCAAGGCCTGCGCCCCCTGCGACCGAACCAAAGCCGTCCCGGCAATCGCGGTCAACACCACGATCAACAGGGTCGGTCCCAGCCCGATCAATCCACCGACCTGTATGAACAGGGCGATCTCGATCAGGGGAACCGCAAGGAAGAGTAAAAATAGCCACATTGGTCTTGCTCCGCTCGACTGCGCGTCTTTGACACCCGGTATTCGGGGCCCGAAGATGGACTTGATCCACCCCGTACCTTACATATGTGCTTTGCGATCCTCGATGTAAGACTGCCGACCGCCGCGAAAGGTACCCGAGCATGAACTCCTCTCTCCTGTCCCTGCTGGTTCTCGCAGGAATCGCGATCTTCCTGATCCTGCGTTTGCGCAGTGTTCTGGGCACTCGGGAGGGGTTTGAGAAACCGCCGGCCCGCCCGCAACCTATGGCGCGAGAGCCGCGCCGTGATTTCGAGGTGATCGAAGGCGGCCCTGACAACGACATCATCGACCATGTGGAAGATGGCAGCGATGCCGCCAAGGCACTTGCCGCGATGAAACTGGCCGAGCCGGGGTTCAGCGTGCAGGAATTCCTGCACGGCGCGCGCGGCGCATACGAGATGATCCTGATGGCGTTCGAGCGGGGCGATGTGGACGACCTGCGCCCGTTCCTGGCCGATGATGTTCTTGACACCTTCGAAACCGTAATCCGCCAGCGCGAAGAACAGGGCCTGCACATCGAGGCCGAGTTCGTCGGCGTTCGTGAGTTGACCCTGCAGGATGCGACCTACGATCGCGGCACGCAGGAAGCCGAGATTACCGTGCGGTTCGTGGGTGAACTGACCTCGGTCGTGAAAAACACCGCGGGCGAGACGATCGAAGGCGATCCGGGCGAAATCAAGCGGCAGCGCGACGTCTGGACCTTCGCGCGGACCATGGGCCGGGATGACCCGAACTGGGTTCTGGTGGCCACCGACGGATGACCCATGGGGTGGCGCGGCGGTTTTCTGGCCACGATCTTTGCGCTGGTCCTGTATCCGGGGTCAGCGGTGGCTGACGAACCGGTCCGCTTGCTGCAATTCTCCGATCTCGATGGATGGGCCGAGGATGATCACGCCGCGGCCCTTTCCACGTTCCTGTCCACCTGCCGCGATATCGATGGCGAGGACTGGGCACCGATTTGCGCCATGGCGGAAACGAGCAGCGACGCGCGCACCTTTTTCGAACTGCTGTTCCGCCCGGTTCTGATCGGGGGCGATACGCCCGCACTGTTCACCGGCTATTTCGAGCCGGAGTTGGAAGGATCGATCCGGCGCACGGCGCGGTATCGGTATCCCGTGTATCGCATGCCGCCCGAAGTCACCGGACAATGGCTCAGCCGCGAAGAGATCGAGGAAAGCGGCGTGCTGGAGGGGCGCGGCCTTGAGATCGCGTGGGTCGATGACCCGGTGGAGTTGTTTTTCCTTCAGATCCAGGGCTCGGGTCGTATCCGGATGAGCGATGGCCGCGTGATCCGCGTGGGGTATGGCGGGCGCAACGGGCACGAATACAGGTCCATCGGGCGCGAACTGGTCCGCCGCGGGATTTACGAGGCGCACCAGGTCTCGGCGCAGGTGATCCAGAACTGGGTGCGCCGCAATCCTGCCGCCGGGCGGGAGTTGATGCACCACAACCCATCCTACGTGTTTTTCCGCGAGGTCGAGATCGAAGACCCGTCTCTTGGCCCGTTGGGCGCGTTGAACCGCTCGATCACGCCGCTGAGGACGATCGCGGTCGATCCCCGTTATACGCCGCTTGGCGCGCCGGTCTGGATCGAGAAGGATGGCGAAGGTCCGATGCGTCGCCTGATGATTGCCCAAGATACCGGCGGCGCGATCCGTGGTGCGCAGCGCGCCGATATCTTCTTCGGCTTCGGGGATCAGGCCGGAGAGGCGGCGGGCACGATCCGCGATCCGGGGCGCATGATCGTTCTGCTTCCCATTGAAGAGGCGCATCGCCGCGTCCCAGATGCCTGAGCGATGCGGCGCAAGGGAAAAAAGGGTCTATCCCCCGAGGAGCGAGAGCTTTGGGCACGAGTGGCGCGCACGACAAAGCCGATGCACACGCGCAAGCCGACGGGTGAGCGTTCGGCTGATCCGGACAAGCCCAAGCCGGTGACGACCCCGCAACCCGATGCCGCGTCGCGCCTGCGCGCCTTCATGATCGGGGAAAAGGTTCATACGCCGACCCACGTCACGCATCATCCCGGCGATGACCTGTCGAACCGGATCGCATCGGCCCCCGTGCGAATGGATCATGGAACGCATCGCAAGATGCTGCGCGGCAAGTTGAAGCCCGAGGCGCGCATCGACCTGCACGGCATGACCTTGGCGCAGGCCCATCCGGCGTTGGTTCATTTCATCATCGACAGTTTCGATGCGGGTCACAGGCTGGTGCTGGTGATCACCGGCAAGGGGCGTGGTGGCGAGGGCGATAGCGGCGACGGCCCGATCCCGATCCGGCGTGGTGTCTTGCGGCAGCAGGTTCCCGGCTGGCTCCACGCGCCACCGTTGGGCGCCATGGTTCTCGATATCCGTGAGGCGCACCAACGGCACGGCGGAAGCGGGGCCTATTACGTCTATCTCAAGCGGCGCGGTTAGGGCAGAAGCTCCTGCGGCGCGAGGATGATCTGGGTCGCGTTGCTGACCGTCAGAATCGTTCCCTGGAACAGGTCAAGTTGCTGCGTCGGATCGTTTTCAAGCGACGAATTGACCAAGCTCACCTGGCTGAGCAGTTCCACCATCGCGGGCGAGGATGCTGCGGTGAAATGGTTCATCGTGTCATTCTCGCCACCGCGGAACTGCGACACGTCGATCAGGGTCACGTCGAACTCGGACACGTCGTCGGCGGTGCCCAAGGTGCCCAGGCGATTGCGCTGCCCGGTGATCAGCGCCGACAATTGCAGCGCCCTGTCACGCCGCGAGGTGAAGATGAAGAAGGGTTGCGGCAGGTCCCCGATCCGACGGGCCTGTGTGCGGAACACGTTGATATCCACATCCGGCGACAACAGGATCACGCCCGCGATCCGGTCAAGAACGTCGTGTCGATTGCCGATGCTGAGCTGGCGCAAGACCTCCATCGTCATGCTCGATCCCAGCGAATGCGCAACGAGGACCAGTTCGGCCCCGGGGATGGAGGTGATCTCGGTAATCACCTGTTCCAGACCGTCCCGCGCAAAGAGGACGCTGTCGCGGTCATAGGCATATCCCAGGACGCTCCCGGCGCTGGACCAGGCATAATGTACCGGGACCACGGGAATATCGTAGTCGTGCCGGATCTGGGCCGTGCGATACAGCCCATCGGCAAAGGTCGTGTTGTAGCCGTGAACGAACAGCATGACTTCGCGCTGGTTGGCGGGACGTCGCGAAAGTTCGGCTGCGATGGCCGAGCGGAAATTAGACCGGTTTCCCAACCGATCCGCCGAGGTTGTCAGGAACTCCGTAGCCGGATCGGGCGCGCCACTGCGGCCCGGCTCGACCGCGCCCAGCTCTCGATCAGGTGGAACGCTGACGTCAAAGCGCAGGTAGTCCAGGCCTTCGAGGCGTTGATTGGTAAACTCACCGTCGAGGTATTCGCGGGTGCTGGCGACAAAGACCAGTTCATTCTCCCCGATACCGGCGAATTCGGGCACCAATTGCACGACGGAACGGCCCGCGCACCCGCCCAGGGCCACGCAAAGCGAGATAACGATCAAGAACTGCCGCCGCATGGCCCTACCCTAGCACAAACCTACAACACGTAACGGCTAAGATCGGTACTGCGCGTCAATTCGCCAAGGTTCTCTTCCACGAAATTTGCGTCGACCGTGATCGTCTCGCCACCTCGATCCGGCGCGGTGAAGCTAAGCTCTTCGAAAACGCGTTCCATGACGGTGTAGAGCCGCCGCGCGCCAATGTTTTCGACCGTGTCGTTCACCTGCGCCGCGATCCGGGCGAGCGCCGCGATCCCGTCATCCGAGAAGGTCACGGTAACTTCTTCGGTTTCCATCAGGGCAGAATATTGCCGCGTCAGGGCATTGTCGGTTTCCGTCAGGATGCGCACGAAATCCTCTTCCGTAAGCCCACGCAGATTCACCCGGATCGGCAGACGGCCCTGCAGTTCGGGCAACAGGTCCGAGGGTTTGGCGATGTGGAACGCGCCTGAGGCGATGAAGAGGATATGGTCGGTTTTCACCGGGCCGTGCTTGGTGGACACGGTCGTGCCCTCGATCAGCGGAAGAAGGTCGCGCTGCACGCCTTCGCGGCTGACATCGCCGCCGCGCACGTCTTGGCGGGCCGCGACCTTGTCGATCTCGTCGATGAAGACGATGCCGTTCTGTTCGACGGCGCGCACGGCCTCCTTGGTGACGGCCTCCTGGTCAAGCAGCTTGTCGGCCTCTTCCTCGATCAGGGTGTCGTAGCTGGCGGCGACGGTCATGCGGCGTTTCACGGTCCGGCCACCGAAGGCTTTGCCGAAGAGATCGCCAAGGTTCATCATGCCGCCGGCCCCGCCCATGCCGGGCTGACCGGGGATTTCGAACATCGGCATCGGGTTGGAATTCTCGGCGACCTCCAGTTCGATGATCGTGTCGTCCAACTCGCCGCTGCGCAGCTTCTTGCGGAACATTTCGCGCGTTTGCTCGCGTGCATCCGTCCCGGCCAGTGCCTCGATCACACGGTCTTCGGCGGCCTCGTGGGCCTTGGCCTTGACCTCTTCGCGCATGTGTTCGCGCACCATGATCTGGGCGGCATCCACAAGGTCGCGGATGATCTGTTCCACGTCGCGGCCGACATAACCGACCTCGGTGTATTTCGTGGCCTCGACCTTGATGAAGGGGGCGCGGGCCAGCTTGGCCAGGCGGCGCGAGATCTCGGTCTTGCCGACGCCGGTGGGGCCGATCATCAGGATGTTCTTGGGGTACACCTCGTCGCGCAGGTCATCGCCCAGTTGCTTGCGCCGCCAGCGGTTGCGCAAGGCCACGGCAACGGCGCGCTTGGCGTCCTTCTGGCCGATGATGAAGCGGTCCAGTTCGGACACGATTTCGCGGGGGGTCAGGTCGGTCACGATCTCTGCTCCTCAGGGGTCGGAATGGTCCAGGGTGGGAGGCCGGTCTTGCCCGGAAAGGCGGGAAGGCCGCGCATCAGGGCGCCGCGCAGGGCCTCCCATTGCGCGCCCAGAAAGACGAGGCCGGCACCTAGTAACAGGATGATGAAAAAGGCGTTGCCCTCGATCACCGTGATCGACAGCGCCACGATGTAGCCCACGCCGGACACGAGGAAGGACCGGCGGTCGATGATGACGGCGAAAAGGGCCATGAGCGCAACGAAGGCAACAAGGACAAGCCGCGCCGTAAGGCTTCCCTGTTCGAACAGGGTCAGCGCGACGGTGTTCACGATGGCCGGGGCCGCGATGACATGCAGCCAGAACCCCGAGGCCGCACGCCGGGTGACGCGGTGCGGGTCGCTCATGTCGAACCGCAGGGCGACGATCAGGCCGACGATGCCAAGAAGGATCGTCAGAAGCGCAAAGGGACCATCGGCGGAGAGAAGGAAGATATCCTGCGGCGATGACGGCACCGCGCCGCCCATCGTGGCCAGCCCGAAGGCGACGCCAAAGACGCTGAGCGCGATCAATGCGACTGTGAAGGGAACTCGGAAGAAATAGTAATAGAGCGACAGCATGACGCCCGCACAGGCCGCGGCGATGGTGATGGTGCCCTGAAACTGCGCGTCCATCGCGGCGGCCACGGATAGCCCGAATTGCCCGGCCGAGATGCCGAACATGATCGCCAGCGCGATCGAGGGGGCGACCATGCGGCGCGTAAGCGTGAAGTACCGCGCAAGCAGCGCGATCAGGCCAAAGGCGATCCCGGAATAAAGCATCCCCAGGAGATAGCCGCTGTTGATCGACAGGAGGCTGAGGCCCGTCACCCCCATCCAGCCCGCGAACAGGATGACGAGGCCCACGACGATAAAGATCTCGTTGAAGCCTTTGAACAGTTCGAACGGTTCATCGAGGCCGCTTCGCCGTGCCCGCGCACCCGCGCGTTCCTCGGACAGGACAATCACCCCCGCGGCCTGCGCTTCGGTCAGCATGCCGGACGCCACCGCGGCGCGCAGGTCGTCGCGGGTGATCTCGGTCATTTGCCGATCCGCTCCACGGTCAGGTTGCCGTTGGTGTAGACGCAGATATCGGCGGCGATGCCCATGGCCTTGCGCGCGATGGTTTCGGCGTCGGCATCGGTGTCGATCAGCGCGCGCGCGGCGGCCAGCGCATAGTTGCCGCCCGACCCGATGGCCGCGATCCCGTACTCCGGTTCCAACACGTCGCCCGCGCCGGTGATGACGTACAACTCGCTGCCATCGGTCACGATCAGCATGGCTTCGAGTTTCTGAAGGTACTTGTCGGTGCGCCAGTCCTTGGCGAGTTCCACGCTGGCGCGTTGCAGCTGGCCCGGCGTCGCCTCCAGCTTGGATTCCAGCCGTTCCAGTAGCGTGAAGGCATCGGCGGTCGACCCGGCGAACCCGGCGACAACGTCATAGCCACCGGGGCTGAGGCGGCGCACCTTGCGCGCCGTGCCCTTGATGACCGTCTGTCCAAGGCTGACCTGCCCATCGCCCGCGACGACGACCTCGTCACCCTTGCGGATGCCGACGATGGTGGTGCCATGCCAACCGGGAAACTCATTCTCTGCCATGGGGCCTCCGTTTCTTTGGGCCTATATGGAGAGGGGAACCCCGAGGGACAACCGCAGGCGCCCCGTCAGTTGCCCAGACCGCCGGGCCATCGGCGGCGGCGCGGCACGCGGACGGCCAGCATCGGCATCAGCCAGGGGCCGCGGAACCGGTCGAGGTCCAGCGCCTCGTGCACGCCGATGGTCTCCTCTCCGTTGATTTTCGTTTGCACCGCCGAGCGGTTGTAGAAGGGCGCATCCAGCATCGGCTTGACCTGTCGCGGGGTGTAGCCGTGATCGGCCCGGGTTTCGCGGCGGACCTGCCAGAAGGGGCGGGGCAGGGTGGCCTTGGGCGGCATCTCGATGGGACGGGGCGTGCCGTCCTCGCCAAACCCGATGGCCACGGCCAGATCCGACCCGTCCCGGCGCGTGGCGTCGTAGAAACAGGCCGCGCCGTCGGACAGGGGAAACCGCCCCCAAGTCCAGTAGCTGAAATCGGCCTCCAGCGCGCGGGTTCCGAAATTCGCATCGAAATAGCCATGTCCCGACCATGTCCAGCCGGGCCGGTTCAATTGCACCTCGATATCCGCCTTGGGGGCGAAGGGCCGCCAGATATGCGTGCCGCAATCGGTCAGGGGCAGTTCAACGCTGGTCAGGGCCGAGGGTCGCACGATGACCCGGCCCTGCAATTTCTGGGCGTGGGGCGTCGACAGCTCGTCGATCTCGACGATCAGCTTGTCGCCCTCCCACACCATCGCCGAGGGGCCGATCTGAAGCCGGTCGCGCGACAATCCGAGTGCCTCGGAGCCGCGATCGGTCATCGTCCAGCGTCCGCCGCGCCCATAGGTCACGACATTGAGGCAACAGTGGTTTGCCGGGTCCTTGCGGCCCGACCAGCGATACCAGGGCGAAAAGACCGAGCCTATGAAGCCGATGATCGAGATGGCGCGTTCGCCATCGTCGCTGATCCCGTCGAGATACCACCACGCGTAGCCGTCGCTGGGCACGTCGATGTCGAAGCAAGGTCGCTCAAGATCGCCTCGGCCGCGTGCTTGCCGGAGAGACAGGCCATCGGGATGCCCGCCCCCGGATGCGTTCCGCCCCCGCACAGGTACAGCCCCGGAAGCGTCGTCCGTGCTGTCGGTCGCTGGAATGTGGCCATCATTCCATGCGGGCTCCGCCCGTAGAGGGAACCGTCCGACCCCGGAAAGGCCTTCGCGAAGCGGGCCGGGGTTGTCAGCTTGGACAGGTCGGGCCTCGGGGAAAAGGTCAGACCCATCCTCGCCAAGGTCTCGAACGTATGTGTTCGGCATTGGTGCTCCTCCTCCGCCGTGGCCTGGTGGCCCGCGGGGCCGTTCATGATGATCTCGAACCGTTCCGGTCCGCTTGGGCGGGTATCCCCGCCGCGATCCTGTGCGCAAATGTAGAGTGTCGCATCGCGCGGCATCTGACCCTTGGCGATATCGCCGAATTCGACGCGCGGGTCTTCGCAGAAGAAGATGTTGTGATGGGTCAGCTCCACGCCATAGGGTTCGGCCGCGAAGCCCCAGACAAAGGCCGACAGGCTGCGCGGGCTTGTCGCGGTCGCTGGCAGAAGGTTGCGGACCGCAGGGCCGAGCAACCCGTCGCTTAACGCCTTGGGGTCGCCGTTGAACAGGATCATGTCCGCCGTCAGCTTGCGCCCATCCGACAGGTGGACGGCATGCGCGCGCGACCCCTGTCTCTCGATCCGTTCGGCGCGCACACCGAAGCTGAACCGCGCACCGCGATCCTTCGCAAGGCGATAGACGGCCTGCGCCAGGGCGTTGGTTCCACCCTCGATGCTCCAGACGCCGCGCGCCTCGGAATGCCAGATCAGCCCGAGGACGGCAGGGCTTTGGTAAGGGGAGCCGCCGACATAGGTGGCGTAGCGTCCGAACAACTGCTGCAAGCGCGGGTCGCTGAATTGCAGCGCAAGACTGCGGGCCAGGTTCAGCCCGGGGGCCATCGCGGGGATCAGGCCCGGGTGTTTCATGACATGCGCGGTAAGCGGGCCAAGGCGCGGGGCAGGGGATTCCATGATCGGGGCTTCGAACGCCTCGAACAGGCGGCGGGCCTTTTCGGTGAAGCGCCTGAACTCGCCTTCGGCCTTTGCCCCGGCAAAGCCGCGGACGGCCCTGGCGCTCAGATCCGGGTCGTGATGCAGGTCAAGCGTTGATCCGTCCCGCCACCAATGGCGAGCAAGGATCGTGTCGGACTTCAGCGTGACATGCTGGTCCAGCCGCTCCCCGACGCTTTCGAAAAGCTCTTCGAAAACATGGCGCATCGTCATGACTGTTGGGCCGATGTCGATCGGCCCGGCGACCGAGTCGCGCGTGCGCATTTTGCCGCCGGGACCCTGGCCCATATCGACAAGCTCGACCGCGACGCCCGCATGGGCCAGCAGCAGCGCAGCCGACAGCCCGCCGATGCCGGCGCCGATCACGATGGCGGTTGGAATTCGGTCGGATCGTTCGGCCAAGAAAGCCTCCGAGGAAAGTGTCAGTTATTGTTGACAGCTTGGATGAATATGTCCAGTCTAATTTACACCAGACATGTTCATTATAGAATCGAGCCTTACGGGGGAGCCATGCCGCTGAATCACAGGATCGAGCAGGCCATTACCGCCGCCATCGCCACGGCGCAGGGCGCCGACCGCGCCGCACCTCCGAAACTGGCTTCGGCCCTCGATTACGCCGTCACCCCGGGTGGGGCCCGCATTCGCCCGACGATCTGCCTGTCGGTCGCCATGGCATGCGGCGATGACAAGCCGGCCTTGTCCGACGCCGCCGCGACCGCGATCGAACTCATCCACTGCGCCAGCCTCGTCCATGACGACATGCCGTCTTTCGACAATGCCGCGACACGCCGGGGCAAGCCGACCGTCCATCTCGCCTATTCCGAGCCGCTGGCGCTATTGACCGGCGATTCGCTGATCATCGCGGCCTTCGACGTTCTGGCCCGCGCCGCCGACACCGACCCCGTCCGCGCCATCAAGCTGATCCGCATCCTTGCCGAGTCGACCGGCATGCCCGGTGGCATCTGCGCCGGCCAGGGCTGGGAGAGCGAGGACAAGATCGACCTTTCCGCCTATCACAAGGCCAAGACCGGTGCGCTGTTCACCGCCGCGACCCGCATGGGCGCCGCCGCCGCCGGGGAAGAGCATGACGCCTGGACCGAGCTTGGCGCCCGGATCGGCGAAGCGTTCCAGGTGGCCGACGATTTGCGTGACGCGCTCTACGATGAAGAGACGCTCGGCAAGCCCGCGATGCAGGACGAGATCAATGGCCGTCCGAACGCGGTGTCCGAGCTTGGCGTCAGGGGTGCGATCCGGCGGTTGGAAGATATCCTGTCCGGGGCCATCGCCTCGATCCCGTCCTGTCCCGGCGAAGCGGCGTTGTGCGAAATGGTGCGCAAGACGGCCGAACGCCTGACCCCGGTCGTGCCCGCCCGACAAACGGTGTGAGACCATGGCAGCCGCGGACCAGACGAACCTGTCGCGGCCACGCCTGAGCGACCGCGTCTACGGCTGGCGCATGGCGCTGCTGCGTTCCCGGAAATTCCACAAATGGGCGGCCCGAACGCCCTTGGCCGCGCGGGTCGCGCGCAAGGATGGCGAGGCGTTGTTCGACCTCGTGGCCGGGTTCATTCACGCGCAGGTCCTGCAGGCTTTCGTGGCACTTGAGCTCCCCGCGCATTTGGCCGCCGCGCCGCGGACGGTCGAAGATCTCGCCCTGCGGACCGAGGTGCCGGTCGAACGTATGCGCGTGCTGTGCCAGGCGGCGACGTCACTCGGCCTGATGAAGCGCACGCGGAATGGCCGCTACGCGCTGGGCCGGTTGGGTGCGGCCCTGCCGGGCATTCCGGGGCTGGCGCAGATGATCCTGCACCATGACGTTCTCTACCGCGATCTAGCTGACCCGGTTGCGTTTTTCCGCGACGGATCGACGACCGAGTTGGCAGATTTCTGGCCTTACGTCTTCGGCGCCACCGGCCCGCTCGACCCCGATACGGCGCAGACCTATTCCGACCTTATGGCCGAAAGCCAGACCCTCGTCGCGGAAGAGGCGTTGCGCCATCTCGATCTGTCAGACGTGGATACGCTTCTGGATGTCGGCGGCGGAACGGGGGCGTTTCTTACGGCCGTGGGCCTCGCCTATCCCAAGCTCAACCTTCATCTGTTCGATCTGTCGGTCGTCGCCGAGGGGGCGCGCAGCCGGTTCGAGCAAAATGGTCTGACCGGTCGCACGCAGATCACGGGCGGCAGCTTTCGCTCCGATCCGCTTCCGCAGGGCGCGGATGCCATCAGCCTGATCCGTGTTCTGTACGATCATTCCGACGAAACCGTCCGAAACCTTCTTGGAAAAGTGCACGAGAACCTGCCGGAGGGCGGGCGTGTCATCGTCGCAGAGCCGATGTCAGGCGGCGCGCAGCCCGAACGCGCGGGCGACGCCTATTTCGCGATCTATTGCATGGCGATGCGCACCGGCCGCGCCCGGAGCGCACGGGAAATCGTGCAACTACTTGAGAATGCAGGATTTTCAGAAGTCAAACCGCATCGGACATCGCGTCCGTTCATCACCGGGCTTGTCACGGCCAGGAAGCTGTAAAGAAAGCCTGACGCCCATGTCCATTCTCATTGACAAAACAAAGTGTCAGGTTAAACTTACACCTACCAAATCATTAGCTCGGGGATTCTCTGTCCGCATGCTGGTGAACGACCAAAGGGGAATGCAGAGTTGAACACCACCGCCGTCATTCTCGAAGGTCCAAAGACCCTCGGACTCGGTCAGGTCACGTTGACCGACCCGGGTGTTGACGATCTGGTGGTCGACGTGCGCCACTCGGGCATCTCCACCGGAACCGAGAAGCTTTTCTGGTCCGGGCAGATGCCGCCGTTCCCCGGCATGGGATACCCTCTCGTCCCCGGCTACGAGGCCGCCGGCGAAGTGGTCGAGGCAGGCGCAAACACGAATTTCAAACCCGGCGACACCGTCTTCGTCCCCGGCGCCAATTGCTACGGCGATGTGCGCGGGCTGTTCGGTGGCGCATCGAACCGGCTGGTGACGCCTGCAGAGCGCGTTGTGAAGATCGACGCCGACATGGGCCCGGAAGGTGCGCTGCTTGCGCTTGCCGCCACGGCGCGCCACGCGGTGGCCGGTCTCGATACGACGCTGCCCGACCTGATCGTGGGTCATGGTGTTTTCGGACGTCTGCTTGCGCGGCTGACCTTGGCCGCAGGCGGCAAGGCGCCGACCGTCTGGGAAATCGACGCCGACCGCGCCAAGGGCGCAGCCGGCTACCAGGTCATCCACCCCGACGAGGATGAGCGCCGCGACTACCGTTGCATCTATGATGCGTCGGGCGTGTCCAGCCTGCTCGACACGTTGGTCGGTCGTCTCGCCAAGGGCGGCGAGATCGTCCTGGCCGGGTTCTACCCCGAGCCGCTGCAATTCTCTTTCCCGCCCGCGTTCCTGCGCGAGGCGCGGTTCCGCATCGCCGCCGAATGGACGCGCGATGACCTTGTCGCCACGCGCGACCTCATTACCCACGGGGCCCTGAGCCTTTCGGATCTTATCACGCATTCCGTGCCCGCGAGTGAGGCCGAGAACGCTTACCAGACGGCGTTCGAAGACCCGGCCTGCCTCAAGATGATCCTCAACTGGGAGAACGCCGCATGACCCTCGATGTACCCAACCTCAAAGACTATGACGCGAGGCTGAAGGACGAGGCGGCGGAACCCACGCTGGAGGTCCCGCAATCCGAGCCGACGAAGAAGACCCAGATCATCGCGATCTACGGCAAGGGCGGCATCGGCAAGTCTTTCACGCTCGCCAATCTCAGCCACATGATGGCCGAACAGGGCAAGCGCGTTCTGCTGATCGGCTGCGACCCGAAATCGGACACGACCAGCCTGCTGTTCGGCGGCAAGGCCTGTCCGACGATTATCGAAACCTCGACGCAAAAGAAGCTGGCGGGCGAGGAAGTGCAGATCGGCGATGTCTGCTTCAAGCGCGGCGGTGTTTTCGCGATGGAGCTTGGCGGACCCGAGGTTGGCCGCGGCTGCGGCGGCCGGGGCATCATCCACGGCTTTGAGCTGTTGGAAAAGCTGGGCTTCCACGATTGGGATTTCGACTACGTCCTGCTCGACTTCCTGGGCGACGTGGTCTGCGGCGGTTTCGGTCTGCCGATCGCGCGCGACATGGCGCAGAAGGTGATCCTGGTCGGCTCGAACGACCTGCAATCGCTGTATGTGGCCAACAATGTCTGCTCGGCGGTGGAATACTTCCGCAAGCTGGGCGGCAATGTCGGCGTCGCGGGCCTGGTCATCAACAAGGATGACGGCTCGGGCGAGGCGCAGGCCTTTGCCAAGGCCGTGGACATCCCCGTGCTGGCGTCGATCCCGCAGGATGACGACCTGCGCAAGAAATCCGCGAATTACCAGATCGTCGGCACCGCCGAGAGCCATTGGGGCGACCTGTTCGCCGCGCTGGGCGAAAACGTCGCCAAGGCGCCGCCGATGCGCCCGACCGCGCTTAGCCAGGACGAACTTCTGGCCCTGTTCGACGGGTCGGACACCGGTGCCGGTGTCGTTCTGGAACCCGCCACCGACGAAGACATGCGCGGCAAGGATGCCACGCCGAAGAAATCCCTCGAAGTCGTTTACGACGAGGCCTGAGACCATGACGGACGAGATCAGATACGACGACGCCGACACGGCCGAGATCATCCGGGGCGAATCCCGCGATGACCGTGCCGATGCGGCCGTCCCGTCTCTGCCTCAGGGGGACGGGATGGGCTGCCACGCCGGTGCGGCCGAAATGGAAAAAGCCGCCCGCATGGCCGGCAAATCCGAAATTCTCGATCAGTATGCCGCCGACTATCCGCAAGGCCCGCATGACAAGCCGCAGTCGATGTGCCCGGCTTTCGGCAGCCTGCGCGTCGGTCTGCGGATGCGCCGTGTGGCGACGATCCTGTCCGGGTCGGCCTGCTGCGTCTACGGGCTGACCTTCGTGTCGCATTTCTACGGGGCCCGCCGCTCGGTCGGCTACGTGCCGTTCAATTCCGAAACGCTGGTCACCGGGAAACTCTTCGAAGACATCCGCGATGCCGTGCACGAGATGGCCGACCCCGAGCGTTACGACGCCATCGTGATCACCAATCTTTGCGTGCCCACCGCATCGGGGGTGCCGCTCCGGCTGTTGCCGGACGAGATCAACGGGGTTCGGATCGTCGGTATCGACGTTCCGGGCTTTGGGGTGCCGACCCATGCCGAGGCCAAGGATGTCCTCGCTGGATCGATGCTCAACTATGCCCGACAGGAGGTGGAGGCCGGCCCAGTGCAAGCCCCTGTCTCGGGTAAATCAGACCGTCCGACAGTCACGCTGTTGGGCGAAATGTTCCCTGCGGATCCGATAGGAGTCGGAGGGATGCTCGCGCCACTCGGTCTGGCGGCAGGTCCGGTCGTTCCCTGCCGTGAGTGGCGCGAGCTCTATGCCGCGCTGGATAGCGAGGTGGTGGCCGCGATCCACCCCTTCTACACCAGCGCAATTCGCGAGTTTCAGGCCGCGGGCCGCACCATCGTGGGCTCTGCCCCGGTCGGGCATGACGGCACCGCAGCCTGGCTTGCCGCGATCGGGGAGGCCTATGGCGTCGCCGCCGACAAGGTGGCCGCCGCGCAAAACGCCTTCCTGCCCGCGATCAAGGGCGCGCTCTCTGCCGCGCCGATCAAAGGCACGATCACGCTCTCGGGTTACGAGGGCAGCGAATTGCTGGTCGCGCGTCTGTTGATCGAAAGCGGCGCCGAGGTGCCTTACGTCGGAACCGCCTGCCCGAAAACGCCGTGGTCCGCGCCGGATGTCGAATGGCTCGAGTCCAGGGGCGTCAAGATCAAGTTCCGCGCCAGCCTCGAAGACGACTGCGCCGCGATGGAGGCGATCCAGCCGGACCTTGCCATCGGCACGACCCCCGTCGTCCAGAAGGGCAAGGAGCTGGGTATTCCCAGCCTCTACTTCACCAACCTGATTTCCGCCCGTCCGCTGATGGGTCCGGCCGGTGCCGGGTCTCTGGGGCAGGTCGTGAACGCCGCCATGGCGAACAAGGCGCGCATGGATCACATGCGCGAATTCTTTGAGGGCGTGGGCGAGGGTGACACCGCCGGGATCTGGGAAGGCTCCCCGAACCTGCGGCCCGACTACCGCGCCCAGCATCAGAAGAAGCTGGATAAACTCGCCCGTGCGGCCAAAGCGCAGGAGATGATCTGATGCTCATTCAAGATCATGATCGCGCAGGTGGCTACTGGGGCTCGGTCTATGCCTTTACGGCGGTGAAGGGCCTTCAGGTTATCATCGACGGCCCGGTCGGCTGCGAAAACCTGCCGGTGACGAGTGTTCTGCACTACACCGACGGTCTGCCGCCGCATGAGCTGCCCATCGTGACCACCGGCCTGGGCGAGGAAGAGCTTGGCCGTGATGGCACCGAGGGCGCCATGAAGCGCGCCTGGGACGTTCTGGACCCCGCGCTTCCGAGCGTGGTTGTTACCGGGTCGATTGCCGAAATGATCGGCGGTGGCGTCACGCCCATGGGCACGAACATCCAACGGTTCCTGCCGCGCACCATCGACGAAGACCAATGGGAAAGCGCCGACCGCGCGATGACCTGGATCTTCACCGAGTTCGGCATGACCAAGGGCCGGATGCCCCCGGAAAAGAAACGCGAAGAGGGGGCCGCCCCGCGCGTGAACATCCTCGGGCCGATGTACGGCACGTTCAACATGCCGTCCGACCTGCACGAGATCCGCCGCCTGGTCGAAGGGATCGGCTGCGAGGTGAACATGGTGATGCCGCTGGGCAGCCACCTGGCCGAAATGCGGAACCTCGTGAATGCCGACGTCAACATCGTGATGTATCGCGAGTTCGGTCGCGGCTTGGCCGAGGTTCTCGGCAAGCCCTACCTGCAAGCGCCCATCGGCGTGGACAGCACGACCAAGTTCCTGCGCAAGCTGGGCGAGTTGACGGGCCTCGACCCCGAGCCCTTCATCGAGCGCGAGAAGCACTCGACGATCAAGCCGATCTGGGATCTGTGGCGCTCGGTCACGCAGGACTTCTTCGCCACGGCCAGCTTCGGCATTGTCGCGAACGAAACCTACGCGCGCGGCGTGCGCAACTTCCTCGAAAACGACATGGGCCTGCCTTGTGCCTTCGCCGTGGCGCGTTGCGCCGGGAAGAAGACCGACAACGAGCAGGTCCGCGCCATGATCAGCCAAAAGCGCCCATTGGTGCTGATGGGGTCGATCAACGAGAAAATGTATCTCGCCGAAATGAGCGCGGGGCATGGGCCGAAACCGGCCTTCATTCCCGCCAGCTTCCCCGGCGCCGCGATCCGCAGGGCCACCGGCACGCCCTTCATGGGCTACGCGGGCGCGACCTACCTGATCCAGGAGGTCTGCAACGGCCTGTTCGACGCGCTTTTCCACATCCTGCCTCTGGGCAGCGAGATGGACAGCGCCGAGGCGACGCCGACGACACTCCGCCGCGATTTCCCATGGGACGAGGACGCGCAGACGCTTCTCGACCGGATCGTGGCCGAACACCCCATTCTGACACGCATTTCCGCGGCCAAGACGCTGCGCGATGCGGCCGAGAAGGCCGCACTGGCCAGCGGTGCCGAGCGTGTCCAACGCAATACGGTCGAGGCGCTTGCGCCCGCCGGCTTCGAGTTTACCGAGGGAGACCACAATGACTGACATGACCTCGAACACTCCCGGTACGCGGCACAAGCCGCCCAAAACGGAGTTCATGATCTACTTCGCGATCATCTTCGTTGCGACGTTGCCGCTTGCGCTCCTGACTTGGGCGCTGGCCGCGATCCGCACCGGAAGCATGACCGAAAAGGGGCCGATCAAACGCGCTTGGAGCCAGGCGCGGATCATCACACCGATGATCTTCACGGCCTGAAGAATACTGCCGAACCTGCCGTTCAGAGCCGCTTCAGACCCGGCTGGCAGAGCAAGGCACCACGAGATACTCGGCGTGACGACCGGAGCCGAGACTGAGTTCATTCGAGACGTAGCCACGCTGCGGTTCGGATGGAATGCCGGCAGGGCAATGAGGCCTTGTCGGGGCCCGGCCGCGGGGTTCGCGGCATCAGTCTAACGTTCCGGAGGAAAGTTTATGGCTGACAATACCGACCTGTCCTTCACGGGTCTGACCGACGAGCAGGCCCAGGAGCTGCATTCGGTGTATATGAGCGGGCTCTGGCTGTTTGCGGCCGTTGCCGTCGTCGCCCATATCGCCACGTACATCTGGGCCCCCTGGTTCTAAGGAAGGAGCGACAACATGGCTAAGTTCTACAAGATCTGGCTCATCTTCGACCCGCGCCGCGTTTTCGTGGCCCAGGGTGTGTTCCTGTTCCTTCTGGCTGTGATGATTCACCTCGCGGTGCTCTCGTCCGGCCTGAACTGGATGGAAAATGCCGCCGCATCGGCGGGCTTCGGCGGCTGATCGCCGGACCCGTCCCGTGTTTGCGGGAGTCTGACAAATGCCGCGGGCGGGTTTACGCCCGCCCGTGGCGATCCGACGAAAAAACTGACGGCTGACCGTAACGGGGACACGCCGCCACACGCGGAGACAGACGCATGGCTTTGCTAAGCTTCGAGAAAAAGTATCGCGTCCGCGGAGGGACGCTGATCGGCGGCGATCTGTTCGACTTCTGGGTGGGCCCTTTCTACGTGGGCTTCTTTGGGGTGACGACAGCATTTTTCGCCGTTCTGGGAACGGTTCTGATCTTATGGGGGGCGGCCATGCAAGGCACGTTCAACCCCTGGACGATCAATATCGCACCCCCTGACCTGAGTTATGGTCTCGGGATGGCGCCTTTGATGGAAGGCGGCCTGTGGCAGATCATCACGATCTGCGCCACCGGCGCGTTCATCAGCTGGGCCCTTCGCGAGGTCGAAATCTGCCGCAAGCTGGGGATCGGGTATCACGTACCCTTTGCCTTCGCTTTCGCCATCCTTGCCTATGTGACGCTGGTGATCTTCCGCCCGCTTCTGATGGGCGCCTGGGGCCACGGATTCCCGTACGGGATCTTCAGTCACCTCGATTGGGTGTCGAATGTCGGCTACGCCTATCTGCACTTCCACTACAACCCGGCTCACATGCTGGCAGTGACGTTGTTCTTCACCACCACGCTGGCGCTCGCGCTGCACGGTGGCCTCATCCTGTCGGCAGCCAACCCCGAAAAGGGTGAGGAGATGAAGACGCCGGATCACGAAGACACCTTCTTCCGTGATTTCATCGGCTATTCGATCGGCACGCTGGGTATCCACCGTCTCGGTCTTCTCCTGGCCATTGCGGCGGTGTTCTGGAGTGCGGTCTGCATCATCATTTCCGGCCCGGTCTGGACGTCCGGCTGGCCCGAGTGGTGGAACTGGTGGCTCGACCTGCCGATCTGGCCCGAACCGAGTGTCGTCTATGACAGCACCGGCATGGCCACCATCGGCACCGAAGCCTCCGCCACCGTGATTGGGGGAGAATGAATCATGGCCTACTTCGAATACCAGAACATCTTCACCCAGGTGCAGGTTCAGGGCGAGCCCGAGATGGGCATGGAGCTCAAGGAGAACGTGCTGGGTGGGGGCCGCACCAGCGGTGCGACACATTCGAGCCTGCTCGGCTGGTTGGGCAATGCACAGCTTGGCCCGATCTACCTGGGCTGGGCCGGCATCACCAGCCTCGCCACCGGCTTTGCGTGGTTCTTCATCGTTGGCTTCAACATGCTGGCGCAGGTGGGATGGTCCATCCCCGAGTTCCTGCGGCAACTGTTCTGGCTGGCGCTGGAACCGCCGGGGCCGGAATGGGGCCTCAGCTTCCCGCCGCTCAATGACGGGGGCTGGTACATCATCGCGAGCTTCTTCCTGCTCGTGTCGGTGATGGCCTGGTGGGTGCGCACCTATCTGCTGGCTGTCCAGCACAAGATGGGCAAGCACATCGCATGGGCCTTCCTGGCCGCGATCTGGCTGTTCCTCGTCCTTGGCCTGTTCCGTCCCATCCTGATGGGATCCTGGAGCGAGGCGGTGCCCTATGGCATCTTCCCGCACCTCGACTGGACCACGGCCTTCTCGATCCGCTACGGGAACCTCTACTACAACCCGTTCCACGCGCTTTCGATCGCGTTCCTCTATGGCTCTGTCCTGCTCTTCGCGATGCATGGCGGCACCATCATGGCCGTGACCCGCTTCGGCGGCGACCGGGAGTTGGAGCAGATCGTGGACCGTGGCACGGCCTCCGAGCGGGCGGCGCTGTTCTGGCGCTGGACGATGGGCTTCAATGCCACGATGGAAGGCATTCACCGTTGGGCCTGGTGGTTCGCGGTCCTGACCCCCATCACGGGTGGTATTGGCATCCTTCTCACCGGGACCGTCGTGGACAACTGGTTCATCTGGGCCCAGGAACACAACTTCGCCCCCGAACATCTGGGCGCCTATGGCTACGAAGCCTACGGGTCGTACAGTGACTTCGGCGGCATCGCCCCGACAGGAGAGTGAGCCATGTTACCCAAGTGGTTTAGCAACTGGGACCGGGAGAATCCCACCAATATCTTCGGCCCCGCCATCGCGGTCGGTGTCGCAGGATCGGCGGTGTTCGTGGCGGCGATGCTCGTCACCTGGGGTCAACCCTTCGCAACAGACAGCATGCAGACCGGCCCCCGTGGGTCCGGTATGCACGTGGCCGAATTCCTCACGGATCTGGAGGCCGGCGATCCTACGGTGGCGGGGTTCTTTACCTCGGAACCGGTGGTCCCGACCGAAGGCGCCGAGACGGCCGGTGCTGCCATTGATGGGGCCGAACCGTTGTTGGCCGATCTTTCGGTCGATAACTACAACCGGCTGATCGAAGCCATGCGGAGCTGGACGGGTATTCCCGATCTGTTGGAGCCGGGTCTGGAGAACTACCAGACCACGGTCGCCCGGCGGATGATCCAGATGACCCAGAACATCAACCAGAACTGGGCGGCACACGTTCAGGTGAACGCTGAGGTGGGTGTGACCTGTTACACCTGCCACCGCGGGCAGCCAGTGCCGAACAACATCTGGTACCGGGTCAGCCCCGTGAACGAAAGCGTCGCGGGCTGGAGTGCCAACCAGAACCGCGTGACGATGGTGTCGAACTTCACGTCGTTGCCCTCCGACTATCTCGAGCACTACCTGCTTGAGAATGACGAAGGCAGCTACAACATCATCGCCATCCACGATCTGGCCAGCCGTGTGCAGCAGCAGCCGGGCGACCCGCTGATCCAGCAGGCCGAACGGACCTACGGGTTCATGAACTACATCGCGAACTCGTTGGGTGTGAACTGTACCTTCTGCCATAACACGCGGGCGTTCTACGATGCCGCGCAGGTGACCCCGCAATGGGCCACCGCGACGCTCGGTATCGCCATGGTTCAGGAAATCATCGCGGATTACCTGCTGCCCTTGCAGGAGGTTCTGCCGGAAGAGCGCCTTGGCCCGGTCTATGCCGACATGCCGCTGGCGGCCTGCCGCACCTGTCACCAGGGCGAACAGCAGCCGCTCAATGGCCTGAACGTGATCCGCAACTGGCCCGAGCTGGCCGTCGTCGACGGCGAGCCGGACTACTCGGCCTTCGAGTGAGCCATGCGGGCCGCGGCCCATAGCAGGATTGACCGCGGGCGGGATGCCCCGCCCGCGGATCGCAAGGACCCTTACGTCCCTTCGTGAGGTTAACTGGACCGCGGGCGGGATTCAGACCCTGTCCGCGGCTTTTTCGTCTCTGACGAGCAGGTTCGGGAGGACCTGAAGAATGACCGACAGACCGCAAACCCCCGTTCTCGACCGAGTGACCTATCCCGCCGATCTGCGGCGGCTGAGCGACCCCGAATTGAAACAATGCGCCGACGAGTTGCGGGCCGAGGTGATCTCGGCCGTGTCGGAAACCGGCGGGCACCTTGGATCGTCCCTTGGCGTTGTCGAACTGACCGTGGCGATCCACGCGGTGTTCAACACGCCCTATGACAAACTGATCTGGGACGTTGGCCATCAGTGTTATCCGCACAAGATCGTCACCGGACGCCGCGACCGGATTCGGACCCTGCGCCAGAAGAACGGCCTGTCCGGCTTCACGAAGCGGGCCGAAAGCGACTACGACCCGTTCGGCGCGGCCCATAGTTCCACCAGCATTTCCGCCGCCCTGGGTTTCACCATGGCGCGGGAGCTGGGCGAGGCGACGGGCGACGCGATCGCGGTGATCGGCGATGGCTCGATCAGTGCCGGCATGGCCTACGAGGCGCTCAATAACGCGGGCGATTACGGTCGCCGCCTGTTCGTGATCCTGAACGACAACGAGATGTCGATCGCCCCGCCAACCGGTGCGATGTCGCGCTACCTGTCGAATCTCGCGACCAATTCGCCCTTGGCGGCGTTGAAAGACATCGCAGACGGCGTGGCCCAACACCTGCCGGAGCCGCTGCGCCAAGGGGCGGAACGGGCGCGCGAGTTGGTGACGGGCCATTCGAAATCCGCCACGCTCTTCGAGCACCTGGGCTTCACTTATCTGGGGCCGGTGAACGGGCATGACATGGGCGAGTTGTTGTCCGTGCTGCGCGCCGCAAAGGCGCGGGCCACCGGGCCGGTTCTGATCCACGCGGTGACGGTGAAGGGCAAAGGCTACGCGCCCGCCGAAGGGGCCGACGATTGCTACCACGGGGTCGCGAAATTCGATGTCGCCACGGGCGCGCAGAAAAAGTCGAAACCCAACGCCCCCAGCTACACAGGCGTCTTTGGACAGACCCTGACACGCATGGCAGAGACTGATTCACGCATCGTGGGCGTGACGGCAGCCATGCCGGGTGGCACGGGCCTCAACGTCTTGCAAAAGGCGATGCCCGGGCGTGTGTTCGATGTGGGGATCGCTGAACAGCACGCCGTGACCTTCTGCGGCGGTCTGGCGGCTGGCGGTCTGAAACCGTTCTGCGCGATCTATTCCAGCTTCCTGCAGCGCGGGTATGACCAGATCGTGCACGATGTGGCGCTGCAGAACCTGCCGGTGCGCTTCATGATCGACCGGGCGGGATTGGTGGGGGCCGATGGCCCGACCCATGCCGGCGCGTTCGACATCAGCTTTCTCGCCGCCCTGCCCAACATGACGGTCATGGCCTGCGCCGACGAGGCGGAACTGGTCCACATGATGGCGACGGCTGCGGCGCATGATGACGGGCCGATTGCCCTGCGGTATCCGCGCGGCGAGGGCGTGGGTGTGGACATGCCCGAGACTGGCGAAGTCCTGGAAATCGGCAAGGGTCGCATCATTCAGGAAGGCCACGATGTCGCGATCCTGTCCTTTGGCGCGCACCTGTCCGAGGCGCGCGAAGCCGCCAAGGAACTGGAGGCCAAGGGCCTGTCCGTGACGGTTGCCGACGCACGCTTCGCCAAGCCGCTGGACACCGACCTGATCGACCGGCTGGTGGCTGGCCATACGGCGCTGGTGACCGTGGAGCAGGGCTCGGCACTCGGGTTCGGCGGGCTGGTTCTGCATCATCTGGCCGCGACAGGGCAACTCGATGGACGGTGCCAGGTACGAACCATGCACCTGCCCGATCGCTTCATCGACCAGGCGAGCCCCGGCGACATGTATGCCGATGCGGGGCTTACGGCGGCGGATATCGCGGGCACGGCCCTGCAGGCGATGGGTGTGTCAGTCGCAAACTTCGCGGGACAAGCCTCGGCCTGAGTGCGCCGTTTCGAGATATGAAAAAGGCCGCCCAAGGCGGCCTTTTTTGTTGGATCAATAAGGGGTTTCAGACCGGGTCGGCCGCAGTGAAGATCTTGGTCGCGTGATCCCGCAGGTAGATCTGCAACCACGGGGTAAAGCCCTCGGGCTTGCGCGTGACCTCTTCGGCCAGCGTGTCCAGTGGGTGCCAGATCGTGTCCATCACCTCGTCGGGGTTGGGCTTGGGCTCTACGCCACTGGGCAGTTCGCCCACGAAAATATCGACGACCTCATGCTCGATCAGGCCCCCGCCAACATCGGCCCGGTATTCGACGGTATCGCGATATTCCAGCGTCACGTCGGTCAGGCCAAGTTCCTCGGCCAAACGACGACCGGCGCAATCGAGGCTGTCTTCGCCCCAGAACGGATGTGTGCAACAGGTATTCGCCCAGAGCCCGGGCGTGTGATATTTGCCCATAGCGCGACGTTGCAGGAGCACGCGACCCTCGCGCATCAGGAAGACCGAAATCGCCTTGTGCCGAAGGCCCTTCACATGGGCTTCGAGCTTTTCGACGGGGGTCAGGCGGCCATCCACCCAGGTGGGGATTTCGATTGTCATATGCGTGTCGCCGGGACAATGCCGGCCAGATGAGACAGGTTCTTGAGCCCGATCTTGATATGCGCCATCGGCCGGGCCTTGACCAATTCCTTGTTCATATAGGCTTCGAAGGTCAATTGTTGAACATCGATGTCGTGGCACAGGCTGACGAAACGTTCGCGCCGCTCGTCGGATTTGTAATAGGCGTCCTGCATCGCGCCGAGCACCTTGAAGACGTTCTTATGCTCGCGCATGAACAGCTTTCGGGCCAGTTTCAGGTCGCGGATCAAGCCGGTTTGCAGCTTGGCGGCGGCGGCTGTTGCGGCGCAGCGCCCACCCGCCATCGCGTAGTAGATCCCTTCGCCTGACGAGGGGGCGACAACGCCGGCGGCATCGCCGGCCAGGACCACGTCACGCCCGTTGTCCCACTCATCCAGCGGCTTGAGCGGAATCGGTGCGCCCTCGCGCCGGATGGTCTTGCAATCCTGCAGGCCAGCAGCCACGCGCAGGTCCGCGGTGGCCTTTTTGACGTCGACGGATTTCACCATCGAGCCCATGCCGACGCTGGCGGACTTCCCGTGCGGAAAGACCCAGCCGTAAAAATCCGGGCTGATGCGCCCGTCATAGATCACGTCGCAGCGGGCCGGGTCGTAGTCGCCGACAGGGCCGGGGGCTTCGATGATCTCGTGATAGGCGATCACGTAGGGGATCTTGTCGCCGCCCTTGACCTCGGTACGGGCGACATTGGACCGTGCGCCATCGGCGCCGATTACGATCTTGCAGGTCAGGGCCCGATCCTCGCCCGTGGCCTTGTCGCGGTAATGGACATGGGTGCCATCGGCATCGCGCGTGATGCGGGTGTAGGTCCCGGTGACGCGCTCCGCCCCGGCCTCGGCGGCGCGGACGCGCAGGAACTCGTCGAAATGCTCGCGATCCACCATGCCGACAAAGCCGTTCTCGATGGGAATATCGACCTTGCGACCCGACGGAGAGATCATGCGCGCCGTGGTGATCTTGGCGACGAGCTGCTCGTCGGGAATGTGGAAATCGCGGATCAGGCGCGGGGGAATCGCCCCGCCACAGGGTTTGATCCGTCCATCCCGGTCGAGAAGGGCCACCTTGTGCCCCGAACGCGCCAGATCTTCCGCGGCGGTCGCGCCAGACGGCCCGCCCCCCACAACGACAACATCGTAGAGCATGGTCACTCTCCCGGAACGGCGACCCCGTTCGGGGTCATGGCAGGATGACGCTCCATCACGCGCAGGGCCATGTAGGCCGAGGCGATGTAGAGGAGCGCTTCGAAAAGGAATACGGCGCCGAAGGCGGTGGGGTCGGCCATGAAACCGCGCATGACATCGACCATCGCAGCCCCGGCCAATCCGCCAAAGCCTGCGGCGATGGCCTGTGCCGCACCCCAAAGCCCCATGCGGGTGCCTTCGCGGGCGCTGCGGCCCTCACCGGCCAGCGCCATCATCGAGCCGATGGCCGCCACGGCGAACATGCCGTTGAAAAAGCCCATCAGGACGACGGCAGGCATCAACGGCGCCTCCGGCCCGATCTGGCCCAGCATGGTGATCAAGCCAAGCGCGCCGGCCGAGCCGATGCAGCCAGCGATCACCCAGGCCTTGAGCGAGCCGAAGCGCAGCGCGGTGCCCGCGACGCCGACAAGAACCATGCCAAGGAACACGCCGCCATTCTGCGCACCCGAAAGCGAGGTGGATTGGCCGGGCGTGAACTCGAAAACGAGGCCGGAATAGGGTTCGAGGATCAACTCCTGCATGAAATAGGCGGTCATGCTGAGGAAGACGAAAATGGTGAAATGGCGGGCCTTCCGTTCGGCCCAGATCTCTTTCATGCCCTCGATGAACGGAGCGGCCTCGGCCTCGGCCCGTGCGACGACGGTCCGTTCGATGCCCCAGACGGCCAGGCAGGTGACGACAAAGGCCAGCCCGGTCACGGTGGCGACCACCTGCATCAGGCGCATCGGCGTGTAAGGGTCGAGGAACTGGCCCGAGACACCGGCAGTCACGGCGATGCCCACGATCATCATCAGCCAGGTAATCGTGGCAGCCGCCGGGCGGCGGTGATCGGCGGTCGCGGTCGCCAAAAGCGCCAGAAGCGATGTGCCCGAGGCGCCGACGCCAACGCCGATCGCAGCATAGGCGAGGATCGACGTGATCAGCCCGAGGGTGAAATTGCTGTCCATCAGAACGACGCCATAGGCCGCCGACAGGCCGCCAAGCGCCAGGATTCCCATGCCACCGATGATCCAACGCGTGCGATGTCCGCCCGTGTCGGACTTGTAACCCCACTGCGGTCGCGTGATCTGGATGCTGTAATGCAGTGCCACCAGCAGGCCGGGCAGAACGGCGGGCAGCGCCAGTTCAACCACCATCAGCCGGTTCAGGGTCGATGTTGTAAGAACGACAATGGCCCCGAGCGCCATCTGCACGAGGCCAAGCCGCACAATCTGCAACCAGGACAGCGTCATGGCCAGGCCTCAAGGCTTCTGATGGCGAAGGCCGTGATCATCATGCCGGAGACGTAAAGCGTGACACCGGTGCCGTTATACCACGGGGCTTTGCCCTTCGGGTCCTTCAGGAGAACCCGCATGGCGTAGAATTGCAGAAGCAGCGAAACGATGATCGCAACCGCATACCACGGGCGGTCCCACGAGAAGAGGAGCGCGATGACGATCATCTGCGGCACGGCCATGACGACGCAGGCCAGCTTCGCCGCACGCTCGGGGCCCATCGTCACGGGCAGCGAGTTGACGCCCATCTGACGGTCGCCTTCAAGCGCCTTGAAATCGTTGAGTGTCATGATGCCATGCGCGCCGATCCCATAGAGCAGCGCGACGATCACCACGGGCCATGCAGGAGCCCCCGCAGACAGAACCGCGGCGCCGGTGAACCAGGGCAGCGACTCGTAGGACAGGCCGACAAGGCCCGGTCCCCACCAGCCGGATTTCTTGAGGCGGACAGGCTCGGCTGAATAGGCCCAGGCGGCGAGGACGGCGACGACCGTCGCGCCCCATCCCCACGGGCCAAGGGCCAAGCCAATGACCAGGGCCAGGGCCGACATGAATAGCGCGATCCAAAGGCCCCAACGGCCGGGAATGCGGCCCGATGGGATCGGACGGTGAGGTTCGTTGATCGCGTCCACGTGGCGGTCGCACCAGTCATTCGCGGCCTGGCTCATGCCGCAGACGACGGGACCGGCCAGAAAGACGCCCAGGCCAAGGGCCAACCAATGCCCCGAGGGGGCAACACCCGCACTGATCGCGCCGCACAGGTAGGCCCACATGGGTGGGAACCACGTGATGGGTTTCAGCAGGGTGAGAACCGCCTTCGGCTCCGGCAGTTTTCGCGGCTGAGTCTGGCTGAGGTCGGTCGTTACACTCATGACTGTCAGGATAAGTTGACAGTATGCGACTCGGCAAGTGTAAAATGAACTAGACGCACTATGTCTCAGTCATGGCCGATGCGGTGCCGGTCGGGGCACTCGAAGTCGCAGCTTTCAAGCTCCAGCGTGACGTGGCGAATGCCGAAACGGTGCTGCATGGTCAGCTTCACCTCGTTTCGGATCGACTCGGACCGCGCCCAATCCCGTTCGGACAGGACAAGGTGCGCCTGCAAGGCGGGCCTGTGTTCGTCCATCTGCCACAGATGGGCATGGTGTACGTCGGTGACGCCGTCGGTTGCGGCGAGGGCGTCCAGCACGTCTTCGGTATCGAGATCGGGCGGCGTGCCAAGCATCAGAACGCGGATGACGCCCCCGATTTCGCGGAAAGCAAGCCAAAGGATCGACCCGGCGATCAGCAGGGTCACGATCGGGTCGATGATCCACCAATCGAAGGTGAGGATGCCGACGCCGGCCACGATCACGCCGATCGATCCCGCCGCATCTGCAAGGTTGTGCAGAAAGGCCGCACGAATGTTCTGGCTGTCGCGCGCCATGGCAAAGGTCAAACCCGCCGTGACCAGGTCGACGACAAGGGCGATGCCGGCAATGATCACGACCGTCCAACCGGCAACGGGCTGCGGATCGAGCAGGCGCATAATCGCCTCGGAACAGAGGTAAAGCCCCAGCACGATCAAGGTGGTGTAGTTGATGAGCGCGGCGACGGTCTCCGCCCTCGCGTATCCGAAGGTCATACCGGCATCCGCCGGTTTCCGCGCCACCCGCCGCGCCAGCGCCGCGATGACGAGCGACAGGGCATCGGACAGGTTGTGAAGGGCATCGGCAACCAGCGCGAGCGACCCGGACAGGATGCCGCCGATCACTTGTGCGACGGTCAGCCCAAGGTTGACGGCAATCGCAAGCACAAGGTTGCGATCCCCCTTGGGGCCGTCCAGAGCGACGTGGTGGTGATGGTGGTCATGCGGCACGCGCACATGTATCTCAGCCTGAAAAGGCTACATCAATGCGTTTAATTGCCGTTCTTGTGCAGCAGACCGTATTTCCGCAGCTTCACGTAAAGCGACTGCCGTGACAGGCCCAGCATCTCGGCTGCGGCGACGCGGTTGTTGTCCGTCAGCTCCACAGCCGTTTCGATGCACATCTTCTCAACCACATCCGTGGTGGCCGCGACGATATCCTTCAACGGGGCAGAGCCCACCAGATCCATCACGTTGCGCATCGCGTCATCGGACATGGGCGCAGGGCCTGACGGCGCGGGTGCGCCGGGCTCGCGGATCACCTCCATGCGCGAGGTGTCACGGATCACGAAGGCGAACCCGGTCATACCGGCGCCGGCCAGATGCGTCGCGGACATCTCGATGGACAACTGGCTGCCATAGGCCCCTTCGAACCGCGTCGAATAGAGGCGCATGGTGCCGTTCCGGGCAGCATTGTCGATCAGAACCTTCAGGTCGACACTGCCCCGCGCAAGGTAGTCGCCAAGCGACCGGCCCTTCACGTCCCCAAGGTTCCCTGCATCGCACAGCCCGAGGAACGCTTCGTTCGCCGACCGGATCACGCCATGGCTGTCGGTGACCACCACCGCATCGGGACCGTCGCGATAGAGGCTTGTCAGCGTCTGCGACAACTCGGCGGCCACGGATTCCTGGCTTCCAGCGGCCTCAAGCCGGCAGAGCAACGTCTTGTCGCCAGCCGCGCGGAAGACGGTCGGGTAGATCTCGACCTCGGCTTTGCCGCGCCGCGTGGTTACCGTGACGGCGGCGGCGGCTTCGTCACCGGCCGTCAGAACCAGCCCTTCGAGGAACTCGCCCCGCCGCTTGCCCTCGAATTCCTGCGTGAAGGCAGAGCCCGTCAAGGCATCCGCCTCGGCCCCGAGGATCTGGGCAGCGGCCTCGTTCAGGTCGAGAATTCGACCCGATTCGACATCGACCAGCACGAGGGCATCGCGCACAGCCTCCATGATCACCCGGTAGCGGGTCTCGTAATCACGGTGGCTTTCATAATCCTTCTCAAGCGCAAGCTGCGCCTTCACGAGACGATGCTGTAGCTCTGCAATCGGGCGAAGATCGCGCCCCAACATCAGGATGATGTCGGGATTGCCCGTCTTGTGCATCGTGTAGCGGATCGGGAATTCCCAATTCGCATTGTCGTAATGGTTGACCTCGATCGCGTCGACCTTGGTCTCCTGGCCCTCGCGATAGGCGGCAAGCTGAGTTTCAAGCTTACCGAGGCTGTCCTCGGCCATGAATTCGCGAATGTCGCGGTCTTTCCAATGGTCGAGACGCCCCAATGTGGGGTTCAAAGGGTTGGTGATGACCGATTTGACGGTGCCCTGTGTATCAAGAACGATGGCAAGATCTGCCGCCGTGGTGACGATCTCGTTGAAGTGCTCCGGGCCGATGGGCGGCGTCGAAGGCTGATCCCAGAACTCTGATCCACGTGTGTTCATCAGCATTTTCTATCCCGACACGGAGGAAAACCGCTCATCTGCCTGTGTCTGCATCCACTTCTAAAAGGGTGCAGTTCCCTTTCGTTTCAAGTCCACAAAGACCCAAGGCCGTCACCATATCCGGTGCGACATGGTCCACACCCGTGAGGGACCTCAGGTCGAAATCGGCTTCCAAGATCGAGCCGCCAAGAACAATCGGGATCACGCGCATCGTATTAGACCGAACTCTGTCTACGATTTCTCTTGTCGTTGCAAGCGTTCTGCGCCCGGCAGCCGTGATTCCCAGCATGGCATAGCGCCCGAAACGCACACTGTCGGCGATCTGGCGCGGATGCTTGTCGAGGGCGATATCGACCATGTAGCCCAAGCGCCGCAACTGATCCGCGGCGACGAATATCCCAAGCGTATGATGTTCCGGGCTGGGAACAACCAACAGAATGCGCGGCGCCCGAGCCCCTGGAATCCTGGGCCGCTGATCTTCACCGGCGCGGCCGCCTTTTGCATAGATCACGTTTTGCCAGGCCTGGTCCTTGGCGCCGAGGGCGCGCACGGTTTCCTGCAAGCGGGCTGACCCGATGGTGACCTCGGCGAAACTGATGTCGTCATCGGCCCAACGCTGACCAAGGCAGCGGGCGATATCGGGCACGATGCGGTCGATGATGTCGCGCAAGCCTACCCCGCTCTGCCTCAGGCGCATGAGCACGAGGTGGCGCGCGTCGTCATGCTCATCGAGAAACGCGTCGCACAGAACGCGCAACCGTTGGGCCGACAGGTCGCTGGGGGCGCTGTTGCGGGATGCCATGAGGCGGATGGCCTGGCGGGCGAGACTGCGGACTCCGACCTCCTGCACGCTGCGACGGTCATGCAGGCGCAGATCATGCGTCATCCCGGTGGTTTTCCGGGACGGCATATTGCCATGGTCATCCATCATGATTTCACCAGCCACGGCGCGCATTGGCACCAATCCGGGCACTCGGAAACGCGGACATCCGCGAATTGACTACCCCGGAAAGTTTCCAACATCGCAAGCCACCTGTCAAAGGAAATTGACACAGCAACCCGCTTAGCGATCACCCTTGCCGCTTTCTCATTCTCAATCGGGCAAAGAAATCAATAAAACAAGGCAGATGCTTTGTCGGCTGCTGGCTTTTGCCGCATGGGAAAACCCGTCTCGAAAGTGTAAGTTTTGATTGACACTATCGGGCTTACAGCCCTACCTTTCCCAGACAGACCAAGGGAATCGACGGGAAATGCCGAGCGACACGTTCACCCATGCTCCGTCAAGGCAGCTTTACACACCAGAAGAACGCGCGCGACGCGATGCCACGGTATGGACGACCGTGCAGGGCGTGCTCGCGCCCCTGCAATTCCTGGTGTTCCTGGTGTCATTGGCGCTTGTTATCCGCTTCATGATCACGGGGGCGGGGTATGACCTCGCGACGGCGTCGATCGTTTTGAAAACCCTTGTTCTGCTGACCATCATGGTGACCGGCGCGATCTGGGAAAAGGTCGTGTTCGGTCGATACCTCTTTGCGCCGGCGTTCTTCTGGGAGGACGTCTTCAGCCTTGCGGTGATCGCGCTGCACCTGACCTATGTCTGGTCGCTCTTCGCGGGCTGGCCCCATGACACCCAGATGTGGATCGCATTGGCCGCCTATGCCGCCTACGTCGTGAACGCCGCGCAGTTCCTGTGGAAGCTCCGCATGGCGCGGCTGGAGTCGGAGGGTCGCCTGTGAACCAACCGACCAACATTTCTGGCGCCACCTGCCGCGACGCCCCCATTCTGAAGGAGCGTGGTCAGCGCGAGGTGTTCTGCGGCCTGACCGGGATCATCTGGCTGCATCGCAAGATGCAGGATGCCTTCTTCCTTGTCGTCGGCAGCCGCACCTGCGCGCACCTTCTGCAATCGGCCGCTGGCGTCATGATTTTCGCCGAGCCGCGATTCGGCACCGCCGTTCTGGAAGAGGGCGACCTTGCCGGGATGGCCGACGCGCATGAGGAACTGGATCGCGAGGTCGATCGCCTTCTGTCGCGCCGCCCTGACATCAAGCAGCTTTTCCTCGTCGGCTCTTGCCCGTCCGAGGTGATCAAGCTGGACCTGCACCGGGCGGCCGAACGGCTGACGGTCAAGCATGCGCCGCATGTGCGGGTGCTGAACTACTCCGGCAGCGGGATCGAGACGACCTTCACCCAAGGCGAAGATGCCTGTCTTGCCTCGATGGTGCCGGTCCTGCCCGAGACGGACGAGCGTGAACTGCTGCTGGTCGGCGCGCTGCCCGACGTGGTCGAGGATCAGGCCGTCGATCTGCTGAACAAGATGGGCATCGGCCCGATCCGTGTCCTGCCCGCGCACCGCTCGGCCGAAGCGCCCGGTGTCGGCCCGAACACGGTCTATGCCTGCCTCCAGCCGTTCCTCGGCGATACGTCCGCCGAATTGGATCGCCGCGGTGCGCGGATGATCCAGGCCCCGTTCCCCTTCGGCGAAGAAGGCACGACGCTGTGGCTTCGTGCGATTGCCGACGAATTCGGCGTCGATGACGAAACCTTTGCCCGCGTCACGGATGCGCCGCGCGCCCGCGCCCGCACCGCCATCGCCAACGCCGCCAAGGCGCTGCAAGGCAAGACCATCTTCTTCATGCCCGACAGCCAGCTGGAAATTCCGCTGGCCCGGTTCCTGACCCGCGAATGCGGGATGGAGGCGATCGAGATCGGCCAGCCCTACATCCACAAGGGCCTTGTCGGCCCCGACATGGACCTGATCCCGGCCGGCCCCACGATTTCCGAAGGGCAGGACGTGGACAAGCAACTCGACCGCGTGCGCGCCGCGCGGCCCGACCTGACGGTCTGTGGTCTCGGCCTCGCCAATCCGCTGGAGGCCGAGGGCCTGACGACCAAGTGGGCCATCGAGCTGGTCTTCACGCCGGTGCATTTCTACGAGCAGGCAGGCGATCTGGCCGGTCTGTTCAGCCGCCCCGTGCGGCGCCGTGAGCTTCTGAAACTGGAGGCGGCAAGCGCTTCCAAAGAGACGCGCGAGGTCGCGCGATGAAGCTGACCGTCTGGACATACGAAGGCCCGCCGCATGTTGGCGCTATGCGCGTCGCTACCGCGATGAAGGGTTTGCATTACGTGCTGCACGCGCCGCAGGGCGACACCTATGCCGACCTGCTGTTCACCATGATCGAGCGGCGCAACCACCGCCCGCCGGTCAGCTACACGACCTTTGAAGGGCGCGACCTCGGCACCGACACGGCCAGCATCTTCCGCAATACCTGCCGCAATGCCTATGACCGGTATAAGCCGCAAGCGATGATCGTCGGCGCATCCTGCACCGCCGAACTGATTCAGGATGACCCGGGTGGCCTTGCCGAGGCGATGGATATTCCCGTCCCGGTCGTCGCGCTGGAACTGCCCAGCTACCAGCGCAAGGAAAACTTCGGTTCGGACGAAACCTTCTACCAGATCGTGCGCGCCCTGGCGCAGCCGATGGAGCGCACGCAGGAGATCACCGCGAACCTCATCGGGCCGCTCGCGCTGGGCTTCCGCCACCGCGACGATATCGAAGAGGTGAAAGGCCTGCTTTACGAAATGGGGATCGGCGTGAATGTCGTGGCCCCGTTCGATGCCACGCCCGAGGATATCGCCAAGCTGGGGCAGGCGCATTTCAACGTTCTGATGTATCCCGAGCACGCGGAAACCGCCGCGCGGCATCTCGAACGCACCTGCGGCCAGCCCTATACCAAGACGGTTCCGATCGGTGTCGGCGCGACCCATGAGTTCGTGGCTGAAGTGGCCCAGATCTGCGGTGTAGAGCCGAAAAAAGATCTCAGCCGCCTGCGCCAGCCGTGGTGGTCCAAGTCGGTCGACTCGACCTACCTGACCGGCAAGCGCGTGTTCCTGTTCGGCGACGCGACCCATGTGAAGACCGCCGCCCGCATCGCGCGGGACGAAATGGGCTTTGAGGTGGTGGGCCTGGGTTGCTACAACCGCGAGTTCGCGCGCGATATCCGCAAACTGGCCAAGGATTACGGCGTCGAGGCGCTGATCACCGACGATTACCTCGAGGTCGAGAAGGCCATCGAGGATCTGGCCCCCGAGATGATCCTCGGCACGCAGATGGAACGCCATATCGGCAAGCGGTTGGGTATTCCCTGCGCCGTGATCTCGGCCCCGGTTCACGTGCAGGATTTCCCCGCGCGCTACTCGCCCCAGATGGGCTGGGAAGGCGCGAACGTGATCTTCGACACCTGGATCCACCCGCTGGTGATGGGTCTGGAAGAACATCTGCTGCACATGTTCCGCGAGGATTTCGAATTCCACGACGAGGCGGGGGCCAGCCACCATGGCGGCCACGCGCCCAAGCCGATCGCCGAGGTGCCCGCGCCCGAGCCCGTTGCGACCCAGCCCGAGGCCCCGGCGGAAACCGGGAGCGACGTGATGGTCTGGCTCGCCGACGCGGAACGCGAGTTGAAGAAAATCCCCTTCTTCGTGCGCGGCAAGGCCAAGCGCAACACCGAGAAATTCGCCGCCGAACGCGGTGTCTCGGAGATCAGTATCGACACTTTGTATGAGGCTAAGGCACACTTTGCGCGGTGACAGTGACAATATCCCCGGCTACCGGGTCGTGATCGTCACGCTGGATGCCCACGCGGCTGGCCCCGCTGCCCGTGTGAGCGAACGCTTGGGTAAGGAATTCCCGGGCCTCAACGTCTCGGTCCACGCCAGCGCCGAATGGGCGGAAAACCCCGAAGCGCTGGAAGAGGCGAAGATCGCCATCAAGCATGGCGATATCATCGTCGCCAACCTGCTCTTCATCGAGGAACATATCCGCGCGATTCTGCCGGACCTCGAAGCGCGCCGCGATCATTGCGACGCCATGATCGGCATCATCTCGGCCAAGGAAATCGTCCAGCTGACCCGGATGGGCGACCTGGACATGACCAAGCCCGCCAGCGGGCCGATGAAGCTGTTGAAAAAGCTGCGCGGCTCCAAGGAAGGCAGCAACGGCGCGCCAAGCGGGTCGGGCGAAAAGCAGATGAAAATGCTGCGCCGCCTGCCGAAGATCCTGAAATTCATTCCAGGCAAGGCGCAGGACGTACGGGCCTGGTTCCTGACCATGCAGTATTGGTTGGGCGGATCGGACGACAACGTCGAACAGATGGTGCGCTTCCTTGTCGGGCGCTACGCCACCGACCGCGCCTTTGCCGGGGCCGAGGCCGCTGCGCCCATCGATTACCCCGAGGTTGGTCTTTACCACCCCGATCTGCCGGGGCATCGCATCACGACCGACCCGGCCGACCTGCCGCAGCCGGAGAACCCGGTGGGCACCGTCGGTTTGCTGATGATGCGCTCCTACATCCTGGCCAGTGACACGGCGCATTACGATGCCGTGATCCGCAAGATGCAGAAAGCGGGTCTTGCCGTGCTTCCGGCTTTCGCCGGCGGTCTCGACGGACGCCCCGCGATTTCCGCCTATTTCGACAAGGGCCGGATCGACGCCCTGGTGTCCCTGACCGGGTTCAGCCTGATCGGCGGTCCCGCCTATAACGATAGCGAGGCGGCGGTCGCAGTTCTGAAAGAGCTCGACGTGCCCTACATCGCCGCGCACCCCATCGAGTTCCAGACGCTGGGCCAGTGGTCGTCGTCGAATGGCGGTCTTGGCCCGGTCGAGACCACGATGCTGGTGGCCCTGCCCGAGATTGACGGCGCGACCAACCCCACCGTGTTCGGCGGGCGGCATGGCGTGGATGGCTGCCAAGGCTGTTCGATTGCCTGTGTGTGCAAGTCCGACACAAGGGCGATGGCCCCTTGCACCGAGCGGATCACCTCGCTGGTCGAAAAAACACGCCGCCTGGCCGTGCTGCGCCGCAAGGAAAACGCCGAGAAGAAGGTCGGCATCGTCCTGTTCGGGTTCCCGCCGAATGCCGGGGCCATCGGCACCGCCGCTTACCTCAGCGTCTTTGAAAGCCTGCACAACACGCTCAAGCAGATGAAAGCCGACGGTTACGACGTGGAGGTTCCCGCCACCGTCGATGACCTGCGTCGCGCGGTCCTGGAAGGCAACGCCAAGCAATACGGGCAGGAGGCGAATGTCGCCGCCCATGTCGATGCCGACACCATCGTCCGCAACACGCCCCCGCTGAAAGCCATCGAGAGCGTCTGGGGCCCCGCCCCGGGCAAGATCCAGTCGGACGGGCGCGGCGTTTTCGTTCTTGGCGCACAGCTTGGCAAGGTTTTCGTGGGTGTTCAGCCGACCTTCGGCTACGAGGGCGACCCGATGCGCCTGTTGTTCGAACATGGTTTCGCGCCGACCCATGCCTTCACCACCTTCTACCTGTGGCTTCGGAATACGTTTGGTGCGGATGTCCTGCTGCATTTCGGCATGCATGGCGCGCTGGAATTCATGCCGGGCAAGCAAGCCGGTCTTGGCGCACGCGACTGGCCCGACCGCCTGATCGGCGAAATGCCGAACGTCTATCTTTACGCCTCGAACAACCCGTCCGAGGCGACGCTGGCCAAGCGCCGCTCGAACGCGGTGACGATCACGCACCTGACCCCGCCGCTGGCGGCCTCGGGCCTCTACAAGGGCCTTTCGGAACTGAAAGACAGCCTGACGCGCTGGCGCGCGCTGTCGCCCGATGCGCATGAGCGTGCCGAATTGGCCGAGTTGATCGAAGCGCAGGCCGAGGCCGTGGACCTGACGGAACGCGACCCGGACAAGCTGTGGCTGACGCTGCTGGAAACCGAGGATGCGCTGATCCCCGATGGCCTGCATGTCGTGGGTCAACCCATCGCCGAGGCCGAGTTGCAGGAGCACCTGCGCGTCATGGCTGAAACAGACCCTGAAACGCGGAAAAGGGTCGAACATCTGCTCCGGCAGGAGACCGAGCTGCGTGCCCTGATGCGGGCGCTGTCGGGACGCTATATCGAGCCTGTTCCGGGTGGCGACCTGATCCGCTCGCCCGAGGTGCTGCCCACGGGCCGCAACATCCACGCCTTCGACCCGTTCCGCATGCCCACTGCCTTTGCCTTGCAGGATGGCGCGAAACAGGCGCAGCGCCTGATCGAGGCGGCGGGCGAGATGCCCCGCTCGGTCGCGCTGGTTCTGTGGGGGTCCGACAACATCAAGTCCGATGGCGGGCCGATCAGCCAGGCCTTGGCCCTGATGGGCGCGAAACCGCGGTTTGATGGCTATGGCCGCCTGTGTGGTGCCGACCTGATCCCGCTCGAAGAGCTGGGTCGCCCTCGCATTGACGTTGTGATGACCCTGTCGGGCATCTTCCGTGACCTGCTGCCCTTGCAGACCCGGATGCTGGCCGAAGCCGCCTACAAGGCCGCCACGGCCGAAGAACCGATCGAGATGAACTTCGTGCGCGCCCATGCGCTCGATTACATGCAGAAGATGGGCGTCGGCATCGAAGAGGCCGCGCTGCGCGTCTTCTCCAACGCCGAGGGTGCCTATGGCTCCAACGTCAACGCGCTGATCGATAGCGGCGCCTGGGGCGAGGAAGACGAACTTGCCGATGCCTACGAGGCGCGCAAGAGCTTCGCTTACGGCATGGACGGCAAGGCGCGGAAGAACGCGGGCTTGCTTCAGACCGCGCTGAAAGACGTCGATCTGGCCTATCAGAACCTTGAATCGGTCGAATTGGGCGTCACCACGGTGGACCACTATTTCGACACGCTCGGCGGCATTTCCCGCGCGGTGAAACGCGCCAAGGGGGGGGCCGAGGCCCCGGTCTTCATCGGCGACCAGACCCGTGGCGAGGGCAAGGTGCGCACGCTGCAGGATCAGGTGGCGCTCGAAACCCGCTCGCGCAGCCTGAACCCCAAGTGGTTCGAAGGTCTGCTGAAGCACGGCCACGAAGGTGTCCGCCAGATCGAGGCGCAGGTGACGAACACGCTGGGCTGGTCGGCGACCACGGGCCAGGTCGATCCCTGGGTCTATCAGCGCCTCAGCGAAACCTTCGTGCTCGACGAAGAGATGCGCCGCCGCTTGGCGGAACTGAACCCTCAGGCCTCGGTCCGCATGGCGAACCGCCTGCTTGAAGCGTTCGAACGCAATTACTGGCAACCCGACGAGGCTACGCTCGCCGCCCTTCAGGCCGGTGCGGACGAGCTCGAGGATACCCTCGAAGGCCTCACCCCCGGAATGGCCGCGGAATGAAAGAGGAGACGACCGGATGAGCCCCCTCGATACAAAGAACCCCCCCGCCGCTCGCGCCAATGCGCGCGAGGCAGAGGGTCTTGCCAAACGCGGCCTTGGCGCGCCGCCCGTCCTGAACAAGGGCGAAGATGGCGAAGGCTCGGTGCAGGTGCACCAGGACGCCAGCATGAAGATCGAGGGCGCAACCGTGTTCTCGGTCTACGGCAAGGGCGGGATCGGCAAATCGACGACCAGTTCCAACCTGTCTGCGGCGTTCTCCAAGCTGGGCAAGCGCGTTCTGCAGATCGGCTGCGACCCCAAGCATGACAGCACCTTCACCCTGACGGGCCATTTGCAGCCCACGGTGATCGACATCCTGAAAGAGGTCGATTTCCACGCCGAGGAACTGCGCCCCGAGGATTTCATGACCGAGGGCTATAACGGCGTCATGTGCATCGAGGCCGGTGGCCCGCCCGCCGGCACCGGCTGTGGCGGTTATGTCGTGGGGCAGACCGTCAAGCTGCTGAAGCAACACCACCTGCTGGAAGATACCGACGTGGTGATCTTCGACGTTCTGGGCGACGTGGTCTGCGGTGGCTTCGCCGCGCCGCTGCAACACGCTGACCGCGCCGTGATCGTCACCGCCAACGATTTCGACAGCATCTACGCCATGAACCGGATCATCGCCGCCGTTCAGGCCAAGTCGAAGAACTACAACGTGCGCCTGGCCGGTTGCGTCGCCAACCGCTCGCGCGAGACGGACGAGGTTGACCGCTACTGCAACGAGGTCGGCTTCAAGCGCATCGCGCATATGCCCGATGTCGATGCCATCCGTCGGTCGCGCCTCAAGAAGAAGACGCTGTTCGAAATGCCCGACGACGAGGACATCGTGCAGTGCCGCGCCGAATACATCCGTCTGGCCGAACTGCTGTACGCGGGCACCGACCCGCTTGCGCCTGCCCCGATGGAAGATCGCGATATCTTCGAGTTGCTGGGGTTCGATTGATGGTTGCGACGCCGACATATGGCGCCACGCGCGACCGGGTCGAACACTATTTCGACCGCACCGCGACCCAGACATGGGAGCGGTTGACCTCTGACGCGCCGGTCTCCGGCATCCGTCAGACGGTGCGCGAAGGGCGCGACCGGATGCGCGCGATCATGCTGTCGCGCCTGCCCGCCGATCTGACCGGCAAGCGCGTCCTCGATGCCGGCTGCGGCACCGGGGCCATGACCGAGGAACTGGCCCGTCGCGGGGCCGAGGTGGTCGCCATCGACATCTCGCCCGCACTCGTCGAAATCGCGGCCAAGCGCCTGCCGGCAGACCTGGCCGGCCAGGTGACGTTCACGTCCGGCGACATGCTGTCGGCCGATCTGGGGTCCTTCGACCATGTCATGGCGATGGACTCGATGATCTACTACACCGCCGACGATCTGGGGCAGGCGCTGGCCAGCCTGTGTCCGCGGGTTCGCTCCTCGATCGTCTTCACGGTCGCACCGCGCACCCCGTTCCTGATGGCGTTCTTTGGCGTTGGAAAACTCTTCCCGCGGTCCGACCGGTCGCCCACCATGATCCCCCACGCGCCCGCCAAGCTGGCGCGCATGGCGTCCAAGCATGGCGCGTCGGGCACCATGACCGAGGTCGAGCGCGTCAGCCGCGGCTTCTACATTTCCACCTGCCTGGAGTATGCAAGATGAGTGCGCTGAAACGCATATCCATCAAGTATCTCCCCTTCGCGGATGCCGCGTCGGACGACCTGCCGCTGAGCCAGCTCTTGCGGCTTTCGTTGTTCCAGGTGTCGGTCGGCATGGCGGGCGTGATGCTGCTGGGCACACTCAACCGCGTCATGATCGTCGAATTGCAGGTGCCTGCCTTCCTCGTGGCAATCATGGTGGCGCTGCCGGTGCTGATCGCACCGTTCCGGGCGCTGCTTGGGTTCAAGTCGGACACCTACAAATCCGCCATCGGGTGGAAGCGCATCCCCTATCTCTGGTTCGGAACGCTTTGGCAGTTCGGCGGCCTTGCCGTCATGCCTGCCGCGTTGCTGGTCCTGTCGGGCGATACGGCGAATGTCGCCTATGACATCCCGTGGGCTGGCGAGATCCTTGCCGGGATCGCCTTTGTCATGACCGGCCTCGGCATGCACATGACCCAGACGGCCGGTCTGGCACTGGCCGCCGACCGGGCGACGGATGAGACGCGCCCGCGCGTCGTGGCACTCCTGTACGTGATGCTGCTGGCGGGCATGGCCGTGTCCTCCATCGTTATCGGTTTCATGCTGCGCGACTTCAACGGTCTCGAACTGATCCAGGTGGTGCAGGGCACGGCCGTTGCCACGCTTGTTCTGAACGTGATCGCCCTTTGGAAGCAGGAGCGCGTGCGCCCCATGACCAAGGCCGAGCGCGCGGCGCAAGGTCCGACCTTCCGCGATGCCTGGGCCGATTACGCATCGGGCGGCAGCGCGGGGCGGCTTCTGGCCGTGGTCTTCATCGGCACGATGGCCTTCAACATGCAGGACGTTCTTCTGGAGCCCTACGGGGGCCAGATCCTCGGCCTTTCGGTTTCTTCAACCACGCTGCTGACCGCAACCTGGGCCATTGGGGCGCTTGTCGGATTCGCGCTGGCGGCCAAATGGCTGGCCGACGGCATCAACCCCTACCGCATGGCCGGACGCGGTGTGCTGGCCGGTGTTGCGGCCTTCACCGCCGTCATTTTCGCGAACCCGATGGGATCGACGGGGCTGTTCTTCTTCGGGGCCAGCCTGATCGGTTTCGGCGGCGGCCTGTTCTCGGTCGCGACCCTGACCGCCGCCATGACCATGCCCACCTCGGGCACGGCCGGGCGCGGCCTTGCGCTGGGCGCCTGGGGGGCCGCGCAGGCCACCGCCGCCGGCATTTCGACCGCCATTGGCGGCGGGGTGCGCGACACGATCAACCAGATCGCCACCACCGGCGGCCTGGGCGAGGCGCTCAACGACCCGGCGACCGGTTACTCGGTCGTCTACCACTTCGAGATTCTAATGCTTTTCGCAACGCTCGTGGCGCTTGGACCGCTGGTTCGGACCGTCACGAATACCGCCCGCGGGGAGGCCGGCAAGATCGGGCTCGCCGACCTGCCCACTTGAACCGCCGAAAGGAAAGGAAAGTCCAATGGAAGCTGTATTCTTCGGCAACTTCGATCTGGCGAGCCTGTCGATCTGGCTCTTCTGGATCTTCTTCGCTCTGCTGATCTATTACCTGCAGACGGAAAACATGCGCGAGGGCTACCCCCTCGAAAACGAGGACGGCACCGCCGCCCCCAACCAGGGGCCGTTCCCGGTTCCCAATGCAAAGACCTACGTCCTGCCGCATGGCCGCGGCGAGGTCGTGATGCCGTCGCCCGAGAACGAGGCGGCCCACCGTCGCGAGAACCTCGCGATGGAGCGGACCGCAGTGGCCAATGGCTTCCCGTACGAACCCACCGGCGACCCGATGGTCGATGGGGTCGGACCGGCAGCCTGGGCCCCGCGCGCCGACGTGCCGGAACTCGACGGGCATGGTCATCCCAAGATCGTCCCGATGGGGCAGACCGAGTCCTACCGCGTGTCGGCCGGGTTCGATCCGCGCGGCCTGCCGCTTGTGGCCGGTGATGGCGAAACCGTCGGCACCGTCACCGATTTGTGGGTCGACGCGCCCGAGAGCGTCGTTCGTTACCTCGAAATCGAGCTCGACGAAGCCCATGGCGGCGGCAACCGCCTGATCCCGATCCAGTTCTGCCGGATCTGGCCGAGCAAGGTGAAGGTCTACGCCGTCTACGGCAAACACTTCGCCAATGTGCCCGTCACCAAGTCGCCCAACCAGGTGACCAAGCTCGAGGAAGAGAAGATCTCGACCTACTATGGCGGCGGGACCCTCTACGCCTCGCAAGACCGGGTCGATCCGCTGCTCTGACGCGGCGGACGACATCCAACGACCGGAAGGAGAATATCCCATGTCCCACGACGACTTTCAGACCGAGCCCGTCCGTGGTCTTCCCGAGAACCTGCCCGAGGGGGAACGCATCCTCTGGCAGGGCCAACCCGACTGGTGGGCGCTGACGAAAGAGTCCCTCAGCTTCTGGTGGGTCGCGGGGTATTTCTTCTTCCTGTTCGCCTGGCGTACCATCAGCGGGGCCGCCACCGAAAGCTGGATCGACAGCGCAACGGCGGCCTCGTTCTTCCTGGTCCTGGGCGGGTTTGTCTGCCTGCTCCTGATCATCATGGGCCTGATCCAGGCCAAGACGACCATGTACACGGTCACCAACAAGCGCGTGGCGATGCGTATCGGCGCTGCTTTGACCGTGACGCTGAACCTGCCCTTCCGCCAGGTCGTGAACGCGAGTCTCGGACTGCGCCGCGATGGCACCGGCACGATCGCGCTGGAACTGACCGAAGAGAGCGGGTTCCGCCCCTCCTATCTGAACACATGGCCCCATGTTCGTCCGTGGAAAATGAAGAACACGCAGCCCGCGCTGCGCTGTATTCCCGAGGCGAAGAAGGTGGCCGAGATCCTGTCCGAGGCCGCTGCCACGGCAGTGTCCCACCCGGTGGTCGAGGTGACCTCGAACACCCAGCATGCGGCGGGCCACGGCCCTGTCGCGGCCGAGTAAGGGGGACTGATCCATGGCAACGACCCAAGCCCGTGAAGAAGGCAAACTCGTCAAGCGCGACAAGGAGATGGTGCCCACCATCCTGGTGCGCGCGATGTTCATCCTCTGTCTGTGCGTATTGCTGATCGTCACCTACGCGCGGCTGACCGATCGCCCGCTGGAGGCGACACCGCCGCCTGTCAGCGAAGTGCCGGTCGTGCAGGAGCGCGTCATCCGCATCTTCGGACAGATGGACGGGTCCGCGCGCGTGCTGGACGGGGACGGCAATGTCATTGCCAGCCTGAGCGCCGAAGAAGGGGGCTTTGTCGCTGGTATCTATCGCGTGCTGGAACGCGAACGCGGGGCCGTTGGCCTCAATGCATCCGAGCCGATCCGGCTGGTGCGCTTTTCAGACGGGCGCATCGGGCTTCGTGATGACTACACCGATTTCCGGGCCGAACTTGTCGGTTTCGGAGCGGATAACGAGGCGGTCTTTGCCCGCCTCCTGGAGGAATGACCGATGGGCCTCTTGACCCGAGACTATGAGACCGTGCCCTGCGTGGTCGAAGTCAGCCACTGCTTCGACAGCCTGCATGCGCATGTGAAGTTCCTGAACGGCGCCACGATCAATCCGGGCGACGAGGTGCAAGTCAAGGGCCCGCCCGTGATGGCCCCCTATGGCGAAGTCGTTCGTGAAGAGCGCATGGCCCGCATCACCCGCGCGTCGAAACTCGAACAGCTCTGGACCCGCGCCACCGGCGATTTCGAGTTCATGGAGCTGTGTGAATTCAGCTTTTCCGAAGAGGTGACGGTATGAAGGATCTCGCTCATTCCGCTGACGCCTCGACCGTCGAAGAGGCCATGGCCGCTCAGAACTATGAAAAGGCCATCGTCGATAGCGAGGGCGCGACCGCGCTGGCGATGCAGAACACCCTTCTGACGCCGCGGTTCTACACCACCGATTTCGACGAACTGGATGCGATCGACGTCTCGCCCGTCCGCGAGGATTGGGACAAGCTGATCGACCAGATGCAATCGGACCCGAACAAGGGCCATTTCAAGAAGAACGAGGACTGGGACCATATCGACTGGGACGGGATGGAGCCCAAGCTGAAGGCCGAGTTCATCGATTTTCTGGTCTCGTCCTGCACGGCCGAGTTTTCGGGCTGCGTCCTCTACAAGGAGATGAAGCGCCGCGGCAACAACGAGGACATCGTCACGCTGTTCCAGCTGATGGCCCGCGACGAGGCGCGCCATGCCGGCTTCATCAACGATGCGCTGCGCGAGGCGGGGATCGCCGTGAACCTCGGCTTCCTGACGCAGAAGAAGAAGTACACCTACTTCCGGCCCAAGTTCATCTACTACGCCACCTACCTGTCGGAAAAGATCGGCTACGCCCGCTACATCACGATCTACCGCCACCTTGAGGCGAACCCAGAGCATCGGTTCCACCCGATCTTCAAGTGGTTCAAGGAGTGGTGCAACGACGAGTTCAGCCATGGCGAGGCTTTCGCCCTGCTGATGAAGACTGACCCCAAGCTGACCAGTGGCATCAATGTGCTGTGGATCAAGTTCTTCCTGACGGCGGTCTATTCCACCATGTATGTCCGCGACCACCAGCGTCCGGCCTTCCACAAGGCATTGGGGGTCGACCCGGACTGGTACGCACATGAGGTCTTCACCAAGACTTCGGAGATCTCCAAGCAGGTCTTCCCGATCACTCTGGATATCGAGCATCCGCGCTGGGAAAAGGGCCTGAAGGCGCTGCAACGGGCCAATGTGAATATCGCCGAGGCCAAGGAAAGCGGCAACATCTTCAAGCGCGTGGGCGCAATGGCTCGCGCGGCGGCCGCCTTTGTCAGCCTCTACACCATTCCGGCGATCCAGCACCGCGTGCCGGAATCCACCCGTCTGGAGCCCGCATACTGATGCTCAGCTCTCCCTGGATCGCGGGCCTTGTTGCCCTGTTCCTCTGGTGGTTCTCCACCGGGGTGATCCTGCTCGCGGTCCGGCGCGCGGACCGCGAGGGCGCGCATGCGCGGCTCTGGTGTGTTCTGATGAACCTGCCTTTCCTCGTCCTGGGCGGGGCGGGCTACATCGACACGCTGAACGATTCCAGTGTTGCCGGGGTCTACGTGGCCTTTCTGGCCGCACTGGCGCTTTGGGGCTGGGTGGAACTGGCCTTCCTGACCGGGGTGATCACCGGCCCGGTGCGCGTGCCGATGCAAGACGGTCTGCCGGAATGGGAGCGGTTTATCCGCGCCTGGGGTACGATCGCCTATCACGAGATGCTGCTTGCGGCGCTGTTCGTGGCGATGATCGTGCTGTCCTTCGGGGCCGAGAACCAGTTCGGCCTCTGGACCTTTGGCGTTCTCTTCTTCGCCCGGATCAGTGCGAAACTGAACCTCTACCTGGGCGTGCGCAAGATCAACGTCGAGTTCATTCCCGAACCTTTGAACCATCTTCCCAGCCATTTCCGTACCGCGCGGATGAACTGGCTGTTCCCGATCTCGATCACGGGCCTGAGCTTTGCCGCGGCCTGCTGGCTGGAGCGGATCTGGGCCTCGGACGGGGCGGCCGACATCGTCGGTTTCGCCCTGCTGACCGCCCTGACGGTCCTGGCGCTCCTTGAACATTGGTTCATGGTCCTGCCTTTGCCGGACGAGAAACTTTGGCGCTGGATGCTTCCCGAGCGCCCAACACCAACCCAAGCGATACTACAGAGCGAGGACGCCCGATGAGTTTTGATGCACTTTTCCAGGCCCAGCTGGAGCAACTGAAAGATGAGGGCAACTACCGCATCTTCGCCGAGCTTGAGCGCCAATGCGGAACCTTTCCCAAGGTCGTGAACCACCACGACGAGGGCAAGCGCGACGTGACGGTCTGGTGTTCGAACGACTATCTCGGCATGGGCCAGAACCCAAAGGTGGTGCAGGCCATGGTCGATGCGGTGCGCAGCTGCGGCACCGGCGCCGGCGGCACGCGCAACATCTCGGGCAATGCCTGGCATCACAAGCGTCTGGAAGAAGAGTTGGCCGACCTCCACAACAAGGAAGCCGCCCTGCTCTTCACCTCTGGTTACGTGTCGAACTGGGCCGCCTTGTCGACCCTCGGCTCGCGCCTGCCCAACGCGGTGATCCTGTCGGACGAGTTGAACCACGCGTCAATGATCGAAGGCATCCGCCATTCCCGCGCCCAAAAGGGCATCTGGAAGCATAACGACCCCGAAGACCTGGACCGCAAGCTGGCCGCGCTGCCCGCGAACGCGACCAAGATCGTCGCCTTCGAGTCGGTCTATTCGATGGATGGCGACATCGCACCCATCGCCGAGATCCTCGACGTCTGCGAAAAGCACGGCGCAATGAGCTATATCGACGAGGTTCACGCCGTCGGCATGTACGGCCCGCGCGGCGGCGGTGTGGCGGAACGCGAAGGCCTGATGGATCGCATCACCCTGATCGAAGGCACGCTTGGCAAGGCTTATGGCTGCGTCGGCGGTTACATCACCGGCAGCCACGCGCTGGTGGATTTCATCCGCTCTTTCGCCAGCGGCTTCATCTTCACGACGGCCCTTCCGCCCGCCGTCGCGGCCGCCGCAACGGCGTCGATCCGGCATCTCAAGGAAAGCTCCTACGAGCGCGACATGCAGAAACGCCAGGTCTCCCGCCTGCGCGCCCGGCTGGATGCCGAGGGCATTCCGCATGTGGACAATCCCAGCCACATCATCCCGGTGATGGTGAAGGACCCGGTCAAGTGCCGCATGCTGTCGGACATCCTGATGGACCAGTTCGGAATCTACGTGCAGCCGATCAACTACCCGACCGTGCCCAAGGGAACCGAGCGCCTGCGCTTCACGCCGGGTCCGCTCCATACCGACGAGGATATCGAATACCTCGTCATGGCGCTGAAAACCCTCTGGAAGCAGTGCGCCATCTCCCACGCGGTTGCTTGACGCAGCCAAGAGTCACGGAAACTTGACGAAAAGGGCTGGACCCTAGTGGTCCAGTCCTAGTTATATGCCCCGGGACCGTTTCAGAAGGGAGACCTAAATGACCCGCAAGATTCTCCTCGCCGCAGCCGTGACCATGCTGACCGCACCGGTGGCTTTCGCCGAAGCTCACGGCGCATCGGGCGATCCGGAAGCCGGCGAAGCCGCTTTCCGTCAGTGTGTCGCCTGCCATGTCGTGGTGAATGACGAAGGCGAAACCCTGGCCGGCCGTAACGCCCGCGTCGGGCCGAACCTCTACGGCGTGCCCGGTGAGACCTTTGGTGAAGTCGAAGGCTTTCGCTGGTCGCCCGGTTTCGTGGCCTTGAATGAAGCCGGCATCATGGTGACCGAAGAAAACTTCGTCGCCTATGTGATGGACCCGACCGGTTTCATTCGTGAGACAATGGGTGACAACAGCTTGCGTGGCGCGATGACTTACCGTGTCCGCACCGAGGAAGATGCGCTCAACCTGTACGCATACCTTGCGTCGCTTTCGCCCAGCGAAGAATAATCACGCTGAGCAAGATATTTTGAAAGGGGCGGTCCTGTTCGGGCCGCCCCTTTGTTTTTTGCCTGTTAATCGACCGCTGCGGGTTCCGCGAAGGTCAGGATTTCCCTTGCAACAGCCTCGGGCGCTTCTTCCTGCGCGATATGGCCAACGTCCGACAAGACGTGCAGTTTGGCGTGGGGCATGGCGCGTGCGGCGCGTTCGGCGACGGTGACCGACACCGCCTGATCATCCTCGCCATGGACGAACAGGGTCGGGCACTGGATCTGGCCCAGTGACCGGCTCAATTCATCCAGCGACCATTGCGCCATCATGGCCATGGTCCCATCGACATGAGAGCGGCGTTTTATCAGGCGTTGATAATGGGCAAGCGCCTCATCATCCAGCTCGGTTCCGGTCGCGCCGATCAGGCCCCGAACTTGCGATGGCGACCCGCTGCTAAGCAGAAAGCCGGTCAGCGGGTTCAGCGCCATGACCCGGGCCATGATCGGGAACAACCAACTCGCCGGACCGCGGAAGTTTTCCAGCGCACCGTTCACGACAACCACTCTGTCGGGCTTGGCGATGCCGAGGCGAACCATTTCCAGCGCGATGGCGCCCCCGGCGGAGTGTCCAACGATGATCCTGGGGGTCGCGCCGAGGTGATCCAGTAGCGCGCCAAGATCGCGGGCCACATCGGGAAGGCGCGCCCGCCCGCGCGGGCTGCGGGTAAAGCCGTGACCGGGCAGATCAGGCACGATCATGCGGAATCCCGACTGTAGGAAGGGCACGATACGATGCCAACTATGGGCAGATGCACCCGCCCCGTGCAGGAAAAGCGCGTCCTGGCCGGTTCCGAAATCCTGCACATGCCACCGATGCGGAGAGACGGGCACGATGCTGCTGGCCTCGTGAAAAGGCCAGTCGGTCGGCGGGTAGTCTGCGGTCATGCCGGATCCAGCGCGGTCTCGACAGCGGCGGACACGGCCTTGGCGTCGGCGCGGGGCAGGGGCAGGTAGGGCACGCCCATGTCAAGCGCGAGGGCATCGAGGCCGCGCGTTGGCCGCAAACCGGTGTCGATGACAAGGCCCGGCATGCCCCTTGCGCGCAGGGCGCGGGCCATCAGCGTCGCGTCCTCGGACGCCTGCGCGCGGTTGGCGGTCCCGGTCAGGTCAACGTTGGCGCGGCCGTCGGTCAGCAGCGCAACCGAGGGTGTCAGGCCCTTGCTGCGCGCCAGTTCCGCAAGATCGAGTGCGGCCTTGAGACCCGAGGCGAGCGGCGTGCCACCCCCGCCGGGCAGCTGCGCCAGCCTGCGCTTGGTTTGAACCAGAGACCGGGTCGGAGGCAGCAAAACCTCGGCCCCGTCCCCGCGGAAGGCGACAAGGGCGACGTGATCGCGCCGCGAATAGGCCTCGGCCAACAAGAGCTCGATCGCGCCCTTGGTTTCGGCAAGTCGTGCCAGAGCGGACGACCCCGATGCGTCGACGACGAAGATGATCGCGCGGTCGGATTTTTCCTCGAACTGGCGGATACGGATATCGGACATCCGTACATGAATGCGATCGGGAATCCCCGTCGCCCGACGGCGCAGGGGCTGCCAGGGCGCCGCAGCCCGGAGTGTCGCCACGAGATCCACCCGCGCCTCGCCGCCCATGCGACCAGCACGCGATGGCATGGGCCGCCCGCGCCGGTTGCCCTTTTTCGATGCGCCAGAGCCACTGGCCCCCGGCGCGTTGCGCGCCGCGCGACCGGCTTCCAACCGGGCAAGCAGGTCCGATGGCAGCATGGCCTTCGCCGCCTCCAACAGGATTTCGGTTGGAAGGGGCGGGGTTTCGTCCTCGTCGCTGGCTTCGTCCGGTGCGTCGTCTGGCGTGTCTGGTTCGGGTGGGTCTTCGGGCTCCTCGGCCTCCTCCGGCGGCGCTTCGGGGAACTGCGTCGCGCGCGGGGCGAGGACCAATTCAATGGCCGTGATTAGGTCGGGTTCGTCCACCTCGGTTTCGCCGGACAAGGCGGCCGAGGCGCGCGCCACGGCCAGCGCCTGCAACGGCGCCCTCAGGGACAAAACACCAAGCCGCATGGCCACCTCGGCCAGTTCCGAGATCGCCGTTTCGGGAACGGTCACGTCGGGCAGAAGGCGCCGTGCTTCGACAAGGGCATCCGTGTCGATGGCGAGATCGGGCGCATCGGACAGTCTCTGTTCCGACAGATCGAGATGAATCGCGAGCCGATCCGCCAGCGCGTGTGGGATGCGTTCTTCGGGGCCGGCCCCCTCATCGAGGGCAACCAAAGACAACCCGCGCCTGTCGTCCAATGCCCCGGCAAGCCGGGCGGCCAGACCCGATTTCGCGCGTTCGGCCATGGGCAGGATCAACAGCCCCGGTTCTTCGAGCAAACCGCGTGTTTTCGTCAGCGTGCCGCTATCCAGCGTTGCGGCGAGGTCGACACTCCCGAACAGCGCATCGTCCCCGATATTGGGATGCAGGCGGCGTGTGTTTCGACCCCGCACCGCAAGGTCGAGACCTTGCATGAACCGGTCGCGAACAGGCCCGACACGGGCGCGTAGCCAGATCCCGCCCAATGCAGCAGGGTCGAGCGCAAAGCAGGCCAGCGCAAGGTTGGCCCGTTGCCAGCGCTCTTCGCCGGCGCTCACGCCAGCACCTCCTCCACCGTGCGGGTGACCCGCGTGGTGGTCCCGGCCTCGTCCAGCGGATCGCGGCGCAACCGGTGGCGCAGGGCGCTGGGCGCCACACGGCGCACATGGTCACGGGTCACGGCCGGATCGCCCTCGAACGCGGCGAGGGCGCGGGCGGCACGCAGCAAGGTCAACTCACCCCGCAACCCGTCCGAGCCAAGCGCGATGCAAAGCTCGGCGCAATCGCGCAGGATGCTGTCATCGGCATCGACGCGGGCCAGCGCGTCGCGGGCGGTGACGATCCGGGCGCGCAGGGTCATGTCGGCGTCATGCCAATCGGCAAGGAAGGCCGCCTGATCGCGGTCATAGGCGTCGCGGCGGCGGATCACGTCGATGCGCGTGTCGATATCCTTGGGGCTTTCGACCTCGACCGACAGGCCGAAACGATCGAGAAGCTGCGGCCGCAGCTCTCCCTCTTCGGGGTTGCCCGAGCCGACGAGGACGAAGCGCGCCGCGTGGCGGATCGACAGACCTTCGCGTTCGACAACGTTCTGGCCGGATTGCGCCACGTCCAGAAGCAGGTCGACAAGGTGATCCTCCAGCAGGTTGACCTCGTCAATATAGAGATACCCGCGGTTGGCCTTGGCCAGCAGGCCGGGTTCGAACGCCTTTTCGCCCTGTGTCAGGGCCTTTTCGATGTCGAGCGCGCCGACGACCCGGTCCTCGGTCGCGCCGAGGGGCAGGTCGACAACCGGCGTCGGCTTTTCGACGATGGAATGGTCATGCACCTGTGCCCAGTCGGGCACGTCCCCCTCGGCGGCAGAATTCACCGGGCACCCGGCCACCGCCTTGATCGGCGGAAGCAGGGCGGCTAGGCCCCGCACGGCGGTCGATTTGCCAGTGCCACGGTCCCCGAAGACGAGGACACCGCCGATACCGGGGTCGATTGCTGTGAGGATCATGGCCAGTTTCATGTCGTCCTGGCCAACGATGGCGGAGAACGGGAAAGGTCCCGTCGTCGCGGGTTGGGTCATTCTGCGGCTACCTCGATCGGGTCTGGTGTGGCGGTTTTCGGTTTCTCGGTCAGGGAAGGGGTCTGTCCCTCCCACTCGCCTTCTACGGCATCGACACGGAACCGGGCGTAAAGTTCTTCCTTGAACCATTGGCCGTCGCGGACGGCCTTGATGGCGCGGGCGTGCGGCCCGTCATGGCGGGCAAATTCGGCCATGGTCTTTTTATCGGGCCAGATCGAGAACGTGACCTGTTGCACCCAGGGCACCTCGCCGATGCCGATCTTGAACATGACGTTCGGATCCTTGCCGACGACCTTGGAAATATCGGGCACCTGACCCCAGAACTTGAGGGCGACCTTGGGTTTCACGGTCGCGCGGGTCAGGGCGGCGATGGGTTCGCCGACCTCGATATCCTGCGGCTGGAACGGTTCCTTTCCGCCCCATTTCCCGCGCGCGCTGGCGGGGGTCAGGAAGATGGTCATCGTCTCATCCGCCATCTCGCGATAGCGGCGGAAGACCTGCTGTCCGTGCATGGCGCGCCGTGCGGTGTCGTGATCCGGCCATGTCGCCAGGATCGCGTAGACGGCGGTGTTGGGAATCGGGGTAAACCCCTCTCCCGAGCCGGAGCCGCAGAGCTTGAAGGTTTGAATTTCCGGGATCGCTTTCAACGCGAATCTGGCAGTGGCCATCTGACCAAAAGCCCATAGCCGCGCTGCGACGGACCCGAAGCGAAAAAGGCTCAACGTTACGGATTGCATGGCCGATCTCTCCATGTGTCAACTTATCCTGACACATATGCCGCGGCATGAAAAGAATATTCAATTGCCCGAAGCCTTGGCAAATCCGCGCAGTATCGCATATTGTAAATCTGACTAGACAGTATGAGGCCGAGGCCATGAGCGACCACTCTTCTCCCTCCGTCCCGTCGCGGGCCATTGTCATTGGTGCCGGTTTGGGTGGCCTTTCGGCCGCGATGCGGCTGGGTGCCAAGGGCTATGAAGTCACCGTAGTCGACCGGTTGGATCGGCCCGGGGGGCGCGGCTCCTCCATCACTCAGAACGGGCATCGATTCGACCTTGGCCCGACCATCGTGACCGTGCCGCAGGTGTTCCGCCAGCTTTGGCAGGAATGCGGGCGCGACTTCGACAAGGATGTCGATCTGCGCCCCGTCGATCCCTACTACGAGATCCGTTGGGATGACGGCAGCCACTTCGCCGTGCGCCAGGACGAAGAGGCCATGATCGAAGAGGTGCGTCGCCTCTCTCCCTCCGACGTGCCGGGCTACGAGAAGTTCCTCAAGGATAGCGAGGCGCGGTACCTGTTCGGGTTCGAAGGGCTGGGCCGGCGCCCCATGAACAAGCTGATGGACCTGATCAAGGAGCTTCCGGGTTTCGTCCGGCTTCGTGCAGACCGCTCCGTCTATGGCCATGCCGCCGCCCGCGTGCGCGATCCGCGCTTGCGCATGGCGCTGAGTTTTCATCCGCTTTTCATCGGCGGTAATCCGGTCAACGTGACGTCGATGTATATTCTTGTCAGCCACCTCGAAAAGGAATTCGGGGTGCACTACGCCATGGGCGGCGTGCAGGCGATGGCCGACGCGATGGCGAACGTGATCCGCGACCAGGGCGGCCAAATCCTGCAAGAGGCCGAGGTGGACGAAATCACGACTCAGGGCGACCGCGCCACGGGTGTGATCCTGAAAGACGGGCGCGCCCTCACGGCGGATATCGTGGTGTCGAACGCCGATCCCGGCACGACCTACGAGAAACTTCTGCGCAAACGCACCAAGAAACGCTGGACGCCCATGCGTCTGAACCGCTCGCGTTGGTCGATGGGCCTGTTCGTCTGGTATTTCGGCACGCGCGGCACGCGCGAGATGTGGCCCGATATCGGCCATCACACCATCCTCAACAGCCCGCGCTACAAGGGCCTGCTGCACGACATCTTCATCAAGGAGAAGCTGGCCGATGACATGTCGGTCTACCTGCACCGGCCCACGGTCACCGACCCGAGTGCCGCACCCGACGGCGATGACACCTTCTACCTGCTGTCGCCCGTGCCGAACCTGCACGGTGAGAACGCGGTGAACTGGGAAGAGACCTGCGAATCCTATCGCCAGAACGTTGCAAGCGTGCTCGACCGCAAACTGATCCCCGGCTTCGAAGAGCGTCTTTCGGCAAGCGAAATCTTTACTCCCGAAACCTTTGGCACGCGCTACCTGGCGCCGCACGGATCGGGGTTCAGCCTTGAACCGCGCATCTTCCAATCGGCATGGTTCCGTCCGCACAACATCTCGGAAGAGTTGGAAAACCTCTTCCTCGTGGGCGCGGGCACCCATCCCGGTGCCGGTATTCCGTCGGTTGTGACATCGTCCGAGGTGCTGACGCAGTTGGTGCCGGATGCGCCACGGCCCATCAGCCGTCCCTTGAAGGTCGCGGCCGAATGATCGATCCGGCCGATCTCGACCATTGCCGAGAGGCGATCCGCGAAGGGTCCTACTCCTTCCATGCCGCGTCCAAGCTTTTGCCGGCCTCGGTGCGCGATCCGGCCCTGGCGCTTTACGCCTTCTGCCGTCTCGCCGATGACGAGGTCGATTTCGGCGAGCACAAGCCTGCCGCCGTGCTGGACCTTCGCGACCGTCTCGATCTGGCCTATGCGGGCACGCCCCGGAATGCGCCGGCCGATCGGGCCTTTGCGGCTATCATCGAAGAATTCGACATGCCCCGCGCCTTGCCCGAGGCGCTTCTCGAAGGGTTGGCATGGGACGGGATCGAGCGGCGCTATGCCACCCTGTCCGAGGTGCGGAGCTATTCCGCCCGCGTCGCCGCCGCTGTGGGGGCGATGATGTGCGTCCTGATGCGGGTGCGGGATGAACACGCACTGTCGCGGGCCTGCGATCTTGGCGTTGCGATGCAACTGACGAATATCGCCCGCGATGTCGGCGAGGACGCGCGCGCAGGCCGCCTGTATCTTCCGACCGAATGGCTGGATGAGATCGGTCTGGATGAGGACGCCTTCTTTGCCGACCCGCGGCCCACGCCGCAAATCCGGTCCATGGTCAAGCGCCTGCTGGCCGAGGCCAACCGCCTCTATCACCGCTCCGAGCCCGGGATACGCCGCCTGCCTTTGGCCTCACGCCCCGGCATATTCGCCGCGCGCCACTGCTACGACGCGATTGGCCGCAAGCTTGCCCGGCGCGGCTACGACTCGATCTCTCAAAGGGTCTGCACGACGGGGCGCCACAAGATGGGCCTGCTGGGCCTGTCCGTCATGCGCGCAGCCTGGGTGTCGGTCATGCCGGAAAGCGCCGTGGTCTATGCCAAACCCTTGCCCGAGGTTGCATTTCTTGTTGATGCAGCAGCCCATCCCGACCCGCGCCCGATAGTGCGTGGTGAAGGAATCCTGAGTGTTTTCCGACAGTTGGAGGCTCGCGACCGCGCTGAGCAGGAAGCAGAACGTTTGACGCGCGCGACCGCCTGACCGAGCAATTCGTCGTTCCATACTGGAACGCATCATCGTGAAAGCCTAAGTGAAGCCCATGGATTGGTCTGTCTTCATTCTGTTTCTCGCCGCGTGTTGCGCGGCTGCCGCGACCGGGTCGATGTTTCCGCCGGGCCGTTGGTATCGCGACCTGTCCAAGCCCGACTGGACGCCGCCCAACTGGCTGTTCCCGATCGCCTGGACGTTGCTCTATCTTGGGTCGGCCTATGCCGCGACGCGCATTGCGGTGATGGAAAACAACGCCCATGCCATGGGGTTCTGGGCGATGCAGATCGCGCTCAACACGCTTTGGACGCCGGTCTTTTTCGGACTGCGCCGGTTGAAGGCGGGCGCCGTGGTCATCGCGATGTTGTGGGGGGCCGTGGTGGGCACCATGGTCAGTTTCTTCATGATGGACTGGATCGCGGGGCTTCTTTTCGTGCCCTACGTGATCTGGGTCAGCTACGCGGGCGTCCTGAACCTGTCGATCGTGCTCCGGAACCCGAATACCGTTCCAGCCGCCTGACCACAGGACCATATCAAAAGAAAAGGGCGCCTGTCTGGGCGCCCTCTTTGTTTCTGCGATAGGCCGCGATCAGGCGAGCGTGCGCTCCACCTCTTCGCGTTCGAAGATCTCGATGACGTCGCCGGGGCGGATGTCGTCGTAGTTCTCGAAGGCCATGCCGCATTCCTGGCCGGACTGGACTTCCTTGACCTCGTCCTTGAAGCGCTTGAGCGTCTTCAGCGTGCCTTCGTGGATCACCACGTCGTCGCGCAGCAGGCGCACACCGGCAGAGCGGCGCGCCACGCCCTCGGTCACCAGACAGCCGGCGACATTGCCGACGCCCGAGACGCGGAACACTTCCTTGATCTGGGCATACCCGATGAAGTTCTCGCGGATCTCGGCACCGAGCAGGCCGGAAGCGGCGGCTTTGACGTCGTCCACGAGGTCGTAGATCACCGAGTAGTAGCGGATCTCGACGCCCTTCTGGTTGGCGGCACTGCGCGCCGGTGCATTGGCCCGGACGTTGAAACCGATAACCGGCGTTCCCGACGCTTCGGCCAAGCCGATGTCGCTTTCGGTGATCGCGCCCACACCGTAGTGGATGACGCGCACCCGGACCTCGTCGTTGCCGATCTTTTCCAGCGCCTGAACGATGGCCTCGGCCGAACCTTGCACGTCGGCCTTCACCACGATGGGCAGCTCGGCCACGTTCTCGTCGGCCTTGGCCTTGGCCAAGAGCTGATCCAGCGTGGTCGCAGCACCGGCGGCGGCGCGTTTGTCCTTGGCGGCCTGCTCGCGATACTCGGCGATTTCGCGGGCCTGTGCCTCGGTCTCGACGACGTTGAGAACGTCACCGGCCTCGGGCGTGCCATTGAGGCCCAGGACCTCGACCGGCACCGACGGGCCAGCTTCGGACACGCGGTCGCCCTTGTCGTTCATCAGCGCGCGCACCTTGCCCCACTGTTCGCCGACGACGAAGACGTCGCCCTGGCGCAGCGTGCCTTTCTGCACGAGGACGGTCGCGACGGGGCCGCGGCCCACGTCGAGCTGCGCCTCAATCACTGCACCTTCGGCCGGGCGGTCGGGGTTGGCTTTCAGTTCCAGGATCTCGGCCTGGAGCGCGATGGCTTCGAGCAGTTCCGGCAGGCCTTGGCCCGTCATGGCCGAAACCTCGACATCCTGCACGTCACCGGAAAGCGCCTCGACGATCACCTCATGCTGGAGGAGGTCGGTACGCACCTTCTGCACATCGGCAGCCGGCTTATCGACCTTGTTGATCGCCACGATCATCGGAACGTTGGCGGCCTTGGCGTGATTGATGGCCTCGACCGTCTGCGGCATGACCTGGTCATCTGCCGCGACAACCAGCACGACGATATCCGTCACCTGCGCACCACGGGCCCGCATGGACGTAAACGCGGCGTGGCCCGGCGTATCGAGGAAGGTCAGCACGGCACCCGATTCGGTCGTCACCTGGTAGGCGCCGATATGCTGGGTGATGCCCCCGGCCTCGCCCGAGACGACATTGGCCTGACGGATCTTGTCGAGGAGCGAGGTCTTGCCGTGGTCGACATGGCCCATGATCGTGATGACCGGCGGACGCGACTGAAGATCTTCTTCCTTGTCCTCGACCTGGTCGATCACGTCCTCGACGTCGGCGTCCGAAACGCGAACGATCTTGTGGCCGAACTCTTCGACGATCAGTTCCGCCGTGTCGGCGTCGATCGACTGGTTCTGCGTGACCATCATGCCCATCTGCATGAGCGATTTCACGACATCCGCAGCGCGTTCTGCCATCCGGTTGGCCAGTTCCGACACCACGATGGTTTCGGGCACCTGCACGTCACGCACGATCTTCTCGCGCGGCTCCGACCCGCCCATTGCCTTTTGGCGAGCGCGTTCCTGCTTGCGCTTCATGGCGGCAAGGCTGCGCTGACGGCCGCCTTCGCCACCCGAAAGGGCCTGGTTTACCGTAAGCTTGCCAGAGCGGCGGCCACCACGGTCGCCACCTTTGCCACGGCCACTGCGGTCGTCATCTTCCTTGCGACGCGCGGGCTGCGGGGCGGGCTTGCTGGCACCGCGCGGCTGTTTGTCAGCCTGCGGGGCCTCGGCCGGCGAGGGCGCGGCGGGTTCGGCCGGGGCGTTCTTGCGGGCCTCGGCCTCTTCGCGGCGGCGCTTTTCTTCTTCTTCCTTGGCGCGGATGGCTTCTTCGCGTTCCCGTTCCTCACGTTCCTTGGCCTCGGCCTCGGCGCGGCGGCGGGCGCGCTCTTCCTCGCGCTCTTTCTCTTGCTGCTTGCGGCGCTCTTCTTCCTCGGCCTCGCGGGCCTTGGCGGCCTGCAAGGCCCTCAGGCGGCGCTCAAGCTCGGCGTCGTTAACCGTCTTGCTGCCCTTGTTCCCCTCGGCGTTCTGCGCTGCGGCGCTCTGCTGCCCGGGCTTGGGCATGACCACGCGCTTGCGCTTGGTCTCGACGACCACGCTCTTCGTGCGCCCGCGCGAGAAGCTCTGGTTCACGCGGCCCGAGCGTGCACCGCCCGAAAGTCCAAGGGGTTTTTTTCCGTCCTGATCGCTCATGCGTTCCGTTCGTCCTTCTCGGCGGTCACTCCGCCGTCTGCCTTGCGCAGTCCCTGTAGTTTCGCGGCACCCTCTACTACACGAGGAGCCAGACCACCAGCGGCAAGCGCGCCATGTATCACACTTTGGCGTCCGAATGCCAAACCCAATTCCCGGGCGGTCAGGACGCTGAAATACCGGGCGCCCGTGGGCGTCCAGAGTTTGCTTTTTCCACGCTCCGAGCCATCGCTGGCCTGAAGCAGAACGGCGACCTTTTTCGTGGCCAGCCAGTCCTTCACCTTCTCGAAACCGGCGACCGCCTCGCCGGCCTTGCGGCTGAGTGCGACAAGGTCGGTCAGGCGGCGGGCAAGGCCCGCTTCGATGCCGTCGATCAGCCCGTCCGGCACATTCACTTGCTGCCGTGCAGCACGCGAGAACAGGTTTTTCGCCACGGCCTTTTCCAGGGCCGCGCGATCGGCGCTGACCCAGATGCCCCGCCCCGGCAGCTTTTCCAGCAGGTCTGGGGCCAGTTGACCGTCGGGTCCGACGACAAAGCGGATCAGGCCGTGTTTCGGCGCCACCTCTCCGGTGACGATGCAGCGCCGTTCCGGCCCGTCCGTTTCCTTTTTTCGGCCACCGCGAGACATCCGCGCGACCTCCGGTCCGGGCCCTTAGGCCCGGGCCTCCTCGGTTTCGGCGTCACCCTCGGCTTCGGCGGCCTCGGCGGCGGCCTGTGCCTCCAGCTCTTCGATGGTGACCCAGCCAAGTTGCAGGCGGGCGGTCATCACCATGTTCTGGGCTTCTTCAAGGGACACGTCGAAGGCCTCGAGCAGACCCTCGTCCTTGACGCGTTCGCCATTGATGGTGGTCCAGCCGCCGGCAAGTTCCCAGTCGGCGCAGGTGGCGAAATCTTCCAGCGTCTTCACGCCGTCTTCGCCAAGTGCAACCAGCATTTGGGGTGTCAGGCCGTCGAATTCAACAAGGCTGTCCTCGACACCCAGTTCACGGGCCTTTTCGAGGGCTTTCTTGTTCTGCTCTTCGAGGTAGTCGCGGGCGCGGGCCTGAAGTTCCTCGGCGGTTGCCTCGTCGACACCGTCGATGACCAGGAGTTCATCCAACTCGACATAGGCAACCTCTTCCAGCGAGGTGAAGCCTTCGGCAACCAGCAGCTGCGCGAAGAATTCGTCGAGGTCGAGCGTGTCCATGAACAGCTTGGTGCGTTCCTCGAACTCGGCCTGACGACGCTTGGATTCTTCTTCCTCGGTCAGGATGTCGATGTCGAGCCCGGTCAGTTGCGAGGCAAGGCGCACGTTCTGACCGCGGCGGCCAATGGCCAGCGACAGCTGTTCGTCGGGCACCACGACCTCGATACGCTCTGCATCCTCGTCGAGGACGACCTTGGTCACCTCGGCCGGTTGCAGCGCGTTCACGAGGAAGGTCGGCATGTCCTCGGACCAGGGGATGATGTCGATCTTCTCGCCCTGAAGCTCGTTCACGACGGCCTGCACGCGGCTGCCGCGCATACCGACGCAGGCGCCGACCGGGTCGATGCCGTTGTCATAGGAGATGACGGCGATCTTGGCGCGCGAACCGGGGTCACGGGCCACGGCCTTGATCTCGATGATGCCGTCGTAGATTTCCGGCACTTCCATCTTGAACAGTTCGGCCATGAATTCCGGCGCCGTGCGGCTGAGGAAGACCTGCGGGCCGCGCGTCTCGCGGCGGACATCCTTGATGTAGCAGCGGATGCGGTCGCCGTTGCGATAGGCCTCGCGGCCGATCTTCTCGTTGCGGCGCAGGATGCCTTCGCCACGGCCGATATCGACGATGACGTTGCCGTATTCCTCGCGCTTGACGGTGCCGTTGATGATCGTGCCGGCGCGGTCCTTGAATTCCTCGTACTGGCGGTCGCGTTCGGCTTCGCGGACCTTTTGCAGGATGACCTGCTTGGCCGATTGCGCGGCGATCCGGCCCATCTCGACCGGCGGCACCTCGTCGACGATGACGTCGCCGACCTTGGGATCGTCGAGATAGGGTTTCGCCTGTTCGACGGTCAGCTCGGCCTTTTCGTTCTCGACCTCGTCATCCTCGACCACGGTGCGGACGCGGGTGAAGGTGGCCTTGCCGGTCTTGCGGTCGATCGACACGCGGATATCCAGATCGGCGCCGTAGCGCGACTTGGCGGCGCGAGCGAGGCTTTCTTCCATCGCCTCGATCACGAGGCTGGGGTCGATCATCTTTTCGCGCGCGACGGCCTCGGCCGTTTGCAAAAGTTCAAGCTGGTTTGCCGAAGTAATGGCCATGGGTCTCAGTCCTCCGCCTTGGAAGCCCCTTCGCCGGGCTCTTCCACGATCTCGTCAAATTGGGTTTCGTCGATGATGCCGGCCTCTTTACGGCTCTTCAGCATCTCCTTGATCAGGTCATCGGTCAGCACGAGCTTGGCGTCCGACAGCCAGTCGTAATGCAGGCCGATGGTGACGGGCTCGGCATTCTTTCCCTCGCCGTCGATATTGATGAGCACCTCGTCGCCCTCGACCCCGGCCAGCACGCCTTTGAAGCGTCGGCGTCCGTCGATCATGTCGGTCGTCTCGATCTTGGCCTCGTACCCCTCGAAGGTCTCGAAATCCCTGAGGCGGGTCAGGGGCCGGTCGATGCCGGGCGAGGAGACTTCGAGCGTGTAGGCGTCTTCCAGCGGGTCCTCGACATCGAGAACGGCGGAGATCGCGTTGGAAATCTCGGCGCAATCATCGACCTCGATGCCGCCTTCGGGGCGTTCGGCCATGATCTGAAGCGTCTTGGTGTTTCCGCCCTGCAGGCGGATGCGCACGACCTCGAAGCCGAGCCCCTCGATCACGGGGATCAGGATTTCGGCCATGCGGCGGTCGATTGCGGTTTTGGCGATAAGGTCGGTCATGCCGTCCATGGTAGGTTTCAAACACAAAAAAACGGGCGCGCGGCCCGTTGCTCTTTCCCGGTGGAGCCTGCCGGTTTGGACCCGACGGCACCGCTGTTGAAGGCCATATAGGCGGAATCTCCGGGGCGCGCAAGATGGATGCGCGCCGGGCCGGTCAGCCGCAGGAAATCCGCATGATCATGCCGTCCGGTCCGTAGACGAAATTGATACGGTTCGGCAGGTGATCCATCGTGATCATGGCATTGAAGGCGTGGATGCGCACCGGCCCCTCGAATTCCAGGGCCTCGGCTTCCTGGTAGGGCTGGCCGAGCAGGTACTCGTATTGGGCGGCGCCGCACGTATCAGGACCTTGGTCCCGGCTGGGGCGTTCGGTCATTCCGTCGCTTCCTCCGTTGGCGAAGGCCATGACGGGCATGCAGACCGCGAGGGCGATAGCGAGGGGACGAGTCATGGTTTCCTCCGTTGATTCAATTGTCAGATTGGCACAAGGTCGGGACAAAACAACCCCAAGGGAGGGAGTGGACCATGCGCACACGCGCCGCCGTCGCACTGGAAGCGGGAAAGCCGCTGGAAATCATGGACGTGAACCTCGAAGGCCCCAAGGCGGGCGAGGTTCTGGTTGAAATCAAGGCGACAGGCCTGTGCCACACCGACGATTTCACCCTGTCCGGCGCGGACCCCGAGGGGTTGTTCCCGGCGATCCTCGGCCATGAAGGCGCCGGCGTCGTGCTGGAGGTGGGCGAGGGCGTGACCAGCGTGAAGCCGGGCGATCACGTCATCCCGCTTTACACGCCGGAATGCCGGGAATGCGAGTACTGCCTGAACCCCAAGACGAACCTCTGCCAGGCGATCCGGTCGACCCAAGGCCGGGGTCTGATGCCGGACGGGACCAGCCGGTTCTCGATGCTCGATGGCACGCCGATCCTGCATTACATGGGCTGTTCGACCTTTTCCAACCACACGGTCCTGCCCGAGATCGCGGTTGCCAAGATCCATCCCGACGCGCCCTTCGACAAGGTCTGCTACATTGGGTGCGGGGTGACGACGGGGATCGGGGCAGTGATCAACACAGCCAAGGTGGAAATCGGCAGCCGCGCGATCGTCTTCGGCCTTGGCGGGATCGGGTTGAACGTGATCCAGGGCCTGCGGATGGCCGGTGCCGACCAGATCGTCGGCGTGGACCTGAACCCGGACAAGGCAGTGATGGCCAAGCGTTTCGGCATGACCGATTTCGTGAACCCGACCGAGGTCGAGGGCGACCTGGTCGCCTACCTTGTCGACCTGACCAAGGGCGGGGCGGATTATACCTTCGACGCGACCGGCAACGTGCAGGTGATGCGCGCGGCGCTTGAGTCGGCGCACAAGGGCTGGGGCGAGTCGATCATCATCGGCGTGGCCCCGGCGGGCGCCGAGATCAGCACGCGCCCCTTCCAGCTTGTCACCGGCCGCAGCTGGCGCGGCACGGCATTCGGCGGTGCGCGCGGTCGCACGGACGTGCCGAAAATCGTCGACTGGTACATGGAAGGGAAGATCGAGATCGACCCGATGATTACCCACACCATGCCATTGGAAGATATCAACAAGGGTTTCGAACTGATGCACTCGGGCGAGTCGATCCGCTCGGTCGTGATTTATTAAGGGAAGAATTCCCCGGTCCGGTCGAACCGGGCCCCAACAGGAGGACTGACAAGATGAATTTCAGGAAGATGGCGGCAGCGGGGGCACTGGTGATCGGGGCAACCGGCATGGCCCAAGCCGAAGGGTGGACCGTGACCGATTTCTCGTCGCTGCCGGACCGCGAAACCTGCATGAACTACGCCGAGACCACGATCGGCACCTACCGGTCGCGCTATGGCGCTGACGGGTTCACCGGCCGGTCGGATTGGACCTTGGGTGGCTATGACCTGCGCGGCGAAGTGATCGACGCGCTGTTCATCTGCGCCGACGAATCCGGCCTCGTGGCACCGTTCCTCGTTGTCTACAACGTCGATGACGACTCGAACGCGCGGGAAACCATCGCGGATCGTCTGGGCGATATCTGGGACGAGGTCGTGGTCGGGAACGGTGTTCCGTCGGGCAGCACGGGCGGCACGATCGGCGGCGGTGGTACGAAGTAATCCAAAATGACAAGTGCGCTTCGAATTCGCCGCGCCACCCCAGACGCCAATGAACAGGACAGGTCGGCCTTGGTTGACCTCCTCCTGCCCGTATTCCGGGCCGGCGATACCTACACGGTCGACCCGGAGATTGACGCGGATGGTGCCGTTGCCCTCTGGTGCGCGCCGGAAAAGACGGTGTTCCTTGTCGAGGATGACGCCGGGACCGTTCTGGGGACCTACTATATCCGCCCCAACCATCCGGGCCGGGGCGCGCATGTCTGCAACTGTGGCTATGTCACGGCCAGGCAATCGCAGGGCAAGGGCGTGGCGCGGACGATGCTCTCCCATTCCATCGAGACAGCGCGCGAGATGGGCTACCGCGCGATGCAGTACAATTTCGTCGTGTCCACCAATGCCCGCGCGATCAAGACGTGGCAGCACGCTGGCTTCGAGGTGGTCGGGCGATTGCCGGGTGCGTTCCATCATCCGACCGAGGGCTATGTCGATGCCCTGGTCATGATGCTGGACCTGACCGATGGAGACTGAGGGTCCCTTTTCGATCGTTGGCGAGGCGTTCAGCGCGATCGGGGTACTTCTTTCGGGGGAAATGTGCCGCCCGCGCCACCGGACCTTTTGTTGGAGACACCGCCGGCTGCAGTGCGCCCCCTGCGGCTGGCCGTGCCGGGCATCCTGATCGACATTGCGCCCGAGCAATTGCTGACTGTGCGGGTGAACACAGCCGATGACCAGGTCCCCGGCGCCTTCATCGCGCTGGGCCCCGAGGCATCGGCCTGGTTAGCCGAGACCGCGACAGCGCATCTGGGCGAGGAAATGGCCGTCTCCGTATGTGGGCAGGTCCACGTCCGACGAAGCCGAAGAATCGGCGCGCCTGATCGCCGGTCAGACCCCGTGCCCCGAAGACACCGCTGCCACCGGCGAGGCCAGGTAGCCACGCCATGCCCATGGCAACCAACCTCGCGGAAGGCGGGTGGCCCGCCGGATGCATCCGTGCGAGGCTGGGCATGAAAAACAGGAGACGACATGGCCAATGACACCCCGCTTCTTGCGGTCCTGATCGATGCCGACAACACCAGCCACAAGCACGCCAAGGCGATCTTCGACGAGATCGCCGGGTTCGGCGAGGCAAGCGTGCGGCGCATCTATGGCGACTTCAGCTCGTCACACATGAAGGGCTGGTCGAATGTGCAGGCCGAGTTCGGGATTGTGCCGCATCACCAGCCGGCCAATACCGTGGGCAAGAACGCAAGCGACATCGCGCTGGTCATCGACGCGATGGACCTGATGCATTCTGGCCGGTTCGACGGGTTTGTTCTCGTCAGTTCCGACAGCGATTTCACGCGACTGGCCAGCCGGATCCGCGAGCAGGGGCTGGATGTCTTTGGCATTGGCCAGAAGAAAACGCCCGACGCGTTCCGCAAAGCCTGCAAGCGGTTCATCTTTGTCGAGAACATCCTCGGGTCGGAGGGGGGCGATCCGAAAGCAGACGACAAGCAAGCGGGCGACAAGCGCCCGATCAGCGAGGCGCGGGATCTGATCCACCGGGCGATGGAGGGGATCGGGCAGGAAGACGACTGGTATTCGCTGGGACAGCTTGGCCAGTACATGACCAGCGCCAACCCGGATTTCGACACGCGGACCTATGGAAAGCGCAAGCTGAGCGACCTTGTCGAAGCGATCAGGACGCTGGAGGTCAAGCGCGGACAGGGCAACCAGTTGCTGGTACGCCGGATCGACTAATCCGCGATCTCGCCGAAGGCCCCGCCGGGGTTGCCGGGCTCCATCCGGATCAGGCGCGACTCCGCGACGGCGGCCTGCCTATGGCGCACTGCCTTTCGATAGGCGGCGTCGCGCAGCATCGACACGAAGGCGTCGACGCCGGGGTATTCGGCGATGAAGGCAAGGTCCCAGAGCTTGTCCTGCGGCCCGATCAACATCAGCTCGGGGCGACCGATCCAGACTTGCCGTCCGCCCAGTCGTTGAAAGATGGGCGCGCTTTCCCTGGCATAGGCACGATAGGCTTCGGCCCCTGAACACTCGGTTCCATCATCATAGGCGGCGCGCTCGCGGAACTTGAGCAGGTTCAGCATGTGAACCGGCCCTTCGCGCTGCATTTCGCGGAAGGTGGCGAAACTCTCGCGTGTCGGGTCGATATACCGGGCCATGCCTAGCGACGCTGATATCGGGCGAGAAAGGTCTTGCAGGCCTCGTTCGCGATGAAATCGACATCGGCTTCGGTGACATCGGTTTGCACCCCGAAAACCCTTTTCAGCATCAGGTCCGTGCGGCACAGCTGCGCCAACTGGTCGGCGGCAAGCAGGCTGTCGTCGATATCCAACATCTTCTGTGCGGCCGGGCTTTCGAGATATTGCGCTATTTTTCGATTCCAGCGCCTCGGCCCGCTTTCGTAGAAGACACGCCCGAGTTCGGGAAAGCGCTGGGCTTCGGCCACGCAGATCCGGAAAATATCCTGCCCGACATCGGACAAGACAAAGCCCACCAACGTCTTGCAGATCAGGCGCAAGGCCTCGGGCACCGGAATATCGCAGCCGGCGATGGCAAACTCGATCTCCGATTGCTGGTCGCATTCGGCCTGTAGCACGGCGATGAATAGCTGCTGCTTGTCCGGAAAATAACTGTAGAGCGTGGCTTTGGAGACGCCGGCATCGCGGGCGATGGCGTCGACGCTGGCCCCTTCGAAGCCTTCGCGCATGAAGACGGTGCGGGCGCCTTCGACGACCTGATCGAACTTGCGGCCCTTCTTGACCTTCAGGTCAGCGTTCATGCTGGCGCCCCGTCCCCAATCCTTCCGCGTCCCCGAAGACAAGCGTAAACCAGTCAGTTCAGTTCAGGCAAGGATGACGGCGTGCGACGGACGCCGCGCACCATGTCATCTGGTCAACCGTCATTGGCGCGGCGGATCGCTTCGGCCACAGGGATTGTCCCGCGCTGATCGACCGGGATTTCGGCACGCCGCTCCAACCGGGTGACGCTTGGGGACGCGTCATGGCCAATGTCCTTGTCGGGATGCGCGGACCACTGTGAATCCCACAAAATGATCAAACGGTTCAGTTTGAAAACTCCTCCTCTGTCGCATCGCTGGACAGTCCGCGCGGCGTGGCGTAGCCGAAAAGGCATGGTTGAGATCTTCCTCAAGACATTGCCGTTCTTCGCCCTGATCGGATTGGGGTTTCAGGCCTGTCGCACCGGGTTCTTCACGGCCGAGGCGGCGGCTTACCTGACCAAGTTCGTGTTCTACTTCGCCTTGTCGGCGATGCTGTTCCGCTTTGCGGCGAATCTCTCGCTCGCCGAGATTTTCGACTGGTGGTTCGTGGCGGCCTACCTGTGGGGGTGTTTCATCGTCTACCTGTTGGCCACGGCGGTCGCGATGCTCAGGCGCAGGCCGATCACCGAAGCGGCCGTCGAGGCACAATGCGCGGTGATCGGGAATACCGGTTTTCTGGGCGTGCCGATGCTGGTCGTCCTGATGGGCGAGGCGGCGGCGGGGCCCGTTTTGATGGTGTTGACGCTGGACCTCGTGGTGTTTTCCAGCCTGATCGTCATTCTTGTTACCGGCAGCCGCGAGGGCCGCGTGCGCTTGTCGACGCTGAAGTCGGTCGGGATGGGCCTGCTGAAAAACCCGATGATCGTGTCCATCGTGCTGGGGCTGGCCTGGTCGTCGAGCGGATGGGATGTGCCCGGTCCCGTGAACGAGTTTCTCGGCATTCTTGGCGCGGCGGCGACCCCCGGGGCGCTTTTTGCAATCGGGGCTTCTCTGGCCGGGAAATCGGCCGAGCGCCTGTCGGTCGCCGGGTGGCTCAGCTTCTGCAAACTTGTCCTGCACCCGGCCGCTGTCGCGTTCGCCGCGTTGGTCCTGTTCCCGGTCGCAACCTTCGACGCGGCGGTGATGATTGCAGCGGCGTCGCTGCCGGTCGCCGGGAACGTCTACATTCTGGCACAGCATTACGGTGTCGCGCCGCAGCGGGTGTCGACGGCCATTCTGGTGTCAACGGCGATCTCGATCCTGACGGTCTCGGTCATCATCGGTTGGGTGTCGCAGATGGCGGGGATCACCTTGGGCGGTTGAGCAGGCAGGCCACCCGCGCTACGCCTTGGCGCAAGCAAAGCATGAAAGGGGTGCCCCTGATGGAGACGATCTCGGAAAATCGCTGTTTCGGAGGTACGCAGGGCGTTTACAGCCATGCGTCGGATTCCACCGGCACTGATATGACATTCGGGCTGTTCATGCCGGCCGAGGCCGAAGATGGCCCGGTGCCGGTGCTCTGGTTCCTGTCGGGCCTGACCTGCACCCACGAGAACGCGATGACGAAGGCGGGCGCGCAGATGTGGGCAGCCGAACAGGGGATCGCGCTGGTCTTTCCAGATACGTCGCCCCGCGGCGCGGGCGTACCGAATGACGAAGCGTACGACCTCGGGCAAGGCGCCGGGTTCTACGTCAACGCCACGCAGGACCCGTGGGCCGAGCATTTCCAGATGTGGGACTACGTGACCGAGGAGCTTCCGCGCGCCCTGTTCGATCGCTTTGCCCTGGACGAAGCGCGGCAGGGCATCACCGGGCACTCGATGGGCGGGCACGGTGCCCTGACCATCGCGATGAGTTTCCCGGAGCGTTTCGCCAGCGTCTCGGCCTTCGCTCCGATCTGCAACCCGATGGAAAGCGATTGGGGCCGCAAGCAGTTCACCGCGTATCTGGGCGAGAATACCGCCCTGTGGGAGGCGCATGACGCCACTGTCCTGATGCGCGAAAAGGGGTTCCCCGGTCCGGTCCTGATCGATACCGGCACGGCGGACCAGTTCGGCGACCTGCTCAAGACCGAGGCCCTCGCCGAGGCCCTCGCAGCGCGTCGGCAGCACGCGACCCTGCGGCTTCAGCCGGGCTATGACCACAGCTATTTCTTCATTTCGACCTTCATGGAGGATCACGTCGCCTTCCATGCCGAGGCGCTTTACGGGGTGACCGAATGAAACCCGAAGCCGTGATTTTCGACATCGGCAACGTGCTGATAGAATGGCAACCCGAACGGTATTACGACCGGGTCTACGGTGAAGACCGTCGAAAGGCCCTGTTCAACGAGGTCGATCTGCACTGGATGAATGAACGGGTGGATCGGGGAGAGCCGTTTCGCGACGTGATCTATGAAACGGCCGAGACCTATCCCCATTGGCGGGCCGAGATCCGGGATTGGCACGACAACTGGATCATGCTGGCCACGCCGGTCATCGACCATTCCGTCACCCTGATGCGGCGGCTGCGGGCGAAGGGCGTGCCGGTCCACTGCCTGACGAATTTCGGGGTGGAAAGCTACGCCTACGCGCAAACCCAGTTCGATTTCCTCAACGAGTTCGATATCGAATTTGTCTCGGGCCGGATGCAGGTGACGAAACCTGACCCGCGGATCTACGAGTTGGTGGAAGAAGGTGTTGGCGTCGCGCCCGGTGCCATTCTTTTCGCCGATGACCGCGATGCAAATATCGCCGCCGCCGAGGCGCGCGGATGGCAGGCGCATCTGTTCGATGGGCCGTCGGGCTGGGCCGACAGGCTGGTCGCCGCCGGCCTGCTGACCGAGGAGGAGGCCAAGCCATGAGCATCGCGATGATCGGGCCGGAGGCCGAGGATAAGCTCGACTGGATCGCCCTGACCGACGCGATCGAGGCGGGGCATGCCCTGCCCAGAGCCGAGATCGGGGATACGTTCCTCTATCGCGGCAAGGACACGCTGCTGAGCCGCGCGGCCTGGATCGACGGGTTGGGAAGTCTTGTCAAAACGGCGACGATCCATCCGGGCAATCCGGCGCGCGGCAAGCCGATGGTGAACGGCGGGGTGAACCTTTACGACGACGAAACCGGCGAGTTGTCGGCGATCGTGGATTTCCACCTCGTCACCAAGTGGAAAACGGCGGGTGACAGCCTGCTGGCCGCGCGCAAGCTGGCGCGAAAGGATAGCGAGACGATCCTGATCGTCGGTGCGGGAACGGTGGGCCGATCCCTGCGCGAGGCCTATGGCGCGCTGTTTCCCAAGGCGTCCTTCCTGGTCTGGAACCGCTCGCCCGAGCCTGCGGCGCAACTGGCCGAGCATTATGGGCATACGACCCCGATGACCGATCTGCGCGCCGCCGTGGCCGAGGCGGATATCGTCACCTGCGCCACGATGACGGACCGCCCCCTGATCGAGGGGGCATGGCTGAAACCGGGCCAACACCTGGACCTGATCGGCGCCTACCGCCCTGACATGCGTGAAGCCGATGACGAGGTGCTGAAGCGTGCGCGGATCTTCCTCGACAGCCGCGATACCGTTCTGGGCCATATCGGTGAATTGAAGATCCCGCTGGAGCAGGGCGTCATTTCGGAAACGGACGTTGTGGCCGACTACTACGATCTGCCGGGTGGGGAATTTGCACGGCAGGGCGAAGACGAGATCACGCTGTTCAAGAACGGTGGCGGCGCGCATCTGGACCTGATGGTCGCGCGCTACATCCTGAACGCGGTGCAAGGCCGCTGAGCGGTTTCGCCTGCTGACGCAGGCGACCCGTGCGAGGGGGTTTCACCCCCTCGCGCTCCCCCAGCATATTTTCAGGATAAAGATTTGGGTCAGGTGGACACGGCGACGCGTTTGCGGTCGTGAAGCGGCGTTTCGCGGATCGGCAGGTGGACAATCGCGCTCAGCGCCCCGACGGCCACGCCAATCCACCAGACTGCGGTGTAGTCGCCGTAGAGGTCATACATCCAGCCACCCAGCCAGACACCGAGGAAGCCGCCAAGCTGGTGGCTGAAAAAGACGATGCCATAGAGCGTTCCCATGTAACGCAGCCCGTAGATATGGGCGACGAGCCCCGAGGTCAGCGGAACGGTGGCCAGCCACAGCGCCCCCATGACGATGGAAAAGACGATGACCGTTGCAGGCGTTATGGGGAGCAGGATGAAGATGCCGGCCGCCAGAGTGCGCCCCAAATAGATCAGGGTCAGGAGGTACTTCCTTGGAAAGCGGTTGCCGAGCCAGCCGGCGGTGATCGTGCCGACGATATTCGCCACCCCGATCAGCGCAATCGCAAGCGCGCCAAGGCCCGATGTCGTCGTCACGCCGAGACCCGCCAGGATGCCGGTCGGGTCGATCGGGCCGCAAAGCTCGGTCACGAAGGCGGGGAAGTGGGCGGTGATGAAGGCCAGTTGATAGCCGCAGGAAAAGAAGCCGACGAAGATGAGCGTGAAGGATGGGTCCCGGAAAGCCTTGCCGAGGATGTCGCCCATGCTCTCCTCCAACTCGGCCTTCGAGGCGGCCTCGGGTGCGCGCAACAGCGGCAGGGCAAAGAGCGACGCGAGTACCATTCCCGCGAAGATGAGGAAGACCGTCTGCCAGGGGAAAAGGCCCAACAGGGTTTCGGCGAGCGGGGCGCTCACGATCTGGCCGGCCGAACCTGCGGCCGTGGCGATGCCAAGCGCCACGGAGCGGTGCTCGTCCGAGGCGGCCCGTCCGACAACGGCCAGGATGACGCCGAAGCCTGTTCCGGCGATGCCGAACCCCACAAGAATTTCCAGAAGCTGGTGCTGTCCGGGCGTGACGGCCATGGACGACAGGACCAGGCCCACGGCATAGGTCAAGGCGCCGAGGATGATCGCCCGACGGTCGCCGAACCGTTCCGCGATGGCCCCGAAGATCGGCTGGCCGATACCCCAGGCAAGGTTCTGGATCGCGATGGCGAGGCTGAACTCGGCCCTCAACCAGCCGAATTCATCGGCGATCGGGATCTGGAACACCCCGAAACTGGCACGGATGGCAAAGCTGATCAGGATGATGATCGAGCCGCCGATAAGCACGGGGGTGAAAAGCGGGGATTTGGTCATCAATCCTGTCCTTGTTCGCGGGGTGCAAGATTGAGTGCGCGGCATGCACCGTCAATCAACAAAGCGTGCTGGTGCGCATCAGCATCGGTGATCGCACCGCTGGCGCCGGACGACATCGCGCGCTAGGAACCGACACATGGGACAACACCTGCAAGCGATCTACGATACGCGCGTCGCCGAAGGGCTTCTGCGCCCCGATCCGGCACAGCGCGCGGCGCTGCTGCGGCTTGAGGAACTGCGCGAGCGGCTGGAGGCCCCGCAACGCAAAGGGTTTCTGTCACGCTTCAAACGGGCCGAACCTGCCGGGAAACAGGGCCTGTACCTTTGGGGCGGGGTTGGCCGTGGCAAGTCCATGCTGATGGACCTGTTCTACGCGCATGTCGGCATCAGGGAACGCCGCCGGGTGCATTTCCATGCCTTTATGCAAGAGGTGCAGGCCGCCCTGCACGAAGCGCGCAAGACCGGCGTGGACGATGCGATCAAGCCGGTCGCCGACGCGATTGCCAAGGATCTTCGCCTGCTGTGTTTCGACGAGATGCAGATCACGGATATCGCGGATGCGATGATCGTTGGACGGTTATTTGAAAAGCTGTTCGATGCTGGCGTCGTGGTGGTGACCACGTCGAACAGGCATCCGAGCGACCTCTACAAGGATGGGTTGAACCGGCAGTTGTTCCTGCCCTTCATCGAGTTGCTTCAATCCCGTCTCGAGGTCGACCAATTGGAGGCAATGGCCGATTACCGGCAGGATCGGCTTTCTGGTGAGCCCGTCTATTTCTGCCCGCTGGGCACCGCGGCCAAGAAAAAGGTCGATGCAATCTGGCGCGACCTGACCGGGGGGCGCGAGGAAGAGCTCTGCCTTGAGGTGAAGGGGCGGGAGGTGCATGTGCCCCGGTACTGGGCGGGCATGGCGCGGGCCTCGTTCTGGGATCTGTGCGGTCAGCCATTGGGCCCGGCGGATTACCTGGCACTCGTGGGCGCGGTAAAGCTGTTGGTGCTGGAAGGCATTCCGCGCTTGGACGCCAGCAAGTTCAACGAGGCAAAGCGCTTCGTCACCCTTATCGATGCGCTCTACGAAGGGCATGTCCGGCTGATCGCGACGGCCGAGGACGAGCCGGAGCGCCTGTATCTCGAAGGGGCGGGAAGTTTCGAGTTCGAACGCACCGCCAGCCGCTTGCGCGAAATGCAGGGCGCCGATTGGGGCACCGGGCGCGATCAGCCCTGAAACTTACGCAGGTGGCGTTCCGTTTCTTGTGCATGATCTGTTGACCCGGGTCAGGCGCTTGCTACCCTTTCGACAACCTTTTTGCAGGAGTTTTCCGATGCCGAGCTTTTCCCCGCAGTCCCGTGCCGCCCTCCTTGCGCTTCCCCTGATGCTTCTGGCCGCGCAGGCGGGCGCTCATACCGGAGAGGGGATCAATACCGGCTTTGCCAGCGGCTTCTGGCACCCGATCCTCGGCTGGGATCATGTCGTTGCCATGGTCGCCGTTGGCCTGTGGGGGGCGTTCCTGGGATCGCCGTCCATCTGGATCCTTCCGGTCGTCTTCCCGCTGGTGATGGCCGTGGGTGGCGCGATGGGTGTGGTGGGCATGCCCCTGCCTGCCGTCGAAACGGGTATCGCGCTGTCGGGTGTCATCCTCGGCCTTCTGATCGCCTTTGCCGTGCGCGCGCCGATCTGGGTGGCAGCCGTCATCGTCGGCGTCTTTGCAATCTTCCACGGCCACGCGCATGGGACCGAGTTGCCAGAGGCCTTCAGCCCCTACGGCTACGCCGTCGGCTTCGTCGTCGGAACGGGCCTGCTGCACATGATCGGCATCGCATTCGGCTTTCTCACCAAGTCCGAGATCGGCAAGGCCGCTGTGCGAGGTGCCGGCGGTGTGATCGCCCTGGTCGGCGCGGCGTTTCTGTTCGGACTTGCCTGAGGGCGCGTCTTGAAACGGATCGGGATTGCGGCGACCGCGCTGATCGGCGCGGGTCCTGCCGCCGCGCACAGCTTTGATACCGGGGCGGATGCCTACAACCAGATGGTCGAGGGCACCGGCGTTGTCCTGACGGATCCGGGCTTGCTTATCCCGATCCTCGCGCTGGGCATATTGCTCAGCCTCTGGGACGCGGAGGGTTTGCCGCGTGCATGGCCATTCTACCTGCTAGGGCAGATCGCGGGCGTGATCGTGGCCTCTGTCGTTGGCCCATGGATCACGACCGTGTTCATCGCGCTGGGCATCGTGATCGCGGCACTCGCAGCCCTGCTGCCGCGCCCGACCAAGTCCTTGGCAATCGGCCTCGCGGCATTGACCGGGGTGGGGGCCCTGGCCGTGGGCCTCGAAGGGCATGGCTTGTTCGAGCTGTCGGTTTTCATCCATCTCGGGCTGATCCTTGGGGTCAACATCGCCGTGGCCTTGCCCGCCGGGGCAGCCCGCGTCGCGCTCGACAAGGTTGCTGCCCCTTGGATGCGGATCGGCTGGAGGGTGGCGTCCTCGTGGCTTGGGGCGATCCTGGTCCTGTATCTCGCCTTCGAGATGACCGGCGGCCTTAGCTGAGCGGGACGACCGACTGGCAGGACATCTCGGTGTCCATACCGAAGACAGGCAAGGGCGTATCGGGATCGATGGAACTGGCCGCGATCCAGACATTGTCGATACAGACATCTTGCGCCCAGTTGCCGCCGTTGAAGCCGAACCCGTTCGGCCCGCAATCGTTCACCTCGCCATTGGCGTTCCACGCCTGATAACTTTGTTCGAGGAAGTGACCGCCCATCGGGAATTCGAGATTTGTGGTGTCGAAGAACAGGGTCCAGGTCGTCTCGGTCGTGCGCTGGCGCATGTTCCAAGCGCCGATTGGCACCCCGTCATGATAGCCTTGTATGAAGAAGGCGCTGACATCCTGTTCGGTGATGATCCCGGTGTTCAGCAGGTTGCCCGGTACCTCGATAATCCCTTCCATCGTATAGCCCGAGTTTCCGACCCAGCAGAACTGGAACCGGGCGGCGTGGGCTGGAAGGGCGACCAATGCGATGGCAAGGGCGGTGAATGTCGTTCGGCGCATGGATGCAGAGTGTGGACCCGCCGCGCGAATGGTCAAGGGGCGGCGGATGCCGCCGCCGATAAGGTCGCGCGTTCGTGTTCGTCCGCGTTGACTGACGGTTTGGGAGGGTCTTCGTCGCAAGGGCGGAACGGAGGCACAGCCAAAGCACCGCGACCCCGGCCCAACGACCGCTAACCGTTCTCTTTCAACACGTTTCCAGCAAGGTAAAGAGAACCGCAGATCAAGATGCGCGCTTCGGGCGTTTCGCCTGTGATGGCGGCCAGCGCGTCTTCGACAGACGCGGCCTCGACCGCCGTAAGACCCGCCTCTCGTGCGGCGGCGGCAGTCTCTTCGGCCGAAAGCGTTGCGGTTGCATCGGGGATCGGCACGGCCTGAAGCTCTGCCACCTGTCCCTTGAAATGTTCCAGGTAGCCCGCCGGGTCCTTGGTGTTGAGCATGCCGCAGATCAGGTAGGTGGGCCGATCTGGCAACGTGGCCAAATGCGCCGCGACGGCGCGGCCTGCATGCGGGTTGTGCCCGCCGTCCAGCCACAGTTCTGCCTGCTGCGCCGCATGGACCAGCGGGCCATGCCGCAGGCGCTGCATCCGCGCGGGCCACGTCACGGTGCGCATTGCCGCCTCGCAGGCACCCTCGTCCATGCCGAGTGCGCGCAGGGCAGCCAGCGCGATGCCCGCGTTCTCGATCTGATGTGCGCCGGGAAGCGCGGGAAGCGGCAGGTCCAGCAGGCCGGTTTCGTCCTGGAACACCAGCCGCCCGCGTTCCTCCCAGACATGCCAGTGCTGTCCATGCGCCAGGATGGGGGCACCAAGGCGCGCGGCGCGATCCTCGATCACCTCCAGCGCGTCATCCTGCTGCCGTCCGACGATGCACGGTACACCGCGCTTGATGATGCCCGCCTTTTCCGCAGCGATCTCGGCCAGGGTTTCGCCAAGAAACTGCTGATGATCCATATCCACGGGCGTGATGACGGTCAGGCGCGGCGCGTCGATCACGTTGGTCGCATCGAGCCGCCCGCCAAGGCCGACCTCCAGCAAGGTGTAGTCGGCCGGTGTGCGCGCGAAGGCGAGGAGCGCGGCTGCGGTGGTGATCTCGAAATAGGTTATCGGGTCCGGGCCGTTGGCAACCAGGCATTCGTCGAGGATCGCCGAGAGCGCATCTTCCTCGATCAGATCGCCGGCCAGCCGAATGCGTTCGTGAAACCGCGCCAGATGCGGCGAGGTATAGGCGTGGACAATCTTGCCAGCCCCTTCGAGGCCTGCGCGGATCATGGCCTGGGTCGATCCCTTGCCGTTCGTTCCCGCGATATGGATCACCGGCGGCATGTCACGCTCGGGGTGACCGAGCGCGGCAAGGATGCGCCACATCCGGTCGAGCGTGAGGTCGATCACCTTGGGGTGGAGCGACATCATCCGGTCAAGGAGGATGTCGGATGTCGCGCCGCTCACGAGGTCTGTTCGCTGTCCTGATCCGGCGTCGGCGCCGGTGTGGGCGGTTCGGGTGACACCTCGGGCGGCGGCGGCAGATCCGCCAGGATCGCGGGCGGCAAGCCCATCAGCATCCGGGTGATGGTGATGAGTTCGTCACGCATTTCCTTGCGCGGGGTCACGCGGTCCAGCATGCCGTGATCCAGCAGATATTCCGCCCGCTGGAACCCCTCGGGGAGTTTCTCGCGGATCGTCTGTTCGATCACGCGTGGCCCGGCAAAGCAGATCAGCGCGTTGGGCTCGGCGATATGAACGTCACCCAGCATGGCGTAGCTTGCGGTCACCCCACCCGTCGTCGGATGCGTCAGCACCACGATATAGGGCAGGTTGTTTTCCTTGAGCATCTGCACGGCGACCGTGGTGCGCGGCATCTGCATCAGCGACAGGATGCCCTCCTGCATGCGCGCGCCCCCGGCGGCAGAGAACAGGATCAGCGGACGTTTCAGCATCACGGCGCGTTCGGCGGCGGCGATGATGGCATTGCCCACATACATGCCCATGGACCCGCCCATGAAGCTGAAATCCTGCGCGGCCGCGACGATAGGGGTGCGCCCGATCTCGCCCTCGGCGACCAGCATCGCCTCGGCCTCGCCCGTCTGTTTCTGGGCCGCCTTCAAACGGTCGGGATACTTTTTCTGATCGCGGAACTTGAGCGGATCGTCGATGGGCTGCGGCACCTCGACCTCGGTGAAGATGCCCGCGTCGAACAGCGCCGTGAACCGGTCGCGCGGCGTGAGCGCCATGTGATGCCCGCAATTCGTGCAGACGTTCAGGTTGTCGCTCAACTCGCGATGAAACAGCATCGTGCCGCATTCATCGCATTTGGACCACAGGTTCTCGGGCATCTCGCGACGCGAGAAGATCGAATTGATCCGGGGGCGGACGTAGTTGGTGATCCAGTTCATGCGCGCTCTCAGGACGGGTCTGACGGTTCGCGCCCGAGATAGGCCTCGCAGGCGGGAAATGCAATCATGCGCGGTGACGCCCCGTCAGGCGCGGACGCGCTTCACGACCAGCCGGATGACCAGCCAGATTGCGACCGTGATGCCGATATCCAGAAGGATCAGGGGCGCCATGGCAGGTGAGGCCGGATCGACCGGCATCGTGTAAAGCGCAAGGCCTGACAGTGGCCCGTCGCTGGCCACGAACAGGATCGCGGCACAGTTATTGGCGAAATGAAGCCCCCACGCGGCCCCGATATTCCCGGTCACGGCGGTCAGATCGGCGGCAAGCAAGGCGAACACGCCAGTGGCCGCCACGATGAACCACGTGTTCTCGCCCATCAGGTCGGGTTGGTAATGCGCCAAACCAAAGAGAACGGCCGGCAAGGCCATCCAGATCACGGGCGAGCGGAAGCGCGCGGCCAGTTGTTGCTGAACATAGCCGCGAAAAAGCAACTCCTCGGCCCCGGTTTGCACGAACACGCCCACCAAGGCGAGCGGCAGGAAACTGGCCCAGAGTGACAGGTCGAGATTTGGCGTGGGTGTTGCGCCCTCGGGGCTGGGGATCAGAAGGGTCGCACCATAGACAACGGCACAGACCACGGCCCCGATCGCGAAATGGGTAGAGAGCCGCGCAAATGGCCCGCCGAACAGGGACAGGGCCGGGCGTTTGTGAAGCAGTTTCGCCGCTGCCATCGGCCCCAGGGCCATCCCGATGAAGGTCGCCAGCAACAGAAGCGTGCTGGTCGGGCCGTTCGCCAGGGACATCGAGGCCATCCAGTGTTGCGCACCCTCCGGGCCGCTCGTGATCAGCAGGATCCCGAAAATCAGCAGGATCCCGGCAAAATAGATTGCCCCGGCCAAGAGCAGGCCGACGAACAATCGCCATAGCTGGGGACGCGCCCGTGCGGGCGCCACGAATTCCACGTGGGCGGGATACTGCATCGGCCTGCCTGCCTTTTGTTGTTGCAAACATCCTACTCCGCATCGGGGGGCGCGGCAATCATGCGTAGGCCATGTTGGCCTAACGTTCTTGTGTCGCCGCAGGCCGCCGTCTATTCCGGAGCAAAGCCCGGCCAACCCTCGCCGGGACGCAAGCCTGTAAGCGGAAGGGAGCCAGCGATGTTGAATGGCAAGGTGGACAAGTCGAAATTGCCAAGCCGCCACGTGACGGAAGGTCCGTCGCGCGCGCCGCACCGGTCGTATTTCTATGCAATGGGCATCTCCGAGGAAGAGATTCACCAGCCTTTCGTCGGCGTCGCGACCTGCTGGAACGAGGCCGCGCCCTGTAACATCGCGCTGAACCGACAGGCACAGTCGGTGAAGCTGGGCGTGAAGCATGCCAACGGCACGCCGCGCGAATTCACGACGATCACCGTCACCGACGGCATCGCCATGGGCCATGAAGGGATGCGCTCGTCGCTTGCCTCGCGCGATGCCATCGCCGACACGGTCGAACTGACCATGCGTGGTCATTGCTACGACGCCATTGTCGGCCTTGCCGGGTGCGACAAGTCGCTGCCGGGCATGATGATGGCGATGGTGCGCCTGAACGTGCCATCGGTCTTTATCTACGGCGGGTCCATCCTTCCGGGCCGTCTGGAAGGCAAGGACGTGACCGTGCAGGACGTGTTCGAAGCCGTCGGTCAGCACCAGGCGGGCAACATGTCGGACGAGATGCTGGCCGTGATCGAGCGCGTCGCCTGCCCCAGCGCGGGCGCCTGCGGCGGCCAGTTCACCGCCAACACCATGGCCTGCGTCTCCGAGGCGATTGGCCTTGCGCTGCCGAACTCGTCAGGCGCACCGGCCCCGTATGAAAGCCGCGATCAGTATGGCGTGGCCTCGGGCGAGGCGGTGATGAAGCTGCTGGAAAAAGGTATCCGTGCCCGTGACATCGTCACCCGCAAATCGCTGGAAAACGCCGCGCGCGTCGTGGCCTGCACCGGCGGGTCGACCAATGCCGGCCTGCACCTGCCCGCCATCGCGCATGAGGCCGGGATCGACTTCGACCTGTTCGACGTCTGCGAGATCTTCAAGGACACCCCGTATTTTGTCGATATGAAGCCGGGCGGCCAATACGTCGCCAAGGACCTCTACGAGGCGGGCGGCGTGCCCGTCGTCATGAAGGAACTGCGCAAGGCGGGCCTCATCCACGAGGATTGCATCACCGCCACCGGCCGCAGCATGGGCGAGGAACTCGACCTCATCACCCGTGAAGCCGACGGCAAGGTGATCTACTCGGCTGCAACGCCGATCACGCCCACCGGTGGCGTCGTGGGCCTGAAAGGCAACCTCGCCCCCGAAGGCGCCATCGTGAAGGTCGCTGGCATGGCCGCAGAGAACCAGGTGTTCACCGGTCCCGCCCGCGTCTTCGAGTGTGAAGAAGACGCCTTCGAAGCCGTGAAGGCGCGCAACTACAAGGAAGGCGAGGTCATCGTCATCCGCAACGAAGGGCCCAAGGGTGGCCCCGGTATGCGTGAAATGCTGGCCACGACCGCTGCTCTCTCGGGCCAGGGTATGGGCAAGAAGGTTGCTCTGATCACCGATGGCCGTTTCTCGGGCGCAACGCGTGGCTTCTGCGTGGGCCATGTCGGCCCCGAGGCCGCCGTGGGTGGGCCGATCGGCCTGCTTCAGGATGGCGACATGATCACGATCGACGCGATCAATGGCGAGCTTTCCGTCGCTCTGTCCGACGAGGAGCTGGAGGAGCGCCGCGCCAACTGGTCCGGCCCGCGTGAAACGATCTACGCCACCGGCGCGCTTTGGAAATACGCCCAGTTGGTCGGGAATGCCCGTCTCGGCGCAGTCACCCATCCCGGTGGCAAAGAAGAGAAGCATGTCTACGCCGATCTTTGATCAGTGGCTTCGCCCCGCCGCGCTTGGCTTGTTCTGCCTTGCGCTGGCGGGGTGCGCCGGCGGCTTGGGGGCCTCGGCCCCGCGCGAGGCGATCGTCACCCAATCGGCGATTATCGTCACCGGCCCCGAGGGGTTTTGCGTCGATGAAACGGCGACGCGCGATGATGGCGCGACGGCCTTCGTCCTTTTGGGCAACTGCGCAGCGATCTCGAGCTCCCGCCGCGCGGATCAACCATCGGTCCCGGCGGTTCTGACGGCGGCTATCTCCGCGCCGTCCGACGAGGGCGCGATTGCCGACAGCCTCGGGGAACTCGACGCTTTCTTCCGGTCCGAACAGGGGCTCGCGCTGCTCAGCCGGTCGCAAGACCCTGAAACGGTCACGATTCTCGACACCCGGATCGAGGGGGACATGTTCCTGCTGCACGCAAGCGACGTCAGCGCCGGATCGGTCGTGGGTGTGCAGCACGATTACTGGCGTGCCTATCTCGACCTCGGTCAGCGGATTACCACGCTTTCCGTTCTGGCGCTTGAGGATCGTGAGGTCAGCGAGGCGGAAAGCCTTGCAACCTTGCGCGCCTTTGCCGGCGCGGTGCAGGCGGCCAATGCCGGCCTGGGTGACACCGCCCCCATTGTCGCGCCTGCCGCCCCGGTCGAGGCGGTCGAGCCGCCCCCAAGCGGTGGCCTGTTCAATGTTGGCCTGTTCCGGCGCATATTCGGTTAACGTCTTTTCAAGTTCGCCGTTATATTCCACGCCGACGGGACAGTGTAAGGTTTGAGGAACGAGTGTTCATGGGGGATCAAAAACCAGGCATTCTGGAACGGTTTGGCCGGAGTGATCGGCTGAAACGATGGCAGCGCGCGATGGACGCGCCCCGTGGTGTGTCCGGTTCCACCCTTGCCGAGATGAATGTCGAGATGCGCGAAATGCGCGACAGGTTGGACACTCTTTCATCGCGTGCGCGGAGTGAGTTGTTGTCGCGGGTTTTGCCCAGTGACGGGATCGAACAGTCTGACCAGTGCGATTGGGTCATGCGCCCCGCCCCCTGGCGTGTCGAAATGCGCCCGCGCGGCCTGGTCGGCGTGCCGTCTCCGACGCATCTGCCGGGTGACGTGACCCTGTTCCATGACGCGGCGAATTCGGACCTCAGCTTACGGCAAGACCGCGCGCCAGCCTGGGTTGACGGCGCCATTTTCGGTCTCGTGCTGGAGGTCTACCGGTTTGACGGATCCTTCGTGTCGCTGGTTCATGATCTTCCCGGTGAAGCGGTCGAGGGGTTGACCCTGAACCATTTCATCTCGGTCGATCTTCGGATCGAACGGGAACAACCTGTCGAACTCTATGCCCGGCTGAATGTGCAGCACGGTCCGAATGTCGAACAACTGGTGCGGCAGATCGAGATCCGCGACGGGCGCGGACAGGCCGAATTCGATCTCGCCTATTCCAAGATCAACGAGCAACGAATCGAGAAAGCGTGGCTCGATCTCATTATCGAAAGTCCCGAGATGACGCGGATCGCGCTGTGGGACATGGTGGTTTTGCGCGCGCCGCGCGCCGATGTCTAAGTCGTCCCTCACCGGGGCAGAAGGGTGAAGACAGTGCGGGAAAGACTGCAGCAGGTTCGGATCACGTCGGGTGTTTACGAAGGGATTTTCGAAGGGCCGTTGGAGACAGGGATCGAAGCTGTCCATAACGGCAAGGTTGTCGGCCTTGCCCGCATGGTCGCTGTGCCGGACCAACCCGGGGCCACCCGCGTCACGATAGATCTGCCCTCAGACGTCCTGTCGGACGGCGTGCAGGTGGTTGCCTTGCGCAGCACCACCAGCGGCGAGGTTCTCGACCGGATAACGCTCATGGCAGGCACTGGCCTCGATGAAGATATCCGTGGCGAAGTGGCCCTGCTGCGCGACGAGATCGAGCTTTTGAAAACGGCGTTCCGGCGCCATGTGTCCGCGGCACAGGATTGACCTTGTCTTTGGGCCGGTCTTAGGCTGGCCCATTTCACGGATTGGACCTGCCCGTTGGAAAACGGAGCCTCAAGATGACCGACTCTCACGAAAACGAACACGCCGCCGAGCGCACGCGCCGCCGGCCGCCCTTTTCCGGACGCGCGGCGGCGCTCTTCGGCGTGTCGCTTTCCGTTCTTGTGGCCGCGCTTAGCGGCATCGCGATGTACATCGCGCCGCAAGGTCGGCTGGCAAGCGCAATCGACTGGCATTGGGTGGGCCTGACGCGCGGGCAATGGGAAACCCTGCATACCACGACCAGCCTGTTGTTCGTCGGCTTCGTGGTCTGGCACTTCTGGGTTCACATCGCGGTGTACAAAACGCTCCTCTTCGGCTCGGCTACGCGCAAGGGGCACACGGTCGAAGTCCTGATCGCGGTCGCCGCGGTCGCCATTGTCGTGGTCACCTCCGTTCTCGATTTGCCGCCTGCATCCTGGATCGAAGCCGTTGGCGGGATGTTCAAGCGCGAGTTCTGGGGAGAGGCGATCGGCTCTCATTAAAAGGCCCGGATGCCGGTGACGCCGCGTAGGGGATGACAGACGGCTATCCGCGCGATTACCTGCCGGGCGGGAGGAACCGCCAATGCCTGAAACGCTTTATCCGCACATGCTGGCCCCGCTCGATCTGGGTTTTGTCACCCTGAAGAATCGCGTGCTCATGGGGTCCATGCACACGGGCCTTGAAGAGACGAAGGATTGGCCGCGCGTGGCCACGTTCTACGCGGAACGGGCGCGCGGCGGGGCTGGCCTGATCGTGACGGGCGGCATGGCACCAAACAAGGAAGGCGGCGTGTTTCCCGGCGCGGCGGGGCTGTTCACAGATCAGGACATCGTGAACCATCGGATCGTGACCGATGCCGTGCATGACGCTGGCGGGCGTATCGCGATGCAGATCCTGCATGCGGGGCGTTATGCCTATTCGCCCGATTGCGTGGCCCCCAGCGCGATCAAATCGCCGATTTCACCCTTTCCGCCGAAGGAGTTGGACGAAGAGGGCATCGAGAAACAGATCGCCGATATCGTCACGGCCGCCGTCCGCGCGCGCGAGGCTGGATATGACGGGGTCGAGATCATGGGCTCCGAAGGGTATTTCCTCAACCAGTTCCTCGTCACCCATACCAACAAACGGACCGACCGATGGGGTGGGTCTTACGAGAACCGGATGCGCTTGCCGGTCGAGGTGGTGCGCCGCGCGCGCGAGGCGGTTGGCCCGGATTTCATCATCATCTTCCGCCTGAGCATGATCGACCTTGTCCCCGGCGGATCGACTCACGCCGAGGTCGTTCAACTTGCCAAAGCGATCGAAGAGGCAGGCGCCACGATCCTGAATACGGGCATCGGCTGGCACGAGGCGCGCATTCCCACCATCGCGACAAGCGTGCCGCGCAAGGCCTTCGCCTGGGTGACGAAAAAGCTGATGGGCAAGGTTGGTATCCCGATCATCACCTCCAACCGCATCAACATGCCGGATGTCGCGGAGGAGGTGCTGGCCGAGGGCTGCGCCGACATGGTGTCGATGGCGCGCCCGTTCCTCGCCGATCCCGATTTTGTGGCCAAGGCCGCCGCAGGCCGCGCGAATGAAATCGCGCCCTGCATCGCCTGCAACCAGGCGTGCCTGGATCATACCTTCTCGGGCAAGTTGACGTCCTGCCTCGTGAACCCGCGCGCCTGTCATGAAGCGGAGTTGCAGATCCGCGCGACAGATGCGCCCAAAAGAGTGGCGATTGTCGGGGCCGGGGCAGCCGGTGTCGCGGCGGCCCTGACCGCGGCCGAGCGCGGCCATGCGGTGACCCTGTTCGACAAGGCCGACCGGGTGGGTGGGCAACTGAACATGGCCCGTGAAATCCCGGGCAAGGAAGAATTTCACGGCCTCGTCGACTGGTTTGAAACGATGATCGACCGTCGTGGCATCGACCTGCGCTTGTCGACGGCACCGTCGCCCGATGACCTGCGTGGCTTCGACGAGGTGATCGTGGCGACCGGGGTCAACCCGCGTGACCCGGAGATTCCCGGCCAGGACGGGCCGAATGTTCTGTCCTATATCGATGTCTTGGCGGGCAAGGCACCCGTCGGGACGCGCGTGGCCATCATCGGTGCCGGTGGGATCGGGTTTGACGTAGCCGAGTACCTTGTCGAGGGCGATGAAAGCCCGACCGAGAACCCCGAGTTGTGGCGCAAGGAATGGGGGGTGACGGACCCCGAGGAGCATCGCGGCGGCCTCGCCCCGGATGGTCCGCATCCCGCGCCAGCGGCGCGACAGGTCGTGCTTCTGCAAAGAAAACCGGAAAAGCCTGGAAAGAGGTTAGGCAAGACAACTGGCTGGATCCATCGCGCCAGCCTCAAGATGAAGAACGTCAAGATGATGCCGGGCGTAAATTACGAAAAGATAGATGCGGACGGCTTGCATGTCAGCTTTGGCCCAGACCACGCGGACCCGACCCTGATCGAGGTCGATACCATCGTGCTCTGCGCCGGGCAGGTCGTCGAGCGCAGCCTTGCCGATGCGCTGGAGGCAGAAGGGATCGCCTGCCATGTCATCGGTGGGGCCGATGTGGCGGCCGAACTCGATGCCAAGCGCGCCATCGATCAGGGCACACGCCTCGCCGCCTCGCTTTGATTTTTTTCGGCGGACGTGAAACTCCGGCCGCGCCTCCCTCGTGGTTCCTGTCAGCTCGGCCAAACAAGGCCGGGAAAACAGTCCAAGTCTGGAGGCTATCATGTTCAAGAAAATCCTGATGATCGGCGCACTGCCGGCGATTCCTTTCCTGTTCACGCAGGCGGTTTACGCCGAAGCGCATGCGATGGCGCCGGCTGTCATGGCGTCCGATCAGGACGCGTCGAACGGAATCGTCAGCGCCGAGTCCATCGTGGCGCCCGCCAATGGCTGGTTGGTCGTTCACCGCACCGACGCTGACATGGCCCCCGGTCCGGTCATCGGCCATGCGCCGATCCGCGAAGGGGAAACCGCTGATGTGGCCGCGATTTTGACCGAAGATGTCGCGCCGGGTGACATGTTGATGCTGATGGTCCACGGCGAAGACGGCGGCGAGCGGACCGGCATCTTCGAATACACGTTGGGTGCGACCGAGGATGGTCCGATCCGACTGGATGGCGACCTGGTGATGACCGTCATCACCGCGCAGTAAATTTGGGTTTCGGGGGGCGGTGCTTCTGTGCGCCGCCCTTCGCCCCCCTGCCTCAGCGGGCCAAGAGCTTGCCGAGGCCCATGGCGACGCCCATGTCGCCCGACACTTTCAGCTTTCCCATCATGACGCCCGTCATCGGGTTCAGCTTGCCGCCGAGCAATTTCACCAGGTTATCCTGGCTCAGGCGAATTGTGCAGTCCGTGTCCCGATCATCGGTCGATGCAGAGCCATCGGCCAAAACGATCACGCCATCATCGCCGCAATCGAACTTTAGCGATCCGTCAAAGCTTTTGCCGTTCAGGCCTTCGCGGATCTGGGCGGCAAGATCAGTTAAACCCATTGAAATCGAACCCCTATCAAGGGCCGCAACGAAAACGGCCCACCATAGGCTTAGGCGGGCCGTGAGAACGGGACAATCGCGACGTAGCGGCGCTTATCCTTTCAGGCGCCGGTTCCGCGCGGCCAGGAGCTTCAGGCGAAGCGCGTTGAGCTGGATGAAGCCCTGCGCGTCCTTCTGGTCATAGGCACCGGCGTCTTCCTCGAAGGTCACATGCGCTTCGGAATACAGGCTGTGATCCGACCAGCGCGCCACGGTGCGCGCGGAGCCCTTGAACAGCATCAGCTTGACCGTGCCGGCGACGTGTTCCTGGCTCTTGTCGATCAGGGCCTGGAGCATTTCGCGCTCGGGGCTGAACCAGAAGCCGTTATAGATCAGCTCCGCGTAGCGCGGCATGATAGAGTCTTTCAGGTGGCCCGCGCCGCTATCGAGCGTGATCTGCTCGATCCCGCGATGCGCCTCCAAAAGGATATCGCCACCCGGTGTTTCGTAGATGCCGCGTGATTTCATGCCAACAAACCGGTTTTCGACGAAATCCAGTCGCCCGATGCCATGCTTCTTGCCGTAGGCGTTCAGCGTGGTCAGGATCGTCGCGGGCGACATCGCCTCGCCATTGATCGCGACCGCGTCACCCTTCTCGAAGCTGATCTCGATGTATTCCGGCTCGTCCGGGGCGGTCACCGGATCATCCGTGCGCTGGTAGACGTAATTCGGTGCCATCTCGGCCGGGTCTTCCAGCACTTTGCCCTCGGACGAGGTGTGCAGAAGATTCGCATCGACCGAGAAGGGCGCTTCCCCGCGCTTATCCTTGGCGATCGGGATCTGGTTCTTCTCGGCAAAGTCCAGCAGGCGCGTGCGGCTGGTCAGATCCCATTCGCGCCAAGGGGCGATCACCTTGATCTCGGGGTTCAACGCATAGGCCGCCAGTTCGAACCGGACCTGGTCATTGCCCTTGCCGGTCGCGCCGTGGCTGACGGCATCCGCGCCGGTTTCCTCGGCGATCTCGACCAGCCGCTTGGAGATCAGCGGTCGCGCGATCGAGGTGCCCAGCAGGTACAGCCCCTCGTAGACCGCGTTTGCCCGGAACATGGGGAAGACGAAATCGCGGACGAATTCCTCGCGCAGGTCTTCGATATAAATCTCGCTGACGCCCAGCATCTCGGCTTTCTTGCGCGCCGGCTCAAGCTCTTCGCCCTGGCCGAGGTCGGCGGTGAAGGTCACCACCTCGCAGCCATACTCGGTTTGCAACCACTTCAGGATGATCGAGGTGTCGAGACCGCCGGAATAGGCAAGCACGACCTTCTTGGGTGCGGACATGGGAGGGCTCCGTCAGGCTTTCGTCATTGACCGACGGGGCGATACCGGGTTTTCAGGGGCGGGGCAAGGTGAGTGGAGGTCGAGATGGACTATGGGTATCAGTTGCTGCGCCACGCAGTGCGGCAGGTTTTCGGCAATCTCGGGCAGGCTGCGCGGTTGACGCTGCTGTTGGCGATGGCCCCCACGATCTTTCTGGCCGTGACGAACACCGACCTGATGACAGGCGGGCCCGGTTTCGACCCCTCCAACCCGAATGCCCAGCAAATGCCCGAGGTCAATTGGCTGCTGGTGCTGATCGGCGCGATCCTGAGCGTCGTCGCCTGGGTCTGGGCGGCGGTGGCATGGCACCGGTTCGTCTTGCTCGAGGAATATGCGAGCGGCCCCATCCCGTCGTGGCGCGGCTCCAGCAACGGGCGTTATTTCATCCGTGCGTTGCAGGTGGGCCTGATCCTTGTGGGGGCTATGATCGCGATGACGATCATCATTGGCCTCGTCGTGATGATCCTGCCCGGTTTCGGGGTTGGTTTGATCCTTGGAATCGGTCTGATCATCGGGATCAGCTGGGTGGGCACGCGCGTGGGCCTTGTCCTGCCGGCCGCGGCCATCGACGCACCGCTGTCCATCGGCGAAAGCTGGCAGGTGACGGGGCCTGTTTCGGGCCAGATCCTGTTGCCGATCATCGTAATCGCGCTCGTTGGCGGGTTGTTGTCGCAGGCGGTGCTGGTTCTCTTCGGGGTCGGGATCGTGGCCGTTCTCGTGTCGGCCGTGATTTCGTGGCTGCAACTTCTCGTGAACCTTGCCTTGATGACAACGCTTTACGGCAACCTCGTCGAGGGTCGTCAGCTACACTGAGTCTGGACAGCGCGCCCGCGTTGGGGCACGCCCGTGTCATGACCCAGTTTTCCGATGCCGCCCGCGCCGCCACCGAGGCCCTGCGCGACCTGTTTCCGCCCACGCCGCTTCAGCGCAACGCGCATCTGAGCGAGCGTTTCGGGGCCGATATCTGGCTCAAGCGCGAGGATCTGAGCCCCGTCCGATCCTACAAGATCCGGGGCGCGTTCAACGCCATGCGCAAGGTGTTGGCCGCGACGCCCGAGAAACGCAAATTCGTGTGTGCCAGCGCGGGCAACCATGCGCAGGGCGTCGCGTTTGTCTGTGCGCATTTCGGGGTCGAAGGCACGATCTTCATGCCGGTGACGACGCCCGAGCAGAAGATCATGAAGACCCGGCGTTTCGGCGGGGATGCCGTCACCATCGAGTTGGTCGGCGATTTCTTCGACGACACGCTGGCGGCGGCCAAGGCCCATTGCGAGTCGACCGGCGCGCATTTCCTGTCGCCCTTCGATGACCCCGACGTGATCGAGGGGCAGGCATCTGTCGCCGTTGAATTGCTGGACGACATGGGGGACGCGCCGGACCGGTTGATCCTGCCTGTGGGCGGGGGGGGCCTGTCTGCCGGGATGATTTCGTATTTCAACGCGGTTGGCGCCCAGACGAAGTTCACGCTGGTCGAGCCGGTGGGAGGACCAAGCCTGACGGCAGCCTTGCGCATTGGCGCGCCGCAGACCATCCCGATCACCGATACGTTCGTGGACGGGGCCGCCGTCGCGCGCATCGGGGACCGCACGTTCGACGTTTTGAAATCGGTTGCGCCCGCCGATGTCCTTTTGGCGCCCGAGAACCGTATCTGCGTGACGATACAAGAGATGCTGAACGGCGAAGGGATCGTGCTGGAGCCCGCCGGCGCACTGGCCATCGATGTGTTGGATGATGTGCGCGACCAGATCGCCGGGCAGACGGTCGTCTGCGTGACCTCGGGCGGCAATTTCGATTTCGAGCGCCTCCCCGAGGTCAAGGAACGCGCCATGAATTGGCAGGGCGTGAAGAAATACTTCATCCTGCGCCTGCCGCAGCGGCCCGGCGCGTTGCGCGATTTCCTCGACCTTCTTGGAGCCGACGACAACATCACCCGGTTCGAATATCTCAAGAAGAACAGCCGCAATTTCGGCTCGGTCCTGATTGGCATCGAAACCGGCGACGCAACCAACTTTCCCGCCTTGTTTGAAAGGGTAAACGCCCGCGGATTCGCTTTCCGCGATGTTACAGATGACGAGGTTCTGGCCGATTTCCTGATTTGAAGCGGCTACGCCGCCTCGATCTGTGCCGGCATTCGGGTTTCAAGTTCTGCCAGCGATTGACGAAAGACGGCTTTGACGTCTTCGATATCCGCTGCGAATCCGGCGTTGCAAGTTTCCTCGGCGCGGGCGCAGGCCTCGACCATCGCGACGAGGCCCATGTTCGCAGCGCTTCCCTTCAGGAAGTGGAAATCCGCCGCCGTCTCCGAGCCTCGGGTAAAACGATCGAGGGTGTCTCGCATCTCGGTGACGAACATCATTACGATGTCATCGAAGCTTTCCGGACCGATATCTTCACGCAGGGTCGCGAGGCGGCCCCAATCTATCAAATTCATCAATATCTCCTTCCCCACGCTTGGGACAGTGTCAGGCGTAGGTTGAAGAACTCTTAAACGCGGGCGCCGCGATGTTTCGATTTCGAGCATTTACCGGGCCTTAAGATCACCCGGCCTAGCATTGGTCTACGCCTGCCAGTCGGGCGCACGAGTGAGGTGCGATGTATCCCGAGACTTCGGACCGGACCTATGCCAATGCCTTTCCCGTCCCGCCCCTGGCGGACGGGGTAGGCGGCACGATTCTTGTTCTGGACGACAGCGCCGCGCAAAGGGGAATGCTTTGTGCCTTGCTGAGGCGGTGGGGCATGGAGCCTTGGTCATCGGGCGATCCGGCCGAGGCGTTGGAGCTTGCCCGCGACGCGCGCGTCGGATTGGTCATTTGCGACTGGATGATGCCTGGCATGACGGGTCCGGAATTTTGCCGCCGCCTGCGGGCTTCCGGGCGCGAGGGCTATGCCTATGTCATCCTGCTGACGTCGAAATCGGCCGAGGATGCCTTGGCCGAGGGTTTGGCCGCGGGCGCCGATGATTTCCTCAGCAAACCTCTCCACCCTTCCGAATTGCGCGCGCGTCTGAATGCCGGTGCGAGAATCGTCGCGATGCAGCGCGCCCTTGTGGACAAGAACCATCAACTCGGCCGCGCCTTGTCCGAGATTCGGACGCTCTACGACGCCATCGATGTCGACCTCGAGGAAGCGCGCCGCTTGCAGCTTTCTTTTCTGCCGGACGCGACGCGAAGCTTGCCGGGTGTGGACTTGTCGCTTTGGCTGGAGTCGTCAGGCCATGTCGGCGGCGACATGGTTGGTTGGTTCGAGGCATCTCGTGGCATGATCGGTGTCCACAGCATCGACGTGTCCGGTCACGGCGTGGCCTCCGCGATGATCGGGGCACGGGTTGCCGGTATGCTCTCGGGGCGGGCCCCCGAGCAGAATATCGCGTTGTCCGGCTTGGGCGGCGGCGTGTTTCGCGCCCTTCCACCGGATTTCGTTGCAACGCGTCTCAACGCGCTGATGCTCGAGGAACTGACCGGCGATCGCTATCTCACGCTGGTTCTGGGGATGCTGGATGTGATGACCGGGCAGTTCAGTTTCGTGCAGGCCGGTCATCCCCACCCGATCCTCATGCGCACCGACGGCAGCGTCGAGACATTGGGCAAAGGCGGTCTGCCGATCGGTCTGGTGCAAGACGCAACCTATCAGGTCTATCGCGCGCGCCTGATGCCGGGCGATCGGCTGATATTCTACACCGATGGCCTGACCGAATGCAGCGCGCCCGATGGGACCATGCTGGGCGAAGAGGGGCTTATCGAGCTGAGCCGCAAGTACCACAGGGCAACAGGCGCGGAATTCCTGGAACGTCTCAAATCGGATCTGCGGGCCTTTGCCACGGCGCCCGGGTTCGAGGATGACGCCTCTGCGCTCGTGCTCGACTATCACGGTCCGCCGACCTAGCGGCGTTGACCACGGATTTGCAGCCATTGCGCTACGAAATACCGATCGCCGGAAACGTCCAGTTCGGACAGGGCGACAGTCCACGGCAGGAACACCGCGCTGTGCCCGGGTTCGGTCGGCGGCGAATGCCTACGCCCCAGTCGGGCGACATAGACATGGCACTGCTTGTGCGCGTGGTAGCCGTATTCCGGCATGAAAGTGTACCGGTGGAACATCCCCAACCGACGCGGTGCGGCAATGGAATACCCGGTTTCTTCACGCACTTCCCGTGCAAGAGCGACCAAGGGCGCCTCGCCAGGATCGATCCCACCGCCGGGCAATTGCAATTCCGCGCGCGGTTCTTCCTGGAACGTGGCCAGAAGTCCGTCGCCGGCATCAATGATGGCATAAACACCAGGGCGCGGCGCAAAGCGGATCGCCCGGTCAGGGACAGGTCCGAATCGACGGTTCATGGGGGTCCTCCTGTGTCATGCGTCTTCTTGCCAGCCCGGACGCATCAGCGAAAGTACCACCCTCGCCAAGCCTGTTCGCTTGGGCTATGGGACGCCCATGAAACAGGATGTCTCCGACATGATCCGCGCCACCGCTCGGCGCGTTTTGCAGACCGAGGGTCGCGCCGTCACCGCGATGGCCGAGAGCCTTCCAGAAGATTTCGCCGATGCGGTGCAGGCCGTGCTCGATACGAAGGGGCGCGTCATCCTATCGGGTATTGGGAAATCCGGTCACATCGCCCGGAAAATCAGCTCGACCTTCGCGTCAACGGGCACACCATCTGCCTTCGTCCACCCCGCCGAGGCCAGCCACGGCGATCTGGGAATGGTCACACCGGGGGATCTGGCGATCCTCATCTCGAATTCGGGCGAAACCTCGGAGCTGCGGGATATCGTGGCCCATGTCACCCGCTTTTCCATCCCGCTGATCGCGATTTCAGGCCGGTCCGGGTCCACGCTCATGCAGGCAGCGGATTTCAAATTGCTTTTGCCGCCCGAGCCCGAAGCTTGCAGCCTCGGCATGGCGCCCACCACATCGACCACCCTGACGCTGGCCCTTGGCGATGCTCTGGCCGTTGCCGTTATGGAGCGCCGCGGTTTTCTTGCCGAGCAATTCCATACCTTTCATCCCGGCGGAAAGCTGGGCGCGCAATTGGCGAAGGTTTCGCAGTTGATGCACGGGACCGAACGTCTGCCGCTTGTTCCGGAGACCGAGTCCATGGCCGAAACGCTGGTGGTGATGAGCGAGAAGGGCTTCGGGATTGCTGGCGTGACCGAGTCCGAAAAACTGGTCGGTGTCATTTCGGACGGTGACCTTCGGCGCAACATCGCCAATCTCATGGATCGGTCCGCCGGTGAGGTCGCAACGCACAACCCGCGCTGCATCGGGCCTGATATGCTTGCCTCCGAAGCCTTGGCCATGATGTCGGAAAACAAGATCACGGCCCTTTTCGTTGTCGATTCCGACAGGCGCCCCCTCGGTATCCTCCACCTCCACGACTGCCTGCGCGCCGGATTGCTTTGAAGACATGGCCTTGGCTGCGGCAGACAAAACGCCCCGCCTGAAAGACAGGCGAGGCGTTTGCGGAAGCGTTAGATTAGCACCACGGATTTAGTTGTCGGCTTCGGCGCGGATGCGAGCGATCGTGTCGGCTGCATAGGCGGGTTCGCTCGGGAACACCGTAACAGTGTCGGTGCTGATACGGTCAGAGGGCGTGTCCGCGCTGCTGTTCGCGATTTCAACGGCGGTAGCAAGTGCACTGTTTTCGCCAATCTTGACCTGCGTGCCAAGTTGAACGTTGTTGATGCGCTCGGCGTTGGTGTCCACGCTTTCGTTGTAGATCTCGATGGCGGTCGAGAGAGCTTCGCTTTGGTCTTGCGCGAAGGCCGGAGCGGCGACGGCGGCGGCGATGGCGGTAGCGATGACGGTGCGTTTCATTTTCAATCTCCTTTGCAACGGGCCTCGTCGATCAAGACCGCGTTTCTCACGTTGGTGACGGTATCGTCCGTCGGTGGAGATGAATTGATGGCTTCCCGACCCTGTTTCAACACACGCCAGAACGAACCATTCGTTATTTTGGTGCAAAAATGAACATATTGGGCGAGCCCGTGCACCAAGCACACGGCCGCGTGTAAATCAGTCGCGCGGCCGTGATTACACGTTCAATTTTTCGTTTGGTTACGGAACGTTATCTTCCGACGCCCACATAGGCTTCGAACCCGGCGCGCTTGGCGTCGCGCGGGGAATAGATGTTTCTCAGGTCCGCCATGCGGGCGGTGGTCATCTTCTTGGCCATCTTCTTAAGATCGAGGGCGCGGAACTCGTTCCACTCGGTCAGCAGGACCACGACATCGGCCTTGTTCACCGCCTTGTAGGGGTCGTCCATCCACTGCACACCGGGAAGCAGGTCTTCGCCTTCGCGCTGACCCTGGGGATCTACCACACGAACCTTGGCCCCGCCGCCAACCAGGGACGGCACAATCGTCAGGCTGGGGGCTTCGCGCATGTCGTCGGTGTTGGGTTTGAAGGTGACGCCCAAGATCGCAATCGTCTTGCCGTTGAACGACCCGTCACACAGGTCGCGCAGCTTCTCGATCATCCGGTGCTTCACGTCCTCGTTCACACGAATGACCGTCTCGGTGATCTGCATCGGAACGGAATGATCCTGCCCGATCCGGGCCAGTGCGCTGGTGTCCTTGGGGAAACACGACCCGCCATAGCCCGGCCCGGCATGGAGGAACTTGTTGCCGATCCGATTGTCGAGGCCCATGCCCTTGGACACTTCCTTGACGTCCGCGCCGACACGTTCGCACAGGGCGGCGATTTCGTTGATGAAGGTGATCTTCGTCGCGAGGAAGGCATTGGCGGCGTATTTGATCATCTCTGCGGATTCGAGGTCGGTCGTGATGATCGGGAATTCACGCAGGAACAGCGGGCGGTAGATCTCGGCCATGACCTCGCTGGCGCGGTCGCTCTGCACCCCGACCACGACACGGTCAGGGCGCATGAAGTCGTCGATGGCCGCCCCTTCGCGGAGGAATTCGGGGTTCGAGGCGACGTCGAATTCTGCCGCGGGGTTGGCCTTGGCGACGACTTGCTTGACCTTGCGGTTCGTGCCGACGGGAACGGTCGACTTCGTCACGATCACCGCATAGCCGGTCAGGGCCTTGGCGACCTCTTCGGCGGCAGCCATCACGTAGCTCAGGTCGGCATGGCCATCCCCGCGCCGCGTAGGCGTGCCCACGGCGATGAACACGGCATCGGCCCCGTCCACGGCAGTGGCCAGATCGGTGGTGAAGGAGAGGCGCCCGGCCTCGACGTTCTTCTCCATCAAGGCGTCCAGACCCGGCTCGAAGATCGGGACCTGGCCCGCATTCAGCATCTCGATCTTGCGCGGATCCTTGTCGACGCAGATCACGTCATGCCCGAAATCCGAAAAACAAACACCAGAAACGAGCCCAACGTAGCCCGTGCCGATCATGGTGATCTTCATGAAATCCTCCTACCGATTTCCAAGTCCGGTTGCCCCGTGGTCAAACCGATCCACGAAAAGCGATGCCTTGTTCAGGGGGTGAAATCTACCAGTTGCAGAGTGTCCTAAGCGGCTCGATCGCCGTCTCGAGGCCTTCGATGGAGAAGCTCGCATTGAGGGTTCTTCCGGTGAAGGATGTGGCGCTGACCAACAGCCTTTCATGTTCGAACAGGCCGCGGATCAGCGGGATGGCCTCGGCCCCGGTGAAAAGACCAAGCGCACGGTTGTTCGCGGATACGTCGGCCTCGAGCGATACCGGCGCTTGGTCATCGACCTTGTAAATCAGCGTGCCGTAGTCGCCGACATCGGACATGAAATTTTCGCCGAATCTCACTTCGAACTGGGTCGTGTTCTCAAGACAGGACAGGACCAGTTCGGCCGGCGCAGAGCGTGCGAAGATGCCGGGCAGATCCTGGAAGGATGGCGACGACATGACCAAGGCGTTCTGGCTGCCTACCGGCGGAACGACCTCGACGATCTCCCATGGGCCGGCCTCCGAGAAGGTCTCGATGCATTCGACGCCGATCGTACCTTCGTCGCAGAAGGGTAAGTCATCGTAGGCAAACGCGGCGGCGGGGAGGGTGACCAAAGTCGCAAGAAGGAAAGAGATTGATAAAAAACTACGCATAATCATCGGTCTCCGCATGGAAGCTCTTGTCCAAATCTATTGGTACGCTGGATACACCACGGCAACTTGCCGGAACAGAAAAACATGCGCCCACCGCCGGCCAATCGGGTCTTTTCAATAAACGCGGCCCAACCACGGACCAAGGTCGCGGCCCATGCCAGACACGTCACGCGATTCGGGCCTCAAGCGACTCCATTCTGGGCAAAATTTGGGCGCTCGGTGGGAAAAATGGCAGAAACTAGGCATATCTTGGGCCGCATTTGCCGGTCAACACCAATGATAGGTTGTGTTTTCCGGCATGTTGCGATGGTCGTATGCTATGCCATAGTGGGGGCAAGTTTTTAAATCGTTCATTTTCTCGGGAAGGCACACCATTCAGTCGCACTTTCCGATGCTGCGAGGCTGCCATGAAATATTCTAATGAAGTCAGTAACTTTTCTAGTATCGGTGGCCGTGCCGATATCGGTATGGCCGGAGATGGGGTGCTGCGTCAGAGGGTGTTGAGCCCGTCAGAGCGCCGTCACCATCCCATCCACCTGCCGCGAAACGACCTGGGGTACCGTGTTCTGTCGAGATCGTTCGATCTGCTCGTCGGAACGGTTGCGCTTGTCTTGCTTTTGCCACTTTTCGCCGTTTTTTCGGTGCTCATCAAGCTGAGCAGCCCGGGCCCGGTCTTTTTCCGGCAGGATCGCTACGGGTTGAACGGTGACCTGTTCAAAATCTACAAGTTCCGCACGATGCGCACCGACCAGTGCGATGTCAGCGGGGTTGCACAGACAACCAAGAACGATCCGAGGGTGACGAAGGTCGGGCGGTTGTTGCGGAAAACCAGCTTCGATGAGTTGCCGCAGATCTTCAACATCCTGAAGGGTGAGATGTCGGTTGTCGGTCCGCGCCCGCATGTTCCCGGGATGCTTGCCAACGGAATGCTCTACGAGGAGTTCGATCCGCGCTACATGGCCCGTCATGTGGTCAAGCCGGGCCTTACGGGTCTTGCCCAGGTGAACGGGTTCAGGGGGGAAACCTCGACCGCGCACGCTGCGCGCAAGCGGCTCGACTACGATTTGGAGTACATCCAGCGGCAGTCCCTGCTTCTGGATGTGAAGATCACTGCGCAAACTTTCTGGAAAGAGTTTTTCCGGGGATCGGGATACTGATCCGGCTTTCAGAGGTTTGCAACACAGGTGACGGATACCGGTCGAAACGGGTGTTTTCGGGGGGGTCAGGTAATGGCCGACAACACGAAGTAGATGGCGCCGCAGCTGATCACGACGGAACTCCAGAACATAAGGTTTCGCGCGATGAGCACCGAGCGGTCGGGTCCCTTCCAACCGGGACGCTTTGACCCCGAATCGTCGTTGAACAGCTCTGCTTCGATTATGTTTTGGTTCTCATACATCTTCTGTTCTTTCCCCTACCCTTTTCGCACCTCGTACATCCTCTTGGTAGCGCCCCCGAGTTAACGAAAGGTTGATTAGGAGGATGCTATAGATGGAAAACGGCAGCAATGTGGCATCTTGGATGAGGCTGATACGTGATGCTTTAGCAGTGAAAACCACCTAATTACAATGCCTTGTCACCTATTCTGAAAGGCAAGAAATCGCCGGTTTGCCCATTCCTGACGCCAATGAAGATGCCCAAATGCCCGTATTGATGACTGTTTCCGCTACGGAAACAATAGCGCTCCTTCAGGATTTTAACGCCGATTCGCAAACAGTAGGCGCCCAAAATCTCGCGCCCGAGTCCTTTCAGCTCAGGCATTACAATTCTTGGGTTTTGACCATTTCCAGATGCGAAACACTATTTTCCCAACTTTGCGACGCCTTGTTCCCGCCTGCCGATTGCGCGACGCTTCACCAGTGGCCGTCCCCATCCGGCGATGACGCGCTGACAACGGAAGGAAACCCCAAATGAAGGTCTGCGTCGTCGGTTTGCGTGGTATTCCGGACGTATCCGGCGGGATCGAGACGCATTGCGAAAACCTCTACGATCGGATGAAGCGCGAACGCCCCGATCTGGACATCGTCGTTTTCGGACGAAAGCCCTATATCGGCGACATTCCTTATTGCACCAGCGTGGGAATCGAGGTTGTTCCGGCCTATGCCATGCGCAACACCTATCTGGAAACGCTGTCGAATAGCCTTGTGGCAATCCTGCGCGCCCGGTTCTCGCAAAATGCGGACTGCGTCCACATTCATGCGATCGGTCCGGGCCTTTTGGCGCCGTTGGCCCGTCTCCTTGGGATGCCGGTCATCCTGACGCATCACGGTGACGATTTCCGACGGGACAAGTGGAACGCCTTTGCCCGGTCGGTTTTGCGCCTGGGCGAACGCATCGGCGTCGCAAGTGCCTGTCGGACAATCGCGGTGTCGCCAACTCTGGCCGAGCGTTTGCGCCGCGATTATCCCGCGAAGGCGGAACAGATCGACTATGTCCCCAATGGTGCCGATCACATCGTCGGTCGTGCCTTGGCCGCTAACGGCCCCTCGACCCTGAGCGAATTCGGATTGGAACCCGAAGGCTACATGATGACGGTTGGTCGCCTGGTGCCGGAGAAAGGCTTTGCCGATCTGATCCGCGCGCACAAGAAATCGGGCATACGCACGCCACTGGTGATCGTGGGCGGCCACAGCAATTCGGATCACGACCGGATGTTGAGCGAAATGGCGCATCCCGAGGTCATTCTCACCGGCGCTTTGCCCCAGGCCAAGGTGGCGCAGCTTCTGGCCAATGCGAAGATGTTTGTCCTTCCGTCTCATCACGAGGGGCTGCCCATCGCGGCGCTTGAGGCCTGGGCCCTTGGTGCACCCCTGTTGCTGAGCGATATTCAACCCAATCTCGATCTCGGCCTATCGCCCGAGCATTATTTCCCGGTCAGAGATGTTGATGCGTTGGCATCGCGCTTGGCGGATGATGCAGATGACATTCCCGCGCAGCCGCTGGATCCTGCGTTCAACTGGACGTCAATTGCCCATCAAACCGTCGAGATTTACAATCAGTCCCATGAAAACGACCGTGTCCAGCTCGACACCCCGTGATGCCTTGGGCGCAGGGGTAGGGGCGGTTTTGAACCGCCGCACGGTGCTGTTCGGTCTTATGGCCTCTGCGGCTGCGCTGCCTGGGCCGGTGCGGGCCCAGCCCACTGACGACGCGGTGCATGTGTCGTTGAGGGCAAGCGGGGATGCAGATGGCCGCGACTGGAACAACGCCCTGCCATTGTCCCGCCTGAACCGGTTGGCGGCATCGGCGCGTCCGGGGCAATCCATTTTCGTCGGCTTGCCCGAGGGGGAAACCCCACACCCATGGTCGGGACAGCACCTGCGTTGGGCAGTGTCCGGAACGCCGACCGAGGCCGTGTCGCTTCACTTCGGCGTGTTGCGCGAGGGAGAGACGTTTCACCAGCCCGACCATGCCGGTGAGGCCCCGGTCTTTCAGATGATCGGCAACGAGACCGAACCGGGAGAGCGACCGGACGTGGGCGGCGCGCCCTTTATCGTTTTTCAGGAGAACAGCTCGAACCTCCACATCTCCGGGCCGTCCTACCTCCGGTCCGGCGGAAACGGTTTCTTCAATCTCGACACCGGCGGCGAGATCCAAAACCTTTCCTTTGCCGATATTCACGCGGTCAATGTGGGCCGCGTCATCGAGACCGAGCAGGGAACATCGGTGCGTGACCTCTTGGTCGAGCGCTGCTCCGCGCTCGGCATGATCCGCGGGTTTGCCCGTTTTCATGATCTGTTCGAGGCCGAGTTCCGTGATCTCGATCTGGATGCCGACTTCGTTGACGGTGGTGGTGGTGCCGTCTGTCAGATCATCAGCGTCAAAAGCGGTGCCGACCTGTCCTTCCGGAACCTGCGCCTTGAAAAGGCAATCAACAGCCTTGCGGCTGAGGAGCGGGGTTCGAGGTATATCCAGGGGGATGGCCTTGTCCTTGAGGAAGAGACCCGCAATGTCCGCATCGAGGATTGCTATGCGGCGGACATGGGCGACGGCGGGTTCGACCTGAAATCCGAGCATGTCTACATGGCGAACTGCCGGACAGAGCGTTGCAAGCTCGGCATCCGTATCTGGAGCCATCATCCAGGCAATCTGATCGAGAATTGCGTGATGTCCGAACCGGTCACACGCCCCCATAACGATGGATCGTGCCTTTGGCTTGCCGGCAATCTGACGGCCCGGAACTGTTCGCTGATTTCGGCGGGGGATATGTCACCGATCCGGTTCGGCGGCGGGGCCGATGGAACGCCGGATTCTCATCTCAGGATCGAAGGTGGCGAGATTTCCTATGACGAGCGTGAAAGTCTTGTCACCGGGACGGCCGGGACCCTCGAACTGGAGAACGTTCTGGTGAACGGCGTGGAAACCAGCGGGCGGTTTCATTGGACGGGACGGCGATTGCGCCGTCGTTGGTAAAGACGCCTACAGCGACTGCCAGCTTTCTTTGTCATATCCAAATTTTTCGAAGTCCGTCTCGTAGAAGCGGTAGATTTTTTCCGCTGCGTCCTCGGATATCGTTGTGACGGATTTGATCGAGGGGTTCTTTCTTGGAACTTCTGCATCCAATGCGATCCCGGTCAGTTCAGCCAGTTTCGCACGCAGGGTATCGAGACCGTCCTCCAGCTTGAAAACCTCTGTTCCGTCGATCAGGAACTCGTGCTGGGGCCGGATGTGGTTGGAATGCATGTAAGGGTCCCGGGCGAAACCGGCGAAGGCCGTGCTGAGCCACCGATCGAAGGACGGCTTCGGAAGGATCCGATTTTTCAGCTTCGGCCGGGTGATGCGATAATTGTATTCACTCAGGATGCGCGCATACGGGTTGCGCGTGACGCAAAAGCTGTAGTCGAAGAATCCCGGAGCGAACAACGTGTCCAGCAGGGCCCCATGGAAGTGTTGCGGAACGCAAGGAAACGCTTTCGGGCGGTGTTTCTGATACAGGCTCTGTTCGGACAGGGAGGTCAACCACGCGTTGATGGATGTCCCCCCAGATTTGGGTATGTGGATAAAGAGGATGCGTTTCTCACCAATGTGGAATGCGGGCATCGCGGTCTTCCTCAGTTTTTCGCGCGGCGACGACGAATTCGGTTGAGAACCTGCTCTTTCAAGATCTCCCCCTCACGGCCAAACATCTTTGGCGCGAAGGTGAACAGCAAAAGATAAACGACGAAGAACTCGGCAAACAGGATCACGAGCATCAGGAGGTTCCCCAACCCGACAGGCGCAAGAACCATCTTCGACGCGACAAGCAATGCTGCGAAAGCAAGTCCGAGGATGATGTAGCCAAACAAGCGCCGAAGGCTGTCGCGGCTGCTGACGTTGATGAAATGCCTGACAAGGAAAAGGCCGGAGAAGTAACAAAAGGCGATGGCCAGGGACACGCCCACGGCAACGCCTTCAAGGTCGAACTGTTGCCCGATCAAGGCACCTAGAATGACGGCGAGTGCGTGGCTCCATTGCCAAAGCGCGGCGATGTAGACCCTTCCCGCGGCCCGCAATATGGAGCCGACGAACTTGTACCCGGTTCTGAACAGCAGCACCGAGATCAGGATCTGAAAGGGCAGCACCGCACGTTCCCATTGCGGCCCCAGAAGAGTCAGGACGATTTCGGGGCCGGCCACGACCAAAAGCGCAGTCAGGGGGATCTGCGTCATCGCCGTCAACGCGAGCGCCCGGTTCAGCGCGCGCTCAAGCCGTGAACGGTCGTCCTGAATGGTTGCAAGGGTTGGAAAAAGAACCTGGTCGCCCATGCGGCCCACCAGTTGGGCGCCTTGCTGAAGCAACAGGTACGATCTGGAGTAATACCCAAGCGCCTCGGCCCCGAGCCAGCGGCCGACAACGAAAAAGTCGGCGTTCTGTGAAACGTAATTGCCGATCTGGGTCAGCGTGACGCCGAGACCGAAGCGGATCATGGTCACGAAGGTCGACCACTTGAAGCCAATGGCGATCCCGTCCCAGGCAAGGCGCAGATATAGCACGGTCGACAGGAGCGTCTGGGCAAGTTGTGCCCAAACAAGCGCCCATGGGCCGAAATCCAGCATCGCCAGCACAATCGCCACAATGGCGTAGCCGAACAGGTAACTGGACAAGCGTATGACGGCCAGTTCGGGGAACCGCATTTTGCGCTGCAGTAGCGCTTCGCTGACAAGCCCGGCCCCCTTGATAACGAACAGAAGGGAAAACACCTGAACGATGATCTTCAGGTCGGGCATCCGGTAAAGATCGGCGATCTGACCGGCGAGGAAAAAGAACGCGACCGTCATCAGGATGCCGGAGGCCAGGGTCGTGGTGAACCCGGTCGCAACATGATCGTCGGTCAGGGTCTTGACCTGAATGATCGAGGGGGCAACGCCGATCCGCCCCATGACCTCGGCAAGGGCGACCACCGTCAAGGCGGCACTGACAACGCCGAACTCCTCCGGAAGAAGCAGCCGCGCGAGGATCAGCACCACGACGATTTTGAGGACCGCTTCCGCGCTGCCGCCCGCGAACATCCAAAAGAAATTCTTGAGGGTGCGGCCCGTCAATTCCTCTTTTGGCGGCTTTGGCGGCGACCCCTGAGAGCGCGGCAAATCTTCCTCCGATCTGCTCATCGGTCGCGCTCCATGGTCACCGTTTGGAATTGATCGGCGGTGAAAAATATTTCATAAACAATCAATTGCTGTCCTGCAGCATACTCGGATAGTTTTGCGTTGCGTCCTGCATCAAGTCAACAAATCCTCGCCCGTTCTAACCGTGCTGTGCCCACACGCGCGCATCGCTGCGATCGCGGCTGATTTCACCAAAAGCGCGACCTGTCCGACCTCGGCGTCGAGGCGCATCAATGGTCGGTCTGCGCAGCCGTCCAATGCAGCCCGTAAGCCTGGCCGCTGGTATAACCGACCTATCGCGCCTTCTGTACGTCGGACAGGGGGCTTTGGCTTTGAAACGCCGCCCAGTCCGCTGTCAGGGCGGGCGAAAACGACGTGGCTTGCGCCCTGATCTCAGCCCGTTCTTCTGCAAGCGACTCCCCGCGAGAGTAGAGCCATTTCTTGATCGGGGTGTGCTTCAGGATTGATACGATGCGGTGCGCACCGTGACGCCGCAGGCGCGTCACGGTGCCCTGAACCGTACGCGCCAGGAAAAGGTTGCGCGGCACCTTGGCCGCATTGACCTGCTGATTGGTCAGAGACGCCGGGGGCGCGCGGTATTCAAGATCGAGGATCTCGCAGAGCTCGCGACAAAAGCCTTCAGGATCGTCACGCAACAGCTTGTAAGACATCAGATGAAAGCGGTCTGCCCCAAACGCCGTTTCCCAGCGCGGGGCGTGTTTGGCGTAAAGACCAGCTTCGATCACGTCAGGATAGGTTTCTGCCATATCTGTCAAAGTCGTCCGCGGGGCACCCCGTTGCCGATAGTGAAAATAATGGGATACAGCGCGATCAAACGGGTCGCGTACCGTGCAGATAATCTTGGCATCGGGCACATGCGTTTTGGCGCGCTCGCAGGCCACGGGTTTGTAAAACAGCGAAGGGGCCACTTCGACGCGCAGTCGTGTGTCGGTCTCGGGCGGAAACAACCCCGCGTACCAGTCAAACCCGCGCTCGTAGACCTTGTCGAAAAAGAAGGTCTCCTTCGTCGCTGACGGCATAGCGACGTCGCCGCGCCATTCGAGATATGCGTGTATCCACGTTGTGCCCGACTTCGTCGGCCCAACGAACAACGCGAAAGGTGGGGTGATGGCCATATCAGCCGATCCTTCTTACCTGTTCGGTGTCACACAGCGGTTTCGTATTCATCCAACTCTTGCTGCGAGACCCCATTCAACAGGGTTCCCAAGAGCTTCGGTGGGAAGATGGCCGCGCGTCGCAACTCCTTGGCGAGGGAGTCCGATCGCGTGACACCCCAGTCGGCAATGGCCACGTAGCCAAGCACCACATCGCTGAAACCCGCAGCATCGGACGAGTGAGCCAGCGGGGATATGTCGAGGACCACGTTGTCGAACTTGTCGGTCAGTGCATGCAGCAGCGACTTGAGCCTCGCTTGGTCGAACACACCCGGATCGACGGTGGCTTCCTTGTCCATCGAACGGTTGGGCATGAAATAGAGCGATGTCCGCTCGTCGTACCAGAAGGCTTCGTTCGACTCGATCAATGACGTGGCAGCGGTGAGTTCCGCCAGACCGAAATGCGCCGCGGGGCTAATGCATTCCGTCAGATAAAGACCGGTCCAGTCCATGTCGATCAGCAGCGTGCGCCCGCCACCGACCGCGAGCATTTCGGCGTAGTTTGCGGCTGCAACGGACCGGCCTTGGCTTGGGCGGTCGGAAATGAAACCGATACACTTCGGGTAAAGCGTTTTGTCACCTGCCAGAAGGGAGCGCATGTTTTCGGCTTCGACATTCACGCGGCGGATCGCTTCGGAATACGCCGAGAGAGGTGACGAGATCGTTGCATAGATCTGGGGCGCGGTTTTGGTGAGCGAAACCCTGTTTTCCGGAAGCGCAATCACTTCGTGGGTGTAGTTTACCCGTCGGTTGGGCACGCTGATTGCCGGCAAACGCCGTTGCGCACCGTTCTCCTGGTCCTCGTCTTCATCGGACATGGCGGCTGGCAAGAGACCCAGGACCGGCGCACGCGCGCTCTTGGAAAGTTGCGAAGTGGTGCGGATACTTCCATCCATCGACTCGCGCAGGAACGCCCCGCCGGCCCCGAGCGATATCCCCACGAGGAACGCAAGCAGGCTCAGTTCTCTGAGGCTGGCGCCGTCAGGGTACTCTGGCGGGAGCGCGGTTTCGATGATGGTCGCCTCGGTCGAAGGGAAGCTCTGCTGTTGAACGACTTCCAGGTAGCTTTGAAGATACCGTTCATTGAGTTCCCGGTAGATCCGCGCCTCGCCCTCAAGCGAGCGTAATTCGACGTCGATCGCGTTCGTGACGCTCCCGCCGCTCGAGTCGCGTGCTTCGTCAAAGATGGCTTGCGCGGTTTGTACATTCGTCTCGGCCTCGGTCGCGCGGGCCTCTGCGTTTTGCAGCAAACCGTTCAGGACCGCTGCGCCCGCGGCCTCGAGCGACTCGATCCGGTCGGTCAGGCTCTCGACCTGCGCGCGGTCGGTTGGCGACGCCTGAAGCGCCAGGGCAAGCTCGGCCCGCACCGCGTCCGCCTCTTCGATGAGGGTTTGCAACGCGTCTGACTCGAAGCTCGACGGCACACCCCTCAGCCCGCGGCCACTCTCGACCAATGCCCGGAGTCGCATGACGTCCGTCTGGGCGCGCGCGCGTTCTGCGAGCGCGTTCTGCAACTCTTGCCGGGCCCGCTGCAAGCTGGCGGCCGTTTCCGAGGCGTCCAGCGCATCGCCACCGCCGCCGCTCATCCGTTCCATGCGTTGCTCGACTTCCAGCGCCCGGACGTTCAGCTCGGCCATGCGCTCGTCGAACCACTCGGCTGCCCGCTGCGCGGTTTCCTGGCGCACACCAAGGCGGTTGTCGATGTAAGTCTGCGCGACTGCGTTCACGATCTCGGCCGCCAGTTCCGGGGAACTGGCCGTGTATTGAAGCCGGATGACCAGGGTCTGCGCGTTGCGCGTGACGCGAAGGTTGTCGCCCAGCCTTTCCACGGCCATTTGAAACCGCTCGGCCGGTGTGGTTTCAGGCGGCTCTTCAGCGAGCATCGGGAACACGCGGTCCCTTAGCCGTCGAATGCTTTGGGCGAGGTCGGTGGTGGCGGGTGCCATGAACTCTTCGTTCTCGCCGAGTTCCAGTCGATCCACCGCGCGCGACAGCAGGTAAGGCGATCGCATGACCTGCATCTGGCTTTCCACGGCAGGGTTGCTGAGGCTCAGGTCGGAGAAAATCTCATCCCGGCCAAAAGGGTTGATGACCTGTTCGTCCAGCAGGATGCGTGTTGAGGCCGAGTAGACGGTCGGCGTCAGGCGATCCAGGACCACGGTGGCGGCGATGCAGATCGCACATACGATGGCAATGAAAAACCGATGCCGACGCAGCAGCCGCCGTACCGATCTGAAATCGAAGAGGGGCGCAGACGAAGCGCGGCCAAATTCGCGCCCGTCATCACCGCCAATCATAAGCGTCGGAACCTGGCGAAAACCACTTTGTTTCGCGCCAGAATTATTATTGTTCATTCAACCTCTCCTTGGGGCCAGGCATGGCTCGGCCGGCCCCGGAAACATCAATGTCAGAAAATCGCGACATGAATACGAATACCAATACAGTTTACCTGAAGTGGAACTACTGCCCCAAGCGTGCAAAGCCCCTTTCAGTTTCGGAGACTAACATTCACGACATCGCCGGGTAAAAGCAGGGTTTCCGGCCGTGCCTCGATCTCTTGGGATTGCCCACCGATTTGGCGGAAAATGATGATGCGCGGAACGGTCGTGGGCGTTTCGTCAAGACCCAGTGTGGTTGGAACCGCCGAGCTCAGCTCGATCCGGACCCGCAACTGAGCGACTTGTTGAGACAGCTCCTGCAAGCGCGCCTGGATTTCAAGCGCGCGCTCACGCATGGCCTGGTTCCGTTCAAGGACCAGCTCACGCCGCGAGGCTTCCGCTTCCAATCGCTCGGCCTGCACATCTCCTAGCCGCTCGATCGCTTGCAGATACAGGCGGCGCGTCGTTGTCAGCAACTCACTCGACACGATGCGCCGAGCCACGAGCCCTTCGACACGCTCAACCTCGGCGGCCTCGGTTTCCGCGATTTCGGTCATGGTCTCTTCATGACGAAGCGCCGCGATGACGCGCGCTTCCGCCTCTTGCACGGAGGTGTCGAGAAAGGTGATTTCTTCGCTCAGGATGTCTCCTGACGTCTGGACTTGGCTACGCGCAAGCGCGATCGCCTCCTCGATCAGATCGGCAGGCGCATTGAGCGCCTCGAGGTCGGACAGATCCAACTCATCGCTACCGGCGAGTATGGCTTCGTGCACCGCCATTTCCGCAAGCAGTCCGATTAGATCGGCCATCAGAACCCTTGGGTGGTTCCGCAGTTCTGATCCTGAAATCGACCCCTGATCTGCAATCGCAAGCCCGGCTGCCGCGGCAATCCCCTGGCGCACCGTCATGCCAATCTGGAAAGACTGTTGCCCGGGGCTGTTGATCGCACCGTCGAAATAGACGGGACGATACTCCACGACGTCGATCAGCACTTCCTCGGGTTCGATCGAGACCAAGAGGTATTCACCGTTCACGCGTTCTCGATACACCGCGCCGGTCATCAAGCTGGGGATCTGTTCCCGCAATTCGTTGATGGTTTGGCCGCCCACATTGAGTTCCCCGAGAAGCGGAAGATGAACGGCACCATCAATGCCGACCTGTACTTGCCTGTCATATGTGGGGTTGGCCAAGAAACTGACGCTCAGCCTGTCGCCGGGGCCGATAAGATAGCGCTCCTGCGCCATTGCGACCGTGCCAACCAAGAGCCACATGGCGACGCCTGCGTAAAGTCCTCGAGCCATCGTACGGGCTAGTGTCATAGTCCTACGTCCTTAAATTACATCAAGAGACCGTTGCATGATTCGGTCGTTATCTTAACGGAGAAATCCTAGTCTATCGCGCGGCAGGCCTCTCCTGTCATGGAAGCGATCAGGCCGAGATAGGCCTTGGTGACGGCGTCATGCCCGAAATCTGCGGCTCGGGCCGATGCCTTCGAGGCGTAGTGCTCCCGCATCGCAGTGTCCCCCAGCAGGGTGATCGCCTCAGCCATGGCTGTGCGATCCTCCATCGGCACCAGTAATCCGTATGCCTCGTCGGGCCAGGGGGCATGGCGCGCTGGCACGCTGTCCAGGACTTCTGCCGGGCCTGAGGGGCAATCCGTCGCGACCACGGGGCATCCGACAGACATCGCTTCGATAAGAGTGTTCGGGAAGCCCTCGGCGCGCGAGGCGGAGACCAGCGCCCGTGCGCGGGCCATGATCGGATAGGGATTTTCTACGAAACCCGCAAAAAGCACCCGGTCCGCAACCCCGAGCTGCGTGGCCTTCTTCTTCAGTTCCTCAAGCTCCGGTCCCTGGCCGAGAAGCACCAGAGACGACACTGTTCCCGACTGCGCGAATGCATCAATGAGCAGGCTGAAATTCTTGTTGGGCACCAGCCGGCCAACGCCAAGAAAATAGTCCTCGGGCAGATCGATTGCCGGCGGCTGTTGGGCCAGGGTCTTCAGGCGTTCGGCATCAATCGGATTCCCGATAACCGACATGCGCGTTCTTGGTACATCGAAGCGTCCGGCCAGATCGTCCGCAACGCCGCCGCTGACCGGTATGACATGGTCGGCTTTCGAATAGGTGCGCTTCGTGATCCAAGCCAACAGGGGCTCTGCGCGGGACCCGGCAATATGGCTGGATGTGTTCACGCGCTCGCTGATGATGGTCTTGTGGCCGAAACGGTAGGCAAGCAGGACATTGATGACATTGGCACGCGCAAGGAAGCTGATGCAGACCTCCGGGTGCGGACCTTTTGACGACCAATAGCGATGAAGCTGGAACAGGCTGCGTGCCATCTTCTTCCTGCCATCCAGGGTGGTGATCTTGAGCCCGTCGGGCAGCGTTTGCTTCCGGGGAAGATCGTCCAGCAGGATCAGTTCGATTTCGCAATCATCCAAGTGCGGCAGCAAATGCCCAAGCAGGTTTGCCATCGCTCGCTCGGCGCCCCCGCCCTCCATCGAATTGATGAGGAATGCCACGCGCGTGCCAGGCGCGATGCGCGGCATCGCAGAGGTTTCGGCTCCAAGACTACGATCAGTTCTCATGCACGTTCGATCGATAAATCATGGAAGGGTAGCGCGAGGGGTAAGGGTAGGGGTGTGTCGCAAACCGATGTGTCAGAAGCTCTCCATCCGGTGCGTCGCGCAGCTTTGCAAATGCCGCGACCAGAAGCACCCAATAGATGCTGTTGTGCTCCAGGAGGAATGAGCCGGCCACGTTCCCGATCAGGGAAAAGAGGACCAAGGTCAGCGCAAGTGCGGAAAGTTCAGGTTTGGCGTCGCGCATCAGGTTTCCGAACGCCTTGGCCCCCAGCCATGCCATGAAAAACAGTGTCAGGCCGACGCCGATATAGCCCACATCGACCAACAGATCGAGAAAGCCGTTGTGCGCGTGCCCGACATCTGCCCCGGTCAAGGCTGTGAGCCGCGGGCCGATGATGATCCAACCGGCGCCGTATCCCCCGCCCGCGACACTTGTGCCGCCAAGGGCGACGATGACCCCCTCCCAAATGACCGTTCGGCCCGTGAGGGTCGCGTCCCGCCCAAGGAGGTGCAGCGTATATTCAAAGATGAGTTGAGCCGAAACCGCCGACGTCACCGCGACGGGGAGGGCCATCAGAATCAACAGCGAACGTCCCGCGGGCGACATGCGCCGCATGGCGAGAAGCAGCGCGATGCCAACGGGAACCGTCGCGGCGAGCAGGACCGCCTGCGATGAGTTCGATCGCAACACCATCAGTCCCGCGATTGCAAATATTGGCAGTATGAGCCAACGGCCATATCGGCCGCCGGTGCCGAAAACGAACCCCAAGATCAGGATCGACGCGGTCAGCGAGATCACGCGGCCAAAATCGTTCTTGTGACCGAAAAGCCCCCGCCAACTGCCGGCATGATGTGCCGCCAATTCGTCGTAGGCTTGATGGATGCCCTTTGCCGGGTTGAGCAGGATGTTGGCAAAATTGGCCAGCACGATCACCGCCGATGCCATGACCACAAGGTGAAACAGTTGTTTCGGCGAAAAGCGGAAGGCGAGCCAGAACGCAAAGGCCGTGGTCAGCCCGAGGCTGCCGACACGGCGCAAGGTCAGGTCCGGGGCAGCCGTCCAGGCCAGGGTGGCAAGTGCGAACAACACGGGCAGTATCGACGCCCAGTAGACAGTGAAAATGCGCGCGATTGATCCCTTGATGGTCAGCAGGGCGATGCCACCGAAAAGGCCGAGCGACGCACCAAGGATCTGCACCATCGGGGCCGTTTCCGAGCCTTCCGGTGTCAGGGTCGACGTCAGCGACCCGGACATGAAGAACAATCCGAACATCGCGATGGCGTATTCCATGGTGCGCAAGGGGTTCTTCATTCCCAAGCTCTCGCTAGAAAGGCGTCAGCAACCTCGGACATCTGGTATCGTTTGGCAATGCGCGCGATCCGTTCGGATTGCAGTTCACGAGAGGCAGCGTCTTGGGCGTCGATCACCATGCGAATGGCCTTTGCCATGGCCGCGGGGTCCCCAATCGGTGTGAGGCGGTCAGGAAATTCCCGGCCGAGGATCTCCCGCGCGCCGCCGCCGAGGCAATCGGTTGAGATCGAAGGGATGCCCGCCGCGACCGCTTCGATCAAGGCATTCGGGAAGCCCTCGGTCACGGAACTCATGAGGAAGAGATCGGCGGCCACGAGATAGCTGAACCGATCCATGCGGAACCCGAGGAAATCGACGCGATCTTCTATGCCCAGCTCTCTGGCCAGGTGTTCGAGGTTCTGGCGTTCCGGACCTTCGCCAAGAATAACAAGGCGCAGATCGTCGCCGGACTGTGCAACGGCACGGAGCATTGTTGCGTAGTCCTTTTGTGGCATCAAACGTCCGATGGCGATGGCCGTGGGCTTGCCATCGTGAAACCAGGGGTGGTCGGGCGGCGCGGCGCGCGCGTCGTCCAACTGCGCCGGGTCAGGAGCCGCATTATGGATGACGCCGGTCGCCTCCGCCGATAGGCCAGCGACCTCGGCTATATCTCGGGTCACCAGATCGGTGTTTCCGATCACGGCATGTGCTTTGGGATACAGCTTCCGAACAAGTGCGTTCATCGCGACGCGCCGCAGCGGGTCCATCTGGCGCAGCAATGCAGTGTACTGGTTCCGCTCGCACACGATGACCCGCGTTTCCGTTCGCGCAACACGGGCGGCGATCAAGGCCGCGATGTTCGTGCGGGTCAACGCCGAGATCAGGGCCGGCGCCCGCGTCGCCTTCAGGTACGCGACCAGCTTTGGCAGACAGAGAATGGCCTTGCGACCGCCAAGGACATGGAGGTCCACTTCCTTCGAAAGCAGCTCTTTGACCGGCCCGTTGTCATTGTTCACGACAAGGTGGACCGGAATACCCCGCGATGCGATGTGGTTCGCCAGTCGGACAAAAAACCGCTCGGCCCCGCCACCCTCGAACGAGGGCAGGTAGAAATGGATTGCCCGGCTCTCAACTTCCCGAGCAGCACGATGCATCCTGGTTTCAGACAGAGGCATGTGGGCCTTGTTCATGTGTCCCCGAAGTATTTTTCATCAAATCGTCAGGTGTCTTGCGACGCTGTTTTCCCTCATGACAGCAAGGTGCAGCAGAATGGGGCCATCCGTCCATCCATCGACCTGCAAGATCATCGAATTGCGTCGGCCAGACCTGGCGTGATGGTATTCTGGGCACTTCTTGACCGTTGTGCCGAAAACTCTCGTGCGGACGCGCTGGGCAGGTGGGAACGGCGGGAAGAGAACGCGTAATAAAGGTGGTTTGGCTATGGTGGTTTTCAGGTCATCGTTTGACAATCTTTTTCACCCTGACACGAGCGCGTATTGGTGGCCGTTGTAAAGTCACAAGTCGTTGCCACCAATCTCACGTGCCCTCGCATGCGGCTTTGTCCAACGCGATTATTCTGGCAATGCCTCGTCTGGTGGGACTGTTGACGCGACCGGTCAAGCCAACCCCAATCGGTATGCGTCGCGGCCCCTTTGATGCATCCGTGACCCAAGCCTCGTGATCCAGGCGTTGGAAGGCGAACAACTTGGGGAAGGCGCTTTTCGACAGTCTGGTGACGCCAGATCTCCCCCTGACCCAAAAGGACCGCTTCGGAAAACACCTTGGAGACCTGTCGGCCCGGGTCCGTTATCCGACCGCGGCTTTCGTCAGCGGCTGGTCACACTCTGCTTCGGCATTCTCGCTTACGGGTTTGGGCACGCGCCAAGCCGATGTGTCGAACCCGTAAGCATCGTCGAGCTTCGAAAAATCCTCGAAGAACAGGTCGTAGAAATAAGTGTTTGCCTCCTCTCGGATGCGCTCCCGCTTTTCTTTGGCCGGAGGCGGGCCGTAGACAGCGCGTCTGACTGCTGGCTGCCGCACCGCGTTGACCAACCAATGAACCCCGGCAAGGCGCAGGGTGCGCGCGCTGCGCCGGGCGATTTTGGCGAGGAACCGCACCCGGGGGTCGCCATCCTCGTTGATCCGGGCATAGAGAACGTCGTCACTTGGTTGAACTTCTGGCAGATTCAGCACTTTGCAGATGCTGGACACGTAGCCCGACGGGCTGTCGTTCAGATCGTGATAATTGAGCAGTTTGATCTGATCGCGCCCCAGCGCTTCGGCCCACCAGTTCAGGTTGCGATAGTACAATCCATTTTCGATCATGGCCGGGTGGTGCTCGGCCATCCAGCGAAAGCCTCGGTCGGGCTCACCGCCTTTGAGGTAGTGGAAGTAGTGCGCGATGGCCCGATCAATCGGATTGCGCAGGGTCGCGATAATGGTCACGTCGGGGATATCCTTGGCGACCCGTTCGATCGCCTCCGGTTTGTCCAAAAGCGACGGCGCGACTTCGACACAGATCTTGTGATCGCTCGAACGCTCACCGAAGGTGCCCGAGTACCAGTCCCAGCCCTTGTGGTAGAGTTTGTCGAAGAAAAAGGTCTCCTTGCCGAGCGCCACCGGAAGTTGCACATCGCCACGGCTTCGCAGGTAGTTGTCGATCCAGGTGGTGCCGCTTTTATGCGGGCCTACGAAGATGAAATCAGGTTTCAAATCGGGGTCTCCAAATGCTTGTCCGAGGAAAAATAGCGTTCCTCGCAGCGAGCGTCACAAAACTTTAATAAAAAATTCACATTTCGTCTACTTTGGTGTCATGTTGGGCGAGTCGCGTCCCACGGTTGAGGCGTGGACTCAGCGAATCGGATGGTTTGACGAGATCCGGGGAACGACCGGGTCTGGCAACGCATGTTGCGACCAAGGCCGCGCCGCGACGGGGGGGCACGGTCGCGCTTACGGGTGCGGCATCCAACCCGTCTTGGCATGGGCTGCGCGGCACAAGAGTGCTGATCCGACGGAAATTCAGCCACCCAACGCCTGATGGTTGCGTTGTGAGTTCATCGCCTCGATAAATACCGCGCTGTTATAGACCAAGAATTCCGTTCACCATCTCGAAATGGATTGTTTTCATTATGGAAACAAAAAATTACCATCGAGTTAATGGAATGACTTTTTCCAACGCGGAAACAGGGCGGTAGCTGCGGCCTCTCAGGCCAGAGTTCTTTTTGTTTTCTATACAGTTGCTTGCGCCGTTTTCATTCGAGGCGCTTTTTTCCTGCGAGTCATCTTGGGGAAAGCCATGTCCCACAAAGGAATCGGAATGTTTCACGAATCATGTAACGGTTAACGCATTATTAACGGAGCGCCCTTTGATGACGAAAAAAGTTACCAAAGCAATTTTCCCGGTGGCTGGCTTGGGAACGCGTTTCCTGCCAGCCACCAAATCCATTCCCAAGGAAATCATGACCCTCGTCGATCGGCCGTTGATCCAGTATGCCATCGACGAAGCGCGCGCCGCCGGTATCGAGGAGTTCATCTTCGTGACCAGCCGCGGCAAGAGTGCGCTTGAGGATTACTTCGACCACTCGCCCGAGCTTGCCCAGACGCTCCGCAAGAAAGGCAAGACCGAGCTGCTGGAAACGCTCAAGTCGACCAACATGGATTCGGGTGCGATTGCCTATATCCGGCAGCACCAGGCCAAGGGGCTGGGCCATGCCGTTTGGTGTGCCCGCAGGCTCCTCTCCGACGAGCCATTCGCGGTCATCCTGCCCGATGACATCATCCGCGGCGAGACGCCTTGCCTCAAGGAGATGATCGAAGCGCATCGGGAAACTGGCGGGTCGATCGTTGCGGCGATGGAAGTGCCGCCTGAAAAGACATCGTCCTATGGCGTGCTCGATATCCAGGAGGACATGGGACATGTCGTGTCCGTGAAAGGGCTTGTCGAAAAACCCGACGCGTCTGTGGCGCCGTCGAACCTTGCCGTGATCGGGCGCTATGTCCTGTCGCCCGACGTGATGAAGAACCTCGGGAAGACATCGACCGGCGTCGGGGGCGAGATTCAGTTGACCGATGCCATCGCCCACGAGATCGACGAGGGCCGCCCGGTCTATGGCTACCGCTTCCGCGGGACGCGGTTCGACTGTGGCTCCAAGATCGGGTTTCTCATGGCCACGGTGGCCGTTGCGTTGGAGCGCGATGACCTCTCGGGGGAATTCACCGAATTCCTCGAGGGCCTCATGCAGATGTCGCTTGACCTGCCTCGGGTGAAAGCAAGCTGATCTCGCCGGGCGCGTCCTGTGCTTCGGCGCACAGCGCGCCCCCCGAAGGGAAGATCGGGTCGCCCCCCCCCGGCCCTGTTGTCTGCTCGGGCCGACGAGGGCTGTTCGCGGCGGGCAGGTCACTGGGTTTGTTGGAACAAGCTCAAGAACCCTCGGAGCAGGCCATTTGCGGCGCGCGCCAACGGTTACCCTTGCAGGCGCGTTTCGAAGTCGACCCGCTCAGGCACCCTGCGACTTACTCCCGGTGGGCAAACCGCGCGTAGCAGGGAGCACATCTTAGTTGGAATCATGGTCCGCCTAAATGTCGGGCAGGTGACACCGGTTGCAGATCAAGGGGATGCTGCGCCCGTCGATGGCCGCTCAAGGTCCAAAGTGGTTCGGGAATCGCTTTCGCCATTGTAGGGTGGCGAAAGATTTTTCTTAAGCCATTTTCTGGTGGGTGCATATGGCTGGCGCTTCAAGGGATATGCGTGATGTGCAGGCATCCCTGCGATGGTGGGCGATCTACACCTCGGTCACCGTTGCCGTGTGGTACACGGCACTCTCCATGCCTCGTCCGGCCTCTTCTGAGCTCTTCTTCACTACGATCGGAATCGTTGCCAGTTGGCGCTACGCCTGGTGGACCATCCACCAGGTCCGCTCGCGCATTTTTCTCAAGCGCGTCTTTCCGAGGTTGAGGGCGGATGCAGAGCAATACGCGACGCCGCTCGAGCATCTTTATGCCGTCGTTTTGTCTTACAACATCGACGAGGACGTGTTCGTGAAATGCTACACGTCGCTGATCGATGCGGCCGTCCAAAGCGGCGTGCCGACCACCATCGTGGCCTCGATCACGACCGATAGGGACAGGCGGCTTTTGTATCGGGTGTACATCGCCGCCGGGTGCCCCGATAGCGTTGAGATCGTTGCCCAATTCCAAAAGGGGGATGGTAAGCGCTCGGCAATCGGGGAAGGGCTGCGCGTCGTGGCGCGTGATGCCCCGCCGGACCGCTCTGTCACGATCCTGATGGATGGCGACACGGTGCTGGGCGATGGCGCGATCGCGCGCGTCTTGCCCTTCTTTGCCGCGGACCCCGAGCTTGCCGCGGCGACGACGAACAATGATGCGATCGTGCAGGGCACCTACCTCACGAAGAACTGGTATATCCTTCGGCTGGCGCAGCGGCATACCCTGATGGCCTCGATGGCCTTGTCGAGAACGCTGCTTGTCCTGACCGGGCGATGCTCTTTCTTTCGCACCGATATCGCCACGTCCCGCGAGTTCATCGCGCAGGTCGAGGATGACCGCATCTGGCACTGGCGTCTGGGCGAGATCAAGTTCCTGACTGGCGATGACAAGAGCACCTGGTTCCACGTGCTCAAGACCGGTGGAAAAATGCTCTACGTTCCCGACGTGGTGACCTACGGGCTGGAAGAGCTTCCGCCGCCCGGCCGGTTCTTTCCAGCCTCGACCAAGCTGATGCATCGTTGGTTCGGCAACATGCTGCGCGCGAATGGCCGGGCGATCGCGTTAGGCGCCCCGAGGCTTGGCTTCTTCGTCTGGTGGGCCCTCGTGGATCAGCGTGTTTCCATCTGGTCGTCGCTGGCGGGCCCGGTGGCAACGGTTCTGCTCGCGATCTTCCTCTCGCCGGTCTTCATCGTCTACTATTTCGCCTGGGCCATCTTCACGCGCACCGTGATGAGCCTTGCGGCTGCGTCGAATTACGGCCGGATCTCCCCGATCTGGCCTTTTCTCATGTATTACAACCAGATCTGGGGCGCGATGATGAAGAGCAAACTGCTTTTTCATCTCGACCGCCAGTGTTGGACGCGGCAATCCATCCAGCGGGGCGGCTCTGATCGGGCTGCGAAAGCGCTCAGCGGCACGCTTCTGCATGCCGCCGCGCTCTCGGTCTTCATTGTCGGAATAGGATTGTTCACCGGGCAACTTGGCGCCGCCAGCGACGCGGCGCGTTTCGATGCCCTGAGAGCTTTGGGATTTCATGCGCCGCACGGCGCGCCAGGCAGCATTACCAGGTTGGCGGAATGACATTAGAGATGAAACAGTACCAAGCGCCGGATCGCAAAGGCATCCAGACCATCAAGCGCAGTTCAACACTGTACCACGCGATACAGCTCCCTTTCTTTGTCGTGCTCAACGATGTGATCCTCGATGGCCATTCCCTGTCGCTGGAAGAATTCGACGCTCACCACGCGCCGTCGTGGCAGCGCGAGGGCGATGAATTCGCGATTGATGTCGGCACCAGGACCGAAATCCGGCTCAGGATTTCATTGTACGGGTTCGTGTGCGAGGTCACCGTGCTCGCCGAGGTGATCGAGATTATCGAGGACCAGGAAGACCGGGTCATTCGCTTCGCTTTCCGCGACATGTCGCGTCAGACGCGCGAGGCGTTGCGTCGAATTTCGCGAAGCTACCACGCCGGGTATGTGGCAAGCCCCAGCGACCTGTTGGAAAACCAGGATCCTCAGACACTGAACGAAAAGAAAGATGAACCGGCCGCCGAGGATGCAAGCCTGAAATGGCACCGCGTGGTCGGGATGGGCCTGTCTGTCGGGGTGATCGTCGGGACGTTCGCCTTCATCGGCACGGCCCTTTACGAGCGTTTCGTGCTGATCAACGCAAGTTTCGCCACCATCACGGCGCCCGAAGTCGAGATGATCAGCGCGGATATGGGGCAGGTACGCACACCGATCGAAGCCGTCGGGCAGATCCTTCAGAGGGATGACCCGATCTACGAGATCTCCTCGGCGGACCTGGCAAGTCAGGAAGCCTCTCTTGTGGCCCAGATAGATTACCTCACCGAAATCAACGAAGAGATGCAGAATGACCCCGAGATCTTGGCGCTGTCGCCCGCGGGCATTCCGTTCAGCTCGCCAGCCGAAGTGCGCCGCGCGCTGGCGCTGGCGGAGGGCGAATTGCGCGCCCTCCAGTTGCGGATTGCCGAATTGCAGGGGTTTTCGCCTTGCGACTGCATGGTGAGCTGGTTCCAGGAGGACGGCGCATGGGTCGTCCCCGGGGACACGGTTGCCGTCCTCGCGCGCACCGACAGCGAGGTGCTGAGGGTCGAGGCCCTGGTTCATGTGTCCCAGATCGAAGATGTCCATATCGGCCAGTCCGCCGTCGTGACCGACGAGGCGACGGGGCGAACCATCCCGGCCCGCGTCGAGCGGATCACACTTGACCCGCGCCAGCAGCCGCGCGTCGGATTTCCGCAGTGGCTGAGGCAGGAACCGACCGTGGCGTCGGTCATGTTGTCCATCGACGAGGCCCTTGACCCCGGGATGATCGGCCAACCCATGCAAGTCGCAATTCGCCGAGCCGACCTGTTTGGCCTTGGCATGGCTGCAGCTGACCAGTGAGCCATCTGCGCGCTTTCATATCGGCGTTCTTTGCGGTCGCTGCAGCCGTCACGGCCCAACCCGCGCGCGCGCTGACGGCCGAGGAGGCATACGCCAACTTCGTTCTCAACGATACATCCGGGTACACGGTCACCGACCCGCTTGCGGGATATTTCGACGTGGATGGCCGGCGTGACGCACTTTCCAGAACGCGCGATCCCATGCTTCTGGACTGGATCGACCGTCACCGGATGGGGGAAAGTTGCCAGGCGGCCATGGCCCTGCCCGTCCTGGATCACACGATCATCCTTCCCGGTTTCTACGTCGACAACGCCTCGTGGCGGCGCATGGTCGAGGTGTTCCTGGCATTCGAGGATACGATGAGCGGGCTGGCCGCAGCCGAAGTGGTGATTGGCGACGGGTACCATGCGAATTGCATCGTTGACGTGCTGTTGAACTGGGCAAGAGCCGATGCCTTGCTGGATTTCGACTATTCGACCGAGGACAGACAGGCGTGGTACACCACTGAAAGCACCATGTTCAGTGCATCGCTCGCCCTGATGGCCGTGCGATCGGCGGTCGCCGAAAGCCGGGCTGACGATCTTGGCGAGGTGGATGCCTGGCTGTTGGAATTTGCGCGGCTGCACTCCGGCATTTCCGGCCTTCCCGCCACATCCTGCTGCAACAACCACCTGTACCGGCGGGCTGTCTACGCCATGTCGATCGGCATCATGACCGAAGATGAAGCGTTGTTCGGTTACGCGGTCCGGGCCTTTCTTGGCGCGCTTTGGCAGGCCGAGGATGACGGGCACCTGCCGTTCGAGATCATCCGGGGCCGCCGCGCGGTGCATTACCAGAATTTCGCGGTCATGTACCTTGTCATGATTGCCGAGATGATGGAACGGCAGGGCATTGCAGCCTACGAGATCGAAGTCGATGGCGTGAGGTTGCAGCACCTGATCGATGTGGCGCTCGATATGTTGCTCGACCCGGTGCTGGTGCAGCGATACGGGGTTTTCGACGAACAGATCCTCCCCCACGAAGGGGATGGACAGTTCCTTGTGTGGCTCGAACCGTACTTTGCCCGTACCGGCGATCCCCGTGCCGCAGTGCTGATGGATGGTCGCAGGCCGTTCTACAATCGCAGCTTGGGCGGTTATCTCAGCCTCTATTTCATGGCGCCATCCGACGTGCCGCCGAGTTGAAGGCCGCAACGGGCGGATCCGGCTGCACGGCTGCGGCGATCCCGCCCTCGTTTGTAAGTCGCGACAAAAACGGGCGTTCTGCCAGCACAAGCGGCAATGCGTCGATTTTCACGTCACGCGATGCGAGCTTTCGTTGCCAGCGGGCACGCGCGTGCCACAGGTTCGGCACAGGAATTCCGCATTTCCAGACTATCACCCCTTTTGGCATTTCGGAGGGTGAAGATTGGCGCAAGAGATCTGGGTTTCTGCCGATGCGGCAGACGGTGGCGATGGGTCGCCCGAAAATCCTTACTCCAGCATCCAGGCCGCGCTTGATGTCGCCGGCCCCGGTGCCGTGATCAAGGTCGCTGCGGGCACCTACGAAGAAAACATCGAGATTTCGGTGAGCGGCCAAGACGGCGCTCCAATCACGCTGGTGTCGGCGGATGGACCGGGCGCAGCCATCATTCGCCCGGCCGATGATACCGACTCCACGATCCAGATCGACGGCAGCGATCACATCGTGATCGATGGCTTTGAAGTGCATGGCAGCGACACGGGTGATCGGCCCGTTGTCCACATCCACGCCGTCGATGGAAACACGGACCCGGCAAGCAACATCGTCATTGCCAACAATACGATCTTCAAGGGCGACGGCGACGGCATCAAGGTCAGCAAATCGAGCGATATTCAGATCCTCGGCAACACCATCGAGGGTGGGTTGGGTAACGAATCCGGGATCGATTTCGTCGGCGTCGAGAACGCGGTGATCGAGGGCAACACCCTGACCGACCTCAGCTATGTCGGCATCATGGTGAAAGGCGGCTCGAGCAACATCGCGATCCTGGAGAACGCGATTTCAGGCTCTGGCCACAATGCAATCGAGGTTGGGGGATACACCAACCTGGAGTCGTACCCTCCGGGGTTTCTCGAAGCGGGATTGGCCTATGAGGCGACCAATGTCCTTGTGTCCGGCAACACGATTACGGACTCAGGGAACTCGGCCATCCGCCTGATCGGGGCGACCCACGTTCTGGTGACCGACAACACGATCGGCGGCACCGGCGCGATCATCAAGATCGACGACTCGTCCAAGTTCCACGAGCCATGGTTCTCCGACGCGATCGGGTTCTTTGGAAACGATTTCGACCGTGACGACTGGCTTCGGGACAGGTCGGCGGAAGCCGAGTTGTTCTGGGGTGCGGATGCCCTCAGTCTTTTCGACGGGAGTTGGATGGAAGGGCTTGACCCCGAGCCGGTTCCGGACCCCATCCCTGAGCCTGAGCCTGAGCCTGAGCCTGAGCCTGAGCCTGAGCCTGAGCCTGAGCCGCAGCCCGAAAACCTGCTTGAAGGGACGGATGGTTCGGACCGCATCTACGGTTCCGCCGAAAACGATGTCATCGTCGGTTACGGAGAGAGCGACAAGCTGTTTGGCGAGGGCGGTGACGACCTGCTGGACGGAGGCTCCGGCGCGGACGAGCTCTGGGGGGGCTCCGGCAACGATAGCTTGATCGGTGGTGATGGCGACGACGACCTACGCGGCGGTGCCGGGCAGGATGAACTGTGGGGCATGGATGGTCGGGACGACCTGCGCGGCGGTGATGGCGACGACCTGCTTGTCGGCGGCTTGGGCGAGGATGACCTTGAGGGGAACGCCGGGAACGACTTGCTCGACGGCGGCGACGGCGATGACGAGCTCTCTGGCGGTCAGGACAACGATACGCTTTTGGGTGGCGACGGCGCCGATAAGCTGCGGGGCGACGACGGCTCGGACCAGATTTTTGGTGGAGCGGGCGAGGACGACGCACGCGGAGGTGAGGGCGACGACCTGATCATGGGTGGTCTGGGCGACGATGACCTTGAAGGTGAGGCCGGGAACGACGTGCTCGACGGCGGCGACGGCGATGACGACCTCTCCGGCGGTCGGGACAACGATACGCTGTTGGGTGGCGACGGTGCCGACAAGCTGGATGGCGACGAAGGCGCAGACCAGATTTTCGGCGGAGCGGGCAAAGACGACGCGCGCGGCGGCGATGGCGCTGACTGGGTCGATGGCGGTGATGGCGATGATCGTGTCAATGGCGAGGATGGCGACGACACGGTGATCGGCGGCGCCGGGAACGATGAACTGCGCGGCGACAAGGGCAACGATCTCCTGATCGATGGCGAGGGCGATGATCATCTGAAAGGAGATGACGGCCAGGATACCCTGATCGCGGGTGCCGGAGCCGACATTCTTGTCGGCGGCAATGATGAAGATGTGTTCATCTTCCGGGCGGATATCGGGTTCGATCAAGATATGATCGACGACTTCGATCAGGGTGAAGACCTTGTAGTATTTGAAGGTTTCGGATCCGACCTCTCGACGTTCGGAGACCTTGATACCAATGGCAACGGTATCCTTGACGGGGCAGATGCCCTCGTGTCCGTGACGGGTGGAAATACGACCATAGACCTCTCCGCGTTCTATGGCGCGCCGTCCGGAACGCATGCGATCGAGATCGGGGCGGATGACCTCATGGCATCGGATTTCGATTTCCTTCTGTGACTGGCAGCCGCTTTCGACTTCGGGGGGGCACTCCACATGGTCTCCTGCAACGCGAAATAGCCCCCATAGTGTTGCTGGACCACACCTGTTGAGGGAATTCACAGTGTAGCCCCAATATGTCGTGTTCTCATGAGCCTGGTTTGGTATCGAGTGGGTACCCGTCAGGAGGATTGAGACCGATGGTGAAGCAACTGTTCGTTCCTGTATCTGCGCTGGTCGTTGCAGCTGCATCTGCCACTGCGCAGGACTTCGGTAACGGAGTGGGCTATATTGGCGGTGGGCTGAGTTACGGAGAGGTTGTCGAGAACCGCTCTCCCGATAGTAATGTCTCCTACATGCCTTTCTATGTCGAAGGGCAATACTCCTTCCCGGTTTACGGTATGGGGTTCGTCGGGGCCGAAGGGTATTTCGGCTATGCTGACTGGGACGAAAGCCAAGCAGATTTCGACCAGGATAACCCGGAACGCGAGATGCGGGTTGCGTTGCACTACTCTCATATCGTCACGCCGGATCTTCGTGTCGGTGGGTTTGCCGCATATTCCCGGTCCGCGCTCGTTACCGACGATCTGCAACGGGAGCCTTACGAAACCATCTACGGCGGCATCGAGGCTCAGTACTTCTTGGGTGATGATTTCATGGTGTTCGGCCAAGCCGGGCTCGGGGATACTTTTGAGTTCCCGCCCGATCAGTCAACCGGAGACCCTGAAGGGTTCCGTGATGCGCGGTTTGTTCGCGCTGGCGTGACATGGTTCCCGCTTGATAGTACGGCGATCACCTTTGAGTACGAAAACGCTTCGGCCGACAGTTTTCTCAATGGTGGCGATGACTCGGGTAGTTTCCACTCAATCGGTCTGTCTGGCGAGACTGTCCTGCCGATGGATATTCCGCTCGAAGTCACCTATTTTGCACGCAGGGATTTCTACGAAATCAGTGTCGGCGACGTGGATCTTTCTGACCTGACCTTTGGACTTGGCGTTCGCTTCCTGTTTGGCGCCGAAACACCGCGCGACAGCTGGCAGAATGGCCGTTTGTTGACGGCGCCCAGGCTGCCGGCACGTTCCGTCGATTGGCTAGAGGCCCTGGACTGATACCGGCCCCTGCAATGGTTCGGAAGGACGAGGGTTTACAGACACAAAGGCCCCCGCACATGCGGGGGCCTTTGTGTCGTTATGCAAGCCTGCCTAGTAGGGGTCGGTAGGTGTGACCTGCGCCACCGGCGCTTCGCCAAGAATGCTGACGATGTAGTCCACACACACGTTGGCGGGATCTTCATCCAGCAATACGGAAAGCTCTGCCTGCAATGCGGCACGATCCATCCGGTCATAGATTTCACAAAACTCGGAGCCGACTTCTTGGGATTCACCGGGAATCGGTGAACTGATCGCAGCGCCCAGGACAGCCAAAGCTGTAAGCGTAGAGATTTTGCGTCCCATAATTCATCCCTGCGTCAAGCCGGATCGAAATGATTACGATCCCATGAAAAAAAAATTGATACCTGTTCACATGTAACACTGCGACATTAACGCCAATTTCAAAAAAAAGCCATAGTTTAGACACTTTCTCGCCAAGTGGTCAGATTTGGCCAGGCTATGCAACATGTAGGTGTATTGCTATTTCGCCATACCAAATATCAACAGAACGGGACGGCGCCCAGGCATGCCGCGGGCGGTCAGAAAGTTCTGTTAATGCGGGAAAACCCTACCAGAGTTGTCGAATCGGGCTCAAAAAGGAATCATCAGAGCGCGCGCCAAGAGAACTCGAAGTCGAAGACCGATTGGATCTCTTCCTTCGTCGGCATGATGCGCCGCACGCCTGTGTGGAACTCTGCCAAGTTCAGGCCGGGATCGCCCAGAACCTCGAATTCATCCACGTCGAACTCGGGCAACCCGTCGACCTGGTTATGGATGACATAGGGATTGCACAGGATAAGCCGCGATGCCGCGACGCGGGTGAACGCGCTGATCTGCGCCACCTGGCCGCCATCGACCATCTCGGCGATTTCCGGGTCCAGATCTTCGCGCCACGTGCTGTGATAGTCCGGCCAATTGAACAGCCCGACCTTCTCGCCATTGGCGACCCGCGCTGCAACGAAGGCGCGAAGCTCGTCTATGGCTGTTGCACCCTTCGAGAAATCGCCGACGAGCGCGCAATCCAGCTTTTCATCCACTGACAACGTTGGGAAAGAAATGGCAGCGGGCGGCTTCGCCTCGTCACTTTCGAACGCCAAATTGCGGGCGGCGCGCAGCAAGGCCCTCAGCCTGTCTCGACGGGGACCGTATGGAAACTCCAGATGCGTTGGGTCGTCGAAACTGGATTCTGCCACCGTCAAGATGATCGGCACGCCGGGTTGCACGGTTTCGACGGCGTCCTTGCCCTCCACATGTTTCAGGCGCCAGATGAGGTAATTCTCGGGATGAACCGCTGCATTGTCCCAGCCCCCGTAATCCCTGAGGCGCTCGGTGGACAGCATAAGGCTGTCGCGATCCGGGCCAACGAGGGAGAAATTGGGGAACCAGCCGCCCAACAGCTGCGCCTCCTTCGTCACACAGGCGCGCTGCACGACAACGGCCGGTACGTCCTCGTCCTCAAGGGCGGTCACCTGCAGTTCGAGGCGGGCCGGGTGGGCGATGTCCGTCGGGTTCTGCACGGTCACGAAGCGGCCGGTGGCATGGGTGAGGGCGATGTTCCGGGCTTCGAATGACGGGGTCGTGACTGGAAGATGAACTTGCAGGAAACGCGGGTCGTCGCCAATCGCGTCCGTGATCGCCCCTTTGACGCCGGGATCGCCGGAATGGTCGACGATAATCACCTCGATATGCGGCCAGCTTTGCAGACGCAGCGATTTGAGAGACAGGGGCAGGCTTGGTGACGGCGCATCTATCGGAACGATCACGCTGACCACCGACCCGGTTCGGCGGTGGCTGTCGGGCTGAGTGGCGCTTTGTTGCACGGTCTGACGCAGGGACAGTGCCGCGTCCGCGTCCTCCGCAAGGAAATCGGGCAGGCCGGCGTTCTTGTATGCCCTGTTGATCCAGGCCGAAAAGCCAAGGGTCCGAGCATCACCTTCCGTGGCGGTGTCGATCCCCGCCATCGCAAGGCAAAGACCGGTATCTTTCGGAAAGACACGCAAAAGTTCGCGAAGAAGTCCGGCCGCCTCGTCCGTGCGGTCCAGTTTCTGCAGGCAATAGGCCTTCAGAAGCGACCGTTCACGATCGCCGGTTGGCCCCAGCTCTCCGATCCGATCGACATTCGCGAGCGTCTCGGCGAAATCGCCATGGGTAAAATGCCATCGTGCCAGAATACGCGCTGCCCGGTTGACCTCTGCCTCGGTCGATTTCGGGTCGTCGCGAACTGTCTCCAGCGCGTCGATGGCGTTGGCCGAGAACCCGCCCCAAAGCTTCTTGTCCAATGTCGGAACGTCTCGTTCCTCGCGCGAGGCGCCTTTTGTTCCGGCGACCATCTCGAACGCCGACGGCTCCAGCCTGCGCAGCTTGCCGGCCAGAGTTTTCCACGCGCCGGTATCGCCCGTCTTGGACGGCGTTCTGCCCAGCATCCAGAACGGCTTGATCCCGTCATGCGGAAAGAACAGGGGCCGGGCCTGCATGGAGTCCGAAAGCTGCGCGCCCCCGGAACGACCGGCAGCGGCGCGCGCGGCGTAGAACAGCGGAAGAAAGCGGCCGCGATCGAAGGGCTCGATCTGTTGGTATTTCCACGTCGCTTGCGCCAAAAGCGGAAGCAGCCAGTCGAAGGCCTTTGCCATTCCTCGCCCGTCGGGGCCTTCGAACGTCCAGAGCGCGTGACCGCACGCATCGGCCAGCGACGCCAGGTTCACCCAGCTTTGCAGGTTGAAGCAGCAATAATGCGCGGTCTGGGTCCGCTTCATCTCGTGCGGTTGCTGACCATCCTTGGTGAATTGTTCGAGGATGCGTTCACGACTGGTGAAGAGGGTCTTTTGCAACAGGGCCGCATCGCCGAGGAACGCCGCGATCGATCCGACCTGCAAATCGTAGCAGGTGCCGTGGTTGTTCGACGTGTCATGTTCGGCCACGCCTTGGTCGCTGGTTTGCAGCCACTCGGCATACTCTCTCAGCCACGCGCGGAACGCCTCCTTTTCAGCATCTGCAAGTTTTCCGGCCCGTTCCACGAGGCGCACGGCATCGAGGAAATAATACAGGTCCTTCATTTCGATGAGGCCTGATTTCGACCCGATATCCCTCATCGTCTGTGATCGGATCTGCGCATACAGCAGGTGCGGGTTCATCCGCGTCGCAGGATCCAGGAACCATGTTCGGATCAGTTGTGCCGCGTGCGCGATATAGGCCTCGCGACCCGACGCCAACCAGGCCAAGCTAAGCGTGGTGGTGTCGTCGAACAGCTGCTGTAGCCGGGTGCGGTCGTATCGCGCGCTGTCGGGTTCATAGAGGCGCGTGCCGGGAATGCGCTCGCCATCCCGGAAGATGAACGGCATCCCGTTCGAGGTCGCCGGGTTGGGCCACCAGTAGGGCGCCGGGTGATAATAGTCATGCGGGTCACCGCTGGGGGCGACCGTCGTCTTTTGCGTGACCGAGTAGGGCCCGCGTTGCAGCGCCAGTTCTGCTTCGGCCAGCAACCGGTCCCGCACGCGATGCTCGGGCGCTTTCGGGTCGGCCGTGGCCAGGGCCTTCACCACCTCTTCGTCGTAGGCCACCAGGGTCGCGGGATCATAGACCAGCCGCATCGCCTCGATATCGAGGCGCTCGAGCATCTGGGAAATCGCGCTGATCCGCGCCTCGCCCCGTGATCTCAGGCCGGTGATCTTGTCGGCTTCCAACTGGGTCTGGCCCGAAAACAGTCGAGCGACCCAGCCGGCTTGTCCCGTCGTGCCGGCATCGGGCGAGCGGTCGGCGCGCGGCAGGTCCCAGGCATCGTCTGCCCATGCGTCCCATTTTCCCGGAATGGCCAGCCGATAGAAGAGTTCGACCTTGGGCCGACGTCCGTAATAGAAGGCCTCGTTGAACTCTTCCTCGCTGTCGCGCCGGAAGAGGATCTGCGGTTCTTCATCAGCTTCGGGGCTGTAGTGCGGGTCCAGCAGGTCCGCATTGTCGAGCGTGCGCGACATCGGGACGGTGAAATACTTGAGGTAGGGGCGGGTCGTCACGCCCTCGACGATCTCGTCCCAGGCCGCCTCGGTCAGGAAACAGTTTCCGTCCCAAGGAAGGACCCATTTCGCACGGTCACGCCCATCGCGCAGCGCCGCGTTTCGGGCCCCGTTGTTGTTGATAACATAGTTGTTCTTGAAGCGCTGGGCATGGGCCTCGGCGCGCTTCTGGTCATACTCGGTCATCCGGTCATATCGGCCATGCAGGAAGAAGGCCGGGTCAGGGAAACTGCACAGGTCCCAATCCGTTTCGGCATAATCCTCCAGCACGAACGGGATGTGCAGGTACGGCTGACCGTGCCGTTCCAACAGCGCGATAACCGCGGCTTCCTGGTCCGGGTCGGCGATCCTGTTCACGACCCAGCGCTTTTCGCACAGTTTCAGGGGTGGTTCGTTCTCGAGGATGAACTGGACGTTGCGCAGTGTCTGGCCAAGCTCGTGCCGGGGCGGAAGATCGTTGCCGATGATCCGGTAGAGCACGAAATTGTCTGGCTCCTGATCGAGCCCGCTGGCGCGATAGGCCGCTTGCAGCGCGATGACGTCCGTCGGCGCGGGTTTGGGCGGCGCGGGCCGGGCCTTGCGCGGGTCATAGCGGTTCTCCGGCGCCGTTTCCCGGTCGATAAGCTCTCCGTAGGTTGAAAGCCGCTGTGACAGAAAGCCTGCCTTGCTGAAATCGATGAGCATGCTCCCGCGCCATTTGCGCCACAGGCGCTGAAAGCGTGCCTCGAACAGGGCAATCCGATCCTCGCCGCCAAAGACCGATTTCGGAAAGTACTCATAGGTCAGCCCGGCGTGACGGAAGGCGGACGTGTCGGGATTGTCGGTCAGAAACAGGGGCCGGAAGTTCCGCGCGGTGCGATACCGCCGCTGGATGCTGGCGGTTGCGCCGGCGATCTGTTCGGCGTTCAGGCCGAACAGGGCCACGAACATCACACCCACGCTGCCGATCGGCTGGGGGCTGTTGTTCCCGGTTCTCGGGGTCAGGGCCTTTCTGGGATGTGGCCAGGTGGGCCAAGCGGCGGCCAGATCCTCGGGCACCGGCTCGTGGGCGCGGACGGGGGCGGGGGTGCGGGCGCTGGACCACCCGATCTCGACCACGTGCTCTTCCGACGCTTTCTCGGCCAGCTTGTAGTAGACGCCCGTGGTCTGGAAGCTGTGCGGCGATGGTTTGGCGGCGGGTGTTTTGCCCGATTTTTCTGACTTCGTCATTGGCCCAACACCATTTGCGAAAGGATGCGCGCAGCCTCGTCAGCGCCGTTTTCTGTCTCGAAGGTTCGGCTGGCCTGCCTGAGGAACGCGTTGGCCCTGGCATTCAGCATCGCTTCGCAAAGCGACGGAAAGAGGTGCATCTCGTCTTCCCGAAGGTCGAACCCAAAGCCGTTGTCTTGTGCGAACTCCGCGCGCGCGCCCTGGTCGTCCATCGACGGATGACGGTTCGCGACAAAGATGGTCGGCAACCCGAAGGCCGCGACTTCGTGATAGGTGTTGTAGCCGGCTGCGGAGACGGAGAAATCGAAGGCGTTGAAGACCTGGCTGATCGGGAATCCCCTGAGCAGCTTCGTCCCCGGCCAGTGCGGCATGCGCACGGCCGTGTTCGTCCATTCCGCGATGACGATCTGCACACCGTCGAACCGTTGCAACTCGGTGACGATACGGTCCGTAAGGTCGAGGATGTCGCGGTTCGCGCCCGCCCCGAGTTGCACCAACACCGCGGGCTTGTCGCCCGACAGGTTCAGCTTTGCGCGTGCCTCATCGCGCGACAGCAACTCTTCCTTGTCCAGAAGGCGGATCGGGGCGACCGGGACGCTTTCGTGCCGCCTGAGTGCGGTGGGGCCGGTGTCGTATTCGGTCGCCAGTTCGCCGGGTTCGATGATGCAGTCGAAAAAGCGCGAGTTTTCCAGATAGGGGGATGGCTTCTCGGGGCACATGCCACGCCTGACCCAGGCAAGCCTGCAATCTCCGCGCGCCAGCGCGGCATGCACAAGGCCGGGTGTCGGGTGGTTCCCGTCATAGATGACGGCGGCGGGGTCATGGCGCTCCAGCGCGTCGCCAAGCTCGTAGCGCAGCCACTCGTCCCAGTCGGCGATCTCCGCCCCGATATCCGAGTAGGACGGGCAATATTCGGCGGTGTAACCGAAGGACTCGAGCACTCCGGTAGCTTGGCCAAACCCCAGGAAAATCGGCTCGATCCCATCGCCCATGCGACGAGCGATGGCCAAAAGCCGGGTCGCGTGACCCAAACCGACGCCATTTGAGGGCACAAAGAGAACACGCGATTTCTTGGCTTGCGGCGTCCGCCGCGGCGCCTCGGCTGCAGGGCGCCCGATGAGGCGGGCAATGCGCCGAAGATAGGTGTCTTGCCCGAACAGCAGGGCAGCATAGCTGCGTGCCTGTTCGCTCAGGTTGCCTAGCTCATCTTCGTCTTTGAAAATCTGCTCGATCTCTGCGAGGGCGGTCTCGGGTTCGCAATACAGCACACCGGGACCGAAATGCGGGGAAAATCGGGGTGGAAGAACGACAAGCTTACCCGAAGCCATGGCTGTTGCGATCGCGGCTTCCGGGAATTCCGGGGTCAATGCGCTGGGAAAGTACAAGAAGACGTCAAGCGGCTCCAGGAACCGTGCGACCGTCGTGTCCGCCGAGCCGAGGACTGACCAATGCTTGGTGACCTTGCTTTTGGCAACGACCTCGGACGGCGGGGGGCCGATGACGCGAAAATCAAAGGATGCATCGTTGGGGTAGGTGGCGGCGATCTCTTTTGCCGTCGTGGGCCATTGAGCGCCGCCGGGGGCGCTGATCCGCCCCAGGACCCGAGTTCGCGCCGTGGGGCGGTGGTCACTTGCCGGTCGGATTGCGCGTGCGACGGAGCGCCAGTCTTCTTCCTCGATCTCGATGGGTAACTGCAACTCGTCCAGTTTTGCGCGCACCCACCGGTTGGTCGGCGCAAGGATCATCTGCCCGACATTGAAGCTCAGCCATAGCCCCATCTGGCCCAGATTTGGCGCGCGATCCAGAACCAGAACGACCTTGTCGGCCTTGAAGCCAGCAAGGTCCTTGACGGGCTCTTTTATCAGGCCAGGGGAGTAGACGACCGCCAGTTTCGCGCGAAGCTCTGCCCCTGGCGTGAGGGGGTCGGCCAGCCCTTCGCGAATGCACAAGGCAATATCCGGAAGAATGGGTTTGCGCCCGTCCGCTGGCGCAAGGTTGATCAAGCCGACGCGATACCCCTGGCTGCGCAAGGCCAGCATCTCATGGCGCAAACGCAACCCGGCATCGCTTGACCGCGCCATGTCCGCCAGCAGGACCACATCGTAATTCTGAAATTGGGCCTCGTCGGGCATTGGCGAATTGGACTTCGTTCAAAGGAAAAAAATAAGCTACCTTTCAAATGGTTGCCCGAGGTCGTGCGGACGTGTCAACGAATTTGGCATTGAACAGGCCCGCAGCCGCGACCCTGTTCCGCACATCTTGAGCGAATTACATGTACAAGATCGGCAGTTCCGCCGCCCTGCGCCACCGGCTGTGCGCGGGGTCAGCCCCGAATGTCAGCGGCTGCGTAACGGCGGCCTTCGCACGTCGGAATGAAGCGGGATGCGTAGGAATAGTCCATCCGCAACAGGCGCCGGGATAACCCACCGTGGGCCGCGATCCATGCCTGTACCCAGGACGGGTAGCGGTCCAGCATGTAGTTGGTGGCCCAGCGGTTGAAATCGGGATTCGAGCCGTAGGCCGCGTGGAAGGTGAAGGACGCGCCCGGCATGAGACAGACGTTTTGGCGTGGAGCCGACAGGTAGAGGGTGCAGGCAGATTGGCATCGGCCGGAAAACTGCACTGTTGCGCCCGTGGCGCGCACTTGAGAGGCGCGCCTGGCGTAGTCGATTACGCTTCCACCATTGCCGCTGGCGACGATCACGTAGTCACGGTTGAAGGTCACCCGGTCTGCTTCCGCAGGCACGCCGACTGCGAGGGTGAAACAAGCCGCAAGGGCGGCCAACAAGTGGCTTCTCATAAGCTCACCTCATTCAAGTTCGTATTGTTGACCGCTCCGCAGGATCCCTGCGCGGCCCATTTGTGACGGAACGCTCTTCGTTCCGGGCGAAAACTTGAATTCACGATAGGTGTCGATTGCGCCCTCAATCAGGCGCTCCTGTGAACTCGCGGTGTCGTTTTCTGGTCGTGGATGGGGGTGGTGCGTAATTGCTATGGGTGTCGTCCACCCGCTTGCGAAGATTTCATCATGCATTTCACGGTGCATGATACGGGCCGGTTCTTGACATGGTGTTACTTCACCTACCGAAGGTCGGCCGTTCCCAGAAGACACATCAACAATGCGCACAGAATTGCGCGATTGTTTGCCGTCTCAGGATCGTGATTAGGCGACGTTTCGCATGCTGGCATCCGCATCGCCGCCAGCGCTATGCGCTGGTTTCGGGGCCCGACCTCGGAGCAGTCAGGGCCGATTTGAAATGCGCGGCTGGGTCAGACCCCGTAATAGTCGCGATACCACGCCACGAACCGTGCGACCCCATCGCGGACCTGCGTTCTTGGTTGATATCCGGTCAATGCCTGCAAAAGGCGTGCATCGGCCCATGTCGCAGGAACGTCGCCGGGTTGCATGTCCATCATGGTCTTTTCGGCGGTCCGCCCCGTCGCGTCCTCGATGGCTTCGATGAATTCCAACAACGGGACGGGTTCCGAGTTGCCGATATTCACCACCCGGTAGGGTGCCACGGGCGACAGGCTGTCCCCTTCGGCGATATCGTCGGGGGTGCCGGGGCGGACCGGGGGAGAGTCGATCAACCGCACGATCCCGTCGACGAGGTCCGTGACATAGGTAAAGTCGCGGCGCATGTCTCCGTGGTTGTAGACCTCGATTGCGTCGCCCTCGAGGATCGCCTTGGTGAATTTGAACAACGCCATGTCAGGGCGCCCCCACGGCCCGTAAACCGTGAAAAAGCGGAACATCGTGACGGGCAAGTCGTAGAGATGCGCATAGCTGTGCGCCATCGCCTCGTTGGCTTTCTTCGTCGCGGCGTAGAAGGACATCTGGGTATCCGCCTTTGCCGTCTCGGCATAGGGCATCTCGGTATTCGCGCCATAGACCGACGAGGTGGAGGCCAGCAGGCTGTGCGCCGGGGGAAAGGCCCGCATCGCCTCCAACAGGCGGAAGGTGCCGATCAGGTTGGCCTCGACATAGCTTTCCGGTGCCTCGATCGAATAGCGAACGCCGGCCTGCGCAGCGAGGTGGATCACGGCGTCGGGCCGGTGCGCGTCCATCAGGTCATGCAGGACGCCCGGCGTTTCGATCCGCTCGTTCACGGCGGAAAACCCCTGAGACTGCAAAAGCATCGACTGGCGCCGTTCTTTCAGGGCGACATCGTAGTAATCTGTCAGTGCATCCAGCCCGATGACACGCCACCCGTCTTCCAGAAGACGCACGCACAGGTGGTAGCCGATGAACCCGGCTGCGCCGGTGACAAGCGCGGTGCGCGGCTCGGTCATGCGTCATCTCCGCTATGGGGGCTGTTGATCCATGCCCAGGAACTGGCGCACATCTCGTCCATGCCCTTTTCCGTTTCGAACCCGAGGATTTCGGCCGCCTTGCTGGCTTCGGCCACGTAGATCGGCACGTCGCCCGCGCGCCTGCCGACGATCTCGTAGGGCAGGTCCTTGTTCGACGCCCGTTTGTAGGCGTCGATAACCTCCAGTACGGAATACCCACGCCCGGTGCCAAGGTTGACGGTGTGACCCGTATCCGTCTCGAACAGCTTTTTCAGAGACAGCAGGTGCCCGCGCGCCAAATCCTCGACATGGATGTAATCGCGTACCCCGGTGCCGTCGGGGGTCTCGTAATCGTCGCCGAAGACCGAGACCTTCTCCAACGCGCCGGTCGCCACGCGCGCGATGTAGGGCATCAGGTTGTTCGGGATATCCCTTGGGTCTTCGCCGATCATGGCGGATGCATGCGCGCCGGCCGGGTTGAAGTAACGCAGGATGCCGATGGCCCATCGCGGGTCGGAGGCCGACACCCAATCCAGCACCTGTTCCGACGTGATTTTTGTCTGACCATACGGATTCATGGCGCGAAACTCGGCGCTTTCCGGGGTCGGTGTCACGTCGGGAACACCGTAGACGGTTGCCGATGACGAAAAAACGAGGCGACGACATCCGGCGCTGTCCATGCTGCGCAGCAGGGATGTCAGACCACCGACGTTGACATCGAAATAGTCCAGCGGTCGGGCCACGCTTTCGCCCACAGCCTTGAGCGCGGCGAAATGGACGACAGCGTCGAAATTCGTCTCGTTGAACAGGTTGCCCAATGCCACGGAATCGCGCACGTCGGCCTCGATGAAATGGACCGGCGCGCCGGTGATCATCTCCAGCCGGTTGATGACGCTGCGCCGCGCATTCGCAAAACTGTCGAGGATCGTAACGCGGTATCCGGCGTCGTGGAGCGCCAGATAGGTATGCGACCCGATATAGCCCGCCCCACCGGTCAAAAGGATGCGTCGTGCCGCCATGGAAATCACCGTGAACTTGAGATGCACGCGCTAAAAATCACGGAATTGCATATGAATCAAAGTCATTGAACGGCAGCACGACAAAATTGCACCGAACAACCTGTTTCGGTTTCGGACGATTGACCCGAAGAGAACGTCCGTTATCAAGGTGTCGCATGGTGCCGACAAGGGGATGCGTCGACCAGATGCCCGCAGCTTCGATCTTCCGACTGCTCACATCTCTCGTGATCGCCAGCTTCCTGGCCGCGTGCTCTGCTCTTCCGGGTGGTGCACCGGTTCAGCGCGAAATCGTCTCGGCCTCCGGAGAGGCGGAAACATCCGATTTTGCGGTCTATGCGGTGAACCGCGCCTTCCTGCCCATCGTGGCGGACTGGCCCGAAACCGGTGACCGCGCCCATGGCTGGATTTCCGCGTCGGGTGGCGCACGCACGCAAGTGATCGCCCCGGGTGACCGGCTGAGCGTGACGGTCTGGGACAGCATCGACGATTCGCTCATCACCAATGGCGAACCGTCGGCTTTGCTTGACTCCATCATTGTCGCGCCGGATGGCACGATCTTCGTCCCATACCTTGGGAACACGCGAGTGGCGGGCATGACGTTGCAGTTGGCGCGTGAGCACCTTCAGGACGAGATCGGCATGATCGTACCGCAGGCGCAGGTGCAGCTGACCGTCGAGGGCGGGCGCGGCAATTCTGTCGACCTTGTCGGCGGTGTCGGCGCGCCGGGGCGCTTCCCCATGCCTGACCGCAACTACACGATCCTGAACCTGATCGCCGATGGCGGTGGCGTCGCAGGCGGATTGACGAACCCGCAAGTGCGCCTGATCCGCAACGGCAATATCTATGGCACATCCGTGGATCGGCTTTTCGCGGAGCCGAACCTCGATACCCTGCTGCACGCGGGTGACCGCGTGATCGTGGAAGAAGACCGGCGGTATTTCCTGTCGCTCGGGGCCGCCGGCGACCAAAGCCAGCACGTCTTCCCGCGTGACGAGGTGACGGCGCTTGACGCCATGTCGATCATTGGCGGCGTGCAATCCAGCCGCGCCGATCCCGGTGGCATCCTTGTCCTGCGGGAATACCCCCAGTCGGCGGTGCGCCCCGACAATGCCGGGCCTGACCAGCAACGCGTGGTCTTCACGATTGATCTGACAACCGCCGACGGTCTGTTCAGCGCACGCAATTTCCAGATCAATCCGGGCGACCTCGTGCTCGTGACCGAAAGCCCGGTGACCCGGACGCAGACGATCTTTAGCCTGATCGGGTCTGCTTTCGGGCTCGTCGGGCAGACCAACGCGCTGGCCTCGAACTGATCGCGGTCAAGGAAGCGCGACGCGTTTCGCTGACGGCAAAAGGGTGTTGATCTGCTTGAGGTGTACGGGCAGGGCGACCGTCTGGAAGTCGTAGGTCTTCACCACATGCCGCCGCGCCGCTGGCCCCAGATGCGCATAGGTGCCCGGGCGTTCCAGCACGTCGGCCACCTGTTGGGCCAATTTCTCGGGCTGGAAGAAATCGACGAGCAGCCCGGTCTTCCCGTGGGTGATCGCCTCACGAACCGGCGCGACATCGGAGGCCACGATAGTCGCGCCCATGGACATCGATTCCAGCAGCGACCACGACAGGACGAACGGCACGGTCAGGTAGATATGGCACCGGCTGACCTGGATGATCTGCTGGTATGCCTCGTAGGGGACCCGCCCGAGGAAATGCACGCGGTCCCAATCCACCCGGTCGCCAACCTCGCGCTCCATCTCGGCGCGGTAGCCTCCTTTCCGGTCGCTCGCCTTGCCATAGGAAACCTCGTTTCCTCCGATGATGAGTGCGCGCGCGTTCGGTCGCGCTTCGAGGATGTGGGGAAGCGCCCGCATGAAGACATGGAAGCCGCGTGTTGGTTCCATGTTGCGGGCCATGTAGGTGAAGATCTCGTCCTCGCGGGTCACCGCCCGCCCCAATCGCCCGAGCGGCACAGAGGCCGTGGTGTTCGGAACCAGCTTGTCGGTGCGGATCCCGTCGTGGCAGACATAGATCTTGTCCCGGAAACTCTCGGGGAAGGTGTCGCGCTGCCATTGCGTGGGTGAGTGGCCCAGATCGACCGTCTGGATATTGGCGAAATTCACCGCGTTGCGGGCATGCATGATGAAGGGGGCGTGTTCGCTTGCCGGGAATTCCGGATCGAACCCGACCGATCCGCCACGCGCCAGAAAGTAGTATTCGAAAAAGCCGATGATCGGCACGTCCGGCCAGACCTCTTTCATGAAGGTCAACTCGCCCCAACCCACATGCCCCATGACGATGTCGGGCTTGAACCCGGCCTTGTCCAGCGCTTGGGCCGCCGTCGCCGCGCCGAAGCCCGCACCAACGCATTCCTCCCAATACTGCGTCAGGGCATAGGTGCCTTTCGGCGGCTTGTGATGCGGTTTGTAGGTGATGATCCTAGCGCCCTTGATCTTCGGCACGTCCTGCCGCTGGGTCAGAAAAACCACGTCATGCTCACCCTGTTCCACGAACCAGCGGAACAACTCGCGATACTGGCCAGGGAAATTCTGGTGAACGAATAGGATCTTCATGCTCTGCCCGGCCTGTTTGACCATTTTCGATATTGTCGTTGAACGGCATGTATCAAACAAGCCTGTGGCATGACCATGGCACCGGTTTGGGGATTGCGGGGCGCGCGCCTATATGGGAACGCAACCTCCGAAATGCGCTAGGATCTGATGCCATGACTTTGACAACCCGGATCGCCTGGGATGACACCGTGTTGCCCTTCCAACTGGACCGCTCTGACATTCGCGGCCGGGTGGCGCGGCTTGACCAGACGCTCGACCGTATCCTGACACAGCATGACTATCCCGCGCCGGTCGAGGCGCTGGTTGCCGAACTGACGTTGTTGACCGCGTTGATCGGCCAGACGATCGACCTGCGTTGGAAACTGTCGCTTCAGGTGCGCGGCGATGGGCCGATCCGCCTGATCGCCACGGATTTCTACGCCCCGTCGAAAGAGGGTACGCCAGCCCAGATTCGTGGCTTTGCCAGCTATGATGCAGAGCGGCTGACTGAAACGAGCGATGCGTTCGGCCAGATCGGCAAGGGCTATTTCGCCATCCTTCTGGATCAGGGCAAAGGGTCCGCGCCCTATCAAGGGATCACGCCGATTGCAGGCGGCTCGCTCTCGTCCTGCGCCGAGACGTATTTTGCGCAATCCGAGCAACTGCCCACGCGCTTTGCCTTGGGGTATGGCCGTTCGACCGAACCCGGCCACCCCGAGGCGTGGCGGGCTGGCGGCGTGATGTTGCAGCATATGCCCAAGGCCTCGCCCTTTGCCGCGTCGCCAGAGGGGGGATCGGGCGAGGGCGGATTGCTGTCCGGCGCAGACCTGCTTGAGGATGACGAGGGCGAGAACTGGAACCGCGCCAATATCCTGCTGGATACGGTCGAGGATCTCGAACTGATCGGCCCAACCGTTGCGCCGACCGACCTCCTTTTGCGGCTGTTCCACGAGGAAGGCCCCCGTGTCTATGACGCGCAACCGGTGCAATTCGGCTGCACGTGTTCGCATGCCCGGGTGCGTCAAAGCCTGTCCATCTACTCGGCCAAGGACATCGCCCACATGACCACCGAAGACGGCATCGTCACCGCCGATTGCCAGTTCTGCGGTGCGCATTACGAATTCGACCCCAAGACCTTGGGGTTCGAGGCCGAGCGCGCGCCCGAGGAAGGTGAGGATGGCCCCGATCATTGATCTCGAGACGATGGTGGCGCGGTTGGCGGAGCGCGCTGCCGCGCCATCGTCCGATTATGATCTCAACCGGGATGTCAGCTTGCCCGAGGGGCGCAAACTGCGCCCGGCGGCGGTGCTGATCCCGGTGCTGGGGGATCGCGTCATCCTGACCAAGCGGGCCTCGCATTTGAAACACCATCCCGGCCAGATCGCGCTTCCGGGCGGCAAGATTGACGCGACCGATGCCGATGCGGCTGCGGCAGCCCTGCGCGAGGCGCATGAAGAAATCGGCCTCGACCCGACCAATGTCGAGCTATTGGCCCACCTGCCGCCCCATGAAACGGTGACGAGCTATTCCGTGACCCCGATCCTTGCCCGTGTTCGCCATGCGTTTGAGGCAGTGCCGGAAGAGGGCGAAGTGGCCGAGGTCTTTCACGTGCCGCTTTCGTTCCTGATGAACCCGGACAGCTACCGCGTCGAGCGCCGTCGTTGGCGCGGCACGTGGCGGCATTTCTACGTCGCACCTTGGGGGCCCTATTACACCTGGGGGGCAACTGCGCGTATCCTCAAATCCCTTGCCGATCGGGTGGCGACATGAAGTTGACCCCCGATTGGCTTACCGCGCCCGGCACCCAAGCGGTGATCGACGCCATCGAAAGCGGCGGCCACCGCGCATGGTTCGTGGGCGGCTCCGTGCGGAACGGTCTTCTGGACCTCGATGTCTCGGATATCGACATCACCACCGATGCGCGCCCCGAACGTGTTGTCGAATTGGCGGAATCCGCCGGGATCAAGGCCGTGCCCACGGGGCTTGACCACGGAACCGTGACCCTGGTGGCCGATCACACGCCCTACGAGATCACGACGCTCCGCCGTGACGTGTCGACGGACGGGCGCCGCGCGACGGTCGCCTTCACCGAACGGCTGGAGGAAGACGCCCATCGGCGCGATTTCACGATGAACGCGCTCTATGCGATGCGAGATGGCACGGTCATCGACCCGACAGGCGAAGGTTTGGCGGACCTGAACGATCGGCGCCTGCGTTTCATCGGGAATGCCCGTGATCGTATCGCCGAGGACTACCTGCGCATCCTGCGGTTTTTCCGCTTTCATGCGTGGTATGCCGACCCAACGGGCGGGATCGATCCCGAAGGTTTGGCCGCCTGCGCCGAGATGGCGAGCGGCATCGACCGTCTTTCGAAAGAACGCATCGGCGCGGAAATGAAGAAACTCCTCGCTGCGCCGGATCCGGCCCCGGCCGTGGCTGCCATGGCGAAATCCGGTGTCCTGAGCCAGACCTTGCCGGGCGCGGACGCGCGCCTTTTGCCGGTACTCGTTGCGATCGAAGGCGGCTTGGCGCCCAACGCGATCCGTCGCCTTGCCGCACTGGGCGGCGAAGGCGTGGCCGACCGTTTGCGCCTGAGCCGGGCCGAAGCGAAAGAGCTTGAGACGCTGCGCGAGGAAATGGGCAGCGAAAAGGGGCCGGCCGAGCTGGGCTACCGCCATGGCTTCGAAGTTGCGCGGGATGTGCTGCTTTTGCGGGCCGCCCAGTTTGAAACCCCTCTCAGGCCGCAAGATCTGCACAGGGCGCAACTTGGTGGCCTAGCTGTTTTCCCGATCAAGGCCGCCGACCTCATGCCGGCTTTCGAAGGGCCGGAGCTTGGGCGCGAACTTGCACGGCTGGAGGCGCGCTGGATCGCATCCGGGTTCACGCTGACCAAACAAGCGCTCTTGTCCCTCTGAGCGTGCGTCGGCTTCGCCGCCGGCAGGCATATTTGAAGGATAAAGATGCATGGCGCAGAGCGCTTGACAGTCGGCCTTCGTCGGGGTCTTGGGCATGGCCATGGACCCGCTTTATGCCTTTGTCTTCCTTGGCCTGTTCACACCGGGTCCGAACGTCATCCTGTTGACAGCCTCGGGCGCGCGGTTCGGGTTCCGCGCCAGCCTGCCGCACGTCTTGGGCGTGGCTTTGGGAGTCGGTGTGCTGGCCGCCTTTGCGGGTCTCGGCATGGGGGCGTTGATGGCTGCGCTGCCGGGCGTCGAGCGGGCACTGAAACTCGTGGCGGCGGGCTGGATCCTGTGGATGGCGTGGCGGTTGTGGCAATCGCGACCGTCCGGCGCGCCCGACGCCCGTGGGGATCGGCCCTGGAGCATCGGGCGGGCTGTCCTGTTCCAATGGGTCAACCCCAAGGTCTGGGCCGTGATCCTGAGTGCGGCGTCCGGCTATGCGGCGGGATTATCGCCATGGGGAGAGGCGGCACGGCTTTCCACGGCATTTGCGGGCATCAACCTGTTCGTCTGCTTGTTCTGGAGCTTTGCCGGCTCGCTTCTGGGGTATCTTCTGACAACGCCCGATGCATGGCGCGTCTTCGCCCGGATCATGGCCATGGCATTAGCTGGTTCAGCTGTCATGGTTTTTGCCTAAGCTCTGACCTATATCTGATCTTCAGGATCGTGAGCCCCGTCAATGTTCCGCTTTTTCGAAAACATGGTCGACCCCTATGTCGACTACCCGGAAACCGACGCGCCGCCGCGTCGCCTGTTCGCGTTCCTGTGGGACTACTCGCAACCCTTCAAGCGGCTCTACGCGCTGACCGCGGCCATGTCCGTTGTGGTGGCGGCCATCGAGATCGGGCTGATCTGGTACATGGGGCGCATCGTCGATCTGATGGGTCAGGGTGAGCCTGCCGCGGTTTTGGCCGATCACGGCCTGGAACTGATCCTTGCGGCGCTCTTCATCCTGTTTCTCAGGCCGATGATCCAAGGCCTCGATGTCGCGCTTCTGAACAATGCGATCCTGCCGAATTTCGGAACGCTGATCCGCTGGCGGGCGCATAAACAGGTTCTGCGCCAATCCGTTGGCTGGTTCGAGAACGATTTCGCCGGCCGGATTGCAAACCGGATCATGCAGACCCCCACCAGTGGGGGCGAGGCCGTTTTCCAGATCTTTGACGCGATCACCTTCTCGCTGGCCTACCTGATCGGGGCTGCGGTGCTGTTGGCAGGTGCCGACCCGCGCCTTGCCATCCCGCTATTTGCGTGGTTCGGCCTCTATGCGCTGCTGTTGCGCTGGACGATCGGGCGCGTTGGGCCCGCGTCAAAGGCCAGCGCGGACGCCCGGTCTGCCACCACCGGCCGCGTTGTAGATAGTTACACCAATATCCATTCGGTAAAGCTCTTTGCCCATCACGAGCGTGAGATCGACTATGCCAAGGAGTCGATCGAGAATACACGCCGGACCTTTGCCGCGGAGATGCGGATCTTCACCGTGATGGACGTGGCGCTGACGGCCCTGAACGGCATCCTGATCGTGGCCGTGGTCGGCTGGGCCATCTGGCTGTGGTCCACGGGCGCGGCCAGCGTCGGTGTGGTCGCGGCGGCCACCGCGCTGACCCTCAGGCTCAACGCCATGACCGGCTGGATCATGTGGGCGGTCAGCAGCTTCTTTCGATCACTTGGCGTCGTGGCCGAGGGGATGGAGACGATCACCGCGCCGATCACCCTGACCGACACCCCCGGTTCGACGCCGCTGCGGTTCGAGAGGGGCGAGATCACCTTCGACGGGGTCAGCCACCACTACGGGCGCGGGGCCGGGGGGCTCGACAAGATATCGCTGACCATTCGCCCCGGCGAGAAGGTGGGCCTGATCGGGCGGTCGGGTGCCGGCAAGTCGACCTTGGTCAAACTGCTCCTGCGGTTCTACGACGCCGAGGGCGGCCGTATCCTGATCGACGGGCAGGACATCCGGCAGGTCACGCAGGATAGTCTCCGCCACCGGATCGGCATGGTTCAGCAGGACAGTTCGTTGCTGCACCGTTCGGTGCGCGACAACATCCTTTATGGCCGTCCGGACGCGTCCGAGGACGAGATGCTGGGCGCTGCGAAACGGGCCGAGGCGCATGAGTTCATCCTCGACCTCGAAGATCCGCAGGGGCGCAAAGGCTACGATGCCCATGTCGGCGAACGGGGCGTGAAACTGTCCGGCGGGCAGCGGCAGCGCGTGGCGCTGGCGCGCGTGATCCTGAAGGATGCGCCGATCCTTGTGCTGGACGAAGCCACCAGCGCGCTCGACAGCGAGGTGGAGGCCGCGATTCAGAAGACGCTCTATGGCGTGATGGAGGGCAAGACGGTTATCGCCATCGCGCACCGCCTGTCGACCATCGCGCAGATGGATCGGATCCTTGTGCTGGAAGATGGGCATGTGGCCGAGGAAGGCACGCATGATCAGCTTTTGGCGCGCGGGGGCCTCTATGCCGGGTTCTGGGCGCGGCAATCGGGCGGGTTCATCGGCACGGACGAGACCGAGGCCGCCGAATGACGCGTTTTGCCCCCGTTCTCAATTGGCTGTCCGGCCTGATCGAACCCTTTGCCCGGGCCGAGGGGCCGCCGCCGCGCACCTTATGGGCGTTCATCAGGTGGTGCCTTGCCGGGTCATGGCGCATCCTGATTCTCGCCGCGGTGCTTTCGGGGCTGGCTGGCGTGCTCGAAGTGGGCGCGGCCTATTTCCTGGGTGTCGTGATCGACACCACGGTGGGGGCCGACCCGCAGGGGTATTTCGCCGCGCATTGGGTCCTGATCGTCGGGTACGCCGCGTTCTACCTGCTGCTGCGGCCGCTGTTTTTCGGCGCATCGGCGGCCTTCAACGGGATCGTCCTGCCGCCCAACCTCGCCCCGTTGATCCAGAGCCGGCTGCACCGCTGGTCGCTCGGGCACGCGGTCAGTTTCTTCGACGATGATTTCGCCGGTCGGATCGCTCAGAAACAGGCGCAGACGGCCACCGCGCTGGTCAACGTGGTGACCGAGGTCATCAACGCCGCTGCCTTCGCCATCGCGACACTGATCGGGGCGGTGGGCATGTTGGCGCTGATCGACTGGCGTATCGCCGCCGCGCTGGTCCTGTGGCTTGGCCTTTACGCGGTCATGATCCGCTGGTTCATGCCGCGCATCCGCGAGCGGTCCAAGCGTCGGGCGGCTGCGCGCGCCAACGTCACGGGGCAGATCGTCGATACGATCACCAACATCAAGACGGTCAAGCTGTTCGGGCACACCAGCCACGAGGACGAGGCGGCGCTCGAAGCACTCGGCGGTTATCGCGAAGAGGCGCTGTCTTTCGGCTACCTGTCCACCGGGTTTCGCTTCGCGCTGATGACGACGGCGGGCGTGTTGCCGGTCGTGCTTGTCTTGGGCGCTGTGCTTCTGTGGCAGGTGGGCGAGGTCAGCGCGGGTCAGATCGCGGCCACCGGGGCCATCGCGATGCGTATCGCACAGATGACGGGGTGGGTGAGTTTCACCCTCATGGCCATCTACGCCAATGTGGGCGAGGTCGAGGATGGCATGCGTACCCTGACCCCGCCGCATGGGTTGACGGATGCGCCAGGTGCCCGGCCTATGGCGTCCATCGCGGGCCGGATTGCCTATGAAGGCGTCGATTTCGCCTATGGTCGCAAGGTGGGCGGTGTCCAGGGGATCGACCTGACCATCGAGCCGGGTCAGAAGCTGGGCATCGTCGGTGCCTCGGGCGCGGGGAAATCCACGCTCGTGGCGATCCTTCTGCGCCTCTACGATGTCGAGGCCGGGCGCGTCACCGTGGATGGGATCGACATCCGCATGGTCACGCAGGACAGCCTGCGCCAGCAGATCGCCATGGTCACGCAGGAAACCGCGATGTTCAATCGCTCGGCCATGGACAATATCCGGTACGGTCGCCCCGACGCGACCGACGCCGAGGTCATCGCCGCCGCCAAGCGGGCGGAAGCGCACGAATTCATCGAAACGCTGGCCGACCATCGCGGGCGGCGCGGGTACGACGCGCATCTGGGTGAGCGGGGCGTGAAACTGTCCGGCGGGCAGCGGCAGCGCATCGCGCTGGCCCGCGCCTTCCTCAAGGATGCGCCGGTTCTTGTGCTGGACGAGGCGACCAGCGCCCTCGATAGCGAGGTCGAGGCCGCGATCCAGAAAACCCTTCACGACGTGATGGAGGGCAAGACGGTGATCGCCATCGCCCATCGCCTGTCCACCTTGTCGGAAATGGACCGCATCATCGTGCTGGACGCTGGCCGTATCGTCGAGGACGGCACCCACCAAGACTTGCTGGCGCGGGGCGGTCTTTATGCGCGTTACTGGTCGCGCCAGTCGGGCGGGTTCATCCAGTCCGACGAGGCCGCAGCGGCCGAATAGGCTGGTGTTTCTTCGGCCTTTCCGGCAGCTTGGCGCGAGAAAGCAAAGAGGCGAGGCCATGGATCTAGATGCCGTCCCAGCCGAAGAATTCGGACGCAGCCTGAAGGGGATGGGCGTCAACCTTCTGACAGGTGATGTCCGCGAACTTGCAGCGTTTCTTGTCGAGATCTTCGGTTTGACGGTGTTTCGCCTGTCCGACGATTTCGCGATCATCCGCCACGACGGAACGATCCTGCAGCTTCATGCCGATCCGACCTATGGCAGCCATCCGCTGATGTCATTGGTGCCGGAAAATCCGCCACGCGGCGCTGGCGCGCAGTTCTATCTTTTCGGCATCGATCCCGATGCGGCCGTGGCCCGTGCCAATGCGGCCGGGCATCTCGTGATCGAGCACGTCGCGAACAAGCCCCACGGTCTGCGCGAGGCGACCATCCTTTCCCCCGAAGGCTATGCCTTTACCCCCGCCATTGCGCATGACGACTGAGCTCACCATCGACCGTCTTGGCCACCACGGCGATGGGGTCGGCGGCGGGCCGGACGGGGCTGTGTTCGTGCCGATGGCCCTGCCGGGCGAACGCGTGGCGGGTGAGGTCGAGGGTGATCGGATGGACGGGGCAAAGATCCTGTCGCCATCCCCCGAGCGTGTGCGCCCGCCCTGTCCCCATTATCGGCAATGTGGCGGGTGTTCCCTGCAGCATGCCAGCGACCGCTTTGTCGCCGACTGGAAGGCGCAGGTGATTTCCACCGCGCTTGCCGCCCACGACCTGACGGCGCCGATGCGGCAGACCCTGACTTCGCCGCCGCGATCGCGCCGCCGCGCGACGCTGGCGGGCAAGCGCACCAAGAAGGGCGCGCTGGTGGGGTTTCATGCCCGCCGCTCGGATGTCGTCGTCCAGATCACGGATTGCCATGTGCTGACACCGGCGCTCATGGCGACTGTTCCGGTCTTGGAGGAGATCACACGCCTTGGCGCATCGCGCTCGGCCACGCTGGCTTTCGCCTTGACGGAAAGCGCGACGGGTATCGACCTCGCCGTGTCCGGGGGCAAGCCGCTCGATGGGCCGCTACGTGCCGCCCTGCCGCAGTTCGCCAGCCATTTCAAACGCCTGACCTGGGGCGATGAGCCCGTCTTCATGGACGCCGCCCCGATCCTGACGTTCGGCCCGGCCATGGTCAGCCCGCCCGCTGGCGCGTTCCTACAGGCCACGGCGGAGGGCGAAGGCGCGCTTCTCGCCAGCGTCAAGGAGGCCACCCACGACGCCACGGTGATCGCCGATCTTTTTGCCGGTTGCGGCACCTTTGCCCTACCGCTCGCCGCCACAGCGACCGTTCATGCCGTTGAAGGGGCCGCCGACCTGCTGACCGCGCTCGATTCCGGCGCGCGCCATGCCCAAGGTCTTCGCGCGGTCACGACCGAGACCCGCGACCTGTTTCGCCGCCCCTTGTTGCCCGAGGAACTCTCTCGCTTCGATGCCGTCGTGATCGATCCGCCCCGGGCCGGGGCCGAGGCGCAAACCCGCGAATTGGCCAAGGCGCAGGTGCCCCGTATCGCCATGGTGTCCTGCAATCCCGTGACCTTCGCGCGTGATGCGGCGCTGCTTGTTGCAGGGGGCTATACCATCGATTGGGTGCAACCCGTCGATCAGTTTCGGTGGAGCGTGCATGTCGAACTTGCGGCGGCGCTTCGCCTTGCCCATATCCCGGCGTAACCGCGCGAGGGATAGATGAGCGATACAACCACGAACCAAGGGTTCCGGCAGCGTTTGGCCGATTGGCTGGAGATGCCCCAGATCCGTTACACGATCATTGCCGTGATCGTGTTCAATGCCGTCATTCTCGGGCTGGAAACATCCGACACCGCGATGGAAACCGCCGGGGCGCTCATCCTGACGCTGGATCGCATCTGCCTTGCCATTTTCGTCGTGGAACTGGCAGCCAAGATGATCGCCTACGGGACTCGGTTCTTCCGGTCGGGGTGGAACCTTTTCGATTTCGTCATCGTCGGCATCGCGCTGGTTCCGGCCGCGCAGGGCCTGTCCGTCCTGCGCGCGTTGCGCATCCTGCGTGTGTTGCGCGTCATCTCTGTCGCGCCGCGCTTGCGCCGCGTCGTCGAAGGTTTCGTCACCGCGCTGCCGGGCATGGGCTCGGTGTTCCTGCTGATGGGGATCATCTTCTATATCGGGGCCGTCATGGCGACGAAGCTTTTCGGGGAAACCTTCCCCGATTGGTTCGGAACACTCGGCGCGTCGCTTTACACCTTGTTCCAGATCATGACGCTGGAATCCTGGTCGATGGGCATCGTCCGCCCTGTCCTCGACGTCTACCCCTACGCGTGGGTGTTCTTCGTGCCCTTCATCATGATCACCACCTTTGCCGTGGTGAACCTGCTGGTCGGCCTGATCGTGAACTCGATGCAGGATGCCCATGCCGAGGAGACCAACGCCGCGACAGACGCCTATCGCGACGAGGTGCTGGAACGCTTGCGCAAGATCGAAGAACGGCTGGACCGGTAGGGCGGGAGGTATCCCGCCGCCGTTGGCGGTCGCGCCTCAGGCGCGCTTTACCATCCGCGCCACGCCCAACGTCTCCAGGACCTTGGCCTCGATATCCTCGGCGTTCAGCTTGGCCACCGCGTACATGTCGCGCGGGTTGGCCTGGTCGATGAAGATATCCGGCAGAACCATCGAGCGATACTTGATCCCGGTGTCGAAAACGCCCTTTTCCGCCAGGAGCTGCGCGACATGGCTGCCGAAGCCGCCAACAGCGCCTTCTTCGACCGTGATCAACGCCTCATGGTGCCGCGCCAGTTTCAGGATCATCTCTTCATCCAGCGGCTTCGAGAAACGCGCATCCGCGATGGTGGGCTTGATCCCCTTGGCCTCAAGCGCTTCGGCAGCGTCTCGAACCTCCTTCAGCCGCGCGCCGAAGTTCAGCAACGCGACCCGGTTGCCCTCGGCGATCATCCGGCCCTTGCCGATTTCGAGTGCGACGCCGCGTTCCGGCATCTCGACCCCGACCCCTTCGCCACGCGGGTAGCGGAAGGCCGACGGGCGATCTTCGATTTCAAGCGCGGTGCGGACCATGTGCACCAACTCCGCCTCGTCGGCGGCGGCCATCACGACGAACCCCGGCAGGTTGCTGAGGAAGGCCGTATCGTAGCTGCCGGCATGGGTCGCGCCATCGGCCCCCACCAGCCCGGCCCGGTCGATGGCAAAGCGCACCGGCAGGCGCTGGATCGCGACGTCATGCACGATCTGATCGTAGCCGCGCTGAAGGAAGGTCGAATAGATCGCGCAGAACGGCTTTAGCCCACCGGCGGCCATCCCGGCGGCGAAGGTCACGGCATGCTGTTCGGCAATGCTCACATCGAAGGTCCGCGCGGGAAAGCGCTTGCCGAACAAATCCAGACCCGTGCCATCGGGCATGGCGGCGGTGACGGCGGTTATATGCGGGTCGTCCTCGGCCTCCTGGATCAGGGCGTTGGCAAAGACCTTGGTATAGCTCGGCGCGTTGGAGGGCGCTTTCTTCTGTTCGCCGGTCCGAATGTCGAATTTCGCCGTGGCATGGCCGCGGTCGGGGCGATCCTCGGCATAGCCTTTGCCCTTCTTCGTGATCGCGTGGATCAGGATCGGTCCGTCCGCACGCGCCTTGACGGTGCGCAGGATGGCCAGAAGCTGCTCCATGTCGTGCCCGTCGATGGGGCCGATATACGAAAAGCCCAGTTCCTCGAAGAGCGTCCCGCCCACGGTCGCGGCCTTGAGCAGCTCCTTGGCGCGACGTGCACCTTCCTGGAAGGGTTCCGGCAAGAGGGACACCGCGCCCTTGGCGGCGGCCTTCAATTCCTGGAACGGGGCGCCAGCGTAAAGACGCGACAGGTAGGACGACATCGCACCGGTGGGGGGCGCAATGGACATCTCGTTGTCGTTCAGGATGACGATCAGGCGCTTTCCGAGGTGGCCCGCGTTGTTCATCGCCTCGTAGGCCATGCCGCCCGACAGCGCGCCGTCGCCGATCACGGCAATCGCGTCGCCATGTCCGGTGTCGCAATCGCCGCCCAACTCGCGCGCCATGGCGAAGCCGAGCGCCGCCGAGATCGAGGTCGAGCTATGCGCCGCGCCGAACGGGTCGTAGGGCGACTCCGAGCGCTTGGTGAAACCCGATAGCCCGTCCTTCTGACGAATGGTCTGCATCCGCTCGCGGCGACCCGTCAGGATCTTGTGCGGGTAGCACTGGTGCGAAACGTCCCAGATCAGCTTGTCGCGTGGCGTGTCGAACACGGCGTGAATCGCCACTGTCATCTCGACCACGCCAAGGCCTGCGCCGAAATGCCCGCCGGTCTGGCTGACTGACCAGATCACCTCGGCGCGCAATTCATGCGCCAGGCGGTCGAGGTCGGTATCGCTCAAGCCCTTGAGATCGTACGGGCTTTTGACGCGATCAAGGATCGGTGTATGGGGTCGCTCGCTCATCGCTGGCCTCCCGGGCCGTGAACTGTCAGGTCAAATTTACATATCGCGAGCGATAATGTAGCGCGCCAGCGCCTGCAAGTTCTGCGCCCTTTCGCCGTAGGGCGATAGTGCCGCACAGGCTTCGTCGACAAGATCGCCCGCGCGGGCCTTGGCCCCGTCGAGGCCAAGAAGCGATACGAAGGTGGCCTTGCCCGCATCGGCATCCTTGCGCAGCGCCTTGCCCGCCTTGTCCGCGTCCCCCTCGATATCGAGGATGTCATCGGCGATCTGGAAGGCGAGGCCGATTGCGCGTGCATAGGTCAAAAGCGCCTCGGGGTCTTCCCGGCCAAGGATCGCACCGGCCATCGCGGGCCATTCGATCAGGCGGCCGGTCTTGTTGCCCTGCAACTCGGTGATCTGGTCCAGCGTCAATGGGGCGCCTGCGCTTTCGGCCGCAATGTCCTGGGCCTGGCCCAGAACCATCCCCTCGGCGCCGCTGGCTTGCGCCAGTGTGGCGACCAGTTCGATGCGCTGCGCGGCATCGCCCGCGTCGGGGCGGGCCAGCAATTCGAACGCAAAGGTCTGGAGCGCATCGCCGACCAGGACCGCCGTCGCCTCGTCCCATTTCTTGTGGACGGTGGGCTGGCCGCGCCGCAGGTCGTCATCATCCATGCAGGGCAGATCGTCATGCACAAGGCTGTAGGCATGTACGCATTCCACGGCCCCGGCCGCGAACAGCGATTGGGCTGGCGGCACGTCGAACAGCCCGGCGGTTTCCATCACGAGGAACCCGCGCAGACGTTTGCCGCCGTTGGTGGCATAGCGCATCCCCTCGGAGACGCGGTCATCCCCAAGGCGTGCCAGTTGCTGGATCAGAAAGTCGCCAATGGCGCCTTGCGCCTCCGCCAGTGCGGTCTTGAACATCGGTCTTCAAAGCCCCTCGGTCGGCGTCGTCCCGGTGGGTTGGCCACCCGCGTCGAGGGTGATCTGTTCGACCTGTTCCTCGGCTTGCTTCAGCTTGGTTTCGCAATGCGTCTTCAAGGCCGCGCCGCGCTTGTAAAGGGTGATGGACTCTTCCAATGCGACATCACCACGGTCCAGCGCCGTGACCACCTGCTCGAATTCGCGGATCGCCTCCTCGAAGCTCATCTTCTCGATCGGCTTTTCGTCGCTCATGCGCCTCGCTCCATCAATTCCGTCACATGTCCCGCGACTGACGTCGCGAGCGCAGACAGATCATAGCCGCCTTCGAGTGTCGAGACCACGCGCCCGCCGCAAAGCTCATCGGCAAGGTCCAGCAGGGTGCGGGTGATCCAGTTGAAATCCTCGGTCGTCCAGACAAGGTTCGCAAGCGGATCGTCTCGATGCGCATCGAACCCGGCAGAAATGATGATCAGCTCAGGCTCGAAGGCCCGAAGTGCCAGAAATGCACGGCTTTCGTAGGCGGCCCGCATCTCGGCCCCGCCGGAATTGGGCGGCAGCGGCAGGTTGAGGATGTTGTTGCTGGCGCCGCGCTCCCCGGCGCTGCCGGAACCGGGGTATAGTGGCATCTGGTGGGACGACACGAAAAGCGTGCGGCCCTCGTCCCAGAGAATGTCCTGCGTGCCGTTTCCGTGGTGCACGTCGAAATCAACGACCGCGACCCGCGACAGACCGTGACGATCGAGGGCGTACTTGGCCGCAATCGCTGCATTGCCGAAAAAGCAAAAGCCCATGGCCCGGGTCTTTTCCGCATGGTGGCCGGGCGGACGGGTGGCGACAAACGCGTTGGTCGCCGCACCGGACAGGACGGCATCGACCGCCATCAGGCATCCGCCCACCCCCTTCAGTGCGGCGTCCCAACTTCCGGGCGAGGCGTGCGTGTCGGGGTCCAGAGACCTCAGACCGCTTTCGGGCATCGCGGCTTTGACGGCGGCCACGTAGTCGGCGGGATGACCCAGTAGCAGATCATCCTCGGTGCAGAGGGGCGCCTCGGCTCTTGTCAAAGCGTCGAAGACCGGGTCCGACAAGGCCGAGAAAACGGCCTCAAGCCGCGCGATCTGTTCGGGATGGCCCGGCGGCATCTGGTGTGACAGGCTGGCGTGGTTTTCTATGAGAAGCGTGGTCATCTTTGCCTCAATCCGGGGCCAGCATGTAGCCCGCGCCCCGCACCGTTTGCAGGTAGCGCGGCTGCTTCGGGTTCACCTCGATCTTGCGGCGAAGGCGCGTGATCTGAACGTCCACCGCACGTTCCTGAACCTGTTCGGCAGGCCCGCCCTTGTCGCGGTTCAACAGGCCGACAAGGTCCGCGCGGCTGAAGGGTTCGTTCGGCTGCCCCGCGAAGATCCGCATCAGGGCGGCTTCGGTCGCGGTCAGGCGGACCATCTCCTGTCCATGCCACATCTCGGCGCGCTCGATATCGTAGCGGATCGGTCCCAGCGACAGAACCTGCGGCACCTCGGTTTCATCCGGTTGGGTCGGCATCCGTCTCAGGATCGCATTGATCCTCAGCAGCAGTTCCTTCGGCTCGAACGGCTTGGGCAGGTAATCATCGGCCCCGGCTTCCAGCCCCGTGATCCTGTCGCTGGCCTCACCCTTGGCGGTCAGCAGCAGAATGGGCGTGTGGATCGTCTCGCGCAGCGATTTCGTCAGGCTGATGCCGTCCTCGCCCGGCATCATCACGTCGAGCACGATCAGGTCGAAATCCAGCCCGGCAAGAAGGCGCCGCGCGTGGGCCGCATCGCGGGCGACGGTCGTCATGAACCCATTGCGGATCAGGAACTTTTGTAGGAGCCCGCGAATGCGCTCGTCATCATCGACGATCAGAAGATGTGCACCGATTTCGGCCATCACCCGTTATCGACCCCATCGAGGTAGTGACGCCGCATTTCGGGGTCCATCATCTGTTCGAGCACGGCGCGAAACCCCGCAACGGCCTCGGGCCCGGCATTTCTGAACGCGGCCCGCATACGGGCGCGCTGCGCCTCGGATAATTCGCGTTCCAGCGCTTTGCCCTCATCCGTCAGGTAAAGGTGACGCTCACGCTTGTCGCGGGTGCCGACCCGGCTTTCGACCAACCCGTCCTCGACCAGCGCCCGAAGCACGCGGTTCAACGATTGCTTGGTCACGCCGAGGATCGACAGAAGGTTGTTCACCGTCGTGCCTGGCGTGCGGTTGATGAAGTGGATCGCCCGGTGATGCGCCCGCCCGTAGCCATATTCCTGGAGGATGCGGTCGGGGTCCGCCGTGAAACCGCGATAGGCGAAGAACATCGCCTCGATCCCGCGGCGCAGTTGATCTTCGGTCAGAAACAGCAGGCTTTCCCCCCTGCTGCCCATAGCGGGGCTCGCGTTGCGCTCTGCCATCGCCGGTCCCTTCCTTGCCGGTTGCGTTCGGCTTGTTGTCATCACTTTATGTCAGCCTTGTTGACTTTCCAAGAATCAATTGATAGCCACGACCAGATTTTGCGCAACTTTATGTCCGATGCGGACCGAATTTGCGCAACTTTCGAAAAGAAACCGCCGGACAGCCGGCCCACTGGCGAAGGAAGGGACCGATGGCAGGAGCTTATGACGATCGCGATGGCGTCATCTGGATGGATGGCAAACTGGTGGATTGGCGCGATGCGAACGTGCACATCCTGACCCATGCCATGCATTACGCGTCCAGCGTGTTCGAAGGCGAACGCGCCTATAACGGCAAGATCTTCGAATCCCGCCGGCACTCTGAACGCCTTGTCGCGTCGGGGCGGATGCTGGACATCGACATCCCCTGGACGATCGACGAGATCGAAGCCGCGAAATACGAGGTCATGAAAGCCAACGGCCTGACCGACGCCTACGTGCGCGCGGTCGCATGGCGGGCGTCGGGCGAGGATATGGGTGTAAGCTCTGCCAAGAACCCGGTGCGTCTGGCCATCGCGACCTGGGGTTGGGGCAACTATTATGGCGACGCCAAGTTCAAGGGCGCCAAGCTGGACATCTCGCAGTGGAAGCGGCCCAGCCCTGAAACCATTCCCTGCCACGCAAAGGCCGCCGGTCTCTACATGATCTGCACCATGTCCAAGCACGCCGCCGAGGCAAAGGGGTGTTCCGACGCCATGATGTTCGACTATCGCGGCTACGTGGCCGAGGCGACCGGCGCCAACATCTTCTTCGTGAAGGATGGCGAGGTGCATACGCCCACGCCCGATTGCTTCCTGAACGGGATCACGCGGCAGACCGTCATCGGCATGTTGCGGGATCGCCAGATCAAGGTGCACGAGCGTCACATCATGCCCGAGGAGCTGGAGAGTTTTCAGCAATGCTGGCTGACAGGGACGGCGGCCGAGGTCACGCCAGTGGGCCAGATCGGAGATTATAACTTCGAAGTTGGCCAAATGGCGCGGGATATCTCGACCGCTTACGAGGACCTTGTGCGCGCCTGACGGCAGCACCTGAGCCAACACCCCGGAAAGGCCCCGAAAAGATGCGGGGCCTTTCTTTTCAGGTGCGTTTTTCTTGATTTCGGTCCGCACCACCCCCACCATCGCAGGATGGTGATGCATTTTCAGCCCACGGGCCCGCAAACCCAGCCCGAGCAGGTGGCGTTCGATCGCCGCGAGTTGGGCGTGATCCTTGGTCTCTATGGGCGCTTCGTGGCCGCAGGGGAATGGCGTGACTACGGCATTTCCCATCTGCGCGATGTGGCCGTCTTCGCGGTATTCCGGCGCACGGCGGAGCATCCGATCTACCGGATCGAGAAACGCCCCAAGCTACGCGACAAGCAGGGCCAATACTCGGTCATCGGGATGGATGGCCAGATCCTGAAGCGTGGCCATGACCTGAAAACCGTTTTGCGCGTGCTCGACCGCAAGCTGATCCGCGCGGTGGAGTGATCAGCCCAGCGTGATGTGCTTTCGCGCGGTGATGGGACCGCCGCCATTGGCTTCGATCCGGTCCGCGGCTTCTTTCAAAGGCTCATAGGCCACGGCCATGTGATGCGCGTTGGCGTGCAGCAGCATATCGGGCCCGGCCATGAACCCGACATGCCCACCCCAGAACACCAGGTCACCGCGCTGGAAGGCCTCGTCGGGGGCGATCTCGTCTCCCAACGCTTCCTGCTGGTCACTGTCCCGCGGGCAGTCCACGCCACAGGCCACCAGCGCGGTTTGCACAAGGCCCGAGCAATCGAGGCCCCAACGGCTGGACCCACCCCAGAGATACGGCGTGCCAAGGAACAGGTCGGCCACGCCGACCGGGTCCGCAAAGCGCGCCTTGATGGGCATCAGGTGCTGACGGGGAATGAAATGGCCGGTGTGGATTCGCAGGTATTCGGGGCGCTCGCCGGTCACGCGCACCATGCTGCCGAAGAACAGCGCCACATCGGGCGGCGCCTTGAGGTCGGGCTTCGGGTAAAGGTGCGTCGCCGGCGCGACGACCCAATGCGTCGCCTCTTCGGGGCCCGTCAGGGCGCCGGACAGGACCCAGCCAACCTGACCGTCCCGTTCAGCCTGCCCGAAGGAGAACCCGTCCCGCGTTTCGAGAACGAGGAAACGCTCGCCGAACAAAAGCTGGCTGACGCGGGGGCCGCGCGGTTCCTGAGAGACGTTCACGATCGGCTGCTGAACCATCATCCAGCGGCCATCGGTGTAACGTTCGGCCTCGACCTCGCCCTTGAGCGAGCTGTGCGCGACCTCTCCGTTGCTGGCGGTGATGCGGGGATCTCTCATTGTTGCAACACCTCGGGAAGGGCTTCGTAGATCGCGCGGATGCCTTGGCCGACGCCGCCCTTGGGCCGCGCGGGCGCAGGGCTGGGTTGCCAGGCGTAGATGTCGAAATGGGCGTATCTCGTGACCGGGGCCGTGAAACGCCGCAGGAACAGGGCCGCGGTGATCGACCCGGCCATGCCGCCCTTGGGCGCGTTGTCCAGATCGGCGATGCCCGGTTCGATCATCGCCTCGTAGGGCGCGTGGAAGGGCAGTCGCCATACCGGGTCGGCGACCGAATGTGCCGCCGAGGTCAGCGCGGTCGCGAACCCGTCGTCATCGGTGAAGAACGGCGCGATATCCGGGCCCACCGCAACGCGGGCCGCGCCGGTCAGCGTTGCCATCGAAATCAGCAGGTCCGGCGGCGTCTCGGCGGCGAGTGCGAGCGCATCCGCCAGGACAAGCCGCCCTTCGGCATCCGTGTTGTTGATCTCGACCGTCATGCCATTGCGTGCCGTCAGGATGTCGCCGGGGCGGAAGGCATTGCCGGACACCGCGTTCTCGACCGCCGGGATCAGGACGCGCAGGCGCATCTTTTCGGCCCCGGACATGATCATGCGGGCAAGACCCATCACGTTTGCCGCGCCCCCCATGTCCTTTTTCATCAACCCCATGGAGGCGCCGAGTTTCAGGTTCAGACCGCCCGTGTCGAAACACACGCCCTTACCGACGAGCGTCACCGAAGGGCCGGTATCGCCCCAGGTCATCTCGATCAGGCGCGGCTCTTCGTCCGAGGCGCGGCCGACCGTGTGAATGAGCGGCAGGTTCGCGTCCAGCAGGCTGTCGCCGTGGGTGGCTGTCACCTCGGCCCCGAACTCGGTGGCAAGCGCGCGAACGGCTGCTTCCAACGCATTGGGTCCCATATCCTCGGCAGGCGTGTTCACCAAGTCGCGGGTCAGGGCTTCGGCGGCGGCGATGCGTTCCAGGCGCGCAGCGTCGACACCATCGGGCGGAGAAAGGCGCGCGAGTGTGGGCGATTGCGCGCGGTATTTTTCGAAACGGTACAGTGACAGCAGATAGCCGAGCGCGATTTCTTGGCCCTCGGTGCCGTCTGGCAGGGATTCGATCCGGTAGTCGCCTTCTGGCAAAGCGGCGATCGCCGCCCCCGCGGCAAAGCGTTGCCGCGCGCGGTCCGATGGGCCGCCCCGCCCGACAAGAACGGCCATTGGTTTGCCACTCTCGCCCGGCAAAGCGCAGGTTTGGCCAAGCGCACCGGTGAACCCATGATGCCGAGCCCAGGAGGCCGCGGCATCGGGCAGAGTGGCCAGTGTCTCTTCGCAATCCTCGGGCGCAACCAGGCGGATCGGGATCGCACCATCGACCGGTGCGGAAAAGGCAAGCGACATGAACGAACCCCACGGGAAAGACGGCGCTAACCTATCCTCTGGAAACAGCGCCGCAAGGGTCGATCAGCCGGAAAGATCTTCAAGGTCCCAAACCGCCTGGATCGAACGGTCGCCGACCCGCTCCAACCGCGCAAGCGCCGCCGAGAGAGACACGACATGGCCGGTGTCGAGGCAATCGAGCGCGTTGCGCGCCGCGCGGGCAAGGGTCGACATGCCGATCAAGTCGGCATCGTCGCGCAGGTTCGTGATCACCTGTCGCATCCCACCTGCGATCCGTTTGCTGTCGGGCAAGTCGGCCAGGGCCTTTGCAATGCGGTCAAGCGCAAGCGCGACCTCCGCCTCGGCCCGGTTTTCGCCGATGCGCAAACAAAGATCCTCGAGCTTGTCCGGATTGAACCGCGCAGGTTCTTCGGGCCGCAATTCTCGAACGAACGGCTTCATACCTCACTCCACTCCACCAACGGTCCCCACCGCGCGGGTGGTGATGCCACGCTTGCGTTGAAAAAACGATTGAGCGCGCGTCGAAAAGCACCTGCAATTTTCCCTGAATGCAGGCTAACACGTCCCGAGGTTGAAAAGAGGTTTGCCATGCACCGTGTAAAATCGCTGCCGAAATATCTGCTGGATCGGTACCACGACTGGATGGAGCATTCCTTTCCCGAAAGCCGCGAATGGTTTCGCAAGCTGGCCGAGGAAGGGCAAAGCCCCCGTGCGATGGTCATTGCCTGCTGCGACAGCCGCGTGGCGATTAACTCGATCTTCGGTCAGCGGACGGGCGAATTGTTCGTTCACCGCAACATTGCAAACCTCGTGCCGCCCTATACGCCGGACGGTCAGCACCACGGCACGGGCGCTGCCGTGGAATTCGCGGTCACGTCGCTGAAGGTGGAGCATATCCTTGTCATGGGGCATTCGAATTGCGGCGGGGTGCGCGGCTGCATCGACATGTGCACGGGCCACAACGAGGCGCTTTTAGAGCAGAAAAGCCTTGTTGGCCGCTGGCTCGACGTGCTGCGGCCTGGTTTCGAGCAGGTGAAGGATATCGAGGACAAGGCCATGCGCCAGACGGCGCTGGAGAAAGAGGGCATCCAGGTCAGCCTCGAAAACCTGCTGGGCTATCCTTTCGTCAAGGAGGCGGTGGATGCGGGCCAGCTCACGCTGCACGGGATCTGGGCCAATATCTCGGACATGGACCTGGAGACCTTCGACGGGTCCGTCCGCCGGTTCAGCCATGGCTGATTCTTTACCTTTTGCGCGCAGCGCATTAGGTCGATTGCAATGACCTGCCGAGCGATGAGGTTCCCATGAGTGACATGCTTGCCTTGGCCGTCGGCAACCTGCTTTCGCCGATCATCCTGTTCTTCGTGCTCGGGTTTGCCGCGGCGTTCGCGCGGTCCGACCTGTCGATCCCCGAGGCGGTGGCCAAGGGCCTGTCGCTCTACCTGCTGTTCGCGATCGGGTTCAAAGGCGGGGCCAGCGTCGCGGCGCACGGGATCGACGCCACGCTGCTCTTGTCGCTTGGGGCCGGGATTGTCCTGTCTTTCGCGATGCCGATCATCGCCTTCGGGCTTTTGCGGCTGATGTCCGGGCTCAGCGTGACGGATGCGGCCGCCGTCGCAGGGCACTATGGCTCCATCTCCATCGTGACTTTCGTGGCAGCGTCGTCCGTTCTGCAAGGCGCGGGCATCGCGTCCGAAGGATACATGGTCGCCGTCGCCGCCGTGATGGAAGCGCCTGCGATCCTGTCGGCGCTCTGGATCATTGCACGCTTCGGGCAATCCTCGGCCAAGATGGAAAGCGGCCTGATCCGCGAGATCCTTTTGAACGGATCCATCGTGCTTCTGGTCGGGTCCTTCCTGATTGGCTGGATCACAGGGGATGAGGGGCTGGACATGATCGCGCCCTTCATCGTCGCGCCGTTCCAGGGTGTGCTCTGCCTGTTCCTGCTGGATATGGGTCTTGTCGCGGGGCGCGGCCTGCGCGAGGCGCGGTCGGTCCTGCGTCCGGCGTTGTTCCTCTTCGGTGTGCTCATGCCCCCCATCGGCGCAACGCTTGGCCTTGGTTTCGGCCTCCTGCTGGGTCTCAGCCCGGGGGGCGTGGTCCTTCTGATGACGCTTGCGGCCTCGGCCTCCTATATCGCCGTGCCAGCCGCGATGCGCGTGGCCCTGCCCGAGGCGAACCCGTCGATCTATCTGACGCTGTCACTTGGCGTGACGTTCCCCTTCAACCTGACGCTCGGTATTCCGCTCTATCTTGCGGTTGTCCGTGCCCTGACCGGAGCTTGACCTCATGCAGACCCATCAGGCGAAACGCGTGGAAATCACGATCGAGGCGGTCATGGAAAACCGCCTGACCAAGGCGCTTCTCGACGCGGGGGTCACGGGGTTCACCATCCTGCCGGTTCTGGGCGGCTCGGGACGCTCGGGCCATTGGAGCCGCGAAGGCCAGGTCACCCGCGCTGGCGGCATGGTGTCGGTTATCTGCATCATCCGCCCCGATCGGCTCGATTCCCTGCTCGAAGCGGCCTTCTCGGTGGTGGACCGTCATATCGGGGTGGTCAGCGTCGTCGATTGCGAAGTGCTGCGCGCTGAACGGTTCTGACGCCGGGATGTTTGGCCGCCGCGCGTGGTGCGCGACGGCCCCAGTGTTTTCCGCTCAGGGACGCCAGTTCAGCATCATGCCCTCGGGCCAGCTCAGATCGACCGTCATGCGGATCACCTCGCGGGCCCCGGGTGCGACGTCCATGGTCCACGCGCTGACACCGCGCATGTCATCGACATCCCGTTCGTCCGGGCCGGGGTCGAGGGTCAGTTCCATCGAGATCTCTTCCTGCTCCACGAACGGTGTCGCGTAGAGAAGGCGAACGCTCTCGGCCTCGTCCGAGGTGTTCTCGATCCCGAACTCAATCTCTCGCAACTGCGTGTCGGACGTCACGAAGATCCCGCGATCGCCCTCGGCCAGCGACCTGTCGATCCAGACCAGCTGCAAGTGATCGAGCGGACCGAAACCCATCTCCATCTCGGCGCCAATGGCGACCATCGGCAGCCAGTCTTCCCCGACGAGGGCACCATCGCGATAGAAGCGCGCTTCGCCCGGCAGGATCGGCTCTCCGGTGTCGTTTTCTCCAAGGGCCATCAGGAAGGCGGTGTCGTCGTAGCGGGGCACGGCGCGGTTTTCGGTTTCCATGTCGATCACCAGTGCATCGAAGGGCAGGGTGACCTCGCCCGACGCGCCGACCGTTACCGGCTCACCATAGGCATAGCTGATCGACAGGCCGTCGACCTGCATTTGCGCCCTTGGGCGCATCTCGTCCACCATCACGCCGGCGATCACGGGGGCTGGCGCAGGCATCGCTTCGGCATCTTCGAAACGTCCACTGCCGCGCGGCTCGATCTGGATGGGTTCCATCACCCGCACCGGATCGGGCGACAGGCCCGAGGGGGTCTGCGCCCGGTCGGGCGTCGCGGTGGAGAACGTCACCGCCACATCGCGCCAGCGGGCTTGCCCGTAGGTGGCCAGCGACACGAAACGCTCGATCTCCATCGCGCCGCTTTCGGTGTCGAGGTCGATTTCATAGCTGGGCGACCACTGCGCCTCGGGCGTCAGGTAGCTGAGCGTGATCTCGGCCTCGGTTTCTTCGGCGGCGGTGACGGCGACCTCTAGCATATCGCTGCTTGTGCCAAAGGGGCGCAGACGTTGGAATGCATCCGTTGCCGTGCGCAGGTCCGTTTGTGCATCGGCCACCGCCTCGGCCAGATCGCGGCGTGCGATCTGTGCCGACTGCAACTCGGCGGCGACGCGGGCGGACTCCGCGCCAAGCGTGGCAAGGATCTGCGGCACCAGCGCGGGGTCGTCCGGCATGGCGGCGCCGCCGTCGCCGGGACGGGTCAGCGCGTTCAGATAGGCCATTTGCGCCTCGATCGCGCGCATCTCGCCGTCTGCTGCGGCCAGCGCATCCTGCGCCTCCATCAGGGCATCGCGTGCGGCCTCGACGGTGGCGCGCGCCTCGGCCTCGGCGTCACTGTCCAGCGCGCCCTCGGCCAGGGGCATGGCCTGCGCGATCTGCGGTTGCCCGATGGCAAGCCCGTCCGGCCCCGAAACCTGCACCAGCTCGGCCGACGCCTGATCGGGCATCGCGATCAGAAGGCGGTGCTGCCCGGCGGGGATGGTGACGGTTGCGGTCCTTTCGACGGCGGCACCGGACGCGTAGACCGTCGCGCGGGCGATATCGGCACGCAGCAGGATATCGTCGGCCAGGGCCGCGCAAGGCACACCGGCAACGAGGGCGGTGGTCAGCAACAAACGGATCATGGGAAGTGTCCTCATCTCTTCGATGAGGAGACCATCGGCCTTGCGGCGCGATCTGCCAAGACGGGGAAACCCCACCGAGGGGAAAGGGCGATGCTTTGCCGATGCCCGGAAATGCAAAAGGCCGCGTGACGTACACGCGGCCCTGCAAATTGAGATATCGGGCGCTCAGGCCTTCTTCAGCACGCGATTGCCCAGCGTCTCGGCGATTTGCACCGCATTCAGGGCCGCGCCCTTGCGCAGGTTGTCGGAGACGCACCACAGGTTGATGCCGTTCTCGATGGTCGAGTCCTGACGGATGCGGCTGATGAAGGTGGCGTAATCGCCGACACACTCGACCGGCGTGACGTATCCGCCATCTTCGCGCTTGTCGACGACGAGGATACCCGGCGCTTCCCGCAGGATGTCGCGCGCCTCGTCCTCATCGAGGAAATCCTCGAACTCGATGTTGATCGCCTCGGAATGGCCGACGAAGACAGGCACGCGGACGCAGGTGGCCGTGACCTTGATCTTTGGATCGACGATCTTTTTCGTCTCGGCGACCATCTTCCATTCTTCCTTGGTCGACCCGTCCTCCATGAACTTGTCGATATGGGGAATGACGTTGAAGGCGATCTGCTTGGGGTAGACGTTCGGCTCTTTCTCCTGACCGGGGACGTACATGCCCTTGGTCTGATCCCACAGCTCGTCCATGGCGTCCTTGCCGCTGCCCGAAACCGATTGGTAGGTCGACACCACGACGCGCTTGATCCGCGCGCGGTCATGCAGCGGCTTCAGCGCCACGACCATCTGCGCGGTCGAGCAGTTGGGGTTCGCGATGATGTTCTTCTTCGCGTAGCCATCGACCGCCTCGGGGTTCACCTCGGGCACGACCAGCGGCACGTCGGGATCGTAGCGGTAGAGCGACGAGTTATCGATCACGACGCAGCCGGCCTTGGCGGCCTTGGGCGCGTATTTCTCGGTCGCCTCGGACCCAATCGCGAAAAGCGCGATATCCCAGCCCGTGAAATCGAACGTATCGAGATCCTGGGTGGTGAGTGTCTTGTCGCCAAAGCTGCATTCAGTGCCGAGCGAGCGACGCGAGGCAAGTGCCGCGATCTCGTCAACGGGGAACTGGCGCTCGGCCAGGATGTTCAGCATTTCGCGACCCACATTGCCCGTGGCGCCGGCGACGACGACTTTGTAACCCATGGTCCTTGACCCTTTCGGATGATGGATGGGCGGCACATAGAGGAAGCGCCGCGCAAGGAAAAGGGGTGCCATGCTTGACAGGAGCGTCGCGAACGATCATGTGACCTGCATGTCGCTGCACTGCCGCGTGAGCAGTCGGTCGCCGGGCCAAGCCCCGACCTGACAGCGACAGACATATTCTCACAGGTCCCCATCACGCAGGGTTCTGACGATCGCGCCGATGAGCGGCCCGGTCGCACCCTCGCCCCGCTGCACGGTCTTCGTGCGGCCCATGACCCATGGCGCCCCTGTCGGGCTGCCTGAAAGGTAAACACTTGTTCGATTTCGATATGCTCGGGCTGAAGCCCGTGCTTCTCTCGGCCCTCAAGAAACAGGGCTTCGACACCCCCACCCCGATCCAGAACCAGGCGATCCCGCTGGCGATGGAAGGGCACGACATTCTTGGCCTTGCCCAGACGGGCACCGGCAAGACCATGGCCTTTGGCCTGCCGCTGGTGGAACACCTGCTGGATCAGCCGGGAAAACCCGCCCCCAAGACCGCCAAGGCGCTGATCCTTGCGCCGACGCGGGAACTGGTAAACCAGATCGCGGACAGCCTGCGCCTGCTGACCCATGATACACCGCTCAAGGTCACGACCGTGGTCGGCGGCCAGTCCATCGGCCGCCAGATCAGCGTTCTGTCGCGCGGCACCGACATCCTTGTCGCCACGCCTGGCCGCCTGATCGACCTGATGGATCGGGGCGCGGTCAGCCTGCGCACCGTGCAGCACCTCGTGCTGGACGAGGCGGACCAGATGCTGGACCTCGGCTTCATCCACGCGCTGCGCAAGATCGCGCCGCAACTGGGCACGCCGCGCCAGACGATGCTGTTCTCGGCCACCATGCCCAAGCAGATGGAAGAGCTGTCGGGGGCCTATCTCGACAATCCGCGCCGGGTGCAGGTCGCGCCGCCGGGTAAAGCCGCCGACAAGATCACGCAGTCGATCCATTTCGTGGACAAGCCGGGCAAACCGGGCAAGCTGCGCGAGATCCTGTCGCGTGACGAGGATGCCCTGACGCTGGTCTTCGCCCGCACCAAGCATGGCGCGGAAAAGCTGATGAAGGGCCTCGTCGCCGACGGGTTCAACGCCGCCTCGATCCACGGCAACAAGAGCCAGGGACAGCGCGACCGCGCCATCAAGGCATTCCGCGCAGGTGAGATCACGACCCTGGTCGCCACCGACGTCGCCGCGCGCGGCATCGACATTCCCGGCGTCGCCTATGTCGTGAATTATGACCTGCCCGAGGTGCCGGACAACTACGTGCACCGGATCGGCCGCACGGCCCGTGCCGGTCGCGAAGGGGAGGCGATCGCCTTCTGCGCGGCGGAAGAGGTGGATCTGCTGCACCAGATCGAAAAGCTGATGAAGATCGAGATCCCGGTGGCCTCGGGCGACCGCCCCGAGCCGGTCAGGTCCGACAAGCCGCGTCGTCGCGGTGGCGGTGGCGGTGGCGGCGGTGGCCGCAATCGCAAGGGGCCGGGCCAGGGAAAAGGCAACGGTCAGCGCTTTGACAAGCCCGCACAGGGAACCGGCAAACCACGCCGTCAGCGGCGTCGCCGGGCCGCCTGAACCGAACCCAAAAGGGGCGCTTTCCGCGCCCCTTTTCTTATCCGGTGCTGTCGCGGGCGAAGAGGTAGACGCTCAGCCCCAGCAGGATGACGAGGCCGAACAGGGCAAAGAGTTGCCCATAGGCCACGTTGGCCCCGCTATGGCCGACAAGCCCCGCATAGACCGGCCCCGATGCGAATTGCATCACCCCGGCCCCTCCCATGCCGAACAGATTCAACAGCGTCACACCCCGCCCTGTGAGGTGCGGCGGGCAAAAGCTCCGGCCATGGCTGATGACGATGGGGTAGGATGCGCCCAGCAGGCCGATCACGGCAAACAGGGCGACGGCGCCCCACAGCCCCGATGGCGGTAGAATCCAGAACGACAGGCATAGCAACGCCACGCCGAGATTGCCGATCAGGATCGGCCATTTTCGACTGTGAAAGATCCGGTCCGCAGGTCCATAGAGGAAATTTCCCAGAACCATGGCCAGACCCATGACAAGGGTCGCGGCGCCGATCTGGTCGAGCGCCGCCCCATGGATATCCGCGATATAGGGGCTGATCCACAGACCGCGCAGGCCTGCCGCCGGGGCGTAGCAGACGAACATCATGATCAGGATGGGCCACATCGCCGGCATGCGCAGCAGGTCGAGCAGCGATCCTTTCGCCTCGCCCTCGGGCTTTTTCGGATCGCGGACGAGCAGGGCAATGGCCAACGCGATCAGCAGGGTGAAAACGGCGAAACCGCCCACCGTCTCGCGCCACCCGAAATTCTCGATAGCCCAAGCCAGGGGCGCCGTGGACAAGATGTTGCCCAGTGAACTGACCCCGACGGTCACACCGGCAAGCGTGCCAAAAATCGCGGCAGAAAACTCGCGCGCGAAGATGTAGTAGGTTGACATGAGCACCGGGGCGCAGCCGATCCCGATCAGGATCATGGCAACAGTGATGGCACCAGGCCCCTGCGCCATGGCGAAAAGGGCGGCACCCCCTGCGCCCCCAAGGGCAAACAGGATCGAGGCCGTGCGGCGTGGCCCGATATGGTCGAGTGCCCAACCGACCGGCAATTGCATCAGCGCGAACGCAGCGAACCACAGACCCGAAGCGCGCGCCAGGTCGCCCGTGGTCGTCCCGATATCCTGTGCCAGGACCGGGGCCAGAACCGCAAGGAACGCGCGGTAGAACTGGCTCAGCATGTAGGCGACGATCAAGAACGCGATCCCGGCGCGCATGTCTGCTTCTCCCTCCCTGTTCTCGTCCGGTTGTGCCTGCCCGGTGCATCGATCACAACGCGAAAGGCATGGTGCCGATAGGAAAGCCCTATATCTGACAAAATTTATCAGTCTTTATTGACGGCGCGCCGATTCTCGGTTTTGAAGGCGCCACATCCGACAAAAATGGTCGGGAAATTGAACAGGACCCGCGAGGAAATATCATGACCAGAACGATTGCCGCCCTTCTGGGGACGACCATCGCTGCCTCTACCCTGACTGCTGCACAGGCGCAGGAACTCAACCTGTATTCGTCGCGCCACTACGATACCGACGAACGCCTGTACTCCGATTTCGAGGAAATGACCGGCATCACGATCAACCGGATCGAGGGCAATGCCGATGAGCTGATCGCCCGGATGCAAGCCGAAGGCGACAACTCGCCCGCCGACGTGTTCCTTACGGTCGATACCTCGCGCCTTCAAAGGGCGGCCGACATGGGGCTGCTGCAAGCTGTGGAGTCTGACGTGCTGACCGCGCGCATCCCGTCGAACCTGCGGGATGACGACAACCTTTGGTTCGGCTTCAGTCAGCGCGCGCGGATCATCTTCTACGACACGGCAGACGTGGAAAACCCGCCGCAGACCTATATGGACCTCGCCGATGATGCCTATGAGGGGATGGTGTGCCATCGCTCGTCGACGAACGTCTACTCGCAGACGCTGCTTGCGGCGATGATCGAGAACCACGGTGAAGAGGCTGCGCGCGAATGGGCCGCCGGCGTGGTCGAGAACTTTGCCCGCGACCCGCAGGGCGGTGACACCGACCAGTTGCGCGGCTTGGTGTCAGGCGAGTGCGATATCTCGATCTCGAACACCTACTACTTTGCCCGCGCCATCCGCACCGAGGTCGACGGCCTGTCGGAAGAACAGCGCGCGACTATCGGTTGGGTCTTCCCGGATCAGGGCGGCAACGGTGCGCATGTGAACCTTTCGGGCGGTGGTGTCGCGGCCCATGCCCCCCACCGGGATGCCGCCGTCGCATTCCTGGAGTATCTGGCCAGTGACCAGGCCCAGGATTACTTCAGCGCCGGGAATGACGAGTACCCCGTCGTCGCAACCGCGCCGCTGGCCGAAAGCGTCGAGGCCCTCGGCGAATGGGAGGCTGACGATGTCGACCTTGCCGCGGTTGCCGAGAATGTCGCCCTGGCGCAGCAGATCTTCAACGAGGTCGGCTGGGAGTGACCTCTTCCCCGCTTCCGGCTTTCAACGGGCGTCCCATCCGGGGCGCCCGTTTCGGTTTGCAGGGGATTATTCGGCGGCTTGCGCGTCCGGGTCCGGGATGAATCTCCGGCCGGTTCTGGTTTCCCGCCCCAGGCCCCAGCACAGCACGGCGACCGGCAAGAGGCCGACAGCAGCGATCACAAGACTGGGCACCGCAGCTTGGGCCAGCCGTTCATCGGCCGCCAGTCGGTGCGCCTGAACCGCCAGCGTGTCGAAGTTGAACGGCCGCATGATCAGCGTCGCGGGCAGTTCCTTCATCACGTCGACGAAGACGATCAGCAGCGCGGTCAGGATCGACGGGCGCAGGATCGGCAGATGGACGCCACGCAGCATGGATCGGGGCGTGCGCCCCAACGTGCGGGCCACGGCGTCGATATTGGGATTGATGGTGGCCAGTCCCGCGTCATAGGCCGACAGCGCCGCTGCCATGAAGCGCACCATGTAGGCCGCCACCAAAAGCCAGATCGACCCTGTGATCAAAAGCCCGGTGTCGATGCCGAAGCGTGTCTCCATGAAGGCATCGAGCGCATTGTCGAAGGCAGCGAAGGGCACAAGCAGGCCAACCGCGATCACGCCACCCGGAACGGCATAGCCCAGCCCGCCCAGGCGCACCGCCAGACGAGAGGCGGGGGTCGGGCGCAGCCGGGCGTTGAACCCCAGGACGATCGCGGCGCCGACCGTCAGCAGCGCGGCGATAGAAGCCAGCGTGAGCGAATTGCGCAGGAACCCAAGGTAGCGCTCGGTAAACAACAATTGGCCCGAGTCCCACGCCATGCTCACCAACAGGACAACCGGCAGAAGGAACCCGAAAAACACCGGGACCATGCAGACCGCCCATGCGGCCCAGGCCCGCCCGCCCGACAGGTGCACGGGCTGCATCGCCTCGAACCGCCGGCCCGCGCCGTGGTGGCGCTGGTTCTTGCGTTGTGCCCGTTCCAGCACGGCGAGGGTCAGCGCGACAACAAGCAGACAAAGCGCCAGCTGCGCCGCTGCGCCCCGGTCGAAGAAAGAGAACCAGCTTTGGTAGATCCCCGTCGCGAAGGTCTGCACGCCGAAATAGGACACGGTGCCATAATCGGCGAGGGTCTCCATCAGGGCGAGCAGGACGCCACCCGCGATGGACGGGCGCGCGATCGGCAGTGAAACGCGCAGGAACGCACCCCACGGCCCTTGGCCAAGGGTGCGTGCGGCGATGTAGGCGGTCGCCGATTGCTGCATGAAAGCGGCGCGAACCAGCAGGTAGACATACGGGTACAGCACGAGGGTCAGCATCGCCGCCGCCCCGCCGAGCGAGCGGATTTCCGGGAACCAGTAATCGCGCGGTCCCCAGCCGGTCAGGTCCCGCAACGTGGTCTGCACGAGACCCGGGTGGTCGAGGAAATCCGTATAGGCATAGGCCAGAACATAGGCCGGAAAGGCCAGCGGCAGGGCCAGCGCGACTTCGATCACCCTATGGCCGGGAAATCGCGTTGCGGTGACCAGCCATGCCGTCGCGGTCCCGATCACGCCTGTGCCAACCCCGACCAGCAGGATCAGCAAGGCCGTCGTGCCCGTGTAGCGCCACAACACCGTGTCAGCGAGGCGCGAGACCGTGTCGAACCCGCCTGTGACCGCGGCCAGAACGACCGCCGCCATCGGCAACAGGCAGATGCCCGCGGCAATCCATGCCAGCGTGCCCAGCAAGCCGGGCGAGGTGAATGCCGTCTTTCGGATCATTCCGGCTGTCCTGCCGTTGGGGGTAAACCTTGTCGAGCGTTTTTGTCGGGGATTGCGCCAAATTGCAATGAGGTGACGGGTCGGCGCAGATCACGTTCCGAAGACAGTGGCCGCCAGGTCCTCCGACCACGCCAGAGGGGCGTCGCCCTCGGCGATCCCGAGGCAGGCCAAGGCGCGATTGACCCGCTCCACTGGCGGGCGAGCGGGCGCGAAGGCGTCGCGCAGCGCATCCTCGGCAGGGTCATGTAGGCTGACGCGGGTCTCGACGCGCTTGGACACCAGAGCAATCCAAGCTGCAATCGCGCGTGTCGCGGCGGGTGCCGCGAACCCGTGGTGACGCAGGACGGGCAAAACCCGCAAGGGCAGCTTGAGCGATCCATCCATCGCGATCTGGTCGAGGCGATGGCGCACTCCGGGAACCGAGAAGCGATCGACCAGATCGCGGCCATGCTGGTCGAGGGCGCCTTGGTCGAACTGAGGCAAGAGCGGCGCGGCCTCTCGCCAGAAGGCGCGGATCAGGGCCGCCAAGCCGATGTCGACGATCGCCTCATGCACGCAGGTGTGCCCAGCCAGCAGGCCCGCATAGGCCAAGGTCGAATGTGCGCCGTTCAACATCAGAAGTTTGCGCGCCTCGTAAGGCGCGACATCAGACACGAAGCGTGCCCCGCACGTGTCCCACGCGGGTCGGTCTGCTGCGAAACGGTCGGCGATGACCCAATCGGTGAAGGCCTCCGTCAGGACCGGGGCGGCGTCCTTGCGCCCGGTTACCGCAGCGATGCGGGTTCGGGTGTCCTCCGTGGTGGCAGGGGTGATGCGATCGACCATCGAATCGGGAAAGCTGGACAAGGACAGGATCTTGGGGTCCTGTCCGGCCGCCGCGAGGTAGGACCCAACCGCCGCCATCAACTTGCGCCCATTGCCCGAGAGGTTGTCGCAGGACAGGACGGTCAGTGGCCCGGCCCGTTTCGAGGCGCGCTGGCGGAGGCCGCCCGCCAGCAATCCAATGGCCGTGATGGGCGCCTCTGACCCGAGATCCCGCTGAATGGCCGCATCGTCAAGGGCAAGCCTTCCATCGGGGCCAAGGTGATAGCCTTTCTCTGTCACGGTCAGGGTCACGACCTGAACATCAGGGTCCGCTATCGCTTCGATCACGGCGGCCGGGTCTTCGGCGGCGACCAGCAGGCGATCATGCACGGCGATCCGCTCGACCTGAAGGCCCTCGGGTGACAGGATGCCAAGGTCATAGGCAAAACCGGCTGGCGACAGGGCATCTCGAAGGGCGGCGGTACGCATGGACACGCCGGTGATTTTCCAGTCGCCCGGGGCATGCGCGGTATACCAGGCTTGGTGGGCCCGGTGGAAATTCCCGAACCCCAGGTGAAGGATGCGCGGCATCAGCCCTCCAACCGGTAGGCGTCGATGGCAAGGTCGTGGGCCAGAAGATGCGCGATGCGCGCAGAGTCGGCGGTGCGCAGAAGGCCGCGCTCCTCTTGGTCGGCAAGGTGCAGGGCGACGCCCCGCCGCCACAGGTCGTGACGCGCCGGGATCGACAGGAAAGCGCGGGTGTCGTCATTGAACCCGGCAAGGTTCAGATAACCTGCCGTTTCCACCACCTGGTCGAAATAGCGGCGGATGCCGTTCAGGCTGTCGTGGAACCACCACGGCGGACCAAGGCGCAAGGACGGCCAATGCCCCACCATTGGCGCGAGTTGGCGCGCATAGCTGGCCTCGTCCAGCGTGAACAGGATCAGGCGCAGGCGCGGATCGTTTCCGACACGGGTCAACAGCGCATCGAGGCCCGTAACCCAATCGACGGGCGCGGGGATATCCGCCCCCATGTCCGGGCCGAAGCGCTTCAGAAGCTGCGCGTTGGTGGAGCGGGTGGAGCCGACATGAAGCTGCATCACCATGCCGTCTTCGGCCGACATTTGCGCCATCTCGGTCAGCATATGACCGTAAAACCGCGCGGCCTCGGACGGGGTAAGAGTGCCACGCAGCGCCCGGTCGTAGAGTGCCTCGATCTGATCTCTGGGCAGCCACCGGGTCATCAGGACCGGCACGTCATGATCCGTCGCGGTCGCCCCACGCGCACGAAACGCCTCGCGTCGGGCTGCGAGTGCGTTCAGGAAGCCGGTGAAACTGGTGGTGTCGATCCCGGTCATCTCGCCCAGCTTCAGCAGGTTGGCGGCGTGCCCGGGCCTCGCCGGGTTCAACAAATCGTCCGGGCGGAAGGTCGGTATGATCCGACCGGTCCACCCGGAGGCGGCAATCGCATCGTGATCGCCAAGGTCGGACAGGGCCGGGTCGGTCGTCGCCAGGCATTCGATCCCGAAGCTGTCGAACAGGGCCCGGGGCCGGTTTGCCGGATCCTCAAGCCATTCGGCGATATGATCGTGCACGGCATCTGCCGTTTCGGGCGACAGGTCCACCGGCACCCCGATGACCGTATAGAGGGTATGTTCCAGCCATCCGCGCGTCGGCGTGCCAAGGAAAGCATCCCAATGCCGGGCAAAGCACCGAAACACGGCACGGCTGTCGACACTCCCCGGTGCTGCACCGATGCCCAGGTCTTCCAAACGCTCCCCCAGCGAATAGAGCATCCGGAACAGGTAGTGATCCGGGGTGACAAGCAATGCGGCAGGATCGGGAAAGGCGCTGTCTTTCGCCCACCAGGATGGGTCGCAATGCCCATGGGGCGAGATGATCGGCAGATCGGCAATAGCCTCGAAAATCGCCGCCGCCCGCGACGGCAGCACAGGCAGGCGCGGCTGCGGGGCGTTCATTCGAAATAGTCCCGATGCTCGGATTTCAGGGACTCCAGAACACCAAGAACGCCGCGCAGATGTGGCGTCAGAATCCTTTGCGCGCGTCCCAGGTTGGCCTTTCGGAGCGCGTTGGCGATGCGGCCATGTTCGTCGGCCAGCTGGCGCAAATGTTCGGTGTCGTTCAGGCGCAGGGCGCGCAGACGGTCGAGCGCGGTTTTCTCGCGCGAGACCAGTGTTTCAATCCTCGGCATGTTCGTGGCGGAGGCGATGGTTGCATGAAAAGCGTCGTCGGCGGCATGGAACGCCTCGGCATCGCTGTTTTCGATTGCCTTGGCCTGCGCCGCCAAGGCCTCTGTCAGGCGCTGGTCGTGTTCGGGCGACAGGCCGCTTTCGCAGATCAGGGTCACGGCCGCCATTTCAAGCGCTTCGCGGATGAACTGGGCGCTTCGAATGGCCGGCTCGGAAAAGCGCGTGACGAAATTGCCGCGCGAGGGAAAGGTCACGATCAGCCCTTCATCCCTGAGCCATGTCATGGCTTCGCGGACGGGGGTTCGACTGGCGCCAAAGCGTTGACCGGCCTCTGCCTCGGATATGCGGGTTCCCGGGGGCAGCGACAGGGACAGGATCGCTTTGCGCAGGGCCGAATGGATCTGTTCAGCCGTGGGCTGGGTCAGATCGAGCGGCGGGAGGTCGATCTGCGACAGGGGCACGGGCTCGGAGGTGGCGGTCATGGGGCAGGCCCTTTACACATTGTAGATCTAAATCCGGTATACTGGTGTGCGGGATTGTTGACAACGCTCTGACGCACAGTCAGTGTCCCGCAGGCAAGGCAGGAGGACGCGCCGCGATGGCCAGCAAGGATGCCCCGCTTGGCGTGGGGATGATCGGAACCGGGATGGTGGCGCGTACCCACCTTCTTGCGATCCGTGATGCCACCCCTGCACTCTCCCTGTCCGGCCTGCTGGCCCGTCATTCCAAAAGCGCAGAGCGCTTTGCGGATATGGCCGAAACCGAACTCGGCCAGCGGCCAAAGGTCTATGCCGATATCGCCGAGCTTGCCACTGACCCGGATGCCGATTTCGCCCTGATCCTGACGCCGCCCAACGCCCGGATCGAGTTGATTGAACCGTTGGTTGCCGCGCGAAAGCCAATTCTTCTTGAGAAGCCGGTCGCGCGCACCCTGGCCGAGGCCATCGAGGTCGTCGAGTTGTGCGAGGCAGCGGATGTGCCGCTCGGGGTGGTCTTTCAGCACCGCATGCGCGCCGCGTCACGCAAAGCCGCAGCTCTGATCGCCACCGGTGAACTCGGGGCGCTTGGCCTTGCCGAAATCTCTGTGCCGTGGTGGCGGGATCAATCCTACTATGACGAGCCCGAGCGCGGCACCTACGCCCGCGACGGCGGCGGTGTCCTGATCAGCCAGGCGATCCATACCATCGACCTGGCGCTGTCGCTGACCGGTCGGGTGACCGATGTCACGGCCATGTGCGCGACCTCGCGGTTCCATGCGATGGAGGCCGAAGACGTGGCCATGGCCGGGCTGCGCTTCGCCGGGGGCGGGGTCGGCTGGCTGACCGCATCCACCGCGTCCTTCCCCGGCGGGTCCGAGTCGATCACCCTTCACTTCGAAGACGCAAGTCTGCGCCTTGCCGATGGCACCTTGTCCGTCAATTGGCGCGATGGCAGGTCCGAGACGCATGGCGCTGTGGCAGGAACAGGCGGCGGGGCCGACCCGATGGCCTTCACCCATGACTGGCATCAAGCGGTCCTCGAAGACTTCGCAGCAGCGCTTAGCGAGGGGCGTCCCCCCGCCATCACAGGGCGGGACGCGCTCGCCGCACATCGCCTGATCGACGCCATCACCCGGTCGTCCGCCGAGGGTCGGGCCATTTCCATCGAGGGATCATGAGTATTCGTTTCGCCGGTATCGGCATCGATCACCGCCATATCTTTGGCATGGCCGCGAACCTCATGGCTGAGGGAGCGGAGTTCGTGGGGTGGTGGACCGAAGGGCATCCGGGCACCTTGGACGGGTTCGTGAAGCGGTTTCCCGATGTTCCGCGGGTTGAAGACTGGCGTCGCCTGCTCGACGATCCGGCCATCGACCTGATCCTGATCTCCTGCATCCCGCGTGACCGTGCGGAATACGCCATCGCGGCGATGGAGGCCGGCAAGGACGTGATGGTCGACAAGCCCGGCTGCACGACATTCGACCAGCTGGCCCGCATCCGCGAGGTGCAGGCGCGCACGGGCCGCATCTGGTCGGTCGATTTCTCGGAACGGTTCGAGGTGCCGTCCGTCACCGCCGCCGCCGATCTGGTGGCCGAAGGGGCGATTGGACGGGTCGTGCAAACCGTGGGGCTGGGGCCGCACAGGCTCAACCGCGCGACGCGGCCCGATTGGTTCTTCGACCGCGACGCCTATGGCGGCATCCTGACCGATATCGCCAGTCACCAGATCGACCAGTTCCTGTTCTTCACCGGCTCCGACAGCGCCGAGATCACGCATGCCGCGGTCGAGAATTACGCGAACACCTCGGACCCAGGGCTTCAGGATTTCGGAGAGATCGTTTTGCGCTCGAACCAGGGGCGCGGGTATATCCGGGTGGATTGGTATACCCCCGATGCCCTTCCGAACTGGGGGGACGGGCGGCTGACGATCCTTGGCGCCGACGGCTATATCGAGCTGCGAAAATACGTCGATGTTGGCGGGCGCGAGGGCACGGATTCGCTTATTCTCGCCAATGGCGACCGCTGCGAAGTGATCGACGCGCGCGAGGCCGGTTTGCCCTACTTCCCGCGGCTGATCGCGGATGTGCAGGACAGGACTGAAACCGCGATGGCGCAGACCCATTGCTTCACGGTGATGGAGCTTGCCTTGCAGGCACAGGCCATGGCCGAGGGGCGGGCATGATCCGCGTTGCGATCATCGGGGCGGGGATTGGGGCCGAGCATTTGCAGGGTTATCGCGCCCTGCCTGACCTGTTCCGCGTTGCCACGCTGTGCGACCGCGATCTGGGCCGGGCCGATGCAGTCGCGGGGAACGATCCGGATATCACCACAACGCCAGACCTCGACGCCGTTCTTGCCGACCCCGAGATCGACCTTGTCGATATCTGCCTGCCGCCGCACCTCCATGCCGAGGTGTCCATCGCCGCGCTGGCCGCAGGCAAGCACGTGGTGTGCGAAAAACCGATGACCCGGAACCTTGCCGAGGCTGATGGCCTCGCCCGCGCGATCAGGGCGTCGGGCAAGGTGTTCTCGCCCGTCTTCCAGTACCGCTTTGGCCCGGCGACCGCCGCACTGGACGCCTTGATCGCGGCGGGGCTTGCCGGCCCGCCAGTCATGGCGAGCGTCGAGACTCATTGGGATCGCGACGCCGCCTATTACGCCGTGCCGTGGCGCGGCACATGGGCGGGTGAGTCCGGCGGCGCCGTTCTGGGGCATGCGATCCACGCGCATGACCTGCTTTGCCGGTACTTCGGCCCGGTGGCCCGCGTGCAGGCGCATTGCGCAACTCGTGTGAACGAGATCGAGACCGAGGATTGCGCGGCGCTGGCCTTCGGGTTCGAGAACGGGGCGCTTGCGACCTCCTCGATCACGTTGGGGGCGGCGGGCGATGAAACCCGCCTGCGCTTCGTCTTTCGTGAGCTCACCGCCACCAGCGGAACCAGCCCCTATGCGCCTGCGGCAGACACATGGCGTTTCAAGGCCCGCGATCCGTCTCGGCAGGGCGAGGTTGATGCCATCGTGGCCAATGCCAAGGGTCATGTCGGTTTCGCCGGGTATTTCGAGGCCCTGGCCGCCGCGATTGCCGGCGATCCGTCGCGCTGTGTCAGCTTCGAGGATGGGCGCCGCTCCATCGAGTTGGTCAGCGCGATCTATGCAGCGGCCCGGTCCGGCAACACGATTTCCCTTCCCCTGCATGCGCAAGACCCGATCCGCGCCGGGTGGCAGCCGGAGGTGGTGGCATGAGACAGACCTGGCGCTGGTTCGGCCCGCCCGATCCGATCACCCTGCCGCAGGTGCGCCAAACCGGCGCCGTGGGGATCGTCAGCGCCCTGCACCACGTGCCGCCCGGCATGGTTTGGCCGGTGGACGAGATCGCCGCGCGCAAGGCGATGATCGAGGCCGAGGGGCTGACATGGGACGTGGTCGAAAGCCTGCCCGTTTCCGAAGCCATCAAGACGCGCGGGGTTGGGTTTGCCGAGCACATCGCCGCGTGGAAAGACAGCCTCGCCACCCTTGCGCAGGCGGGCGGCCCAAGGGTCATCTGTTACAATTTCATGCCCATCCTCGACTGGACCCGGACCGATCTGCGCGCCCCGGTTCCGGGGGGCGGCACGGCGATGCGGTTCGACCTGATCGATTTCGCGGTGTTCGACATCCATATTCTCGGGCGAGAGGGGGCGGCCGCAGATTATGACGTCACCACGCGCACCCACGCCAAAGCCCGCACCAAGGGGATGGATCAGACCGCGTGCGAGGCGCTGGCGGCGAATATCACCGCGGGCCTGCCCGGCGCGAATGACAGTTGGACGCTGGACGAGGTGCGCGCGCTTCTTGCGACCTATGACGGCATTGATGCCGAAACCCTGCGGGCCAACCTGATCGCTTTTCTCGAAGAGGTCGCGCCGGTTGCCGAGGGCCTCGGCCTGCGGCTTTGCTGTCACCCCGACGATCCGCCATTTCCCCTGCTGGGGTTGCCGCGCGTCATGTCGGACCTTGCCGACTACCAAGCAGTTCTGCAGGCCGTGGACAGCCCCGCGAATGGGGCCACGCTCTGCACCGGGTCGCTCGGTGTCAGGGCCGATTTCGACCCGGTCGCCTTTGTCGAGGCCCTGGGGGACCGCATCCATTTCGCCCACCTGCGCAACACCCGCCGCGAGCGCGACAATGGCGCAGTGCGGGTAAGTTTTTCCGAAGCGGCGCATCTGGATGGCGATACCGACATGGTTGCCACGATCCGCGCCTTGATGGCCGAGGAAGCGCGGCGGCGCGAGGCGGGGCGGGGCGACCATGACATTCCCATGCGCCCCGACCATGGGCATGACCTGCTGGATGACCTCGGCAGGGAGGGCCAACCCGGCTACCCGTTGATCGGGCGCTTGCGCGGGTTGGCCGAGCTTCGGGGCGTGATGGCAGCGCTGCGCTAGCGCTGCCCCCTTCAGGTCTTGAGCACGCGGTAGATCGCCGGGATCACCAGCACGGTCAGCAGCGTCGAGGTCAGCAGGCCGAACAGTAGCGACAGCGCGAGCCCCTGGAAGATCGGGTCGCTCAGGATCACGATGGCCCCGAACATCGCGGCCAAGGCCGTCAACAGGATCGGCTTGAACCGGATCGCCCCGGCCTCCAGCAGGATATCGAGCTGCGTCTTGCCCTCGGTATCGGCGTTCCGGATGAAATCCACCAACAGGATCGAGTTGCGCACGATGATCCCGGCCAGCGCGATGAACCCGATCATCGAGGTCGCGCTGAACGGTGCGCCCCACAACCAGTGCCCCCCCATGATCCCCAGGAAGGTCAGGGGCACCGGCGTCAACACGACAAGCGGCAAACGGAACGAGCCGAACTGGGCCACCACCAGCACGTAGATGGCCAAAAGCGCCACGCCGAACGCGGCGCCCATGTCGCGGAAGGTCACCCAGGTGACCTCCCACTCGCCGTCCCAAAGGACGGACGGATGGCTTTCATCCTCGGGCTGGCCGTTCAGCAGGATCTCGGGTTGGGGCAGGTCGCCCCAGTCGCGGCTGTCCAGCGCCTCGCCAACGGCGATGATGCCGTAAAGCGGCGCTTCGAACCGGCCTGCCAACTCGCCCATCACCATCTCGGCCGGGCGTCCATTGCGGCGGTAGATCATCGGCGAGGCGCTTTCCTCGATCACCTCGACCACGTCGCCCAGTTCGACCACGCCGCGCGCGCCCGGCAGCAGGTTGGCGGGCACGGGCGTCGACAGGAAGGACTCGTCAAGCACCCGGTCGCCCCGGTCGGGGCCTATCACGATGGGCAGCGGGTCACGGTCGAGGCCGCGATGGGAATACCCCACCACCTGCGCGCCGTTCAGCGTCGCGATGGTGTTCAGCACATCCGCTTCGGTCACGCCGTAGAATTCCAGGTCGTCCGGGGACAGCAGCAGGCGCATGCGCCGGGCGGGCGTGGCAAAGGTATCGTCGATATCGACGATGAAATCGACGCTTTCGAAGGCGCCGCGCACCTCGCGGGCAACGGCGCGGCGTGTCTCCGTGTCGGGGCCGTAAACCTCGGCCAGAAGCGTCGCCATCACCGGCGGACCGGGGGGCGGCTCGACGGTGCGGATGCGCGTGCCCTCGGGCAGGTCCAGCGCGGCCAGTCGCTCGCGCAGGTCCAGCGCAATGTCGTGGCTGGACCGTTCGCGGTCACCAAGGTTAATCTGGATATCGCCCATATGGGGCGATTGCCGCATGAAGTAGTGGCGCACGAGGCCGTTGAAGTTGAAGGGCGCGGCGGTGCCGGCATAGGTCTCGACCGAACGCACCTCGGGCAGGCCCATCGCGATCTCGGCGGCGGCCAGCGCGACGGCATCGGTGTCTTCCAGCGCGCTGCCCTCGGGCAGGTCGAAGACGACGGCCAACTCATCCTTGTTGTCATAGGGCAGAAGCTTGACCGTCACATGCTGGGTGTAGAGCAGGCCGAGCGATCCGAAGGACAGCACGATCGTCAGCAAGAGAAACAGCGCCGCTCCGGGCCGTGACTTGAGGACCGGGCGCGCGACGGCGCGGAAGATGCGCCCCAGCGTGCCGCCATGGGCCCCGTCATGGCCATGCACCGGCGCCTTGCCCGAAATCTTGATCATCAGCCATGGCGTGACCATGACCGCGATGAAGAAGGACAGGATCATCGCGGCGGAGGCGACGGCGGGGATCGGGCTCATGTAGGGCCCCATCAGGCCAGACACGAACAGCATCGGCAGAAGGGCGGCCACGACCGTCAGGGTCGCGACGATGGTCGGATTGCCCACCTCGGCCACGCCGTCGATGGCGGCGCGGATGCGGCTGCGCCCATCCCCCATCGCCCAGTGCCGCGCGATGTTCTCGATCACCACGATGGCGTCATCGACCAGGATCCCGATGGAGAAGATCAGCGCAAACAGCGACACCCGGTTCAGCGTGTAGCCCATCGCCCAGGCCGCGAAGAGCGCCAGAAGGATCGTCACCGGGATGACGATGGCCACCACGATGCTTTCCCGCCAGCCGATGGTCAGCAGCGTCAGAACAACGATGGAGAGCGTGGCGAGGAACAGCTTCAGCAGAAGCTTGTCGGCCTTGTGCGCTGCGGTCTCACCGTAATCACGGGTCACCTCGACCTGCACGCTGTCGGGGATCAATGAGCCCTCCAGCGCCTCGACCCGGTGCAGGATTTCCTCGGCCACGGTGACGGCATTCGCGCCTGCGCGCTTGGCGAAGGCCAGTGTGACGGCGGGGCGACGGTCAAGTTCGCCGTCTTCGCCCCGGGTGATCTGGGTCACGCGATGGTCCGACATATCCTCGACAAAGGAGATATCGGCCACGTCCCCGACATAGACGGGCCGTTCGTCCCGCGTGGTCAGCAACAGCCCCGCGATCTCGGTCGGCGAGACAAGGCTTTGGCCGGCCAGTAGGGTGATCTCGTCCCCCTCGCTATAGAGGGTGCCGGCATTCATCATGCTGTTCGCGCCGGCGACCTTCTGCGCCAGCTGTTGCAGGGTCACGCCGAACAGCGCCAGCCGCTCCGGGTCGGGTGTCACGCGGATCGCCTCGGACGCTTCGCCAACGATATAGCTCAGGCCGACATCCTCGATGCGCTGGATTTCCCCGCGCAATTCGCGCGCGATATCCGACAGGGCGTTCGCACCGACCTCGCTGCCGTCCGCGGCGCTGAGCGTCAGGGTCACGATGGCCACATCGTCGATGCCGCGCCCGATGATCAGGGGTTCCGGAATGCCCACCGGGATGCGATCCATGTTGGCGCGCACGCGTTCATGAACCCGCAAGATCGCCGCATCGGACGAGGTCCCGACGACGAAACGCGCCGTCAGCATCGTCTGGTAGTCATGCGTCTGCGAGTAGACATGCTCGACATCCGGGATTGCCCGCAGAATGCCTTCCAGCGGTTCGGTGACGAGGTTCACGACATCATCGGCCACCAGCCCCGGCGCCTGCACGATCACGTTGACCATGGGGACCGAGATCTGCGGTTCCTCCTCGCGCGGGACGGACATGAGCGCGATCAGGCCCATGGCAAGCGACGCCAGCATCAGAAGTGGGGTCAGCGGCGACTGGATGAACGCACGGGTCAGCGCGCCGGCGATGCCCAGCTTGGCGGGTTCGTATCCGTCCTCGGCTTCGGGCGCACTCATGGCAGCACCACGATGTCACCCGCCGACACGCCGGCGAGGATTTCCACCATCGTCTCGCCATCGACCACATGGGTGTCGCCGACCTGGACGACATGCTCGCGCGGATCGTTACCCCCGAGGCTCAGGTAGTCGAGGCCGAAACGGTGATCGAGCGCCGCTTCGGGCACGAGGAAGGCCTCTCGCGACCCGATCGGCAGACGCACCAGAACGCGCGCATCGACCAGGCGGTCGTCAACGCCTTCGACCTCGACATCGGCCAGCACGCGGCCATTCTCGATCTGCGGATAGACGCGCGCCAGCCTGCCCTCGATTGCGTCGTCCTCTGCCCCCGGGCTGATCTGGATGGTGTCGCCCTCGCGCATCAGGGTGGCATGACGTTCGGGCACCGCAAGCCGCAGAAACACGCCGCCCCCGCCGATCGTCGCCACGGATTCACCCGGCATCACGATGGCGCCGGCCGCGACCGGCACGGTGAGGACCCGACCCGCGATAGGGGCAAGGATATCCCCTTCGGACAACTGCTGCCCGATCACACGCCCCTCGGCCTCAGCCGCCGCGATCTGGTTGCGCAAGACCTCGACCTGCGTGCGCAGCCCGTCCAGCCGTTGAACGGTAGTGACGCCGCGCGCGAGCAATTCCTCGCCACGCGCGAGTTCGGTCTCGGCATTCGCAAGCTGCGAGCGGAGCGCTTCGAGTTGGGCATCGTTGGCCGCCAGGCGGAATTGCAACGCCACATCGACAACCCGACCGATGACCTGACCTGCCTCGACGCGATCTCCTTCGATCACGTCGAGCGTTTCCAGTGTCCCGCCGAGCCGCGCCCGGGCAGGCAGCATCCGCCGCGGCTGGATCTGACCGTAGACCGATTTCCACTCGGTGACGTCCTGCGGCTGCAGTTCAAGATGCGACTGCGCGCTTGCCATGCCGGTCCAAGGCAAGGCAGCCGTGAACAGGGCAACGATCAGGGAGCGGAGAGACCTCGACCGGATCTTTTTTAATGTCATGTCATGTTTCCTTGCACCGGAACAGCAGCCATTCGACGTCGCACTCGCGAACGATCCAAACCAGCATAGGACGAGCAGGCCGCGCCACACTGTTGCATACAATCAGGACCGATCTTCACGACACTGCGCATTGATCGCTGTCAAAGTCAGTTGGGATGAAAGATTGGCAATGTCAAGCAAACGAGTGAATTCCGCAGTGGCGCACTGCAAAGATTAACCCCTCACACACCGATGTAGCGCTCACTCGTTTCGGCATCCAAATCAGCCATAGCGCCCTCCCAGGCCACCTGGCCGCGGGTGATCAGGATAGCCCGGTCGGCAACTTGCCGTAGCTCCTTCAGCGTTTTGTCGATGACCAGAAGCGCGAGACCTGTCTCGGCCTTGAGACGCGCGACAGCTTCCCAGATTTCGGCGCGGATGAGCGGGGCGAGCCCCTCCGTCGCTTCATCGAGGATCAGCAGACGCGGGTTCGTCATCAGCGCGCGACCGATTGCGAGCATCTGCTGTTCGCCGCCCGACAGCGTCGAGGCGCGTTGCTTCTTCCGCTCGCCCAAGCGCGGGAAAAGCGCGAAGATGCGCGCAAGGTCCCAGTGTCCGGGCCGTGCGGCGACAAGCAGGTTTTCCTCCACGGTGAGGTCGCGGAAACAGCGCCGTCCTTCTGGCACCAGCCCGATCCCCAGCCGTGCGGCCTGATGGCTGGACAGCCGGGTAAGGTCGCGCCCGTCGAAACCGATTTGCCCCTCGGCTGGCAGCATCCGGCAGATCGTTTTCACCGTCGTGGTCTTGCCCATGCCGTTTCGCCCCATCATGGCGACCGCCTCGCTCTGATCGATGCTGAGGGTCATGCCAAACAGGGCCTGGCTGGTGCCGTAACTGGCCGTGACGTTTTCAAGGGTCAGAAGCGTCACGCGTCTTCTCCCAGGTAGGCGTCGCGCACGGCGGCATCGGTGCGGATCGCGTCCGGCGGACCACTGGCGATGATGCGGCCGTAGACCAGCACACTGATCCGGTCGGCCAAGGCAAAGACGGCGTCCATGTCATGTTCGACCAGCAGGATCGGCGCCTCGTGCCGGAGTTGGTCAAGCAGGGCGGTCATCCGCTGCCCGCCTTCGGCACCGAGGCCGGCCATGGGTTCGTCCATCACGAATGCCGACGGCTTCAAGGTCAGCGCGACTGCAACCTCTAGCTGCCGCCGTTCCCCGTGGCTGAGGTCGGACGTGCGCATCGCGGCCTTGCCCAGCAAACCGACCCGGTCGAGCGCCGCCTCTGCCGATGCGCGCAAGGCCTTGTCCGAGATCACCCGGCTGAACAGGCGCCACGGGTTGCCCGCCGCCCCCAGGGTGCCCAGCATCGCGTTTTGCAGGACAGAATCCTCCATCGCCAGCGCCGAAATCTGGAAGGTCCGCGCAAGGCCCATCCGGGCGCGGGCCCGCGTCGGCAGGCGTGTCACGTCTTGCCCGTTCAGGCGGATCACTCCGGCGTCGGGCGCAAGCGTGCCGCAAATCTGCGCGATCAGCGTGCTTTTGCCAGCGCCGTTCGGGCCGATCACGGCATGAATCTCGCCGGGCCTCAGGCTGAGGTCGATCTCGTCCGACACCACGAGCGCGCCGAAACGCTTCGTCAGGCCGCGAATATCGAGAACCGGTTCAGTCATGGCCTTTTGCCTGCCCTGCCAGAAGCCCGATCACACCCCCGCGGGCAAACAGCACGATGCCGAGCAGCACGGCGCCGAGGTAGATGTGCCAGTAGTCGCTCAGGTCGCCCAGGACATGCTCCATCGCGACGAACAGAACCGCACCCGCCACCGGCCCGAACAGGCGCGCCACACCGCCCAGGATCACGAAGATCATGATCTCGCCCGACATGTGCCAGCTGAACATAGTGGGGCTGACGAAGCGGTTGAGATCGGCAAAGAGCGCACCGGCCAGACCGGTGATCGCCCCCGAGATGACGAAGGCCAGCAGTTTCGCCCTTTGCCCGTTCAGGCCCACGGTTTCGACCCGGTGCGGCACCTGGCGGGCCGCGTTCAGCATGAGCCCGAAGGGCGAGCGCGCGATGCGGGCCGACAGCCAGAGCGCCCCACCGAGCAGCACAAAACAGAGGGCGTAGAACTGGATCGGGTCGAGCGTGTTCAGGCCGGGAAAGCTGTTGCGAATGTAGATCGACAGCCCGTCCTCGCCGCCATACGCGCTCCAGGAGATGGTGAAGTAGTAGAACATCTGACCGAAGGCCAAGGTGATCATGATGAAATAGACGCCGGTGGTGCGCAGGGACAAAAGCCCGATCACGAACGCCGCGAGCGCCGAGCAGAGGATGGCCACCAGCCAGATCACCGGCATGGATTTCGTCCCCTCGATCGCCAGCGTGTCGGGGAGCATCGGTGAATAGATCTGGGCGTGATAGGCGAGGATGCCCATGGCATAGCCGCCGATCCCGAAAAACACTGCATGACCCAGTGAGACCAGCCCGCCCAACCCGAGGGCAAGGTTCAATCCGACGGCTGCAAGCGCAAAGATCACCGCACGTGTGGCCAGCGTGATCGTAAATGGCTCGCCCGCGACATGCGCCCAGAGCGGCACACCGATCAGCGCGGCGACAAGGGCAGAGTTGACGTAACCTTCGCGGGTCATGTGCGCACCCCGAACAGGCCGGTCGGGCGCCAGATCAGCACGGCCGCCATCAGCAGGTAAATGGCCATCGACGACAGCGAGGCGCCGATCTGGGTGGCCGATGCCGGCTCCATGAACAGCTTGAAGACCTCTGGCAGGAAGACACCGCCCAACGTGTCCGTCAGGCCTACGATCAGGGCCCCGACGAAGGCCCCCTTGATCGAGCCGATGCCACCAATCACGATAACCACGAAGGCAAGGATCAGCACGGGTTCCCCCATACCGACCTGCACCGACTGAATTGCACCGACCAACGCCCCGGCCAAACCCGCGAGGGCGGCCCCCAAGGCGAACACGAAGGTGTAAAGCGTGCGGATATCCACGCCGAGGGCCGCGATCATCTCGCGGTCGTTCTCACCGGCGCGGATCTGGATGCCGATGCGGGTCTTCGCAATCAGCAGCCACAGGCCAAGCGCTACGGCCAGCCCCGCCGCGATCAGCGCCAGCCGATAGCGCGGGTATTCGATGCCGCCCGGCAGGGTTACCGGCCCCGACAGCAAAGCAGGCGTGTCGAGGTAGAGGGGGAAAGACCCAAACAGAGCCCGCGTCCCCTCGGAAAAGATGAGGATCAAGGCGAAGGTCGCAAGCACCTGGTCAAGGTGGTCGGTATGGTAGAGCCGCCTGATTACCGTCATCTCAATGAGGGCGCCTGCCATGGCCCCGGCTGCCATCGCCGCGACGACGGCCAGCAGAAACGAGCCCGTCAGCCCGGCAACCGTCGCAGCAATGAATGCGCCGATCATGTAGAGCGACCCGTGGGCGAGGTTGATCAGCCCCATCACGCCGAAAATCAGCGTCAGCCCCGCAGCCATCAGGAACAGCATGACCCCGAACTGAAGCCCGTTCAGCACCTGTTCGACGATCAGGATCGCGGACATATTGGCCTTACCTCACGCGTTGGGGCCGGCCCCTGCGGACCGGCCCCAGTGTTTCACTCTGATCGTGGATCACATCGAACAGTCGTCTGCATAGGCGTCGCCGCGATCTTCGAGGGCCACGCCGATGAGGCGGTTGGTGAAGATCTCACCGTCCTGCACCACCTCGCGGACGTAGATATCCTGGATGGGGTGGTGGTTCGGTCCAAAGGTGAACTCGCCACGGGTCGAGGCGAAATCGGCCGCGCGCAGCGCCTCGCGGAAGGCGTCCGGATCCTCGTTGGGGTCCGCGACCTCCAGCGCCGAGAGGATCAGGTTCGCGGTGTCGAAGCCCTGGCTGGCATAGAGCGACGGGATACGGCCATAGGCCTCTTCGAAGGCGGAAACGAAGGCCACGTTCGCTTCGTTCTCAAGATCGGGCGACCATTGCGAGGTGTTGACGACGCCCAGGGCATCCGCGCCGACCGCCTGCAAAATGCCCTGATCGAACGAGAAGGCCGGTCCGATCACGGGAATATCGAGCCCGCTATCCGCATACTGCCGCAGGAACGAGATCCCCATGCCACCCGGCAGGAAGAAGAACACGCTGTCCGCACCCGAGGCCCGGATCTGGGCGATCTCGGCGGCGTAGTCGGTCTGGCCCAACTGCGTGTACAGCTCCCCGGCCAGCTCACCTTCGTAGAACCGCTGATAGCCCGACAGGGCGTCCTGCCCGGCGGGGTAGTTCGGTGCCAGGATGAAGCTGTTGGTGTAGCCCGCCGTGTTGGCATAGGCGCCCGCGGCCTCGTGCAGATTGTCGTTCTGCCAGGCCACGTTGAAGTAGTTCGGATGGCAGCCGCGCCCCGCCAGTTGCGAGGGGCCTGCGTTGGGCGAGAGGTAGAACACATCCTGCGCCGTCACCGAGGGCACGACGGCCATGGCCAGGTTCGACCAGATGATGCCGGTCATGATGTCCACGTCCTCGGCCTGGATCATCCGATCGGCAAGCTGAACGGCGACGTCAGGCGCTCGCTCGTCATCCTCGATGATCATTTCGATATCATCTCGGCCGGCTTGTTCCAGCGCGAGCAGGAAACCGTCGCGCACATCGATGCCGAGCGATGCGCCCCCTCCCGAAAGCGTCGTGATCATCCCGATGCGTGTCTCGGCGGACGCCGCGCTTCCAAGCGCAATCATCGAGGCCAGGAGTAGAGTGGCTTTCATGGTCATCTGATCCGTCCCTGTTGTCGTGTTCTTTTTCCCGGTGCTGATCGTCCCCGTATCCGCGCCGGGGTCAACCCTGCAACCCGGTCCGGCGCCACCTTTGCCGCGTGGGACAGGAGATCGCCCCGGCCTTGGGTTCTGGTGGACAGCCGAAATAGGAAAAATGACCTTAGCCGGGCCGAAGCCCAAGGTTTCTGCGCATGATCCGCGCAGCAAACGCGGGAAATCATGATCGCATCTGGAGGCATGCTGCCAGTGCGCCGTTTGGCGATTCAGCCTTCTTTCATGCACCGTGGTTCGCCACACGTGAAGCCGTCAGGTGTGTGATACCTGTCAATCACGAGAAACGAGAAACGCGCATTGGGTCAAATCTGTCAACTGACCGCTCGAAAGGCCAGGTTTTATTGACGTTGCGGTTGTCGCGCAGGCGACGAAAAGTTGGCATCGGTTAACTTCAAATGGTGATTTTTCCCGACAGACGTTATCGCCGGATACCACGGGATAGAGGATGTCCGGCATTCTCGCTTCGGCCGACAGAGGCAAATTTGCGCGCCGGGGATCGGTGGCGCCAGAACACATCCCCATGAGCCGCTGTGGGATTTCCTGGGTCTTCTCCCATCGATCCTTCGGGCGATGGAGATCTGGCCATTCCTTGTCGTGTTCAAAGGCAGCGTCGGCGCCACGAATTCCCCATGTTGTGGCTTGGGCATTGGCACACCTGTTGGGGGGCTGCCTGATCAAAGTCTTTGGGGCCATGATCGGCACATGTGCGGTTGTGGGCGGCGATGACGATACTCTAACCTGTCGTCGTGTTTCGGTGGAAACACGGACCCTTCGGACGTCCCGGCTTGCGGTCGCCACTGCACAAGGCCCGCTAACATCAGTGGTCTTCGGCAGGTCGAGTTGGCGACGTCCGTGAACAGCGCTGACCTTTTCTCTCAATGGCCGCGAAAGGAAATGAAATGCGGATCGCACTCGCGGGTTTTCATATCGAATCAGCGGCGTTCCTGCCGCAAGTGTCGTCGCGCGCCGATTTCGAGGAAGCGGCGACCAGGGGGGCCGATCTGATTGCCGCGTGGCAAGGAACCAACACGGCAATCGGCGGCTTCATCGACATAGTCCGCGATGCGGAGATGGAGATCGCTCCACTGGTCTACACCTATCTCGGGGCGCTCGGACCGGCCTCTGATGACGCGGTACTCGCCTTCTCGAACGAGATCGCCGAAAGTGTTCGGCAGACTTCGCCGGACGGTGTGCTGCTGCACCTGCATGGCGCGTCTTGGGCGGAGGGATTCGAAGATGTCGAGCGGCATTTCATAGATCTGGTCCGTGACGCGGTCGGGCCTGACATTCCGGTGGTTGTCGCGCTGGATTATCATGGCAACATCGACAGCCGAACTCTGGCGCAGGCCGACGCGGCCTTTGGCTATCACCATTCGCCGCATACCGACATGGGCGAGACTGGCCGGCGGGCCGCGCGGTGCATCGTGCGTATGCTTAGGGACGGGGTGCGACCCGCGATGGCGGTGGCGCGACCGGGGCTGGCGGTGCCAAGTATCTTCAGTGCCACCGCGCGACCGCCTTTGGCTGGTATCATCGCGCGGGCTCGGCAGATGGAAGCAAGCTGTCCCGGTTGGCTCGACATCTCCGTCATGGCGGGCTTTTCCTACGCCGACGCGCACAATACCGGCTTCTCAGTCATCGCGGTTGCCGATGATGCCGTCGCCGCGGCGGCGGCCGCCGACGAGATTTCTGATCTTATCGGCGCGCAAAAAGAGGCCCTGTATCGCCCCGAGCGCGTGCATTCGGTGGACGAGGCAGTGGCGCTCGCTCTTGAACCGCCAGCAGCGCGCCCCTTGGTGTTATTGGAGCATGCGGACCGGACGAATGACTCAACTTACCTGTTGTCGGCCCTTGTCGACGCCGGGGCAGATGGGGTGGCTGTGCCGATGCTGTGGGACAGCGCGGCTGCGCAGGCCGCCCATGCCGCAGGGCAGGGCGCACGCGTGGAGCTGGAGATCGGCGGCTGGAGTTCGCCCGCGGCAGGGCCGCGCCGGGTGTATGAATGCGAGGTTCTGCGCTGCGGTCCGTTGCGCTACGAAATGTCGGGACCGATGCTGACCGGTATGGAGGTCGATCTGGGCATGACGGCCCTGGTGCGGATCGGTGGTGTCACGGTCAGCCTGGTCAGCGCCTTTGCCTTTGCCGTCGATGAAGATGCCTTTACGATCTTTGGTCAGGAAATGCGCGATTTCTCGACCATCGTTCTGCGTTCCAAGACGCATTTTCGCGCCGTTTATGAACCGCTGGCAGAGCGCATCGTCATTGTTGACACGCCGGACCACGGCCCCGCTGATCTGACGCGATTGCCCTATACGCGCCTCGACCGGGCCAATACCTACCCGTTCGCCGCGCGGTAAGCATCAGGGGGTCACTCTGCCGCCTGTTGGGCCTATTGTGTCTCGGCCAGTGTTGTCGTCATCGCTGTGATCAGCCGCGCCGGCATGCCCATGCTATCGGGTGGGCGGCGGGAAAAGGCGTAGACATTGAACTCGGGTGCTGGATCTAGGGGGCGCACAACCAGAGGCCCATCGGGCGATATCTGCGCGGCCGTGAAGGAGTCGACGACGGCGGGTCGGCCAAGGGCAGCACACAGGGGCAGCATCGCTTCGAGCGAGAAACAGGTGATCGATCCTGCGACCTCCTCGAGATCCGGCAGCAAAGTTCGGGCAAGTTTCCCCAAGGGTCGATCGCCCGGCATTGCGATGCAGTCCGTCAATTCGCGCACCGCTGCCTCTGGGACGCTGGACTGGCTTGCCAGCGGGTGGTCGCGGGGCAAGAGCAGAACCAGTTTGCCACGACCGATGCGGGTTCGCCACAGATCAGCGGCTTCCACCAGCCCGGCGCAGAATCCGAGGTCCGCCTGGCCCGAGCGAAGGGCGGCCAGCTGCTCCAGCGCATTGCCGAGCGTGATATCGAGCGACAGCGCAGGGTGCGCCGCCCTGAGCGCGGCAAGCGCGCGCGGCAGGTGGCGCTGTGCCAGCAATCCGACGCTGATTACGGAAAGCCGCCGTCCAGCACCGGTGTGCAGGTCCTGCACCGTGGCACGCAATCGTCGCAACCCCTCGCCGATAAACCGGCTATCGACGTAGAGGAAATCTGCCTCGGCCGTGGGCACCACCCGACCGCGCTGCAGCAAGAACAATCCAACCCCGAGCGCCGCCTCCAGGTCACGCACATGCTTGCTGACCGTCGGCTGCGAGACCGACATCGCCTTCGCCGCGCCGGTAATCGACCCGCACTCGTAGACAGCGGAAAACGCTTGCAGTCGTTGGAGCGTGATGGCGCGTTCATCCATGCCCAAGGAATAGCCATAGGCTATGGGTTGAGCAAATTCTTTTTGTTTTGGATGAGATGTCCTGCGCCTAGCGTTGAAAACCGGTGAGACGCAAAAAAGGCGCATCATGCAAGTAGCGATCGTTCTGGGGTTTGTGGTTCTGGCGGTACTCTCGGGCGCGGCCATCGCCTATGCCATCGGCGCCGCCGCGGTGCTGACCTTTATTCTGTCGGACAACGTCCGTTACATGGCAGTGCTCCCGCAGCGTCTATTCAGCCAGCTCGACGTGTTCGCCTTTCTGGCGATGCCGCTCTTCATCCTGGCGGGCGACCTTATGAACCGGGGTGGTTTGGCGCGCGCCTTGATCGACTTCTCCATGTCCTTGGTCGGCCGGCTGAAGGGCGGGCTGGGGCATGTGAATATCCTGACCAGTGTCTTTTTCGCCGGCGTGTCCGGCTCGGCGGTGTCGGATGCAGCGGCCCTGGGCAATTCCCTTGTCCCCGAGATGCGCCGGCGCGGCTACTCGCTCGACTATGCGGCCGCCATCACCGGTGCCTCCTCCATCATCGGTCCGATCATTCCGCCAAGCTCGATCCTGATTTTCTACGGCGCGTTGATGGACACCTCGGTCGCCGCGTTGTTCGCGGCGGGCGTCGTGCCCGGGCTCTTGCTGGCGGCCGTGTTGATGGTGATGAACGCCTTCTACGCCTGGCGGGATGACCATCCTGGAGGCAAAGACATGGAGTTGCCCAGAATTCTGCCGTCTTTCCTGAAGGCGCTGCCGGCGCTCACCTTGCCGGTGATCATCCTCGGCGGCACCCTGTTCGGTCTCATGACGCCGGCCGAAGCGGCGGCTGTGGCCGTGGTCGCGTCACTGCTGATCGGGATAGCCTACGGTCTCCTGGGGCCCGCCGACATCGTCGCCAGCCTGCACCGCACCGGCGTCTTGCTGGGGGCGTTGTTTATCATCCTGTGCGCGATCTCGACCTTCAGCTACCTCGCCGCGCTGATGCAGTGGCCGCAGGCCATCGCGGGGCAGATCGACGATTGGGGCGTTGGGCCGCTGCAATACCTAATGATGATCAACGTCCTGTTCCTGCTGGCTGGCATGGTGATGGATGTGAAGGCGGCGGTGGCGCTTTTTGCGCCGATCTTTGTGCCGGTTGCCATCGCCATGGGGATCGACCCGGTGCATCTGGGCATCGTCATCTGCTTCAACATTACCGTTGGGCTTTTGTCGCCGCCCTTGGGGGGTGTGTTGCTCATCCTCGCGACCGTCGTGCGCATGGATTACTGGCGCTTGATCCGGGTCACACTGCCGTTCTTGCTGGCCGAGATGGGCGTGTTGATGCTGCTGACATTTAATCCCGAAATCAGCCTCTGGCTCCCGACGACGCTTGGGCTGAGATAACGATCACCACAGGAGAGGAAAGAAAGATGAAACATCTCGTAATGACGACCCTCGCGGGTCTGCTTGTCGCGGCGCCAGCCTTTGCCATCGACGTCAAGATCGCGCTTAACGGAGCCAACGATCCCGAGACCAACGCCGAAGCGGCGTTCATCGAAGGCTTCTCAGAGGCGCTGGACGGCACCGAGTTCACCGTGTCGGTGTTCCCTTCGAATACACTGGGCAGCGAGCGTGAGCGTTTCGACCAGATCGCCCAAGGCCTGCTGGAAGTGAATCTCGCAACCGCCTCAACGCCATACGGCATGAGCCCGATGATGCGCGGCGTCGCACTCCCCTTCATGTTCGAGAGCGCGGACGAGTTCGACGCGGTGATGGCCCAGACTGACCTGTTGCCAATGATGAATGAACCGCTGCTTCCCAACGGCATTCGGCTGGCCGGTTTCAATTACATCGGGATGCCCATCGGCATCCACAACACCTCGGTGCCGGTGACCACGATGGAGGATCTTCAGGGCCTGCGGTTGCGCGCGTTGAACGCCGAACAGCTCGCATACATCCAGGCGCTTGGCGCCTCTGGCACGGTCGTGTCCTGGGCCGAAGTGCCCAACGCCATCCAGACCGGGGTGGCGGATGGCTACCTCAACCCGCCGAACTCGGCCATCCGGACCGGACATACCGAGTTTCTGCGCCATTTCACGCAGGCCAGCATCGCACCATCGACCCGGATCATCCTGGTCTCCGAAGACTGGTATGGCGCACTCTCCGATGAGGAGCAGGCCCAGATCGACGCCGCCATCGAGGCAGGTATCACCGCCAACCGTGAATGGATCGAGAACTGGTCGGGCATCGTCGAGCAACGGCATGTGGATGCAGGCGTCACCCTCTCCACCCTAGAGGAAGGCGAGCGAGAAGACATGGTCGCCGCCACCCGCCCCACGTGGGATGACGTGATGGAGCCTGATCATCTGCAGGCCTTCATCGACGCCGTCGCATCCGTGCGAGACTGAGCCAACTCGCCGGCTCCCGTATAGCGGGAGCCGGCCTCACCGGAGGCCGCCATCATGCTGCGACATGTCAAGACAGGTGTCTTTGCGCTCAGCAACGGGATCGACCGGCTGGCCGGTGCCGCTGCCATGTTCTTTCTCGTGGCGCTGGTCGTCGTCGTAATGATCCAGGTGCTCGCCCGCTATGTCCTGAATGCACCGCCGCCCTGGACTGAGGAGCTGGCGCGATATGCCATGATCTGGGCCGGGCTGATGGGGGCCACGCTATCCTTCAAGCGCCGGTTTGATCCGGCGCTGTTCTCGGGGGCATCGGCACGGGGGCCTGGAACCTCACCGCTGTTGGCGGTGGCCGCTGGCATGATCCAGGCCATGGTGGTGCTGGTCTACCTTTTGCCGATCCTGTGGCACAGTTTCTATGGCCCGGGCATGAACCCGGAACGCAGCTTTCTGGTCCGGCATTCGCGGATGATGGCGCAGACGCTCGATTTCCCCACCATTCTCGTCGCGGTTTCGGTGCCGCTGATGATCGTCTTCGTGCTGATCCATCTGGTCGCGCGTGTGCTCGGTGATCCCGGGCCGCAGGGCGAGACACCCCCGGAAGACGCGATGGCGGCGGCACCGCACTCGGGCGACATGCCGCCGCCGCCGCGCTGACTTTTTCAACAACCGCTATCGGAGACCCCATGCAGGCCGACATCGTGTTCCGCAACGCCACCGTCATCGACGGCACCGGCGCGCCCCGTTTTACCTCCAGTGTCGCCGTTAGGGATGACCGTATCGTGGCCGTCGGGACGCTGGAAGAGTGGAGCGGCGGCACCGAGCATGACTGCACCGGTTTCGTGCTTGCTCCGGGCTTCATCGACCCACACGTCCACCACGACGAGATCGTCCTGACGGACCCCGACATGGCGTGCATGACCAGTCAAGGTGTGACCAGCATCATCAACGGGAACTGCGGCTTCTCGATCGCGCCCCTGACCGCGCGCGGATCGCTGCCAGCGCCGCTCGGCCTGATCCTGACAGCGCAGGCACCTCGCTTCGCCAGCTATGGCGATTATCGCCGCAGGCTCGACGATGCGCCGCCAGCGGTCAACGCCGCTTGCCTCATCGGCCACGGCACTTTGCGCATCAACGAGGTTGCGGATCTCGGGCGCGCTGCCGATGCCGCCGAGTTGGCCGCGATGCGCAAGAGCCTCGACGACGCTCTGTCACAAGGCGGCGCGGGGCTGTCCACCGGAACATTCTATCCGCCGGCCCGCGCTGCACCGACTGCGGAGCTGATCGCGATGGCGGAGGTCGCGCAGGCGCATGGCAAACTCTACGTCACGCACATGCGGGACGAAGGCGACAGGGTTGTAGAGGCGCTGGAGGAAACGTTCGAGATCGGTCGCAAGGCCTGTTGCGGGGTTCATGTCTCGCATCACAAATGTGCGGGCCTCGCAAACCACGGGCTCTCCGAGACGACGCTCGGGATGATCGATGCCGCCCGTTTGCATCAGGATGTCGGTCTCGACACCACGCCGTGGATCGCATCTTCGACCATGCTCAACTCAGGTCGGCACAGGCAGGCGACACGGGTGATCGTGGCAGACAGCGAGACCCATCCCGAGCACTCCGGCCGCGACCTTGCTGACATTGCCCAGGACTGGGGGGTCGATCTGGACACGGCAGTCGAACGGCTGCTGCCGGCCGCCGGAATCTTCTTTGTCATGGACGAGGGCGACGTGCGCCGGATCCTTACCTATCCGGAGACAATCGTTTGTTCTGACGGGATCGCGCGCGGCAAGCATCCTCATCCGCGGGTCTGGGGCACGTTCCCCCGCGTTCTGGGCCACTATGTGCGCGATGTCGGTCTGTTCCCGCTTGAGACCGCTGTTCAGCGCATGACCTCGATGCCGGCCGATCGGTTTGGTCTGACAGGGCGTGGGCGCATCGCCGAGGGTCAGTTCGCTGACCTTGTGCTGTTCGATGCCGATCGCATTGCCGAGGCCGCGACCTTCGAAAGCCCTGTTGCGCCTGCCCATGGTATTCACGGGACGTGGGTCAACGGCCGCAAGGTGTGGTCCGACGGCGCCCCTACGGGGGCACGTCCTGGCCGCACGCTCTGACAGGGCGTGCGCCCGGTCATTCGACGCCAAGAACCCCGCCGAGTGTCTGAATTCGGTGCCGCGCAGGTGCCGGATCGGAGGTGTTAGCCAGGAGACGGATGAACGCAACCCACGCCTTTTCGTTCTCGGTCAGGCTGCTCTCGTCTGGCAGCCTGACGTCATCGACTACGCGATTATCCGTCAGTTCCCAACGATGCCCCCAGCTCTCCAAGGGGCGTAGAAGCTGGGTCTGTTGACGAGGCCGGGGTTGACGCAGTTACGTCTGCGCGCGCCAGAACCGGAAAATGCCGATCACGGTGGCCGGGATTGAATCGGCGGCCACGTCCAGTGTTCTGGCAAGCTCGTCCTGCGGTATGCCGAGCACCGAGTTTCCGTCAGCGCCGATCAGGTGGCAAAGGACGGGGATCTCTCGTCCCAAACGCGCGGCAGCAGCATGTTGAGCACTGGCCCACGTCATCATGTGACGGGGCTGGGCGGGTCACCGCTTCGACCTATGCACGCTTCAGCCCGCAGCACCTCAGGAAGGCAGCGGACGTGCTAGGCTTCGGCAAGCGATGATGTTGCACTCAAGGGGTGGCCCAAGGTTCATTGAACCTAAGAGCACTGTCTTTTTGTGCTGAAACTCACTGTGAAAACTGGTCGGAGTGAGAGGATTCGAACCTCCGACCCCTGCCTCCCGAAGACAGTGCTCTACCAGGCTGAGCTACACTCCGACCGTGCCGCGCGGGATAGCGCCGTGCGCAGGCCTTTGCAAGGGGGTTCGCACCACTATGCTTCGTGGTCGTCGTCGCGCCGCTTATCCCGCAGGAACGGCGAAATTCGGGGCGCGCCAGGAATGCCCGGCCGCTGGCGTGTGCGCAGAACGGGCGTGGAGGAAGACGCGCCGCGCCGTTCCTCGCGCAAGACGATGTAGAGTCCGGATGCGATGATGATCGAAACCCCGATCAGCGTGGCCCGATCCAGTGCCTCGTCAAACAGGAGAACCCCGTACAGCGTGGCCCAAAGGATCTGCGAGTATTGCATCGGCGCGACCATGATCGCTGGCGCGTGGCGATAGGCGAAAATCAGGCAACTGGACCCGATCAGGGCAAAGGCCGCGATCACGGCAAGCCCGGCCACGTCCTGCCCTGCCATGGGCTGATAGACGAAGGGCAGGGCCGCCCCCATCAGGATGAAGTTCGCCATCATCGGGTAGAGGATCAGAACGACGGGCCGTTCCTCGCGCCCGATCTTCCTCACGACGATCGAGGCGAAGGCACCTGTGCATGCCGCCAGCAGGGCCGCGCCATGCCCGGCGGTCAAGTCGGTTTGACCCGGTTGCAGAACCACGATGACCCCGGCAAGCCCAACGGCCACGGCTAGACCACGGCGAATGCCGACGCGTTCCCCCAGCAGCGGAATCGCCATCACCGTGATCAGCAGGGGCGAGGCGAAGAGAATGGCATAGACCTGCGCAAGCGGCAGCACCGAAAAGGCGTAGAAGGCGCAGGCGCCCGTGACGACTGCTGCCAAGGTCCGCGCTGCGGCCCAGACGGGATGCTTGGGGATCAGGTTCGCCTCGGCCCGGTCCCTGAGAAGCATGATCGTGACCAGCGGGAACCCGAACAGCACGCTGAAGAACACGATCTGAAAGGGCGAGTACGACCCGCCAAGATATTTGACGACCACGTCATGGGTCGAGAAAACGCCGAAGGCGACCAGCGCCAGCAGAACGCCTTTGAGATGACCGTTGTCGGACATCGTGGCCCGAGCCTTTCGCAGGTGGGCAGGGGCGTAAACCCCCGCCCGCCGGAAACATCAGCTTGCGGCCAGTTTCGCGACGATGGCGTCGCCCATTTCGGCAGTGCTGACCGGGGTGGTGCCCTCTTCGCCCAAAAGATCGGCAGTGCGCAGACCATCGGCCAGAACGGCCTCGACGGCCTTCTCCACCTTGTCGGCCGCGTCGCCGAGGTCGAAAGAGTAGCGCAGCGCCATGGCAAAGCTGAGGATGCAGGCAATCGGGTTCGCCTTGCCCTGACCGGCTATGTCGGGGGCCGAGCCGTGCACCGGCTCGTACAGCGCCTTGGGCCGGCCATTGGCCATCGGCGCGCCAAGGCTGGCCGAAGGCAGCATGCCAAGGCTGCCGGTCAGCATTGCCGCAAGGTCCGAAAGAAGGTCGCCGAACAGATTGTCGGTCACGATCACGTCGAACTGCTTGGGCCAGCGGGTCAGCTGCATGGCGCCGGCGTCGGCGTACATGTGCGACAGCTCGACATCGGGGTATTCGGCATCGTGCACCTCCTGCACCACGTCGCGCCACAGGATGCCCGATTCCATCACGTTGGCCTTCTCCATCGAGCAGACCTTGTTGCCGCGCTTGCGCGCCAGTTCGAAGGCCGAGCGGGCCACGCGCGCGATCTCGCTTTCGGTGTAGCGCTGCGTGTTGATGCCGACGCGCTCGTTGCCTTCCTTGTGGATGCCACGCGGCTCGCCGAAATAGACGCCCGAGGTCAGTTCGCGCACGATCATGATGTCGAGCCCGGCAACGACGTCCTTCTTCAGCGACGAGAAATCCGCCAGCGCATCGAAACACTGCGCCGGGCGCAGATTTGCGTAAAGGTCCATCTCCTTGCGCAGGCGCAGCAGGCCGCGCTCGGGCTTCACGCTGAAATCCAGCACATCGTATTTCGGGCCACCCACGGCGCCCAGCAGGACGGCGTCGACCTCCTGCGCCTTTGCCATCGTGTCGTCATGCAGCGGTGTGCCATGCGCGTCATAGGCCGCGCCTCCGACGAGGTCCTCGCTGACGTCGAACGCGATGCCCTGCGTCCCGAACCAGTCGATGATCTTGCGCACCTCGGCCATCACTTCGGGGCCGATCCCATCGCCGGGAAGGATCAGGAGAGAGCGGTTCGTCATGGCGCGATGTTCCTTGTTCAAGAAGCGTTGCTGTCGCCTAGCCTGCCGCGTCGGAAGGGTCAAGAAACGCACGGGCCGAGGAAGTGCCGAAACGAGAGGTCAGAAATCGATATCGACGAAGACAAGCCGGTGGTCAGACGGCGTTTCAACGGCCTCGCCCAGATCGTCCGGTTCCGTGCCATCCGGCCAGAGGACACGCGCGGCGCCAACTGCAAGATTTGCGGACGGCAGGATGTAATCGACCCGCAAGTCACCGGGTACCGGGTCGGTCCAATCGGCGGTTGCGGTGCCGCCATCGGCCCGCGTCGGCCGTGGGTCTTGCAGTGCGCGATGCGCCAGCAGATTGCGCAAGGTCTCACGCTGCCCCTCTCCGCGCTCGGGGTCGACATTGAGCGTTCCCATCAACGCGAAGTCCGGCGAGCTAAAAGCAGCGCCATTGGGGGACCATCCATCCAGGTATAGCGACCAGAATCGCAGTTCATCCGCGTTGCGCAGGCCGTTGCGATCCTCCGGCCCGTCAAAGACAGGCGTCGAGGCGTGGCTTGCGAGAATGTGGAATGGCCTGCCGTTGACCAGAACGGCCACATCCCAAGCCGCGACAGAATGCAGTCGTAAGACATCCAGTGCCTCGTCTGGTGTGACCAATGCGGCTGAACTGTCCGGAAGGTCCGCCCAAAGAAAGCTGCTGAAGTCGCGGACGGCTTCGACCGGGAACCGGGACAAGAGCATCATGCCGCCCTGCCCGGTGAACCAGCCATATCCATGGGCATCGCGTGGCCCGGTCGATATCCCATCCCCGTCAATGTCGTGGCCCGTCGGCACGCCTGAATTCACCGGCAAGGACAGGTGATGCGGATAGGCGAGGCCACGCTCGGCCAGCACCCCGGCCAGCGCGCCTGCAGTTGCGCCGCCAGCGTCGCTGTCGATGCCCTGGAGCAGGAGTATATCGGCTTGGGCAGCGGCGATCACCGAGAGCGTTGCCAGAACCTGAGGGTCATCGCCGGACAGGATATCGCGCAGCAGCAGGCCCGGGCCGCGGCGCGACAGGTCGGTATGGTATTGCGCGAGTCTCAGATCTTCGGCTGTCGTCGGGCCCGCGGTCAGCAGGAGTGCAACCGTTAGCCAGGCATAGCGACCGATTTGGGCGCGTCGGCGCCGATGGCTGCCGTCAGCCGGGCCCGGCGCTGTGCGATCATGTCCGCGATCCGACCCATGGCGAGGCCGCGCATCAACATGCTGAGCGGTATGAATGTCCACAGCGTCAGACCCCAGACCAAGGTGTGCGGCGACGAGAGCACGGCCGCGTCGATATGGTTGGCCGCAAGGACCGCCACCACCGGCAGAAGGAAAGGGGTGCAAAAGCCTAAGATAAGGTTAACGCGGCTGTCCCGGCGCAGGCGCTTGATGATGTCGCCACCGGTCGTCGGATCGAAGGTCGGCAGATTCACCCAGACGTTGAAGGCGAACCCCCGTGCCGGCCATTGATGCAACCGGACCAGCAGCGCGAACACGATCATGGAGACCACGGCCACCAGTAAAGAGATGCCGGCCATTCCGCGGATCTTGTCCAGCAGGAACGGGTCGATGCCCTCGGGCAGTTGCTCGATGATCAGGTTCATCGGACTGAACGGAAAGTCGAGGGCGCGAGAAATCATCAGGCCAAACGCGTTGACGATCAGCGCGAGGCTGGATTGCCCCTGCTCGGCCGTGACCACGATGCTGAGCAGGAAAAGGGACAGAAACAGCGACAGGATGCGTACGCGGTTGAAGGGCGGGGCATCGCGAAACTCGACGAGGCCCGGAAAAACCGCGGCGTATTCGACGCCGATGAAAACCGACAAAGTCAGGCCGACCAGCATGACCATCTGGGCGCCCTCGGTCGTTGTGCCGGGGATCATAAGCGCGGGGGTCGCGATCACGATCAACGTGATGAACGCCCTCAGCACAGCACCTGCAAGCTGAGAAATCACTACCTCTACCTCAACATCAAGAGCCGGTTACCCCGACTTCTCGCTAACAATTTGGTCAAGCAAATGTCCTGCCAGGTCCAATTTTGCGAAAATTGGCCACAGTGCAGTTCATCCTGCCCGATTTTTGCCACAAAGCTGCCCAGATTTGCCTTATTTTGGCAAGCAAACCCTTGGATTCAGACGCAAACGCCCCGCGCTTTGGCGGGGCGAGTGTCACCGAATTGCATCAGGTTAGATGTGCAGGGGGCGTTACACCCACGGGCGTTCCTGCGCGGATTTCGTCTCGAACGCGTCGATGGACGGCGCTTTTTCAAGGGTCAGCCCGATATCGTCGAGGCCGTTCAACAGGCAATGCTTGCGGAAGGGATCGACGTCGAAACTGATCGAGCCGCCATCAGGGCCGGTGATCGTCTGGTTCTCGAGATCGACACTGATGATCGCGTTCGCGCCGCGTTCGGCATCGTCCATCAGTTTGTCGACCTCTTCCTGCGGCAGAACGATCGGCAGAATGCCGTTCTTGAAGCAGTTGTTGAAGAAGATGTCCGCAAAGCTGGGCGCGATCACGCAGCGGATGCCGAAATCCAGAAGCGCCCAGGGCGCGTGTTCCCGCGAGGACCCGCAGCCGAAATTGTCACCGGCGACCAGGATCTGGGCGTTGCGATAAGCCGGCTTGTTCAGCACGAAATCGGGGATTTCCTCGCCGTTGTCGTCATAACGCATTTCGTCGAAGAGGTTTACACCAAGGCCCGAGCGCTTGATCGTCTTCAGGAACTGCTTGGGGATGATCATGTCGGTGTCGACATTGATCAGCGGCAGCGGCGCGGCGATTCCGGTCAGCTTGGTGAACTTTTCCATCTGGCACTCCTCTCGGTCCGGCGCTTCGATAGCGTGCGCGCGGGGGATCGGCAAGGGATCGGCAGCGTCTTAGGGCACCTCGAAGGTCAGGCTGGCCCATAGGGTGCGCCATTCCGCGCCTTCCGCCGGGTCCATCGCTTCGATCGCGACCGCATCGACCAGGTATTCGTGTCCGGCTTCGACCGGCAGAACGGCAATGCCCACCGCGTCGGTTCGATGCAGCGTGATCTCGACCTCGCCATCCGGGCCTTGGCTGAACAATTCGATCTGGGTATTGGCCCTGACCGCGCCGTCGAGCCAGAGTTGCACGGGCATCCCGTCCGACAGATCGTCGGTGTAGGGGTTGGCCAAGGCGACAAGTTCCGTGCGCAAGCCCATCACCCGGTCTTCACCTGCGCCGTCGCCCACGGCGACCAGCGATTTCGCAAAGCGGAAGTAGTGTTCCTGGACAGCGATCTGGTCGAGCCCGCGCTCGGCCTGCATCGTCGCGGCATCGCCGAGATCCTTGTGTTCGACGAAGCTGACGAACTGCTCCCACGTTTCCCAGGTCAGATCGAAGGCGGTGGTCTCATAGACGAGAACCGCCAACCCCTCGGGCATCTCGGCCATCGAGAAGGCAGGCATGTCGCCGATCCGCGCATCGACGGGCCGGACCTCATCGCCTGTGACAACATCCAGCCGGACCGCGCGGCGGGGAATATAGGCCTGCGGCACGCCTTGAAACTCCGTCCCGACGCGCAATTGCGCCTCGACCGTGCTGCCGGGATCGACACGATAGGCGGCCGGGTCGATCCACAATTCATGCGCCGCGACCTTGCCGCCGAGGGAAATCGCGGCAAGTGTCAGGGCGAAAACAGATCTCATCATCGGGAAATCCTTTTTCATGTCGGCTATGAAGGTCGTTCGCCACGCGCTTGTGTCAATGGCATTGCTTCTCACGGTTTTGCCAGCCGCATCACACGAGATCCGCCCCACCATAGCCGATGTCGAAGTGGGGGCCGAGCGTGTCACGCTGCGCCTGATCGTGACCCTGGAAAGCCTGATCGCAGGGATCGATCTGGCCGAGATCGACAACACGAACACCGCGCCCGAGGCCGCGATCTACGACCGCTTGCGAACCCTTGGCCCGGAGCGGCTGGAAGCCGCCCTGCGGGACGCGTGGCCCCGGATCCAGCGTGGCTTTCTGATCGAGGTCGAGGGAGAGCTTGTAACGCCCGACATCGTTTCGGTCGAGATCCCTGCGGTCGGCAACCTCGACCTGCCACGCGACTCGATCCTGACGGTCGGGGCCGAACTGCCACCGGGTGACGCGGGCGTGCGGGTTGGCCTTGCCCCGCAGTTCGGGACGTTCATTCCCCGGCAGGTCGGCGGAGGCGAGGACGCCTACGAGGGGTTCCTGGGGGTGGGCGAAATGACGCCCGAACTGCCCCGCGCCGCTGTCCTGACAGAAACCGCGGGGGCCGTTTTCCTCCGCTATATCGGTGCGGGCGTCGAACACATCGTCCCGCTGGGGCTGGACCATATCCTGTTCGTGTTGGGCTTGTTCTTTTTCGCGACGCAGCTTGGCCCGCTTTTGTGGCAGGTGACGGCCTTCACCGTGGCCCATACCATCACGCTGGCCCTGGCGGCCACGGGTGTGGTGACGGTCCCGGCCAGCATCGTCGAGCCGCTGATCGCGGCGACCATCGTTTTCGTCGGTATCGAGAACACGCTCGGCTTTGGCACGATCAAGGGGCGCACGGCGCTGGTCTTCGTGTTCGGCCTGCTGCACGGGCTGGGGTTTGCATCGGTGCTGGGGGATTACGGCATCGCCTCGGGTCGGTTCCTTTATGCGCTGGTCGGTTTCAACATCGGCGTCGAGATCGGGCAGTTGATGGTCATCCTCATCGCGTTTTCGCTGGTGGGTTGGTTCATGTCGCGCGCATGGTATCGCAAGGCGATCGCCATCCCGGTCTCGCTGATAATCGCCTCCATCGGCGCCTATTGGGTGGTCGAGCGCACGATCCTCTGAGCTTCTTCTGACGGGGGTTTCGCCCGCCACGCGACAGGCGTATGGCGAAACACATGCGCGCGTTCCTGTTTGAAAACCGACGCTGGCTTGCCACCGGCGTGTTGCTGACCTTTGGGTCCTCGTTCGGACAGACCTGGTTCATCTCGCTTTTCGCAGGCGGCATCCGCGACGCCTACGGCCTGAGTGACGGGGGCTGGGGCGGGATCTACACCCTCGCGACCCTTTCCTCGGCGGCCCTGCTGCTCAGCCGGGGCGGGCTGGCCGATACCATGCCGCTCTCGCGCCTCGTCACGCTGATTTCCGGCCTTTTTGCCCTGGCCTGCCTTGGCATGGCCCTGGGGCAGTCTGTCTGGGTGTTGGGCGTGTCCGTCTTCTTGCTGCGGTTCTGTGGGCAGGGAATGTTCACCCATATGGGCATCACGGCCATGGGCCGATGGTTCGTCAGCACGCGGGGCAAGGCCGTATCCATCGCCAATCTGGGCCATCCGCTGGGAGAGGTCGCGCTGCCGCTTGGCGTCGTCCTGTGCATCGGCTGGATCGGCTGGCGCGCGACCTGGGGCGTGACGGCCCTTGTCATCCTGGTGATCATGTTGCCGCTGCTTCTGTGGTTGCTGGCGCGGGATCGCGCACCGACCGGTCAGGTCAGCTTCACCGGTAGCCCGGGCTTGGGCGCGCGTCACTGGCGGCGTGCCGAGGTGCTGCGCCACTGGCTGTTCTGGGCGCTGATCCCGATGATCCTGACGCCGGGGTTTATTGGCACGGTCGTGTTCTTCCACCAGGCCCATGTGGCCGAGGTGAAGGGCTGGAGCCTGATCTCCATGGCCCCGGCCTACCCGGCCTATGCCGGCGCTACCGTGGTGATGTCACTGGTCGCGGGTTGGGCGGCGGACAGGTTCGGACCGGAGCGGTTACTGCCCGTTCTCTTGATCCCGATGGGGGTGGCGATGTTCCTGATCGGACCGGCCACTACCCCGATCCTTTGGGTTGTGGCCCTTGGCATCCTCGGCATCACCCAAGGCATGTCCGGCGCGCTATGGGGTGCGTTTCTGCCCGCCGCCTACGGCACCGACAATCTGGGAGCGGTGCGGGCGACGGTGACGGCGGTGATGGTGCTGTCCACCGCCATCGGGCCGGGGATCACCGGCGTTCTGATCGACCGCGGCGTGACCTTCCCGGAGCAGGGCGTCGCGATGGGCCTGTGGTGCCTCGGGCTGTCCGTGGCGATGGTTCCGGTGCTTCTGCGCTATCGCCGCGAGGGGCGGCCCGGCTAACGGAAATCATCGAACCCGATGCGCCGGGCCATCCGCGCGAGAGGGGAGCCTTTCGGCGGCCGCCGCCGTTTGAAAAACGGGCGGAGGCGCGACGCATAAAGGTGCAGGCAAAGCGTGTTCTCGGTCACCCAATGGTCGAGCGTGCCGCGCGGGTCGAAATACAGATCGCCCAGCCACCACGGGATCGGGTTCAGCGCCTCTTGCGGAAGGGCGTGGTCAATTTCACCGGTCTGTTTCATCGCGTATGTCTGCGCCAGTGGGCCGAAGGCGTTGCCGACAAGGCGCGCGGTTTCGGCTTGCCGTCGCTCGGGTACGATCCGGCGGATCTCCTCCTGCTGTGCGGACTCCAGCCAGGGAAAGACCGCCGCAGGATCGTCAAACGCGGCGCGCAACATCCTGAGCGCCGGCGAGGTGGGCGGAAGCCGCATGACCGCGCCGTTCACCCAGTCCCCTTCCTGCCGCCCGATCAGGTAGCCCCCGGATGGGCGCAGCGGGCGCAGAGCGATCACATCGGTATCCACCCAGATCATCTCGCTGCGGTGCATGAGGTGCAGACGGAAGACATCCGACAAGGGGGCAGGCGGCAAACCCGCGATAGACGCTCCGATCTCCGGCCAGATTTCCTCCGCACGGACCAGATCGGCGCCCGTGGGCACCGCAGGCGCAGGCCCCTCCCCGGCGTGAAACAGCGTCACCGGATGCCCGAGCGCCGCGAAACTGGCGAGCGACAGCTTGTCGATCCAGCGAAGGCGCGGGCCGATCCAGAAACTGGCAATGCCGGGGAGATCAGCCATGTGCACCGCCCGCAAACGTCAACGGGGCCGCAAAAGGGCGGCCCCGTTTCTTGGACTCGGTGGAAGAGAAGGTGCCGGTCGAACAGCCCACGACCGCGCGCGTCTCACATCAACTCGCGCACATCCGTCAGATGGCCCGTCACGGCGGCCGCCGCCGCCATCGCCGGGCTCATCAGGTGGGTGCGCCCGCCGCGGCCCTGACGCCCCTCGAAATTGCGGTTCGAGGTGGCCGCGCAGCGTTCACCGGGGGCCAACTGGTCGGGGTTCATGGCAAGGCACATGGAACAGCCCGCAAGCCGCCATTCGAACCCGGCCTCCTTGAAGATGTCGGCCAGCCCTTCTTCCTCGGCCTGCGCACGGACAAGGCCGGACCCCGGCACGACCATGGCGCGGATGCCGTCCTTGATCTTCTTGCCTTTCAGCACGGCAGCAGCGGCACGCAAATCCTCGATCCGGCCATTGGTGCAAGACCCGATGAAGACCGTATCGATGGCGATGTCCTTGAGCGGCGTGCCCGGCTTCAGCCCCATGTAATCGAGCGAGCGCTTGGCCGCCTCGACCTTGCCGCCTTTGAAATCCTCGGGCGCGGGCACGACATCGGTGATCGCCAGCACATCCTCGGGCGAGGTGCCCCAGGTCACGCTGGGGGCGATATCCTCGCCACGGATGGTCACGACCTTGTCCCAATGGGCGTCGTCGTCTGAATAGAGCGTCTTCCACCAGGCCAGCGCGGCTTCCCACTGGGCGCCCTTCGGCGCATGGGGGCGGCCCTTGACGTAGTCGAAGGTCGTCTCGTCCGGTGCGATCAGGCCGGCGCGGGCACCACCCTCGATCGCCATGTTGCAGATCGTCATCCGCCCTTCCATCGACAGCGAGCGGATCGCCTCGCCGCAATACTCGATGACATAGCCGGTGCCGCCTGCGGTGCCGGTCTCGCCGATGATGGTCAGGACGATATCCTTGGCCGTGACGCCCGGGGCCAGTTGCCCGGTGATCTCGACCTTCATGTTCTTCGATTTCTTCTGGATCAACGTCTGCGTGGCCAGCACGTGTTCCACCTCGGAGGTGCCGATGCCGTGCGCCAGCGCCCCGAAGGCGCCGTGCGTCGCGGTGTGGCTGTCACCGCAGACCACGGTCATGCCCGGCAGGGTCCAGCCCTGTTCGGGGCCGACGATATGCACGATGCCCTGGCGCACATCCGTCACAGGGTAGTAGTGGATGCCGAAATCCTTGGCGTTCTGGTCCAGCGCGGCCACCTGGATGCGGCTGTCCTCGGGCATCTTCTCGGGATCTTCCCGGCCCATCGTGGTGGGCACGTTATGGTCGGGCACCGCGATCGTCTTTTCGGGTGCGCGCACCGTGCGGCCCGTTATGCGCAGCCCTTCGAAGGCCTGCGGGCTGGTCACTTCGTGGACGAGGTGGCGGTCGATATAAAGCAGGCTGGTGCCATCCTCGGCCTCATGCACGAGGTGAGCGTCCCAGATCTTGTCATAGAGTGTTTTGGGGGCCATCGGTCAGTCTCCGGATGGGCGGGAAATGGTCGTCGGTTCGGCTGAGCTGTCAGGCCGTGCCTAGGTGCCCGAGGACGCTGCAACGCGCGCCGAAAAAGCGCCACGGCAGGCGCGCCCGGTCGTCCATGTCGAAAACCCGTGTCATGCCGTCGAGATACACATGCACTTGCCCCTTGCCAAGGGTCACGCTTGGCGAAGACCCGAGCGCGCCCTAGGGTAATCGCACATATCCGAAAGGACCGCGATGGAGCCCGAGACAGAGACGCCGACCGACGCCCTGCCCGATGCAACCCCGATGGAGGGGCTGACGACGTCGGTCGAGGGCTTGTTTGCACAGGGGCGCGTGTTTCTCGAAGGCCTTTTGCGGCCCTGGAATGCCTATCAGGTCGCCATCCTCCTGGGCCTGGTGCTTGTCGCGTGGTTTCTGACGCGGGGCTTCGGCCCGCGCATCCGCGCATGGATGGCCTCGCGCGAGGGGTGGCCGACATGGCGGATGCGCATTCTCGTGATCGTGCATCGGCGGCTGTTCCTGATCTTCTTCGTTGTGCTCGTCTGGACGATGGTCCTGGTGATGCGAGAGGTGACATGGCCATCGCGCAGTTACCTTCTGTCCGTCGTGGCCGAGCTTGCCACCGCATGGCTGTTCGTAGCTGTCGTCGCGCGGCTGATCCGCTCGCCCGTTCTGCGCAGCCTCGTGCGATACGGCGCGTGGATCTACGTCACCATCGCCATTCTGAACCTGCAGGAAGAGATTGGGGCGATCCTCGATTCGGTGGGCTTCAACCTCGGCGGGATACGCCTGTCGCTGCTTGGGGTGCTGCAGGCCGTGCTGATCGTCGCGCTGCTGATCATGGCGGCGCGGTTCCTGACCCGGACCACCACCGCGCGGATCGAACGGAACGAGGACCTGTCCCCTTCCATGCGGGTGCTGGTCGTCAAGTTCATGCAGGTCCTGCTCTACGGCGCGGCGATCTATATCGGCCTGCGGGCCTCGGGTGTGGATCTCACCGGTCTGGCGGTCCTGTCGGGCGCCATCGGCGTGGGCCTCGGCTTTGGCCTGCAAAAGGTGGTGTCGAACCTTGTCTCAGGCGTGATCATCCTGCTCGACAAATCGATCAAGCCGGGCGACGTGATCAGCCTTGGCGATACCTTCGGCTGGATCCAGACGCTTGGCGCCCGTTATGCCAGCGTCGTGACGCGGGACGGCAAAGAGTACCTGATCCCGAACGAGGACCTGATCACCAACCAGGTGGTGAACTGGTCACATACGAACGAGTTCGTGCGCCTCGATATCCATTTCGGCACCTCCTATGGCGATGATCCGCATCTGGTGCGCCGCATCGCCATCGAGGCCGCGATGGGGGTGGACCGTGTGCTGACCGATCGCAAGCCGGTCTGCCATGTCACCGGCTTTGGCGATTCCAGTGTCGATTACATCCTGCGGTTCTGGATCCGTGACCCGACCGGGGGGCTGACCAATATTCGCGGCAACGTCTTTCTCGCGCTTTGGGACGCGTTCCAGGAAAACGGGATCTCGATCCCCTTCCCGCAGCGCGAGGTGCGGATGCTTGGCGACAAGCCCACGCCGGAGGTCTGAGCCGGCGGCGCGGCTGTCGCCGCATTCTCTTTGGAAAGAGGATGGGGGCTTTGCCCCCAAACCCCCAGCATATTTCCCCGGATAAAGATCGGGTCAGAGAGACGCCGTCGTGCTCAGCATCTGCGGGTCCAGCCGCAGTTCGATGATGTGAAGCCCGCCTGTCCGGGCGGCCTCGAACGCCTCGGCGAATTGCCCTGTTTCGGTAACCAAGTGCCCTGTGCCGCCATAGGCCCCGGCCAGCGCGGCCCAGTCGGGGTTGAACAGTTCCGTGCCGGAGACGCGACCGGGGTATTCCCGCTCCTGGTGCATGCGGATCGTGCCGTAGCGCCCGTTATTGGCGACGATCACGATGATATCTGCCCCGTATTGGCGCGCGGTGGACAGCTCCTGCATCGTCATTTGCAGGCAGCCATCCCCGGCAAGGCAGACGACCGTGCGGTTCGGGTGCTGCAACTTGGCCGAGACGGCGGCGGGCAGGCCGTAGCCCATCGACCCCGAGGTGGGGGCGAGTTGCGTGCCGTGCTGCCGGAACCGATGGTAGCGGTGCAGGAAGGCGGCGTAGTTGCCCGCCCCGTTCGTGATGATCGTATCCGGGCCTGCGTGATCGCGTAGCCAGCAGATCACCTCCTCCAGCTTCACCGCGCCCGGTGTTTCCTGCGGGGTCTGCCACGCCTCGTACTCTGCCCGCGCCTCGATGGCGCCGCGGTCGGAGTCCGGTTCCTCGGGCAAGCGCTCCAGCAGCAGGGACACGGCGTCGCGCGGATCGCAGACAAGCGACAGCGCGGTCGGATAGACCTTGTTGGGCATCCCCGGGTCCGGCGCGATCTGGATGATCTCCGGCGCGGTCGCCGGATCGAGCAGGGTGAAATCCTTCGTGGTGATGTCGTTCAACTCCGCGCCCAACAGCAGGATCGCGTCGGCCTGCGACAGGCGCGCGCCGAGCTTGGGGTTCATGCCCACCCCCAGGTCGCCCGCGTAGTTCGGATGATCGTTGTCGATATAATCCTGGCGACGGAACGTAACGGCGATGGGCGCGCCAGTCCGTTTCGCAAGTTCGGCGGCCTGTTCGGCGGCCCCGGCGCTCCAAAGCGAGCCGCCTGCGATGATCATCGGTCGGTCGGCCTTGCGCAGCGTTTCCACAATCCGATCCAGATGGGCATCGGACAGGCTGCTTTCAGGCTTGGCCCCGATGACGGGCGCGGCGGGTGCCGATGCGTCGGCCGACAAGACATCCTCGGGCAGGGCGATGACGACGGGGCCGGGCCGGCCCGAGCGTGCGATGGCAAAGGCACGGTCCACGTATTCGGCCAGACGGTCGGTGCGCTCGACCTCGGCCACCCATTTCACCAGCGAGCCGAACACGTCGCGGTAGTTCACCTCCTGGAACACGTCGCGGTCGCGGTGCTTCAGCGGCACCTGGCCCACGAAACAGACCAGCGGCGTGGCGTCATGCATGGCGATGTGCAGGCCAGCGCTGGCATTGGTGGCCCCCGGCCCGCGTGTCACGAACACGACACCCGGTTCGCCCGTCATCTTGCCGTAGGCATCGGCCATCATCGCCGCGCCCCCCTCCTGCCGGCAGACGATATTCTGGATGTCATGGTCGTACAGGCCATCCAGCGCGGCCAGGAAGCTTTCCCCCGGAACCGAGAAGACCCGTTTCACCCCGTGGCTTGCCAAACGGTCCGCCAGGATTTTTCCGCCGTGGTGCTTGGACATGTCCCTCTCCTGCCATAGCTCTGACGGGGTGGTTTGTGATCGGAGGATGGGACCTTGTCCAGTGGCAGGCTCTTGGGAATTTGCGGCTCGCTTCGGGCGGGATCCTACAATCGGAAGCTGATGCTCGAGGCCGCGCGGCTTTACGACCCGGAGGAGTTCGTGGTCGGCAACCTTCGCCTGCCGCTCTATGATGGGGATCTCGAAGACGCCGAGGGCATCCCGCCCGAGGTGCAGGCGCTGGCCGACCAGATCGCGCAGGCCGATGCGGTGGTGATCGCTGGCCCCGAATACAACAAGGCGCTGTCGGGTGTTCTCAAGAACGCGCTCGACTGGGTCAGCCGGGCCGAGGGCAATCCGTGGAAGGACAAGCCGGTTGCGATCATGTCCGCGGCGGGCGGGCGCGCGGGCGGTGAGCGTACCCAGTTCTCATTGCGCCTTGCCCTGGTCCCGTTTCAGCCGCTGATCCTGCAAGGGCCCGAGGTGCTGGTGGGCAATACCAATGCCCAGTTCGACGATGAGGGCCGCCTGATCAACGAGATCAACCTCAAGGCGCTTGAGGGGCTGATGACGCGCCTCAAGGCCGAGGCGACGCGGGCGTGAACAAGGGGGCTCTAACCTGCTGCCAGTGACCGGATCAGCAGGATCGTGGCGGATGCTCCGGCAAGGCCAAGGGCAATCGGTCGCGCGGGCGTCTTGCCAAGAAGGCGCGAAAGCGGTGTGGCCACCCAAAGCCCGAAAAGGGTCGCAGGGCTCAGAACCAGCGCGGCCACCATGTGTTCGGCGCGCACCAGCCCCTGCCACGCCAGGGCTGCGAGGCTGACGATCATGCCGAACATGAAAAAGCTGTTCTGCATCGCTGCCGATCTGGTTCGCTCTTCGTGCTGGTAAAGCAGCGCCATGGGCGGTGCGCCGATGGCTGTCAGCGTCCCCATCAGCCCGGCGGTCAGCCCCGCGCCGAAAAGCGATTGGGGCGATATGGCGATCCGTATGCCAATCAGCGACAGCGCGATGGCGAGATAGACGATGCCCGCGATGGCAAGCCCTATGCCCTCCGATCCGATCAGGGCCGCCGCCAGCCATGCCGCCAAGACCGCGCCAAGCGCCCGCCCCGCGAAGCCCGGCGGCAGTTCGGCAAGCGTAATGGCGCTTCGATCGGCCCGCACGGCGCGCCACCCGACAAAGGCCCCGAGGATGAGGAGGAGCGTGGGCAAAAGCTCCGGCACGATCAGCGCCAGAAGCGGGGCGGCGACCATCCCGAAACCCTGCCCCGTGATCCGTTGCAAGGCGGCGGCGAGGGCGACGGACAGCGCTGCAAACGCCCAGCCAGATGCCGACAGGTCCGGCAGAAGCGCCGTCACCGAAAACTCGCCTCGGGTTTGAAGAGATCGGGGATGGTGTCCCTGCCATCAAGGACAAGATCGGCCATCATCCGGGCCACGATGGGGGCCATGCCGAAACCGATCTTGAACCCGCCATTGGCGATGTACTGGCCGTCATGGAGCGGATGGGCGCCAAGCATCGGCGCGCGAGACCGGGCGCGCGGACGCAGGCCTGCCCAACGGTCGATCACCGGGGCGTCGGCCAGCGCCGGGCAAACCGCGCGCGCCTTGGCGATCACGGCGTCCAACTGTTCATCGGTGGTGTCAGGCGCATCGAAGTCACGTTCCGAGGTGGAGCCGACCCCCGTCGTGCCATCTGCGTGCGGCACGATCAGGACGGTTTCCGCGAATACCTGGGCACAATCCCGCAGGTCCGCATCCAGAAGCGCGGCCTGTCCCTTGACCGGCGAGCCGATGGTCTTTTGCCCTGCCAGCCCGTTCAGTTCCAACAGCCCGGCGATGCCGGTGGCATGGATCACGGTGCCCTCGGCCTCACCCTCGGGCAGGATTTCCGCCCCCTTGCGGCGCAGCGCTTCGGCCAGAGTGGCGGTGGCGCGGCGCGGATGCATTCGGGCGGTCAGCGTGTCATGGATCACCAGACCGGTGGGCGATGCAACCGGGATGCCTGCGTCATCGGCGGGGATGACAGTCCAGTCATAGCGGCCTTTCCAAAGCTCTTTCGCCGATTCCGCGCGGGCGCGGGCAAGCTCCACCGCGCGATCATCCATCAGGGGCTGGACGCGGCCAAGGCGGGCAAAGCCCGCGTCCTGACCGGCGACCTCGGCCGCCTCGGACCAGAAGGCGTCGGCCATGTCGAGGCTTTGGAACTGGATTTCCTTCTTGTCGTTCCAGTTCTCCGGAACATGGGGCGCAAGCGCGCCGACCAGGCCGTTCGACGCACCTTTGCCCACGCCATTCGGGTCGATCACCCGCACCGACGCGCCGCGCGCCGTGCAGGCCCAGGCGATGGCAAGCCCGAAGGCTCCCGCTCCGAATATGGTGATGTCCCTCATTGCGCATGGTCTCCGTTCGGTTAAGTCTCCGCGCGTTGGGCCGGGTTGTAGGCGAGCCGATGGCGGAGAACCAGAGAACGGATGGGCACAGGCTGGACTGGCGCGAGGGCGTGCCGGTCTCGACCTTGTTCGACGATCCGTTCTATTCGCTTGAGAACGGCCTGGCCGAGACGCGGCACGTGTTCCTGTCCGGCAACGACCTGCCCGCGCGGTTCGCGCCGGGGTTCCGCGTGGCCGAGCTTGGGTTCGGAACGGGGTTGAACCTGGTCGCCGTGCACGAGGCCTGGGTGGCGTCTGGTACTGCCGGCCCGCTAACCGTCACCAGTTTCGAGGCATTTCCGGTTTCTCCCGGAGGGGCGCTGCGTGCCTTGGCTCATTTCCCCGAAGCCGAGGGTCTGGCCCCGCTGATCGCAGGGGCGCTGTCCGGCTTGGGGCGCATAGAAACCCCGACACTGGATTTCACGCTGGTCGTGGGCGACGCACGAAAAACGGTGCCGGCGTGGGGTGGGGTTGCCGATGCCTGGTTCCTCGACGGGTTCTCGCCCGCCAAGAACCCCGAGTTGTGGGAACCGGGCCTGATGCAGGCGGTCTTCGATCACACGGCACCGGGGGGCAGTTTCGCCACCTACTCCGCCGCCGGGGCGGTGCGGCGCGCCTTGGGCGACGCCGGGTTCCGCGTCGAGCGCCGGACGGGCTACGGGCGCAAACGGCACATGAGCATCGGGGTAAAGCCATGAGCGCGGACAACACGCGTCTGGGCATCTGGCTGATGGTGGCCACGACCTTCGTCTTCGCCATGCAGGACGGGATCAGCCGCCACCTTGCCGGGGAATACAACGTGCTGATGGTCGTGATGATCCGCTACTGGTTCTTCGCGGCCTTCGTCATTGCCGTCGCCGTGCGCAAGGCAGGCGGCGTGCGTGCGGCCGCGGCGACCGAACAGCCGATCTTGCAGATCTTCCGGGGTGTCTTGCTGGCGACCGAGATCTGCGTGATGGTTTTGGCCTTCGTCCTGCTGGGTCTGATCGAAAGCCACGCGGTGTTCACCTCCTACCCGCTCTTGATTGCCGCGCTCTCGGGGCCGGTGCTGGGCGAAAAGGTGGGCTGGCGGCGGTGGGCCGCCATCGCCGTGGGCTTCGTCGGCGTGCTGATCATCCTGCAACCGGGTATGCGCGTCTTCCAGGTCGAGGCGCTGGTGCCGCTGGCCTCGGCCTTCATGTTCGCGCTTTACGGTCTGCTGACGCGCTACGTCGCGCGCAAGGACTCGGCGGCGACCAGTTTTTTCTGGACGGGGACCACCGGGGCCGTCGTGATGACCGCCGTGGGCCTCTGGTTCTGGGAGCCGATGACCGGCCCCGACTGGGCGTGGATGGCGCTGTTATGCGTGACCGGTGCGGGCGGGCATTTCCTGCTGATCAAGACCTATGAACTGGCCGAGGCGAGCGCCGTGCAGCCCTTCGCCTACCTGCAACTGGTCTTCGCAGCCGCCCTGGGGTTGATCGTCTTCGGCGAAACGCTGGAGGCGAACGTGGTGATCGGGGCCACGCTGGTGGTTGCCGCGGGACTCTTCACGCTATGGCGGCAACGTCAGAAAGAACTCGGCGCCTAGGGCGCGGACTCAATTGATCGCAACCAAATGCGAGCGGATGCCAGGGCGACCGCTGCTAGGAAGTTGACTGCGTGCTTTTCGAAGCGTGTGGCGATACGGCGGAATTGCTTGAGTTTGCAGAAGTATCGTTCAACGAGATTGCGACGGCGGTAGAGATCAGGCGGGACGCTGCGTTGCAAGCGGACGCGGCTCTGTGTCGGGATATGCGCCTCGCCCCCCCCCCGCGCCGCCACCCGCTCTACCAGGGCCAAGCTGTCGTAACCCCGGTCTGCGACGACGATGCCGGGGGGCAGTTCGTCGAGGAGCAATGGAGCCACCGTCTTGTCGGAGGCCTGCCCGGCGGTGATGTGCAGCCGGACCGGCAAACCGTCCTGATCGACGACGGCGTGGATCTTGGTGCTCAGTCCGCCACGAGAACGGCCAATGGCGTGATCCTCGCCCCCTTTTTTCCGCCTGCGGCGTGCTGATGGGCGCGGACGATGGAACTGTCGATCAACTGCAGCGACTGCGGCGATCGTCGTGCCAGTTCCTCGAACACTTTCAACCAGATGCCGCGCTTGGCCCAGCGGTTGAACCGGTTGTAGACAGTGGTGTAAGGGCCATATCGCTCCGGCAGGTCGCGCCACGGCGCGCCGGTCCGCAACACGTAGAATATCCCGTTCGTCACCCGCCGGTCATCAACACGACGCCGGCCCTTCCCGGGGCGCGGCAACAACGGCTCAACAAGCTGCCATTCCTCGTCACTCAAATCGTACCGTGCCATCAAACCCTCCCGATTTCGCCAGAAGTGAAGCACGACAAGGCACAAACGGGAATCCCATTATTGAGTACGCGCCCTAGGGATTGCGCCGTCTTCGACGCCGCCGGGGGGAGGCGCGGCCTCACGCCCCCTTGGGGCGATCGCCCGCGCCTTGGGCGCTAGCTTCCAGTCGCCGATTACTGCGCCAGACGCTCGGCCAGGCCGAGAGTCGGAAGGGCACCGGTCAGTTGCGCCTCGTAGATCGGCAGGCTTTCGGTCACGCGCATGATGTAATTGCGGGTTTCGGAAAACGGGATTGCCTCGATCCAGTCGATGATCGCGTCCTCGTCCAGTCCGCGGGGATCGCCGAAGCGTTCGACCCACTGGTTCGCCCGCCCCGGCCCGGCATTGTACCCCGCCGAGACCAGAACGGGGTTCCCGCCATAGCGCTCGATCAGGCCGGCGATATAGGTCGATCCGAGCAGCAGGTTGTAATCCGGGTCGGTCCGTAGCCGCGCTTCGGAAAACGGAATGCCCAGCAAGGCTGCCGTGTCCGATCCGGTGCCGGGCATCACCTGCATCAAGCCGATGGCGCCTGCGTAGCTGACCACGTTCGGGTCGAACTCCGATTCGCGCCGCGCGATGGACAATGCGAAGGCTGTGGGCACGGGCAGATCCACCTCGGCCAGATCGGCAATGGGGTAATAGGCGCGCATGATCTCGTAGCCTCCTTGCGCGGCGCGCTTGGCGATCATTAGCGCGAGATGCGGTTCGCCAAGATCGAGGGCGAAATCCCCAAGCATCCCGGCCTCGTCCCGCGTCAGGCTTTCGGTCAGATGCGTCAGGAACCGCTCGCTCAGGTCGCGCTGGCCGGCCTCGTACAGGATCAGCGCGGCATGAAACACGGTGGAGGCGGTGAAATCCGCGCTGCGCCAATCGCCGTAGTCCTCGTCGGCCAGAAAGGCGGGGTCGACGGGCAACCCGCCGCGCTCGGCGGAAAGCTGGCCGTAGAAACTCGACTGGTAGTCGGCACCCAGCGCATAGGCTTCGGCTGCCTCGGCCTCATTGCCAAGCGCCTCATGCGCGCGGCCCTGCCAGTAGCCGGCCCGACCCGCCGAGATGGGCGAAAAGACGGTGTCGCGGAAGGCTTCGAAATGGCCGATCGCGGTTTCGGGAATCCCGGCCCGCAAGGCGCAGTATCCCGCGATCCATTCGAGATCGGCGAAGGCGAGGTAATCGACGTCGCGGCTCAGGAAGTGGTTGGCGGCGTAGTCGTAGCAAAGGTCGAACTCCCCTTCGCGGGCAACATCGCGGGCCAGGTCGGCGCGCCTGTCGGCCCATGCAGACGGTCGCCCCAAAGCCTCGGCGGAGGTCGAGCGTTCGGCCATCAGGTCCCCGGCGGTGTCCCAGAAGCCCGACCGGACCCGCCAGAGGAACCGCTCGAAGGCCAGCCCCGGATGCGTGCGCAGGTCCGAGGGGACCGCTTCGATCAGGTCATCGACTCCGGGGCGGCGTTCGCGCAGGGCAAGCCGTGCCTCCGCCAGGGCCCGCCATCCCTCGGGAACCAGGGGGAACATCGCGCGGGCGCGATCCTCGGCCCCTTCCCAAAGCAGGTGATCGAGGCGGCGCAGATGCAAGCTTTCGTCGTTCAGGACCGATCCGTAGGCGTCGCGCAGGTTGCCGGCTTCGGTGCCGGTCATCGTCATCGTGGTCCAGGCGCGGATGGCCTCGGCATGGGCGGCCTCGGTATCGCCCGCCGCTTCCAGTGCAAGGGCAAGCGCCAATGCGCCTGCGCCGGTCTGGGGTGCCTGATCTTCGAAATAGTCCAGCACTGGCGCGGGGTCGCCATCGACCGGGATGGAGGGTTCGCCCCGCGCACGCAGGTATTCCAGCCCCGGCCAATCTGGGTTGCGCTCCAGAAAAGCGACGTAATCGGCAAAATCGGCCCCGCCACGGCGCAGCCGCGTCCATTCCACCACGTCCAGCGCGACGGGGTCGTCAATGGCCTCCACCGCTTCGTCCACCAGAGCGAGATCGCCTTGGGCAAGCGCATCGAGAGCGAGGCCAAGCGCCTCGGCATCGGCGAGGGCAGGGGCCGCCGAAACGGCAGCGCCAAGCGCAAGGCAGGTGGCACGGATCAGGCGGCGCATGGTCTCCCTCCGCAAATTTTCAGCGCTGACAAAAGGATAAAGGCAAATGGGTGCCATGCAACTCACGAACTTGGCAATTCCGGATGGCGCGGGTAGGTTCCGCGGCAATTCGCCGACGGGGCGCACTCCCGCACCCCCGGATCAGGAAAAGGACCAGCGCGATGTTCAAAGGCTCGATGCCCGCCCTCGTCACCCCGTTCACGGACGGCAAGGTGGATTTCGAGGCGCTCAAATCGCTGGTGGAATGGCAGATCGCCGAAGGCTCTCACGGGTTGGTTCCGGTGGGCACGACGGGCGAGTCGCCCACGCTCAGCCATGACGAGCACGAGCAGGTGATCGAAGCGGTCGTGCAGGCCTCGGGCGGCCGGGTGCCCGTGATCGCCGGGGCCGGGTCGAACAATACGGTCGAGGCCATCCGTTTCGTCGAACATGCCAAGGCGATCGGTGCGGACGCGGCGCTGGTCGTAACCCCCTATTACAACAAGCCGACGCAGAAGGGCCTGATCGCCCATTTCAGCGCGCTGAACGAGATCGGCATCCCGATCATCATCTACAACATCCCGCCGCGTTCGGTGGTCGACATGCTGCCTGCGACGATGGGTGAGCTGTCCAAGCTGCCCAATATCGTGGGCGTCAAGGATGCCACCGGCGACCTGGCCCGCGTGCCCAAGCAGCGCATCACCTGCGGCAGCGATTTCATCCAGCTTTCGGGCGAGGATGCCACGGCGGTGGGTTATAACGCGCAAGGTGGACGAGGCTGCATCAGCGTCACGGCCAATGTCGCGCCCAAGCTCTGCGCCGAGATGCAGGAAGCGACGCTGGCCGGCGATTTCGCGGCTGCGCTGGAGTATCAGGACAAGCTGATGCCGCTTCACGAGGCGATCTTTGCCGAACCGGGCGTCTGCGGCGCGAAATACGGGCTGTCGGTTCTTGGCAAATGTTCCGACGAGGTGCGCCTGCCGCTGACCGGCCTCGACGATACCACCAAGCAGAAGATCCAGGCGGCCATGCGCCATGCCGGGATCATCAGCTAGGATGGGCGAGCGCCGCGGGGGCGAGGTTGCGTTGCCCTTCGACCCGGCAGACCGGGTAGAGGCGGGCGTCACCTTCATCGGACATATCCGGTCGAACTGGTCCAAGGGCAATGCGCCCCGAAACCTGCGCGCGGCCCGCGACACGGGCGAGGCCGCGCGCATCGAACTGTTGCCCGACTATGTCGAGGGGCTGACGGGCCTTGAGGTCGGGCGCGCCATCCAGGTGATGTACTGGGTCGATCGGGGCGAACGCAGCCTGATCGTGCAGTCCCCGCGCCATACCGATGGGCCGCGCGGCGTTTTCGCGATCCGCAGCCCCGTGCGCCCCAACCCCATCGCGCTTGGCTGCGTGGTCATCACGTCGATGGATCGGGAGGCCGGGGTGATCGGCATCGACGCCACCGATGCCTTCGACGGCACGCCCGTTCTGGACATCAAACCGTGGATTCCGACGGTCGACGTGCCGCCGGGCTGGCAGCCCGAGGGCTGAGCGCCTATATCCGCCTCCCATGGCAAAGAAACCTGACAACCCGAATTACAAGGTCGTCGCCGAGAACCGGCGCGCGCGCTACGATTATGCCATCGAGGATGATCTCGAGGTCGGGATCGTCCTGGAAGGGTCCGAGGTCAAAAGCCTGCGCGAAGGTGGGGCGAACATCGCCGAAAGCTACGCGAACGTCGAAGATGGCGAGTTGTGGCTGATCAACAGCTACGTCGCCCCCTATGCCCAAGCCAAGACCTTTGGCCACGAGGAAAAGCGCCGTCGCAAGCTGCTGGCGTCGAAAAAGGAACTGTCGAAGCTCTGGAATGCTACGCAGCGGCAGGGCATGACGCTGGTTCCGCTAGTGCTCTATTTCAATCACAAGGGCATCGCGAAGATGAAGATCGGCATCGCCAAGGGCAAGAAAACCGCCGACAAGCGCGAAACCAGCGCAAAGCGCGACTGGCAGCGGCAGAAACAGCGCCTGCTCAAGCAGAATGGCTGAGGCGCGGCGTCCCCTTGCGGAGTCGCGCCGTGCCGCGTAGGCCTATTCCACGGTGAGAGACAACACAGACGAGGGCCGACATGGGCAAGCCGATCACGGGGGACGACCCCAAGACCCTGGTTTCGACCGACTGGCTGGCCGCGCATCTGAACGACCCGGATCTGCGCATCCTCGATGCCTCCTATTACCTGGCCGACATGGGCCGCGACGGGAAGGCGGAGTATGACGCCGCGCATATCCCCGGCGCGCGCTTCTTCGACATCGATGACGTATGCGATGCGCGCAGCGATTTGCCCCACATGGCCGCGCCCGTCGAGAAATTCATGAGCCGGATGCGCGCGCTTGGCGTCGGCGACGGGCACCAGGTGGTGGTCTATGACGGGGCCGGCCTCTTCTCGGCCGCTAGGGCGTGGTGGAACTTCCGCCTGATGGGCAAGACCGATATCGCGGTTCTGGATGGCGGGTTTCCCAAGTGGCAGGCCGAGGGGCGCCCGATCGAGGATATGGCCCCGATCATCCGTGACCGCCACATCACCGTGCAGCGCCAGGCGCATATGGTGAAGGACGTGACGCAGGTCGCTGCCGCGTCCAAGCTGGGCGACTGGCAGATCGTCGATGCCCGCTCGGAAGGCCGCTTTCGCGGAACCGACCCCGAGCCGCGTGCGGGCCTGCGCTCGGGTCGGATTCCCAACTCGCTGAACGTGCATTACGCCAGCTTGCTGAACGAAGATGGCACGATGAAAGAGGGCGACGCCCTGCGCGCCGCCTTCGAGGCCGGCGGCGTGGATATCGAGAAGCGAACCATAACAACCTGCGGCTCCGGCGTGACCGCCGCGATCCTGATGCTGGGCCTTGCGCGCCTCGGAAACGAGGACACCGCGCTTTATGACGGGTCCTGGTCGGAATGGGGCCAGTTCGAGCAACTGAAGGTCGAAACTGGATGAGCATCATCCCGGCGGGAACCGAGGTTGCCTATACGGTCACCTATCTTGAAATGACCGACCGGCCCGATTGGGCGGTTCCCGCATTGCCCGATGGCGTGCGGCTTGAGCGCGCGATCAATCCGCCGGTCTGGTATTTCCTGTCGCTCTACGACGCCGTGGGCCGCGATTACGAATGGCGCGACCGGTTCGATCAGGCCGAGCAGAACCCGGCCGCGCTTGCGTCGTTCGTCGCCGACCCAAACGTGATGCTCTGGACCGCACTGGCCGATGGCTGGCCGCAGGGGTTTTTCCAACTGGATGCGCGGCAGAACGGCACCTGCGACCTCGCCTATTTCGGGATGGTGCCCGAGGCGGTGGGGCGCGGCCTTGGCGGTGTGCTGCTGAAGACCGCGATTGCCATGGGCTGGTCCTTGCCCGGTGTCGAGCGGATGACCGTGAACACCTGCACGCTGGACCACCCGCGCGCCCTGGACCTGTACAAGAAGATGGGCTTCCGCCCCATCCGGACCGAGGACTGCACCCGCGTCCTTCACCGCGCCCGGGACACGTCCCGCCATCCCGCCTGAGGCCCCTCATGTTCAAAACGCTGACCGCGCCGCCGCAAGACAAGATCATCCAGATCATGGGTCTCTACGCGGCCGACACCCGACCCGAAAAGGTCGATCTCGGCGTCGGCGTCTATCGCACCGAGGATGGGCGCACGCCCGTGATGGCGGCCGTGAAAGCCGCTGAGGCGCGGATCCTTCAGGCGCAGGAGAGTAAGGGCTATGTCGCGCTTGCTGGCGATGCCGGGTTCCACGCCGTCATGCGCGGCCTGATCCTTGGCGACGCGGTCGCGCCGGAACGGGTTGCCGCCTGTGCAACGCCGGGGGGCACCGGTGCCGTGCGCCAGATCCTCGAGATGGTGCAGCGCCTGACGCCCGAGGCGCGCATCTGGGTGCCCAGCCCCAGCTGGCCCAACCATGCCGCGATCACCGGGCATCTCGGGCTGGCCCAGGTCGATTACCGCTATTACGATGCCGACGCTGGCGGGATCGATCGCGACGGGATGCTCGCCGATCTGGCCCAAGCACAGAAAGGCGACATCGTCCTTCTCCACGGCTGCTGCCATAACCCCACGGGCGCTGACCTGAGCGCACAGGACTGGGTCGATCTGGCGGGCGTTTTCGAGGCGACCGGCGCCATCCCCTTCGTCGATATCGCCTACCAAGGCTTCGGTGAGGGGTTGGAGGAAGACGCGCAAGGCCTGCGGTCGCTTGCCGCCCGCGTGCCCGAGATGCTGGTCGCCGCCAGCGGGTCCAAGAATTTCGGGCTCTACCGCGAGCGTGTCGGTATCATCCTTGCCGTGACCGACCCCGGCAAGCCGCGCGATGTCGCCGCCGCGATGTTGGCGCATCTCAACCGGCAGTCCTTTGCCTTCCCGCCCGACCACGGCGCGCGGGTGGTCGAGACGATCCTGACCGATGCCGAGCTGACCGCCCAATGGCAGGCGGAACTGGATGCCATGCGCAGCCGCATGACCGCCAACCGCCGCGCGCTGGCCGAGGCGCTGCGGGCCGTGACCGGATCGGACCGCTTCGGCTTCGTCGCGGCGCAGCGGGGGATGTTCTCTCTCCTGCCGGTGACCGAGGCGCAGGTGGCGCAACTGCGCGAAGATCACGCGATATACCTCGTCTCGGATGGGCGGATGAACGTGGCGGGCCTGACCGAAAAGACCATCCCGCAGGTCGCCCGCGCCATCGCGCAGGTGCTGGGCTAGGGCTTGTCAGACCGTTTGCAGGGGCGTAAGGGGGCCGCTGTCCCCGCTGGGGCCAAGTCTCCGAGCACCTTGTAAAAACGGATCAAAACATGACCTCCCGTTACCTTCCTGGCATCCTTGCCATGGCGGCGATTGTCGTCGCGTCGAATATCCTCGTTCAGTTCCTCTTCGGCCAATGGCTGACATGGGGCGCGTTTACCTATCCGCTGGCCTTCCTCGTCACCGATATCATGAACCGCGTTTACGGCGTGCAGGCCGCGCGGCGCGTTGTTTTCGTTGGCTTTCTGACCGGCGTCGCCTGTTCGCTGATCGGCACGCAGATCATGGGCGAGTTTGGCCCGCTGGTGACCCTGCGCATCGCACTGGGCAGTGGCCTTGCCTTCCTGACGGCGCAGCTGCTGGACGTGGCCATCTTTGACCGTCTGCGCGGCGGGAAATGGTGGCAAGCGCCTGTTTTTTCTAGCATTATCGGGTCGTCCGTCGACACGGCGCTGTTCTTCACCATCGCGTTTTCGGCCAGCCTGACCTTCCTTGAACCCGCCAATGACGTGTCCTGGGCGGGGGAGATCCTGCCGATCCTGGGTGCGGGCCCCGAGGCCCCGCTTTGGGTGTCGCTGGCCATCGCGGACTGGGGTGTCAAACTTGCCCTCGCCTTGATCGCGCTGGTGCCGTTTCGCCTGATTACGCGCCGTTTGATGGCACAGGTTGCGTAAAAAGTTTTGACAACCACGAAATCTGTGGCAGGCTGAGCTTAACAGCAACGTAGTGAAAGGAGGTGATCCAGTGTCTAGAGAAGCATTGGAGAAGTGGGTCGGGACAGCTTGGGAGGTGCGCCTTTAAGGCAACCCTTGGGGGCAAGAACCCCTCTCAAGTGGGCGTGTCCTAACCGCACCCCACCTCCGGATTCTCGAAAGGGCCGTGTCGGATGACGCGGCCCTTTTTGGTGCGCGCGGGGGCTGAATCCGCACGTCACACCCGGTACACACCCTGTACACAGCCCGTACATACACGCGCCCGCACCCGCCCCGGAGGCCCCGATGCCCCTGACCATCACCGACACGATGCAGATCGAGGATTGGGAGATCACCGAACAGTTCATCCGCGCGGGCGGGCCGGGCGGCCAGAACGTCAACAAGGTGTCGAGCGCGGTGGAACTGCGCTTCGAGGCCGCGCGCTCGCCCAACCTGCCCGAGCCGGTCAAACGGCGGCTGCAACGGCTGGCCGGGCGGCGCTGGACGAAAGAGGGCGCGCTGGTGATCCAGGTGACCGAGGAACGCTCCCAGGCCCGCAACCGCGAGATCGCGCGCGAGCGCCTGGCCGAGCTGATCCGGCGGGCGGCGGAAAAGCCCAAGAAACGGATCAAGACGCGCGTGTCGCTCAATCAGAAGCGCAAGCGGGTGGAGGCGAAGAAGAAGCGCGGCGAGGTAAAGGCGTTGCGGGGGAAGGTGGAGGAGTGAGGGTGTGGTCTAGCGTACTGTCACGGTTTCAGAAGCTATAAAAACCGAGTGAATTCAACTAGCGAAGCGCATTCTAGCAGGTTTCGAAAGTTGCTCCTTCTCACGAGCCAACCTAGTAGCACGCGTAAGGTACGCCGGATCTCCAGTGCGATGGTACTCTAGCGTTAGCTTGTCAATTTCGCGCTGAAGTTCGCCAACTCTGCTCTTCGAATCATTGATAGGCGCGTCATGCGCTACCTGCGTCATCGCTGTCATGGGTTTGGCCTCCGTGGATATTAGCAGCGTGAGTCATGCGGAGAATAATTGCAAGACTTTCCGCAACCTCTCGTAAGGACCCTGTGTTTTCCCAGTCATCATCCGTGCGCTCCTGATCACTCTTATAACGACCTGCACGGTCACTGGTTGCAATCAGCACACCTAGCGGGTTCTCTCCGTCATTCGATATCGGGATAGATGCTAACGATTTGTAGCGAGTGTAGTCGTACTCACGAAAATTTTCACCAGTAGCTTCCAAGACAGGGCGCAGTTCAGGGACCGTTGCATCGGCAAAAATGATCTCAGTGGCGCGGCTGAAAGCAAGGCCGACATGACCGTTTCCCGGGGCCCATTCTCGATGCTCTTCTTCCTGATCCTCCTTTCGATCCCGTCGGCACGCTACGCAAACAAGACTTTCTTTTTTTGAGTCAAATATATAGACAGCGAAATTCCAGTATTCGTCGCCGATCCCGAACAGCGACTGGCGCCTCTCGGCGAAAACACCGAGAATGCTTTGCGCATACTTTGAAGCCTGCTCTCTCGTCGAGCAGCCTTCGGAAACCGCTTCCTCAACTAGTTTGTTCACCTGTGAACTAACCGTGATGCGGGCCAGCAAGTGATCTTGGTAGCTATTTGCGTACCTGAGCTCAGACTTAAGGTCTTCATTTTCTTTAAGAACACTAAGGTTCTCGGCAACCAAGTCCGGCGTTGTCTGATCCAAAAAGATCAGCGCAAGAGAGCTTAACACTGCTATACACAAGCCGCCAAAGAGCATGATGGGTTCGATGATGACAGCTGCCTCGAAATTCTGCCCTCCGATCCATGGGCTTGCAGCCACGAGACTTGCACCAACGACCGTGCCAGCGATCTTCAAGATCCGGATAAGGCCGCCATACTTCCGGAAATTCTTGAGGGCGGTAGCAATCACCTGCGATTCCAAAACGCTCACACCACCACCTCAACTCGTTCCTGCTCACCCACGCCAAACACCCGCTTGTACCGGGCGATCTGATCCTCCGGCCCCATGGCCTTCTCGGGGTTGTCCGAGAGTTTCACCGTCGGGCGGCCATTGGCGCTGACAGCTTTGCAGACCAGTGAAAACGGTGCAAGCGCGTCATCCGGCACCAACCCTCGGAAATCATTGGTCAACAGCGTGCCCCAGCCAAAGCTGACCCGCACGCGGCCGGCGAATTGGGCGTGAAGCTCTTCGATCTTGTCCACGTCCAGGCCGTCGGAGAAGATCACCAGTTTCTCGCGCGGGTCCTCGCCTCGGGATTTCCACCATGCGATGGCGGTCTCGGCCCCCTTGGCGGGGTCGCCGCTGTCGATGCGGATGCCTGTCCATTGCGTCAGCCAGTCGGGCGCGTGGGCGAGGAAGCCGCGCGTGCCGTAGGTGTCGGGCAGGATGATGCGCAGGTTGCCCGAATGCTCCTCGTGCCAATCGGACAGCACGTCATAGGGGGCGCGGGCGAGTTCCGCGTCGCTGTCGGCCAGCGCGGCATAGACCATGGGCAGTTCGTGGGCGTTGGTGCCGATCGCCTCGAGGTCGCGGTTTTTCGCGATGAGGCAGTTGGAGGTGCCGGTGAAGGCGTCGCCCAACCCTTCGGACATGGCCTGCACGGCCCAGTCCTGCCAGAGGAAGGAATGGCGGCGGCGGGTGCCGAAATCGGCGATGCGCAGCCCGTCGATGGCGCGCAGGCGTTCGACCTTTTCCCAAAGCTTCGTCATGGCGCGGGCGTAGAGCACCTGAAGCTCGAACTTGCCCATATGGGCGAGGACGGCGCGGCCGCGAAGCTCCATCAACACGGCGAGGGCGGGGATTTCCCACAGCATGACCTCGGGCCAGAGGCCTTCGAATGTCAGCTCGTACTGGTCGCCGACGCGTTCGAGGTGGTAGGGCGGCAGTTGCAGCTTCTCGAACCAGTCCATGAATTCGGGCGTGAACATCTGGCGCTTGCCGTAGAAGGTGTTGCCGCGCATCCAGGTGCTTTCGCCGCGCGTGAGGCGCAGGGTGCGGATATGGTCGAGTTGCTGGCGCAGCTCGCCCTCGTCGATCAGGTCGGCCAGCGGAATGCGCGTGGTGCGGTTGATGAGCGAAAAGGTGACCTGCGTGTGCCGGCGGTTGCGGAACACCGACTGGCACATGAGCAGTTTGTAGAAATCCGTGTCGATGAGAGACCGGACGATGGGGTCGATCTTCCATTTGTGGTTGTAGACACGGGTGGCGATATCGACCATGGGGGCGTCTCCGGCTGGTTGGGGACGTTAGAGCAAAGGGCGCGGGTTGGATGCAAGGCCCCGTCAGTGCCGGGCGCGCGCAAAGAGCGACACGAGAAGCGCCGTGCTCATCCCGAAGGTGAGGATGCCGGCCATGGCCGAGATAGCGCCGAAGATGCGCAGCCCCTCAGGCAGGGTCACGTCGCCATAGCCAAGCGTGGTGTAGGTCACGAGCGAAAAGTAGAGCGCATCGCCGAACCGGGGCAGCCCGTCGAAGGTGACGATCAGGATGGCCCAAAGCGCCACCTGCAGCGTGTGCGACCCCGCGATGACGAGAAAAAGCCGCGCGGCAAGGGCAAGGCGCATGGTGGGAGTGGCTGCGACGACCCGCGACAGCCGCAACAGTACCAGCAGGTGCAGAAGGCAGGCGACGAGGAAGACCGACAGCCCTGCGAGGATCTGGCCGGACAGGGTCACTTTCCCTCGGGTGGACGCGGGCCGAAGCGGCCGTTCGCCATGCGGGCGATCGTGGCCGACAGGCCGCGGTTACGCCCCTTGAGAAATCCGTACCCCGCCGCAGCGCCGATGGCGCCCCCTGCACAATCGACGATCAGGTCCGCCATCGTGTCCACCAACCCCGATTTCTGCATGTTCGTGCCGAAGATCTGGTCCATCGAGAACTCGAAGATTTCCCAGATCGCCCCGATGGAGACCGCGAAGGAAAACGCCAGAAGCGCCGCGATGGCGGGTGGCACCGCGACGCGGTCGCCCTTCACGAGGAGAAGCACGATCAGCGTTCCGATCATTCCGAACCCGACGGCCGAGCCCGAGTGCAACAGGATGTCCCACCACCAGAACCGTTCGTAGAAATCGCCCACCTCGCCAAGAAACAGCGTACCGGTAATGAAGAAGACAACGGCGGCGACGAAGCCGGATGGCAGGTTCACGCCAAGCCACCCTTGGCCGAGGACCGGCACGAGTGTCAGTCCGAAGGTGACCAGAGCGATGAACAGGACGCTCCATGTACCGTTCAGGATGGACAGGACGGCCCCGAGGCCGAGCAGGCCCCACATCAGGTACGTGACGGGATGTTGTCTGGTCATGTGCGTGCCTTCGTGATCTGCATCAGCTTACGTCATTGCAATGATATCTCAATCTCTGCGAAGCCTCGCAAAACGGAGTGGCGCAGGATAAGGCGACCTCATGAGCCAATCGAACGAAAATGGCCTGTTCCTGGTGGGTGTGCCGGGGCTGGAAGGCGCGCTGGAGGCCGAGGCGCGGCGGCTGGGCTTAGCCGGTGTGCGGCGCGTGGCGGGCGGGGTCGAGGCGGCCGGCGGGCTGGAGGAGGCCGCGCGGGCCAACCGGCAGATGCGCTGTGCGGTGCGCGTGCTGATGCGCGTGGCCGAGTTCCGGGCGATGCACCTGGCGCAGTTGGACAAGCGGGCGCGCAAGGTGGACTGGCGCGCGTGGCTGCGGCCTGACGTGCCCGTGCGGGTCGAGGCAACCTGTCGGCGGTCGAAGATCTACGTCAACAAGGCCGCCGTTCAGCGGGCGAGCGGCGCGTTGGAGGCGGCCGGCGTGCCGGTGGCGAAAGATGCCGAGATCGTGGTGAAGGTGCGGATCGACGATGATCTGTGCACGATTTCCCTAGATACGACCGGCGAGGCGCTGCACCGGCGCGGGCACAAGACCTTTGTCGGCAAGGCCCCCCTGCGCGAGACGATGGCGGCGGCGTTCCTGTGGGAGATGGGCTTTGACGGGAGCCAGGCGGTGGTCGATCCGATGTGCGGGTCAGGGACGGTCCCGCTGGAGGCCGCCGAGATCGCCGTCGGGCTGGTGCCGGGGCGGTCGCGCAGCTTTGCCTGGCAGGGGCTTGTGGGGGGCGAGGCCCTGTCAGCGGCGGGCGACGTGCCTGTGGCCGAGGCCGTGCAGGCATATTTGAAGGATAAAGATGGGGCGGGTCGGTTCCTGGGATTCGACCGCAATGACGGGGCGATCCGCGGCGCGCGCGAGAATGCCGAGCGGGCAGGCGTGGCCACGCTGTGCCGGTTCGAGCGGCAGGCGATCAGCGATTTGCAGCCGCCCGAGGGCGTCGCCCAGGGGATCGTTCTGGTGAACCCGCCCTATGGCGGGCGGATCGGAGACCGGAAGATGCTGTTCGGGCTATATGGCGCGCTTGGGGCGGTCCTGGCCGAGCGGTTCGCGGGCTGGTCCGTGGGGATCGTGACCAGTGATGGCGGGCTGGCCAAGGCGACGGGGCTGGGCCTGGAGCCGTTCGGGCCCATCGATCATTCGGGAACCAAGGTGACTTTGTGGAAAAGCCGTCTTGTCGGCTAACCCTTGGCCTTCATGTCCAGTCCTACCCGTGTTGTCCTCGGCTGGCCGGCATGGCCCCAATCGCCCGACTTGATCTCGTGCACACGCACTGAGGTGTTCTGGCGCAAGGTTTCGCCGGCCGCCTTGCCGAAGGCCGCGGTGATTGTCTCGATCGGCGCGGCTTTTCCCTCGCTTGAGAGCACGCCGTCGAGAACCTGATGTCGATAGCAGGCATGGGGGCCTCCTTTGCCGTGGAGCCGGTCAGGTCAACCGGACGCCAGCTTCTTTCAAGCCAGCATTCGCGGCAGCCAGCGACCCGTTCAGGTCGATGGCGCGGCACAGGTCCTGACGCACTTCAACAGCGAAGCCGAGTTTCGCCGCATCCACGGCCGAGAAATTGACGCAGAAATCCGTGGCGAGGCCGACCATGGTGAGCTGCTCGATCCCTCGGGTGCGCAGGTAGCCTTCAAGCCCCGTGGGCGTGGTCTGGTCGTTCTCGAAGAAGGCGGAGTAGCTGTCGATGGCCGGGTTGGTGCCCTTGCGGATGATCAGGTCGGCGCGGGTGGTATTCAGATCGGCATGGAATGCCGCGCCGTTCGTGCCCTGAACGCAATGGTCGGGCCACAGCACCTGCGGGCCGTAGGGCATCTCGGTCATTTCCATCGGGGCTTTGCCGGGATGCTGGCTGGCGAAACTGGAGTGATCTGCCGGGTGCCAGTCCTGCGTCAGGATCACGGCGGGAAACGCCTCCATCAGGGCGTTGATGCCGGGCACGATCCGGTCGCCCTCGGGCACGGCCAGCGCGCCGCCGGGGCAGAAGTCGTTTTGCACGTCGATGACGATGAGGGCATGGGTGGCGTCGCGCATCTTGGGCCTCCTTTCAGGTGTGGCCAGCCTACGCCTTGAGCGCGGGCATGCAACGGCGTATCTGGCGGGCATGATGATCGTGGCCGCCCTCTACAAGTTCACCCCCTTCCCTGACCCTGCCGCGCTGCGCGGGCCGTTGAGCGCCGTGTGCGAGGCGAATGGCGTGCGCGGCACGCTTTTGCTGGCGCGCGAGGGGATCAACGGGACGATCGCGGGCAGCCGTGCCGGGATCGACGCGGTGCTGGCGCATATTCGCGCGCTGCCCGGCTGCGCCGATCTGGAGTGGAAGGAATCGACCGCTGCCGAAATGCCGTTCGGCCGGATGAAGGTGCGGCTGAAGCGCGAGATCGTGACCATGGGCCAGCCCGACGTGGACCCGCTGGGCTCGGTCGGGGCCTATGTGGATCCGGCGGACTGGAACGATTTGATCTCTGCGCCCGATGTCGCCGTGATCGACACGCGCAACGATTACGAGGTCGCCATCGGCACGTTCGCGGGCGCGGTGGACCCCGAGACGGACACATTCCGCGATTTTCCGGTGTGGTGGGCGGAGAACAAGCACCGGTTTCACAACAAGCGCATCGCGATGTTCTGCACCGGCGGCATCCGCTGCGAGAAATCGACAGCCTTCCTGAAGCAGGAGGGGATCGAGGAGGTCTACCACCTGAAAGGCGGTATCTTGAAATACCTCGAAGAGGTGCCGGAGGAAGACAGCCTTTGGCGGGGCGGGTGTTTCGTTTTTGACGAGCGCGTGGCGGTGGGTCACGGGTTGGCGCAACTGCCCTACACGCTCTGCCGGGCCTGTCGGCGGCCACTGGCCGAGGCCGATACGGCGCGGCCCGAGTATGAAGAGGGCGTGCAGTGCCACCATTGCGTGGACGAGTATTCCGAGGCTGACCGCACCCGGTTCCGCGAGCGTCAGCGCCAGATGAAACTGGCCGAGGCGCGGGGTGCGGCGCATATCGGGGCGGATGCGCGGCCTGAGTGACGGCCCGCGTGAGTTTTCGCACAGCGCCTGTGCCTTGCGGTGCGTGCGGGCGCGGCTAGGTCTGCGATATGAGCCCGCTTTCCCTCGACACCCGATCCGGCCTGCCCGACGCCCTTCAGGTCCTGTTGCAGGACTACCCGCGCGAGGCGTGGGAGGCTGACCCGAATTTCCACGGGCTGGTCAGTTTCTGGCTGGAGCGTCACATGATGTTTCGCCAGTTGATGGCGCATATGAAGGCCGAGACCGAGGGCTTCCTGACCGGGGAACGCGACCCGCAAAATTTCGCGCGGGGGATCGGGCGCTATGGCGGCGTCTTCGTGCAGCAATTGCACGGCCATCACCATATCGAGGACCACCACTATTTCCCGATCCTGCGCGAAAAGGATGCGCGGATCGAGACGGGGTTCGACCTGCTGGACGCGGATCACCACGCGCTCGACGGGATCCTGAATCGTTTCGTCGAACAGGCGAACGGTGCGATCCAGGGCATCGGCGGCGCCGATGCGCGCACACCGGCCGGGGCGCTCCGCGAGGGGTTGATCGACCTTGAACGGCTGATCGGGCGGCACCTCGACGACGAGGAAGACCTGATCGTGCCTGTTATCCTGAAATACGGGGCCGCGGGGCTCGGGTAGGGCTTCGGGCTACGGCCCGGTTTTCGCCAGTTCTTGCGCAACGAACCCATCCGCGATGGCCTGTTCGACGAACATGTCGAGGGCGGCAATGCGCGGGTCCTTGGGGCGGGGCAGGACCATGGCCTGATCGACCGCCGTCAGGGTGCCGTTCATCACCTCGATCCCGTCCTCCCCCGCAAAGGCCCGGTGCAGCGACGCGCGGATGCCCGCGACCACGTCGCCCTGGCCTGCGCGGAACGCCTCGAAACTTTCGCCCGGCGTGGCGGCATGGTCGAGCGTGGCGTAGCGCAGGTTGCCCTTGAGCCAGAGGTCATAGGCCGAGCCGACGGAGCTGAGGATCGTGACGCCGGGCTGGTCAACCTCATCGGGCGTGGCGAAGGCGCTGCCGCTGCGCTTGGCATAGGTGGCCTCGATCCGGTGATAGGGGCGCGTGAAGCTGACCTTGCGGGCGCGGATCGGGTCGATGGCGAGAAAGGCCACATCCCACAGGTCCCTGTCGGCGTCCGCAAAGACATGGCCCGCGCCGGAATAGATCACCGGGACCATCCTGGCCCCCAGATGATCGGCAAGGCGGCGGGCGAGCGCCGGGCTGACCCCGGTCAATTCCCCGTCCACCTGTTGCACCAGCGCGCGGTTGCCGGTGTTGATCGCGACGCGCAGGTGCCCGTCATCCACGAGGCTTTCGAGATCGATTTCCATGCTCCCCCCCCCTCGGGTCCCTTTCGCGCCAACTTAGACCGTTTGACGCCAAACGCGCAGAAAAAGGCGATTGTATATTTGACAAACCCTATGTGTCGGCAGAGTATCCGCCAAGTAAACGGTAGGGAGCATATGGGATGGTTGAAGTCTTTCACGTTAGATACTTCGCCAGGGACGCAGACAAGCACTACCTGCCAGCACGGCACTTGGCGTCATCCCTAGAGGGCTTGGACAAAATTGTCGTTCGGTTCCTCTGGGCGATAGAGACAGAAGCACAAGCAACGCGATCACCATCCCCTACAACGGTTAGTTTGGACGTTTTCGCGCCAGAGGCTGGATGCATCGACGTTTCCTTGTTTGCGGGCGTTGCCTCTGGCTTCATGCCGTTTGTCGCAAGCATGCAGGAGGCGGTTCGAGCCAAATTATGTGAACACATCGTCAGCTACGTGATGTTAAGATGGGGTGGCAGGCGAACCGAAGCAGAAGATCACTTGAAAATGGCCTTAGACATCATCGAGAATCAGAACGAGCGGTTTGCGGAAGATCGTCGGCACGAGCGGGAAACCACCGCTATGGACCGTCAACGTGAGCGTGAGCACATTGAAGCACTTTTCAGGTCGCAAGCCGACCTGCACAAGGCAGATGCAGCAAAGGCAGCAAGACCGGTAGGGGAATCGTGTCGCTCCATGACGATCACCAACGGCGATACAAGCGTTGAAGTTGATGAGGCCACAGCAGAGGCAGTCAAGGCCAAGGAGGAACTTGAAGTGAGCGACATAATAGAGATGACGTTTCAGGTTGACGGTATTGAGTTAAGTTCAAAAACCCTCAAGGTTTTTGATCCGGAAACGCCGACACGTCGCGTCAAAGTGCACATATCGGACCCTGCGTTCGATCCCCTGCACCAGAGCGAAAATCCTTACGAAACCGCCGTTCAGCGCCGCAGCCGCATTAAGCTGACTGGCAAAGCCACACGAAAGCCAGACGGCACCCTCAAGACTTTCCACGCTATTAGTGGGCAGGCGCTTTAGGTCTGCTATTCGTCGCCTGACGTATTTCTATCATCCGGCTTCTGCTTCGCCAGCCGCTTTAGCTTCTCGTCAAACCGCTCTTCGTCGTCGTCCGTCTCTAGCTGGCGGGCGGCTTCCTTGAACTTGTCGAGTTGACTCTTTCCTTCCGGCATACGATTTTCCCTTAATGACTAGAGCTTACGTGTTTTCCGACGAGGCTGGCTGTTTTGCGTTCGCTCGAAACAATCGGGCCAGCAAATACTTCATGGTCTGCACCGTCGCGATGGATTCTTGCGCAATCGGCGACGGCCTCCAAAAGCTTCGCCGAGATATGGTTTGGCGCGGGTTGCCCGTCCAAGAAGAATTTCACGCGACGGAGGATAAGCAAGAGGTGCGCAACGAGGTCTACAAGTACCTGGCTAGCCAAGATTTCCGCGCCGATGTTACGATTCTCGAAAAGTCGAAAGCCCAGCCGCATACGCGAGCGACCAATGATGCGTTCTACAAGTATGCGTGGTTTTACCATTTCAAGCACGTCGGCCCCAAGTTGTTAAAAGACCGAACAGAGGCGATGATAACGGCGGCAGCACTCGGCACCAAGAAAGGTCAAGCGGTCTACACATCTGCGGTGAATGATGTATTGCAGCAGACCGTTCAGCGTCAACAATGGCGCACCTTTTTCCCTAGGGCTGTAGCAGACCCATGCCTTCAAGTTGCTGATTATTGCGCGTGGGCCGTCCAGCGGAAATGGGAGAGGTCAGACACGCGCTCATATGATATTATCTCCGATAAAATCGCTTCGGAGTATGACCTCTGGCGAACCGGCTCGACGCACTACTACTAGAAAAAAAGTGCGGCCCGCTATCTCAGCTATCCCGAGGGAAGCGCCCGAGGGGGCTTGTCACTGAGCAAGGGCCGCAACAAAGAACATAGTGCGCGCCCTCGAATCTGTCAATAGAATCAGTCACTTTTAGCCGTTTTAGTGGTTAGGTCCTTGATATGTAAGCCTCTTGCCGACTACAGCCCGCAGCGCGATCTCGCCCCGCTCCGCATCCTCAACACCGTTCGCAGAGCGGTTGTTGTATCGGAACTCGAACTCAGCCGCGTAGCGGTGCAGGTGCTTCTTCGCGCAGTGCTGGTAGACGCCCTTCATGCCGC
>NZ_BAABHW010000002.1:0-955468 GCF_039542305.1 [Roseibacterium] beibuensis | reverse complement strand
CCGGGCCATCGGGCCAGATGATGCTTTCGACGTGTTTAAACGCCTCGGCTTCATCGTGCATGTAGGGTTTGCTCAGAACAGACATGGCGGTTTCCTCAACTCTATGAGTTAAATATAGGAATCCGCCGTGGGTTTGTCAAATATACAATCGCCCAGAAAAAAGCCCCCCGGCAAAGCACGGGGGGCAGGGTCCTCGGGAACGACGAGGGAGGGAGAAGGGGGTGACCGGACGCCCGACCGGGGGAAACGGGACCTAGGAAAGGCCGGACGTCCGGTTTCGGCTGAACCTCAGTTCAGGCCGAACTGGAAGGTCAGGCCAGCCTGACCGTTTGCCGTCTGGACGACATCGGCATTGGCGCCGTTGCCGAACTGGAAGATGCCGTGTGCCTGTCCGTGGCCCCGCTGGTCGAGGGTCGCGGCATGGCCGTTGCCGTCCTGGTGGATGATCCCGACCGAGCCGCCCCCTGCGACCTGGGCGATGGCCGCGCCGTTCAGGCTGCCGTCCTGGTGGACGAAGGCCCCCGATTCCACGCCCTGAACGATCTGGTAGAGCGTCAGGCCGGCGCGGATGGCGTCCGCCTCCTGCTGGTTGCCGGCATTCAGCGTGAAGCTGAGGGTGCCGTTGGCCGCGGCAGGCAGGGCCGAGAAGGCGGTGGTGGTGGCGAGGGCGGCGGTGATGATGGCTTTCTTGAACATGGGTTTGGTCCTTTGGCAGAAGGGGTGGGAATGAAGGTTTGAAAAGGTCTTGGGTCGTGAAGGGCTTTGGGTCGGGTCAGATCTCGGCCGGGCAGCGATAGGTTTCGCCGTCGACTTCGAGGGTGAGTTCGGCCGTCAGGCCGTTGGTTGCCGTGCCGCCCATCTGGACGCGCCCGAGGCGGAGGGTTTCGCCGGCGTCCACAGCGATCGGGCCGCCCTGGTTCATGCGGGTGCCGGGGCCGGTGACCGACAGGCTGTAGCTGCCGACCAGGGGTTCGCGGGCCTCGACGACGCCCTCGATCACGAGGGAGGAGCCTGAGGGCGTGACCGCGACGGCGCAGGCGACGGGGCCGGGGGTGGCATGGGTCGAACCGGTCTCGGCGATGGCGGTGCAGCCAAGGGCGGCGGCGGCCAGTGCGGTGCCGAGGGCGGCCCGGAGGGTGAAGGAAGAGAGGGTCATGGGCCTGTCCTTTCGGTTGGGGTTTCAAGAAGGCCGGGGGCGGGCGGAGGAGAGGAGGGACAGTTGGGGCGCCCGCCCCCGGGATCAGGACCGGGGGCTCAGTCCTGGATGATCAGGGCGACGTTGCCGGCGCCGTACTGCACGGTCTCGGCCGAGTTGCCGTTGCCGACCTGGATCACGCCGACCGCGTTGCCGACGCCGCCCACGGTGGTGTTGGCGTAGTTGTTCGCGCCGAACTGGGCGATGCCGGTGGCGTTGCCGATGCCGCCCTGGGCCGAGTAGGCCTCGTTGCCGACACCCTGCTGGCCGATGGCCGTGGTGTTGAAGGCGCCGTCGGTGAAGGTCATCGTGGTGTTGCCCCAGCCGTCCTGGATGACGCTGGTTCCGTTGCACCAGCCGTGCTGCTCGATAGCGGCACCGTTCCCGCCGCCCCACTGTTCCAGGTAGGCGTTGTTGCAGGTGGCCATCGCGGGGGCCGAAAATGCGGCGGCGAGGGCGATGGAGGCGGCGGCGGTCTTGAGGATCGAGAAAGTCATTTGGAAGGTCCTTAAATTGAGGTTTTGGTTCAGGTGTTGCGTGGGTCGTGTTTGGTGTGCGGCCCGGTTGGGGGTGTGCCCCGTGAGCCGATGACCAAACATTGGCCCCGGACCCCGATGTCAGACAATTTCAGCGGAAAGAAAGGCGATGACGCGGGGGTGTTATCCGATGACGCCCGCAATAAGTAATTAAAAACAGGAGCTTGATGTTCTTTTGATTGGCGCCGCAAAGCAGGCAGGGGCTGGGCGAAAACATCGGCGTTCAGGCGACGTTATCGCGGTGTTATCGCCTGTCGTGACGCCGGGTAAGGTTGGCCTTACCTTCGGGCGCGGGGCGTGCCGGCTGCGAGTCGCATTAAGCAGCGCTTAAACGGGGTGACTCGCGCTCGATTCGTCGGCTGACAGGAAAGGGAAGGGACGACATGCGGTTTTCGGCGAATCTCGGGTTCCTGTGGGCAGGGCATCCCTTGCCGACGGCAATCCGGCGTGCGGCTGCGGCGGGCTTCGACGCGGTCGAATGCCACTGGCCCTATGCCGAGGATCCCGCCGCCGTTCGGGCCGCGCTGGAAGAGACGGGTCTGCCCATGCTGGGGCTGAACACCGTGCGCGGGGGCGAGGGCTGTTTCGGCCTGTCGGCGCTGCCGGATCGCGAGCCCGCGGCGCGGGCCGCCATCGAGCAGGCGATGGGATATGCCGTCGCCGTCGGGGCCGAAGCGGTGCATGTCATGGCCGGCTTCGCCAAGGGGCGGGAGGCCGATGGCGTCTTCCGCTCCAACCTGCGTTTCGCCTGCGATCTGGCGGAGTCCTATGGCATCACCATCCTGATCGAACCGCTGAACGCCCATGACGCGCCGGGCTATTTCCTGCGCGATACGGACCAGGCGGCTGAAATCATTGAGGCGATGGATGCACCGAACCTGCGGCTGATGTTCGACTGCTACCACGTGGGCCGGACGGAAGGTGACGTGATCGCGCGGCTGGAGGCGTTGCTGCCGCTGATCGGGCATGTGCAGATCGCCGCCGTCCCCGACCGGGGTGCGCCGGACCACGGCGAGCTGGACTACCCAAAGGTTTTCGCCGCGCTGGACCGCCTCGGCTGGACCCGCCCGATCGGCGCGGAATACCGGCCCGCCGGGGCGGTTGAAGACGGGTTGGCGTGGATGGAAGACGCGAAACGGGCGCGCTAGCGCCCGCCGGTTTGTGCGCAATATGTCTCGCACCCGGATTTCACTTGCCCTCGCGCGAGCGTAGGACCGTATTCGAAAATGAAGGATCGCTTGCCAGGGACTTGAGGTGCTGGGTTGGCGACAGCCATTCATCAGGGACGTATCCGCATGACCCGCCGTCCATTCAACATCATGGCAAAGCCCATTGGGCCGCGCTGCAATATCGCGTGCAGCTATTGCTACTATCTCGACAAGGAAACCCTCTTTCCGGAAGAGAAGAAGTTTCGCATGTCCGACGAGGTGTTGGAGGCTTACACCCGCCAACTGATCGACGCCTCGCTGACCGCAGGCATGCGCGAGGTCACGTTCGCCTGGCAGGGCGGCGAGCCGACGATGCTGGGGGTCGAATTCTACGCCAAGGCCTTGGCGTTGCAGCGCAGTTACGCCCCGGCGGGGATCACGGTGACCAACGTGCTCCAGACCAACGGGATGTTGCTGGATGACGATTGGGGGCGGTTCCTGCACGATAACGGGGTCCTGGTGGGGATCAGCATCGACGGGCCGAAACAGGTGCATGACCGCTATCGCCTCGACCGCGCGGGGCGGCCCAGCTTTGACGCGGTGATACGCGGGCTCGACGTTCTGCAACGCCACGGTGTCGCGCATAACGCCTTGACCACCGTGCACCGCGCCAATGGCGGAAAAGGGCGCGAGGTCTATCGGTTTCTCAAGGGGCTGGGCATCGAGCACATGCAGTTCATCCCGATCGCCGAACGGGGCGGGCCGGATGGGTTGGCCGCGGTGCCGCAGATCGACGGCGACCCCGGTCCTGCCGTCACCGACTGGAGCGTTCGGCCCCGCGCCTATGGCAAGTTCCTGTGCGATGTCTTTGACACTTGGATCAAGCGCGATGTCGGGCGGATCTTTGTTCAGCATTTCGATGCCATGCTGGGAAAATGGCTGGGCCGCCCCGGCGGGCTGTGCGTGTTCGCGGAAACCTGTGGGGATGGGTTGGCGCTGGAACATGACGGCAGCCTGTACAGCTGCGACCATTATGTCTTTCCAGACTACCGGCTGGGCCGGATCACCGACACGCCGCTTGACCAGATGCTGTGGACGGATCGGCAGACGGCCTTTGGCCAGCACAAACGCGACAGCCTGACCGCGCAATGCCGCGCCTGCCCGTTCCGGGCGGCCTGCAACGGCGGTTGTCCGAAACACCGCTTTGCCACATCGCGCAGCGGCGAGGCCGGGCACAACTATTTCTGTGAAAGCTACACCATGTTCTTCCACCACGCGCGGCCGCGCCTGAATGACATGGCGCGGCTTGTCGCGTCGGGCAGATCAGCCGCCGAGGTCATGGCTTGAGCGGCCCTCGCACCGCGAAAAAAGCGCAGCCTACAACCCTCAGAAATCGAGGTTCTCGACGCTGAGCGCGTTGGCCTGGATGAATTCGCGGCGGGGTTCCACCACGTCGCCCATCAGCTTGGTGAAGATGTCGTCGGCCTCGGCCAGGTCGTCGATTTTCACCTGCAACAGCGTGCGCGCGTCGGGGTCCAGCGTGGTTTCCCATAGCTGGTCGGGGTTCATCTCGCCCAAGCCCTTGTAGCGCTGCATCTGCTGGCCCTTGGCGCCTTCGTCGAGGATCGCTTGCAGCAACTCGCTCGGCCCGTGGATCAGCTGTGAGCGGTCCTTGCGTTGCAGCGTGGCGGGGTCGCGGTAGATCTCGCGGGTTTCCTGGCTGACCGAGGACAGCTTGCGCGCCTCGCCCGAGCGCAGCACCGCGCCGTCGAGCGTGCGGATTTCCTCGACCCCGCGCAGAACACGGCTCAGGCGGATGCCGTGATCCTGCGTGATGCGCCCCTGCCAGCCGCGTTCGTATTCCACGGCCACGAGGTCCAGCCGCTTGGCGACCTCGTCGGCCACGCCTTGCAGGTCGGCATCGGCCCGGCCCGGGTCGAAAGCACCGGCGATGGCGGCCTGTTCGATGATGTGGCGCGGGTAATGGGTGGGGAAGGCATCGAGGATGCGCTTGAAGTTGCGCGCGCCCTCGACCACGCGGGCCAGGTCCTGTCCGGCGAGTTCCTCGCCGTTGGGCAGGCGCAGCACCGCGCCTTCGATCCCTTGCGCGACGAGGTAGTCTTCGAACGCGGCCTCATCCTTGAGATACACCTCGGAGCGGCCCCGGCTGACTTTGTAGAGCGGCGGCTGCGCGATGTAGAGATGCCCGTGTTCGATGATCTCGGGCATCTGCCGGAAGAAGAAGGTCAGCAGAAGCGTGCGGATATGCGCGCCGTCCACGTCGGCATCCGTCATGATGACGATCTTGTGGTAGCGCAGCTTGTCGAGGTTGAACTCGTCCCGCCCGATCCCGGTACCAAGCGCGGTAATCAGCGTCCCGATCTCCTGGCTGGACAGCATCCGGTCGAAGCGCGCGCGTTCCACGTTCAGGATCTTGCCCTTCAGCGGCAGGATCGCCTGGTTGTGGCGCGAGCGGCCCTGTTTGGCCGAGCCGCCGGCGCTGTCCCCCTCGACGAGGAACAGTTCGGATTTCGCCGGATCCTTTTCCTGGCAATCGGCGAGCTTGCCGGGAAGGCTGGCCACGTCCATCGCCGTCTTGCGCCGGGTCAGTTCGCGGGCCTTGCGCGCGGCCTCGCGGGCCAGCGCGGCCTCGACGATCTTGCCGACGATCTGGCGCGCCTCTTGCGGGTGCTCCTCGAACCATTCCGAGAGCTTCTCGTTCATCAGCCCTTCGACGGCGGGGCGCACCTCGGACGAGACCAGCTTGTCCTTGGTCTGGCTGGAGAACTTGGGGTCCGGCACCTTGACCGACAGCACGCAGGTCAGCCCTTCGCGCGCGTCATCGCCGGTGAAGTTGACCTTTTCCTTCTTCGCCAGCCCGGTGGAGTTGGCGTAGTGGTTCATCGTCCGCGTCAGCGCGCCACGGAAGCCCGCCATATGGGTGCCGCCATCGCGCTGCGGGATGTTGTTGGTGAAGGGCAGAACCGTCTCGTGGTAGCTGTCGTTCCACCACATCGCGACCTCGATGCCGATGCCGTCGCGCTCGCCCTCGACATAGATCGGCTCTTCGATCATCGGGGTCTTGGAGCGGTCGAGGTATTTCACGAATTCCCGCACGCCGCCTTCGTAGATCAATTCGACCCGTTGCGGTTCGGCGTGGCGCAGATCCTCAAGAACGATCTTCACGCCCGAGTTCAGGAAGGCCAGTTCGCGCAGGCGGTTTTCCAGCGTCTTGAACGAGTAATCGAGGTTCGAGAAGGTCGTGGTCGAAGCGAGGAAGCGCACCTCGGTCCCGGTCTTGCCCTCGGCGTCGCCGACGACCTCGAGATGCTGGACCGTTTCACCGCGTTCGAAGCGCGCGTGGTGTTCCTTGCCGTCGCGCCAGATGCGCAGGTCCAGCCAATCCGACAGCGCATTCACCACGGAGACGCCCACGCCGTGCAGACCGCCCGACACCTTGTAGGAGTTGCTGTCGAATTTCCCGCCGGCATGCAGCTGGGTCATGATGACCTCGGCGGCGCTGACGCCCTCTTCCTCGTGGATACCCACGGGAATGCCACGGCCATTGTCGCTGACCGAGACGCTGTCATCGGGGTGAAGCGTGACCGTCACGGCGTCGGCATGGCCGGCCAGGGCCTCGTCGATGCCGTTATCGACGACCTCGTACACCATGTGGTGCAGGCCCGAGCCATCGTCGGTGTCACCGATATACATGCCGGGGCGTTTGCGAACCGCCTCCAAGCCTTTGAGAACCTTGATGGAATCGGCGCCGTATTCTTCGGGCGCGGGGGCGTTGTCTGCCATGCGTTCTTCTGCCTGTTCGTTTGGCGATTTTATATCGGTCGGGCGGGGGATTGTCACGCCTTTGACCCCAATATTTAGGGGCTCGGCAGGGCGATCACCACAGCCACGAGGATCAGGAGCGCCCCGGCCACGCGATTGATCCGCGCGAGGCGCTCCGGGCTGGAAAACCGGCGCCGCGCGATATCGACCAGAAGGGCGAAGCCGGTGTTGCCGACCATCGGCACACCCATCGAGATTGCGGCGATCACGATGATGTCGGCACGGGTGACGCCGGTCAGGTCGAAAAAGCCCGGCAGCATCCCGGCATAGAACAGGATCGCCTTGGGATTGGCGAGGATCGCGACGAGGCCGGCAAGAAACCCGGCCAACGCACCGGGCCGGTTGAGGCGGCTGTCGCCCGAGACGGGTGCGTCGGCGTGCCGGATGAGAAGCCAGCCCATCAGCGCGAACACCCCCACCGCGACCCAGCGCAGCGCCTCCATGATCCACGGGTAGGCGGCGACGATCCAGGACAGGCCCAGCACGGCCAGCAGAGACCAGAGCATATCGCCCAAGGCCACGCCCAGGATCAGCGGGATCGCGGCCAGCCAGCCATGGGCCAGCGTCCGCGCCGCGGTCGCCAGCCAGACCGGCCCGGGGATCAGGAACAGGACGAAAAGCGCGCTGGCGTAAAGAAACAGCTGCGAAAGGGACAGTGTCATTCCGGGATGACCGTGCGCCCGCTGTCGTCGAGCGACCAATGCGGGTTGTAGGCCAGTTCCCAGACATGCCCGTCGGGATCGGCAAAATAGCCCGAGTATCCGCCCCAGAAGGTTTCCGCCGGGGCCTTCAACGCGGTTGCACCGGCATCGAGGGCACGGGCAAAACCGGCATCCACCTCGGACGTGTCGCGGAAATTCTGGGCCAGCGTGACCGCGCCCATGCCCAACTCGGCCCCCGGTCGGCCCTGATCGGCGGCCAGCGGGCCAAGGCGGAAGAGCGACAGGACCATGCCGCCCATCTGGTAGAACACGACGCCGTCCATGGCGCGCGTCTCTTCCCACCCCAGCGCGCCGTAAAAGCCGCGGGATCGTCCGATATCGTGCACGCCCAGCGTGATCATGGTGACGCGGTTCACGGGCAGGTCGGTCATGGGCTTGGCTCCTCGATCCGGGCGAGGCTTTCACCGCCCTGTTCCTCAACCGCGACATGCTGCGCGCGATCCCCGAGTTCCGCAAACAGTTCCGGCCCGGTGCCCGTCATCCACGCCTGTGCGCCAAGGGCGCAGATCTCGTCGAACAGCGCGGCGCGGCGGCCCGCGTCGAGATGGGCGGCGACCTCGTCCAGTAGAACCAGCGGCGCGGCCCCGGTCTCGGCCTTCAGCGCGCGGGCATTGGCGAGGATCAGAGAGATCAGCAGCGCCTTCTGTTCACCGGTAGAACATTGCGCGGCGGCCATGTCCTTGGCGCGGTAGGTGGCGGCGAGGTCGCTGCGATGCGGCCCGATCAGCGTGCGCCCGGCAGAAAGGTCGCGCGGGCGGCTGGCCGCAAGCGCGTCGGCCAGGGCATCGGGGCCGGGCGCGGGCGTGCCCTCGACCTCGATCAGGGAGAGATCGGCGGCGGGAAAGGCGGTGGCCGTGTCATCCTGCGCGGCGGACAGGCGCGACAGCGCCTCGGCCCGGTTTTCCACCATACGGCTGCCGGCCTCGGCCATCTGGCGTTCCAGCGCGCGGTACCAGCCCGGGTCGCGCACGTCATCCTTCAGCAGGCGGTTTCGTTCGCGCATGGATTTCTCGTAGGTCAGCACCGCCTCGCCATGATCGGGCAGGAAGCTCAGCGTCATGCGGTCGAGAAACCGGCGCCGCCCCTCGGCCCCCTCGATCCAGAGCCGGTCCTGCGCGGGCACAAGCCAGACGATGCGGATCAGCCGGGCCAGGGCCAGTTGCGGGGCGGATTTTCCGTCGAGCATCAAGCTGCGGGGTTGGCCCGGTTCCGCGGTGATCTCGACCTCGTGGCCAAGGCCAGGGCCCTCGATGGTGGCGGCGATCTTCCAGCCGATGGCCTCGGGGCGGCGGATGATCTCCTCGGCGGCGGCGCGGCGCAGGCCACGCCCGGGCGACAGAAGCGACACCGCCTCGATCAGGTTGGTCTTGCCCGCGCCGTTCGGCCCATAAAGCGCGACGGGCCGGCCATCGAACCCCAGCCGCGTGCGCCGATGGCTGCGGAAATGCGACAGGGAAAGATTGGCGATGTAGGGTGTCATGGGCGCGTTTTCCTGCAGGAAAACGATGCGGAAAACTCGAGTTTTCCGGGTCGGAAATCTCGAGATTTCCGTTTCCCGGTCACACCCGCATCGGCATCACGACATAGATCGCCGAGGTGTCGGACCCTTCGCGCATCAGCGTCGGCTCGGCAGGCGAGGAGAACAGGAATACCGCGTTCTCGCGATCGACCTGGCTGGCGATTTCCAGCAGGTATTTCGCGTTGAACCCGATCTCGAGCTTCTCGTCGCCATAGGCCACGGCCAGTTCTTCCTCGGCATTGCCCGCATCGGGCGCGTTCACCGACAAGACCAGCCGATCCTCGTCGAGCTGCATCTTCACCGCGCGCGAGCGTTCCGACGACACGGTCGCCACACGGTCCACCGCCTTGGCGAAATCGCTGGCATCCACTTCCATCAGGCGGGTGTTGCCCATGGGAATCACGCGCGTGTAGTCGGGGAAAGTACCGTCGATGACCTTTGAGGTCAGCGTGATCTCGGGCGTGGCGAAGCGGATCTTGGTTTCGGACACCGACACCGCGATCTGCGCCTCGTCATCATCCAGCAGCTTGCGCAACTCGCCCACCGTCTTGCGGGGCACGATCACGCCGGGCATCTCTTGTGCGCCCTCGGGCAGGGGGGCGTCGATCCGCGCAAGGCGATGGCCATCGGTGGCCACGGCGCGCAACACGGGACCGTTTTCGCCCTCGGACACGTGGAAATAGACACCGTTCAGGTAATAGCGCGTTTCCTCGGTCGAGATGGCGAATTTCGACTTGTCGAAGAGGCGCCGCAGAACCGGCGCCGCGCAGGAGAAATTGGCGTTGTACTCGGTTGCCGTCATCACCGGGAAATCTTCGCGCGGCAGTGTCGCCAGCTGGAAGGTCGAGCGCCCGGCCTGCACGGTCAGGCGGCCCGCCGCGCCATCCTCGGTCAGGCTGACCAGCGCACCGTCGGGCAGTTTGCGCACGATCTCGTGCAGCGTCACGGCAGACACGGTGGTCGCGCCTGCGCGTTCCACCTGCGCCGGGGCGCGGTCGACCACCTCGATATCGAGGTCGGTCGCGCGGAAGCTGACCGTATCGCCCTCTGCCTCGATCAGCACGTTGGCGAGGATCGGGATGGTGTTACGACGCTCGACGACCGATTGCGCCTGAGAAACAGCGCGCAGCAGCGTGGCGCGCTCGATGGAGAGTTTCATGCCCTGGCTCCGACAGATCGCGGGGCTGTGAGACTACTCTCACGCCCCGCAAGCACAAGTGTTTTCACGGAGTTTCGCGACAGCGCGGCGCGCGTCAATCCCCGATGCCCAGAAATCGTGTCCCGAAGGTGAATTCAGGCTTCCAGCGCGCGGCGCAGAATCTCGGCATCCTCGGCGATCTGGCTGTCGACCTGCATCAGTTCCTCGATCTTGCGCACGCCATAAAGGATCGTGGTGTGATCGCGGCCCCCGAACTTGCGCCCGATCTCGGGCAGCGAGCGGGTTGTCAGCTTCTTGCACAGAAACATGGCCACCTGGCGCGGACGGGCGATGGCACGGGCACGGTTGGCGCTCATCATGTCGGCCTGGCGAATGTTGTAGTATTCGCAGGTCTTCTTGATGATCTCGTCCATCGTGACCTTGCGGTCGGTCGAGCGCAGGATGTCCGAGAGGCAATCCTGCGTCATCTCCATCGTGATGTCCTTCTGCACCAGATCGGCGAAGGCGAAGAGACGGGTCAGCGCCCCTTCCAGCACGCGGACATTCGAGGAGACTTTCTGCGCGATGAACTCCAGCACGCCGGGCGCGATGGCAATGTTGGGATTGCGCGCGCGCATACGCTCGGCCTTGTGCTGCAAGACGCCAAGGCGCAGCTCGTAATCGGTCGGGTGCAGGTCCACGACAAGGCCGCATTGCAGCCGCGAGGCGATCCGCGTGTCCAGCTCTTCCATGTCGACGGGCGCGCGGTCGCCCGAGATGACGATCTGCTTGCCCATTTCGACCAGCGCGTTGAACGTGTGGAAGAATTCTTCCTGCGTCGAGCGTTTGCCTGCGATGAACTGCACGTCATCGACCATCAGCACGTCGACCGAGCGGAACATCTGCTTGAAGCCCAGCGTGTCCTGCTCGCGCAGGGCGCGGACGAAGCGATACATGAACTGCTCCGCCGAGAGGTAAAGGATACGCGACTCGGGCAGGTTAGCGCGCAACTTCCACGCGATGGCGTGCATCAGGTGCGTCTTGCCAAGACCCACGCCGCCATAAAGGAAAAGCGGGTTGAAGGTGACGTCGCGCCCTTCGCCCACGCGGCGCGCGGCGGCATGGGCCAGCTCGTTGGGTTTGCCGACGACGAAGTTGTCGAAGGTGAAATTCGGGTTCAACTGCGCGCCCGGCAGATCATCGTCATGGCCATTGGCCTGGGCGGCCACCGGACGCGGCTGGGCCACGGGCGCGGACGGGGCGCGGCGCGGGGCGCTGGCGGCAACCGGGGCAATCTCGGCGTCATGACCATCGACGTAATCGACCGCGGCAGGAGCGGCATCTTCCAGTTCCATGGCGCGCGGCGCGAGGTCTTCGGCAGGCGTGGTCGCGGTATTGGCGGGCGCGGGCGCCGGCGCTGGCTTGCCCACGGAAATCTCGACGCGATCAACCCCCATACCGGCCGAGGCGAGGTGGCGCAGGATCAGATCACCGAAATTCTGCGAGACCCAGGACCCGATGAAGCTGGTGGGCGCGTGAAACTTGGCGGTGCGGTCCTCGAGACAGTCGAAGGTGATCGGCTCGATCCAGGCGGAGAAGTTGTTCTTCCCGATGGACTTCAGCAGCTCGCCTCGCACCTGCCCCCAAGTTTCATTCGTCATGGTCATTTGTCCTCGTCTTTTTATGGTCGCCTGCCAGCCAACCGTTTTTTTCGCTTTATCCCACGGTGTTGCGCCCCGTGGGGCGACCCGGACACACCCCTCCAAAGGAAGGGATGGCTGATGAAAATGGCATCAAGAAGACGGTCCGAAGACAGCGGTCGGCCCGCTGATCGGCACTCTTCCACTCACCCTTTTCATGTACCGGCGTCGGATTCGAGCGACGAAAAGAGGAGACGCAACCCGAAGGCCGTGTGCAGTCACCCGACATCATAAATCAGGCCCCTCTTCCCCAGGACTATGGATCTTCCGCGCGGTTTGCGCTGGCTGAACCCTCGCCGACCCTGTCCCCGCGGCGCTGGTTCGAAGAACCCGTTTGATCGTCCTGTCGTCGCTCCATCCGCCCCCCAGGCGTCTGAATCGCCAGATGAAGCTAGCGGGAGTCGCAGAGCCCTCGCAACATATCTTCGCGCTTGACTCTGGACCTATTCGAAAACGAATCTCGCAGGCCGATTTAGCGCCTTGTGCGGCAATGGATTTTTCAGAACGAAAAAAGGCGCCCTGTTGCCAGAGCGCCTTTATAACAAGGCTAATATGGATGCCGGATCAGGCGCTCATGGCCTTCACGCGCGACGAAAGACGCGAGATTTTCCGGGATGCGGTGTTCTTGTGCAACACCCCTTTGGTAACCCCGCGCATGATCTCGGGCTGGGCGGCGCGAAGGGCGGCCTGGGCGGCGGCCTGGTCGCCGGAGGCGATGGCTTCCTCGACGCGGCGCAGGTAGGTGCGGATGCGCGAACGGCGGGCTTTGTTGACGGCAAAGCGGCGCTCGTTCTGGCGGGCGCGCTTCTTGGCTTGGGGCGAATTTGCCATGGTGTGTCTCTCTCGTCTCGGGCCTGTGGCAGACCGGTTCAATACAGTTCTGCGCGGGAAGACCCGACCCCGGGTTCGATACCGGGCGATTCTGGCCTAGGCGGGCCTCACACGCATGTCTGGCGCGGCAGATAGGCGAATTCGCCACGAAAGGGAAGCCCCCAATGGACCGGGGGCCTGCCGGGTCACTTGTCGCGGAACTGCGCCTCGCGCTTTTCGAGGAACGCTTCCATGCCTTCCTTCTGGTCTTCGGTCGCGAAAAGCGCGTGGAACAGGCGGCGTTCGAACAAAAGCCCCTCGTTCAGCGGGACCTCGTAGGCGCGGTTCACCGCTTCTTTCACGGCCATGGCGGTCAGGGCGGATTTCTCGGCGATCTTGGCGGCGGCGCCCATCGCCTCTTCCATCAGCTTCTTGGCGGGCACCACGCGGCTGACAAGGCCCGAGCGTTCGGCTTCCTCGGCGGTCATGAACCGGCCGGTCAGGTGCATGTCCATCGACTTGGACTTGCCCACGAAGCGGGTCAGGCGTTGCGTGCCGCCAATGCCCGCGACCACGCCGAGGTTGATCTCGGGCTGGCCGAACTTGGCGGTGTCCGAGGCGATGATGAAATCGCACATCATAGCCAACTCGCAGCCGCCGCCCAGCGCGTAGCCCGACACGGCGGCGATGATCGGCTTGCGACAGCGCAGCATTTCCTGCGTCTCGCGCCCGAACAGGTCGTCGGTGAAGGCATCGACGAAGGTCTTTTCCGACATCTCCTTGATGTCGGCCCCGGCGGCGAAGGCCTTTTCCGAGCCGGTCAGGACGACACAGCGGACCTTTTCGTTCTCTTCCGCCGCGCGCAACGCCTTGGACAGTTCGTTCAGGAGCTGCGTGTTCAACGCGTTCAGCGCGTCTGGGCGGTTCAGCTTGATCAGCGCGATATGGTCTTCGATCTCGACGATGAGGGTCTCATAGGCCATGCATCGGGTCCCCGGCTGCTTCATTCCGAAGCGCAGGGTTAGCATCGGGGCCGGAAGGTTCAAGCTATCTTTGACAGGTCGCGCAATAGAAGCTGGACCGCCCCGATTGCACTTTTCGCCTTATTTTTCCTGTACATCCGGGGGTTTGGCAGGGCTCTCCCTCGCGACCATAGACCGCAAACCTGTGTTGAAAATATCCCAGGTCGCCATCGGCCTGGCGGTAGTCGCGCAAGGATGACCCACCGGCATCTATTGCCTCGGACAGAACATCGCGGATCGCGGGCACGAGTCGCCCGATGCGCGGCTTCGAAATGCGGCCAGCATGGCGCAGGGGCGAAATGCCGGATCGCCAGAGCGCTTCGCAGACATAGATATTGCCCAGCCCCGCCACGATCCGCTGATCCAGAAGCGCCGATTTGACCGGGGTGCGTTTGCCCGCGAACTTCTCGGCCAGGTAGCCTTCGTTGAACGCATTGCCCAACGGCTCGGGTCCAAGCCCGGCCAACAGCCAATGCGCGTCGGCCCTGTCCGTTTCCACCAGGTCCATCGCGCCGAAGCGGCGGGCGTCGTTGAAGGTGATGCGCGCGCCCGCCTCCGTTGTCAGGACGACATGGTCATGCTTGCCGATCTGCCCGTGGTCATGGGCGAAGGCGCCCGGCATCCCGGCCGCGCCATCGCCGGTGATCAGCATCCGGCCCGACATGCCCAGGTGCACGATCAGCGTTTCGCCGCTGTCGAGATCGGCCAGGATATATTTCGACCTGCGGCGCAGGCGGTCGACCCGCGCCCCGGTCAGGCGCTCGGCCATCCGTTCGGGGAAGGGCCAGCGCAGATCGGGGCGGCGCACCTCGGCTGTGGCGATGCGCGCGCCCTCCAGAACGGGGGCCAATCCGCGACGCACTGTCTCGACTTCTGGAAGTTCGGGCAAATCGGGCTTTCCTTGTGGTCTGACCGGGATGTAACGCCGCGTTGCGGCCCCGCAAGCGCCGCGTATAAGAGGCCCGACCAAAGCCGGAGCACAAGCCCCCATGACCGATGACACGATGAACCCCGACGGCACCACCACCCATTTCGGTTTCAAGACCGTGGATGAGCGGGAGAAGGCGGGGCTGGTCCATGGCGTCTTTACCAACGTCGCCTCGAAATACGACATCATGAACGACGTGATGAGCGTCGGCATCCACCGCATCTGGAAGGATGCGATGATGGATTGGCTGACGCCACGCGACGGGCAGCACCTGTTGGACGTGGCGGGCGGCACCGGCGATATCGCCTTCCGCTTCCTTGAACGCGCGCCGATGGCGCAATGCACCGTGCTCGACATGACCGAGTCGATGCTGCTGGAAGGGCAGAAGCGCGCCGAGGCGCAGCGCCAGTCGGACAAGCTGGACTGGATCGTGGGCGATGCCATGGCGCTGCCCTTCGAGGACAACACCTTCGACCGTTACACGATCAGCTTCGGCATCCGGAACGTCACCCGCATCCCCGATGCCCTGTCCGAGGCCTATCGCGTGCTGAAACCCGGCGGGCGGCTGATGGTGCTGGAGTTCAGCCAACTGCCGAACGAAGGCATGCAGAAGCTTTACGACCTCTATTCCTTCAACGTGATCCCGCGCATGGGGCAGCTGATCGCGAATGATCGTGACAGCTACCAGTACCTTGTCGAATCCATCCGCAAGTTCCCGGACCAGGATACGTTCGCCAACATGATCCGCGACGCCGGGTTCAGCCAGGTGAAATACCGCAACCTCTCCTTCGGGATCGCGGCGCTGCATTCGGGCTGGAAGATCTGACGTGAAGGGACCGCATAACATCTGGCGCCTGGTCCGAACCGGCGCCACCTTCGAACGGACCGGGGCCATGGGCGCCGTTCTCGAAGCGATGGAGGCACCGCGTTCGGTGCGTATCGCGGCCCGCGTGCTTGGCTGGCCCTTTGCCTTCCTCGGCCTTCGTGGCGACCCGTCCTTGCCGCCCGTGCCGCGCGCGCTGAACGCGCTGGGCCCGGCCTATATCAAGTTCGGGCAGATCCTTTCGACCCGCCCCGACGTGGTGGGCACGGACCTCGCCAAGGAGTTGCAGGTGCTGCAGGACAAGCTGCCGCCCTTTTCCCGGCACGAGGCCAAGCGCGTCATCGCCCACGAGATGGAGCGCCCGGTCGACACGATCTTTTCCGAGTTCTCCGAGCCGGTCGCCGCAGCCTCGATCGCGCAGGTGCACCGCGCGCGGCTGCTGGAGACCGGGCAGGATGTTGCGGTCAAGGTGCTGCGCCCCGGAATCGAACGCGCGTTCCGAAAGGATATCGACGCGTTCTACCTGATCGCCTGGTTCGTCGAAGCGCTCTCGCCATCATCGCGGCGTTTGAAACCGCGCGACGTGATCCGCCATTTCGAAGGCGTCGTGATGCAGGAACTGGACCTGCGGATCGAAGCCTCGGCCGCGGGGGAATTCGCCGCCAACACGGCCAAGGATGACGGGTTCGAGGTGCCGGCGGTCGAATGGTTCCTCTCCTCGCGGCGGATGATGACGCTGGCCTGGGCCAATGGCATTACGCTCAGCGATCTCGATGCCATCGACGCCGCCGGGCACGACCGGCGCGAGCTTGGCACGCGGGTGTTGCAGATGTTCCTGCGCCACGCGCTGCGCGACGGGTTCTTCCATGCCGACATGCATCACGGCAACCTCAAGGTCGCGCCGAACGGCGATATCGTGGCGCTGGATTTCGGCATCATGGGGCGGATCGACGAATACACGCGCCGCGTCTATGCCGAGATCCTGATGGGCTTTATCCGCAAGGATTACCGCCGCGTGGCCGAGGTGCATTTCGAGGCCGGCTACGTGCCCTCCGACCGCGACGTGGGCGAGTTCGCCCAGGCCCTGCGCTCGGTCGGCGAGCCGATCTTCGGGATGGAGGCCTCCAAGATCTCGATGGGCCGGTTGCTCGCCTATCTCTTCGAGGTGACCGAGCGTTTCGGGATGGAAACGCGGACCGAGCTGATCCTGTTGCAGCGCACCATGGTCGTGGTCGAGGGCGTCTCGCGTTCGCTGAACCCGGATGTCAACATCTGGACGGTCGCCCAGCCGGTGGTCGAGGAATACATCCGTGACAATGTCGGCCCCAAGGCCGTGGCGCGCGACCTGTTCCACACCGCCCGCGTGCTGGCGCGGTTCGGTCCGCGCTTGCCCAACCTGGCCGAGGCGGCCCTGCTGGCGCAGGCCAATCCCAAACCGCCCGAGCGCAAGAACCCCTGGCCGGAACGGATTGGCTATGCGTTGGCCGGGTCTGCCGCCGGGGCGGGTATCATCGCGGTGATCGCGCTCTTCTAGGGCGCGGTCACGCATCCGGCGCGCGCAGCCCGAGGACGGATTCCGCCGGTATGGAGAGCCCCCCTTCCACGGTCAGCCAGACCGCGCCATCGACCAGTTGCGCCTCTTCGATCTCGGCCCGGACCATGACGTTGCGTTCGTCCAGCAGGTCTTCGCCCAGCCAGCTTTCGACCGAGAAGCTGTAGATCCCCTCGGGCAGGGTGCTGCCGTCCAGTCCCTCGCCCGTCCATTCGAAGGGTTGATCCGACAGCGGGATGGGCAGGCGTTGCACCACCTCGCCCGACTGGTCGCGCACGATCAGTTCGGTGCGGTCGGCCAGTTGGTTCGGGGCGGCCTGAAGCGTCACGGATTGGCCTTCGAAATAGACGGGCATTTCGGCCCGCGCCTCCATCCCGATCCAGCCGCCAAGCTCCCCCATGCCCAGCGTCCCGAGGCCGATCTGCAATTCCGCCAGCAGGTCATTGGTCAGCACCTGCTGTTCGACCCCGGAAAAGGTGGCGAGCTGCGTGGCGTATTCGGTCGATTCCATCGGGTTCAACGGATCCTGGTTGCGCATCTGCGTGGTCAGCAGTTGCAGGAAGGTCTGGAAATCCGCGCTGAGGACGGTGCTGTCGGTGGCCGATGCGGTCAGGCCCGAGGCCGATTGCGTCGCCGTGGTCGGGTAGATCTCCATCATCTATCTCCTTGATCGGTCAAAGCCGCAGATCGAGGGCACCGTCATGGGCGCGCTGCGGGTCATGGTGTGGGTGTGGGTCCGTTTCGTCGGTGCCGTGCGGAGCAAGGCCAGTGTCGCCGGTCTGGGGCCGCGCCCCATTGCCATCGTGGCCGGGTTGCCCCCCCTGTGACAGGCGCACCTGCAGGGCGTCGAGCCCAAGGCGGCTTGCTTCCTGCTGCAGCACATCGAGGTGCCGCCGCATCAACTCGACCGTTTCCGGCCGGTCCGCCGTGATCGCCAGCGTGAGGGTTCCGCCCTGCTCGCTGACGCTCAACCGGACACGGCCCAGTTCGGGCGGATCAAGGGCCAGGTCCAACGGTGTCTCGCGCGCCTGTTCGGCGGTGCTGATCGCAAGGGAAATCTGCTGGGCGACAGGCATGGGGGGCAGCCCCGCCGCAGGTGTCTGGGCCGATCCGGTCGGCATGGCGACCGGGGGCGCAGACATGGCCGGAGGAGTTGGCGGGATAGGCTCACCTCCATTCGCCCCTTCCGCACTGGCCCCGCTGGGGCCGGTCGCGGCCTTATCCACGCCGGTGCCTTTCATGGCATCGGCGGAGGGAGCGGTGTCGAGGCGCAAGGGTTGGATGCGGTCCTCGCGGGCCCTGCCGGTCGGCCCCCGATGCTCGGTGCGGTCATGCCCGGTCAGGGCGGCTTCGTCGCCCGCTGCGTTCAGCTTGGGTGGTGCGGCCAGCGCGTTCGCGGACCCGAGTTTCACGCGGGTGCCTGACCCGGGCATCTCGGCATGTAGACCCGCAGGCCTTTCGTCTTGGGGTAAGGACGGCAAGGCCTCGGGCTTAGGCGGCGACGTGGGCGCGGTGCCACTCGCACGGTCGCTTGGCGGCTTAAATTGTACACTGGGGGCCGCGCCAGGCCGAACCGGTTGGGCATCGGTCGCCGACTCGGGCGCGGGCGTTGCCTTGGTGTCCACGCGCATGACCGCCACATCCGGGGCGGATCCGGTCGGCACACCGGGCGCACCCGCCGCCGCAGGGGGCACCGTGCCGTCACGCCCGATACCATGGCGCGGGACCAAGGGCTCGGCGATGGACGGGCCAAGCCGCCCATGGGCGGACTTCCGGGCAATCACCGCTTCGGTGAGATTGGGCCGGGGCATATCGGCCAGGTCTCGTGCGGTCCCGAGACCTTTGGACGGGGCGACCTCGATACCCGCTGGACCGGGGCCACCGAGAGGCCGGGCGCTGTCCGATGCAGCTTCGTCCGATGGTGGCGCGACACTGACGCCAGGCCGCGATTGCACGGCCTGTTCATGCGAAAGCACGCGACCCTGCGTGAGCGCGCCATTCGCGCCATTTGGCGTATCTGCCGAAGTGCCGGGTGGTGTGGTTATGGGCGACTCTCGTCGCGAAAGCACATCGCCCCCCGCTTGCATCGCCATGCCGACCGGCGCGTTCACCGCTGACCCGGTGTCGTCCGACAGCGCCGGGGAATCGTCCCATGCCTCTGGCCAATCCTGTGCCCAGTCGGCCAATACTCTGCCGGTCGGGTTGTCCGGCACCACGGGGCGACCTGCCTCTGGCCCAGGCTGGCCGTCCATCGGCAAGACCGGGTCGTCCTCCTCCCCCGGCTGCCCGTTCGCGCGGAACGGAACCGTGATTCGGGGACCTTGGCGATCGTTCACAGTGACGTCGATCTCCGGGCCACAGGGTATGTCCCCTTCCGCCAGCATGACCGCGAACTCGGCGTCGCCCGCCCCTGATGCCATGGCACTTTCAGGACTGCGCGGGGCCCCCGTCGTGGGCCCATACCCGGTCGAACCAAGGGGAGGGAGAGTCTGCATTTGGCGATCCGTTCCAGAATGACCGGGGCAGAGTCTCACAGATCTCCTTACGAATTCTTTACGCCTGCGCGTCATGCTGGACAAAACGCGCACAATGCGAGCTTTCGGATGACCCTGACCCCCACACCTGCCGTTGCGCCAACGCCGACCGATGCCCTGTCACCGGGGCGACGCGACCTGTCGGATCTCCGGGCGGTGGCGCAGAACCTGGAGGCTGCGTTCCTGTCGGAAATGCTGAAACATGCCGGTCTCGGCGCGCCGCGGGGCGGGTTCAGCGGCGGTGTGGGCGAAGACCAGTTCGCCTCCATGCTGCGGGATGAACAGGCCCGCGCCCTTGCCGCGCGCGGGGGGATCGGACTGGCCGAATCGCTTTTCAACTCCCTGGTGGAGCGGGCGGGCGACGCGACATGAGCCGTGGGGCAGACACCCTCGCCGTGGTGCGCGACCTGCTCTCGGCGCAGCGCACGGCGCTTCGGTCCGGGGATTATGGCGGATTGGACCGGATCGGCGCACGGCTGGAGCGGGCGCTGTCGAACCTCGGGCCACCCATCGACCGCGACGCGCTGATGCTTGTCCGGCAGGAGGCCGCGCGGACGGCCGACCTGATTCGCGCCGCGCAGGCCGGGCTGGCCCGGGCACGCAGCGATATGGGCGCGCGGCGGGACGTCTCCCTGTCCACCTATGACGCGTATGGCCGCCGCAGCAATGTCGCGGCTGCCCCGGGTCGAACCCTCTCAAGACGCTGATTGCGACCGCGGCCGCTAAAATTCGCAGCAAAACCCATGCAGTTTCCGGCCCGTCCTAACACTTCATTCAAGCCTTTGAACGTAGGGTATTCGGGCACCCAAAGCGGGTGGCGTGACCCGGCATGAAGGGTTGCAGTGGTCAGAACGACATTTCGTGGGGCGTCGCCGCCCCGGATCGGTATGGCGCGAAAACGGCGCCCGGAAAAAAGCTAGTGAAAGGGACGACATGTCCAGCATTCTGACGAACACCAGCGCCATGGTGGCGTTGCAAACCCTGAAATCGGTGAATTCGAACCTGCAACAAACCCAGTCCGAGATTTCGACCGGCAAGTCCGTGGCTTCTGCGCGCGATAACTCGGCGGTGTGGGCCATTTCCAAAGTGATGGAATCCGATGTGAAGGGGTTCCAGGCGATCTCGGAAAGCCTCAGCCTGGGGGAATCGACCGTGGCGGTGGCCCGCAACGCGGCCGAAACGGTGACCGACCTGCTGACCGAGGTGAAGGGCAAGATCGTCGCCGCGCAGGAAGAGAATGTCGACCGCGCCAAGATCCAGACCGATATCGACGCCTTGCGCGACCAGATCAGTTCGGTCGTGGGCGCGGCGCAATTCAACGGCCTGAACCTCGTGCAAGGCACCGAGGATGTGAACGTGCTGTCGTCGCTCGACCGGTCGTCCAGCGGGGATATCTCGGCCAGCAACATCACCGTGGCGCGCCAGGACCTGACCAGCAGCGTTGGCACCAACGGCGTCGGCACCGGTGGTACGGACCTGTCGGGGCAGATCCTCGATGCGGCCACGGGCGGGTCGACCTATGGCGGCGCAACCCTGTCGGCCACCGGCAACACCGCCGTGATCGAGTTCGCCCAGACCAACGGGTGGGACACCGGCGACAGCACCACGATCTCGGTCGCAGGCCAGAACGTGACCTACACTGCCGCGGCCGATGACCAGAGCGAGACGAACGCGCGCGATGCGCTGCTGCTCAGCCTGCAGGCGCTGGACCTCGAGGATGTGACCTTCGCGTCCAATGCCACGAACCAGATCGTCGTCACCTCGACCCGGGCGTTCGAGTCGCTCGATGTCAACATCACCGACACCGTCTCGGGCGGGGACGGCAACGCCTTTATCCAGGCGGTCAACGGCGCGCCCACCGGCAACACCACGACCGAGACGGCCTCGATCAGCCAGCGCGCCGAGGAGGTATTCTTCACCAGCGGCGCCACCGTGGCCGAGGGCAACAGCTATCAGGCCTCGATCGGCGGAGAGGCCTATTTCTACACCGCCGGCAAGGGCGAAACCTTCGAAGACGTGGCGCGCGGTCTGAAGACCGCCATCGATTCGGCGGGGATCGAGGGCGTGACCACCAAGGTCGAAATTGCCGACGATGGCGCGGTTAGCCTGAAGATCGACAATTCCGGCTCCGACCTTGGCCTGACGACCGCCGCGATGGATGGCGGGACGGCCTCGGGCGGATTGTTCGGCCTGGATGCGATCGACGTGACGACAAATGCCGGCGCCGATTCGGCGCTCGACAATATCGAAACGCTGATCCAGACCTCGATCGACGCGGCCGCATCCTTCGGCTCTGCCGAGGGGCGGATCGAGACGCAATCGAATTTCGTCTCGAAGCTGATGGACTCGCTGACTGCGGGCATCGGCACCCTCGTGGATGCCGACATGGAAGAGGCCTCGGCCCGGTTGCAGGCGCTTCAGGTGCAGCAGCAGTTGGCGACGCAATCGCTGTCGATCGCGAACCAGGCGCCGCAGAACATCCTGTCGCTGTTCCGCTGACCTGACGGGGACGGGGCGGCGTGCCGCCCCGTCCGTTCCTGAGATCCGCCCGACACCTGTCATGCCGGTCGCTGCCCCGCCTCGCCGTGCCATCCGAATCGGCCCCGGCAGCAGCGGCGCCCGCCCAAGGAGTTCCTCCCGTGACCGCCACATCGCTCGCCCGAACCGCCTATGCCGCCGCGTCCCAGCCGGTGCGCACCCCGCGCGGCACCGAATACGCCGCCTTCCAATCCGTCACCGCCCGCCTGTCCCGTGCCGCGGAAAACCCGCGCGACATGGCGACGCGCGCCGCTGCAGTGCATGAAAACCGGCGCCTCTGGACGCTTTTGGCCACCGACCTGGCCGATCCCGAGAACGCCTTGCCGCAATCGCTGCGCGCGCAGCTTCTCTACCTCGCCGAGTTCTCCCTGCTGCAAAGCGGGCAGGCCTTGCGCCAGACCGATGCCCTGGCCGCCCTGATCGACATCAACACGGCCGTCATGCGTGGCCTCTCCGGCATCACGGAGGCAGCATGAGCGGGCTTGTTCTGAAACTGGGCCCCAAGGAAAGGGTCCTCGTGAACGGTGCGGTGATCGAGAATGGCGACCGCCGCGCCCGTCTGGCCATCGTCACGCCGAATGCCCATATCCTGCGGCTGCGCGATGCCATCCACCCCGAGGAGGTGACGACGCCCGTGCGCCGCGTCTGCTACATCGCGCAACTGGTGCTGTCCGGCGATACCGAGCTTGACGAGGCCAGGCCGCAGCTTTTGCGCGGGATGGAGCAGTTGAGCCAGGTCTTCACGGACCCCGACAGCCGGGCGCAACTGTCCCGCGCCACCGAGCATTTGCTGGAGGATCAGGTCTACCAGGCGCTGAAGGCCCTGCGTTGCCTGTTGCCACGCGAAGAGCGTCTGCTCGCCGCAGGCCGGTCGAGCGGGTCGCACCCGTGACCCCCATCGTCCCCTTGGGCGGCTACGCGGGCTGGCGGTTTCTCTCCGCCAGCCTCGACGCGCAGGTCGCCCGTTTTGCCGACAGCCCGGTGCAGGCGCGCGACCGCGCCTATTTCCGCGAGACGATCGGGTCGATCACCTCGGCCGCCGAACTGGTGGCCGATTATCGCCTGCGCCGGGTCGCGCTCTCGGCTTTCGGGTTGCAGGACGACATGGCCAACCGCGCCTTCATCGAACGGGTGCTGGCCGATGGCGTGGTCGAGGAGGACGCGCTGGCCAACAAGCTGGCCGATACGCGCTATCGCGAGTTTTCAGAGGCCTTCGGCTTCGGTTCCCCGCTGCCGCCGCGGACGCAGATGCCCGGCTTCGCCGACAAGATCCTTGCGAAATTCGACCGGCAAGCCTTCGAGGTTGCGGTGGGCGAGCAGGATGACGACATGCGGCTGGCGCTGAACGCCGCGCGGGCCCTGCCGGAGCTTGCCGAAAGCGGCGTCAGCGACACGACCGCCTGGCTGACGATCCTGGGGACGCCGCCGCTCAGGAGCGTGTTCGAAACGGCATTGGGCCTGCCATCCGGGATCGCGACGCTGGATCTCGACCGCCAGGTGGAGGATTTCCGCGACGCGGCCAGCCGGGTGCTTGGCAGCGCGGAAATCGCACAATTCTCGGACCCCGCGCGCGTCGAAGACCTGATGCGAAACTTCACCTTGCGCGCGCAGCTGTCGAACGGGCCCTCGATGACGACGCCGGGCTATGCGGCGATGACGCTCTTGGCCTCCATGGTGTGATGCCTCCTCAGCCGGGTGCGACGGTGGCCGCAGGGGCGGCGCGCCGATCCTTGCCACGCTCGGCGAGGGCCAGGATGCCCTCGAGGCGGGAGAAGCTGGCCGGGATGCCACCCTCGGAGGTCGCGCCGATGAAAGCGTCGAGGTCATCCCACACGGCGACCGCCGCATCGGTCATCGGATCCGATCCTGCTGAATAAAGCCCGGCCTGCACCATCAACTCGGCCTTCGCATAGGCCCCGAGAAGGTGGCGCGCCCGCGCGATCAGCCGGTTCTCGACATCGCTGGCCGCCCCCGGCAAAGCGCGAGAGACCGAGGCCAGCAGGTCAATGGCCGGGTAACGACCGCGCTCGGCGATCTCGCGGTTCAAGACGACATGCCCGTCCAGAACCCCGCGCATCACGTCCGCCACCGGCCCTTCAAGGTCCGAGCCCGCGACCAGCACCGACAGGACCGCCGTAATGTCACCCTGTCCCGCACCGCCCGGCCCCGCGCGCTCGGCCAGCGCCATGACCATTTGCGCCATCGAGGCGGGAAAGCCCCCCGGCCCGAACGGTTCGCCCGCGGCTGCCGCGACCTCGCGCTGCGCCTCGGCAAAGCGGGTGATCGAGTCGGCCAGCACAAGCACCTGCTGGCCCTGATCGCGGAAATATTCCGCGACCGCCATCATGGTCCACGCTGCGCGCGCGCGGGTCAGGGCCGGGCGGTCCGAGGTCGCGGCGATCACCACCGAGCGCTTCAACCCCTCAGATCCCAGTACGTCGGCCACGAAATCCCGCACTTCGCGGCCGCGCTCTCCGATCAAGCCGATCACCACCACATCCGCTGCCATGGCCTGCGCCAATGCCCCGATCAGGCGGGATTTTCCCACGCCAGACCCGGCAAACAGGCCCACGCGCTGGCCGCGGACGATGGGCAGCATCGTGTCGAACACGGCAAACCCGGTTTCCAGACGTGCCCCGAGCCCGCGCCGTGTGGCGGGCGGGGGCGGCGGCGCCAGAAGAGGGCAGGCGCGCGGTCCGGGAAACAGGGGGCGGCCATCCATGGGCTGCCCGTCAGGGTCGATCACGCGGCCCAGCCAACTGAGATCGGGCGCGATGGTCTGTGGCCCCAGGTGCCGGACAGCCTGACCCAGGCGCAGCCCCTCGGACGGGCCTTCGGGCATGACCCGGGCCGCGCCCTCTTCCAGGGCCAGCACCTCGCCCGGGATGCTGTCGCCGATGCGCACCCGGTCCCCCAGCGCCGCGATCCGGTCCAGCCCCGCCACGCGCACGTGATCGCGGCTTAGCCCGGTGACATGGCCGATGCTCTGGCAGGGGCGGATCGCGCCAAGTCGCGCCAGAAGCGGGGCAAAGACAGTGTCGGTTTCGGGCGGGTTTGGACAGGTCAGGGTCAAGTCTCGGCTCCTTCTGAGCGGATCGCGCGGCAAAGGCCGCCGCTGAAACCGTTTTTAAAGGAATCACCGTTAAGCATCCGTGTAGCCGATGAGGGAGAACCCCCAAAATGTTTGACGGTCTCGACATTTTTCAACTCGCCACCGCCCGCGCGCGCCATGCCGCCGCGCGGCAGGCGGTCGTGGCGCAGAACATCGCCAATGCCGACACGCCCGGATACCGCGCGCGCGACATCACCGATTTCGCCGACGCGTTGCGCCGCCTTGAGGTTCAGGGCGGCGACCCGCGCGGCGACCTCGGCATTCGCACCTTCGACGTGGACGCGCCGGCCTCGCCCAATGGCAACACGGTCTCTCTGGAACTGGAAATGGTCCGCGGGGTCGAGGCGCAGCGCGACCATGACCGCGCCATCCGCGTCTACGACAGCGCGCTGAACATCCTGCGGTCCAGTCTCGGGCGCCGGTAATTCTTGTATAGGAATGAAATGACCGATTTCAGCTCAGCCCTCTCCGTCGCCGCAAGCGGGATGCGCGCCCAGGCGCAGCGCTTGCAGCACGTGTCGGAGAACATCGCCAATGCCGACACGCCCGGCTATCGCCGCAAGCTGGTCAGCTTCGCGCCGGATCGCAGCGCCGAGGCCGCGCAAGGCGCGGTGCAACCCGGCCCCGTCCGCCTGTCGCGGGCCGATCTGCCGCAGATCTATGACCCCGGCCACCCGCTGGCCGACGATACGGGGCATTACGACGGATCCAACGTGGATCTGGTCGTCGAACTGGCCGACGCGCGCGAGGCGCAGCGCAGTTACGAGGCCAACCTGCGCGTCTTCGACCAGGTCCGGCAGATGTCCTCCTCCCTCAACGAACTCTTGCGCCGCTGAGACCCCTAGAAAGGAGCAGCCAGAATGGATGTTCGCAACACGCTCGCCGCCCAGGCCTACGGGCAGGCCCGCCCGGCCCTCCGCCCCGAGGCTACCGCCCAGCCCTCGGCCGGGGAGGCGTTTACCCAGGCCGTCGAGGGCTTCGCCGAAACCCTGCAAACCGGAGAGGCGCAGGCGCGGGCCGCCATGACCACCGGCGCCGATCCGCATTCGCTGGTCACCGCGCTGGCGCAGACGGAACTGGCCGTGGAAACGGCGGTCACCATCCGCGACCGGGTGGTCGAGGCCTACCAGGAAATCCTCAGGATGCCAGTTTGACGGGGGGCGCGTGATGGATGAAATGCTGTTCTTCGACACGCTCCGGCAGGGGCTTTGGGTGGCGGTCATCACCTCGACCCCGATCCTTGCGGCGGCGCTGATCTCGGGGGTGGCGGTGGGCCTGTTCCAGGCGCTGACCTCGATCCAGGAGATGACGCTGACCTTCGTGCCGAAACTCCTGGCCATCGTCGCGGTGTTCTGGGTGTCGATGGGGTTCATGAGCCAGACGCTCACGGCCTATTTCCACGACATGCTGATCCCCCTGATCGCGGGCATGTAAGGGGGGGAGGCCGCAATGGACAATTCCGCATACGTCACCCTGACCCGTCAATCTGGCCTGATGCGCGAAATGCAGGTCGTGGCCCACAATATCGCCAACCTGTCCACCACCGGGTTCCGGGCCGAGGGCGTGATCTTTGCCGAACATGTCCGCGCCACCGGGCGCGGCGAGGAAAGCCTGTCCATGGCCAGTGCGACGGGCCATTCGATCTCGCCCATCCAGGGCGCGCTCAGGACGACCGGCGGCACCTTCGATTTCGCGATCGAGGGCGAGGGGTTCTTCCTTGTCGACACGCCCGAGGGCGAGGCGCTGACGCGGGCCGGCAGCTTCATCCGCTCGGACCAGGGCGAACTGGTCACGCCCGATGGCCACCTGCTTCTGGACGGGGGCGGCGCGCCCGTCTTCGTTCCGGCCACGGCGGAGTCCATCACCTTGGCCGATGACGGAACCCTGTCCGCCGATGGGCAGCCGCTGACCCAGATCGGGCTGTGGCAGCCCGTCGATCCAACCGACCTGACGCGCCGGGCGGGCGTCGTTTTCGTGGCGCCTTCGGGTGTCGAACCCGCCCCGCCCGCGCGCCTTCTGCAAGGGGTGCTGGAACAATCCAACGTCGATCCGGTGGGCCAGATCGCCCGCATGATCGAGGTGCAGCGCGCCTATGAGCTGGGCCAGTCCTTCCTCGATGCCGAGGATAATCGCCTGCGTGAATTCCTGCGGACCGCGGGCAATCGATGACGCCAGAAAGGAGTCGATCCGATGAGAGCACTTGATATCGCCGCCACGGGGATGAGCGCGCAACAAATGCGGGTCGAGGTGATCTCGAACAACCTCGCCAACATGTCCACCACGGGCTACAGCCCGCGCCGCGCCGATTTCGCCGACCTGCATTACCAGCAGATGACACGCGCGGGCGCGATCAACGCCGCCGATGGCACGGTCGTGCCCGCCGGGGTGCAACTGGGCCTTGGCGTGCGGCCCGCCGCCGTCACCGTAACCTTCTCGCAGGGGGCGCTCGCGCAAACCGGGGGCGATCTGGATATCGCGATCGAGGGGCGCGGCTATCTTGAGGTGACGCTGCCCTCGGGCGCATCGGGCTACACGCGCGACGGCGCGCTCCGGCGCACGGGCGACGGGCTGATCGTGACGGCCGACGGCTACGAGGTGAGCCCCGGCATCACCATCCCCGACGACGCCCGCCAGATCGCCATCAACGCCGATGGCGAAGTCTACGCCTATTTCGCGGGCCAGGTCGAACCGGACCTTCTGGGCCAGTTCACGCTAGTCGGGTTTTCCAATGACCAGGGGCTCGAGGCGATGGGATCGAACCTGTTTCTCGAAACCGCCGCCTCGGGCCCGCCGCTCCAGGCGCAACCGGGCGAGGACGGTCTTGGCACGCTGCGCCATGGCTATGTCGAAACCTCCTCGGTCGATGCCGTGCGCGAGATCACCGAACTGATCGAGGCGCAGCGCGGCTACGAGTTGAATGCCAAGGTCATCACCGCCGCCGACCAGATGCTCGGCGCAACGACGCAGGTGCGGTGATGCGCTGGGTTCTTTTCCTGATGCTTCTCGCGCAGCCCGCCGTCGGCGACACCGTGGTCGCCTCCACCACGATCCGTGGCCAGCAGCTGATCGGCCCCGAGGACGTGGTCCTGGTCGAGGGCGACACGCCCGGCGCCCTTTGGGCGGTGGACCAGGCCATCGGGATGGAGGCGCGCGTCAACCTCTATCCCGGGCGGCCGGTCCGCCGGGGGGACGTGCACCCACCCGCCATCATCGAACGCAACGAGGTCATCACGCTGCGGTTCGACTCCGGTGGCCTGTTGATCGTGACCGAGGGGCGGGCCCTCGACCGTGCGGCCGAAGGCGAGGCGTTCCGCGCCTTGAACCTCTCGTCGCGCAATACCGTAACTGCCGTGGCCTCCGCGCCCGGCCTCGCCATCGTTGGACAGATGCCATGACCCGATTCCTCCTGTTTTTCTGCTTGTCGCTTGCCTTGGTCAGTTGCGGTCGCCTGTCCGAAGTGGGCCAGGTCCCCGATTTCAACACGCCGACCGCCGGCAACGAGGTGTTTGCCATGAGCGTGGCCCCCCTGCCCGAGGATCGCGTCGCCGCCGCCCGCCACGAGGGCGCGTCGCTTTGGACGGCAGGGCGTCGCTCGTTGCTCGGGGATCGGCGCGCGGGGGCGCGGGGCGACATCCTTACCGTCGTGATCGAGATCGACGAAAGCGCCGAAATTTCGAACAGTTCCGAACGCGGACGCGCGGGATCCGAACAGATGGGGATTTCGGGCCTGTTCGGTCTGCCGGAACTGGCGGATCGCGAATTGCCTGACGGGGCCTCGATGTCCGGCGCCGTCGATACCGGGTCGAGCAGCCGCTACGCTGGCGACGGTGCCGTGCGTCGCAACGAGGAGCTCCAGCTGCGGATCGCGGCGACCGTCACGGATGTTCTGCAAAACGGCGTGCTGCGGATCGAAGGCACGCAGGAGGTGCGGGTCAACCACGAGCTGCGCGAGTTGCTGGTCTCGGGCTATGTCCGGCCCGAGGATATCTCGCGCCAGAACGAGATCGCCTATGACCGGATCGCGGCGGCGCGCATCTCCTATGGCGGGCGCGGTCAGATCAGCGACGTGCAGCAGCCGCGCTACGGACAGCAGATCACCGATATTCTCCTGCCTTTCTGAGGGTCACAGATGATGCGCCTTGTTCTTCCGTTGCTCCTTGTCCTGCTTGGTCTTGCCGGAGGGGTGGGCGCAGGTCTGACCCTTGGGGCGTCATCCTCCCCGGATCCGGCAGCCGAGGATCACGGGTCTGCAGAAACCGAAGCGCGCGGCGATGGCGACGATCATGCCGAGGGCGAAGACGACGGTCATGGCGCGGCGGGTCATGGCACCAGCATCATCCGCGTCACCCCCGCCGGGGCCGATACGGAATATGTCCGGCTGAACAACCAGTTCATCGTTCCAATCATCCGCCACGGCATGGTGCGGTCGCTCGTGGTGATGGCCCTGACGCTCGAGGTGCCGACCGGCGACAACGACCTGGTGTTCCAGCACGAGCCGCGCTTGCGCGACTCGTTCCTGCAGGTGATGTTCGCCCATGCGAATGCAGGCGGGTTCGACGGGAGTTTCACCGAGGCTGCGGCCATGGCGCCGCTGCGCATCGGCCTGCGAGAAGCGGCAGCCCAGGTCCTGGGCGATAGCGTTTACGATGTCCTGATCGTGGATATCACGCGACAGGATGCGTGACGGCAACCGCGCATTTCGCGCACCGCAAAAATTTTTCCGCTCTCAGATCCCGCGGCACCGTTTCCGTTCCAGGGCGCGGCGTCTCTCGTCGATCTGTTGTTTCTCGATCTCTGCAAGGATCTGCTCCCGCCCGTAGGCCCGCCTCGCCGCCTCGCGGGCGCGGCCCAGATCAGCCTCGGCACGGGCAAGCGCCTCGGTTTCCGACATCTGCAGCCGTCGCAGGTGCGCGGCCTGGGCCAGCATCTGCGCTGCCAGGATCGGGTCGGTCCCCACGCTGAGGAGCGCCCGCCGGTGCGCCGCGATCTGGTCGATGCGCGCCTTGACGGCATCGCGCCGAGCACGCACCTCGGCCACGGGGCGCAAGGCCGCCTGCGATAGCATGTCGGCCAGCGTCTTCAGGTGTCCAAGCCGGGTATCGACCTTGCTCATCAGGGCCTCCGACCGGCTTTGCGCCGCATGAGGTCGGCGAAGCGAATGGCGGCGGCGACGGCGCGATACTGGTCCGGCGCGATCGGATCGCCGATCTCGACGCTGGCGAACAGGGTGCGCGCCGTCGGCGGGTCGGAATGGATCGGCACGCCCGCCTCGGCCGCTTTCTCGCGGATGCGCGCCGCGATTTCATCCACCCCCTTCGCGACACAGACCGGCACACCGCCCTTGGGCCGCTCCCATTTCAAGGCGACCGCGTAATGGGTCGGGTTCACGATCACCACGTCAGCCTTGGGCACCTCCGCCAGCATCTGGTTCGTGGCGAGCGCCTGGCCCCTTTGCCGCCGGGCCTGTTTCATGGTCGGATCGCCCTCGGCGCTTTTGACCTCGTCCATCACTTCCTGCCGGGACATCCGGTTCTTGGCCTGGTGCTGCGCGTATTCCCACATCCAGTCGATCCCGCCGATGACGACCGCCATGCCGGTCACGACGATCAGGAAATCGAGGACCAGACCGCCCAGTTGCACAAGGATCTGCCCGGGCGACGCGTAGATCGCGGCAAGGATCGCCTCGGCCCGCGCCCAGAGATAGAGCGCGAGAAGACTGGATACGACCGCCAGCTTCACGGCGGATTTCGCGAATTGAAACAGCCCCTGCGCGCCGAACTTGTTTCGTGCATTTGACAGCGGCGAAATCCGCGAGAGTTTCGGCGACAGCTTGGACGGACTGAACAAAAGACCCCGTTGCGCGATCAGGGCCACAAGCAGCAGCAGTGCGGGCACCAGGATCACGACGCCTGCGCTTAGGAGGCTATCGAACACCGCGCCAGCCGCTGCGGTTGACCCGCCCGGGGCGAGGATCAGGGCCGACAAGGGATCGGCCCGCCCGAGACTTTCCTGCATGAGCCGCCCCAGCGACTGCACCACCCAAGGGGCCAGCAGGGCCCCGGACAGGAGAAAGCCGAAATAGGTGACCGCCGTGTTGAGGTCGGCCGACCGGACGATTTCGCCCTTCTTTCGCGCCTCTTCGAGTTTCCGCGGCGTCGGGTCATGCGGTTTGTCGCGTGGCGACTCGTCTTCGGACATCACGGCCCCCCGATCGGCGACACGAGCGCAGCTTCAAAGGCTGATAGCCAGATGGGCAGGATGAAGGGGGTCGTGACCAGCAAAAGGACGAGCCCGCCCCAGGTGATCGCCGGTGCCCCCACGAAAGCGACCATCAACTGCGGCATGGCCTTGTTGATGACGCCGAGCGCCACGTTGTAGAGCAGGGACGCGATCAGGAACGGCGCCGCCAGCGAAAAGGCCAGTGAAAAGCTGTCGGCGACCTGCGCGACGCCCCAGGCGCCGACGTCCCGCGGGCCCGGTAGATCGCCAAAGGGAAGCAGCGTGTAGGATCTCAGGAACGCTTCGACGAGGTGGACGTGCAGGCCCGAGATCACGGCGAACGTGACCCCGGCCAGGGTCAGGATCGCCCCCATGGCAGGTTGCGGATCGGGCGAGGCGCCGCCCATGATCTGGCTGAGCGAGGTGGACTGCGCCGCGATGCTGCCGGCGATCTGCAGCGCATGCACCGTCAGGCGCAGCGCGAGGCCGAGGAGCAACCCCGCGCCCGCCTCGCTGACAAAGGTCTGGACGGGGGGGAGGGCAGGGCTGCCGCCGATCTCGGTCACCAGCATCGGCGTCAGGAATACGCTCATCGCCAGCGCCGCGCCCAGACGCACGCGCATGGGCACCATCTGGTCCCCCAGCCCCGGCAGAACCAGGAAGGCGGCCCCGACCCTGAGAAAGACCGACAGCCCGGCCATCAGCCACAGCTGCGACATCCCCAGAAGATGCGCCAGCAAATCGGTCATGGGGCCGCCAACCCGACCAGCGCGGGTTTCGCTTCCAGCCCGATTTCCTCGAAAGAGAAGACGGGGTTCGGGATGCCGCGCGCGTTCAGCACCGTGCGCAGGAAGCGGCGGCGCAGGGCCGATGTGACGACCGCCGGGTAGCTGCCCTTTTCGCCGGCCTGAGAGACCTTCTCGGCCACCGATCTGGCCAGCGCATTGAACTGGTCCGGCGGCAGGGCAATTTCGGGCAAGCCGGTTTCGCCCCCGATCTGGTGGCGCAGGAACACCTCTTCCCAATCGTTCGAGAGCTGGATCAGCGGCAGGGTGCCGTCCGCGCGTTTCATCTCGGCCACCAGTTGGAACCCGAGCCTTTGCCGGACGTGTTCACAAATCACTTCGGGCGGCGCCGATCCCCCGCGCGCCTCGGCCACCGCTTCGAGGATCAGCGGCAGGTTGCGGATCGAGACCTGCTCGGCCAGCAGCAGGCGCAGCACCGAATGAAGCAGGCCAAGCGGCACCTTGTCGGGGATCATCTCGTCCAGAAGCCGCCGATTTTCCTCGGACCGGGCGCCGTCGGACAGGGTGACGAACGCGTCAAGCTGGCGTTGCAGCGTCTTGAAGGTGAGCAATCGGTCGAGGTTTCGCTTCAGGACTTCCAGAAGATGCGTGGCCAGCACTTCGGAGGCCTCCACCACGGTGACGCCCTTGAGGGCGGCCGCCTCGCGATCCTGGGCGGCGATCCAGCGGGCCGGGGCGCCGTAGACAGGTTCCTCCACGTCGTCGCCCGGCGGCAGGTCTGTATGGGCATCCCCGACCAGGGCCAGCACCCGGGAGGGCTGCAGGCGGGCCGTGGCATGCTCCACCCCGAGCAGCCGGATCGCGTAGCTGCCACTGGGCATGTCGCCGCGATCGGTCAGACGGATCTCGGGCAGGATCAGGCCGAAGGCGCGCGCGACGTGCTCGCGCATGTTGCGGATCCTGGCATCGAGACCGGTGGCCGGGTCAAGGGCAAGGGCCACGAGATCCGGGGCGAATTCCACGTGGATATCGTCGAGGTCCAGCAGGTCGCCGATCTTTTCCTCGGCCTTGGCCGGGGCCTCTGCCTCGGGCGCGGGCTGTTGGGCCTCGGCCAAAAGCGCCTTGTGGCGGACCCAAGCCGCGGCTCCTAGCGCCGCGGCGCCCAGCAGGAAGGGCAGAAACGGCAGGCCTGGCACCATCGCGAAGATCGCCATCAGGACACCGACCGTGGCCAATGCGGAGGGGTGATTGCCCAATTGTTGGATCAGGGCCGTATCGGTGGAGCCGGATGCCCCACCCCGTGCCAAAAGCAGCGCCGAGGCAATGGCGATGATCACGGCGGGGATCTGGCTGACCAGCCCGTCGCCGACCGTCAGGATCGAATAGGTCTCGAACGCCTGGGCCAGGGGCATGTCGTGAATGGCCGTGCCGATGATCAGGCCGACAACCAGGTTCAGGAGCGTGATCAGCAATCCCGCGATCGCGTCGCCCTTCACGAATTTCGACGCCCCGTCGAGCGAGCCGAAAAAGGTCGTTTCCGCCTGCTCGGTCTCGCGACGCCGCTTGGCCTCGGCATGGTCGATTGCGCCGGCCGCCATGTCGCTATCGATGGCCAGCTGTTTTCCCGGCATGCCATCGAGCGCGAAGCGCGCGCCAACCTCGGCCATGCGGGCCGCGCCCTTGTTGATGACGATGAAATTCACGATCAGCAGGACGCAAAAGATGACGAGCCCCATGACGACCGAGCCGCCGATCACGAACATCGCGAAGCCTTCGATCACGCCACCAGCCGCCCCCGTGCCGGTGTGACCCTGACCGATGATCAGCTTGGTGGACGACACGTTCAGGGATAGCCGCAGCATGAGAGAGGCCAGCAGCACTGTCGGGAAGGACGAGAAATCGAGCGGACGCTCGATGAACAGGGTCACCGTGAAGATCAGGATCGCAAGACCAAAGGACGCGGCGAGCCCGATATCGAGGATGAAGCTGGGCACGGGCAGGATCATCATGACGATGATCGCCATCAGCGCCAACGCAAACAGGATCGTTGGCTGGAAGAGGGTCGCGGCCCGTTTCATGGTTGCCCCCCGAATAGCGGAAGGGCCGATGCCCTGGCGAAAAGGGGCTGAGCCGACGCCAAACTGCCGCGCCCGAGAGTCACAAGAGGTTGGCGTCGGACATGGTCGAAGGGTGTTGTGGGCCCCTCGGGCCGAGCCGCCGGCCGCGTGTCTGGCGCCAGTTCGGGGAGGTCCGCGGCTATCTCGTGGAACCGGGCGATGTACCTTTGCCCATGCCGGGGGGTGCGCGAATGATATGCGGCAATCGCCGCGTCCCAGTCACCTAGCTCCGTTCGCAGATCCAGAAGGAACCGCGCCGCGTAGCGCGCATTTCCGACAGGGTCGATCATCGCGGCCGCCGACTCGAACCGGGCGGCATGCCAGCGGTGGTTCAACTGGAAACATCCGATATCGACATTGCGCCGACCCGAAGCCAACCGGCGCTGCAATTCGTGCAGCGCTGCGGCGCGCGTGTCGAACCACATCCCCTCGCCGCCGGCATTGAGTGTCCAGGGCCAGCTAATGAAGCGGCCCTCGATGGTCCGCCCCGTTTCAAGGAGGGCAATGCTGCGCAAGATGTCGAGAGGAACCCCTGTTTCATCGGCGGCGGCGCGTGCCGCCCGGTCGCAGAGATCCATCGCTGGGCCGTGGCGCGTTTCAGCAAACGCGCTGGGTTCGGCCAGTGTGGGGCCCGTCACGGGCAAAGCCCAAGCCAGCATGCAAAGCGCGCAAACATGGGCAAGCCGTTTGATGAGGGCCCGATTGAAAAGCGACCGGGCAGCGTTTTGCTGTAGCTTGACCATTCAATCACCTCCCGGTCGCAACAAAACCGATACAAGCTGCCTCAGGGCGTCACTATCTTCTATAAGAATTGACAGGTCCTGCAGGTCTGTTTCTGCATCGCGGCGTTCTTCCTCGGCATCCATGGACCCTGGGTCGTCGGGCAAGAGATGCATCATACGGTTGGCAAGCTGGCGCTGTGGGCCGTCGGTGATTTCGGCCAGTGTCGGCCAGTCACGGGTCGACCAGGCCTCGGACAGCAGGTCATCGTCAGAGCGTTCGGGCGCGGGACCGGCGGGGAGGATCAGGCTCCGCTGCCCGCCCCGCAGCGCCTCGGCGGCTTGGAAAAGACCTGCATCGCGCAGATGCGAAATGGCCGCCATGCGCACGCGCCCGGCCTCCGACCCCTCAACGTTCCACGTGCTGCCAAAAAGATGCGCCACGGCGGCCAGCGCGGCGGTGTCCTGTGCGTCGAGCCGAGAAGCGATCAGGTGGAGGATCGCCTCGCCTCGCACTTCGTCCGACCGCCCCTCCGCGTCGAGGAGCATCTCGACGCATTCATCGAGGTTGCCCGTCGCTGCGTGGGCGAGGACGACTTCGCGCCACAGCGCATCTGACGTTTCACCGGCAGGCGTCTCGCGCAGCAAGGCCTCGGCGGCGACCAGGCGCGTCTGATCCGTGGGCGTGCCGGTTCGGCGGGCCAGGGCAAGGGCGTGGGACATGGTTTCAGCGGGCGTGGCCCCGTCAGCCTCCAACGCTTGGTCCAGGATCATGCGCATCTGTGCGGAGTCCGGTTCCACCCCAAGATCGAGATCGAGGCGCGCAACCGCGTCTTGTGGCAGGCGACCGCCCCGCACGATGGCATCGGCCACGTTTCTGGCCGCGCTGTCATGGCCGTCGCTCTGAAGCCGCCGCGCCAGGCGCGGCGCGAGGTGATCGCGCAGCACAACCGGCAAAGCGGCATGGGACCTTTGGACGAGGCCGACCTGGGCCTCCGACAGGCGCGGTCCGATGCGCCCGTCGAGATATCGCCAGAACAACTCGCTTCCACTGCAGGCCATCGGGTCGGCTTCGACCGGGAAACGCGGACTGTCGGCACCATCGACCATGGCCGCGATGATCAGGAGGTCCTCGGGCGGGGTGTCCAACTGTCGAAGCCAGAACGCGGCTTCGGCCCCGAACCCGTAAAAAAGGTAGTGGCGGGCGAGCGCGATGGCCCCTTCTGGCACCAACCTGTCGCGCTCATCGAACAGCCCGAGGCGCAGGGGCCCCAACCCCTGGGCCGGACCCGCGCCATCGGCCCAATCCCGGATCTCATAGGTAAGGCCGTCGCATGACAGTGGCGGGCGCTGCGACGCGGGGCTCGGAGCGGGGCGCCGGTCGGTGTCGAAGGCGGTTTCTGCTCGCAGGGGCGGCATCTCTGCGGGGCCGTCCTCCTCCAGGTCGCCATCGCGTCCCGGGGCGTCGGCCCCGCGCCTTTCCGTTGCGGCCTCTGCGGTTGGTGACACGAGGGCCATGTCCCGATCCGCGTCCTCCACGAGTGCGGGCACATCGCGGTCTTCCGGGGAGGCACTTGGGCCCGAAGCGACAGGGTCGGCATCCGCCAAGGGGCGCCCGAGGCTGGCATCGAGCAACCCCGCAGCCGCGGCGCGGGCCAGTTGCGCGGCCATGATCTGCGCGGCCTCTTCGAGGTCTATGTTGTCCACCCCGTGCGGGATGTCGGGACGGGTCGGGGCGGCTTCGGGCATGTCCGGGGCGAGATCAAGATCGACATCCTCGGCCAGGAGAGCCGCGAGGTCCGGCAACACCCCGGCGGTGGCGGGCCGGGTCAGGGCAGGCCTGGGCTCGTCCGGCGGATCGGCGATGTCGATCACGACGTAGCGGTCGCGAAAGCGAAACGCCTCGACGTCGCAGGGGCAGGCCAGCGAAAGGGTCAGCGAGGTGCCGGCGTCAATCTCGGCCAGCCGATCGCGCTGGATCAGGTCGAAGACGGCGCTCGTATCGAACCCCTCGGGTGCCGGTGTCACTGTCAGGGCATAGTCACGCCCGTCGCCCGTCAACGCCCAGTCCCGGTCGGGGCCGATATCCACGACCAGCCGGGAAAATCCGTCATGCTCGCCGGATTGAACCGCGAGTGTCTGAGCGCAAAGGCCGGTTGCGCCGACGAAGATCGACGTCAAGGCAAGGACCGTCCGGTGTGCGATCGGGGCGAGGGGGCGGGGCATCATCATGCCGCCCCCTGTTTCAGCCCCCGCAAGGCCTCTTCCAACGCGTTGAAATCCGGGCGCATGTGATGCGGCGTGTTCTGCCGGCCGACCTCGATACAGATATTCGTCGCGTGATTGTGGAGGTTGGCGATCAGGACCTCGCGGATCAGAAGGTAGAACTGGTGGTCCTCTTCCACGACCATCTTCACCTTCGCGGCAAAAGGGCCGACGAAGCCATAGGCCAGAAAGACGCCCAGGAACGTCCCGACAAGAGCCCCGCCGATCAGCCCGCCAAGGATCTCGGGCGGCTGGTCGATCGAGGCCATCGTCTTGATGACGCCCAGAACGGCGGCCACGATCCCCAGCGCGGGCAGACCATCGGCAACGGTCTGCAGCGCATGGGCGGAATGTTCGGCGTGGCTGAGGTTCTGGTCCAGCCGCTTGTCCAGCACCTCTTCGACCTGGTGCGGATCGTTGTAGTTCATCGAGGCCGAGCGCAGCGTGTCGCAGATCAACTCCACCGCCTCGTGATCCGCCTGGATCCTCGGATACCGCCCGAAAATGTCGGAGCCGTCCGGGTTCTCGATATGCTCCTCCAGCGTGACGGCGTTCTGCCGGCCAAGACGGATCAGTTCGAACAGCAGGCACAGCAGGTCGCGGTAATCCTCGGGCTTCCACCTGGGGCCCTTGAAGACCTTTCCGATGGCGCCGAACGTATGCTTCACCGCGCTCATGTCGTTCGAGATCAGAAACGCCCCGACCGCGGCGCCAAGGATCATCGTCATCTCGTAGGGCAGGGATTTGAGGATGATCCCGATCTTGCCCCCGGCGGCGATATAGCCCCCGAAGACCATGACGAAGATAACGACGATCCCGATCATTCCGATCATGCCGGCCCCTCCAGACGCTTTGGTTTCGTGATCGCGGACATGGGTTAATTTTCCGTATCCGGCGGGCTGATCTCCGGATCGGAGCGGACGGGGGCCGTGGCATTGCGGGTCGCCAGCACGACCGAGATCGCGTAGGCGACGTCGGGGTCCAGTTCCGCCAGGAGTGCGGCGCTGGTCGCCAGGGCCATGCGCGACAGGAAGCCGGCGGCAAAGCTGGGCTCCATCCGTTCGAAAAGCCGCGCTGCCTCTTCCGGGGCCATGGTTTCATAGACCCGCGTCAACTGGTCGATGTCGGTTTCAGCCGCCGTATCCGAGACCGAGACCAACCGCGCCAGCCTTGCCTCGGCCTGTTCCAATGCAACGAGTCGATCTTCTATAAGAGTTTGCGCCGCCATGAGGGCCGCCTCGCGTTCCTCCAGGTCGGCCTCGCGTGCGACCAGTTGGGCGCGCAGCGCGGCCACTTCGTCCAGCGCGCTCCGGAGTCGTCCCGTCTCAGGCAGGAAGGGGGCGGCGGTTGCATGGCCCGCGGGCTCCGAGGCTTGCGCCCAATCCAGTGCGCCAAGGCGCAGGACACCGGACGCGGCAAAGCTCAGCCCGAGGGCGAAAAGCAACCATCCGCGGCGCATCCGTCGCGGATGCGGTGTTTTCGATTTTCGCACTGTGCGGCGGGCCATCCGTCACCCCTCCGCAGCTTGGCCGCGATGGCGAAACAGCGGGGTCGCCGCCTGCGACGCGATGTCGGAAAGGTCAGGGGCGGCGCGGCGCGTTCCGAAGACCGGCATGGCGACCTCGGTCCCCGATTCCGTCCCACGCCCGTGGTCAGCGGCGCGCTCAGGCGCGGGACCGGCCGCTTGTATTTGACCTGCCGCAGCGTCAGGGCGGGCCTGCGCGCCGGATGCGCCCTGCACCTCGATCGCCTGTTCGGCGAAATCGTGACAGGCGGCGATCATCAGTTCCAATTCGCCCGAGATTTCCCGTGCCTGCCGCACGAGATCGTTCAACTGCCGCCCCGCGCCGTCGGACCCGGCCTTGGCCTCGGTCAGGGCCGATTTCATCTCGTCCACCTGCGTGGACAGCACCGCGATGGCGCCACCGATGCCCTGGTCGAAACTGGTCAGGCGCGACAGCCGCCGCGACAGGATCATGCAGTAGAACGCCGCGCCGAAACTGGAGAAAAACAGCAGGATGTCGGCAGCATAGGTCACAAGGAGCATCATTCAGTTCACCACGAATTGAGTCACGAGAAGGTCGCTGACCCGGCCTGCGCCGGTGACGACCTGGATGCGCCGCAAAAGCTGCGCGCGGATGCGGGCAAGGCTGGTCGGGTCGGTCAGTTCCGACAGGTCGATGACCCGCAGGTAGCTGTTCAGAACGTCCAGAACGCGCGGGCTGAGATGGGCGACCTCGGCCTCGTGTTCGGGGGCGACCTCCAACTCGGCGGTGAAGATCAGATCGGCGCCGCTGATCTCGGACCCCAGCGTGATCACCACCGTATCGAGGGGCACGAAGGCGACGTCGACGGGCACAGCCTCTTGATGCCCACTTTCGCCATGATCGCCACCAGCCTCCGAGGCGTGAGTACCCCCGTCCTCCTCCGTGGCCGAATCGGGCCCGAACGGACCGCTGGTCACGGCCCAGAACCCGCCCCCGCCCGCCGCACCGGCCAGCACCAGCCCAAGCAGCAGGGGCAGGAGGAGTCCGCGTTTCTTCTTTGGGCTTTGGCTGTCGTCATCCTGCGCCATGTCGATTCCGGTGATCACGTTACGTTCTTTCCCGTGATACCGCCTCAGCCCTAACGGTTTGTTAATCGCCGCCGAGGTATCACCTCCCTCGAACGGGCCAGAATGGTCGTGGAGGGATACGGAACGTGATGAACACGCTGACCGGTTTTTGGGATGCGCTCGACACCCGCAGGCGCGCCTTTCTGATTGGCGGGGCGGCGGCCCTTCTGGTCGTGGTCCTGATCCTTGTCCGCCTTGTCAGCGCGCCGTCTTACGCTTTGCTCTACTCGGGCCTCGATCCCGCCGCGGCAGGCGAGGTCGTGGAGGCATTGGAGGCGCGCGGCGTCCCCTATCGCATCAGCGGCGACACGATCGAGGTGGAGGCGGGCCAGCGCGATGCCCTGCGCATGGCCCTGGCCGGCGAGGGGCTGCCCGCGAACGGCCCGCAGGGCTATGAGTTGCTCGATTCCCTGTCGGGGTTCGGCACCACGTCGCAGATGTTCGACGCCGCCTATTGGCGCGCGAAGGAAGGTGAACTGGCCCGCACGATCCTTGCCAGCCCGCGGATTCGCGCGGCGCGGGTGCATATCGCCAACCCCTCTGCCGACCCGTTCCAACCCGTGCAGGACGTCACGGCCTCGGTCGCGATTCGCCCCGCCGCGGGCGGCCTCGCGCCCGGTCATGCGCAAGCGTTGCGCTATCTCGTGGCGTCCTCCGTTCCGGGTCTCAGCCCCGAGAATGTCACCGTGATCGACGCCGATTCGGGCCAGGTCCTCGGCGGGCAGGACCAGGTGACGCCCGCCGCCGATGCCGCCGGTCGCGCAGATGCCCTGCGCCTGAACATCGAACGCCTGCTGGCCGCACGGGTCGGACCGGGGAACGCGGTGGTGCAGGTCTCGGTCGAGTTGGACACGGCGCGCGAGACGATCCTCGAACGCTTGATCGACCCTGACAGCCGCGTCGTCATCGCCACGGAAACCGAGGAACGCGAAAACGCCACCCGCGACGGCGGCGGGGCCGGTGGCGATGTCACCGTCGCGTCGAACCTGCCCGATGGCGATGCCGCCGAAGGCGACGGATCCTCGGCGCAATCCACCGAAACCCGCGAGCGGGTGAGTTACGACCTGTCGGAAACCCAGCGCGAGGTGGAACGCGGGCCCGGCGCGATCCGCCGCATCTCGGTCGCCGTGCTGCTGAACGGCGTGCCCGAGATCGGGGCCGACGGGGTTGAGCGCCTTGTGCCACGCACGCCCGAGGAACTCGCCGCGCTGGAGGCCCTGGTGCGCTCGGCCGTGGGCTATGACGCGGCGCGCGGCGACAGCGTGACCATCGATTCGATGGCTTTCGACGCCTCGGCGTTGACCGGGCTGGAGACCGCCAGCTTTACCGACCGGGTCAGCCTCGATCTTGGGCGTGTCCTGCAAGCCATCGTTCTGGGGGTGGTCGCCCTGGCCATCGCCTTTGGTCTTCTGCGCCCCCTCCTGCGCGCGCGCACAGCGGAGGAGGAGCCGTCTGCCGCACCTGCCCTTGCCGGTGCCGGCATGGCCGAGATGGCCGGCGCGCCGCTTGGCGTTCCGGCCCCCGCCCAGCGGACCGATCAGCCCCAGCTTGCTGCCCCGCCCGATCCCGCGGGCGGGGCGGCGCAGTCCAACCCCGGACAGGCCGGGGGTTTGTCGGCGGCGGGCCTGTTGCCGGCCGCTCCGAACCTGGCGGCGCCCGGGGCAGACCCGCTTCCCCTCGATCCCGTCGAACGCCTGCGCCGCCTGATCGAGGAGCGCGAAGAGGAAACCGTCGAGATCCTGCGCAGCTGGATGGAAGAGGATGAAGAGGAGGTCCGTCCATGACGCGCGCCTTGTCCTTACCGGATTTCGATGAGGTAGACGGTGCGGCCCAGCCCGTTGCCCCGACGCAGGAGCCCACGACGCCCGAGGGTGCGGCCTCCGAGGAAGACCGGCTGGCGGTTTTCGAACAGGGCTACCGCAGCGGCTGGGACGATTGCCTTGCCGCAGAAACCGAAGAACGCGGCCGCATCGCGGCGGACCTGGCCACCAACCTGCGGGACCTCTCCGCCAGCTACGAGTCGGTCCGCGCCGATGTGCTTTCTGCGCTCGGTCCCCTCTTCGACGCGGTGCTGTCGCGCCTCTTGCCCGAGCTGGTGGCCGAGGCTGTCGCCCCCGTCGTGCGCGACGAACTGCTGCGCATCGCGCAGGAGGCCAGCGCCGCCTCGGTGGACCTGGTCGCCGCGCCCGTGGCGGTGCCCCGGCTGGAAAATCTTGCCGCACAAATCCCCGACCTCCGAATCCGGCTGCGGCCCGAGCCTGCCTATGCCGAGGGGCAGGTCTCGGTCCGGTTCGGCACCGAGCGGCGCGATGTCGATCTGTCCGGGGCGGCGCAGCAGATGGCCGAGGCGATTCGCGATTTCACGGACGGGCTGACCCGGCATGCCCCGGTCGCGGAGCCGTTGCCCGACATTGAATCCCAGAAAGGAGCCGCCTGATGACCACCGCCTTCGACCCGATCGCCGCCACGCGCGCCAAGGCCCTGCACGGGCTTCCCATCGAGATCCGCGTCTGCGTCGGGCGCGCGCGCCCGCGGCTGGGGGATATGATGTCGATGGCGCCGGACACCGTCCTGCCTCTCGACAGCCGGATCGAGGACAAGGTGGGGCTCTATGTCGGGGACAAGCTCATCGCCGAGGGTGACCTGGTCGAGCTCGACGGGGATCGCGCCGGGCAACTGGCCGTCCGCATCACCGGCCTGCCGGATCGCGGCGATGCGCCGGAGTGATCGGCTGTTTCCAGCGCTTCTGGCGCTTGGCGTGGTCCTTTTGCCGGGCGGCGCGGTGGCGCAAGAGGTGACCCTGACCCTCGGCGAGGGCGGGGAGTTGACGGCCCGCGCCTTGCAACTGATCGCGCTGATCACGGTGCTCAGCCTCGCACCCGGGCTGGCGGTGATGGTCACCTGCTTTCCTTTCGTGGTCACGGTCCTGTCGATCCTCCGGCAGGCGCTGGGGCTGCAGCAATCGCCGCCCAACATGCTGATCGTCAGCCTGGCGCTCTTCCTGACCTATTTCGTCATGGCCCCTGTCTTCCAAGAGGCCTACCAGGTGGGGATCGCACCCCTCATCGCCGGTGACATGCCCCCCGAAGAGGCCTTGTCCGCTGCTTACGCGCCCTTTCGCGGCTTCATGCTGAACCGGGTCGACATGGGCACATTGGCCAGCCTTGCCGAGCTGCGCGAGGTCGATCTGGCCGCGGCCGAAGGCTCCGCCCCCGAGGCGTCGATCCTGATCCCGGCCTTCATGCTCAGCGAGGTCGAACGCGCCTTCCAGATCGGGTTCCTGATCTTCTTGCCCTTCCTCGTCATCGATCTGGTCGCGGCGGCGATCCTGATGTCGATGGGGATGATGATGGTGCCGCCCGCCATCGTGTCCATGCCGTTCAAACTGGCCTTCTTCGTCGTGGCCGACGGCTGGACGCTGATCACCGGCGCGCTCGTTCGCAGCTACTTCTGACCTGAGAAAAGGCGACCTCTATGGCCGATCCCGCCCCGACCCAACGCACGACAAGAGACGAGAAACTCAGCGCGCTGGCCGCGCTCCTCGGACCCGATGGTCTGGCACGATTGCGGGCCACGGGGCTGGGAGAGGCCGGGCCGCAGCCCGATGTCGACCCCGACCGCCTGGCCTGGCATCAGAACCGGCTGTTGCAACGGCTGCGCGCGCGCCTCGAGGCCGCACCGGACCGCGAGTTGCCGCGCCGGGAGGTCCCGCTTGTGACCCCCATCACCAAGCCCAACCCAATGCCGCCTACCCCCGCACAGCTCCGCGCGCCGATGCAGGCAAATTCCGGTCTGGACGCCCGCATCGCCACTTCACTGGATGTCAATCGTCTTCGTGATGAGCACCCGGCGGTGATCGCGCATGTCCTGCGCCAGCAGGATCGCGCCACGCGCGTGAACACCTTGCGGAGCCTGCCCGGCCATGTCGCGCGCGCCGCCGTGCGCCGATTGCGCGACCTGTGAGCCGCCCCTCATCGGGTCGTCGCCGGGCCTTCAAGAAATTTCGGAACGACGGCTAGGACCGGAATGAAGCGGCTCCGGCGCGGCCCTTCGCCTTGGGACCCCGCACCGCGATCCTCAGCGGACGATGAACTCCGCATGCAAAGCGCCGGCCGCGTCGATGCTCGACAGGATGTCGATCATCTCGCGCGGCGAGACCCCGAGGGCATTCAGCCCCGCCACCACTTCGGACAGCGACGTGCCGCCACGTATTTCGGCAAGGCCCGTCCCCGCGTCTTCCTCGATCGCCGCGCCGGTGCGGGGCAGGATGACCGTCTCGCCCTCGGCGAACGGGTTCGGTTGGACGGCGACAGGCCGTTCCTCGATCCGCAGGGTCAGGTTGCCCTGCGCCACGGCGACCCGGCTGATCCGCACGTCTTCGCCCATGACGATGGTGCCCGAGCGCTGATCCACCACGACGCGGGCGCGGGTTTCGGGTTGCACCAGGATGTTTTCGACCCGCGTCAGGGCATGGGCGGGCGAGGGTGCGCGTGTCGCGCCGATATCGAGCAGCACCGTCCCCGCATCCAGCATCGCCGCAACGCCACGTCCGAATTCGTGGTTGATCGCCGCCTCGATGCGGGCGGCGGTGGTGAAATCCGGGCTGTGAAGGGCGAGGCGCACTTCGGCGAGAGAGGCGAATTCGAACTCGATCTCGCGTTCGATCCGGGCACCGTTGGGGATGACGCCAGCGGTTGGAACGCCCTGCACCACGCTCGCCGCGTCCCCCTCGACCGAAGCGCCGCCCGCGATCACCGCGCCCTGTGACACGGCGTAGATGTCGCCATCCGCGGCGGTCAGGGGCGTCATGACCAGCGTGCCGCCAAGCAGGCTGTCGGCATCGCCGATGGCCGACACGGTCACGTCGATCTGGCTGCCCTGCCGGGCAAAGGGCGGCAGGACCGCCGTCACGATCACCGCGGCGACATTTTGCGGCCGGAATTGTTCGCCGGTCACGTTCACGCCCAGGCGTTCGAGGATGTTGACCATGATTTCCTCGGTAAAGGGCGCGTTTCGGATGCCGTCGCCGGTTCCGTTCAGCCCCACAACCAGCCCGTAGCCCACAAGGTCATTGCCGCGCACACCGTCGAACTCGACCAGGTCCTTGATGCGGATCGGGGTCGCCAGCGCCGCGCTGGCGCAGGCACAGATCAGGCTCAGGGCAAGCAGGAGGCGGGTCATCTACAGGTACTCCGACAGGGACAGGCGCGAGAGGCGCGCGGTGACGAGGTAGAGGCTTTCCAGCCGCTGGCTCAATTCCTCGATCTCCGAGGCGGTGCTGTAGGGATCGGCTGCGGTGATCCGGCCCTGTTCCAACTCGAGGCTGCTGCGGGTCGCCTCGGTCCGGACGCGGGCGGCGTCGAGCTGCGCCTCGGCCGTGCCGAGATTGGCGCGCAATTGGATCAACCCGGTCTCGCCCAGTTCCAGACGCCCGGCCGCAGCCTGGGTCAGCTCGCGGCGCGAGGTTTCATCCGCCGGGCCATGGCCCTCGGCGGTCAGCGCGGCGAGGGCGAGACCGGCCAGGGTCGTGCGAATGGCGTCTTCGCGCGCGGTCACCCCGGCCTCGACCGACTGGCCTTCCTCCAAGAGGACGGGGGGCGGGTCGCCGCCCCCGCCCTGCCAGGCGAAACTGTCATAGCCGCCGCCCGTGTCGCTGAACCACGCGTCGATCTCGGCGATCAGGGTGGCCGCGTCGGGGGCCGCATCGGCGATGGGGCGGAGCGCGTCGAGGATGTCATCGGCGGGCCGCAGCGCGGGTTGATCCGGGCGGTCGCCTGAAAACAGGCTCTGACCGGCAACGCGGGTATTCAGGCTGGACACCGCCATCTCGAACCGGTCGGGCGCATCGGCAAGCCGCAACTGCAACTCGCTCGCCGCGCCCGAGTTGCTGACGGCGAGCAGACCGGGCCCCAGCCCCTCGATCTCCGCCGAGAGGCGCTCTAGCGCGGTCTGGCGACCCTGCGCGGCAAGCGCCGCCTCGGCGATGCCGGTGGCGAAGGTTTCGGTCAGGCGCAAGCGGTGCATGACGTCGGAGAGGGCCGAGAAATCGCCGCCGGTGGCCTGGCCCAGATCCGACACGCGCCCGGTCGACAGTTCGGTCGTCAGCCGTTGCAGATCGGCCTTCAACCCCGCGCTGTCGCGGCGAAACAGGTGGTATCCGGCGGCATCGCCAAGGGTGGTCAGGCTCATGCGCCGATCCTCATCAATTCGTCGAGCATCGCCTCGGCGGTCTGGACCACGCGGGCATTGGCGGCGAAGACCTGTTCGATCTGCAACAGGCGCTGCATCTCGGCATCGGTATCGACACCGGCGGCCAGTTCCGCCTGTTTCAGGGCAGATTGCCGGGCGCTGGCGTGGCTTTCATTCGTCTCGGCGGTCTGGCGGGCCAAACCGGCAAGGGACAGGTGGTCGGACACGAGCCCCGAGAGGGAGCGCGCCGCGCCCGAGAAGCCGCCTGACGCGGTCGGGCGAAGCTCGGACAGGGCATCGAGTTGCGCGGTCAGGAAAGTCGCATTGCCGATCGCGCCCTCGGTCGCGGCGCCCAGACCGTCGCGCAGGCGCCAGACCACGCCGCCCTGGTCGGGGTCCACGGCGGCGTTCAGGCGCAAGCGGCCGGCAAGGCCGATCTCGGCCGCGGCGGTGACCGGGGCGCCGGCATCGGTGAACAGGCCCGCGGCGCCGCTGGGGAGCGTCGTGTCGAGACCGGGGGCCTGCAGCCGTTCGGCGAGGTCGCGCGCGACCGCATCGATCCGGGCCTGAGCATCGGTGCCCCACGCATCCCGGACCGCGAAAAGCGCCGCCAGTTCGCCGCCGGCAAGGGCGGGGGGCGTGCCGTCGAGGCGCAGGTTTCGCCCGTTGATCGTGAGGCCCGAGAGGGTGCCATCGGCGCGGGTCATGTCCGGGGCCATGACCGCGACCGGGGTGAACCCCAGCTGCGCGGCCTGCCCATCGACCAGCGCCTCGCCATCCTGGCTGTAGAGGTAGAGCGCCCCGCTGCTGTCGCGGCGGGCCTGAAGGGGGATGAATGGGGCGATCTCTTCGACCAGCGCGTTCTGGGCGTCGATCAGGGAGGCGGCCTCGCCCCCGCCGTCCTGCGCGGCGCGGATGCGGGTGTTGAGGTCGGCGATCTGTCCGAGCGCGCCGTTGATCGTGTCGACCGCTCGCGCGATGGCCGTATCGGCTTGCAGACGCTCGGCCTGGATGCCGTCGGATATGGTGTTGATCTGGCCGGCCAGGGCAGCGGCGGCTTCGACGGCGGCGGACAGGTGCGCCTGGCTGTGCGGGCTGTTGGCGGCGGCGGTCAGGGTGGCCTCGAAATCGGCCAGCCGGGCAGAGAGGCTGCCGGACTGGTCCGGCGTGCCGATCAGGGTTTCGAGGCGGGTCATGAACCCGGCCTCGGTGCCCAGTGCGGAGAGTTCGGCATCGGCCAGTCGCCGCTGGCCGAGAAGAACCATGTCCTCGGTCCGCAGGATGCCGCCGATCTGCGCGCCGGAGCCCGCGTTTCCGGTCACGCGCGAAGCGATCTCCAGCCGGCGCACGCCGTAGCCTTCGGTCATCGCGTTGGCGATGTTGGACGACACGACATCCGCCGAGCGCCCGGCCACGGTCAGGCCGGAGAGCGCGTTGGACAGGGTGGAGGAGATGCTCATCGGCGGGTCCCGGCAGGCAAGGGGCGCGGATCAGCGCTTCATGTTGGTGGTTTCCTGCAGCATCTCGTCCACCGTCTGGATGATCTTGGCGTTCGAGGAATAGGCGCGCTGTGTCTGGATCAGTTGCGTCAGTTCGGCGGCGACATCGGTGGCCGATTCCTCGCGGGCGTAGCCGACCATCTCGCCCGTGGGTCCATCGCCCGCGTCCCACAAGAAGGCCGCGCCGCTGTCGGCGGTGATGGAATAGGTCTGGTTGTCGTGCGCCATCAGCCCGTTCATGTTCGGCACGTCGACCACGGGGATCTGGTAGATCACGCGGGTCATGCCGTTGTCGTAGATCGCGTGGAGCAACCCGTTGGCATCGACCTCGACCGTGGTCAGGTCGCCCACCGGCGAGCCATCCTTGACCACCGGCGCGCGCGAGAAGGTATCGGAGAGCTGCGTCAGCCCCCCGGCCTCACCCGGCACCCCGATCACGAGTTCCATCGGGCCGCCATCGACGGTCAGGGCGAGGGTTCCGGTCACCGGGTCGAAGGGACCGCCGGAGATGGGCGTGACGGTATCGAGATTGCCGCCATTGCCGCGCGCGTCGTCGAAGGTGACGGTGTATTCGCCGATCACCGCGCCATCGCTGGCGGAGTCGCGGACGACCATCGTCCATTCATGGGAACTGCCCGTGGCGGGCACGGTCGGGGTAAACTCGATTTCCAGGAACTGGGAGGTTCCCAGGTTATCGTAGTATTCCGCCGACATCACGAGAGTGTCGCCACCGGCCCCGGCCTCGGTCGAGGTGGCGGGCAGGTTCACCGACAGTTCCATCCGGGTGGTGGGGTCGCCGATGAACTGGTTGGTGTTGAGCATGATCGGTTCCAGCCCGGCGAAGGTGTCACGCGGGTAGGCGGGAATCGAGCCATCGGCATTGGCGGGCCAGCCCATCAGCACCTCGCCGGTTTCGGTGCGCAAGATGCCCTCGGCGTCGGGGCGGAAGGAGCCGGTCGAGGTCAGCATGATCGGTAGATCGTCGCCATCGTCGTTGAGCGCGGCGGCCGAGGTGACGGGCAGAAGGCCGCGCCCCCCGATGGCGATGTCGGTCGGGTTGGTGGTGGAGACCAGCGTGCCGCGCTGGTCGATCATGCGCGAGACGGTCGCGCGCACACCGCCGGCGGAATAGCTGCCGTCCGATTGCATCACGACCATCGAGTGGAAATCGGCCACCGCACGCTTGTACCCATAGGTGCCGGCATTGGCGATGTTGTCGGCGATCGTGGCCAGCCGGCTGGCATTCACGGTCAGGCCCGCCACCCCGGAATTGAGCGAGGAGGAAATCGTCATGTCATGCGCCTTTCTGCTGCATTCGGATTTGGTCCAGACTGCACCGGAGAAGTTAAATCGCCCCTAACAGATCAAATTTTATCTATTTCGCCCGGATCAGAGGTGGCTTCGGATCAGAATGACCTCGATCCGGTCGTTGCGGACCTCCATCGGGTCGTCGGTGATCGGCTCCCGGTCGGCATGGCCGGTCAGGCGGGCGATGCGGCGCGCGGGCAGGCCGCCGGTTTCCAGCATCCGCCGCAGGGCCTGCGCATGGGTGATCGACGCCTGCCACCGCGTTTCCGAGGCGATGACGATGGGTTCCGAGGTGACATGCCCCGCGATGCCCACCGCGTTCGTGACCGTCCCGAACAACTGGGCCATCACCGCCGCAAGGCCCGGCAGCCACGGCGCCGGATCGCCCGTGCGCGGATCGAACAGCGGCGCGCCGGGGCGCGAGAAGATCTCGATGATAAGGCCTTCGTCGGTCAGGCGGCTGTTCACATGGGCCAGGGCCAGTTCGCTGACCATGCTGTCGCCACCCTGGCCCATCAGCGCGTCTTCCAGTGCCTCGAGCGCGGCAATTTCGCGTTGCGCGTCATGGTCCGTGCCCTGCAACCCGAGCGCTTGCCGCCCCTCGGTCGGGCGACGGTTGGTGGCGCCGGTGCCGTTCTGCGCGATGGTGGTTTCGGAAAACACGCTGTCGCCGCCGAAACTGCCGTCGCCGCCGCCCGAGATGCGGCTGATCGGAACCGTCGGGCTGAAATAGTCGGCGATGCCTTTGCGCTGCTGTTCCGTGGTTGCGTTCAGCAGCCACATGAGCATGAAGAAAGCCATCATCGCGGTGACGAAATCGGCATAGGCGACCTTCCACGCGCCGCCGTGGTGGCCGCCGCCCGCGACCACCTTCTTCCGCTTGATGATGATCGGGCGCTGGTTGCTGCCATCCGCCATGCCGGCCCTCCGCAAGGGTTTGGGCCTGTTTAGCGGGCAATCGTGAAAAGGGGCTTAATGCTCCGTGACGGCGCCACGAAAAACGGCGCCGCCCGGTGGGGCAGCGCCGCTGGTCGTTCGGATGGGCAAGGGTCTGCCCATCCTCCTTTTTCGTCAGCCGATGATCGCGTTCAGCGTGGTCGAGGGGCGCATCACCGCAGCCGTCTTGGCCGGGTCGGTGTGGTAGTAGCCACCCAGATCGGCGGCGGCACCCTGGGCTGCGGCCAACTCGCCCACGATCGCCTCTTCACCTTCGGCAAGCGCCTTGGCGATGAGGGCGAAATGCGCGGCAAGATCGGCGTCCTCGGTTTGCGCGGCCAGGGCCTCGGCCCAGTAGCGGGCGAACCAGTAGTGGCTGTCGCGGTTGTCGGGCTGGCCGACCTTGCGCCCGGGCGAGCGGCCATGGTCGAGGATGCCCTGAGTGGCGGTTTCCACCGCCTCGCCCAGCACGCGGGCCTTGGCGTTGCCCTTGGCGTCGGCGAGGAACTTGAAGCTTTCGCCAAGCGCGCAGAACTCGCCAAGGCTGTCCCAGCGCAGGTGGTTCTCGGCCTGCAACTGCTGCACGTGCTTGGGGGCCGAGCCGCCGGCGCCGGTCTCGAACAGCCCGCCGCCCTGCATCAGCTTCACGATCGACAGCATCTTGGCCGAGGTGGCCAGTTCGAGGATCGGGAACAGGTCGGTCAGGTAGTCGCGCAGCACGTTGCCGGTGATGGCGATGGTGTTCTCGCCTTTGGTGATCGTCTCGAGGCTGGCGCGGGTCGCTTCGCGCGGGGCCATGATCTCGAAACGGTCGGCCACGCCCTTGGCTTCGAGGATGGGCTTCACCATAGCGATCAGCTGCGCGTCATGGGCGCGGGCCTCGTCCAGCCAGAAGATCGCGCGGTAGCCGGTGGCGGCCTGCCGCTCGATGGCGAGGGTCACCCAATCCTCGATCGGCGCCTTGCGCGCGCTGGCCGAGCGCCAGATGTCGCCCGCCTGCACGCTATGCTGGTGCAGGACCGTGCCATCGTCGAGGATCATCTTGACGGTGCCATCCTCGGGGATCTCGAAGGTGGTGGGGTGAGAGCCGTATTCCTCGGCTTTCTGCGCCATCAGGCCGAGGTTCTGCACGGTGCCGGCGGTGGCCGGGTTCAGCGCGCCGTTCTCCTTGAAGAACTTGATCGCCTCGTCATAGACCGGGGCGTAGGAATTGTCAGGGATGACGCAGTTGGCGTCGGCCTCTTTCCCGTCGGGGCCCCAGCCCTTGCCGCCGGCGCGGATCAGCGCGGGCATCGAGGCGTCGATGATGACGTCCGAGGGGACGTGCAGGTTGGTGATGCCCCGGTCGCTGTCGACCATGTACATCGGCGGACGCTCGGCCGTGACGGCCTCGATGGCGGCCATGATCTCGGGCTCGTCCTTGACCCGCGCCAGCAGGTCGCCGAGGCCGGAGTTCGGGTTCACGCCAAGCGCCTCCATCTTGTCGCCGAACTGGTCGAAGACGGGCTTGAGCCACTGCTTGACGGCATGGCCGAAGATGATCGGGTCCGAGACCTTCATCATCGTGGCTTTCATGTGCAGCGAAAAGAGCGTGCCCTCGTCCTTGGTCTTGGCGATTTCCTCGGCCAGGAACGCGTCCAGCGCGGCGGCGCTCATGTAGGTGGCGTCGACGACGGTGCCCGCGGGGTAGGAGACGCCCTCTTTCAGCACGGTCTCGCCCGAGGCGCTTTCCAGGACGATCTTGGCGGTCGCGGCCTTGTCCAGCGTGGCGGAGGTTTCGTTCGAGAAGAAGTCGCCACCCGACATCGAGGCGACGCGCGTCTTGCTATCAGATTTCCACTCGCCCATGCGGTGCGGATTCGCTTGCGCGAATTTCTTGACGGCGGTAGCGGCGCGGCGGTCGGAATTGCCCTCGCGCAGGACCGGATTCACCGCCGAGCCCTTGATCGCGTCGTAGCGCGCGCGGGCCTCTTTCTCGGCGTCGGTCTGGGGCGCCTCGGGGTAATCGGGCAGCGCGTAGCCCTGCGATTGCAGTTCCTTGATGGCGGCGACCAGCTGCGGCACCGAGGCCGAGATGTTGGGCAGCTTGATGACATTCGCCTCGGGCGTTTTCACCAGCTCACCCAGTTCGGCGAGGTCGTCGGACTGGCGCTGCGCCTCGGTCAGGTTCTCCGGGAAAGCGGCGATGATCCGGCCCGCGAGGCTGATATCCTTGGTGCCGACCGTGACGCCCGCCGCATCAGCGAAGCGCTGGATGATCGGGAGGAGGGAGGCCGAGGCCAGTTCAGGCGCCTCATCGACCTTGGTGTAGATGATGTCGGGGGTGTTCTCTGCGCTCATTGGATCCATCGTTCCATAGTTGCCGGGCGGCGGAGAATCCCGCCCTTCCTTCGCGGTATGCCATAGTACACCGAACCGGCTGGGTCCATGCCCTATCGCAGCGTCAGACGAGGCGAGTTGCCGCGCCGGCCGCTTTGCCTCTGTCGCAAGCATGTGTCCCTGTCGGGACGGTTGCAACACTTTCTGAAGGTGGGAAAGTGGTGCCGGTGAAGGGACTCGAACCCCCGACCCCATCATTACGAATGACGTGCTCTACCAGCTGAGCTACACCGGCGTCTTTCGGACCGGGCGACTGCCCCGTCCCGCTTGACCGCGCCGCTTTTAGCAGATGCGTTTGCGGCGTCAATCGCGTCTGGCCGTTCCCGTGACGCTTTCCTGAACAGGCCGGGAATCGGGGGGCGGTCCTTGTTCGGGCCGCCCCTGCCTTGGTGGTTTCAGCCGCGGGCTTCGGCCGGTTCGGCCTCGACCGTTTCCGCCTCTTCCGACGTATCCGTGGACGCGGCGGGGGTGCCCTCCACGACCTCGACCTCATCGGGCGCGTCCTCGCGCCGATCTTCCAGCGCGCCGACGATCAGCGGCAGCATCTGTGCCGGACCGGCCAGTGCCGCGTCGGATTGCGGCGCCTCCTGCCAGCTCAGCGTGTCGAAGCTTTCGCAATTCGCACAGACCGGGCGCCAATCGGCGTGGACGTGGCCACATTTCTCGCAAGTCCATTGCGGCCCGCGCGAGGCGGTGACGGCCTTGGCCAGCCAGGCCCGAACCACGCGATCCTCGCCGCCCTGCCCGCGCTCGATGGCCGCCATGATGGTCAGCGAGCGGGCGGTCGGGTTGGTTTCGGCCAGATCCCCCAGCGCACGACGCGCGGCGGGGAAATCCTCGGCGGCGATGTGCAACTCGGACTCGAGCATCTTCGTCTCGGGGTCCCTGGGATGCTTGGCCAGAAGCGGGCGGAACCGCTTGAGCCGCTGGGCCGGCGTTTCGTCCGGCGCGATGGCGGCAAAGGCGGCGGCGAGGTCGGGGTGCGGCCCCGTCTCCCACGCCTTGGTCAGGATCTTGGTGGCGATGCGCGGCTTGCCGTCGGAGATGGCCAGACGGGCGGCCATGACCGCGGCAGGCACAAGGCCGGGGGCCATGGTGTTGGCCGCGTTCGCCTCGCGCGTGGCATCGGCAACCTTGCCCTCTGCCATGGCATCGCGGGCATGGGCCAGCGCCAGCACCGCGTCGCGCCGCTTGTGCAGGTCGCGCGGGATGTTGCCGGCCTTGAGCGCATTGGCCAGCGTCTGGCGCGCGCCCTGCCAATCCTCCGACCGCGACTGCAGCTGCAGCAACGTCGTCTGCACCTCTTCGTTCTTGGGGCGCAGCGCCAGGGCGCGCTTGGCGAGTTCCAGCGCGGTGTCGGTCTCGCCATCTTCAAGCTTCTGCTTCATCAGCCCGCGCACGCCGACGAAGCGGGTGCGATCATCGGTGACCAGCGCCTTGTAGGTGTCGGTGGCGAGCTTGCGGTCGCCGACCATCTCGGCCCCTTGCGCCACGACAAGCTTGGTCAGTTCCGGGCGGCCAAGGTACTTCTCGGCGCGTTCGGCCTTGCGGATGGCCAGGCGACCCTCCCCGGCGGCCAGCGCCATCATGCCTTCGCCCAGCGCCGCGTAGCCCTTGCGCTCGGAGCGGCGGTCGAAATAGCGGCTGATGGCGGTTTCGTCGCCATTGAGGAATTTCAGCGTGGCGATCAGCAGGCCAGCCAGCTTGAACAGCAGCCAGACCGAGATCAGCAGCGTCAACGCACCAAGGATAGCGACCAGCGGCGTCAGAACGAATTCGCGCCCCGCGACGGTCAGGACGGCGGTGTCCTGCATTTCCGTCAGGAAGCCGACGCCCAGCGTCAGCAGCCCCACGATGGCGATGAAGATCAAGACTTTCAGCAGAGACCAGAGCATTGTGCGACGTCCCTTCTCAGTTGCTGCCGGCGAGCGCGTCGGCGACGGTCACCAGCGCCGCGTCCACGGCGGCGCGCGTTTCGGCCTCGGCCACCCAGCCGGACATCTCGGCCTGCGCCCCTTCGGGCAGGGCCGCGATTTCTTCCAGCGCGGTGCCGAACTCGGCCCGGTCCACCGCGGCCTGGGCGCGGGACAGGACGGCGTCGGGATCATTCCCCTCGCGGGGTTCGATCGAACGTCCCCCGACCTGCCCCTGAAGGAAGGCGGTCACGCGTTCCATCGTGCCTTCACCGGCCGTTTCGCGCAGGGCGACGGGCAGGGCGGCGCGGGCGGCGGAGGGGAAGCTGTCCTGCAACTCCTCGACCGTGGGCACGCCGGTTTCGGCATTCGCGGCCAGCGCCTCGGGCACCTCGGTCGCGGCGGCGATGGTGTCAATCGCTTCGGCATAGGGGTCGCCGGTGGCGATGGCGTTGCGGATCAGGCCAAGTGCGGATTCGGCCTCGGCGGTGGCCAGCACCGCTTGTGCCTGGGCTTCGGCCTCGGCGATGGCGGCCTGGGCTTCGGCCTCGGCCTGCGCGGCGGCCTCTTCGGCGGCGGCGCGTTCGGCTTCGATCCGGGCGGCTTCCTCTTCCTGTGCGCGCAGCTGCTCTTCAAGCTGCGTCACCGCTGCTGCTGCGGCGGCCACGTCGTTTTCCACATCGCCCGAGAAGATCGGGCGCTCTTCCAGCGTGGTGACGCGTGTGGCGATGTTTTCCAGCGCGGTGGCGGTTTCATCCAGCCGGGTGCCAAGCGCGCCGATCTGTTCGGTGACGGGCGACAGATCCACCTCGGGGGCGGAGGCCGAGGCCAGGTCACCTACCTGCGCCTGCAGAGCGGTCAGCGCCTCGGATTGCTGGGCGATCAGTGTCTCGAGCTGGCTGGTCGCCTCATCCCCGCCGGATGTGGGCAAAAGGCCCATGTAGCTGGCGCCATAGCCAATGCCGGCGGCGACGATGCCACCGATGACCAGCGGCACGAAACCGGGTCCGCGGCGTTCGACCACGGTGGCCGGGGCGGGTGCCGGGGGCGTCGTTTCTTCGACGGTGGTCTCGGCCTCGCCTGCAACGGTGTCTTCGGCGGTGCGGCCCTCGGCCGTCTCGGCATCGGTCACGAAATCCGCGCCGGCAACCGACTCTGCGTCGAGCGTGTCGTCGCCTTCGCTTGCGGTATTGTCCGTTTCGTCCGTTTCGGGCGTGTCGCCCTCTGCGGTGACCGTCTCGGCGTCGGGCGTCTCCGCCTCGGGGGTCTCACCCTCCGGCGCCAGCGTCTCGGCCTCGGATGCCGTGCTGTCCGGGTCGACCGTTTCGGCCTCGGGCGTCTGGGCCGCCTCGGACGCCACGATCTCGGCGTCTTCGATGGCGGTGCTGTCCTCGCCCGGGGTCAGCGTTTCGCCCTCTTGCGGGGCGAGTGTGACGCTGTCCTGTCCTGCGGTGCCGTCAGTCACGCTTTCTTCGGGGGGGTGCGTGTCGTCACGCGTGCTGCGGTTGCTACCAGAGCTTTTCGATGATCGTCTCGCCACCACCTGTGTCCTTCTCCCTAGCGCGCCCAAGTGTCTACCTAACCTGACACTCGGCGCGAGTCAGCCAAAATCAGCGTTTCATGCCCCGCATCTGGGGGCTACGCGCCAATCCGTCGCGCGATTTCCTCCAGAATAGCCTCCGCATTCGGAGATTCGGCAACGTCCACACCGGATTGCCACGGATCGGGCAGGGCGTCACGGGCCGCGACGCTGATCGCGATCAGGGTGAGTCGCGGTGGACGGTCGCCTGCCGCCTTGGCCAGCAGTTTAGCAGACCGAGGCGAAAAGATGGGCAGGATCGCGCCCGGCCGCCGCAAGCCCGCGAGGAAAGCCGGGTCCGGCGTGACGGTGCGCTGGTCGTATACGGCGGCCTCGTGCACCGCGATCCCGGCCTGTTCCAGCCGTCCGGCAATGTCGCCGCGCACATGGGTGCCATGCAGATGCCAGATCGGGCCTTCGGGGCGTTCGTGGGCAAGGCGCGCGACAAGATCGTCGGCGGTTCCATCGACCGAGATCGGTAAAAACCCCGCCTTTTGCGCCGCCAGCGCCGTGCGGCGCCCGACGCACCAGGCCACGCGATGCGCCCCCGCCCCGGCCTGCGGCACCGCGTTCTCCGAGGTGAAGATCAGCGTCCGCGCCTGTGCCGCCTCGGGCGGGGCGGTCAGCGGCACCACCTCCATCAGCGGCGCGATCACCACTTCGACCTCGCCCAGCCGATCCCGCAGGGCGCGGGCAAAGCGCTCCGACTGCGCCTTCGGGCGTGTCAGCAGGATCAGGGGCTTAGCATTGTCAGACATCGGGCAGAGTGTTACCTGCCTTGGCCCAGCAACACAAACGCGAAGGCCCGGTCCGGCCATGTCCACCCCGCCCCTGATCCTCGGCCTCGAATCGAGCTGCGACGACACCGCCGCCGCCGTCCTGCGCGGGCCGGGCGATGCGCCCGAGCTTCTGTCCTCGGTCGTATCCAGCCAGACGGACCTGCACGCAGCCTTTGGCGGGGTCGTGCCCGAGATCGCAGCGCGGGCGCATACCGAAAAGCTCGACCTGATGGTCGAAGAGGCGCTGGACCTCGCGGGCGTGCCGCTAACCGATATCGACGCGATAGCGGTGACCAGCGGCCCCGGCCTGATCGGCGGTGTTCTGGCGGGCGTCATGGCGGCCAAGGGGCTGGCCATGGGCTTGGGCAAACCGCTGATCGGGGTGAATCACCTTGCGGGCCATGCCCTGACCCCGCGCCTGACCGATGGCGTGACCTTTCCCTACCTGATGCTTCTGGTCTCGGGCGGGCACTGCCAGTTCCTGCGTGTCGATGGCCCCGAAGCCTTCAGCCGCCTTGGCGGCACCATCGACGACGCCCCCGGAGAGGCCTTCGACAAGGTGGCGCGCATTCTTGGCTTGCCGCAGCCCGGAGGCCCCTCGGTCGAGGCGGCGGCGAAGGCCGGTGATCCGGCCCGTTTCGCCTTGCCGCGCCCGTTGATGGACCGACCCGGCTGCGATCTCAGCTTTTCCGGGCTGAAAACCGCCGTGATCCGCACGCGCGACCAGTTGACCGAGGCACAGGGCGGGCTGACGGAACAGGACCGCGCCGACCTCTGCGCCTCGTTCCAGGCGGCGGTGGCGGATGTTCTGGCGGGCAAATCCGAGCGCGCGCTTTCGGCCTGCGATGGGTTGACCGCCTTTGCCGTTGCCGGGGGCGTGGCGGCCAACCAGACCCTCCGCGCGCGCCTGACCGCCGTGGCCGAGGTGGCGGGTGTGCCCTTCCTTGCCCCGCCGCTGCGCCTTTGCACCGACAACGCCGCGATGATCGCCTATGCCGGTCTGCTGGCGTTCGAGGGCGGGCGGGTGGACGACATGACCCTGTCGGCCCGCCCGCGCTGGCCCCTTGACCGGGCGGCCGCACCGTTGATCGGGTCGGGAAAGAAAGGGGCCAAGGCATGAGCGCGCCATTGATGATCTACGGGGCGGGGGCGTTTGGCACGGCTCTGGCCATCACCTACGCCAATGCGGGGCATCCGGTGACGCTTTGGGCGCGCGAGGGCGCGGAGGCGATGCAGAAGGCCCGCGAGAACATCCGCCGCCTTCCAGGCGCGCCCTTTCCGGCGGGCCTGACAGTGACCGACGATCCGGCCACCGACGCCGAGATCGCCCTGCTGGCCCTGCCGACGCAATCGCTGGGCGAGTTCCTGTCCACCCATCGCCCGGGCGCACCGAATCTCGTCTCCTGCGCCAAGGGGATCGACCGGGCCACCGGGCTGTTCCCCACGGCCCTGATCGCGCAGGCCGCGCCCGGAACCACGCCCGCGCAACTCACCGGCCCCAGCTTTGCGGTCGATATTGCCAGGGGGCTGCCCACCGCCTTGACGCTGGCCTGTGCGGATGACGCCCTGGGCGAGGCGCTGCAACATGCGCTGTCCACGCCTGCGCTGCGGCTTTACCGGACCACGGATGTCACCGGCGCCGAACTGGGCGGGGCGCTGAAGAACGTCATCGCCATCGCGGCGGGGGCGGTGATCGGCGCGGGGCTTGGCGACTCGGCCCGCGCGGCCCTGATCGCGCGCGGCTTTGCCGAGATGGCGCGCGTCGCCCGCGCCGCCGGGGCGCGGGAAGAGACGCTGACGGGCCTGTCCGGGCTGGGCGACCTGATCCTGACCTGTGGCTCCGAGAAATCGCGGAACTTTCGTTTCGGCGTGGCGCTGGCCCATGGCGAAACCCTGGCCGAGGACGTGACGGTCGAGGGGCTGCATACCGCGCGGCAGATCGCGTCGGACCCCGCGTTGGACACCCCCATTGCCGACGCGGTTGCGGCGATGGCCGACGGGCGGCTTGACCTTGCCACCGTTCTCGACACCCTTCTGTCACGCCCCCTGAAACCGGAGTGACCCCGATGCGCTACTGGCTGTTCAAATCCGAACCTTCGACATGGTCCTGGGACGATCAGGTCGCCAAGGGCGACGCTGGCGAGGAATGGGATGGCGTCCGCAATTATCAGGCACGCAATTTCATGCGCGAGATGGCGGTCGGTGACCGGGGCTTCTTCTACCATTCGCAGAAGGAAAAGGCGGTGGTCGGTATCGTCGAGGTGATCGCCGAGGCGCATCCTGACAGCACCACCGACGACGACCGCTGGGAGTGCGTGGACATCAAGGCCATCGAAAGCCTGCCCACCCCGGTCACGCTGGACCAGATCAAGGCGCGCGAGGACTTGTCCGAGATGGTGCTGGTGAACAACTCGCGCCTCTCCGTGCAGCCGGTGACCGAGGCGGAGTTCAAGACCATCTGCGCGATGGGTGGCCTTTGACCGGATGAAAAATGGAGGGTCCCGACCGCCGGGACCCTCCACCACCCACACACGATTTGCTCGCTCCACGTGTGTTCGAATGTCGGGCCCGTCATCCTGACCGGGCTGACCAAGACCTACCGCATCACCCCGGCGCGTTACAAAGGAAATGAAGCTCGGATTTTCGCGGTATTTGGTGTTAATCCCAGCAAAAGGCCCGCCGCTTGGGCGGGCCTTGCCATTGAACAGGGCGGCGGGCCTCAGCCGTAGACGCTCTCTTTGCCGAAGTGTTTGGTCAGCATGTAGTAGACGACCGCGCGGTACTTGTTGCGCTCAGATTTGCCGTAGGTCTCGATCACGCTGTTGATCGCGTCCATCAGTTCGGGGCCATCGGACAGCCCCAGCTTCTTGATCAGGAAATTGTTCTTCACGGTTTCCAGCTCATGCTCCTGGCTGCCGGCGACCGTCGAAGCGTCGGCGTCGTAAATCGCCGGGCCGCAGCCGATTGTCACCTTGGTCAGCAGGTCCATGTCCGGCTCAATGCCGCATTTGTTGCGCAGATCGTCCGCGTAGTGAGCGATCAGGTCGTCACGCTTGCCCATCGGAAACTGTCCCCCCGTTTTGGCATTCTCAAAAAAGTATTTGTTCCTCCAGCCCGCCGCGAAACGGGCAGGCTTGCCGGGAAGGTTACCCGCAACCCAGTCAGGGGCGAAGAAAAACTTTCGGGGAAAAGCATCCCAACCGGTCCCCGCGATGCGCAGCGCGTTGAAATCGTGCCTGTATTCGCGAAAGCTGCGCCGTGCCGTGCCTGCGTGGGCTTGATCGCGATCATGCACCATGGTCTTGCCACCGGCTGAAAGCGGCCCGCTGAGGGCCGAGGCAGGGCGGGACCGGAGACGCGCGATGGTCCGACCCGTGCGGGGACACCGGGGCTGGCCGAAGCCAGTTCCTTTCCGCGCCGGCGAACGGCACCCGCCGAACCACCGGGTCACGGGGAAAGGAGGGCCTCCAGCTGGGACAGGCTCAGATCACCCGGCTTCAAAGCGCTGCGCGTCAGGTGGTCCGCCACGCGGCACAGCGCTGCGTTCACCGGGGTCGGCACCCCGTGAAGGCGCCCGAGCAGCGCGATCTCGCCGTTCAAGTAGTCGGTTTCCAGCCGCGTGGCGCCGCGCAAGAGGCTCTGGTTCGTCGAACCGCCCACGCGGGCCACACCGGGCAGCGCATCGACGGGCCGCATCATTTCACCGCGTCTGGGGTCGCTGTCGTCCACCTCGACCCAATCCAGCCCCGCCGCGCGGTAAACGGCCTCGGCCTCGGCCCGAATGGCGGTTTTCAACGGGCCGGGATCGGCGCTGTTGCCAAGCGTCGCTTTCAGGATGTTCACGAGGTTCAACAATAGCTTGCCACGTTTGCTCGCCATGACGTTTTCATGCGTGAAGGCGCCGATATTCGCGGCCTCCAGCGCTTCGGCCATGCGACGGTCGTCGTGGTCCGTGCCGCCCGGATAGCGGCCCAGGTCGAAGATCCCCAGTTTCGGTTCGGTGAACACCGCCACCTCACCCGGCACGAGGTAAAGCGCGGGCATCATCACCGTGACGCCATGCACATTCGGAAACATCCGCAGCGCGGCGCGTTCGTTCGCCACCCCGTTCTGCGCACAGAAGATCGGCTGATCATGGACACCCGCCGCGCGCAGATCCTCCAGCGCGCCCTGGGTGTCCTGCGATTTCATGCAGAGCAGGATCATGTCATCCGCCCGCCAATCGACCTCGGCGGGCGATGCGACCGCTGGCACATCGCGCAGCTCGTCGATCCCCGGCGCGCGCAGGCGCAGCCCGGTATCCTGCATCGCCGCTAGCATCGCGCCGCGGGCAATGCCGATGGTCTCGATCCCGGCTCGGTCCAGCGCTGCTGCCACCACCCCGCCAATCGCGCCAACGCCGTAGATGACGACCCGCATGCCCAGTTCCTTTCCTGACCGACCCGTTGCACCCGTCCAACCGGTGCAACGCAAAACGCCCGGGCGCAAGGCACCCGGGCGTCATTCTCTCTGTATTCAGCGATCAGCTGATGACCGTGTCGTTGTCGAGGCCGTCCAACTCGCTTTCATCGACTTCCGGCATCGCTTCGAGTTCTTCCTTGGTATAGCCATCAAGGATCAGCGTCCCGTCGCCCTGCACCGAGAAGGCGTCCAGCGGCAGCTCAACGGTGTATTCGCCAAGGCTGAGGAAGCCACCGATGCCGATCACGGCCGAGTATTCGCCCGAGGCTTGCACGATGTAGTCGATCTCGCCCACATCATCGCCATTGGCGCCTTCGACGCTCATGCCGAGCACTTCACCGACGGTCATGCCTTCGAAATCCGAAATGTCCTGGCCCATGTCGGCCGCGGCGGCCATCCCGGTGTCGCCGGTCACCTCGGCTTCGGCTTCGGCCATCTCGCCTTCGATCTCCTCACCGATCTGGTTCAGATCGTCGGCAATCTCGTCACCGGCATTGGCGACGGCGGTCGCGGCGGCGTCACCGGCCTCTGCGATGTCCTGGCCAACTTCGCCAGCGGCGTCGGCGGCCTCGTCACCCATTTCTTCGAGGGCGGCACCGGTTTCGGCCATTTCCTCTTCGACTTCGGCGCTCAGGTCGGTGTCCATGTCGGCTTCGGCCGAGTCAGGGCTGGGCATCGCGGTGCCCAACGCGCTCGTGTCGATCACCACATCGTCGTCGAGGCCGTCCAACTCGCTTTCGTCGACTTCGGGCATCGCTTCCAGTTCTTCCTCGGAATAGCCGTCGAGGACCAACTGGCTGTTGTCGTTCATCGAGAAGGCACCCAGAGGCAGCGACACGGTGTATTCGCCAAGGCCGAGGAAGCCACCGATGCCGATCACGGCCTCGTAGCCGCCGTCGGCTTCGTAGATGTAGTCAATCTCACCGACGTCGTTGCCGTTCGTGCCGACAACATCCATGCCGAGGATCTCGCCCACGGTCATGCCGTCGAAGGCCGAGGCGTCGTGCATGCCCATCGTCTCGGACATCGTCGTTTCATCCATCGTCCCGCTGTGGCTTTCGGCATAGGCCGGGGCGGCCATGGCAAGAATGACGGCGGTGGTGGTCAGTGCGTTCTTGAAGGTCATTGTCAGATCTCCTGTGTAGAGTTGATGCCAGACCAAGCAACAGGAGGGGTGCTGGGTTCCCTGAAAAATATCGGAAAAATAACGACTTAAACGCGGTTCAACCGGACTCAACGCCTTGTATTCGACTCCGTTCCAGGCGCCCGGCCAAGTAAGCGAAAACCGGCCATTCCCGTCGGAATGGCCGGTCGAAAGCTGCCGGTCGGCCCCCAACGGGGCCGGCGATCAGTAGCGGTAGTGTTCGGGCTTGAAGGGGCCTTCCTGCGGCACGCCGATGTAATCGGCCTGCTCCTTGGCCAGTTCGGTCAGTTTCACGCCGATCTTCTTGAGGTGCAGGCGCGCGACCTTCTCGTCCAGCACCTTGGGCAGGACATAGACCTTGTTCTCGTAGTTCTTGCCCTTGGTCCAAAGCTCCATCTGCGCCAGCACCTGGTTGGTGAAGCTGGCCGACATCACGAAGGACGGGTGCCCGGTGGCATTGCCCAGGTTCAGCAAGCGGCCTTCGGACAGCAGGATGATGCGGCTGCCCGATGGCATCTCGATCATGTCCACCTGGTCCTTGATGTTGGTCCACTTGTGGTTCTTGAGGGCCGCGACCTGGATCTCGTTGTCGAAGTGGCCGATGTTGCCGACGATCGCCATGTCCTTCATCTCGCGCATATGCTCGATGCGGATCACGTCGCGGTTGCCGGTCGTGGTGATGAAGATGTCCGCGCTGGCGACCTCGTCTTCCAGCGTGACGACCTCGAACCCGTCCATCGCGGCCTGAAGGGCGCAGATCGGGTCGACCTCGGTCACCTTCACGCGGGCGCCTGCGCCGCGGAGGCTGGCGGCCGAGCCCTTGCCCACATCGCCATAACCGCAGACGACGGCGACCTTGCCGGCCATCATCGTGTCGGTGGCGCGGCGGATACCGTCGACGAGCGATTCCTTGCAGCCGTACTTGTTGTCGAACTTCGACTTGGTGACGCTGTCATTCACGTTGATGGCGGGGAAGGGCAGGTGGCCTTTTTCCATCATCTGGTAAAGGCGATGCACGCCCGTGGTGGTTTCCTCGGTCACACCCTGGATCATGTGGCGCTGCTTGGTGAACCAGCCCGGGGTTTCGGTCATGCGCTTCTTGATCTGTGCGAACAGCGCGACCTCTTCCTCGCTGGTGGGCACTTCGATCAGGTCGGTTTCACCCTCTTCGACGCGTGCACCCAGCAGGATGTAGAGCGTGGCATCGCCGCCATCGTCGAGGATCATGTTCGCACCGCCCTCTTCGAACTGGAAGATGCGGTCGCAATAGTCCCAGTATTCCTCAAGCGTTTCACCCTTCACGGCGAAGACCGGCGTGCCGCCGGCTGCAATCGCGGCGGCGGCGTGGTCCTGCGTCGAGAAGATGTTGCACGAGGCCCAGCGGACATCGGCGCCCAGTTCCACCAGCGTTTCGATCAGGACGGCGGTCTGGATCGTCATGTGCAGCGACCCGGCGATGCGCGCGCCTTTCAGCGGCTTGGAGGCGCCGTATTCCTCGCGCAGGGCCATCAGGCCCGGCATCTCGGTTTCGGCGATGTCCAGTTCCTTGCGGCCATAGTCGGCGAGGTTGATGTCCTTGACGATGTAGTCCGTGCCCATGTCCGAGGCTCCACATTTTGCAAATTCCGTTGCGGCGCAGATAGCACCAGACCCCTGCAACGGCAACGCGACACGGGAACGGAAGCGGGCGGGGGACGTTTTCCAGGTAGGAAAGGAGTTTTTCGATGAGCGAGATGCATTCAGAAACGCAACGCCACACCCGCGCGTCCGTATCGGGCGATGTGCGCGCCGGTCCGGGCGACGCCGGGGCCGCCGATGCGCCGCGCGAGCTGCCGAAATCGGAACAATACGAACGCCGCAGCCGCTATGCCGGGCCGTTCACACTGGCCGTCATCGCCGTTGGGATACTCGTCGCGTTCATCAGTTGGGCGTTGGCCTGAACCGGAAAAGGAGCCACCCGGCAGGACGGCCCCTTTGCGCGTCCGGATTGGACAAAGTTACTTGCTGGGCGCACCTTTTTCGGCGCTGCCTTCGGTTCCCTTCGCGGGGCCGGGCTTGTTCCCATCCGCGCTGGGCGGCTGCTTGTTGTTTTCCTGGAGGGGCACACCTTCGGCGCCGCCGACACCTTCCTTGGTCATTTTAATCTCCCTGAAATAATACGTCGGGACGGCAGGCTAAACCGAGGGTTGAAGATTCGCCTAATGCTTTCGGCCCACGCATTGCATTGCTAAACCGGCGGGGACGCTCGTTTCAGGACCGAATTCATGCCCAAAGCTCCCCCTCGCGCCTGGCAACGGATGTTGTCCGGGCGACGGCTCGACCTGCTGGACCCAACGCCGATGGATATCGAGATCGAGGATATCGCCCACGGTCTGGCCTTCGTCGCGCGCTGGAACGGCCAAACGCGCGGCGATTTCGCCTATTCCGTGGCCGAGCATTCGATCCTGGTCGAGCAAATCCACGGGCGGTTGCAGCCGCAGGTGCCTGTCAAATGGCGCTTGGCCGCGCTGCTGCACGACGCGCCGGAATACGTGATCGGCGACATGATCAGCCCAGTGAAGGTTGCCGTCGGGCCGGGATATGGCGAGCTTGATACCCGGCTGACGGCCGCGATCCACCTGCGCTTCGGCCTGCCCGCCGTGCTGCCCAAGACGGTAAAGCAAGCGATCAAGCGGGCCGACCGCATCTCGGCCTGGCTGGAGGCGGTGCAGCTTGCCGGGTTCGCCGAGGCCGAGGCGAACAAGTTCTTTGGCCGCCCGGATGCGGCGCTGATCGAGGGGCTGACCCTGCGCCTGCGCCCGCCGGCCGAGGTGCGCGCAGACTTCACCGCGCGGCATGCTGAGCTGATGGCGCAGATGTGACGCAAGCGCCCCTGCCACTCCGCCGCGGTCGAACGCACGCTGCCGGATTGTTTCAAGTTGGAGTCTTCCCGATGATCCACGTTCGCCCCGCCCATGACCTCGACGCGCGCGACATGGCCGCGATCCTGAACGCGGTGATCGAGATCGGCGGCACCACCGCCATGACACACCCCATCGACGCGCAGTATTTCATCGACCGGATGAATGCCGAGCGCGAAGTGTCCTCCTGGCTCGTCGCTGAAAAGCCCGATGGCGAGATCGTGGGCTTTCAATGGGTCACGCGGGGCGGGGAATACCTGCCGCCCGAGGCCGCCGAGATCGCCACCTTCGCCAAACCGGGCCAGCAGGGTCTTGGCATCGGATCGAAACTGATGGAGGCGACGAAAGCGGCGGCCAAGAGGCTGGGCTACACTTGGATCAACGCCAATATCCGCGCCGATAACGAAAGCGGGCTGACCTATTATCAATCCCGAGGGTTCGAGGATTACGGGCGGATCGAGGGCGTCCGGATGGCCAACGGGCAGGTGGTCGACAAGGTTCTCAAACGCTACGACCTGACCTGACCGTTGGGCCTGTTTGTTAGTTCGGTCACTTGATTCCGGTATTGCGGAGCCAGCGGCGCGTATCCGCTTGATCGCGGCGGCGCTCCTTCCGGGTGCGGCGGTCGGGCAACCGCGATTGATCGGGCGCGTCCCAATCTTTCTGCCGCGCGGCGGTCATGAGGCTGCTTGCGAAAATGCTGAGCATGGCGAGTCTCCTGTGATCTGCGACTAAGGGGAGCATAGCCGTGTTGCGGCAATGGGCCGAGTCAGCAATACTGCCGATGTGTTAGTTGAGCTTTCATATGGATTGGCGTGATATCCCCTCTCTCTCGGCGCTGAGGGCGTTCGAGGCGGCGGCGCGGCTTGGCTCCTATTCCGAGGCCGCGCGGGCGTTGAACGTGACGCACGCCGCCATTGCGCAGCATGTTCGCACGTTGGAAGAGCATTTCGGCCAATCCCTGATGACGCGGGCAGGCCGCGGCGTGGCCCCGACCGAAGCGGGCGCGCGGCTGGCGCGGGACCTGTCGGCGGGGTTCGGGGAAATCGCGGGCGGGGTGCGGGCCTTGATGCAAGGCCGCGCGGATCGCCCCGTCTCCGTCACGACGACGCCCAGTTTCGCCGAAGCGTGGCTGATGCCCCGTTTGGCGCAGTTCTGGTCGGCGCATCCCGAGGTGCCCCTCAGCGTCTCGGCCGAGGCGCGCATGTCCGACCTGCGCCGCGACGGCTATGACCTTGCCATCCGCTACGGGCGGGGCGAATGGCCGGGGCTGGAGACGATGCGCCTCACCGATCCCGGGATCGTCGCGGTCGCCGCCCCGCAAGTGGCCGAGCAGCTTGGCGGCGCGTGGCCGGATACGGAAGCACAGGGCGCGCTGAAGCGGTTGCGCGGATTGCGCTGGCTGGTCGATCCGCAGGATGCGGAGTTCTATGCGTGGCTGCGCGCGGGCGGAATCGACCCCGACGCGTTGGAGGCGACGCGGCTTGAGACGAACCCGATGGTCCTGGCGGCATGTCGCAGCGGGGCCGGGGTCTCCGTCCAGCCACGCGCGGTTGTCGAAAGCGATCTGGCGGAGGGGCGGCTCGTAGTGTTGGCCGAACAGGCGGACAGTCCGCTGGCCTATCACCTCGTGCATTTGCCCGGGCCGATGCCGCCCCGGGTCAAGACCTTCGTGATGTGGCTTCGCCGTTCGATGGCGTGCTGAAACCCGTTACCGGAAGAAACAGGTTGTCCCAGACCAGAGCAGCGCAACGGTTTCGCCGGTCGGGTCCAGAAGGCCCGCAACTGCGCCCCGGGCGAATTCGTCCCCAAGCGTCGTGACCTGGAAGCTGACCTGGGGCATCTCGACCCGGCGCTGACCGGGGCGGAAGCCGTTGGTGACGGGCAAGTCCGGGTCGCTGGTCGTCCAGCCGACGAACGTGCCGTCCTGGAAGTTCAGCGTCAGGCCGTCTTCCCACTGGGCGGCGGTGACCGGCCCCGCGCCACATTCGGTCTGCGTGATCACCTGGGCCGGTTCTTCATCCAGCAGGCGCGAAACGGTGTCGATCACGCCGATCTGTGCACGGCCGAAATCGATGCGAAGCCCCGAAACGGTGGGTTCGATCCCCCGCCCATCGAGCGTGAAGGGCGGAACCTCGGGTTCGCGCGTGCCGACACAGGCGGACAGCGTGGTGGCGGCGACAAGGGCGATCAGGGCGGCAGGGCGGCGCATGGTCAGGACTTTCGGGCAAGAATGCAAAGCGGTGATTCCCCGCGCGCTATAGCGCAACAGGGGCGGCGTCGCAAAACACGGGTGCGTTCAGCGGGGGCTGCGCTTGGCGAGGATCCGCTGAAGCGTGCGGCGGTGCATGTTTAGCCGCCGCGCGGTTTCCGAGACGTTGCGGTCACACAGCTCATAGACCCGCTGGATATGTTCCCAGCGCACGCGGTCGGCCGACATCGGGTTTTCCGGCGGCGGCGGCATCTCTTCCTCTTCGGCGAGCAGCGCCGCGGTGATGTCATTGGCATCCGCCGGCTTCGACAGGTAGTCGGTGGCGCCGATCTTGACGGCGGCCACGGCGGTGGCGATGGCGCCATACCCGGTCAGCACGACAATGCGGCTGTCGGGGCGCTTTTCCCGCAGGGTTTCGACAACGTCGAGCCCATTGCCATCCTCAAGCCGCAGATCGACCACGGCATAGGCGGGGGGACGGGCAGTGGCGATGGCCTTGCCCCCGACGACGGAGCCCGCCGCCTCGACCTCGAAGCCGCGCTTTTCCATGGCGCGCTGCAGGCGGCGCAGGAACGGCTCGTCATCATCGACGATCAGCAGGGACTTGTCCGGCCCGATTTCGCGGAGGCTGCGTTCTTGCGTCATGCGCATTGGTCCTTTGCCACTCTTTGCACGCTCCCTTATAGGCTGCTGCCGCGCGGGGTCAATTTGTCGCGCAGAAATTGTACGCACCGTCAAGCTGCTGTCGCATAGCGGGAACTCGCCCGTCGTTGCCTCAGGAGCCGGATTCGGCTCCACCGGCGGCCTCGATGTAACAGGCCGTGGTGTCGGCCATCTGCTGCGGCGTCGTCTCGCGGTTGAAGAACTCCACGAAGCCGTAATCGGGCAGGACGAGGTAGGCGAAGGCCGAGTGATCCACGAGGTAATAGGGGTCGTCGCCCTCGCGGTTGATGCGGTAATAGACGCGGTAGGCATCGGCGGCGGCATCGGTCTGTTCCGGCGTGCCGGTCAGGCCCAGCATGCGCGGGTGCACGTTCTCGGTGAAGGCGGCCATGACCTCGGGCGTGTCGCGCTCGGGATCGACCGAGATCATCACGGGCAGCACTTCGTGGCCCGTCGCGTCAAGGATATCCACGGCCTCGGCATTGCGCACGGTGTCGAGCGGGCAGACGTCGGGGCAGAAGGTATAGCCGAAGTAGAGGATCGTCGGCCCGGTGATGACGTCGGCGTCAGTCACGGTCTCTCCGGTCTCGCTGACCAGTGTGAACGGCCCGCCCAGATCGGCCCCTCCGGCAACGGCGCTGCCACGGCATTGTGCGAAGATATCGGCCTCGCCACTTGTACGGCCCATCAGGATGGCCAGCGCCGACCCCGCGAGGAGCAGCGCGATCAGGATCACCGAGGCAACGGCATAGGTGCGCGACATTGGATTTGGTCCCTTTGGTCTGGATAGTCGGGGTCTGTGACGTTGAATACCTAGGGACTGCGCCCTATCAATTCACATCCTTGTCCCTGCGACGGAACGCCCCTCATGGCTTTTACAACGGATCCCGCCCTCGACTTTGTACGCCAGGAGACGCGGACCGAGTGGGTTCGGCTGCGGACCTTGCTGGTTCTGCGCTGGCTGGCGATCCTCGGGCAGACGCTGACGGTGGTTCTGGCCAGCTTCTATTTCGGGCTGCGGGTGGAGCTGGGACTGTGTTTCCTGGCCATCGGGGCGAGCGTGCTGTCGAACCTCATCGCGATGTCGATCTTTCCCGAGAACCAGCGCCTCAGCGACCGGGACGCGATGCTGACGCTCTTGTTCGACCTCGCGCAGTTGAGCTTCCTTCTGTTTCTGACCGGGGGGTTGAACAACCCTTTCGCGCTGTTGATCCTCGGGCCTGTCACGATCTCGGCCACGGCGCTGACCCTGCGCTCGACCCTTGTTCTGGGGGTGCTGGCCATCGGGCTGATTTCGCTTCTGGTCTATTTCCACATCCCCCTGACGCTGGCCACGGGCGAGGTGCTGGCGCTGCCCGATCTCTACATCCTCGGCTTCTGGATCGCGATCGTGATCGGCATCGTCTTCCTGTCGGCCTATGCCCGCCGCATCAGCTCCGAGACCCATTCCATGAGCCAGGCGCTGTTGGCGACACAGATGGCGCTGGCCCGCGAGCAGAAGCTGACCGACCTTGGCGGCGTGGTGGCCGCCGCCGCGCACGAGTTGGGCACACCGCTGGCCACGATCAAGCTGGTCTCGACCGAACTGGCCGAAGAGTTGGAGGCCATGCCCGAACTGGCCGAAGATGCCCGCCTGATCCGGGACCAGGCCGATCGCTGCCGCGACATCATGCGGTCGATGGGCCGGGCGGGAAAGGACGACCTGCACATGCGCTCGGCCCCGCTGAAAGAGATCGTTCGCGAAGCGGCTGAGCCGCATGCGTCGCGCGGGATCGACATCGTCAGTTTGTTTTCCCCGGCGGAGGGGGCGGACCCGGCGCTGCCCACCGTCTGGCGCAAGCCCGAGATCATCCACGGGCTGCGCAACTTCGTGCAGAACGCGGTGGATTTCGCCGAGGCCAGCGTCTGGATCGAAGGGCAGTGGAGCGCCGAGGACATCAAGCTGAAGATCGTGGATGACGGCCCCGGGTTTCCGCCCGATCTGCTGGGGCGACTGGGCGACCCGTTCCTGCGCCGCCGGTCGCGCGACAGCGACAGTCATCGCCCGGGCTACGAGGGGATGGGGCTGGGCCTGTTCATCGCGAAAACACTGCTTGAGCGGTCGGGTGCGAAGGTGACGTTCCTCAATGCCTCGGACCCGTTCCTGTCGGACGAGGACACGCCCGAGCGCAAGGGCGCCATGGTCGAGGTCATCTGGCCGCGCGACGCCATCGTCCTGCCCGAGGAACAGGCAACCGGTCCGCTTGGGGAAAACCAGCCGATCACGGCCTGATCGCCCCGGTAAATCCGCCCAAACGTCCTTAACGGCCTGTTAACCGTTGTCGCGCAGAGTGCGCGCGGGGTGCACTAAGTCGAGGGGACGAAATGACTTTTCCGGACAGCATGACGGTCATGCTTTTCGCGGCGATCAGCCTGCTGACGGCGGCGGCGGCGTTGATCCTGACCGCGCGGTTGGCACCGGCGCAGCGTGGGGCCGGGTTTGCCCCGGCGGGCATGGCGCGCCCCCTGATCGATATGCCTCACCGCTACGAGTTTCGCGAAGGTTACCTGCTGTCACCCGTGACCTCGGACGATGCCTTCCTGCCAGAAGAGGCCGACCGCACGACCGCGTTCGATGCCCTGGCCCGTGTCCTGGCCGACCTGCACCCGGACCTTCCGGCGCGGATGCGGGCCCTGCGCAAGCGGGGTGAGGCCTTCCTTCTGACCGGCACGCTGGGCCATGATGCGCTGTCGGTGGCCGGGCGGCACGAAGACGGGCGGGTCATCCTGTCGGTCGGCCCGGCCAATGCTTCCGATGGTCGCGCGGCGGTCGATTCCGCCACATTCGCCAAGCTTCAGGAAGAAGCGGATGACCTGCGCACTGCATTGGACGCGGCGACGATGCCGATCTGGAAGCAGGACGGGGAGGGGCGTATCGCTTGGGCCAATGCCTCCTATCTGGGGCTGGCGGACCGCAAGCTTGGCGGTGGCGACGAGGCTGTGGCGCTGGGCTGGCCCCTGCCGCAAATCTTCGCCGATCAGGTCGCCCCATTGCCGGATGCCGGCAAGACGCGCCGCTGCAGCGTCGATCTGCCCGACGCCGAGACCCCGGCCTGGTTCGAGGTGTCGGCCCAACTCACCGAGGATGGCGGCGCGATCTGCACGGCGCGGCCCATCGACCGGCTTATTCGGGCCGAGACGAGCCTGCGCAGTTTCATGCAGACCCTGTCGAAAACCTTTGCCAGCCTGCCCACCGGCCTTGCCGTGTTCGACCGGCGGCGCGAGTTGATGACCTTCAACCCCGCGCTGACGTCGCTGTCGAACCTGCCGATGGAATTCCTGTCGTCCCGTCCGACGCTCGTCGATTTCCTCGACCAGTTGCGAGAGGCGCGCCGCATGCCCGAGCCGCGCGACTACCGGGGATGGCGCGACGAGATCGCGAAGCTGGAACAGGGGGCGTCCGAGGGGACCTATCAGGAGATCTGGACGCTGCCCGATGGCCAAAGCTTGCGCGTGACGGGGCGGCCGCATCCCGATGGGGCCGTGGCCCTCATGTTCGAGGATATCAGCCAGGAGGTGACGCTGACCCGGCGGTTCCGGGCCGAGCTGGATCTTTTTCGATCCGTGCTGGACGACGAGGCCAGCGCGCTGGCCGTGTTCGGGCGGGACGGGCAGATGGTTCTGTCCAACGCCGCCTATGCGGATCTGTGGGGCGACGACCCGCGATTGACCGAGGTGGCCCCGCGCCTCGCCGATGCCACGCGGCTGTGGCAGGGGCGCTGTGCTCCGTCGGGCATCTGGGGCGAAATCCGACAATTCGCAGCTTTCCAGATCGAACGTGCGCCATGGGTCGAGACGATCACCTTGCTTGAGGGAGAGCGTTTGGCCTGTCGGGTCTCGCCCATGGCGGGCGGCGCGACATTGGTCCGGTTCCTGCCGTTGGAGTCCGGCATGTCCGACCCCTTGGGCTGGTCCGAGGCTGCGGCCAGCGTGGCCGGCGCGCCCCCGCCCCTGGCCGCGCCGCATGCTGCGGTCGCGGGCATGGCCGAGCCCGCGCAGGCCCCCTACAGCCCGCCCGATCCCAAGGCCCTTTGAGGCGCGCGCACCAGCCTGCTTGCGGCGGGGCAGGGGATGGTTACACTCGCGAAAATGACCCCCGACGCCCCCGCACATGACCTTCCCGATTGGCCCGTTTGTGCCCGGATCGACCTGCTTTCCCCCTTGGTGACAGAGCGGGTCGCAGAGCGCGTGGCCGGGGTGCTGAGTGCCGGCGACACCCTGCTGCTGTCGGGCGAATTGGGCAGCGGGAAAACGCATTTCGCCCGCGCTCTGATCCGGGCGCGACTGGGTCCCGAGGGTGCCGCAGAAGACATTCCATCCCCCAGTTTCACGCTGGTGCAGACCTATGATGCACCGGGGGCCGAAGTCTGGCATGCCGACCTCTACCGTTTGGGCCACCCGGACGAGATCTTCGAACTCGGGTTGGAGGCGGCGATGGAGGACGCGATCTGCCTTGTCGAATGGCCCGAGCGGATGGCGCCGGAGTGGCCCGCCGCTGCCGCGCTGCTTCGGTTCCGGGTGACGGGCGAGGACAGCCGCGCCCTTACGGTGTCAGCGGGCAGCGGGGACCTTGGCGCCCGGATCGCGTCTGTGCTGGACGGGGTCGCATGAGCATTTCCAGGGATGAGTTTCTCGACCGCTGCGGCTGGGCCCATGCGCGCCTCGATCCCGTCGCGGGCGATGCCTCCACCCGGCACTACCTGCGCCTGACCGATCCGGAGGGCGCGCGGGCGATCCTGATGTGCGCCCCGGTCGCCAGCACGGCGGACCGCGCGGCCTTCGATGCGTTTCGGCGCGTCGGGGGGTATTTGCGGCATCTGGATCTCTCCGCGCCCGAGGAATACGCGGCCGCCCCGGCCCAAGGGTTCCTCCTGATGGAGGATTTGGGCGACCTGTCCCTGTCTCATCTTCTGGAGACGGGCGCCCCGGAGGCGGAGGCGGCCTATCGGCAGGCCGCGCATCTCTTGCCGATCCTCGCCAAATCCGCGCCCGCGGGATTGCGCGCGCCAAATGCCGAGGCGATGGCCGCCATGGTCGACCTGACCTTTGACATGCTCGGTGCCGATGGCGTCGAGCTGCCCGCCTTGCGCGCCCGTTTGCGCGTGGGGCTGGCCGATGCGCTGGCGCGCCATGCCGGGGGGGGGCCAGTTTTCGCGTTGCGCGACATGCATGGCGACAATCTGATCTGGATGCCGGATCGGCAAGGGCCGGCGCGTATCGGGCTGCTGGATTACCAGGATGCCCTGCGGTTGCCGATGGGCTATGACCTCGCCTCTCTTCTCGACGATGTTCGGCGCGACGTTCCGCACACTTGGCGCAAAAATCTTTTAGAAGATTTTTCGGCGCAGATCCACGAAACCTGTGAGGCGGCGACCGCGCGCATCGATTGCCTGTCGCTTCAGCGCAATCTGCGCATTCTTGGCGTTTTCCGTCGGTTGTCGCGGCAATTTGGAAAACCTGCCTACGCGGATTACCTGCCGCGCACGCGCCGCCTGATCGCACGGGCCTTGGAAAACCCCGCGCTTGCACGGCTGCACCAGCCGGTCTCGGAGCTTCTGGACCGAACGGCCCATTGGAGTGCTGCATGAGGTCTCGTGCCTGCATGATCCTTGCCGCGGGGTTTGGCACGCGCATGGGCGCGCTGACGGCCGACCGGCCAAAGCCCCTGATCGAGGTTGCCGGCCGCAAGCTGCTCGACCACGCGCTGGAGGTCGCCACGGCGGCGCAGGCCAAACCGATCGCGGTGAACGGGCACTACCGCGCCGGGCAGATGCAGGCTTATCTCTCGGCGCATCATCCCGGCGTGCATTTCCTGCATGAGGTGGATGAGATCCTCGATTCCGGGGGCGGGGTGAAGAACGCGCTACCGCTTCTTGGGGCTGATCCGATCTTCACGCTCAACGCGGATGCCGTCTGGTCCAAAGCGGCGCCACTGTCGGACTTGGAAGCCGCGTGGGACGGGCGCCGGATGGGCGCGCTCTTGCTGCTGGTTCCGCGCGCACGCGCGGTTGGTCGCGAAGGCGGGGGCGATTTCGCGATGGATGCCGAGGGTCGGTTGACCTGGGACAAGGGGGCGGACGGGCTGGTCTATACCGGGGCGCAGATCCTTGACCCCGGCCCGCTTTCAAACCACCCGGACGCGGTGTTTTCCCTGCGGGATATCTGGCAGGGCATGATGGACGAGGGCCGCCTGTTTGGCGTGATTCACCAAGGCCATTGGGCCGATATGGGCCATCCCGCGGGGATCGTGGCGGCAGAGGAGATGGTGCGACGTGACACGCCTGTTTGACCCGAGCGACAGCCCACGGCTTTTCGCCACGCCCATCGGCGTGGATTTCTGCTCGGCCCTCATCAAGGGGCTGGACGACCGTATGGCGGGGCAACCGCCCGAGGCGATTGCCCGGGTCGAGATCCACGTCGCGAACGCGCGGCTGCAACGGCGAATCCAGACGCTCTATGCCGAGCGGGGCGCGGGGTTTTTGCCGCGCATACGCCCTGTCACGGCCTTGGGCGACCTCGCCGATCTGGCCGGGGTGCCGCCCGCGATCTCGCCCCTGCGGCTGCGGCTGATGCTGGCCGAACAGATCGGGCGGCTGATCGACCGAACGCCTGACCTCGCCCCGCGCACGGCGCTTTATGACCTCTCCGACAGCCTGGCCGATCTGATGGCCGAGATGTTCGAGGAACAGGTCACGCCCGAGATGGTGCGCGATCTGGACGTCGCCGGGCATTCCGACCATTGGGCGCGGGCGCAGGCCTTTGTCACCGCGATCACCAGCTATTTCGCCGAGGAAGCCGCCCTGACGCCCGAGGCGCGTGCGGCCCGTGTGACCGACCGGCTGATCCGGCAATGGCAGGTCGCACCGCCCGATCACCCGGTGATCGTTGCGGGCTCGACCGGGTCGCGGGGGGCGACCCTACGTCTGATGGAGGCGGTGGCGCGCTTGACCCAGGGCGCCGTCATCCTGCCCGGTATCGACCGGGATATGCCGGCGGCCATCTGGCATCGCCTGCTCGAGGGGCGACAAGGGCAAGGTCTGGCGGGCGAGGATCATCCGCAATTCCGCCTTGCCAAGGTGGCGTCCGTCATGGGGTTGGATCCGGCCCAGGTGCCGGACTGGGCGGACGGGGTGCCCCCGGTGAACGCCGCGCGCAACGCCGCCGTATCGCTGGCGCTGCGGCCTGCGCCGGTCACCGACCAATGGCGCGACGAGGGGCCGGGCCTGCCCGATCTGCAGCACGCCTTTGGCGCGGTCACGCTGTTGGAGGCCCCAAGCCCGCAGGTCGAGGCCGGGGCCATCGCGCTGCGCCTGCGCAAGGCCGTCGCCGACGGGCAGCGCGCCGCTCTGGTCTCACCCGACCGGGTTCTGACGCGGCAGGTCGCCGCCGCTCTGGACCGTTGGCGCATCACGCCGGACGACAGCGCGGGTGTGCCTCTGGACCAGACGGTGGCGGGGCGCTTCCTGCGTTTGGTGGCCGAGGTCTTCACCGGGCCGATCACGGCGGAGTTGCTGATCGCAATCCTGTCGAACCCGATGTGCCATTCCGGCGCGGATCGCGGCCCGCATCTGCGGCTGATGCGCGAATTCGAATTGGGCGGGCTGCGGGGCAAATCCGGCTTTCCCTCACCGACTACCCTCGCCGACTGGGTCGAGAGGTTGAAGCCCGAGCAACAGGCAGAGGCGCGCGCTTGGGCCGACTGGGTGTGCGACACGCTGCTCGCGCCTCAAGTGGAGGGGGAGCAGCCGTTTGCCCGGCACGCGGAGCGCCATATCGCCCTCGCGGAAGCTTTGGCACAGGGCCGCACCGGCGAGACGACCGGCGAGATGTATCTCCAAGACGCCGGGCGTGAGATCGCGAAACTGGCCGCCGATCTGCGCGCCGAGGGCGACGCTGGCGGCGCGATGAGCGCGCGCGATTATGCCGACATGTTCGGCGGCCTGATCTCGGACCGGCAGGTGCGCGAGGGGCTGCGGCCGCATGCGCAGGTCCTGATCTGGGGCACGCAAGAGGCGCGGGTGCAAGGGGCGGATCTCGTCATCCTTGCCGGGTTGAACGAGGGCACATGGCCTGCCGCGCCCGAGGCCGATCCCTGGCTGAACCGCGCCTTGCGGGCCGAGGCGGGGTTGCGCCTGCCGGACCGCGTGATCGGGCTGTCGGCGCATGATTTTCAGCAGGCCATCGCCGCGCCCGAGGTCTGGCTGTCGCGCGCCCGCCGCGATGCCGAGACCGATACCGTGCCCGCACGCTGGCTGAACCGGCTGACGAACCTGCTGGGCGGGGCGAGTGATGTTTCCGCCCAGGTGCTGGCGCAGATGCGCCATCGCGGCGAGGCGTGGATCGCGTTGGCCGAGGCGCTGGCCAGCCCCACGCCCGAGCAGATGGACGGCGCGAGGCCCGCGCCACGACCGGCCCCCGCGCCGCCTGCGCCCGCCCGCCCGCGCAGCCTGTCGGTGACCCAGATCGAAAAGCTGATCCGAGACCCATACGAGATCTACGCGCGCAAGGTTCTTCGCCTGAAGCCGCTCGATCCGTTGCGCCCGCAACCGGATGCGGCGGTGCGCGGTACAGTTCTGCATGACGTGCTGAACCGTTTTGTCGAGGACACGCGCGCAGGCCTGCCGATGGATGCGGCGGACCGGCTATTGGCCATTGCCGACGCCGTGTTGGAGGATCAGGCCCCATGGCCCGCGGCGCGGCGGTTGTGGCGCGCGCGTCTCGCGCGGATCGTGCCGCATTTCCTGCGAACCGAGGGGGAGCGGCGGGGCTTCGCCGAGCCGTGGCTGATGGAGACCCGGGCGGAGTGGGCCGTGCCGGGCACGGCCATGACGCTGCGCGGCACCGCCGACCGGATCGACCGGCTGCCCGATGGTCGCGTGGCGATCTACGATTACAAGACCGGCTCCGTTCCGACCGAAAAACAGGAACGCGCCTTCAACAAGCAACTCTGGATCGAGGCGCTGATGGCCGAGAACGGCGCATTCGACCGGCAGGATACCCCCGCCGAGGTCGCGCGCATCGCCTACCTGGGGCTTGGCGCGTCACCCGCGACGGTGGCGCATGATCCGACGCCGTCCGACCTTGCCGAGGTGCGTGAGGGGTTGCAGCGGCTGCTGGCGCATTTCGCCGATGCGGGCACGGGCTATACCTCGCGCCGCGCGGTGTTCGAGGCGCGATACACGCGCGATTTCGACCACCTCGCCCGCTATGGCGAATGGGATGAAACCGAAGAGGCACGCGTGCAACCGGTGGGGCGGGACGATGGCTGAGGCAGGGGCGATGAACGAGGCCACCGAGGCGCAGGTGATCGCGGCGCGGCCCGATGCCTCGACCTGGCTGAGCGCGAATGCGGGTTCGGGCAAGACGCGGGTGCTGACCGACCGGGTGGCGCGGCTGTTGCTGGACGGGGTGCAGCCCGAGCGCATCCTGTGCTTGACCTACACCAAGGCCGCCGCGATGGAGATGCAGAACCGCCTGTTCAAGCGGCTGGGCGAATGGGCGATGGCGCAGGACGACCGCCTGCGCGAGGTGCTGGTGCAGGTTGGGGTCGAAGGCGACCGGCTGACGCCCGACCTGCTGCGCGATGCGCGGCGGCTGTTCGCCCGCGCGATCGAGGCGCCTGGGGGGCTCAAGATCCAGACGATCCATTCGTTCTGTTCCTCGGTGCTGCGGCGGTTCCCGCTGGAGGCACAGGTTTCGCCCGGGTTCACCGAGATCGACGAACGCGTACAGGCCCGACTGATCGCCGAGATCCTCGACCAGATGGCCGAAGATGCCCGTGGGCGCGAGGCGATCGACGCAGTGGTGCCGTACCTCTCGGACGAGGACGGGATCATCTCGCTCGCCCGCGCTGTGGCAGGCAAGGCCGAGGCGTTGGCCGACCCGCTGGGATGGGACGAGATTTGCGCGTGGTTGGGGATCGACCCCGGCCTGACCGAGGAGGGCGTCATCGCCCATGCCCTGACCGGGGATGAGCGGGATATCTGCGATTCGATCTGGCCCTATCTCGATCCGGAAAACAAGCAACAGGCGAAGCCACGCCGCGTCCTCGAAGCGATGCCGTGGGAGGACATGACCCTCTCGACGCTCAAGATGCTCGAAGAAATCTGCCTGAGCGGCGAAAGCGCGAAGGAGCCGTTCAAGGCCAAAGGCGCGTCGATCGGCAATGCCGCCGTGCGCAGCCAACTCGACCCGGATGTGCTGCAGGGCTGGATCGATCTGACCGACCGGGTGGAAGAGACCCGCCCCCTGCGCGTCGGGTTCGTGACCGCGCAGCGCGCGCATGCGCTGCATCGGTTCTCGGCCGCCTTTCTGCCCGCTTATGCACAGGCGAAACAGGCGCGCGGCTGGCTCGATTTCGATGATCTGATCGGCAAGATGCGTACACTCCTGAACACGCCGGGCGTCGCGCAATGGGTGCTGTTCCGCCTGGACGGAGGGATCGACCATATTCTTGTAGATGAAGCCCAGGACACCAGCCCGGACCAATGGGATATCGTCGCGCGGTTGGCCGAGGATTTCGCGGCAGGCGAGGGCGCGCGGGCCGATGTGACGCGCACGATCTTCGTCGTAGGCGACAAGAAACAGTCGATCTATTCCTTCCAGGGCGCGGACCCGTCCGAGTTCGACCGGATGAAGGCGCTGTTCTCGGACCGCCTGCGCGGGATCGGCCAGAGCCTCGCCGACCGTGAACTCGTGTGGTCCTTCCGTTCTGCCGCGCCGATCCTCGACCTTGTCGACCGTGTCTGCGCTGGCGGCGCGGCCCCCGGCTTGGGCGAGGGGATCGAACACAAGGCCTTCAAAGGCACCAAGCCGGGCCGCGTGGATCTTTGGCCCGTCATTCCAAAGGCCGACGATCCCGAACACCCCGACTGGGACGACCCGCGCGATATCGTGGCCGAAGATCACCACAGCGCGCGGCTGGCCGCCCTCGTGGCCGAGCGGATCGAGGCGATGCTGGCCGAGGGCGAGGAGATCGAGGTTGGCGATACGCGCCGCCCGGTTCAGGCGGGCGATATCCTGATCCTCGTGCAGCGGCGCTCGGCGCTGTTTCGCACGATCATCTCCGAGATCAAGAAGCGCGGCCTTCCCATTGCGGGGGTGGACCGGGCGCAACTGACCGCGCCCATCGCGGTGAAAGACCTGATCGCGCTGATGCGCTTCCTCGCGACGCCGGAAGATGACCTGTCGCTCGCTGCGGTGTTGAAATCGCCGCTCTGCGGGTGGAGCGAGGATGACCTCTTCCGCTTGGCCCATGCGCGCGAGGGATACCTGTGGCGCGCACTCAGGACGCGAGAGGCCGAGTGGCCCAAGACCGTTGCCATGCTGCGCGACCTGCGCGACCAGGCCGACTATATGCGGCCCTACGATCTGCTGGAACGGGCGCTGATCCGGCATGACGGGCGTCGCCGCCTGATCGCGCAACTGGGGACCGAGGCCGAGGACGCCATCGACGCGATCCTGTCGCAGGCGCTGAACTACGAGCGGATGGAGGTGCCGAGCCTGACCGGCTTCGTCGGCTGGCTGGACACCGGCGAGGTCATGGTCAAGCGCGACCTTGCGCAGGCCCACGGCATGATCCGCGTGATGACGGTGCATGGCGCGAAGGGGCTGGAAGCGCCGGTGGTGATCCTGCCCGATTGCGCGCAGCGGCGCGGGCGGCCGCCGGGGGTGAACCTCGTGCGGGCCGAGGGTGGGCCGCTTGTCTGGGCCGGGGCGCGCGGGGACATGGCCGACCCGGTGCGCGACGGCCTTGCTGCGAAATCGGAGCGTGACAGGGAAGAGGCGAACCGCCTGCTTTACGTGGCGCTGACACGGGCGGAAAGCTGGCTGATCGTGGCCGCCGCCGGGGATGTCGGGCGTGCCGACGACTCGTCATGGTACAAGACGGTCGAAGTGGCGATGGCGGGGATGGCGTGCACACCGCTGGACGTTCCCGGTGTGGAGGGACGCGGCCTGCGCGTGCAAAGCGGAGATTTCCCCGTGCGCGGGCGGTCGGTTGCGGCGCTGACGCCCCGCCCGACGCTGCCCGAATGGGTGGATGCGCCGGTGCCTGCACAGGCACGGCCTGCGAAACTGCGCACGCCCTCCGACCTCGGCGGGGACAAGGCTCTGCCGGGCGAGGGCGTGGGCGATGGCGAACCCGACGCCTTGCGGCGCGGGCGGCTGGTGCACCTGCTGCTGGAACACCTGCCACGCCTGCCGCAACCGGCCTGGGCCGGGGCCGCGCCGGGCATCGCCGCGCTGGAGGCGCCCGACGTGACGCCGGACGAACTTGCGCCGTTGCTGGCCGAGGCGACCGGCGTGCTGACCGACGCGGCGCTGGCGCATCTGTTCACGCCCGAGGCCTTGGCCGAGGTGGAATTGTTCGGCCATAGCCAGGCCTTGAATGCGCCGCTGATGGGCGTGATCGACCGCCTTATCGTGTCGGAGAGCCACGTTCTGGCGGTCGATTACAAGACCAACCGCATCACGCCGGATCGACCCGAGCAGGTGCCCGAGGGGCTGTTGCGGCAGATGGGGGCCTATGACGAACTTTTGCGCCAGATCTACCCGGATCGCACGGTCGAGGTGGCGATCCTGTGGTCGCGGACGCGCGCGCTGATGCCGTTACCCCACGATCTGGTGAGCGCCGCCCTTGCCTGCACGCCGCCCGCTTGACCTTGCCAAGGACCGTCCATACCTTGTGTGCCTGACATCAGACACCCCCAAGGATTCCGCTCAGGAGGGCCTATTCAATGGCAACCGTTTCCGTCACCGACGCCACGTTCGACGCCGAAGTGCGTCAGTCCGACATCCCCGTGGTTGTCGATTTCTGGGCCGAGTGGTGCGGCCCGTGCAAGCAGATCGGCCCGGCCCTCGAAGAGCTGTCGGACGAGTATGACGGCAAGGTCAAGATCGTGAAGGTCAATGTCGACGAGAACCCGCAATCGCCGATGCAGATGGGCGTGCGCGGCATTCCGGCGCTCTTCATGTTCAAGGATGGTGAGGTCGTGTCGAACAAGATCGGCGCCGCCCCAAAGGCCGCGTTGCAAAAGTGGATCGACGAGGCCGTCTGAGCCCTCGCCTCACCGCGAAACGAAGAAAGGGGCGCCCGTCGGGGTGCCCCTTTGTGTTGTCATGGCCGCTTTGCATTTGCCGTGGATTGTCTTTCCGCGCCAATGTGGTGCCATGCCCGCGTGGGACGTTGCCCGCGCGATATGCGCTCCGCACGGAACCGAAGACCCGAGAAAGGACAGAACATGGATATTGAAGACCTGGCTGGTGGCACGCTGGAAACCTGGACCCCCGAGGAAGTCGAGCGCGCGTTGAAGAACGGCGAGATCGTGCTTTTGGACGTGCGTACCCCGAACGAATACGTGCACGAGCATATCCACGGCGCGCTTCTGTTGCCGATGCAGGATTTCGAGCCGAGCTTCGTGCCCCATGATGAGAGGCCCCTTGTGCTGCATTGCGGGTCGGGCATCCGCTCGAAGATGGTGGCCGAGCGCATCATCAAGTCCGGCGTGACCAAGGTCGCCCATATGGGCACCGGCTTCACCGGGTGGAAGGAAAGCGGGCTGGAATATATGGGCACCAACCCCGCCGATGGCGCCCCCAAGAAGATGCGCAAGCAGGTCTGACCAGGGCCGGTCGGGCCCGCCGGCCCCGGGGGCGGCGGGTCATTCCCACTCCATCTGCTGCAACAGCATTTGCGCGTTGCGCCCGGCCAGCGCGTCGAACTGGTCGAGATGGGAAAAGGCCAACTGGTCGACCTCGACCGCGCCGATGATGTCGCCGCCCGCGTCGATATGGGCGCGCATCACCTCGCGCAGATGGGCCAGGTAGTCACGGGCTGGTCGGTTGCGCCTTGGACGACCTGCTCCAGCGCGGCGGCCTCGGCCCATGTGCCGCCCGGGTCAATCAGGATCGCACCGTCGGTCGTTTCGATCAGCCCGAAGGTGGCGTTGTTGCCGAGGTTCTCGACGTTGCGCTGTTCGGCAGGTCCTTCGATGGTCCAGATGCCGGGGGCGATCTGCTCGGTGTCCAGCCCTTGGGCGAAGACCGGCGCGGCGGACAAGGCCAGGACAAGCGCGGCGCAAGGGATAAGGTGCAGCATGGGCGGGGCCTCCTCCTCTCCGACGATCAGGCTAGGCGGGGAAAGCGTCTGCGATTGGCGGGGATGGTGTCACACCAAAAGGGGGCGAATACAGAAAGGGCGCCCCGACGGGACGCCCTTTCGATCATTATGTCCGAGGGATCAGCCCTTGGCGAACTCGGGGTAGGCTTCCATGCCCAGCTCGGCCACGTCGAGGCCCGACATCTCTGCCTCTTCCGAGACGCGGATACCCATGGTGAGCTTGAGGATGAACCACACGACCAGGCTGACCGCGAAGGTGAAGACGCCGTAAGCCGCGATGCCCAGAAGCTGCGTGCCGAGGCTGGCGTCGCCGTTGTAGAAGATGACGGCGATGGTGCCCCAGATGCCGGCGAAGAGGTGCACCGGAACGGCGCCGACCACGTCGTCGATCTTCAGCTTGTCGAGCAGCGGCACGGTGAAGACCACGATGATACCGCCGATGGCACCGATCCACAGTGCACCGAAGAGCGTGGGCGCCAGCGGTTCGGCTGTGATCGACACGAGGCCGGCCAGTGCGCCGTTCAGCACCATGGTGAGGTCAGGCTTGCCGTAGACAACCTGCGTCATGATCAGGGCGGTCACGGCACCGGCGGCAGCCGCCATGTTGGTGTTGGCGAAGATGCGCGACACGTCCGAGACGTCACCCACGGTGCCCATGGCCAGCTGCGAGCCGCCGTTGAAGCCGAACCAGCCCAGCCACAGGATGAACGTGCCCAGCGTGGCGAGGGCGAGGTTCGAACCCGGCATCGGGTGGACCTTGCCGTCCTTGGAGTACTTGCCCAGGCGCGGACCCAGCACGATGGCACCGGCCAGAGCGGCCCAGCCCCCCACGGAGTGCACGACGGTCGAACCGGCGAAGTCGGAGAAGCCCGCTTCGGACAGCCAGCCGCCGCCCCACTGCCACGAGCCCGAGATCGGGTACATGACACCCGTCAGGAGCACGACGAAGACCAGAAAGGGCCACAGCTTGATACGCTCGGCCAGCGCACCCGACACGATCGAGGCGGTGGCGGCAACGAAGACCAGCTGGAAGAAGAAGTCCGAACCGACCGAGGCATAGTCGAGCGCCGCGTCAGCAGCGGCAACACCCACCGGGTCAAGCTGCGTGATGACGAAGAAGCTGCCGACATACCCGTTGAAGTCGCCCGGGTACATCAGGTTGAAGCCGATGAGCCAGTACATGATCGCGGCCACCGAGTAGAGCGCGATGTTCTTGGTCATCTGCATGGTGACGTTCTTGGACCGCACGAGGCCGCCTTCGAGCATGGCAAAGCCAGCGGCCATGAAGAAGACGAGGAAACCTGCCATGCAGAACAGCAGGGTGGTCATGATGTAGGGGCCGATCTCGTCGAAGGACGGCGCGGCGTCCTGCGCAAGGGCCATGGTCGGCAGCGCGATCGACGCGGCGGCGGCCAGGGGAAGGAGCTTGGTGAGTTTCATTTGGAGTGTACCCTCTGGAAAGGACGCGGGCTTTACAGCGCGTCGTCGTTGGTCTCGCCGGTGCGGACGCGCACGGCGCTTTCCACATCGAGAACGAAGATCTTGCCGTCGCCGATCTTGTCGGTCTTGGCGGTCGTCTGGATGGTTTCGACCACCTGGTCGGCCATCGCGGCCGCGACCACGATCTCGAGCTTCACTTTCGGCACGAAATTCACGGCATATTCGGCGCCGCGGTAGATTTCGGTGTGACCCGATTGAGAGCCGAAGCCCTTGATCTCGGTCACCATCATTCCGCGCACCCCGATGGAGGTCAGCGCTTCACGCACCTCCTCGAGCTTGAACGGCTTGATCGCTGCGATGATGAGTTTCACTGCTGTCACCCTTCCGGTTGCTGATGTCCCCGCCCCCGTCCGCCGCGATATGCGACCGGGAACGTCACGGGGCTCAAGACTGGGCGTGACGGGTCTCAGGGCAACGAAGGGGGCCGGATTCCGGACAACCTGAAGGCGACTTTGCAAATTTTTTGCGCAAAAATGATGCGATGCACATTTTTTGGGCGGATCAATCATTCGGCACTGCGGCAAGAACCCTCCACATGCGACTCGAATTTGCTTACATTGGCTCAAAACAAAGGCAGGCAGCCCAAAGGCATTTTCAGATGAGCAATTCAGGACAGGGGCGCAGACCGCCCGCGCGAGGCCAGCGCAGCCTGGTCGCCGACCGGCGGGCGACTTCATCGCGCAGCACGCCGAAGCCCAAGCGCAAGACGACTGGCGGCAAGTCCTCGGGTTCGGGTGGCGCACGTCGGACCCGCCGCGCACGCAAGACCCGTACCGCCCGTCCGCGTGGTCCCCTTGGTTGGATCGCCTATGCCTTTCGCATGATCCTCCGCATCATCTGGGGCCTGATCTGGCGCGGGGCCGCAGCGGTCATGCTGCTTCTGGGGATTGCCACGGCCTATTACTACATGCAGCTGCCAGACCAGGTTTCGACCATCGTCGATGCCCGTGCGCGCGGGTCGGTGACGATGCTTGACCGGGACGGCAACGTCTTTGCATGGCGGGGCGAGCAGTTCGGCGGCATGATCGACGCCGAAACCGTCAGCCCCCACCTTGTGAACGCGGTGGTGGCAACAGAGGACCGCCGTTTTTATCGCCACCTCGGCGTTTCGCCGCGCGGCATCGCCAGCGCAATCCGCATCAACCTGCGCGAGGGGCGTGGGCCGTTGTCCGGCCATGGTGGCTCCACCATCACGCAGCAGGTGGCCAAGCTGATGTGCCTTGGGGTCGCCTACGACCCGGATGAATGGGCGACGGAGGCGGAATACGAAACCGACTGCCGCGAGACGTCGATCTGGCGCAAGATCCAGGAAGTGCCCTTCGCACTGGCGATGGAGTTCCGCTACACCAAGGACGAGATCCTGTCGGTCTATCTGAACCGCGCCTACCTCGGCGCGGGCGCGCGGGGCTTCGAGGCCGCCGCGCAGCGCTATTTCAGCGCCTCCGCCGCCGAGGTGAACCCGCAACAATCCGCAATGCTGGCCGGCCTTCTGGTGGCCCCGTCCTATTACGCGCCGACACGAAATCTGGAACGGGCGCAGGAACGGGCGAATGTCGTCCTGAACCTGATGGAAGAGCAGGGCTACCTGAGCGCGGCCGAGGCCGACGCCGCCCGCGCGAACCCTGCGCGCCTGTCCGAGGCCGCGGAACAGAATATCGGTGGTCACTTTGCCGATTGGATTATGGCCGAAGGGCCGGATTTCCTGACGCGCGAGACGACCGAGGACGTGGTGATCCGCACCACTTTCGACCCCGAGATGCAGGCCGCGGCCGAGCGCGCGTTGCAAAACGTGTTCGAAAACCAGGTGCGCGCCGGGTCCGAGGCGCAGGCCGCCATCGTGGTGATGAGCGCCGACGGCGCCGTGCGCGCCATTGTCGGCGGGCGGGACACGCAAGGCGCGGGCCTGTTCAACCGCGCGACGCAGGCGATGCGGCAGACCGGATCGGCCTTCAAACCGTTCGTCTATGCCACGGCCCTCGATCTGGGCTGGCGGTTCGATGACATGATCCTCGATGCGCCGCTGACCATCGACGTGCCCGGATCCGGCCCCTATTCGCCGACAAACTACACCGGCGAGTATTATGGCGAGGTCACGCTGACCGACGCGCTCAGGACATCGCTGAACACGCCCGCGGTGCGGATCGCGGACGAGGTTGGCCTCGACCTCGTGCGCACGGTCGCCTCGGAATTCGGGATTGAAAGCGACCTGGCCGCCGGGCCGGCGCTGGCGCTGGGCGCCTCGGAATCGACCCTGATCGAGATGACGGGCGCTTTCGCGGGCATCCTGAACGGTGGCTCGGCGGTGCGGCCCTACGCGGTACAGGAACTGCGCCTGTTGGGCGATGACACGCCGATGTTCGAACAGCGCACGGGTATCCGGGAACGCGTGATCTCGGAATTCGCGGCGCGGCAACTGACCTACATGATGTCCGAGGTCGTCGCGAGCGGCACGGGCCGCCGCGCGGCGCTTCCCGATCGGCCCGTGGCGGGCAAGACCGGCACGACACAGGCCGCGCGCGATGCGTGGTTCCTGGGGTTCACGGCGGATTACGTGGCCGGTGTCTGGATGGGGTATGACGATAACACGCCGCTGTCGGGCGTGACGGGCGGCGGCCTGCCCGCCGAGATCTGGCGTCAGACCATGGAAGAGATCCACCGCGATCTGCCGCCCCGCCCGCTGCCGATGATCGACCCTGTGGCCGAAGCGCGGCAGGCGCCGCAGGTGGTCGAAGAGCAGCCCCAAGGCCGCCGTCCGGACTTGGCGGAACAGATCCTGATGGAAGTTCTCGGCGGGCTTTTGGGCCGCAACTGACGCGAGCCGACGGAGCTTTGGGGCGCCTTTCCGGGCGTCTACATCGCGCGCAGGTCGCGGGCCAGCCGGTCGATATCGCCGCCGCGTGCCTCAAGCATGGCGCCGATTTCGGTCCGCTCCGAGATCATCAGGTTCACGCCTTCGATGATGAGGTTGAAGAACCGCGGGCTGCCCGACCCGTCCGAGACGAACCAGCGCAAGTCATACGGCGCATAGCCCGGCTGGTTCACGACCGAGATCACCTCTCGGAAGCTGCGCACCTGGCGCGAGCCTGTCACCGTGATGGTCGATCCGATGAACTCGCGAAAGCGGCGCCCGTACTTGTTGGCGATGTAGATTCCGAATGCCTCGGTGAAGGCGCGCATCTGGGCGGCGCTTGCCGTCCGGGCTGGGGGCCCGAGAACCGAACGCGCGATTACGGGCACATCGCCATAATCTCGGAAGATGTTCTGAAAATCGCGCAGCATGGATGCCTCGGACCGACCCGAATTGATGGTCGACATCACGTCGGCCACGGCGCGGTTGACCAATTGTTCGGCGGCTGCGGCGCTTTGCGCCTGCGCGCGGCCAAACGACCCGAAGCCGGGAAGCAGGGCGCCCAGGCCGGCTGTACCGATCAGGCTGAGAAAGCGGCGGCGGGACTGGCGGGACTGACGGAACATCATGTCGGTCTCCTTGCTGGCGATTGGGATTACTGGGCGTACGGGTCGAAATAGGGATCCGAGTACGGATCGTAATAGGGGTCGGTCATCGGATCGGCGGCGGCGACCGCGTCGTCCGCCGCATCGCCCTCGGCATACGGGTCGATATAGGGATCGAAATAGCCATCCGCCGTATCGCCGCGCAATTCGTAGCGGCGGTTCTGCAGGTAGAGCGACCGCATCTGGAGGTAACTGTCCTCGGAGTCGTAAAGCACACCTTCGACCGAGCCTGCGAATTCATGGCGGGTGTTGAGGCGACCGGCGATGCGCGCCGCGGTGATGTAGTGGCTTTCGGGGGGCTGCGCGACATGGCGCAGCGGGTTCAGCGCAAAGTCCACCACCATGCCCACCGTGTCGCGGGTGGTCGATGGCCCCAGCACGGGAAGGACGACGTAGTCCCCCTCGGGGAAGCCATAGACATGCATCGTCTCGCCGAAATCGGTCTCTTCGGCATCAAGGCCCATGTCGCTGGCCGGATCCAGAAGGCCGCCCAGTCCGATCGTCGAATTCACCGCAAAACGCAGCGTGTTGCGCGCGGCATCCTCCAGCCGGAGCTGCAGCAGGTTGTTCAGAACGTAACCCGGTTGACTGAGGTTGGACGCAAAATTGCTGACGCCACGCCGAACGGGTTGGGGGATCGCGTCGCCAAATCCGTCCGAGGCGGGTCCCACCAGCGCACGGTCGAGCGCAACGTTCAGCCGGTGAACGGAGCGGTTCTGCTCTTCGCTGGCATCGGGCACCTGGTCGCCCGGGGGCAGGGTCGCCGGCCCGCAAGCGGCCAATGCGGCGAGCGTGATAGCCCCCACTGCACGGGCCAGATGCCCGCGCCATGCAGCGCGATCGGAAGATCTACGATCAGTCACGTGGCAGCTTCCCTTGGCTCCCCTCATCATCATGTAGCCTATCGGCGCTGCCGGCGCGGGGAAAGGGCTGCCTTGCTGCGGTGGGGCATTTGGCAAATCTTAAACGGGCATTAATCTTGTGCTGGCATGGATAAGCGGGCAGACCACATTTCGATGATGGGTGGGGGACAGGCCGTGAACGGCCCCGAAAGAAAAGCAGACGTCAGGTGACAACGCAGCGCGTTCAAACCCGGGCCGCGACCCCGGCCGCCGGTCGCCCGCAAACGGGCGGGCCACAGGTTGGCCGTGCCGAACTGCGCGAGTTTCGCCGCAGGAACGCGTGGCTGTTGTGGTCCATTGCCGCTTTCAGCATGGGTGTGAACCTGCTGATGCTGACCGGGCCGATCTACATGCTGCAGGTCTATGACCGGGTGCTTGGATCTGGATCGGAGGAAACGCTGCTGGCGTTGACCATCCTCGTGGCCTTCCTGTTCCTGATGATGGGGTTTCTGGATTTCGCCCGCGGGCGGGTTGGCGCGCGCTATGGTGCGCGCTTGCAGGAATCCCTCGATGACCGCGTGTTTCGCGCCGCTCTGGAACATGCGCGGCGCACCGGCGCGATGCAGCCGGCGCTTCGGGATCTCGGCGCGGTGCAGCGCCTCGCCGCCTCTCCGGTTTTCATGGCGCTTTTCGATCTGCCTTGGACGCCGCTGTTCATCGGCGCAATCTTCTTGTTCCACCCGTGGCTGGGCTGGCTCGCGCTGGCGGGCGGCACGATCCTGGTGTCGATCACCCTGCTGAACCAACGTGTGTCGCGTGAACCGCTGGCCGAAGCGGCGATGGCCAACCAGCGCGCCGAGCAGATGGCCTCCGAGATGCAGTCGGAAGCGGAATTGATCCGCTCCCTCGGCATGACCGGGGCCGCCTTCGACCGCTGGCAGCGGCAACGCGCCAAGGCACTGGACGACGCGATGCTGGCGGCCGACCGGGTGGGGGGCTTCACCACGATGACCCGCACGCTGCGCCTGTTTCTGCAATCGGCGATCCTTGGGCTTGCGGCCTATCTCGTGCTGCAAGGCCAGCTTTCCGCGGGGGCCATGATCGCCGGGTCCATCCTGATGGGCCGCGCCTTGGCCCCGATCGAGCTGGCCATCGGCCAATGGCAGGCCATTTCCGAGGCGTGGCAGGGCTATCGGCGGTTGGGCCACTTGTTGGAGGCCGAACCAGGGGAATTGCCCCGCATGCCCTTGCCGCGCCCGAAGTCGCGCCTCGAGGTGTCGCAGCTATCGGTGGTGCCGCCCGGGGGCGCGCGCCCGACGCTGCGCGGGGTGAATTTCGAGGTCGAGCCGGGCATGGCGGTGGGCGTGATCGGCCCGTCCGGATCGGGCAAATCCACGCTGGCGCGCGCGGTGACGGGTGTCTGGCAACCGGCGGCGGGGCAGATCCGCCTCGATGGGGCCTCCATCGACCAGTATCATCCCGATACGTTGGGGCAATTGATCGGCTACCTGCCGCAATCCGTGTCGCTGTTCGATGGCACCATCGCCGAGAATATCGCCCGTCTGGACGGACAGTTCGACGGCGCGCGCGTGGTGGCCGCCGCGCAAAAGGCCGCCGCGCATGACCTGATCCTGGCCTTGCCCGATGGATATGACACGCGGGTCAGCGGCGTGTCCGCACGCCTGTCGGGCGGGCAGATCCAGCGCATCGGTCTGGCCCGGGCGCTGTATTCCGATCCCGTGATCCTTGTTCTGGATGAACCGAATTCGGCGCTCGACAATGAAGGGTCCGAGGCACTGAACAAGGTGATCGATGCGCTCAAGGCCGATAACCGGGCCGTTCTGATCATGGCGCACCGGCCCTCGGCGATCCGGAAATGTGACAAGCTGATGGTGCTGAAGGACGGCGTTCCTGCTGCCTATGGACCGACACGCGAAGTGCTGGAGAAGGTGGTGCGAAACTACCAGGATCTGACGCGCCCCGATGGCGGCGGCGGAGGTGTCGTATGACCGGGCCCGACGCCCGCCCCGACGACCGTGGCATGCCGCACCCGGTCGCGCCGGCGCGCCCTCGCCCGGCATGGTCCGTGCGTGGGCCGATGCTGATCGGCTTTCTTGCTGTAGGTGTACTGATCGCGGGCGTGTTCGGCTGGGCGGTGAGTTCTCGCCTTGCCGGGGCAGTGATCGCGGCGGGCCAGATCGAGGTCGACCGCAATCGCCAGCCATTGCAGCACCCCGATGGCGGGCTGGTGGCCGAGCTTTTCGTCGAGGAAGGGCACCTGGTCGAGGCGGGCGACCTGATCCTGCGCCTTGACCCGGCGGATTTGCAGACCGACCTGATCGTGGCGCGCGACCGTCTGGCCGAGTTGCGCGCGCGCCGTGCCCGACTTGAAGCCGAGCGCGACGGGGCGGACAGCATCACCTTTTCCCCGGCGCTTCTGGCCGATGCCGAGGCCGACCCCGAGATCGCGGATTTCCTCGAAGGGCAGCGCAACCTGTTCGATGCGCGGGCCGAGACCCTGGAAAGCCAGGTGAACCAGCTGTCCCAGCGGCGCAACCAGATCGATCTGCAGATCGAGGGGTTGAACGCGCAGGAGGTCGCCCTGACCGAGCAGTTGCTCATCATCGAACAGGATCTCGCCCGCCAGCAGGATGCGCTGGACCGGGGCGTCGGGCGCAGCGCGCCGGTGTTGCAATTGCAGCGTGACTCGGCGCGCATCCGGGGGCAGTTGGCCGAGATCGAGGCAAGCCGGGCCGAGACCGCCGAGCGCCGGACCGAGATCGAACTGGCGATCCTGCAACGCATTTCCGATCGCCGCGAAGAAGCGATCTCGGAACTGCGCGAAATCCGGGCCTCGGAGCAGGAACTGGCCGAGGAGGTCGCGGCACTGGAGCGAAACCTCCAGGAGTTGGACCTGCGCGCCCCCGTCAGCGGCGCGATCTTCGGGCTTGCCGTTTTCGGAGACCGTGCGGTGGTGCGCCCCGCGGATGAGCTGGGCTACATCGTGCCCGACGACCGCCCGCTGGTCATGTCGGTACAGGTGCCGGCCATCGACATCGACCAGATCTATATCGGCCAACCGGTCAGCCTGCTTTTCCCGGCCTTTCCGCAACGCGACATGCCCGACCTGACCGGCGAAGTGACGCTGATTTCCGCCGATGCTTTCCTCGACGATGACACCGGGACCAGTTTTTACAGGGCAGAAATCATCATGCCGGAAGATCAGCTTGCGCTTTTGGGTGACCGGCGGTTGATTCCCGGCATGCCGGTGCAGGCCTTTATCCGGACCGCCGACCGGACCCCGCTGGATTATCTGCTGGAGCCTCTGACCGACTATTTCAGCCGGGCGTTCCGCGAAAGCTGATCCGCTTGGCGGTTCGATGAAACTTGGACGACATGGGCCGCGTGCCCTTTTCCTTTCCCCGGCGCATCGCTAGCCTCGCGCCGGACAACGAAGCGGCGCGCCCGACGGCGCCCAGAAACTCGGAGAGACCATCCATGAGCGGAGAGATCGAAGCACGCCTTGCAGAGCTGGGCGTTACCCTGCCCGACGCACCGGCCCCGGCTGCCAATTACGTGCCCTACGTGGTGGTGGGCGATACCGTCTATGTCTCGGGGCAGATCTCGATGGCAGATGGCGAGATGATCAAGGGCAAGCTGGGCCAGGACATGGATACGGCCACGGCCGCAGCAGCCGCGCGGCATTGCGCGATCTCGCTGCTGGCGCAGGTCAAGGCAGCCTGCGGCGGGGATATCGACCGGCTGGAACGGGTGGTGAAGCTGACCGGCTTCGTCAATTCCACGCCCGATTTCGGCGAACAGCCCGCCGTCGTGAACGGGGCTTCGGATTTCCTGGTCGAGGCCCTGGGCGACAAGGGACGGCACGCGCGTTCGGCCGTCAGCGCCGCATCGCTCCCGTTCGGTGTCGCGGTCGAGATCGAGGGGATCTTCCAGATCCGGAGTTGAACCGATGACCCTGCCGCCCGAGTTCCTGCAAGCCCCCATCGCGCACCGCGCCCTGCACGACATGGGGCAGGGCATCCCCGAGAACAGCATGGCGGCGATCCGCAGGGCCATGCGCGCGGGCTACGGGATCGAGATCGACATCCAACTGTCGTCGGATGGGCAGGCGATGGTGTTTCACGACCACACGCTCGACCGCCTGACCCATGCGACCGGCCCCGTGCGCGACCGTCCCGCGCGGGAGCTGTGCGATCTGCGCCTGACCGATTCCGAGGATTGCATCCCGACGCTGCGCCAGGTGTTGGAGGTCGTCGATGGACAGGTGCCGCTGCTGATCGAGTTGAAAGACCAGTCGGGCGGTGTCGGGGCCGATGACGGGGCATTGGAACGCGCCGTGTCGCGGGAGCTGGCGGCGTACACGGGGCCCGCCGCGGTGATGAGCTTCAACCCCTACATGATCGGCGTGATGCGCGAGATCGCCCCGGACGTGCCGCGTGGCCTGGTCACTTGCGGCTTCATCCCGTCGAAATGGCCGCATCTGAGCGCCGAGCATTGCAACGCGCTGCGTTCCATCCGGGCTTACGGGCAGGTCGGGGCTCGGTTCATCAGCCATGACTGGACGGACCTCGGCTCTCCCCGCGTGACCGAGTTGAAGGCGCAGGGCACGCCGATCCTGTGCTGGACGGTGACCAGCCCGCAGGTCGAATCCGAGGCGCGCCGCGTCGCCGACAACATCACCTTCGAGGGCTACGTGCCGCCGATCCCGGCCTGAATCGCCCTCGCGCGCAAAGGTGAATTGACCGGTGCGCCCTCGGCCCCATCTTGAGCGACGTGCAAGCACTGATGCCGGAGAGCGACCTTGGACGGCAGCACCACCATCGAGATCGAGGTTCTATCGACACTCGCCCAGATCGACCCTGCCGAATGGGATGGCTGCGCATGCCCCGAGGCCGCGGATGGGGGCCGCCCCTTGGACCCGTTCACGACACACCGGTTCCTGTCGGCGCTTGAAACCTCTCGCTCGGTCGGCCCCGGCAGCGGGTGGGAGCCGCACCACCTCGTAGCGCGCGCGGATGGAGAGGCCATCGCCACGGCTCCCCTCTATGCCAAGGGGCATAGCCAGGGCGAGTATATCTTCGACCACAACTGGGCCCATGCCTATGAGCGTGCCGGCGGGCGCTATTACCCCAAGCTGCAAATGGCCGTGCCCTTCACCCCGGCGACAGGGCGCCGCCTGCTGACCAAACCGGGCTGGGAGGAAACGGGCCGCGCCGCGCTGGTGCAGGGGGCGGTTCAACTGGCGGCCGAGCATGACCTCAGTTCGCTGCACATCACCTTCTGCACCGAGGGGGAGGCGCAGGATGGCGACCGTATGGGCCTGATGCGCCGCTGGAGCCAGCAGTTCCATTGGGAAAACCACTGGTACGACACGTTCGATGACTTCCTCGGCTCGCTCAGTTCGCGCAAGCGCAAGAACATCCGCAAGGAACGCCAGCGGGCGCGGGATTTCGGCGGCGAGATCGTCGCGCTGACCGGGGATCAGATCCGGCCCGAGCATTGGGACAGCTTCTGGGCCTTCTACCAGGATACCGGCGCGCGGAAATGGGGCACGCCTTACCTGACGCGCCGCTTCTTCGACGTGGCCCATGACACTTTGCGCGACGACATGCTGCTGGTCCTGGCGATGCGAGAGGGGCGGCCCGTCGCCGGTGCGCTGAACTTCATCGGGCGCGAGGCGCTCTATGGCCGGTACTGGGGCTGCATCGAGGATCACCCCTGCCTGCATTTCGAGCTGTGCTACTATCAGGCCATGGATTTCGCGATCGAACAGGGCCTGAAAACGGTCGAGGCCGGGGCGCAGGGAACCCACAAGCTGGCCCGGGGTTATATGCCGGTGACCACCCATTCGCTGCACTGGGTGCGCGACCAAGGCTTTGCCGAGGCTATCGCGCGCTTTCTGCAGGCCGAACGCGAGGCGGTCGACGAAGAGATCGAGGTGCTGACCACCTACGGTCCGTTCAAGAAGGCGCATGTGGAGGAACAGGAATGACCACGCCGCAGAAACTGACCGGGGAAGGCCGCGCAAATGCGCTGGCTGCCTTGGCCAAGGAGGGATGGCGCGAAGCCGAGAACCGGGATGCCATCACCAAGCGTTTCGAGTTCGACGATTTCAACGATGCCTTCGGCTGGATGACCCGCGTGGCTCTGGTGGCCGAGCACATGAACCACCACCCCGAGTGGTTCAATGTCTACAAGACCGTCGAGGTGACGCTGACCACCCATGACGTCGACGGGATTTCAAACCTCGACGTCGCGCTTGCCTCCAAGATGGACCGTTTCGCACGCGGCGCCTGATCTTTTCGATCTGAAAGACTGACCAACCAGCGCCGTGCGAGCGGCGCCCAAAGAGGTATTGCATGGATTTGGAAAGCATTCTGTCCACCGAGATCGCCAATGACGTCACCATCGGTGATCTGTTCACGGTCGAGTTCCTGGCCTCGCTTTTGGGCGATGTCGTCTTGGCGATCGTGCTGCTTCTGGCGGCCTTCACCGTGTCCGGATGGGTTCGCCGCCGGATCGAGGGGCTGGCCTCGAAGCACAAGCAGTTGGATGATACGCTTCTCGGCTTTCTCGCCAATACCGCGCGCTACATCATCCTGGCTTTCGCGGCGCTTTTCATCCTGAACACCTTCGGCGTGCGCACCACGTCCCTCGTGGCGGCGATCGGTGCCGCCGGTGTCGCCATTGGCCTCGCGCTGCAAGGGACGCTGTCGAACCTTGCGGCGGGGATCATGCTGATCATCTTCCGTCCCATCAAGGTCGGCGATTTCGTCGAGGTGGGGGATCAAATGGGCACTGTGAAATCCATCACGCTGAACATGACCGAGCTTGCCTCGCTGGAAAACGTGCAGATCCTGATCCCGAATTCCGAGGTCTGGGGCAATGAGATCAAGAATTACTCGGTCTATCCGACCCGTCGCGCCGAATGGTATTTCGGGGTCAGCTACGACTCGAACCTGGCCGAGGCCGAGCGGATCATCCGCGAAACGCTGATCGCCGATGGCCGCACCCATTCGGACCCCGAACCTTTCGTGCAGGTGAACAACCTGGGCGACAGCTCGGTCGATTTCCTCGTCCGCGCCTGGGTCGATTCCGGCGATTACTTCGCCTACCAGGCCGACATGAAACGCGCCGTGAAAGAGGCGCTGGACGCGGGTGGCATCGGCATTCCGTTCCCGACCCGCACTGTCGTGCATGACAACGCGCCAATCCGGCTGGCCGCAGCAAACGCGGCCGAGTGATCGGTCACCCCCGGTGCCTCATGACCTCCAGGAACCGCGAGAAGGCGGGGGAGGCGAGGCGCCGGTTCGGATAGTAGAGGTGATAGCCCTGGATCGGCGGGCACCAGTCGGCCAGAACCGCGCGTAGCCGGCCCGCTTCGATATGGGGCTGTGCAAGATCCTCGGGCACGAAGGCCAGTCCGTGCCCGTCAAGCGCCGCGTTCAGGACGGGGATGATGCTGTCATAGGTGAGCTGGCCGTTCACGCGCAGCTCCAAGGCATGGCCGTCCTTCTCGAACTCCCACGCATAAAGGCCGCCTGCCGCGGACATGCGGAGGTTGATGCAGGTGTGATCGGTCAGGTCACTTGGGTGCCGGGGCACGGCGTGGTCCTCGAAATAGGTCGGCGTACCCACGACAAGGAACCGCCAGTCCGGCCCGATGCGCACGGCGATCATGTCCTTGCTGACGGACTCGCCCAGCCGGACGCCAGCATCGAAGCGTTCCCCTACGATATCCACGAAAGCATCATTGACCGAAACCTCGACGCTGACATCGGGAAAGTGGGGCAGGAACTCGGCCAGCTTGGGGCGCAGGATTGTTTCGGCGGCATGAATGCCGGAATTGATCCTGATCCGGCCTGCGGGCTTTTCGCGCAGCTCGCTCAGCGCGTCGATCTCGGCGCGGATCTGCTCGAAATGGGGGGCGACGGATTGGAACAGGCGCTCGCCCGCCTCGGTCGGGGCCACGCGGCGCGTTGTGCGCGTCAACAGGCGCAGGCCAAGGCGCTCTTCCAAGCAGCGGATCGTGTGGCTGACCGCCGAGGCCGACACGCCCAGAATGGCAGCGGCCTTGGTGAAACTGCGCGCTTGCGCCACAACGATGAAGGTCCGCAATTCGCCGAACTCGTCCCGCGCCATTCTTGAATCCTGCTCAACAGTACATGCAATTTACATCGTCTAATCGAATAGCGCGAGCCCCGCTACATACCAACCACACCGCTACAGGAGACACGCCCAATGGATATCTTCCGCGCAAACACCCGCCCCGTCATGGCCGGCCCCGCCGACTGGTTTACCGGCACGGTCGAATTGGAACGGTTGTTCAACCCGGTCGATGAAGAACGCGCGCAAGGTGCCAACGTGACCTTCCAGCCGGGGGCGCGGACGGCGTGGCATACCCACCCGCTCGGGCAAACGCTGATCGTTTTGTCCGGCAAGGGCCGTGTTCAACGCTGGGGCGGTGAAATCGAGGAAATCCATCCCGGCGACGTCGTCTGGTTCGCCCCTGGTGAAAAGCACTGGCACGGCGCCGCGCCGGATAGCGCCATGACCCATACGGCGATCCAGGAAGTTCAGGACGGACGCGCCGTCGACTGGATGGAACACGTGACCGACGCCCAATACGGGGCCTGACCCCTGACCCGTGCGTCGATCCATATCACGCAAGGAAACAACATGATCGAAGGAAAAACCGTCATCATCACCGGGGCCTCCTTGGGGATCGGGGAAGCCACCGCCAAGGAGATCGCGGCCAAGGGTGCCAAGGTGGTGAGCTTTGCGCTCGACATGCCCGAAGATACCACGGTCAACGAGTTTACCTTGGGCCCCGCGACCCAAAGCTGGTGACGTCTGACAACCTTTCCAGGATGCCCGGCACCCTCGGTGCCGGGTTTTTCATGTCGGGCAGGTGGCCAATCCGGATCAGGGCTTGTCGTCTTCGAAGCTAGCTTCGCCCGAGACGAGCCGTCCGACCAGGTCGCAGCCGTTTTCAGGTTGGATGAAATGCAGCCAGGCATTGGCGGCGAAGCGGCGCGGTTCCAGCCGGTAGATCCAGATGTCGATACGCGAGTCGTTCGGTTCCTCCAGCATCGCGTAGTCCAGGATCGCCTGACGCCATTCCGGCGCCATCTGCTCCAGTTCCAGCGCGTTGGCCATGTATTCGTGATCGACCAGCGGCACCTCCCGGCCTGCGCTGTTCTGCTCGATCAGGGCGTGGGTTAACTCGTGCGACAACAGCGTATGCAGCAGAATGTCGGGCGGGAAATTCGCGTAAGGATCATCCGGGGCGACAAGCCCGGTGTAGTCGTCGCGCACGACCAACCTGATCCGATCATAGTCGCAATCGAAGGCCGCAAGGCAGGTCGCGAACGGATGGGCGACCTCATCCACCGCCACGATGTTGATGGGGCGCTGTTGGGGCAGATGGCACGCTGCCAACCCGGCCAGCAGGGTTTCGGCAGACTGGCACAGGGTTGTCCGAAGGGCATCGGACCCGGCATCGACGGTGATGGACCCGCCCGGGCATGGCATCGGATCGGCCAGCACGGGGGCGGCTGCCGACAGGCAAAGCGATACCATCAGGCAGCGGGTTGTTGTCATTGCAACAAGATGCGGGCCGCCGGGGCGCTTGGCAACGAATACCAACCCCAAACAAGAAAAGGCGGGCACATAGGCCCGCCTGTCTCGATTGTCCTTCGCCGCGCCTCAGATCACTGCAAGGAGCGCCTCACCGGTCGAGATCGCGCACTCGCCGGGTTTTTCGACCTGCAAATGGGTGATGACGCCATCCTCGGCCACCAGTGCATAGCGCTTGGAGCGGTCGTAGAACCCGACCTCGGGCTTGGTGTAGGTCATGCCCATTGCGCGGGTGAAACTGCTGTCCCCATCGGCCAGAAGGGTGATGCCCGCCGCCGTCGCGCCCGTCGTCTCGCCCCAAAGCCGCATCACATGCGCGTCGTTCACCGAGACGCAGATGATCTCGTCGATGCCCTTGGCGTCGAACTCGGGTTTGGTGCGCACGAAACTTGGCAGGTGCTTGGAATCGCAGGTGGGCGTAAAGGCGCCGGGCACCGCCACGATGATGATGCGACGGCCCTTTGCCTTCTCTGTCAGCGAGACCTCTTCCGGCCCGTTCTGGCTCATCCGAACGAAGCGCACGTCGGGAAGGCTGTCTCCGATCGCGACCATGCCGCGCCTCAGATCGCTGCCAGAAGGGCTTCGCCGCCCGAGGTTTCGCAGACACCGGGGTTCTCCTCGGCCTGGAACACCTTGACGACACCGTCCTCGACATACATCGCGTAGCGGCCCGAGCGTGCGATCAGGCCGGCCGGCGGCGCGGTGAAATCCATGCCGATGGCCGTGGTGAACGCGCTTTCCGCATCGCCAAGCATCGTGATGCCGGCCTGGGTCGCGCCGGTGGCCTCGCCCCATGCGCCCATGACGAACGGGTCATTGACCGAAATGCAGATGATCTCGTCCACGCCCTTGGCCTCGAAATCGCCCTTGGTGCGCACGAAGCTGGGGACATGGGCAGAATGGCAGGTCGGGGTAAAGGCGCCGGGCACAGCGAAGATCACGACCTTGCGCCCCTTCACCTTGTCGCTCAACTGGACCTGCTCGGGGCCTTCGGCGCCCATCTGAACGAGCGTTGCATCGGGCAGGGTGTCTCCGACGGAAATGGGCATTTGGCGCGTCTCCTTCGCTTGTCTATCCGCATCCCCGGCATATAGGGTCCGCCGCGCAGCACGCCAGTCGCAAAGAGGGCAGGGGCCATGGAAAAAATCGTTGTCGTCGGGGCAGGGCAGGCCGGGGCCTCGTGCGTGGCCAAGCTCAGGTCCGAAGGGTTCACGGGCAAGATCACCTTGATCGGCGAGGAACATGTTCCGCCCTATCAGCGCCCGCCGTTGTCCAAAGCCTATCTGCTGGGAGATATGGAGCTTGAACGCCTCTTCCTGCGGCCGGAAAGCTACTACGCCGAGAACGGGATCGAGCTGATGCTGGATACCCGTGTTGATGCGATCGACCGTGCCGACAAGAAGGTGATCGCGGGGGGCATGACGGTCGATTACGACGCGCTGGTGTTGGCCACGGGGTCTGTCCCGCGCCGCCTGCCCGCTGCCATCGGGGGTGAGTTGCCCGGCGTCCATGTCGTGCGCACCTTGCGCGACGTTGACGAGATGGCCCCCGGGGTCGTGGAGGGGCGCCATGCGCTGATCGTCGGGGGCGGGTATATCGGTCTGGAGGCCGCCGCCGTCTGCCGCAAGAAAGGGATGGAAGTCACGCTGATCGAGATGGCCGACCGCATCCTCAAGCGTGTCGCCGCACCCGAGACCAGCGATTGGTTCCGCGCCTTGCACACGCGCCATGGCGTGACAATTCGCGAGGGCGTCGGGCTGGAACGGTTGCTGGGCGACGATCATGTCACCGGCGCGATCCTGGGCGACGGGACCGAACTGCCCGTTGATCTGGTGATCGTCGGCATCGGGATTTCGCCGGCCACCTCTCTGGCCGAGGCTGTGGGCATCGAGATCGACAATGGGATCGCGACGGACACGCAGGGCCGGACCAGCGACGCGTCCATCTGGGCTGCGGGGGATTGTGCGTCGCTTCCGTTCCGGGGAGAGCGTATTCGCCTCGAGTCGGTGCAGAACGCCATCGACCAGGCTGAAACGGTGGCAAAGAACATCCTCGGCGCGGATCAGGATTACGATCCGAAACCGTGGTTCTGGTCGGACCAGTATGACGTGAAACTGCAAATCGCCGGGCTGAACCGCGGCTATGACCGCGTGGTGGTGCGCGAAGGCGAAGGGGCCTGTTCGCACTGGTACTACGCGGGCGACACGCTACTGGCCGTCGATGCGATGAACGATGCGCGTGGCTACATGATCGGCAAGCGCCTGATCGAGGCGGGCAAATCCCCCGATCCGGCGTTCATCGCGGAGGCCTCCGCCGATCTGAAGCCGCTGTTGAAAGGGTGAGTTGAATGCGGATCGTCGCCGGGCGTTGGCGCGGCAAGAAACTGGCCGAGGTCGGCGCGGGCGATGCGGCGGCGCATCTGCGCCCCACCACCGACCGCGTGCGCGAAAGCCTGTTCAATCTGCTGATGAACGGCAAGCAGGGCGATCCCGTCACCGGCGCCCGTGTGCTGGACCTGTTTGCCGGGACCGGCGCGCTGGGGCTGGAGGCGCTGAGCCGTGGGGCCGCCCATGTCACCTTCGTCGATGATGGCGGGGCGTCTCGCGCGCTTCTGCGGGAGAATATCGGGCTGTGCGCCGCGCAAGGCATGACCAAGGTTTTTCGCCGCGATGCGACCAGCCTTGGCGAGAACCGGGGCAAACCGTTCGATCTCGTGTTTCTGGACCCGCCCTACGGTCAGGGCTTGGGTGAACGAGCCTTGGGCAGCGCGCTGACCGGCGGATGGATCGCCCCCGGCGCCCTGATCGTCTGGGAAGAAAGCACCCCACCCCTCCCGCCATCCGGTCTGGTCCAGGTCGATCAACGCCGCTATGGCGGCACGACCCTGACCCTGTTGCGTGCGGAAGAGGCCGAATGACCCCTGATCTCATCATTTTCGATTGTGACGGCGTGCTGGTGGACAGTGAGCCCGTGTCGAACCGCCTGTTGGTCGACAACCTCGCACGGCATGGCCTGTCGTTGACCTTCGATGAGGCGATGGGGCTGTTCATCGGTGGCACGATGGCAGGGGTCGGCGAGAAGGCCCGCAGCCTGGGGGCCGACCTTCCCGATGACTGGGTGGACGAGATCTATGCCGAAACCTACGCCAAGCTGCGCGAAGGCGTCGATCCGATCCCCGGCATTCCGGCGTTGCTGGATCAGCTCGACACGGTCGGCCTGCCCTATTGCGTCGCCTCGAACGGCAGTGAAGAGAAGATGGGGATCACGCTCGGCTCTACCGGGTTGGCGCCGCGCTTCGACGGGCGCCGCTATTCGGCCCATACCTTGAGGGTCGCCAAGCCCGATCCGGGCCTGTTCCTCCATGCGGCTGCGGATTTGGGCGTCGACCCGGCCAAGTGCCTTGTCGTCGAAGACAGCCCGACCGGCGCAGAAGCCGCGCGGCGCGCGGGCATGCCCTGCTTTGGCTATGCCCCCGAAGGCGATGGTGCGAGGCTGGCTGCCAAGGGCGCGCAGATCATTCGTGACATGGCCGAGATCCCTGCGCTGATCGGGATCCAGGCTGCCTGACACGCCCGCGGCGGACCTTTCCAGTTGCAAAGAAGAAGGCCGCCCCCGAAGGGACGGCCTTCCTACTGGTTACACACGTACTGGTTACGTCTCTCAATCCGTCAAAGGGACGGTTCCTGTACCGGCCTCTTCGGCGACATAGCGGCGGGCGGCTTCGACCAATGCCGCGCCATCCAGTCCGCGCGCGCTCACTTCGTCAATCCACGCTTGGGTGACCGCGTCGCCGAGAGCACGGATTTCCTCGGTCACGTCTTCCGAGAGGGTGGCAATCTGATTGCCAGCGGCGGCCATCGCGGCACGTCCATCCGCATCGCCGATGTCATGGGCGCGCCCGGCCCAAGCGCTCGCCATCATGCCGGAATTGGCGTCGATCACCGCGCGCAGATCCTCGGGCAACCCCTCGTAGACCTCGCGGTTCATCGCCCAGATGAAATAGAGGTTGTAAAGCGACCGGTCGCCCGCAACGTCAGTGTGGCTTTGCACGAGTTCGTCCAGCCGCAGCGAGGGCGACATCTCCCAGGTGATCACGCCACCATCGACGACACCGCGCGCCAGCGCCTCGGGAAAGGCGGGCACGGGCATGCCCACGGGCGTTGCCCCCAGCCGCTCCAGAAGCAGCGTTGCAGGTCGTGACGGTCCGCGCAGGCGCAACCCCTCAAGATCCGCAATCTCCTGAATCGCCGGGCCATCGACATGGATCAGGCCGCGCCCATGCATATGCGCGGCAATGACATGCACATCGGCGAAATCATCCATCAGGAATTCCTGCGTGAAGTGCCATGCAGCGCGGCTGGCCTCTTCGCCGGATTTCGTCGTCATGAACGGAAGCTCAAGCGCTTCGGCCTCGGGGAAGCGCCCCGGCTGGTAGCCCGGAATGACCCAACCGCCGTCGATCGCCCCGTCTCGGATCAGGTCATACTGACTGGGTGCGGCCCCTCCGAGTTGCATGAACGGGTAGATCTCGACCGCGATTCGGCCCCCCGACTGCTCTTCGATCGCCTCGGCCCAAGGCCCCATGAAATGGCTCGGGTTGGCCGAGAGCGGCGAGACGAAATGCTGGAACCTCAGGGTGACATCGGGTTCGGATTCCTGCGCGAGCGAGGGGCCAGCGCAAGCGACCGTAAACGCAGCCGATGTGGCCACGACATATCCGGCAAGGCGGGACAACATGATCCTGATACTCCTCGAGGTTTACGCATTGGTCAACTGGCTAGCCAAAGGATGGGCTTCCGTTAAGGGGAAAGTTGCGTAATGCGACACAGCGACCGGACCACCAAATCTGGCAGGGCTTGTTAACCAAACATCAATATGGGACGGTCAGAATTCATCGAGCAGACCGCATAACAAGACACGACAGGCCCCCGCACACCTATGCTGGAGACCCGCCCAGACGCATCCGCCCTGCTGTCGCAGGTTTTCGGCTTTCCGGGGTTCCGCCCCGGTCAGGAAGACATCGTGGGCGCGGTTGCCGCGGGCCACAACGTGCTGGCCATCATGCCCACGGGCGGCGGCAAATCCCTGTGTTTCCAGCTTCCCGCGCTTATGCGCGAGGGCGTGACCGTCGTGATCTCGCCGTTGATTGCGCTGATGCGCGACCAGGTTCGCGGCCTGCGCGAAGCCGGGGTTGAGGCGGGTGCGCTGACCTCGGGCAACACGCCCGAGGAAACCGATGCCGTGTGGGAGGCGCTGGAAAGCGGCAGGCTCAAACTGCTCTACATCGCGCCGGAACGCCTCGCCTCCTCGGGGGCTGAGCGGATGCTGAAACGTGCGGGCGTGTCCCTGATCGCGGTGGACGAGGCCCATTGCGTCAGCCAATGGGGCCATGACTTCCGCCCCGATTACCTGCGGATCGGGGCGTTGCGCCGGCAATTGAACGTGCCGCTGGCCGCCTTCACCGCCACGGCGGATGCCGAAACTCGCGAGGAAATCGTCGCGCGCCTGTTCGATGGCGCGCAGCCCGAAACCTTCCTGCGCGGGTTTGACCGGCCGAACCTGTCGCTCGCCTTCGAGGTCAAGAACCAGCCGCGCCAGCAGATCCTCAGCTACGCCGCCGCGCGCAAGGGGCAATCCGGCATCGTCTATTGCGGCACCCGCGCCAAGACCGAGACACTCGCCCAAGCCCTGCGCGAGGCGGGCCATTCCGCCTGCCATTACCACGGCGGGATGGAGGCCGAGGATCGCCGCCATGTCGAACACCGGTTCGCCACCGAGGATGGCCTGATCGTGGTTGCCACCGTCGCCTTCGGCATGGGCGTGGACAAGCCCGATATCCGTTGGGTCGCGCAGGCGGACCTGCCAAAAAGCATCGAGGCCTATTACCAGGAAATCGGCCGCGCGGGGCGCGACGGGGCGCCTGCCGATACGCTCACGCTTTATGGTCCCGACGACATCCGCTTTCGCCGCCAGCAGATCGACGAAGGCCTCGCCCCGCCCGAACGCAAGGCGGCCGATCATGCGCGGTTGAACGCGCTGTTGGGACTGGCCGAGGCGATCAGTTGCCGCCGTCAGAAACTGCTGGGGTATTTCGGCGAGGAGTCGGACCCTTGCGGCAATTGCGATCTCTGCGCCACCGCGCCCGAGACCTTCGATGCCACGACCGCCGTGCGCAAGGCGCTGTCGGCGATCCTGCGAACGGGGGAGTATTTTGGCACCGGCCACCTGATCGACATCCTCCTTGGGCAGGATACCGACAAGGTCCGTGCCCGCGGGCATGATCGGCTTCCGACTTTCGGCGTCGGGTCGGAGTTCGACCGGCGCGGCTGGCAGGCCGTGTTTCGCCAGATGATGGGCCATGACCTCGTGCGGCCCGATCCCGCCCGGCATGGCGCGCTGCGCATGACCGAGGCCGCGCGCCCGATCCTGAAGGGCGAGGCCGAGATCACCTTGCGCCGCGACACGATCACCAAATCGGCCAGCCGACGCCCGGCCGCCAAGATGCTGGTCTCGGAAGAGGACGCACCGCTTCTCTCGGCGCTGAAGGCCAAGCGCCGTGCGCTGGCCGAGGCCGCGCGCGTTCCGGCCTATGTCATCTTCACGGATCGCACCCTGATCGAGATGGCCGAGACGCGCCCCCAGTCGCTGGACGAGATGGCCAAGGTCTCGGGTGTCGGCGCGACCAAGCTCGACCGCTACGGGGCCGAGTTCCTGTCCGTCATTACCGGCGAGGCCGCAGCCCCCCTGCACCCCGCGCGGCGCAAGCTGGCGGGGCGCGAAGCGGGCACTGTCTATGATCGCCTTCTGGCGGTGCAGGCCGATCTGGCACGCGGCGACACGGGGCTTGAGAAACCGCTCTCCTGTTCCTCGTCGCAGCTGGCGAAACTGGCCGATATGCGCCCGACCGACCGGTCCACGGTCGAACGGTTGCTGGGGGAACGGCGCGCCGAACGCTTTGCCGATGCGTTTCTCGATGTACTGCGCGAGGCTGGATAACCCGGCACCATCGCCTTACATGATCAACCGATCACGAATTGCTGCCCCGGAGGACCGCCCATGCTGACCGTCATTTCCCCAGCGAAACGCCTCGATTGGGCGCCCCGCGATGTCGAGATGACCAAGCCGGTTTTCCAGGATCAAGCCGACGAACTTGCCGAGGTCGCGCGCGATCTGTCCGTGGGCGATCTGCAAAAGCTGATGAGCATTTCCGAGGACCTCGCCAAGCTGAATGTCGAGCGCTTCGCGCGCTATGCGGAGGAGCCTGACGATCTGCGCCCCGCCGCATTGGCCTTTGCCGGTGACACCTATGCCGGTCTGGAGGCCGCCAGCCTCGATGCGGACGATCTGCGCTTTGCGCAGGACCGCCTGCGCATCCTGTCGGGCCTTTACGGCCTGTTGCGCCCGCTCGACGCCATCCGGCCCTACCGTTTGGAAATGGGCACTCGGCTAAAGACCCCGCGCGGCAAGACGCTGTATGATTGGTGGGGCGACCGCATTGCCGAGGCGCTGAACGCCGAAGCCGAGGAATTGGGGACCGACACGCTGATCAACTGCGCGTCCGTCGAGTATTTCACGGCCGCTGACCGGGAAGCGCTGAAGCTCAAGGTCATCACGCCCGTGTTCCTGGAGGACAAACCGGGCGGTCCCAAGATCGTCAGCTTCTATGCCAAGAAAGCCCGTGGCGCGATGGCGCGGTTCATCACCGAACGTCGCCTCACCAACCCTGAAGGCATCGTGGAGTTCGACCTTGGCGGCTACCGCCATGCGCCTGACCTGAGCGAGCCGGGCAAGCCGGCCTTCCTGCGCGCCGAGGCCGCCGAAAAGGCAGCCTGACGATTTCGTAGCGCTGCGAATGGCGCGCGCAGGCCTGCGCGCGCAAACCCGTCAGTGTCCCGGGTGGGATTTCTCGAAGGCCGCTTTCTGCTCGTCACTTGCCTCGGTCTGGTATTTGGCTTTCCACTGCGCGTAGGGCTCGCCGTAGATGACCTCGCGGGCCTCTTCCTTGCCCATGTCGATGCCACGCTCGGCGGCGGCTTCCTGGTACCAGCGGCTCAGGCAGTTGCGGCAGAATCCCGACAGGTTCATCAGGTCGATATTCTGCACGTCTTTGCGTTCATCGAGATGTTGCAGCAACCGGCGAAAGGCGGCGGCTTCAAGCTCGGTTCTCGTCGCGTCGTCCATGTCTTGCCTCCTGTGTTCGGGTCAGACCTCGGAAATCTTCAGCGCCGCGTCAAGCATGGGGGCCAGCCTTGCGCCCCATGCCGCCTGATCCGCCTCCTCCTCGATCAGGTCGTTGCGCAGCTCGATCAGGACATGGGGGCGGCCCGGCTGCACCCCGTGCCGGTCCATCGCGTCATTGGGCAGGTGGCCGGAATAGGGTTCGTTATCACCCACGCACAGGTCGGGTTCGTCGTTCAGACGGGCCAGCAGCGGCAGTGCCAGCCGGGTATCCGCGGCATAAAGAACGCCCACATGCCACGGGCGCGGCGCCCGGCCCCGAAGCTGCCGGGTAAAGGAATGGATCGACACGAGAACGGGGTCATCCCGCCCCGCGATCAGGCGCTCCAGCGCGCGATGATAAGGGCGGTGGAACAGGTCCAGCCGCCGCTCGACCTCGGCCGCATCGGCATGGCGATTGGCCGGAATGATCGACCCGTCATAGATCTTCATCAGAAGCGTCGGGTCATCCTCGCCGCGGTTGGGGTCGATCACGAGGCGGGAAAAATCCGACACGATCACCGGGGCATCCAGCGCCGCTGCCAGGCTGCGCGCCACGCCGGCGGCCCCCACGTCATAGGCGATGTGGCGCGCCATGTCCTCGGGGGGCAGACCAAGATCCCCGCCCGCAACCTCGGGCGGCACGCGGTTCGAGGCATGGTCGCAGGTCACGACCCAGCGGCTTTTGCGCCCCTCGCCCTCGATATGAAACGGTGCAGTCACGGTCGCGTCATCCTCGCGTCATCCGACACCGGCACTTAGGACGCAATCGGTGAAAGCGCCAGAGCCGGGGTCGGCAGGCAACTTGTCCCGCGCCTGCTTTTGGGCCAATAGGGGCGCAAGGCGCCGATGTGAGCGCAAACATCGCCCAAAAAGGGTGAATAAAGATCACGAAGGGGGGGCAGGTTGCCCATGAACACCGGAAGAAACGTCAAGATCGTCGCAACGCTGGGTCCGGCCTCGGATGGCTACGACATGATCCGCGCTTTGTTCGAGGCCGGGGCCAACGTGTTCCGCCTGAACATGAGCCACGGCAGCCATGACGAGATCCGCGAACGCCACGCCGCGATCCGCCAGGTCGAAAAGGACACGGGCCGCCCGATCGCGATCCTTGCCGATTTGCAGGGGCCAAAGCTGCGCTGCGGCACCTTCGCCAATGACGAGGGGCACGAGTTGCAGGACGGGGCATCCTTTCGCTTCGATCTTGACCCGACGCCCGGCGATGAAAGCCGCGTGCAACTGCCCCACAAGGAGATTTTCGAAGCGCTGGAGCCGGGCAAGCGCCTTCTGGTCAATGATGGCAAGGTGCGCCTGCGCGTCGAGAAATGTGGCAGCGATTTCGCCGATTGCACCGTGATCGCGGGCGGGCCGATCTCGAACCGCAAGGGCGTGAACGTGCCCGACGTCGTACTCCCGCTGGCTGCCCTGTCCGACAAGGACCGCAAGGATCTTGAATTCGTCTGCCAGCTCGGTGTCGATTGGCTGGCGCTCAGCTTCGTGCAGCGCGTCGCCGACGTGGAAGAGGCGCGGGAACTGGCCCATGGTCGCGCCGCTATCCTGTCGAAGATCGAAAAGCCGGCTGCCGTCGATTGCTTCGACGAGATCCTCGCCGCTTCGGACGGGATCATGGTGGCGCGCGGCGATCTGGGGGTCGAGTTGCCCGTTCAGGCGGTGCCCCCGATCCAGAAGCGCCTGGTGCGCCAGTGCCGCTCGGCTGCGAAACCCGTGATCGTTGCAACCCAGATGCTGGAGAGCATGATCGAAAGCCCGATGCCAACCCGCGCCGAGGTCTCGGACGTCGCGGCGGCCCTTTACGAAGGGGCGGACGCGGTGATGCTGTCGGCGGAGTCTGCGGCAGGCGATTATCCGGTCGAGGCGGTGCAGACCATGCACAACGTTGCAATCGAGGTCGAAAGCGATCCGAATTTCCGCGATATCATGGTGGCGTCCCGCTACGTCGACCGATCCTCGACCGCCGACGCCATCGTGGCCGCCGCGCGCGAAATCGCCGAAACCGTGAACATCAAGGCGATCTGCTGCTTTACTCAGTCGGGCAATACAGCCGCGCTGGTGGCGCGGGAACGTCCGCGCGTGCCCGTGATCGCGCTGACGCCCCTGACCGGGGTGGCGCGGCGCATGTGCCTGCACTGGGGCACGAGCTGCTTCATCACCGATGAGCTGACGCGCTTCAAAGGGGCCGTCGTGTCGGCGGCGCGGGCCGCGCGCTCGGGCGGGTTCGCCAGCGAAGAGGATCAGATCATCGTCGTGGCCGGTGTGCCCTTCAACGTGCAGGGTTCCACGAACATCCTGCGCGTGGCACCCTGTGCCGAACGCCTGATCTACGCCACCGACCCGGAGTGAGCCACGCTTGACCCTGCCAGACGTGCCGTCCGACATCCTGCTGGTGATTGCCACGCTCGTCTCGGGCATGGCGCTCGCGTCGAGCCTAGCGGGTTGGGTCAACGGGCGCTGGCCGATCGCTGCCCTTCTCAGCCTGGCAATCGGGGTCGGGTTGTTCGTCTTCCTGCATCTGTCGCTCCCCGGCGGGCTGGAGTTCTGGGACATTCCCGATGCGTTCATCCTTGTGGCGGCGCGGATTCTGAACTGAGGCTTGCCACGTCGCCCCTTTGGCTGTATGCGACCCGCTCCAACGGTGCGGCCGGCCTTGATACGGCATGCCGAGTCGCGCCCGAACCGCTTCGAGACAAGGAGACGGAAATGCCGAAGATGAAGACGAAATCGAGCGCCAAGAAGCGCTTCAAGGTGACGGGCACCGGCAAGGTGGTCGCCGCTCAGGCCGGCAAACGGCACGGGATGATCAAGCGGACGAACAAGTTCATCCGCAACGCACGCGGGACGACGACCCTGTCGGAACCCGATGCGAAGATCGTCAAGTCCTACATGCCCTACGACCGCTGAGGAGGCCCGGATATGTCCCGCACCAAAGGTGGAACCGTCACCCATCGCCGCCACAAGAAGGTTCTTGACGCGGCCAAAGGTTATTATGGCTCGCGCTCGCGCAACTTCCGCACCGCGACCCAGGCCGTCGACAAGGCCAACCAGTACGCCACGCGCGACCGCAAGGCCCGCAAGCGCCAGTTCCGGTCGCTCTGGATCCAGCGCATCAACGCCGCCGTGCGCGCCCATGATGAAAGCCTGACCTATTCGCGCTTCATCAACGGCCTGGCGCTGGCCGGGATCGAGGTGGACCGCAAGGTTCTGGCCGATCTCGCCGTGCACGAGCCCGAAGCGTTCGGCGCCATCGTGGCGCAGGCCAAGGCCGCGCTCTGATCCGACCCCGGATCGCTTGAGTTTCAACCCCCGCCGGGCGACAGTCCGGCGGGGGTTCTCTTTTGCGGGCAGGGCCGATGGGCTATTTCTCCGACTATCTCAAGCGCACCGATGACCGGATGCTCTCGAAATGGGTGCATTACTTCGAGGTCTACGAGCGCGAGATGACCCGGTTTCGTCAGCGCCCGATCTCGTTTCTGGAAATCGGCGTGTTCAAGGGCGGCTCGATCCCGATGTGGAAAGGGTTCTTTGCCGAAGGTTCCCGCCTGACCTTCGTCGATATCGACCCGGACTGTGCCCAACATGCCGAGGAGGGCACCAGCGTCGAGATCGGCAACCAGGCCGATCCGGATTTCCTTGCGCAGCTTGCCGAGAAACACGGACCCTTCGACGTGATCCTGGATGATGGCAGCCATGTCTGCGCCCATCAGATCGCCAGTTTCGAGGCGCTTTGGCCCCATATCAGCGACCGTGGCATCTATGTGGTCGAGGATTGCCATACCTCCTACTGGCCCGGTTTCGGCGGCGGTTATCGCAATGAGGCCAGCTGGATCGAATACGCCAAGCGCCTCGTGGACCGGATGCATAGCTGGTACACCGATCAGGACGCGATGTTTCCCTTCGACGAGATCGCGAAGGACCTGCAAGGCGTGCGCTTCTACGACTCGATCACCGTGGCCGAGAAGCACCAGAAACCCGAACCTCCGACGACGCTCTATGCCCAGAACGGCAAGGTGACCTTGTCGCGCCGTGCACTGGCCGTGCGCGGGCGGAAGTCGGCCTTCGCGGGCAAGGACGGGACCTGAGACCCGGAAAATAATGGAACCGGCGAACATCCGGCACGTTGTGGAGGCAGATCACACGCAACCATGACGGAGGTTCGACATGGCAACCGCAAAGACCACCAATGGCCGCAGCAGCCCCGACAGCGCGGACATTGCCGCCCAACTGGAAACCGTGAAGGCCGATCTGGCCGCGCTGAGCCAGACGATGGCCGATTATGGCCGCGGCAAGGGCGCCGAAGCGCGTGCGCACGTCAATGAACGCGCCAACGATCTGTCGGACGCCGCCCGTCTCAAGGGCGAACAGGCCCGCGCCGAAATCGACCGCATGACCGCCCAGACGGGCGACATGGTGCGCTCGAACCCGGGGGCGGCGCTGGGCGTTGCCGCTGGTGTCGGCTTCCTCGTCGGCTTTCTCTCGTCGCGCCGGTAAGGGGGCCGCGATGCTGACCGCATTGGCTTACAAGGCCCGGGTCGAGGCCCGGGCCGCCGCCTTCTCGACCTTTGCCGGGCTGTTGCTGGCCGTGGGGCTGGCGTTTTTCACGGTGTCGGCATGGCTTGCCCTGTCCGCCGTCCTGCCGACGGCAACGGTCGCCTTGATTGTCGGTGGCGTCTATTTCGGTCTCGCGCTGGTCTTCTTTGGCATCGTGGCCCTGATCCGGCGTAAACCGGTCCATGTGCCGCCCGCCGCGCGCAGCACGCCGATGCCCGAGATCATCCAGGCCTTCGTCACCGGCATGGCCGCTGGCCAAGGGACCGCCGCCACCCGCCGCTGATGCCAGCCTGCCTTGCAATCCGCCCCCTCTCTGCTAGGTGAGGGCGCGGATTTTTTCATGGGCGGAGATGGCTTCGATGGACGGTTTGGACAGCTTGCGCGCCACCTGGCTGGAGCGGATCGGAAACGCGGGCGACGAGGCCGCGCTGGAAGAGATCCGCGTCGCGGCCATCGGCAAGAAGGGCGAGATCAGCCTGAAGATGCGCGAGCTGGGCAAGATGACGCCCGAGGAACGCCAGACCGCCGGTCCCGCGCTGAATGCCCTGAAGGACGAGGTGAACAGCGCGCTGGCCGCCAAGAAGCAGGCGCTGGCCGATGCCGCGCTGGACGCCCGCCTGCAAGCCGAGTGGCTGGACGTGACCTTGCCCGCGCGGCACCGCCGCGTCGGCACCATCCACCCTGTCAGCCAGGTGACCGAAGAGGTCACGGCGATCTTCGCCGACATGGGCTTCTCGGTGGCCGAGGGGCCGCAGATCGAGACCGATTGGTACAATTTCGACGCGCTGAACATCCCGGGCCACCATCCCGCCCGCGCCGAGATGGATACGTTCTACACCCACCGCGCCGAGGGGGATAACCGACCGCCCCACGTGCTGCGCACCCATACCAGCCCCGTGCAGATCCGCCATATGGAGGCGCATGGCGCGCCCTGCCGCGTGATCGCGCCGGGCCGCGTCTATCGCGCCGATTACGACCAGACGCATACGCCCATGTTCCACCAGGTCGAGGGGCTGGCCATCGACCGCGATCTGTCGATGGCGAACCTGAAATGGGTGCTCGAGGAATTCTTCACCGCCTATTTCGGCACCAAGGTCAAAACGCGCTTCCGCGCCTCGCATTTCCCCTTCACCGAGCCGTCGGCCGAAGTCGATATCCAGTGCTCCTTCGAAGGCGGCACCGTGAAGGTGGGCGAGGGCGACGGCTGGCTGGAAGTACTGGGCAGCGGCATGGTGCACCCCAAGGTGCTGCAAGCGGCGGGCGTGGACCCGGCCGAGTGGCAGGGCTTTGCCTTCGGCATGGGCATCGACCGGATCGCGATGCTGAAATACGGCATCCCCGATCTGCGGGCGTTCTTCGACTCAGACCTGCGGTGGCTGCGCCACTACGGGTTCAGCGCGCTGCAGGTGCCGGCGGTGCATTCGGGGGTGTGAAGAACTCGCTCCGCCCGAATAGCGCCGAAGGCGCCGGGCGAGCGCCTGCCCGTCCCGGCGGGCTGGCGCTTTGGCAACCCTCGCGCATCGTTCCTTCTGAGCAATGACTTGGCTGCCATAAAGCGCCATAGACCGCCCGTTGCTGCGCCACCCCACGGGCAGGCGCGCGCCCGGCTACCGTTGCGCGCGTTGGTGGCCGCGCCCGGCCCTTACCCCCACGGGCAGCGCGCGCCCGACTGCCACATCGCGTAGGGCGGGACTTGCCCCGCCGCGCCGGGAGAGGCGGGACAAGTCCCGCCCTACCTTGCCCTGTCGCAGATCCGCGCCATTTCACGCCCATGCCAAACCTTCGCTGCTCAACCTGGATCGTCCTTGCCCTCGTCACGCTGATCGTGATCGCGCATGTGTTCCTGTGGCGATCCGACATGCCGACGGGGCAAAAGCTGACCTGGACGCTGCTGAACACGCTGGCCTGGACGATTATCCTTGCGCCGGTTTTCCTGGTCGAGCGCTGGCTGACCTCGGTCCGGGCCAGGAACCGGGATGACCGTCCCGACGACAGCCAAGCTTGACCCACGCAGCGGTTTTCGGCACGGGGCCGGGAAACAGCACATGGGGGCGGAATTGACACGCTATCTGAACCTCGGCGCGGCGCAGATGGCCTCGGCCATCGGCGATCTCGACGCGAACCTCGCCACCCATCACAGGCTGATCGGACAGGCCAGGAACCTCGGGATCGAGTGCCTCGTCTTCCCGGAACTGTCGCTGGCGGGTCATTACGGCGCGGAAAACCTGCTGAACGTCGCGATGCACCGTGATGATACCCGCCTGCTAGACCTGTCGAAGGCGGCGGGCGAGATGGAAATCGTCGTCGGCTTCATCGAGGAAGGCCCTGCCGCGCAGTTCTACAACGCCGCCGCCGTGCTAAAGAACGGCAGGCTGGTCTATATCCACCGCAAGCTGAACCTGCCCAGTTATGGCCGTTTGATCGAAACGAAATACTACGCGCTGGGCCGCTTCGTCGACACGCACCCGATGCCGGGGGACTGGCGCATGGGGCTGCTGATCTGTGCCGATCTCTACAACCCGGCGCTGGTGCACCTGTCCTTCCTGCACGGCGCGACCCTGTTGACCGCGCCGATTTCGTCGGGGCGCGAGGCGGTGGGCGACGAGTTCGACAACCCCGACAGCTGGGCCACGACGATGAAGTTCTATTCCATGATGTACGGCGCGCCGTCGATCATGGTGAACCGCTGCGGCGTCGAGGAAGACCTGACGTTCTGGGGCGGCTCGCGCATCCTCGACCCGTTCGGGCGTGTGCTGGCGCAGGCGGGCGAGGGCGAAGAGGTGATCGCGGCCAAACTCGACTATGCCGAGGTGCGCCGCGCCCGTGCCCTGCTGCCCACCGTGCGCGACAGCAACATCAGCCTGGTCCAGCGCGAGATGGAGCGGTTGACCGCCAAACTTGGCGTGCCGGATATCGTGCGCGACGACGAGTGACGCCTTTACTGGCGGACGAATTCCAGCCGCAGTTGGTGATTGGCGTCGCGAAGGCTCCAACGGGTGCCGTTGATCGCGAAATGCGCGGCGCTGGCGAAACTCGCCGAGACGATGCGCTCAAGCTCCATCTCTGGGCCGGGGCAGGCCATGCGCGTGGTCATGAACCCGCCGCCCGCGACACCGATCCGGTCGCCGCGTTGCAGCAGTTGGCCGTTGATCTGGTTGCAGCCGAAGGCGAAATGTAGCCGCCCCTGCGCGTCGATCTCGACCGGGCGCATGCGCGCCATGCGATCGTTGAAGCGAACATCCTGCCCCGAGGCGTCAAGCACGCGGTCCAGCACCCAGTTTCCAGCAAATGGCACCGGCGTTTCGTGATCCTGTTCCAAGGAAACCTCCGACGGGGTGCCGACCGGGAAAATACGGAACTCCTCCCAACCTAGGGCATGGGGTGAGACGGCGCCGAACAGCGTCTGCTGCCCGATGCCTGCGCGCACGTATTGACCGTTCTGCACCGACCGCAGGTGAAATGTACCGCCCGATTGGCTCATCTCGAACCGTTCCCACCCGCCGATGCGGTCGCCACCAAGGGCCATCAGCGCGTTTTCCGTGACGCCCGCGCGCAGATACCGCCCCGAGGCCGGATCGCGGAACGCCACTTCGTTTCCGCCAAGGCGCTCGATCTCGAAGACATGGGCGCGATTGCCCGGACAACTGGCGGCCAGGTAGCCACCGTCGAAGCAGGCATACCGGCGGTTCTGCCAGGATTGGATCGCCACCTGTTCGGCAGCGGCGGCAACGGGGGTGGCCAGCCCGCAGGCAAGCGCGGCAAGGGCAATGAAACGGCGCATGTGGCACGTCCTTTCCAGGTTTGGCCTCGCCCCCGCAGGGCCATTTGACATTGATCTGTCTGATACCGTGCGGCCGGCAAAGGCAAAATGGCGGGAATCCCGACCCACGGATGCGGGGCAGCCTTCCAATCCGGGCCTGCCTGCGCTAAGCGCGAGGCCGGAATTGCGAAGGGGTTGCGGCCAATGAAATTCACGCTGTCGTGGTTGAAGGATCACCTCGAAACCGAGGCGTCGGTCGACGAGATCGCCGAGGCGCTGACCGATCTGGGCCTTGAAGTTGAGGGCGTCGAAGATCGCGGCGCGCGGCTGTCGTCCTTCACGCTCGCCAAGGTCGTTTCGGCCGAGCAGCACCCCGATGCCGACCGGCTGAAGGTCTGCATGGTCGAGACGGACGAGGGCGTGAAGCAGATCGTCTGCGGCGCGCCCAACGCACGTGAGGGCATTACCGTCGTGCTGGCCAAGCCGGGCGACTACGTGCCGGGGATCGACGTGACCCTGTCCGTGGGCAAGATCCGCGGTGTTGAAAGCCATGGCATGATGGCGTCCGAGCGTGAGTTGGAACTCAGCGACGAACATTCCGGCATCATCGAACTGCCCTCGGGCATTGTGGGGCAGAGCTTCGTCGAATGGCTGGCCACGAACGACCCGGCCAAGGTCGATCCGGTGATCGAGATCGCCATCACGCCGAACCGGCAGGACGCGCTGGGCGTGCGCGGCATCGCCCGCGACCTTGCCGCGCGTGGGATCGGCAAGCTGAAGCCCTACTCGGTCGACCCGGTGCCGGGCAGCTTCGCGTGTCCCATCGACGTGACGATCGACAAAGACACGCTGGACGGCGCGCCGCATTTCACGGGTCGCTTGATCCGCGGCGTCAAGAACGGACCCTCGCCGCAATGGTTGCAGGACCGTCTGCGCGCCATCGGGCTGCGTCCGATCTCGGCGCTGGTCGATATCACCAACTTCTTCACCTACGACATGAACCGCCCGCTGCACGTGTTCGATGCGGACAAGGTCAAGGGCAATGTCCGGGTGCACCGGGCCAAGGGGGGCGAGGAACTGCTTGCGCTGGATGAGCGGACCTACACCTTCTCGAAGGGTCAGATCATCATCTCGGGCGAAGATGGCCCCGAAAGCATCGCCGGTATCATGGGCGGCGAAGAGTCGGGCTGCACCGAGGAGACGGTGAATGTCTTCCTTGAATCCGCCTGGTGGGACCCGGTTCAGATCGCCTACACGGGCCGCGACCTGAAAATCCACTCCGATGCGCGCTACCGGTTCGAGCGTGGCGTCGACCCGGAATACACCTTGCCGGGGCTTGAGGCTGCGACGCGCATGATCCTCGATCTGTGCGGGGGCGAACCGTCCGAGGTGGTCGAGGCGGGGGGCGCGCTGAAAACCGCGCGCAGCTACCCGCTCGATACCGCGCGGGTCATCAGCCTTGTCGGGATGGAGATCCCCAAGGAAGAACAGGCGCGGATCCTGACCGAACTTGGTTTCTCGGCCACCGGAACGGGGGACGTGCTGGAGGTCTGGGTGCCGTCCTGGCGGCGCGATGTACAGGGCGAGGCCGATCTCGTCGAAGAGGTGGCGCGCGTGGCCTCGCTGACCAAGCTGGAGCCGAAACCGATGAGCCGCTCCAAGCCGGGCGTGCCCGCGCCGGTGCTGACGCCGATGCAGCTGCGCGAACGTGCTGCGCGGCGGACCTGTGCGGCGCTGGGCTACAACGAATGCGTGACCTACAGCTTCATCGACCAGGCCTCGGCCGCGCTGTTCGGCGGTGGCACCGATGACGTGATGCTGGAAAATCCGATCAGTTCGGAAATGAGCCATATGCGCCCGCACCTGCTGCCGGGTCTTTTGCAGGCCGCGGCGCGCAACCAGGCGCGTGGCATGATGGACCTGGCCTTGTTCGAGGTCGGTCACGCCTTCGAGTGGGGTGAGCCGGGAGAACAACATTTGCAGGCCACCGGCCTGTTGGTGGGCCAGACCGGCCCGCGCGACCCGCATGGCGCGCGCCGTCCGGTCGACGTCTTCGACGTCAAGGCCGATGCCGAGGCGGTTTTGTCGGCCATTGGCGCGCCCGCCAAGGCGCAGATCCTGCGGGGCGGACCCGAGTGGTGGCACCCGGGCCGGCATGGCGTGATCTGTCTCGGCCCGAAAAAGGTGCTTGGCGTCTTTGGCGAACTGCACCCCCGCGTGTTGGAAGCGATGGACGTGAAAGGCCCGGCGATGGCCTTTACCCTCTTCCCCGCCGAGGTGCCGATGCCGAAATCCCAGGGCGCCAGCCGCGGCGCGGCGGTGATGCCGGAATACCAGGCGGTCGAGCGTGATTTCGCCTTCGTCGTCGATGCTGAGGTCGAGGCGCTGAACCTCGTCAATGCCGCGGCCGGGGCCGACAAGGCGCTGATCGAGGATGTTCGAGTGTTCGACGAATTCGTCGGCGGCAGCCTCGGCGATGGCAAGAAATCCATCGCGCTGACCGTGCGGATGCAGCCGACCAAGGGCACGATGACCGAGGAAGAGATCGAGGCCGTGGCGTCGAAGATCGTCGAGAAGGTCGGCAAGGCCACGGACGGCACGCTGCGCGGCTAGGTGCGCACGGGACGTGGTAGGGCGCGGTTTGCTCGTCAGCAGCCGCGCCTTATCTTTTTGGGCGGAACCACAGATAAGGGATGCGAGACATGAAGGTTTACCTTTCGGGCGAGATCCATACCGATTGGCGCGAGCAGATCGTTGAAGGCGCGCAAGATCTGGACGTGACCTTCTCGGGCCCCGTTACCGATCATACGGCAAGCGATGATTGCGGAGTCGCGATCCTGGGGGAAGAGCCCAACAAGTATTGGCACGACCACAAGGGCGCGATGGTGAATGCCATCCGCACGCGTCACGGGATCGAGAATGCCGATGTTGTCGTCGTCCGCTTCGGCGAGAAATACAAGCAGTGGAACGCGGCCTTCGACGCGGGCTACGCGGCGGCGCTGGGCAAGCCGATGATCGTCCTGTCCATGCCCGAGCATCAGCATGCGTTGAAAGAGGTCCACGCCGCCGCTCTCGCCGTGGCCGAAGAGCCGCGCCAGGTGGTCGAGGTTCTGCGCTACGTCCTGACCGGTAAACTGCCAGGCTGACGCACGGTTCCGCTTGGCGTGCACGCCCCGGCGCGCCAGTGTCGCGGGCATGGAGGCGGAATACGTCATCGTTGGCGGCGGCAGCGCGGGTTGCGTCTTGGCCGCGCGCTTGTCCGAAAACCCGAACACCTCGGTCATCCTGGTCGAGGCGGGCGGTGGCGGGCGTGACATCTTCATCCGCGCACCGGCACTGGTGGCCACGATGGTGTCGGGCCGACCGCGCATCAACAACTGGGCATTTCAGACGGTTCCGCAGCCGGGCTTGAACGGGCGGCGCGGGTTCCAGCCGCGTGGCAAAGCCTTGGGCGGCTCATCTGCCATCAACGCGATGCTCTACGTCCGGGGCAACCCGGCAGATTACGACCACTGGGCCGATCTTGGCTGCGACGGCTGGGATTGGGAGTGCGTGAAGCCCCTGTTCCTGCGCGCTGAAGGCTTTCAAGGCGGGGCTGGGCCGCACCACGGCGCGGATGGCCCCTTGCAGGTGCGCGCCCAATCCGCGCCGCGCAAGATCAGCCGCGCGTTCGTTGACGCCTGCGAGCAATGCCAGATCCCGCGGTGTGACGATTTCAATGAAGGCGCGCCGGATGGGGCGGGCCTTTACCATGTCACGCAGTTCCACGACGGGCCGCAGGCAGGGGAAAGATGCTCTGTCGCGGCGGCCTACTTGTTCCCGGCGATGGGGCGATCCAACCTCACGGTTCTGACGCGCACGCTCGTCGAGAAGGTGGTGATCGAGGATGGCCGCGCGACTGGTATCAAAGTGCGCCGCAAGGGACGTCGGCACGCCATCCGGGCGCGTCGTGACGTGATCCTGTCGGCTGGAGCGTTCGGCTCACCGCAGATCCTGATGCTCTCCGGGGTCGGGCCGGAGGACGAGTTGCGCGCCCACGGCATCGACCCGGTGCATGTATCCGAAGGCGTCGGAAAGAACCTTCAGGACCATCTCGATCACGTCATCTCCTACCGCTCGCCCCGGCGCGATGTTGTCGGGCTCAACCCGCGTGGCTTGGGCCGCTTGGGCAAGGCCGCGCTACGGTGGCGCAAGACGGGCGAGGGGCTGTTTGCGTCGCCCATGGCCGAGGGCGGGGCATTCCTGAAATCCGATCCGGCGCTCTCCCATGCCGATCTGCAAATCCATTTCGTGATCGGGATCGTCGATCAGCACATGCGCAAACTGCATGGCGCGGACGGTTTCTCGGCCCATATCTGCGCGCTCTATCCCCATTCGCGGGGCGAGGTCGGGCTGAGCAGTAGGCGGCCCGGCTCTCCGCCCCGGATCGACCCGAAATTCCTGTCCGACCCGCGTGACGTTGCGGTGATGATCAAGGCCGCCCGGCAACTCGATACGATTCTGGGGGCCGAGGCGCTGGCACCGTGGCGGGGCAAGCGGCTTTATCCCAACGATGGCAGCGATGCCGCGCTCGAAGCCGATATTCGCGCCCGGGCCGACACGATTTATCACCCTGTCGGGACCTGCCGGATGGGCGATGATGCCGAGGTGGTTGTGGCCCCCGATCTGCGGCTGAACGGCATTGAAGGGCTGCGCGTTGTCGATGCCTCGGTGATGCCGCGCATCGTCGGAGGCAACACGAACGCGCCGACGGTGATGATCGCGGAAAAGGCCGCCGACATGATCCGCGCTGGCGTCTGAACCCCATTTTCCTTGCAACTGTTCGATTGTCGGGTGCTACACTCCGTCGCGGGTGGGGCGGGCGAAGGTCCGGCCACCGGGGCAACAGGAACCAAGGAAACGATCAAATGCTCAACGAGTTCAGGGATTTCATCGCGCGCGGCAACGTCATGGACATGGCCGTGGGCATAATCATCGGTGCGGCCTTCACCGCGATCGTCACGTCGCTCGTGGGCGACCTCATCAACCCGATCATCGCGCTTTTTACCGGCGGTATCGATTTCTCGGGCTGGTTCTATTCGTTTGATGGTGAAAGCTACGCGTCGCTTGCCGCCGCGCAGGAGGCCGGTGCGCCGGTCTTTGCGATCGGCAATTTCATCATGGCGGTGATCAACTTCCTGATCGTGGCTTTCGTTGTCTTCATGCTGGTGAAGATGGTGAACCGCATCAAGGAAGCGACCGCGAAAGAGGCTGAGGACGCCGGCACCGAGGCCGAGACGCCGAAAGGCCCGACCGAGTTGGAAGTCCTGTTGGAAATCCGTGACGCGCTGAAAACGAATTGATGCATCTGGCGTGCAAAGAACAGGCCCGCCGGAAGTCGCGGGCCTGTTTTGGGTTCTGTCAGGGACCTCAGGCGTTTGCCAGGCGTGGGCTCCGAGGGCGCAGGTGCCAGTACCAGACGCGATAGGCCTCAAGCGCGATGAGCGGCGCGAAATGGACGATCGCGGCGCCGGGATGGCCCCAGTCATGCAACGCGGCCCAGTGCACCAGCGTGAACACAGCCGCGCCATAGGTGGTGCGTTGCAGCGTTTTCCAGTGCTTGCCCATCAGGCGCTGCGCGTAGTCCATGGAGGTGATGGCCAGCGGGACAAAGATCAGGAAGGCGATCCAGCCCGCCCAGATATAGGTGCGCTCCAACTCACCCAGAACACGGGTCATGCTGCCCTTGTCGATCAGGTAGAACACCGTGTGGAGCGCGGCATAGCCAAAGGCCGCAACGCCAAGGTAACGGCGGTTCTTGCGCAACCAGCGCGGCCCGCGCCAGCCCTTGAACAGCAGCATCAGCGGCGTCGCCATCATCGTGACGATCAGGAGGCGCGCCGCCCATTCGCCGGTCGGGTGTACGAGGATGTGGATGATGCGCTCATTGGTCGAGGTCATCGCCTCGTAGCTCCAGAGCACCGGGGGAAGGCTGAGCAAGGCCCAAAGCCAATACGGGGAAAGACGGTTCAACATTTGGCAAACTCCGGCGGGATGCGGGTGGCAATACTGGTCCACGTATCCGCCGAAGGGTTCCGTCGCGGTCAGGTCAATTCTTCACGATCAGGCTGGGCGAGGTCACGTCGATCCCGAGGGCCTTGCCAACCTCGTAATTCGTCAGCTTGCCCTCGTGGGTGTTCAGGCCGGCCCGCAGATGCGGATCGTCGATGCAGGCCTGCCGCCAGCCCTTGTCGGCGATATCCAACATGAAGGGCATGGTCGCATTGCCGAGCGCCCGCGTAGAGGTACGGGCAACCGCGCCGGGCATGTTGGCGACGCAGTAGTGAATGATGGCGTCGACGTCGTAGATCGGGTCCTTATGCGTCGTGGCGTGCGAGGTTTCGAAACACCCGCCCTGGTCGATCGCGACATCCACCAAGACCGCGCCGTGCTGCATGCTGGTCAGTTGCGCGCGGCTGACCAGTTTGGGCGCGGCGGCACCGGGGACCAGGACAGCGCCGATGACCATGTCGGCTGTCGGCAGGGCCTCGGCCACCGCTTCGGCGCTGGCATAGCCGGTGCGAAATTCAGCGCGGAACAGGTCGTCGAGCTCGCGCAGGCGCGGAAGGGAGCGGTCGAGCACGGTGACCTCGGCCCCCATCCCGGCCGCGACGCGCGCGGCCTGCGTTCCGACAACCCCGCCGCCGATCACGAGGACCCGCGCTGGCGCAACACCCGGCACACCGCCCAACAGAACACCGCGCCCTCCATTTGCCTTTTGCAGCGCCCAGGCGCCCATCTGGGGCGCGAGTTTGCCCGCGACCTCTGACATGGGCGCGAGTAACGGCAGTCCGCCGGTGGGGGCCGTGACGGTTTCGTAGGCGATGGCGGTCACACCGCTGTTCAGCAGGTCATGTGTCTGGTCCGGGTCGGGCGCGAGGTGGAGATAGGTGAACAGGATCTGGCCCGCGCGCAGCCGCTTGCGCTCGACGGCCTGCGGTTCCTTGACCTTTACGATCATCTCGGCGCGCTCGAACACCTCCTCCGCGGTTTCAACGATCTCGGCGTCAATCGCGCGGTAATCGTCATCTTCGAAGCCCGCGCCTGCGCCTGCGCCTGTCTCGATCAGGACGCTGTGCCCGTGGGCGATGGCCTCGTTCGCCGCAGCGGGCGTCAAGCCTACGCGGTATTCCTGCGGTTTGATCTCTTTCGGGCAACCGATCAGCATGGAACCTCCCCTTCCGTCTGTCTGAACCCATCATTTCTCAAACCACGATCACATGCTTTGAAACCTGCCCGGTATCTGGCATAGGTTGCGCACGAATTTTCGACAGGAGAGCGTAATGGCGCAAGAAACCCGCGCTTTTCCGGACTTGGACGATATGGACCGTGCGATCCTGCGCGTATTGCAGCGCGATGGAAGGATGACTCATGCCGAGTTGAGCGACAAGGTACATCTGTCCCCTTCGGCCTGTCACAGGCGGGTGCAACGGCTGGAAGCGGCCGGGGTGATCCGCGATTACGTGGCGCTGCTGAACCCGAGGGCCGTGGGGCGGGTGACAACGGTTTTCGTCGAGATCAGCTTGCAGGGGCAATCGGACGAGATCCTCGACGCTTTCGAAAAAGCCGTGGCACGGGTGCCGGACGTTTTGGAATGTCACCTGATGGCGGGCACGGCGGACTACATGCTGAAGGTCGTGGCGCGCGATTCCGAGGATTTCGCGCGGATCCATCGCCAATCGCTCGCCCGCCTGCCCGGGGTGGCGCAGATGCAGTCGAGTTTCGCGTTGAAAACGGTGTTCAAGACGACCGCTTTGCCGGTTTGAGGGGTTTCGCCTGCTGACGCAGGCGACCCGTGCGAGGGGGCTGTCTGCCCCCTCGCGCTCCCCCGAGCATATTTGCCGGGATAAAGATGGATCAGAACAGCGCGCCGAGGGCGAGGAAGGCGGCGATGCCGCTGACGATGGCCCAAAGCGGGCTTTTGAGGATGTAGCCCACCGTGATCGTCACGGCGGCCGCGCCTAGGCGTGTCGGGTCCGGTTGCCCCCCGGTGGCTTCGGGCCAGACGACAAGCGGCGCGACAAGGGCCGGAAGGATGGCGACCGGCGTGTAGCGCAGGTGCCGCAGCAGCCACTCGGGCAAAGGCCGGTCCCCGATCAGCCCGAGGAAGGAGAAGCGGATCAGGAACGTGCCCGCGCCAAGCGCGGCGATGATCCCCCAGATCTCGGCATCGGTGAAATTCATTGGAAGGTCCCCGCGCGGGTCATGCGGCGTTCGACCTCGGCGCCGACGATCATGCCGCCGAGGCCGCCGACGAGCAGTCCCAGGTTCCAGGGAAGGCCGGCGGCGAGAAGCGCGAGGGTGATCGCGGCGAGGGCGGCGGCGACATGGGCCATCGTGCGCAGTCCGGGCGCGACAAGGGCGAGGAAGGTGATCGGCACGATGAAATCGAGGCCCCAATCGGCGGGGATGGCGCTTCCGGCGAGGATCCCGGCGAGCGAGGCAAGATACCAGAGCGGCACAATGGGCAGGCAGGCGCCGAAGAAGAAGGCGACCTTCTCTGCAAGGGGCGCTTTGGGCGCGTCCTCGTAGCGTTGCACGGCGAGCGCGTAGGTCTGATCGACGGTTAGATAGGCGATCAGCGCGCGTTTCCAGATCGGCGCGGCCCCGAGATGTGGCGCGAGGGAGGCCGAATACATCGCCATGCGCAGGTTCACCGCCAGCGCCGAGGCGACGGCGACGAAGGCCGGCGCATTCTCGGTCATCAGTTGCAGGGCGGCGAATTGCGAGGCCCCGGCGATGACGAGGAAGGAAAAGCCCATGACCTGCCAGAGGTCGAGACCGGCCTCGGTTCCGACCACGCCGAAGAGCGCGCCGAAGGGCACGACGACGATGATGAAGGGCGCGGCATCGCGCGCGCCGCGCCAGAAGGCGGCGCGAGGGGAATTGGCAGATGGCATGACGTGGTCTACCCCTGTGTTTCCGGCGGGTTAGACCGGTCCGGCGCGGGATGCAAACGCGCAATGGTGATGCGGAGGATGACGGCATGTCATGGCGGTTGAAATGAGCGGAATGCCTTGCGTCATCCTTGCCGGGGGCGAAGGGCGGCGCCTTGGAGGGGGCAAACCTTTTGTGAGCCTCGCCGGGCGGCCGCTTGTGTCACATGTTGCAGGTCGGATGGCGTCGCAATGTGCGGCGCTGGCCGTGAATGCGTCCGATCCCGGTTTGTATCGATCCCTTGGCCTGCCGGTAATCCCTGATGCCATGCCGGGGCAGGGCCCGCTCGGGGGGGTGCTGGCCGCGATGGATTGGGCGGCGGCTTGTGGCGCAGACCGCGTCGTTACCGTGGCTGTCGACACACCCTTTCTGCCGGGGGATCTGGTCGCGCGCCTGGAAGCGGTGCAAGCCCCGGCGGTTGTGGCGGAAACAGACGGTGGACTGCATCCGGTCATAGGGCTCTGGTCGGTCGATTTGCGGGACGAGCTACGTGCTGCGCTGGAAAAAGGGGCCCGCAAGGTACGGGTCTGGGCAGAAAATGTCGGAGCACGGATCGTGCGGTTCGACGACGCGGACGCGTTCTTCAACGTGAACACAGCCGAAGATCTGGCAAAGGCCGAGGCGATGCTGACGGCGCGGGCGACGGCGTTTGACACGATCCTCGTGGTCGACTGGTCGGCCCGTGCCGCGCCTTCGCCTGCGAAACCCAGCAAGGATGCGATCCATATCGGCATGGTCCGGGATGGGCATATCGCGGGCAGCTACCACCGCACGCGTGCCCATGCGACGCGCTGGTTGACGGGGCTTCTGGATGGCGAGAGGCGGGCCGGCCGCCGGGTGCTGGCGGCGTTCGATTTCCCCTTTGCCTATCCGACGGGCTTCGGGCGGGCGGTGACCGGCTCGGATGATCCGCTGGCGATCTGGGCCGATCTGGCGGACCGGATCGCGGATGATGAACGCAACGGCAACAACCGCTTCGAGGTGGCGGCTGATTTGAACCGGTTGTTCGGCCAGGAGGGGCCATTCTGGGGCCATCCGCAGGGGCGCGAGATCCCGGACCTGCCGTTCCACAAACCCAGCTATGCCGGGTTCCCCTTCGACGAGCGGCGCGGGATCGAGCGGTTGATCCCCCGCGCAAAGACCTGTTTTCAGCTCATGGGTGCAGGCTCGGTCGGGTCGCAGGCGCTCTTGGGGATTCCGCGCTTGCAGGCCTTGCGGGTGCGGTATGGCGATGACCTTGCGGTGGCGCCGTTTCAGTCGGCCGACGCGCCGATCGTTCTGGCCGAGCTTTATCCCGGCCTGATCGATGAGGCGATCAAGGCGCAGGTTGGCCCCGGCGACATTCTGGATGCCGTGCAGGTGCGGTCGATGGCGCGGGCCTTGTCGCGCCTTGCGCCGGAGCGGTTGAATGCTCTGCTGGCCGAGGGCGACCCGGTCGAGGGGTGGATCCTTGGTCACGGGCACGAGGCCGCGCTTGTCGAGGCTTTGGGGTGAGGTCGCGTCATCCCCTGTTCGGCCTTGCGCTGGCCACGTTCGGCGCGCTGGCCCTGACCCCCGACACGCTGCTGATGCGCATCTCGGGGATGGGCGGCGTGCAGATGATGGGCTGGCGGGGCACCCTGATGGGGGTCCTGATGCTGGCGGCCTGGGCGGTCTTGCACAGGGGGCACCTGCGTGCCGACATCACGGCATTGGCAACGCTTTCGGGGCTTGGCGTGGCGCTGTCTCAGGCGGTGAACGGGGCATTTTTTGCCATCGGGATCGCCATTGCACCTGTGACGGTGGTCTTGCTGGGCGTGGCCACGGTGCCGGTCTTTGCCGCCGTCTTTTCACGCCTGATGCTGGGGGAGCCGACAAGCCGTGCGACATGGGCCACCATCGCCGCGGTGCTGGCAGGCATCGCGCTGGCCATCCTGGGAAAGCCCGACGCCAGTACGCCTTGGGATGTGGCCAGCCTGCTGGGCGGCGCGATGGGATTGGGGGTGGCGGCCTGTCTCGCCTTTTCCTTCGTGCTGATCCGGAGGTCGGGCGGGTTGCCCATTCTACCGGCCGTGGGCGCGGGGGCGTTGATGGCGGGGTTGGTTGGCGTGGCCATCACAGGACCCGCACAGATGGGGCAGGGGGAGGTCTGGGCCATCGCGATCACCGGTGTCGTGATCCTGCCCGTAGGGTTCTTTGCGCTGTCGCTCGCCTCGCGGCACACGGCTGCGGCGAATGTGTCGCTTCTGATGCTGCTGGAAACGGTGCTTGGCCCACTTTGGGTCTGGCTGGGCTATGGCGAGGCGCCGACCCCGCTGATGTTGGTGGGCGGGGCCGTCGTGATCGGCAGCCTCGCCCTTTACCTGTTGCGGCAGCGCCGGGGCGCCTGACCCTTATTGCAAATCGGCAAAGGCACTTTGAAGGCGGCCTGCCGCGTCTTCGATCACCGAGCGCGGCGCGGCGAGGTTGAAGCGCATCCAGGTCTCGCCGCCCTTGCCGAAGGTCGGGCCATGGTTGGCGGCGATGCCGGCCTCTTTCTCCACCCGGGCGGTGAATTCCTCGCGGCTCATGCCGGTGCCCGAGAAATCCACCCAGGACAGGTAAGTGGATTGCAGCGGCATCGAGGTGACGCCGGGAATGGCGGCGATGCCCGCATCGAAGACCTCGGCATTGGCGGCGATATAGGTCATCAGCTCATCCACCCAGGCTGCACCCTCGGGCGAATAGGCGGCGGTGACCATGTGCAGGCCGAAGCTGTTGGGCGACATGCCAAGGGCCATCATCCGTGCCCCGAACCGCGCGCGCAGATCCGGGTCGGGGATGATCACGTTGCCAACATGTGCCCCTGCGATGTTGAAGGTCTTGGTGGCCGCCGTCATCATCACGAGCCGGTCGTCCAGCCCCTCGATCCTGGCCATCGGGATGTGCGACTGCCCCGGCATCACAAGGTCATGGTGGATTTCGTCCGACACCACGATCAGGTCATGGCGGCGCGCGAACTCGGCCACGCCCTCAAGCTCCTCGCGGGTCCAGACGCGGCCGCCGGGGTTGTGGGGCGAGCAGAAGACCAGCATCTTCTCATTGCCGGTCATCTGGGCGTCGAACGCCTCGAAATCGAGGCGGTAGGTGCCATCCTCGATGGGCATCTGCAATTCCCGCAGGTCACGGTTCGAGGCGCGGATGACCTTGGCGAACGCGTGATAGACGGGCGTGAACAGAACCACGCCGTCGCCTTCCTTCGTGAATGCATCGAGGCACATGGCGGTGCCGTTCACCAGGCCATGTGTCGTGAAGATCCAGTCCGGGTCCACTGTCCAGCCGTGGCGGTTGTCCATCCACCACTGGATCGCACCCTTGTAGGCGCTGTCATCGCCGAAATAGCCGTAGATGCCATGATCGAGCATCCCGCGAACGGCCTCCTGCACGCAGTTGGGTGGCCGGAAATCCATGTCGGCGACCCACATGGCCAAACCTGTATCCGGGGAGACGCCGTAGAGCGTGTCCATCATGTCCCATTTCACGCAATGGGTGCCGCGTCGGTCGATGATCTCGTCGAAACTCATGTAAGTGCCCCTGGACTCCGCTTCGTTCTCATTTTTCCCAAGAAGCAGAATGATGATCCTATTTCAATACTCATTCTTGGAACAAGCGTTCTGCAATTTTTCGCATAGGTGGGAAAGGATGACTTTCAGGCAGTTCGCGTCTCGCGCGCTGCCTGTGAATTTCTCCGGCCTTGCTGGCGGAAGGTCAAGCCATAGGGTCGCGGTCAGTTGCGACCGCGTGCCGGATCGCCTATCTCACCGGCATGCAAAGGCCCATCTTGATCCATCCCGACCCACGCTTGAAAAAGGTCGTCGCCCCTGTGCCCGATTTGTCGGACGAGTTGCGGGTGCTGGCCGATGACATGTTGGAAACGATGTATGGCGCGCCGGGTATCGGTCTGGCTGCGCCGCAGATCGGTGTGATGACCAGCCTGATCGTTCTGGATTGCGCCAAGGGCCAGGACGAGGCTGCCGCGCCGCGACCGCTCGCCATGTTCAACCCCCGGATCGTCGCGCAATCGGACGAAACCAGCGTCTACGAAGAGGGGTGCCTGTCCATCCCGGAAATCTTCGCGGATGTCGAACGCCCCGCCGCGGTGACCGTCGAATGGATGGATCCGAACGGCAACGCGCAGCGCGAAACCTTCGACGGGCTGTGGGCCACTTGCGTGCAGCACGAGATCGATCACCTGAATGGCAAGCTGTTCATCGACTATCTCAAGCCGCTGAAGCGCCAGATGATTACCCGCAAGATGGTCAAGCTCAAGAAAGAGCGCGCGCGGGAAGCCGGCTGATGGCGGTGCGCCCGGTCGTCCTTGCCCCGGACCCGGTGTTGTCGCAGGTCTGCGCGCCGGTCGAGCGGTTCGATGGCGCGCTGGGCGACCTGGCGATGGACCTGATTCAGACGCTCTATGCCGCCGAGGGGCGAGGGCTTGCCGCGCCGCAGATCGGTGTGGCCGCGCGCATCTTCGTCACGGACACCACATGGAAAGAGGGGGCGCCAAGCCCCATGGTCTTCGTGAACCCCGAGATTATCGCGGCCGCTGCCGAAATGGCCGAGTACGAGGAACGCTGCCTGTCGATCCCCGGCCAACCTGTGCGCATCAAGCGGCCCCGTTGGGTCGAGTTGCGCTGGCAATCGCTTTCGGGCCAAACGCAACAGGCGCGGTTCGGCGGGTTCGACGCGGTCTGCGTCCAGCACGAGCGCGACCATTTGGACGGCATTCTCATCACCGATGGTATGGCTGCATGACGGCGCGTCCGTGCATTCCCTGGCCCGACAAGCGGCTGCGCACCCCGGCCGAGCCCGTGGGTGAGATCACCGACAAGATCCGCGCGATCTGGGATGACATGATCGACACGATGGAGGCGATGCCGGGCGTCGGCCTCGCCGCGCCGCAAATCGGCGTGATGCTGCGCCTCGCCGTGGTCGATGCCAGCGACGAACGCGGCTTTGCCGTTCGGCTGGCCGACCCTGAGATCGTCGCCTCTGGCCCCGGCACCCGCCCGCATGACGAGGCCAGCCCGAACCTGCCCGACGTCAGTGCAAAGATCATCCGCCCGGACCCGGTGACCGTGGCCTTCACCGATCACCACGGCATGCGGGTGCGCCGCGAGTTCACCGGACTGTGGGCCACCTCGGTTCAGCACCAGATCGACCACCTGAACGGGCGCATGTTCTTCGACAACCTGTCCAAGGTGAAGCGGGACATGCTGCTGCGCAAAGCGAGGAAGACCGCCTGATGCGCCTTATCTTCATGGGCACGCCTGATTTCTCGGTTCCCGTCCTCGACGCACTGGTGGCGGATGGGCACGAGATCGCATGCGTCTATTGCCAGCCGCCCCGTCCCGCCGGGCGCGGCAAGAAGGAACGCAAAAGCCCGGTGCACCTGGCTGCCGAGGCGCATGGCTTGCCCGTGCGGAATCCCAAAAGCCTGCGCAATGACGAGGCGCAGCAGGAATTCGCGGCATTGGACGCAGATCTGGCCGTGGTGGTCGCCTACGGTCTGATCCTGCCGCAGCCCGTTCTGGACGCGCCGAAACAAGGGTGCCTGAACATCCATGCCAGCCTTCTTCCACGCTGGCGCGGGGCGGCGCCAATCCAGCGCGCGATCATGGCCGGCGACGCGGAGACCGGCGTCTGCATCATGCAGATGGAGGCGGGCCTTGATACCGGCCCTGTTCTTTTGCGCCGCGCCATCCCCATCGGGGCCGAGGAAACCGCCGCCGAGTTGCATGATCGCTTGTCGCTCCTTGGCGCCGAGGCGATCCTTGAGGCGCTGCACCAACTGCCCGACCTGACGCCGGAGCCCCAGCCCGAGCAGGGCGTCACCTATGCCGAGAAGATCGACAAGGCCGAGGCCCGTATCGACTGGGCCGATCCCGCCGAGACCGTCGATCGCAAGATCCGCGGCCTCTCGCCTTTCCCGGGGTCTTGGACCATGATCGACGGCAAGCGGGTGAAACTGCTGGCCTCGCGCATGGCAGATGGCAGCGGCACAGCGGGTGAGGTTCTGACCGGTCTGATCATCGCCTGCGGTCGAGGTGCGGTCGAGGTCACGCGTGTTCAGCCAGAGGGTAAACCGCCCATGGCGGCCGATGACTGGCTGCGCGGGGCGCGGTTGACGCCCGGAACGGTGTTGGGCGCTGAACAAGGGGAAGGTTGAGATGATCCTGTTTTCGTTCTTCGGCTCGCTGATGCTGGCCGGTATCGTCGCCTTCCTGTTCGAGAAATGGGGCTGGACGCATAATGGCATTGTCCCCTCGGTGCTGATCGCCTTTGGCGCGGTGCTGGTCCTCTATTTCCTGCGGTCGCTGTTTCATTTCAGCCTCGGCTCGCCGGGTGTCGACGCCATCGTGGGTGCGGCGGCCGCGTTGATCCTTATCCCGACCGAGGCCGCGCAGCGCCGCCGGACCCGGAAGCGCGATCGCCGTCGCTGACGCGCACGAGCAACCGCGTTTTGCGGCGGCGCAGCACTTGCGCTTGCGCGCGCAGCATTCTATCCCTCGGCGCGACTCTTGCGAAATATACTGTCGCATACACCCGAGGAGCCGCCATGAGCTTTCGCATCCAGCCGCAACCCGTCGCCCGCCCCAACCGCTGCCAGCTGTTCGGCCCGGGGTCGCGCCCTGCGATCTTCGAGAAAATGGCGAGTTCCGACGCGGACGTGATCAACCTCGACCTCGAGGATTCGGTCGCCCCCGATGACAAGGACGCGGCCCGCAAGAACGTGATCGAGGCCATCGGCAGTGTCGATTGGGGGACCAAGACGCTGAGCGTGCGGATCAACGGCCTCGACAGCCCCTACTGGTATCGTGACGTGGTCGACCTGCTGGAACAGGCCAGCGAACGGCTGGACCAGATCATGATCCCCAAGGTCGGCAATGCGTCCGACATTTACGCCGTCGACGCGCTCGTCACCTCGATCGAGGCGGCCATGGGCCGGACCAAGAAGATCGGCTTCGAGGTCATCATCGAATCGGCCGCCGGCATCGCCCATGTCGAGGAAATCGCGGCTTCTTCGCCCCGCTTGCATGCCATGAGCCTGGGGGCCGCCGATTTCGCGGCCTCGATGGGGATGCAGACCACCGGCATTGGCGGCACGCAGGAAAACTACTACATGCACCACGAGGGCAGCCGCTATTACAGCGATCCTTGGCATTGGGCGCAGGCGGCCATCGTCGCGGCTTGCCGCACCCATGGGGTGCTGCCGGTCGACGGCCCGTTTGGTGATTTCTCGGATGATGAGGGCTTCCGTGCGCAGGCGCGCCGCTCGGCCACGCTGGGTATGGTGGGCAAATGGGCGATCCACCCCAAGCAGGTGACGCTGGCCAACGAGGTGTTCACCCCGTCGGACGAAGCCGTGGCCGAGGCGCGCGAGATTCTGGAGGCGATGGAAAAGGCCAAGGCCGAAGGCGCGGGGGCCACCGTCTACAAGGGGCGTCTGGTCGATATCGCGTCCATCAAGCAGGCCGAGGTGATCGTCAAACAGGCCGAGATGATCGCGGCCAGCTGACAGGAAGATTGTTCGCGAACAATCTTCGGCGCCGAAAAACCTTCGCAACGGTTTTTCCGGCCCAAGCGCAGATCCAAGCCGCGGCCCGTGCCGCGGCTTGTTGCATCCGGCCTGCGCCCCAGCCATATAACGCGGGACGCCACGGAACGGATGATTGCTACCATGCACTATCTCGACTTCGAAAAACCGCTCGCCGAGATCGAGGGGAAGGCCGAGGAACTGCGCGCGCTTGCCCGGCGCAGCGAAGAGGCCAATGTCGGAGACGAGGCCGCCGCGCTGGATCGCAAGGCCGCGGACATGCTGGTGGATCTCTACAAGAACCTCACGCCCTGGCGGAAATGCCAGGTGGCGCGCCATCCGCAGCGCCCGCATTGCGAGGCCTATATCAAGGCGCTTTTCACGGAATACACGCCGCTGGCCGGGGACCGGAACTTTGCCGATGACCATGCGGTCATGGGCGGTCTGGCGCGGTTCGACGATCAGCCCGTCGTGGTGATCGGCCATGAAAAGGGCCACGACACCAAGACCCGGATCGAGCGCAATTTCGGCATGGCCCGGCCCGAGGGCTATCGCAAGGCCGTCCGCCTGATGGATATGGCGGATCGTTTCGGCTTGCCGGTGATTACGCTGGTCGACACGCCCGGTGCCTATCCCGGCAAGGGCGCCGAGGAGCGCGGCCAGTCCGAGGCCATCGCCCGGTCGACCGAGAAATGCCTGCAGATCGGCGTGCCCCTGATCTCCATCATCATCGGTGAGGGCGGTTCGGGTGGCGCCGTGGCCTTTGCCACCGCCGACAAGCTCGCGATGCTGGAACACTCCGTCTACTCTGTCATCTCGCCCGAAGGCTGCGCTTCGATCCTCTGGAAGGATGCCGAGAAGATGCGCGAGGCCGCCGAGGCGTTGCGTCTGACAGCCCAGGATCTGCACAAGCTTGGGGTCTGCGACCTTGTCATCAAGGAGCCGACGGGCGGCGCACAACGCGATACCGAGGCGACGATTGCCGAGGTCGGCAAAGCCATCCGCTCGATGCTGGCGCAACTGAAGGACGCCGGAGGCGCGGATCTGATTGCATCGCGTCGCCGCAAGTATCTCGACATGGGGTCGAAGGTGCTGGCTGCGTGATCTCTCGCCGGGCTTTGCTTGCGCTTGTGCCTGTCTCTCTGCTGTCCTTGCCCCGTGCCGCGACCGCGCTGGAGCTTGGAGCCATGACGCCTGTCACAGATCTCGACTGGTCCTACCTCGCCGACACCGTCATGGGCGGTGTTTCGCAGGGCCAAGCCCGGGTCGAAGGCGGGGCAATCCGCCTGACCGGAACGGTTTCCACTGAGAATCGGGGCGGTTTCATCCAGACGCGCACGGCGCTGCCCGAAGGCTTGCCGCCCGGAACGACCGCTCTGTGCCTTCGGGTGCGTGGCAACGGCGAACGCTATTTCATTCACCTGCGCACGACGCGCACGCGGCTCCCTTGGCAATATTATCGGGCGGGCTTCGAGACCAGCTCGGACTGGTCGGACGTGGCACTGTCCCTTGCCGGTTTCGCGCCGTCAGGCCGCCTCATGCGGGCGCGCATCGCCCCGGAAGAGGTGCGCTCGATTGGCCTCGTAGCGTATGGCCGCGACCACGAGGCGGATGTGTCCCTGAGCGAGATCGGCGCGGCCTAGCCCGCGCCCTTGATCCATGCGCCGATGGTGAAGCTGGCGACCGCAGCGGTCAGCAGGATCAACCCGATATAGAGCGCGCTCAGCCCGTCGCGGCAGAACCCGCCCCCATTGCCACATTCATACATATTGCCGGTCAGGGAGTAGCCCGCGAGCACGGCCAGAAGCAGCAGGAAGATCGCGCCTGCCGCGAAGAAGAAAAGGCTCAGGACGCGGGCTACCACATGCGCCCTTTCGCATAGTCCGGATAGGTCCGGTCGTAGGTTTCGGCATCAAAGCCCGCGTCCATCTCGCGGTTCATCTGGCCCGCCGTGGGAACACGCCCGCTTTCGTCCCCCCGCACCCACAGGCCCGAGCGCATCAGGGCCTTGGCGCATTGGTAATAGACCTCCCCGATCTCGACGATGATCACGCTTCGGGGATGCTTGCCGCGCTGTTCGAAACGTTCAGTCATCCCGGGGTCTGCGGTCAGCCGGGCGGTGCCATTCACCCGGACGACATTGTTCGACCCGGACACCATGAACATCAGGCTGACGCGCCCATCGCGCACGATGTTGCGCAGGCTGTCGATCCGGTTATTCCCGCGCCAGTCGGGCAGGGCGAGGGTGCGGGCATCCAACACGCGCACCACCGGGCCGTCATCGCCACGGGGGCTGCCATCGGTGCCCTCCGGTCCAACGGTGGTCAGGATGCAAAACCGCGCGGCCTCGACCCATGTGCGATAGAGAGGGGTCAGGTGGTCGGCCACCTTGGTCAGTGCGGCGGGTACGATCTCGGCATCGTAGACGGTTTCGAGATCGCCAAGTGTCTCAATGAATTTCATTCTGACCTCTTCCGGAATCCGGCCTCCGCCATCAGCGCGTTCGAGGCCGTTTCGACCTCGTCCTTCAAGCGGGCCATGAAGTCTTCGGTCGGCAGGCCCGGCTCGATCCGTGGAAGGAACTCCACCACCGCCAGTCCCGGTTTGCGCAGGATGCCGTGGCGGGGCCAGAAGACGCCTACGTTGGTGGCGACCGGCACGCAGGGCTGCCCCAACTCGCGGTAGAGGACCCCGCTACCGATCTTGTAAGGAACATCCACGCCGGGGGCGACGCGGGTGCCTTGGGGATAGATGATCAACTGCCCCGGTTCCTGCCTGCCGGATTGAACCCCCGCCATCATTTGCTGGATGGCCTGTGCCCGCTTGCCCCGGTTGACCGGAACACAGCCGATCCGCAGGGCATATTGCCCAAGGATCGGAGCATACATCAATTCGCGCTTCATGATGAACTTGCCGCGCGGAATGGCGTTGTAGATCAGGATGATGTCAAGGAACGACTGGTGTTTGGCGGCGATCAAAACCTCGTCTGTCGGTGGTGTGCCCCGCACCTCCGAGCGCAGGTTCACCATCCATCGCGCCGTCCAGATCACCCATCTGCAATAGGCGTGGCAGGCAGCGTGCGCTCCGGCGCGGCTGACCATCGCCCAAGGCAGGTAGATGATCGCGATGATGGGCATGGCGCCGTACATCTGGATGATGAAAATCAGGGATCGAAGCCACTGGATCATTGCAGGCCCCTCAAGGTGCGCAAGGCCGCGACGCGCGTCGCGATAAAGGCGGTGATGGCCGCAAGGGCCGGGATGACCAAGGGCCACAGCCATTGCGACCCCGCGAAACCGAGGCCGGTCAGGAAGCTGTCGCTGTCGCCTGCGCCCGGTAGCAGCAAAACGGCGACCATGCCGAGCGCTGTTCCCGCCGACGCCCCCGTCAGCGCGCGCAAGGTGAAGCGACGCACGAAGGCGCGCGCGATGTAGGAATCGCGCGCGCCCACCAGCCGGGTCACGCGAATGACCTGCTCGTTCGCGGCGAGGGCCGATTGCGCGGCCAGCGTGACCATGGCCCCCGTCGCGCCGAGGATCAGCACCAGAGAAACCCAGCCGAGCAGCCGCAGGCGTCCGGCGGCTTCGACCAGCGGGCGGCGCCAGCGCGTGTGATCGTCCAGCACGGCGCCCGGCGCCTCGGCGGCCAGACGTTGGCGCAGCCCGTCGCCGTCATAGCCTTCGGCGGTTTCGCTGACCTCGATCAAGCGCGGGATCGGCAAGTCGTCCACTGGCAGTTCGGGGCCAAACCATGGCTCCAGCAGCGCCTGTTGTTCCTCGTCTGTCAGGGCGCGGGCCGACTCGACCCCGGGGGTCTGTTCCAGCACCGTGAGGACCGCCCAGGTCTGTGCTTCCAATTCGGCTGCGGGGGCCGAGATCCGAATGGTCGAGCTGCGCGCCAAGGCGTCCGACCAGCGGTCGGCCAAACGGCCCGACGCCATGGACAGCGCCATCGCGAATACGGCGAGAAAGGCCATCGCCGCCGAGGTGGCGAGCGAGAGGCGCGCGGCCTGACCCGTGCGCGGCACCACCCGGTCGGCCTGCGCGTCGCCCTTGAGAAGGGCCAGGATATCGCCGAGCGCGGTCACAGATCCGCCCCCGCGACCGTCACATGCCCACCCTGAATGCGCAGCACGCGCGCCTGGACCTGGCTTTTGGCGGCCCGGATCAAGGCGAGGTCATGGGTCGCGATCACCACCGTCTTGCCCATGCGGTTCAGTTCCACCAGCAACTGCAACAGCCGCAGCGACATGTCCCAGTCCACGTTGCCCGTAGGCTCATCCGCCAAGATGACATCCGGGTCCATGATGATCGCCCGGGCCAGCGCCGCACGTTGCCTCTCGCCCCCCGACAATTCCGGGGGCAGGGCATGTGCGCGCGATTTCAGACCGACCCAGCTGACCAGGTCGGACAGGTTGGCGGCCTGATCCGGCGTCGCGCGGCCCGATACGGTCAAGGGCAGTGCGATGTTCTCGGAGGTCGGCAGATGGTCGAGGAACTGGCAATCCTGGTGTACAACGCCGATCCGGCGGCGCAAGTCGGCCACCCCGTCACGGTCCAGCGCGGCAGCATCCACGCCGAGGAGCTGGATGCGCCCCGCGGTTGGCAACAATTCGGCATAGCACAGCTTGAGAAAGGTGGTCTTTCCCGCCCCGGACGGGCCGGTCAGGAAGTGAAACGAACCGGGCTGGAGTTGCAGCGACAGGTCGGCCAGCAAGGGCTCGGTCCCGTAGCCATAGGCGGCCTCCTCCATCACGATCACGTCTCAACCCTCGCACCAGTTCTTGGTGTTGTCTTGCAACGGATGGGCCTCTGTTGCAATCGGCGGCTGGGTCGCAAGTCTGCGCGGCGAAGCTGCAACGCGGAAAATCCACGGGAAAAGCGATGCTTGGAAAGATTGGGGGGCGTTGCTACAAGTTATCAACAGCGCGGGTTGCAGGGCGCGTGCCGATGCCCCGAAACCCCGACGGAGGACCTGGGTCTCATGCGGTTGACCTGCCCGAATTGCGGCGCCCGATACGAGGTGGATGACAGCCTGATCCCGGCCGAGGGTCGGGATGTGCAGTGCTCCAATTGCGCGACGACCTGGTTCCAGCCCGGCCGCAGATCCGCCGTCGAGCCCACGCCTGAGCCGGAGCCCGAGGCGCCCCGGCCACCCCAAGACATCCCGGAACAGGCCGATGCGTCCGCAGACCCCGCAGACGAGACAACGTCCCCGGACCCCGAGACAGTGGAAGAGACGCCCGCCGCGCGGGAGCGTCGATCGATCGATCCCGCCGTGCGCGATATCCTGCGGCAGGAAGCCGATCGTGAATCGCGGTTGCGTCGGGGTGAGCCGGACCCGGTAGAGACCCAATCGGAAATGCCGCTCGATCAACCCGAGGAGGCAGCGCGCGCGCGCCGGCCGGGTCATGACGCGGACCTCGAAAATGCGCAGGAGGCCTTCGACACCCCCGCGTCAGGCCGGGACGGCCACTCCGACGGCGCGCGACGCGATCTCCTCCCGGACATCGAAGAGATCAATTCCACCCTCCGCGCAACAGGGGACAGGGCCGCCACCGAGGAGGATGCAAGCGACATTGAGACGGTCGATGCCTCGTTCCGTCGTCGCCAGGGCGTTCGGATCGGGTTTGGCCTGACGGTGATGATTGCCGCCATGCTGGCATGGCTTTATGTCAATCACGAGCGTGCGATCGGCTGGCTTCCCGCTGCCGAACCGGTGATCGAGCGCTATGTCGGCTTGATCGACACGGCCCGCTTCACCCTGGATCAGACCGCGCGCGATCTGGTCGGGCCCGACGAGGCCACCGAGTAAGCCAAGCCTCAGAACTGGTCGAGAAGTCGGCGCAGGTAGTCGAGTTCGATCTGGGGACGTTCCTGTTCCGAGGAGCGACGACGCAACTCGTCCAGCAACTCGCGTGACCGCCGGTAAAGCTCCTCGCGCGTTTCCATGTCCTCGTCCGATCCCATCGAACCCGAGTTGCCAGCCTGACGCCCCAACGGGTCTTGCAGCGGGCGGTCGGGCGCCATGGACCCTTCGGCTTGCCCCTGGCCCGGCTCACGCCCCTCGTCCTGCGCCAAGGCGCGGCCTAGTTCCGTCATTCCTTCGCGAAGGCCTTCCATCGCCTCGGATTGCAGGTCGAGCGCCCCGGCGATGTCGCCGTTTTCCAGCGCTTCGGCGGCTTCATCCATCGCGCGGCCCGCCTCGTCCAACTGGCGCAGGGCCTCGTCGCCAGCTTCGCTGCCGGTGCCGGGCAGGCGGCGGGCCTGTTCCTCCAGCTGCCGGCGCAGCGCCTCTTGCCGTTCGGCCAAGGTCATGCCGTCATTCTCGCCGCCCTGGCCCGCGCCTTGCTGATCACCGGGCATTTGCCCGTCCTGTTGCTGGCCCGGTTGCTGGTCTTGCTGCCCCGGCTGTTGGCCGGGTTGCTGACCTTGTTGCCCGGGCTGTTGCTGACCGGGCTGCTGGCCTTGCTGGCCGGGTTGCTGCCCCGGTTGGGGTTGGCCTCGGGGCTGGCCGCCGAACTGCTCCTGCAATTCGCTGAAACTGTCGTCCGAAAGCTCCTGCTGTTCGCGCAGCGTGTCCTGCAGCCCTTCCATCGCCTGCTGGCCGGGAGTTTGCGGCCCGTCCCCGCCCTCGCCTTGCGTGATTTCCATGTTTTCCAGCATCTGCTGGAGCGCATTGAGCATCTCCTGCGCCTCGGCGGTGCGGCCTTCCTGCATCAGCTCTTCGATCCGGCGCAGCATTTCGTCGAGGTCCGCCATGGACATTTCCATGCGCTCGCCCTGGTCGGGCTGGTCAGTGCCGTCACTCGGTTCGGCGTTCTCGGCCAGTTGCTGCATGTAGTCGTTCATCGCTTCGCGCAATTCCTGCATCAGCTGCGCGATTTCCTCGTCGCTGGCGCCCTGTCGCATGGCCTCGGACAGACGCTCCTGCGCGCGCCGAAGTCGTTCCAAAGCATCGTCCAGATCGCCGTCTTCCAGCTCAAGCGCGGCGTTCCAGAGGATGTCCGCCACCTGGTCGCGGGTCTCGGCGCTGATCGAGTCGACGCCTGATTCCAGCCGACGGATCGCGGTGCGCAGTTGCAGGTAAACGCCTTCGTCGAGGTCGTCCTCGGGGTGAAAGGTGATGGCGCGTAACAGATCCGCTGCGCGTTCTGCATTATCGCGGTTCCAAAGGATGTCGCGGCGCATCTCGATGACCGCGTTTGCCAGCGGGTCGAAAAAGCGGCGGCCGGGCAGGCGCGGCACGTCGTAGCTGACCGTCCCGATCTGGCCCGCATCGTCGGTGACGGTCAGGGTCAGGCTAACGGGCAGGTTGGCGAAGGGATGCTCGGACAGGTCTTCGACCATCACCTCGGTAAAGTCCTCGCGCCCGCCGCGAAACGGCATGGGCAGGTCGAGCACCAGCGGCTCGCGCGGTTCGGGATCAATGCGCAGACCATAGCGACGGTCGGCTGCCTCGGCGTTCAGGCGCAGCGTGGCGGTGCCCGAAACGACCCCGTAGTCATCGGACGCGGTGTAGCTCAACTGCATCTGCCCCGGAGGACCCGGCTCAACCTCGCCCTCCAACGCGACCGAAGGCGGGGCATCGGCCAGCATCGAAATATCCCAACTGCGCGCGCCCGAGGGACCGTAGATCGACAGGCTGCCCGAGCGGGCCAGCGTCACATTGCGCGACAGGTAGGGCTGATCGCCGGCCGGGGGCAGGTCGCCAATATTTGTTTCGACCGTGATCTCGCCGGGGTCGCCATAGAAACGCAGGCTGATGCGCGACCCGGCAGGCGCCTCGAACCTCTCGGCGGTGATATCGGCGAGGTAAAGGGATGGTAGCCCGGTGTAGATCGGCGGCTCCACCCAGCCCTCCCAGGACGGCCCGCTGGCAGAGGCAGCGCCAGGTCCAAGCGCAACGGCTTCGCCGATCTCGGACACGCGCCCGAGCGTGCCGAACAGCAGGGCCATCGCGAGCGCCGTCGCCGCCATGTAACGCAGGGCATAGGGGTCGCGGTCAGACAGGCGCAGATCGGGTTGCGGGGCGTGGGCGTGGCTGGCGCGTTCGGCCATGCGCGCCACATGCGCGGCCCAGACCGATTGGCTGGCCGGGTCATTCGCGCCCACGGCAGGGTGGTCCATCAGCGCCGTGATCGGCCGCCCCGGCATGGTCGCATCCAGGCGCTCCAGCGCTTCGCCGCGGCTTGGCATGCGGAACCGGCGCAGGCCATGGAGGACCGCCCAGACGAGGCCGACGCCCAAGAGGCCGATCACGGCCCAAAGCTGCACCTGTGTCAGGGCGGTGGCGAGTCCGAAGGCAAAGCCTGCGACGGTCAGAAACAGGAGTGACCAAAGCGGCCAGAAAGCCCGCGTCGCACGTTCGGCCACCATCCCCAGTCGCGTCAGGCGAAGGGGCCAGATCAGGCGCTGCAAGGCTGCCTCTTTCTGGGTGGTGTCTTCGGTCACGAATTCCCTTTCGGGGCGGGATCGCCCCGTCTGCCGGGCCTCATAGCCACTCGGGAACAGTATCGCGTTTGATGATCTCGTCAAATGTCGGACGCGCCCGGATGACAGCGAAGTGATCGTCCTTAACAAGGACCTCGGGGATCAGGGGCCGCGTGTTGTATTCCGAGGACATGACCGCCCCGTAGGCCCCGGCCGAGCGGAAGGCCACCAGATCGCCCTCGGCCATGGGGGGCAGGTGGCGTTGCTTGGCGAAGGTGTCACCGCTTTCGCAGACCGGGCCGACCACGTCGAAGGGGCGCTGTTCCACGCCTGCCGCAGGCTCCTCGACCGGCACGATATCGTGCCAAGCGCCATACATGGCAGGGCGGATCAGGTCGTTCATCGCAGCGTCGAGGATCAGGAAATCGCGTCCCTCCCCTTCCTTGACGTAGATCACGCCCGCCACCAGCAGGCCTGCGTTGCCCGAGATCAGGCGCCCCGGCTCGATCTCGACCTCGACGCCAAGGTCGCCGACGGTGCGTTTGATGACGTCGCCGTATTCGATGGGCAAGGGCGGCGCGCTGTTCGACCGCTCGTAGGGGATGCCGAGGCCGCCGCCGAGGTCCAGACGCCGGATGTCATGGCCATCGGTGCGCAGGGTCCGGGTCAGCTCGGCCACTTTTTCATATGCGATCTCGAAGGGTTCGAGGTCGGTCAACTGGCTGCCGATATGGACGTCGATGCCGATCACCTCCAGCCCGGGCAGGGCGGCTGCCTCGGCATAGACCTCGCGGGCGCGGGCGATGGGGATGCCGAACTTGTTCTCGGATTTGCCGGTGGCGATCTTTTCATGCGTGCGGGCATCCACGTCCGGGTTCACCCGGATCGTGACGGGCGCGACCTTGCCCATCTCGACCGCGACGCGGGACAGGCGGCGCATCTCGGGCTCGCTTTCGAGGTTGAACTGCCGGATGCCTCCGTCCAGCGCCAACCGCATTTCGTCCTCGGTCTTGCCGACGCCGGAGAAGACGATCCGCTCACCCGGCACGCCGGCCGCTTTCGCACGCAGGTATTCCCCGCCCGAGACGACATCCATCCCGGCCCCAAGGCTGGCGAGGTGTGTCAGCACCGCCTGGTTGCCATTGGATTTCACGGCGAAGCACACGAGATGATCCAGACCATCCAGCGCCTCTTCGAACAGGCGGTAATGGCGGGTCAGGGTTGCGCAGGAATAGACGTAGAACGGCGTGCCGACCGTCGCCGCGATCTCGCGGATCGGCACATCCTCGGCATGCAATGTGCCGTCGCGATAAAGAAAGTGATCCATGGGTCCGACCTTTTGGCGCCTGGGCGCAACCTGTCCGCGCGGGGCCACATACCATCCTGCGCAGCACAATCAAATAGGCTGGACGGCGCCCGCGTCCCGGCTAACCTTGGCGCAACACCAGCAGAGGGGAAGACCATGGTGAAAACCGCGATCATCGAGGCCCATGGCGGCCCGGAAAAATTCAAGATCGTCGATCTCGAGGTCGGGGACCCCGGCCCGGGCGAGATTCGCATCCGCCACAAGGCGGTGGGCCTGAACTTCATCGATTGCTACCAGCGCTCTGGCCTTTACCCGATGGAACTGCCCCATGCGTTGGGGATGGAGGCCTCGGGCGTGATCGAAGCGGTGGGCGAGGGCGTGACGCATCTCAAGGTCGGCGATCGCGCCGCCTATGCGGCCCAACCCCCGGGGGCCTACACCGCCGAACGCGTGATGCCTGCGGCCCAGGTCTGCCCGTTGCCGGATGCCATCAGTTTCGAAGAAGGCGCGGCGATGATGCTGAAGGGGCTGACGGTTCAATACCTGTTCCGGCGCACGACCCCGATCACGGCGGGCGACACCGTGCTGTTTCACGCCGCTGCCGGGGGCGTGGGGCTGATTGCCTGCCAATGGGCCAAGTCGGACGGCATCCGCCTGATCGGGACCGCAGGGACCGATGCCAAGTGCCAGTTGGCGCTCGACCATGGGGCCGATGCCTGCATCAACTACCGCGACGAGGATTGGGTCGCCCGGGTCAAGGAACTGACCGATGGCAAGGGCGTGGACGTTGTGATGGATGCCGTGGGCGCCGACACGTTCGAGGGGTCCCTCGACAGCTTGCGGCCGCTTGGCTTCATGATTTCCTTCGGCAATGCGTCCGGTCCGGTGCCGCCCTTTGCCATTGCCACGCTGGGGGCCAAGGGATCGCTCAAGATCACGCGGCCGACGCTGTTCACCCATATCGCCGATCACGAGACGTGCCAGCAGATGGCGCGCGACCTGTTCGAAAAGGTCGAGGCGGGTGATGTGCAGATCCGCATCGACCAGCGCTTCCCGCTGGAGGACGTGGCCGAGGCACACCGCGCGCTTGAAGCACGCAAGACCACCGGGTCGACGATCCTGACCCTGTGAGGACAACCCGCGTCATTCATACGGTCTCGGCCCATGCGGCGGGCGAGGTCGGTGACGTCATCACCGGCGGCGTCTCCCCGCCGCCGGGCGATACGCTTTGGGAGCAGCGCCGCTGGATCGCCGAGGACGGCACCCTGCGGGCGTTGATGCTGAACGAGCCGCGCGGTGGCGTCTTTCGCCACGTGAACCTTCTGGTGCCGCCGAAGGACCCGCGCGCAGACGCGGGGTTCATCATCATGGAGCCCGCCGATACGCCTCCGATGTCGGGGTCCAACTCCATCTGCGTGGCGACCGTCCTTTTGGAAACCGGGATCGTCGCGATGCAGGAGCCGGTGACGGACCTGACGTTGGAGGCCCCCGGCGGGCTGGTGCATGTCCGCGCCACCTGTGAGAATGGCAAGGTTACCCGTGTTGCGGTCGAGAACCTTCCAAGTTTCGCGGTGGAACTGGACGCGCGCATCCATGTGCCGGGGGTAGGGCCGCTGCGCGTCGATACGGCCTTCGGGGGCGACAGTTTCGTCATCGTCAACGCCACCGATATCGGGCTGGAGCTTGTCCCCGGAAACGCCCGCGCGCTTGCCGAGTTGGGTGTGCGGATCACGACAGCCGCCGACGCGGCGTTTCGGTTTGACCACCCCGACAGGCCCGATTGGGCGCATCATTCCTTTTGCCTGTTCGCCGGAGACCTGGAAAAAGCCCCGGACGGGCTGCGCGCCCGGTCGGTCGTGGCCATCCGCCCCGGCAAGATTGACCGTTCGCCGACTGGCACGGCGGTCTCGGCGCGCATGGCGGTTCTTCACGCCAAGGGGCAGATGGGCGTCGGCGATCGTCTGACCGGCGTTTCGCTCCTCGACACCGAATTCGAGGGGCGGATCCTCGGTGAAACGCATGTTGGCGCCCGCTCGGCCATCCGGCCCGAGATCGCCGGACAGGCCTGGATCACCGGCACGCATCAGCACATGCTTGACCCGTCCGACCCGTTCCCGCTGGGGTATCGCCTGTCCGACACCTGGCCGGGGGCTTAGGCCGCCGCGCGGCCCGGGCGCGCCTTGAGGAACAGGGCCAACGGCAAGCCGCAACTCACGCCGATACCATAGGTCGCGGGGATGACGAGCAGGAACACCCAGTCCTTCTTGGTAAAGGCCTCGACCAACGCCCAGATGGTCAGCGCCACGGCGGCAATGGTCAGATCGTAAACCAGCGCGGTGGTGGCGTCGTTGACATACCAGGCGTCGATCATCGGCCCCAGCGACCAGCCATTTTCCGCGAACCAGGCATAGAAATACGTCCAGGGCAGGATCGCCCCGACGATGACAAGCAACAAATAGACGTAGCGCATGGAACCCCCAAACCTGACCTGGCAACCAGATAGCCCGACCGGTGCCGAGGTCACATCGCCCGCACCGTGTCGTCAAGGGCTGGACAAATCGCCGATCCGATGCTGCGCTGCGACAACGTGCTGCTGTGTCACGATTGACCGCCGCGGTCTTGTCCAATAGGCCTTCGCGAAAGATTGTTGCGCGAGATGCGGCCTTGGAGCAGCGTCACGACACGAACCAGAGGGAACACGATGTCCGATATCGAACGCGAGAGCATGGAATATGACGTGGTCATCGTCGGCGCCGGCCCATCTGGCCTGTCCGCTGCGATCCGCCTCAAGCAGATCAACCCCGATCTCAATGTCGTCCTGCTGGAAAAAGGCTCGGAAGTCGGTGCGCATATCCTGTCGGGCGCCGTGCTGGACCCGGTGGGCCTGAACCAGCTGATCCCGGACTGGAAAGAAAAAGGTGCGCCGCTGAACACGCCGGTCGAGGATGACAAGTTCTACATCCTCGGCGAAGGCGGCGGTATTCGCATCCCGAATTCGGTCATGCCGCGCCTGATGAACAACCACGGCAACTACGTGGTCTCGATGGGCAATGTCTGCCGCTGGCTGGCGGAACAGGCCGAGGAACTGGGCGTCGAGATCTTCCCGGGCATGGCCTGTTCGGAACTCGTCTACGGCGAGGACGGCGAGGTCAAAGGCGTCGTCGCGGGCGAATTCGGCAAGAACCCCGATGGCACGCCCGGTGACGGTTACGAACCCGGCATGGAACTGCACGGCAAATACGTCTTCCTGGGTGAGGGCGTGCGCGGTTCGCTGACCAAGGAGGTCATGGGGAAATACGGCCTTCAGAACGGCAAGTGCCCGCAGAAATTCGGCATCGGCATGAAGGAGATCTGGGAGATCGACCCCGCGAAGCACAAGCCGGGTCATGTCATGCACACGATGGGCTGGCCGCTTGGCAAGAACGCCGGGGGCGGGTCCTTCGTCTATCACCTCGAGAACAACCAGGTCTATGTGGGCTTCGTGGTGCACCTGAACTACGAGAACCCGTATCTTTCGCCCTACCAGGAATTCCAGCGCTTCAAGCATCACCCGATGATCGAAGAGCTGTTGAAGGGCGGCAAGCGCGTGGCCTATGGCGCGCGCGCCATTTCCGAAGGCGGCTGGCAGTCGATGCCCAAGGCCGTTGCCCCGGGGGCTGCGATCCTCGGGTGCGGCGTGGGCCTGGTGAACGTGCCGCGCATCAAGGGCAACCACAACGCCATGTTGTCCGGCATCGAAGCCGCCGAGGCCGCCGCGGCCGCCATCGCCGACGGACGCTCGGGTGACGAGTTGACGGCCTATGACGACTACATCCACGAAGACGGCCCGATCGCCCGCGACCTCAAGCCGGTGCGCAACGTCAAGCCCCTCTGGTCGCATTACGGCATCATCGGCGGCGTCATCCTCGGCGGGATCGACATGTGGGTCGGCAGCCTGACCGGCTGGAACCCGTTCGGCACGCTCAGGCACCACAAGTCCGACGCGGCCCATACCGGCAAGGCGAAGGATTTCAAGCCGATCGACTACCCCAAGCCGGACGGCAAGATCAGCTTCGATCGCCTGACCAATGTCAGCTTCTCGATGACCAACCACGAGGAAAGCCAACCCTCGCACCTGCAACTCTTGGATCCCGAGATCCCGATCAAGGTGAACCTGCCCGAATACGCCGAGCCCGCGCAGCGTTACTGCCCGGCCGGTGTGTACGAGGTCGTCGAAGAAAAGGGCGAGGCGCCGCGCTTCGTGGTGAATTTCCAGAACTGCGTCCACTGCAAGACCTGCGATATCAAGGACCCGTCGCAGAACATCAACTGGACGGTCCCGCAGGGCGGCGACGGGCCGAATTACCCGAACATGTGATGAGCGGATGGCAGGCCACCGGTCGGGGCGCATTGCCCTTGCCGGGGCGGCGGCCTAGTCTCCTCTCCGACGACCTGAGGAGAGCTTTCATGACCCCGTTTCGCCCCCTTGCCCGCGCCGGCTTGATCGCCGCGGCCCTTGCCCTGACCGGCCAGGCTGCCCACGCGCAGGAAGAGGGCGCTGCCGCCCGCGGCCCGGATATCGGATTGGCCGGTTCCTACCTTGCCGCGCGCGCTGCCGTCATCTCGGGGGACCATGCCGAGGCAGCCGAATATTTCGAACGCGCCTTGCTGTCTGACCCGGGTAATCCGACCCTGATCGGCAACGCGGTTTTCGCCAATGCCGCGCTCGGCCGGTTCGACCGCGCCGCGGCACTGGCCGAAGACATGCCCGCCGACGCGCAGGGGCAGGAACTGGTCGACCTTGTCCGCTTCGTCGAATGGATCCGCCTGGACGAGATGGAGCGTGCCGCCGCAGCCATGGCCGAGGGGCGTGGCGCCGGGCCCTTCATCGACGGGTTGGCCTCTGGTTGGATCGCGCTGGGCGAAGGGGACATGACCGAAGCCGTGCGCACCTTTCAATCGCTGGCCGACGACCGTGTCCTGTCGCAGTTGGGGTGGCTCCACCTCGCCCTTGCCCAAGCCGCTGTCGGAGATTTCGAGCGCGCCAATGAGATCCTGTCCGGTGACCAGATCGGCCCGATCAACCAGACCGAGCGCGTGATCGCCGCCCGCGCGGAGATCCTCGTGCAACTTGACCGGCGTGGCGATGCGCTTGACCTGCTTGATGGCTTCACGCAGCGCGTTCCGGACCCGGCCCTGCTTGAGCTTCAGGCACGGATCGGGGCCGGGGCCGAGGGGCCTTACGCGTTCGTCACGGACGCGAGCGAAGGACTGGCCGAGGTTTTCTTCACCGTGGCCGTGGCGCTTGGCAATGACGTGCCCTCGACCCTGCCGCTGATCTATGCGCAGGCCGCCACCGAGATTGACCCCGAGCATTACGATGCGGCGATGCTGGCGGCCACGCTGCTGTTCGAAGCGGAGCAGAACGACCTCGCTGCCGCAGCGTTCGAGACTGTGCCCGAAGGCGCCGATCAATATGTCGAAGCCCAGATGGGCCGCGCCGAGGCGATCGAGGAGATGGGGGATATCGAGGCCGCCACTGCCGTACTCGCCGATCTCGCAGCCGCGCGCCCCGACCTTGCCAGTGTTCTGGCGGCATATGGCGACATGCTGCGCCGTGGGGAACAATGCGGCATGGCGATCGACGCCTATACCGATGCGCTCGACCTCGTGGACACGACGCAGCCGCGCTACTGGTTCGTCTATTACGCGCGCGGGATCTGTAATCACCGCGAAGACAACTGGGATGCGGCAGAAGACGACTTGCGCCAGGCCCTCGTTCTGAACCCCGAGCAGCCGCAAGTCCTGAACTACCTCGGCTATTCGCTGGTCGAACAGCGACGCAATCTCGACGAAGCCCTCGACATGATCGAACGCGCTGTCGCCGCGCGCCCTGACAGCGGCTACATCGTCGACTCGCTTGGTTGGGTGTTCTACCGCCTCGGCCGCTATGACGAAGCCGTCGAACCGATGGAGCGTGCGGCGGAGCTTCTTCCGACCGACCCCATCATCAATGACCATCTCGGCGACGTGTACTGGATGGTTGGCCGGGAGCGCGAGGCGCGCTTTCAGTGGGAACGTGCCCTTAGCTTCGATCCGGAGCCGGAGGACGCCGAACGCATCCGCCGCAAGCTGGATCTGGGTCTCGACCGCGTTCTCCAGGAAGAAGAGTCGGTCGGCGAAACCCAGTGATCGAACGTGCTGCCCCCGCAAAGGTCAATCTTGCGCTGCATGTCACAGGGCGGCGGGACGATGGCTATCACCTGCTCGATTCGCTGGTGGTCTTCGCTGATATCGGCGACCGCATTTCGGTGCGCGCTGCGCCGGAGTTGTCCCTGTCCGTGACAGGGCCGCGTGCGGGCGGAGTGCCGACCGACGACTCGAACCTTGTCTGGCGAGCGGCCGAGTGGTTGGGGCAGCCGGGCGGCGCGGCGATCACGCTGGAAAAACACCTGCCCCATGCGGGCGGTATCGGTGGCGGGTCGTCTGATGCTGCGGCCACGATCCATGCCCTGTGCTCGCTTTGGAACAGACCATCCCCCAGCCCGGAAGAGACGCTCTCGCTCGGCGCCGACCTGCCAGTGTGCCTTTTCGCGAAACCGGCCCGCATGCGTGGGGTCGGAGAGGTGATCGAGCCGCTTCCGCCGCTCCCGCCGCTGTGGCTGGTTCTCGCCAACGCCGGTGTCGAGGTGCCAACGGGGCCTGTCTTCAAATCGCTCGAACGCACCGACAATCCGCCTTTGCCAGAGCCCGATTGGACCGATCTTGCGTCCTTGGTCGCGTATCTGTGCCGCGCGCGAAATGATCTTGAACCGCCGGCCCGCGCGCTTGTCCCTGACATCGGACAGGTCATCGCCCATCTCAATGCGCAGCCCGGCTGCCTCATGGCCCGAATGAGCGGGTCCGGTGGGACCTGCTTTGGCCTGTTCGCGCATGAGGAGGCAGCGCGCATGGCCGCCGCTGTGATCGGCAAGGCACATCCCGCGTGGTGGGTCGACGCCGGGGCTGTTCTCGCAGCGTAAGCCGTTTCGCCGAATAATCTTCCAGAAGGTTATTCGGCCTCAGTTCAGCCGTGCCACCACGTAATCGGCGAGGTCGATCATCATCTCGCGCAGGGGATGATCCGGAAGGATCGACAGGGCGGATTTCGCCTCGTCGACATAGGCATTGGCCACGTCACGGGTTTCTTCCAGCGTGCCGTGGCGGCGCAGCAACTCCAGCGCGTGTTCAAGGTCGCCATCCTGCTGGTCGCCCTTTTCGATGGTCCGTTTCCAGAAGGCACGTTCGTCTTCATCGGCGCGGGCCACGGCACGGATCACGGGAAGCGTCAGCTTGCGCTCCCGGAAATCGTCGCCCGTGTTCTTGCCGATCTCGCCGCCGGTGCCGCCCCAGTCCAAGAGGTCGTCCGCCATTTGGAACGCGATGCCCAGACCGTCGCCATAGGTGGCGAGCGCTTTGATTACGTCTTCATCCTTGCCGGCGATCACCCCGCCGACCTCGCAGGCTGCCTCGAACAGCGCCGCGGTTTTGCCGCGGATCACCTGCAGGTAGATCTCTTCAGTCGTGGCGAGGTTCATGGCGGCCGTAAGCTGAAGCACTTCGCCCTCGGCGATCGTCGCGGCCGCGTTGGACAGGATGTTCAGGACCCGCAGGTTTCCGGTCTCGACCATCAACTGGAACGACCGGGCGAACAGGTAATCGCCGACGAGAACGCTCGATTTGTTGTCCCACAGAAGGTTCGCCGTGGGGCGCCCACGCCGTTTTTGGCTTTCGTCAACCACGTCGTCATGCAGCAGCGTCGCGGTGTGGATGAACTCCACCGTCGCGGCCAGTTTCTGATGCGCATCGCCTTCGTAGCCGCAGAGCCGTGCGGCGGCCAGCGTCAGCATCGGGCGCACGCGTTTGCCCCCGGCTTCGACCAGATGCGCCGTCACCTCGGGAATGCGCGGCGCGTGTTTCGAGGCCATGCGGGCGCGGATCAGGTCGCCGACGGCGGCCAGATCGTCAGCCAGTGCGGCCTGCATCCGTTCATGCGGTTTGGTGGCGGCGTCGTCGAGGCTCATGCGCCCAGTCCTTCCGTGTCACTCGACAAGCGCGGGCAGGGGGCCTACATGCCGAAACATGCTTGAGGTGATGCGCAGCAACGACCCGACCCAGATCGCCTTTGCCTCGGCGCTGTTGTCGGGCGAGGGTATAGAGGTGTTCGAGATGGACGTCCATATGAGCGTCCTCGAAGGCTCCATAGGCGTTTTGCCGCGCCGCCTGATGGTCCGGCGCGAGGATGCGCACATGGCCCGGGCGGCGCTGCGCGACAACGATCTTCCGGTGACAGAGTGAGCGAAGCGGGCCTGACCCGCGATGCGTTTCTCGGCGGGCGTGTGCAGGCATGGCAGCCCGCGAAAGGCTATCGCGCGGGGACGGACCCGGTGTTTCTTGCGGCCGCTTGCCCGGCCGAGACCGGGGAGACGGTCCTCGAAATGGGTTGCGGGGTTGGCGTGGCGTCCCTTTGCCTCGGCGCTCGGGTCGAGGGCCTGCACATCACGGGCGTGGAGCGTCAGCCCGCCTATGCCGATCTGGCGCGGCGCAACGGGCTTGACGTGGTCGAGGCCGATCTGACCGCTTTGCCGCAGGATCTGCGCGCGCGCAGTTTCGACCATGTCATGGCCAACCCGCCCTATTTCGCCGAAGGGGATGGCACCCCGGCCAGCGATGTCGGCCGCGAGGGAGCGTTTCGCGAGGACACGCCCCTATCCGCGTGGATCGATACCGCTCGCTCCCGCTTGAAGCCCAAGGGATGGCTGACCTTGATCCAACTGGCCGAGCGTTTGCCCGAATGTCTGTCTGCCCTGTCCTCTGGTTTCGGTTCCGTCGCTGTTCTGCCCGTGCAATCGCGCGCGGGCCGGTCTGCGGGGCGGGTCCTGATCCGGGCGCGCAAGGGCGGGAAGGCCCCGTTCAGGCTGCTGGCGCCGTTCTTGGTACACGAACAGCCGCATCATCTGTCAGATGGCGACGATTATACCGCGCGTGCTGCCGCGGTGCTGAGAGACGGCGCTTCCATCGATTTTCAATAAAACTGCTGCGCCGTGGCCCGCGCGACCGCCGCTTAAGCATAATCCAATCGAATGCAAGGGATGACACGACTCGAATTCCGTGCTGCACTCGTTATGTGAATGTCACATGTCAGAGGAGGACTATCCATGTCGCTTGGTGCACATCTTCAGGAACTCAAGAAGAAACATGCGACTCTCTCTGCCCGTGTCGAAGAGGCTGAGCGCAGTCCCGGCACCGACGACCTCACCATTCGCGCGCTCAAGAAGGAAAAGCTGCGCCTGAAAGAAGAAATCAGCCGTCTCGACGCCTGATCGGCCTGGCGCGGCCGCAACGGTCGCGCCGCCTGCCGCGCCTGGTATGATGCCGGCCTTTGCGCCGGGCTAAATCCAGTGCGCTATCGGCAACCGGATAAACCCTGCGCCACGGTATACAAAGGTCCGCAATGCGACCTTGTTTTCCTTGGCCCCGTCAAGCATTGCAATTTTGGAAGACCGGGCTTTCCGCCATTCATCTGGTGGCGGGAGTCATGCTGACCTAGTTGTGTCTGCAGGGGAGGTGAAGACCTTTGTTGGAAAGGACGACACCGATGTACGTGATCTCTTCTCAGGCGCATATCCATGACGTGGTCGCCCGCGCCAAGCGCGAGCGCGCGAAATATGTTGCCGGTCTGGTTGGACGCATCTTCCATCCGCATCGCGGCTGATCGACAGATCGCCGGAAGCGAAAAAAGGCCGGGCATCCCCCCGGCCTTTTTCCTTTTTTGGGTATGCTATCGGGTCAGACGAAGAACTGCGCCCCGTTGGCCGAAATCGTCGAGCCGTTGATGAAGCCGGCGTCATCCGAGGCGAGGAAGACGACGCACCGCGCAATCTCTTCCGGTTCGCCCAAGCGGCCAGCCGGGATCTGCGCGATGATCGAGTCGCGCACCTTTTCCGGCACGGCCATGACCATCTCGGTCGCGATATAGCCGGGGCAGACCGCGTTGGCCGTGATGCCGGCGCGTGCGCCTTCCTGGGCCAGCGATTTCACGATGCCCAGGTCGCCCGCCTTGGTCGCGGCATAGTTCACCTGCGCGAACTGGCCCTTCTGGCCGTTGATCGAAGAGATGACGATGATGCGGCCGAACTTGCGCTCGCGCATGCCGGGCCAGATCGGGTGCACCGTGTTGAAGACGCCCGTCAGGTTGGTGTCGATCACCTCGTGCCACTGTTCGGGGGTCATCTTGTGGAAGGGCGCGTCACGGGTGATGCCGGCATTGGCGACGACCACGTCGATCGGGCCAAGATCGGCCTCGACCTTTGCCAGACCCTCCTTGGAGGAGTCGTAATCGGCCACGTTCCACTTGTAGGTCTTGATCCCGGTCTCTTCCGTGAACTTCGCGGCTTTCTCGTCGTTGCCGGCATAGGTCGCAGCGACCTCATAGCCCTCGGCCTTGAGCGCCTTGGAAATGGCTTCCCCGATTCCTCGGGTGCCGCCGGTGACGAGCGCAACTTTAGCCATGTTCTCCTCCGTTTTGGCATTGTTCGTTGGAAACTTTGTTATATTGCTGCGCGCGCGAGCGCAACATTGTTGCTCATGCAGAAAGCCAGTTTTCTGCGTCACTTACGCCCAGATCCCAGGTGTCGCGCAGTTTCCGGGGATCGGTGAAATCGATCTTGTCGGCGGGCGTCTCATTGCTGGGCCAGATGTAGAAACGGTTTTCCATCTCGGGCAGACGTTTATAGGGGCGAGTCAGCAACACCCATGTGACGCCCTCGTTCGGGGCCGGCATGGGGGCTTGATCGGCCATGCCGCCATCGACCACGCGCTTGCCGTCCCATAGCGGCGGTTCGAAAACCGGTGGGATGACGGCAGCCGCCGTGATCAGGTCGACCAGCCGCCCATTCTGCGCGACCTCGTTCGCATCCACGAGATGGGCCTGAAGGCCCAGCTTCTCGGCCCAACTGAAATGCGGGGACTTCACGGTGTGCAACTCGGCCTCGTAGGCGGCGGCCAGCGCGGTGCCCGTCAGCGTCGGATGCCCCGTTTCGGGCGGATGGGCAATCTGGATCTGGAATTGCGCAGCTTGCGCGACCTTGGCGCAGGCCGCATCGTCCATCACCCGGGCGACGACATCGCAGTAGATCTTCTGATGCGGGGTGATTCCGTCGCTATCGGCATCGAAGAGATCAAGATTGTGATCCCTTTCCTCGAAGGCGCTGCTCATCTCGTCAAGCAAGCGTTCTGCGATACCTGCGATCCATGCCGCACCGGCAAGTGCGCCACCGCTGACGCCGGTCATGCGCTGTGGCGTCAGCGTCCGCTCCTGCCCGATGCGAGACAGGAATCCGCCTTGCCAGAAACACCGCAGGCCACCGCCCGAAAAGACGATCTGCTCCGGGTCCGGTAGGTCCGGCATCATGAAAAACGGGCCCCGGAGGGCCCGTTCGTTGCCTTGACTGAGATCAGGGGCGTTCGACGCACAGCGCCACGCCCATGCCGCCACCGATACACAGGGTCGCGAGACCCTTCTTGGCGTCGCGACGCTTCATTTCGAAGAGCAGCGTGTTCAGCACACGGCAGCCCGACGCCCCGATGGGGTGACCGATGGCAATGGCGCCGCCGTTCACGTTCACGATCGCCGGGTCCCAGCCCATGTCCTTGTTCACGGCGCAGGCCTGCGCGGCGAAGGCTTCGTTCGCTTCCACGAGGTCGAGGTCGTTGACCGACCAGCCGGCCTTTTCCAGCGCCTTGCGCGAGGCATAGATCGGCCCGACGCCCATGATCGACGGGTCGAGGCCCGCCGTCGCGTAGGAGGCAATCCGCGCCAGCGGTTCGATCCCGCGCTTTTCGGCGTCTTCGGCGCTCATCAGCAGGGTCGCCGCCGCGCCGTCATTCAGGCCCGAGGCGTTGGCCGCCGTCACGGTGCCGTCCTTGGTGAAGGCGGGGCGCAGCTTCTGCATCGCTTCCATCGTGGCGCCATGACGGATGTACTCGTCGTTATCGACGACGATATCGCCCTTGCGCGTCTTGATGGTCACCGCGGTGATCTCGTCGGCGAAGCGGCCTTCCTTTTGCGCGGCCTCGGCCTTGTTCTGGCTGGCAACGGCGAACTCGTCCTGCTGTTCGCGGCTGATCTGCCATTTCTCGGCGACGTTCTCGGCGGTCTGGCCCATGTGATAGCCGTTGAACGCGTCCCACAGCCCGTCCTTGATCATGGTGTCGACGTATTTCATGTCGCCCATTTTCTGACCCTGGCGCAGCGCGGCGGCATGGGGGCTCATCGACATGTTTTCCTGACCGCCGGCCACGACCATCGTCGCATCGCCCAGCATGATGTGTTGCGCGCCAAGGGCCACGGCGCGAAGGCCCGAACCACAGACCTGGTTGATGCCCCAGGCGGCGCTTTCCTGCGGGAAGCCCGCGTTGATATGTGCCTGACGCGCGGGGTTCTGGCCCTGCGCGGCAGTCAGCACTTGGCCAAGGATCGTTTCGCTGATCTCGCCCTTGTCGACGCCAGCGCGTTCGACCACGGCCTCCAGCACGACGCGCCCCAACTCATGGGCGGGCGTGTTCGCGAATGAACCCAGGAAACTGCCCACGGGCGTGCGTGCGGCCGAGGCGATGACGACATTGGTCATGAAATCCCTTTCCTTCTTAACTCGCCCCCCAAGCCATCCTGCCGAACGGGGGACCTCCGTGTCTCACACGCATTGATAGAGTTAGGTCCGGCGCGACACAACGGACAGTATGTCCTATGGGCATCCTGCGCGCAAAAGCTGCGCCATCGGCCCGGCAGCCTAGGCGCGGCGTGCCTCGGCCGCGTCATCCTTGCGCCAGGGCGGGGTCAGGGACGGGGCGCCATAGTAGTAGCCTTGCAGGCAATCGACGCCGGCCTTGGCCAACCATGCGGCCTCTGCCTCGGTTTCGACGGATTCGGACACGACCAGCATGTCGAAATGCCGACCCAGCGAGATCAGCGCCTCGGTCAGCACCTGGTTATCCGCGTCCCGGTCGATATGGCGCGTGAACTGCCCGTCGATCTTCAGAATATCGAAGCAGAACTGCTTGAGGTGGCGAAAGGCCGTGTAGCCTGCGCCGAAATCGTCCAGGGCAAAGGTGACGCCCTTGTCCTGCAATTCCTCCATGAAGATGGCCACGATCTCGGGCATCAGCATGGCCGAGCTTTCGGTGATCTCCAGGATCAGCCGCTCGACCGCGCCGGGGTGCTGCTCGAGATATCTGCGCAGCGTCGCCATCCAGCCCGGATAGCCGACCGATCTGGCCGACATGTTGATCGACAAGCGCAGATCGGGTGTTTCGACCAGCGCGTGCAATCCGGCTTGCAGCGCAGCGCAATCGATTCGGCGACCCAGGTCGGTGTCTTCGGCCGCTCCCATGAAGTCGCGCGCGGGAATGATGCGACCGGTTTCGTCGAGGATGCGGATCAGCCCCTCCCAGAACGCAACGCGACGGCCATCGGCGCGAAGGACGGGCTGATAGGCCAACATCGCATCCCCGCGGGCCAGCGCCTGCTCGACCATGGCCAATGTGCCGCGATCGCGCTCGGCGATGGCAGCCTCGAGGGGACTGCCCATGCCCGGTTCCGCCAGCTCGCGCCGCATCTCATCACCTCTTTTCATGATCTGCATGGACGTGATGGCCCGCCATCCCTTAAGGAATGATGAAATTTCATTTTTTGCTTAAATTTGAAGGAAAAGCCGATGGGGCTGGACGAGACGGGGCGCTGTGGCTGGTGCGGGACCGACCCCCTTTATGTCGCCTATCACGACACCGAGTGGGGCGTGCCGGAGCGCGACGGCCGTGCGCTTTGGGAAAAGCTGATCCTCGACGGCTTTCAGGCGGGGTTGAGCTGGATCACCATCCTGCGCAAGCGCGAGGCCTTTCGCGAGGCCTTCGAAGGGTTCGATCCCGAGGTGATCGCGGGATGGGGGGAGCCCGAGGTCGCGCGGCTGTTGGGTAACGCCGGGATCATCCGCCATCGCGGCAAGATCGAAGCGACCATCGGCAATGCGCGCGCGTTCCTTGCGATGGAGGAGCAGGGCGGGTTCGCTGACGCGATGTGGGCCTATGTTGGCCACAGTCCGATCCAGAACCAGTGGCAAGCGCTGGCCGAGGTTCCCGCCTACACGCCCTTGTCCGAACGCATGTCAAAAGACTTGAAAAAGGCCGGATTCCGATTTTGTGGGCCGACCATCGTTTACGCGTGGATGCAGGCAACGGGCATGGTCAATGACCACCTTGTCGGCTGCCCGCGCCATCCGCAGGTCGCGGCCCTTGCCATGTCGCGCGGGTGACGCGGAAAAACTCGAGTTTTTCTGGCCGTTTTCCTCGAGGAAAACGCCCGCTCACCCTTCCGCGATCAGCGCCTCGATCAGGGCGATTGCCTCGGGGCTGGCCCAATCGGCATCGCCGCGCAGGCGCGCGATCTCCTGACCGTCGCGGTTCAGGATCACGGTGATCGGCAGGCCGAAAACGCCCATCTCCCGCGCGATCTGCTGGTTGATGTCGCGATATCGCGGAAGGGCGGTGACCCCTACTTCTTCGAAAAAGCGCCGGATCGCCTGGGGCGGGTTGCGCCCCGTGGCGAGCGTGACGACGCGAAACTCCTCGCTGCCCAAGGTTTCCTGCAACGCGTTGAGGGCGGGCATCTCCTCGCGGCAGGGCGCACACCACGTGGCCCAGAAATTCAGGACGATCACCTGGCCTTCGAAAGCAGCGAAGGTGCTTTCGGTCTCGTCTTCGGTCAGGAAGGGCGCCTCTGAGACGGCCTGCGGTTCGTCATGCAACACGACGCCGCGCATCTCGCCGGTGATCAAGTCCGACAAGTCCTGTGCGGCGGCGGCATTTGCACCGAGGCCAAGGGCGATGTAGAGCACGGACGCGCAAAGACTGCGGATCATTTCAATTTTCCCTCCGAAGGGTCACAGAACATGTCTGATACGGGCTCCAACGCGATGTGGGGCGGCCGCTTCGCCGCCGGTCCGGACGCGATCATGGAGGCGATCAACGCCTCGATCGGGTTCGACAAACGCCTTGCGAAACAGGACATCGAGGGCTCCCGTGCCCATGCCGCCATGCTGGCGGCCACGGGCATCTTGAGGGATAGCGACGCAGAGGCGATCCGGGAAGGCCTGCTCACCGTTTTGTCAGAGATCGAGGGGGGCACGTTTCAGTTCTCGACCGCGCTCGAAGACATTCACATGAACGTCGAGGCGCGGCTGAAGGAATTGCTGGGGGACCCCGCCGGCCGTCTGCACACCGCCCGGTCCCGCAATGACCAGGTGGCGACCGATTTCCGCCTTTGGGTGCGCGACCAGATCGACGCGGCCATCTCAGGGCTCGAAGCGCTGCAAAGCGCGCTGCTGGAACAGGCCGAGGCCGGTGCGGATTGGGTCATGCCCGGCTTTACCCATCTGCAAACCGCGCAGCCCGTGACCTGGGGCCATCACATGATGGCCTATGTCGAGATGTTCGGTCGCGACGCGGGCCGGTTCCGCGATGCGCGCGCCCGGATGAACGAATGCCCCCTCGGCGCGGCCGCGCTGGCGGGCACGTCCTTTCCGATCGACCGGCACATGACGGCCGGGGCGCTTGGGTTCGACGCACCATGCGCAAACTCGCTCGATGCCGTCAGCGACCGTGATTTCGCGCTTGAGTTCCTGTCGTCGGCCACGATCTGCGCCATGCACCTGTCGCGCTTTGCCGAAGAGCTTGTGATCTGGTCCTCGGCCCAGTTCCGCTTCGTCGCCCTGTCCGACAGGTTCTCGACCGGCTCTTCGATCATGCCGCAGAAAAAGAACCCCGACGCCGCCGAGCTGATCCGCGCCAAGATCGGCCGCATCCTCGGGGCGAACGTGGCCCTTCTGACGGTGATGAAGGGCCTGCCCTTGGCGTATTCCAAGGACATGCAGGAAGACAAGGAACAGGTTTTTGACGCCGCCGACAATCTGATGCTGGCCCTGGCCGCGATGGAAGGCATGGTCAGCGACATGACCGCGAACCGCCCCGCGCTCGAGGCCGCGGCCGCCAGCGGGTTTTCCACGGCGACCGATCTGGCCGACTGGCTTGTGCGCGAACTGGACATGCCGTTTCGTGACGCGCATCATGTGACCGGTGCCCTCGTGAAACTGGCCGAGGACAAGGGCTGTGACCTGCCCGACCTGACGCTGGAGGAGATGCAGGGCGTCAGCGCGGGGATCACCGAGGGCGTGTTCGGCGTGTTGGGGGTGCACAATTCGGTCGCCTCCCGCATGTCCTATGGTGGCACGGCGCCCGAACAGGTCCGCGCCCAGATCGCCCGCTGGAAGGAGAAGCTGGCATGACGTTTCGACTGACCCTGATGATCGCGGCGATGACCGCGCTTCTGGCCGGCTGTGGGGCCGATGGCGAACCCGAAACGCCTGACCGGGCCGAACCCGGCATCACCATATCCGGAACGGTCGAGGTCGGCGTCTCGGGCAGATTCTGAAACGGTCCCAACGCCCCTTGAATCGGCTTTGCCCGGTCCCCATCATCTCGGTTGAACGCGCGGCATAACGGCCTTACGGTCGCTCAATCGCTGCGGACGACCGAGAACGAATTCACCCGATAGTACAGGTCCCATGGAAAAGATCCCGATGACCCCCGCGGGCCACAAGGCCCTGAATGACGAGTTGAAGCAACTGCGCTCGGTCGAGCGTCCGGCCATCATCCGTGCGATCGCCGAAGCGCGCGAGCATGGCGATCTGTCCGAAAATGCCGAGTATCACTCGGCCCGCGAAAAGCAGTCTTTCATCGAAGGGCGCATCAAGGAACTCGAAGGGATGCTGGGCCTTGCCCAGGTGATCGACCCCAAGACGCTGTCGGGGCCCATCAAGTTCGGCGCCACCGTCGTCCTTGTGGACGAGGACGATAACGAGAAGACCTACCAGATCGTGGGCGAGGCCGAGGCCGACATCGAGAAGGCGCTCCTCAACATCAAGTCCCCGCTTGCCCGCGCCTTGATCGGCAAGGAGGAGGGCGATACCGTCGAGGTCAGGACGCCGGGTGGCAGCAAGGATTACGAGATCCTCAAGATCTCTTACGTCTGATCTGGCGCACGGATGATCCAGCCCACGCCGTTTCTGCCCGTGCCGAGGTCATAGCCGCCCCATGTCTGACGACGACAAGCCCACGACCCTCGACCTCGGGCTATATGCGCGTGGCGAACCCGAGGGGCGTATCACGCTCGTCGAGATCGTCGCGGCGATCCTGTCGCTGATCTGGCTTGCCGCGGTTGTGGTGTTCGGGTTTCGCGGCGACGCGGACGAAGGGGGCGCCGGCATCGCTGGAATGGTGCTTTCGGTGCTGGCCGTCCTGCTACCCGTCGCCCTGATCTGGGTGGCCGCGATGGCTGCCCGAACGGCCCGCGCGCTGCGCCACGAGGCGACGCGCCTGCAAGCCTCGATCGACGCCATGCGCGCCTCCTATGTGGAGCAGCAGCAGAAGCAGGCTTTCGACATCCGGCCCGAACTCGTTCGGAAGCTTGACGAACTGGTCGCAAACCAGGAGGCGGCCGCAGCAGCGGGCGCGCGGCCCGCAACCTTCACCTCGATGCGCTCAACCACCCCGGCAGAAACCCGCGCCGCGGTGGCCCCGCTGAACGACGCCCTGGACACGCCCCAACCCGCGCTGGCGCTTGCCATGGCGCAAAACACGGATCGCGAGCCGATCTCGGTCGCCGATTTCATCAAGGCGTTGAACTTTCCCGAGAACGAACACGACAAGGAAGGCTTCCGAACGCTGCGCCGCGCCCTCGAAGATCGCGGCACGGAGCGCCTGATTCGGGCCAGCCAGGATGTTCTCACCCTGCTCAGCCAGGACGGGATCTACATGGACGACCTGCGCCCCGACCGGTCGCGCCCCGAGTTCTGGCGTCGCTTCGCCCAAGGCGAGCGTGGCCGTGCAATCGCGGCGCTCGGAGGTATCCACGACCGCTCGTCGCTGGTTCTGGCGGCAGGACGCATGAAGAAAGACCCCGTGTTCCGCGATGCCGCGCACCATTTCCTGCGCCACTTCGACCGGACCTTCATGGAGTTCGAAAAGAACGCCAGCGACGAGGAAATCGCGCGGCTTGCCGATACCCGGACGGCGCGCGCCTTCATGCTCCTGGGCCGCGTGACGGGCACCTTCGATTGAGGCCTGTCCGAAAATCCTTCCGGAAGGATTTTCGGCTCGATGGCGTCGGGGTTCGATCAGGACCTCGGGGGTCTCGGTTTGTAAGCCGGTAGCCGCCAACCATACGCCAACGATCCCGCCCGCAAGACAAACGTGACCGCGATACAAGCAAGGACAGGCACCAATGGGTTGCTGGTCAGGCTCGCCGAGAGGAGCGCCGTGCCCGCCCCCGCCAGCGCAGCGGTCACGTAGAGTTTTCCCGGCCGGATCAGGAGCGGCACCTCGTTCGAGACGATGTCGCGCAACAGCCCCCCGAAGCACCCGGTCGCCACCCCCATCAACAAGACGATCGGCACGCTCTGATCCAGTTCGGTCGCCGCCCGGACGCCGGCCGCGACCGCGATGGGCAAGGCCAGCGCGTCCAGCCATGTCAGGACCATCTGGCGGCTTTCCAGCAGATGCGCGGTAAAGAAAACGACAACCGCCGCCCCGCAGGCGATGGCCAATGGCGTGGGGTCGGCCATCCAGAACACCTGATTGCGGTCCAGCAGAACGTCGCGAATGGTGCCGCCCCCAAGCGCGGTGAGCGAGGCGAGAAAGGCAAAGCCCACAAGGTCGAGCTGCGCCCGGCTCGCCGCCAGCGCGCCGGAAAGCGCAAAGATGAGGGCCGCGGCATAGTCGAGCGCGAGAACGGTTGTCATTTGAAAGGCTTCATACCCGCCCGCGCCAATTCGTCGGCGCGTTCGTTTTCCGGGTGACCCGCATGGCCCTTGACCCATTCCCAGGTCACGTCATGGCGGCGCGCAGCCTCGTCGAGACGTCGCCAGAGATCCTCATTCTTCACCGGTTTCCGGGTCGACGTCTTCCAGCCGTTCTTTTTCCAGCTGTAAAGCCAGGCGGTGATCCCGCCCTTCACATAGGCGCTGTCGGTCACGACCGTGATGGTCGAGGGGCGTTCCAGCGCCTCAAGCGCAGAGATCGCGGCCAGCAGTTCCATGCGGTTGTTGGTGGTCTGCGCCTCGCCCCCCTTCAACTCGCGCTCCTTGAGGACGGTTTCGCCCTCCTTGGCCTGCAAGAGCGCACCCCAGCCGCCCGGTCCCGGGTTTCCGGAACACGCGCCGTCGGTATAGGCGTAAAGCTCAGCCATGGCGGCGCTCTTTCCTGCGGGGATCGGGCACCATCACGCTGCAAGACCCCCGACGATCAGGCAGATCACGACAACCGCGGTGAGCAGGAGGCGCAAGCTCATCCACCAGGACGGGGCTGCCCCGTTTCGTGCGGCCGACCAGTCGATTGGCAGAAGGACCACGAACCCTGCGATCAGGGCGTAAAGCGCGGGCTCGGTCGGACCCGAGGCTGTCAGGAATCCCCAGATCGGCGGCAAAACCGACAGCGCGTAGAAAAGGGTCGCTTTCCGCCCGTCCGTCCTGGCGGCGAACCCCCAGATCACGCCCGCCATGAAGCTGAGGATCGTCAATCCATAGACCTGCATCAGAACCGGCCCGTTCAGGCGCCGCGGCAGGATGACCGACGACAGCGAGGCCAGATCGGGGCGGATGCTGGTGATCGCGCCCCAGATGAAGGGGATCAGGCCAGCAAGGCCCAGCAGAAGCGGAGTGGTGGGTATGCGCGTCATGACCCGTTATCTGCCCCTCCGCGCGGCGCGGGGCAAGGCCCCTCAGGCGCGTTCGAGGGCAAGCCGGCCCGCCAGAAGTGCGAAGATCGCCGCGAAGCTGCGATTGAGCCAGGACATGACCTTGGCGGAGCCGAATATCCAGCCCGCGTGGCGGCGGCGAACAGGCCGTAAAGGAAGAAGACCGCGAAGGTCATGGCCAGGAAAACCCCGCCAAGGAGCAGCGCTTTAAACGTGACTGTCCCCGGGGGGCGCTGAGAAAGGGCGTCGGAAGAGACAGGAAAAAGATCGACAGCTTGGGGTTCAGGATGTTGATGAGCGCCCCGCGGCGCGCCACGGCAAGCGTTTAGAAGACCCCGGTGCCGGGGGCGATGACGACAACGAAAGCGGTGAGAAGAAACTGCGTGGATGGCATCGCTACGACCTCATTTGGTGGCGAGGCCGGGCCCCGTGCGGAAGAAGCTTGCATCATTCGTGAAGATCGTCTCGGGAGAAAGGCGGATAAGGCGTCCGTCCGGATCGTCGATGCGCGCGACATTGGCAATGAACCACGGGTTCCAATCCGGCTCGGGGCCGAGGTAGCGACGAAGCAGGCGGCGGAAAAGCTCTGGGTCCATCGGTTCGATGACCGCTTCGCCGCGCAGCCCTAGGTGTCTCAGGATACCACGCGCATTGTCATACTGAACGATTTCAACAGCCGCGCGCGGATCGCGGGAAATGCGCTGAACGGAACTCGCGGATACGTTCGACAGCATCCAGAGTGCGCCATTTTCCCAATGATACCAGACGGGAGCGTTGCGTGGGGCGCCGTCCACGGCCAGCGTGGACAGGTTGGCCATCAGGGGCAGGCGCAGGAGCTCTTCGGGATCGAAGGTTTCGGACATGGCGCAGCATAGCAAGATGCACGTCCGGTGTCGTCGACAAGCGAGGCGGGCCGACCGCCGAACCTGTCACGCCGGAACGCGCAGAACCCTCGGCACCTTGAACTCGACGTTTTCCTTGGCGGTTTCGACCAGTTCGACCGTCACGTCGTAGCGGTCGCGAAACGCGTCGATCACCTCGTTCACAAGAATCTCGGGGGCACTTGCCCCGGCGGTGATGCCGAGCGTCGCGATCCCTTCCAGCGCCCGCCAGTCTATATCCGTCGCCCGCTGGACCAGTTGGGCGTACTCGCATCCCGCGCGGGCGCCGACTTCGACCAAACGCTTGGAATTCGAAGAATTCGGCGCGCCGACCACCAGCATCGCGTCGGCCTTGGGGGCCATTTCCTTGACTGCTTCCTGCCGGTTGGTGGTGGCGTAGCAGATGTCTTCCTTGTGGGGGCCGACGATATTCGGGAAGCGTTCCTTCAGCGCCGCCACGATATCGGCGGTGTCATCCAGCGACAGGGTCGTCTGCGTGACGAAGGCCAGCTGATCGGGGTCGCGCACCTCGACCTTGGCGATGTCATCGACCGTCTCGACCAGCAGGACCTCGCCTTCGGGCAGTTGGCCCATGGTGCCGATCGTCTCGGGGTGGCCCTCATGGCCGATCATGATCATCTGAAGGCCATTCTCGTGATGACGCGCGGCCTCGATATGGACCTTGGACACAAGCGGGCAGGTGGCGTCCACATAGACCATCTCGCGGCGCGCGGCCTCGGCCGGCACGGATTTGGGCACGCCATGGGCCGAGAAGATCACGGGGCGATCGAGGGGACACTCGTCCAGTTCCTCGACGAAGACAGCGCCTTTTTCGCGCAGGTCGTCCACGACGAACTTGTTATGCACGATCTCGTGTCGCACGTAGACAGGCGCCCCCCATTTCTGCAGCGCCATTTCTACGATCTTGATGGCGCGATCCACGCCGGCGCAGAACCCGCGCGGCGCAGCAAGGTAGATGGTCAGTGGCGGCTTGGTCATGGTCTGGCCTTTCGGCGGCGAACGGTCCGGTTTTCGTTGGTCCAGAGGTAAAGGCAGGCGCGGTGCCCGTCCAGCCCGGGGATGCGATGCAGACTGACGCGGGGCCGCCGGTTCCAAAAAAGAAAACACCCGCCGGGGCGGGTGTCTCATGTCGTGGCGGTGAAGGCCCCGGCTCAATCGACCTCAAGCTCTTCCTCTTCGCGCTCGGGGCGGGGTTCGCGCGGCGGGCGGCCAATCACTTCCTTGAGCTCGTCCAACTCGATGAAATTGTCGGCCTGGCGGCGCAAATCGTCGGCGATCATCGGCGGCTGGCTGCGGATGGTCGAAACCACCGACACGCGCACGCCCTTGCGCTGCACCGCCTCGACCAGCGGCCGGAAATCGCCATCGCCCGAGAACAGAACGATGTGGTCCACATGCTCGGCCATTTCCATCGCGTCCACGGCCAGTTCGATATCCATGTTGCCCTTCACCTTGCGGCGGCCGGTGGAGTCGGTGAACTCCTTGGCGGGCTTCGTGACCATGGTGAAACCGTTGTAGTGGAGCCAATCGACCAGCGGCCGGATCGGCGAGTAGTCATCGTTTTCCAGAAGCGCGGTGTAGTAGAAGGCCCGCAGCAACTTGCCCCGCTGCATGAACTCCTGCCGCAGCAGTTTGTAATCGATGTCGAAGTTGAGAGCTTTGGCGGCCGCGTAGAGATTGGAGCCGTCGATGAACAGCGCCAAGCGCTCGTCCCGATAGAACATTGCAAATATCCTATTGCGAATGTGACCCACACTGGTGTCCCCGCCGGGGAGTGAAGCCGGCGTCCCGCATGGCGTGAATGGCCGGAAAATAGGGATTTGAGAAACAGACGCAAGACCGACGGTCTTAAAGAATGCGAAGTCCGCATAGTTTCGCTGCCCCAGGCCAGGCACGGCGGCGGAAATCCTCCTGTCTCAAGGCCCATGAGATGACCGCGCCAAGGCGATGAGATTGCAATCATCTTGCCGCCGCTGCCATAAGGCCATGCCGTTTGTGTTCTGCTGGATTGCCCTTATGCCGCTTCCCGTCGATGCCGCACCTTTGTCGGCCGAGATTTCCAACGCCGATACCACTGTCTTTGTAGCTCTGGGGGCGAATCTGCCCGGTCCCTTCGGGGGACCTGCCGAATCGCTTCGCCACGCAATGGAACGGTTGCGAGAGATGCCCGATGGCGTTCTTCATGGCGGCACGCTTTACAGCACGCCGGCCTATCCTGCGGGTAACGGCCCCGACTACGTCAACGCGGTGCTGGCCGTGCGGGCCAGCGACACGGTTCGGTTCGTGGCCAACGCCTTCGGGATCGAGTCCGAGTTCAACCGCGACAAGGACCGGGCCGCCGGACGATGGGCCCCGCGAGCGATTGATATCGACATCGTCGCAATCGGTGGGCAGATCCTGCCTGATCCCGCACGGCATGCGGCCCTCCGCGCGAAAGCGCCCATCGACCGGGTCCTGACCGACGAGGGGCTTGTCGTGCCACATCCGGCCATGCAGGAACGCGCCTTCGTCTTGAAACCGATGGCGTTTTTCGCGCCCTCCTGGCGGCATCCGGCGCTGGACCGGACCGCGCTCGAGTTGGCCGAGGCGCTTCCGGCCGAGGAACTGGACGCCGTCAGGGCGATCACATGAATTGCGGTTGTCAATAGGCCGCGACGCCTTTATGTAAGCCGTTCGAGATTATCCCAAGCAAGGTCGGAGTGCTCCATGGCCCGCGTGACGGTTGAAGACTGCGTTGACAAGGTACCGAACCGGTTCGAACTGGTGATGCTCGCCTCGCATCGGGCGCGCGAAATCGCCTCGGGCGCGGCGCTGACCGTCGATCGCGACAACGACAAGAACCCCGTCGTTGCCCTGCGCGAGATCGCGGAAGAGACGCAAAGCGCCGAAGACCTGCGCGAGCGCCTGATCGAAAGCCACCAGACCCAGATCGAGGTCGATGAGCCCGAAGAAGACGCCATGGCGCTTCTGCAGGGTGTGGAACGTGATCGTCCGGCGGACAACGACATGGACGAAGAGCAGATGCTGCGCGCCCTGATGGAAGCGCAGGGGCAGAAGTAACCCGCCGGTGCTCCCGGCGTTGGTGGGGATGACGACCCGGTCATGATCGACGCCGACGACCTGCTCAGTCTGGTCAAGAATTACAATCCCAAGACCAACGAGGCGCTGATTCGCGGCGCCTACGACTATGCCAGGAAGATGCATGAGGGGCAGACGCGCCATTCCGGCGAGCCCTATTTCACGCATCCCGTCGCGGTCGCGGCCATCCTGACGGAACAGCGGCTGGATGACGCGACCATCGCGACGGCGCTGCTGCACGACACGATCGAGGACACCAAGGGCACCTATGCCGAAGTGGCCGAGAAGTTCGGGCGCGACGTGGCCGAACTGGTGGATGGCGTCACCAAGCTGACGAACCTGGAACTCTCCAGCCGCGAGACCAAGCAGGCCGAGAATTTCCGCAAGCTGTTCATGGCCATGTCCAAGGATCTGCGCGTGATCCTGGTCAAGCTGGCGGACCGTCTGCACAACATGCGCACCATCCGCCACATGCCGCCCGAGAAGCAGGCGAAGAAGGCGCATGAAACCATGGATATCTATGCGCCGCTGGCCGGTCGCATGGGGATGCAATGGATGCGGGAGGAGTTGGAAGACCTCGCCTTCCGCGTCCTGAACCCCGAGGCGCGCGCCTCGATCATCCGCCGTTTCATCACGCTGCAAAAGGAAACCGGCGACGTCATCCCCAAAATCACCGAGGATATCGAGACTGTCCTCGAAAAACATGGTGTGAAGGCCGACGTGTTCGGGCGCGCGAAAAAGCCGTTCTCGATCTGGCGCAAGATGCAGGAAAAGCAGCTGGCCTTTTCGCGGCTGTCGGACATTTACGGCTTCCGCGTCATCACCGAGACCGAGGATGACTGTTACCGCGTTCTTGGCGCGATCCACCAGCGCTGGCGCGCCGTGCCGACCCGGTTCAAGGATTACATCAGCCAGCCGAAATCGAACGGCTATCGCTCGATCCATACGACGGTGTCCGGCCGCGATGGCAAGCGGGTCGAGGTGCAGATCCGCACCCGGCAGATGCACGAGGTGGCCGAGGCCGGCGTCGCCGCGCACTGGTCCTACCGCGACGGGGTGCGGGCGCAGAATCCCTTCGCCGTCGATCCGGCAAAGTGGCTCGAAAGCCTGACCGAACGGTTCGAGAATGCCGAGGATCACGATGAGTTTCTCGAGCATGTGAAGCTCGAGATGTATTCCGACCAGGTGTTCTGCTTCACGCCCAAGGGCGATGTGGTCAAACTCCCCAAGGGGGCGACGCCCATCGATTTCGCCTATTCGATCCATACCCGCATCGGGCATAGCTGCGTCGGCGCCAAGGTCGACGGGCTGCGCGTGCCGCTCTGGACGCGGCTGAAGAACGGCCAATCGGTCGAGATCATCACCGCCGAGGGGCAAACGCCGCAGGCGACCTGGCTCGACATCGTTGCGACGGGCCGGGCCAAGGCCGCAATCCGGCGCAACCTGCGCGAGGTCGACCGCGAACGCTATATCAAGCTGGGGCGCGAACTGGCCCGTGTGGCCTTCGAGCAGATCAACAAGCGCGCCACCGAAAAGGCGCTGGCAACCGCCGCGAAGATGCTGAACCTCAAGGAAGCCGACGAGGTTCTGGCGCGCATCGGCTCGGCTGAACTGTCGGCGCGGCAGGTGGTCTCCACCCTTTATCCCGAGTTGGTCAACGACGATATCGGCGGCGAGATCGAGGAGCGCCGCGCGGTGATCGGCCTCCCGCCGGGGGCCGAGACGCGCCGCGCGCAATGCTGTCAGCCCGTGCCCGGCGAACGCATCGTCGGCATCACCTATCCCGGCAAGGGGCCGGTCGTGCACGCCATCGATTGCGAGGCCCTGGCCGATTTCGACGACACGCCCGAGCGCTGGATCGATCTGCATTGGACCGAAGGCCGGCATGCGCCCACGCACAATGTGACGCTCGATGTCACCCTCTCGCACCAAAAGGGCACGCTGGGGCGCATCTGCACGTTGATCGGCGAGCAGAACGCAAATATCTCGGATCTGCATTTCATTGATCGCAAACCGGATTTCTACCGTATTCTTGTCGATGTGGAAGTGCGGGATGCCGAGCATCTTCACGCGGTGATGATGGCGGTCGAAGCCGATAGCGACGTGGCCAGCATGGGGCGCGTGAGGGACCTCGACCGCCGCCCCTGACGGGGCGCGGGTAGGAGACGGTCTTGCGACGCGTCGCGGGTCCGAGAAGGAGAGGAAGAGCGTCTTGGTCTTCAAGAGGCGAGACCCAAGGTCGTGGCCAAGGCTCATGGTCGAGGCGTTCTGGCCCCGTGGCGGCTGGGGCCGGGCCTTCCAGTATGTGCAGCACCGTGTGCGCCGCCTTCCGGGAACACCCGAACAGATTGCCCGCGGCGTCTTTGCCGGGGCCTTCACGATCTTCACGCCGTTTTTCGGCCTGCACTTCGTGGTTGCAGCCATCCTTGCCAAGGTGATGCGCGGCTCGATCCTTGCGGCCCTCCTCGCGACCTTTCTCGGAAATCCGCTGACCTACGTGCCGATCGCGATCATTTCGTTGCAGACAGGTCATTTCTTTCTGGGCACCAGCCCAAGGGGCGAAGTCGACGAATCGATCTTTGCAAAGTTCGGCGGCGCGGCGGGTGATCTGTGGCACAACATGATCGCTGTTTTCACCCCGGCACAGGCGCATTGGGGTGACCTGCGGATCTTCTATAACGATGTATTCTTCCCGTGGATGGTGGGCGGGATCGCGCCGGGCCTTATCTGTGCCCTGACCTGCTATTACGTCAGCGTTACGGTGATCCGCGCATACCAGAAACGGCGCGCGGCCAAACTGCGGAAGAAGATGGAAAAACTCAGTCGTCAGGCTGAGGTTGAAAGGGGTTGAGATGAGCGAGCGCGAACTGAGACTGGGCGTCAACATCGACCACGTGGCCACGCTCCGGAACGCCCGTGGCGGCGCGGTGCCGGACCCGGTCCGTGCGGCCGTCATGGCGCAAGAGGCCGGGGCCGATGGGATCACCGCCCATCTGCGCGAGGATCGCCGGCATATTCGCGACGCCGATATCGACGCGATCATGCAGGCGATCTCGATCCCGCTGAATTTCGAGATGGCCGCCACCGACGAGATGCAGAAAATCGCGCTGGCCCACCGCCCGCATGCCGCCTGTATCGTGCCCGAACGCCGCGAAGAGCGTACGACCGAGGGTGGCCTTGAAGTGGCGGCAGATCAGAACCGGCTGGCCGATTTCATTGCGCCGCTGCGCGATGCCGGCATCCGCGTGTCGCTGTTCATTGCGCCAGACCCGGCCCAGATCGAGGCGGCGCATCGCATCGGTGCGCCCGTGATCGAACTGCATACCGGCGCCTATTGCGACCACCACGCCGGTGGCGATTTTGCTGCACGGGACGCGGAACTCGCCCGCCTGATCGACGGGGCGAAACAGGCCGCCGACCTGGGACTTGAGGTGCATATGGGACACGGCTTGACCTATGACACGGTCACGCCCGTCGCCGAATTGCACGAGGTGAAGGAACTCAACATCGGGCATTTCCTGATCGGCGAGGCGGTGTTCGTCGGGCTGCCGGCTGCCATTGCGGAAATGCGCCGAATGATGGAGGCTGCGCGCACCTGATTGCCGCCGATCCAGACCCGGAGATCACACGTGCCGACATTCCCCAGAACCGGCCCCGCCGAAGGCGGGCCCTTTGAGCCGTCATCGGTGTCAACGCGCGCCGCTCGTGAACTTCAGAAGACCGTGACAAGAGACGCCCCATGATCCTCGGCATCGGCACCGACCTCGCGAATATCGAGCGGATTCAAAAGGCCCTCGATCGGTTCGGCGACCGGTTTCGCAACCGCGTTTTCACCGTGACCGAACAGACCCGGGCCGAGCGGATGAAAGACCCCGCCTCGACCTATGCCAAGCGCTGGGCCGCCAAGGAGGCCTGTTCAAAGGCCTTGGGCACCGGCCTGCGCATGGGGATCGCGTGGCGCGACATGGCGGTCACCAACCTGCAGTCCGGCCAGCCGGTGATGGAGGTCACGGGCTGGGCCAAGGAACGGTTGGAGCAGATGACGCCCGACGGCCATAGCGCCGTCATCCATGTCAGCCTGACCGACGATCACCCTTGGGCGCAGGCCTATGTCGTGATCGAGGCCCTGCCCGAGGAAGAAGCCGACAAGCGCCCGCAAATCGGCCCGGTCAGCCGCCGCCGTCTGTCCTAGCGGGCGGGCTTGCTTGACTCGCGCTCGCGCGACCCGCATGAACCCGCCAGAACGACGAGAGGCAGGCAGCGAAAGGGCAACACCCATGGCAGCGTCGAACGCCAAGAAAGACGGCATCTGGGAGACGGTGAAAACCATCGTCTACGCCCTCCTGATCGCGGGCGTGTTTCGCACCCTGTTCTTTCAGCCCTTCTGGATTCCGTCAGGGTCGATGAAGGACACGCTGCTGATCGGGGATTTCCTGTTCGTCAACAAGATGGCCTACGGCTATTCGCGCCATTCCTGCCCGTTCTCGATGTGTCCCTTCGATGGCCGCATTTTCGGGCGCGAGCCCGAGCGGGGCGATGTCGTCGTCTTCCGCCACCCGGTGAACGGCGAGGATTTCATCAAGCGGGTGATCGGCCTGCCCGGCGACCGCGTGCAGGTGATCGACGGGCTTTTGCACATCAACGGGGACCCGGTCGAGGTGACGCCCGAAGCACCCTTCGAAGAGGTTTACGAACGCCAGGGCCCCATCGGCCATCTACCGCGCTGTTCCAACGCCCCTGTCGGCGAAGGCGCGATCTGCGAGAAAGAGGCCGCGACCGAGACCCTGCCGGGCGGTGTCAGCCACTCCGTTCTGAACATCCAGGATGGCACGCGCGGCGACAATACGCCGGAATACGTCGTGCCCGAAGGGCATTACTTCGTGATGGGCGACAACCGCGACAACTCCATCGACTCGCGCTTTCCGCAATCGGTTGGCGGTGTCGGCTTCGTCCCGTTCGAAAACCTGCTTGGCCGGGCGGATCGCGTGATCTTCTCTTCCGCCGGTCAGCGCATGATCTACTTCTGGACATGGCGGTCTGACCGCTTCTTCCACCGGATCGACTGACCATGGCGCTGTCGCGCGAGATTTCGGCTTTCTGCGAGCGGGTGGGGCACCAGTTCCAAGACCCCGATCTGATCCTGCGCGCGCTGACCCATTCCTCGCTGTCTTCGCCCACGCGCCCGGACAATCAGCGCCTCGAATTCCTGGGGGACAGGGTTCTCGGCCTTGTCATGGCCGAGGCCGTGCTCAAGCGCGACAGAGAGGCCAAGGAAGGGCAGCTTGCGCCGCGCTTCAACGCGCTCGTCCGCAAGGAAGCCTGTGCCGAGGTGGCGCGCGAGATCGACCTTGGCGCGGTCCTGCGGCTTGGCAAATCGGAGATGACCACGGGCGGCCGCCGCAAGACGGCGCTTCTGGGGGATGCGATGGAGGCGGTGATCGCCGCCATCTACCTCGATGCCGGGTTCGACGTGGCGCGCGATGTGGTGTTGCGGCTCTGGGGCGATCGCCTTGACCGCGTGGCCGAGGATGCGCGCGATCCCAAGACGACGTTGCAGGAATGGGCGCAGGCGCGCGGTCAGACGCCGCCGCGCTATGTCGAGCTGGACCGGACCGGTCCCGATCACGCCCCCGTCTTCACGGTCGAGGTGCGCATGGATTCGGGCGAGACCGCCCGTGCCGAGGCGCGCGTGAAACGGCAAGCCGAACAGGCCGCCGCCCGCGCCCTGATGGAGCGGTTGAGCAAGGGCGGCTGACCCGCCTCAAAGGCCCAGGGTTTCGTCCAGCCCCAGCATGATGTTGAGGTTCTGAACCGCCGCCCCGGAGGCGCCTTTGCCAAGGTTGTCCAGCACCGCGATCAGCACCGTCGCCCCGGTCTCTGGGTCGCCATCCACGGTCAGTTCCATGCGGTTGGTATCGTTCAGGCGGCGCGGGTCGATCCGGTCGCCCAGTGCTGCGCGCTCGACCACCGAGACGAAGGGCGAGCCGTCGTAATGCGCGGCCAGCGTCTCCAACGCCTCGGCAGCGAAGCCCGGCGCGCCATGCCATGGCACCTGCACGATCATGCCCTGCGCGAACTGGCCGACGGATGGCACGAAGATCGGGCGTTTTTCGAGACCGGAATGCACCTGCATCTCGGGCAGATGCTTGTGCGCCTGCCCGGTGGCATAGACGAAGCTGCCCGACGCCGTGCCTTCCTCGAATTCCGCGATCAGGGATTTGCCGCCGCCGGTATAGCCGGAAATGGCGTTTATCGTCAGCGCCGCATCGGCGGGCAACAGGCCGGCCGCAACCAGCGGACGGATCAACCCGATGGCGCCGGTCGGGTAACAGCCGGGGTTCGAGACGTATTTCGCCGATGCGATCCGCTCCCGCGCCTCGGGCGACATCTCGGCAAAGCCGTAGGCCCAGTCGGGATCGACCCGGTGCGCGGTCGAAGCGTCGATCACGCGGCAAGGCTGCGCATCGAGGTCGGGCTTGATCTCATGCACGGCGGCATCGGGCAGGCACAGGATGGCCACATCCGCCTCGGCAAAGGCCGACAGTCGCGCCAGCCGTGACTTGCGCTGTTCCTCGGGCAGCGAGATCAGCGTGATATCCTCGCGCGGTTCCAACCGCGCCCGGATCTGCAAGCCGGTGGTTCCCACCTCGCCGTCGATGAACACTTTCGCTGTCATGGACCCGGTCCCCTGTCTGTTTCGCGCCAACCTATGCCCGCTGACGCGGGGCGCCTCAACTGTCACTTGTAGCCAAGCGCCGCGGGATGGGCTATGGCCCACGGCCAAACCCCACGTCGGAGCAGCACAGCATGACCACCCGCGCCGGATTCGTCGCCCTGATCGGAGAGCCCAATGCGGGCAAGTCCACGCTTCTGAACCGCATGGTCGGGGCGAAGGTGTCGATCGTCACGCACAAGGTGCAGACCACCCGCGCCCGTATCCGCGGCGTCGCGATGGAGGGCGAGAGCCAGATCGTCTTCGTCGATACGCCCGGTCTCTTCCGTCCGCGCCGCAGGCTCGATCGCGCGATGGTCGCCGCCGCCTGGACCGGTGCCGCCGATGCCGACGTGATCGTCCTTCTGATCGAGGCGCATCGCGGCAAGACCGAGGGCGTCAATGCCATTATCGACACGCTCAAGGACAAGGCCCAGGGCCGGCGGGTCGCGCTCGCCATCAACAAGATCGACCGGGTCGAGGCGCCGGTGTTGTTGAAGCTGACCGAGGAGATGAACGCGGCCTTCCCCTTCGAGGAGACCTACCTGATTTCCGCCGAGAAGGGCTATGGCGTGGCCGACCTGCGCAAATGGCTGGCAGGGGCGATGCCCGAGGGCCCGTGGCTTTACCCCGAGGACCAGATTGCCGATCTGCCCATGCGCATGATCGCCGCCGAAATGACCCGCGAAAAGCTGACCCTGCGCCTGCACCAGGAATTGCCCTACCAACTGACCGTCGAGACCGAAAGCTGGGAGGAACGCAAGGACGGCTCCGCCCGGATCGACCAGGTGGTCTATGTCGCGCGAGATGGGCACAAGGGCATCTTGCTGGGCAAGGGCGGCGAGACGATCAAGGCCGTCTCCAAGGCCGCGCGCGAGGAACTGGAAGACTTCCTCGGGCGCAAGGTGCACCTGTTCCTGCAGGTCAAGGTGCGTCCCAACTGGTTGGAAGAGGCCGAGCGCTATTCCGAGATGGGTCTCGATTTCCGCGACGGGAACTGACGCGAATGGCGCGGCTGACGGCCGAGTTCTGGGTGCATGCCTATCTCGCGCGGTTGCGGCTTGCCGATATCCCGGCCTTCGTCGTCTCCCATGGCGACGACACCGCTGGCGCGGTGCTGGTCAAGCTCAACACGCTTGACGGCAGCGCGCGCGCGTTTCAGCGCAGCTTCGACCTGGCGACCGGTGACCGGGCGTGGGTCGTGCTCGCCGAAGGCGAAGAGCCCGCCGTCGACGCGGCCATCGCCCGCCAGCGAGAGTTCGACCCGGACCTTTGGGTGATCGAGGTCGAGGATCGCGCAGGCCGGCACCTGCTGGACGAACCGGGCCTGTCCTAGCGGTCGGCGTAGCGGCCGATCGCGATGAAGATCACCCCGGCCAGCAACAAGCCGACCAACAACATCCCCAGCGTCGCCGCCACCGCCCATGGGCCAAGGGCCGGGACATCCATGAACGGGTAGGGGTAAAACGCGTCCCGTGTCGCCATCCCCAAGGCATAGGCCCCGTAGACGCTTGGCCACAGGATGAAGATCGGCAGATCGGCCCATTCCAGTGCCCGCTTCGGCGCGTCGAACAGCCACCAAAGCCCCACCGCCGCCGGGACGACCGTGTGCAGCCCGATATCGGCCCACCAGCCGATGCCCTCCGGATTCCACAGATCGGTCAGCAGCGCATGGTAGACGACCGCCAGCGCCAGTTCCGACAGGGTCAGCGCCGCCAGCCATGGCGCGCCGACCCCCTTGATCTTGCGGAAATTCACCGTCGCGAAGGTGACGACCGTCAGCGCCGTGGTCAGGATGGTGAAGAACCGCGCCATCTCGACCAGCGTCGCCACCGGACCTGTGCCGCGATAATCGACAAGGTAAACCCACTGCGCCAACAGCGCCAACCACGCGATGAGGGCGATCAGCAGGGCGCGCCTGCGGGCCGGGCGGGGCAGGGTCGGGAACATGCGCCAGACCCTGCCATGCGCCCCCGCCATGGACAAGCCGCACGCCCCGCCGGATAGTGCGCGCATGGAATGGCGTGCGGACGGGATCCTGCTGACGGTGCGGCGGCATGGCGAAAGCGCCGCCATCATCGAGCTGTTCACCGAGGCCCATGGCCGCCATCTCGGCGTGGTGCCCGGCGGGGCCTCGCGCAAGCTTGCGCCCCTGCTGCAACCGGGTGCGCAACTCGACGCCACATGGCGCGCGCGGCTTTCCGATCATATCGGCAGTTACAAGGTGGAGCTGGTGACCTCGCGTGCCGCCGACGCGATGGGCGACCGGCTGTCACTGGCGGGCCTCGGCGCGGTCTGTGCGCTCCTGTCCTTCTGCCTGCCCGAGCGCGAGGCGCATCCCGCGCTCTATGCCCGCACCGCGGCGCTGCTCGACGGGCTCGGGGCCGAGCGCTGGGCCGAGGCGTATCTCGGCTGGGAACTGGCGCTGCTCGACGAGATGGGCTTTGGCCTGTCCCTCGATGCCTGCGCCGTGACCGGCACGAACGAGGATCTTGCCTTCATCTCGCCCCGCACGGGGCGCGCGGTCTCCAAGGAAGGGGCGGGCGACTGGGCCGACCGCCTGCTGCCCTTCCCCCGCTGCCTGTCCGGTGGCCCGGTGACTGGCGCGGGCGACCTGCTGGACGGTCTCAAAACGACCGGTCACTTCCTCGCCCATCACCTGGCGCCGTCCCTGGGCGACAAACCCTTGCCCGCAGCCCGCCAACGGCTTGTCGACCTCCTGGTCCGTCAGGCCGGCGGCTCCATCAACGGATAGGACGCAAGCGCCTCGTGGATCGCGCCCGCCGGGGTCAGGGTCGACCCGAAGAGAACGATGTCGCGGGCGACAAAGCCCGGAATGGCCGCTCTTGCCCCCAGTTGCGCGGCCAGCCGATCCCGCGCTGGGCCCCTTGGCCGCCGATTGGATCGCATCAAGGTCACATGCGGCCGGAACCGCCGCCGCGGAAGGTCCACACCCGCCGCGCGCGCGACCGCCGCCACCTTGGCCTGCAACCCGTCCAGCGCTTGCGTGTGACGCACGGCGGCGAAAACCAGTCCGCGCTCCATCTCGGTGAAGGAATCCAACCCGTCGAACACGATCTCGACCGCAGGCCAGTGCAAGCCGGATAGCCCCATGTCGATCTCCTCCAGCGTCGCCTCGCTGACCTCGCCCAGGAAGGCCAGCGTCAGGTGCAGGTTCTGCTCCGGCACGGCCTTTCCCACCGGCAAGGCAGATTGCAGCCGCGCCAGGGCGGCAGTGGTTTCTTCAGGGATGGGAAGGACGATAAAGGCGCGCATGACCATAGGAAACGGGGCGGGATGCTTTTGCGCAACCCGCCCCTTCATCTTGGCAAGAAAACTCTCGGGAGTGCGGGGGCAGACAGCCCCCGCTGACCCGCTCAGCCCAGCAAGCGCCGCGCGATGACCTGCGCCTGAATCTCGGCGGCACCCTCAAAGATGTTCAGGATGCGCGCGTCGCACAGGATGCGGCTGATCGTGTATTCCAGGGCAAAGCCGTTGCCGCCATGGATCTGCAAGCCGTTATCGGCGCAGGCCCAGGCCACGCGGGCCCCGAGCAGTTTCGCCATGCCGGCCTCGACGTCACAACGCCGCCCCTCGTCCTTTTCCCAGGCCGAGAAGTAGGTCAGCTGACGCGCGATCATGATCTCGACCGCCATCATCGCCAGCTTGCCCGACACGCGCGGAAACTCGATCAGCGACTTGCCGAACTGCTTGCGGTCCTGCGCATATTGCATGGCCACGTCCAAGGCCGACTGGGCCACACCGATGGCGCGGGCCGCGGTCTGGATACGGGCCGATTCGAAGGTTTCCATGAGCTGTTTGAAGCCCTTGCCTTCCTCTCCGCCCAGCAGGTTCTCGCCCTTCACGTGGAAGTCGTCAAAGCCCAGCTCGTATTCCTTCATCCCGCGGTAGCCCAGCACCTCGATCTCGCCACCGGTCATGCCCTCGGTCGGGAACGGGTGCTCGTCGGTGCCCGGTTCCTTCTCGGCCAGGAACATCGACAGGCCCTTGTAGTCGGTCGTGTTCGGATCGGTGCGGGCCAGCAGCGTCATCACATGCGTGCGCGCGGCATGGGTGATCCAGGTCTTGTTGCCGGTCACCTTGTAGTCGCCGTTCTCGTCCTTGACGGCGCGGGTGCGCAGGCTGCCAAGATCCGACCCGGTATTCGGCTCGGTAAAGACGGCGGTCGGCAATTTCTCGGCCGAGGCGAGCGCCGGAAGCCATTTCTGCTTCTGTTCTTCGGTGCCGCCCGCCAGGATAAGCTCTGCCGCGATCTCGGAGCGGGTGCCAAGGCTGCCGACGCCGATATAGCCGCGCGACAGCTCCTCGGACACGACGCACATCGACGCCTTGGACAGGCCGAACCCGCCGTATTCCTCGGGGATGGTCAGGCCGAAGACGCCCATCTCGGCCAGTTCCTCGATCACCTCCATCGGGATCAACTCGTCCTTGAGGTGCCATTCATGGGCATGCGGGATGACGCGATCGACCGAGTAGCGGCGGAATTGCTCGCGGATCATCTCCAGCTCTTCGTCGAGGCCCGACGCGCCGACCGTGATCTCGGCCGAACGTTCCTGCATCAGTTCCACCAGCCGCGTCCGCGCGGCCTGGGTGTTGCCGCCCTGGGTGAGGGTCATGACCTCGGGCACCATCAGCGCGCGTTGGTCGTCCTGCGTCAGGCCCACGTCCTGCGGGCGCAGCATCTCGCCCTGGCTCATCGGGATGCCGCCGTAAAGTTGCCAGAGGTATTCGCCGAAGGCGATCTGCTGGATCAGCTGCTCGACCTCGCCGAACTTGCCTTCGCCTTGCAGTTTCTCGGCCCAGGCCTGCATCTGGCGCAGCGCCTCGACATAGGTTGCGATCCAGGCCAGCCCGTGGGCCGCGGTCTGGTTCGCCTCGACCAGCCCGCCCGAGATGCGGCCATCCTTGGTCACCTCGGCGCGCAGGTGCTCCTTCGCCTTGTCCAGCAGCGCTTCGGCCGGTGCGATGGCGGCCTTGGTCAGCGACAAGAGATCCGGCAGGATCACGTCGGTTTCGGGGATCGGCTGTCCATCACGGGGCATCGTCGGTCTCCTCTCGGGGCAGGTCTGTCACGGTTATCGCGTGACTTAGGGCCTTTGCAGGTGCAGCGCAACAAAAATGCCGGTTTTTATTGCGAGGCGCACGAAAATGTCGCGCAGCTTTTTGCGCTGCAGCGACCTGCAAAGCAGGATATGAGGGCGCGAACGAAAACGCGCCATGCTCGAAGACACTTTATCCCTCATGCCCTTATGGGCCTTTGCCGTGGCTGTCGGCGTCACCCTGATCGCGGGATTCGTGAAGGGGGCGATCGGCTTTGCCATGCCGCTGATCATGATTTCGGGCCTGTCGCTGTTCCTGGACCCCTTGCTGGCCATCGCGGGGATCATCCTGCCCATCGTGATGTCCAACTTCCTGCAAGTGGCGCGATTCGGCCGGGTCGAGGCGATGGCGGCGATCCGGGAGTATTGGCGCTACATCGTGATCGTCTGTGTGATGATCGTCATCGTTGCGCAATTCGTGACCGCAATCCCGACACGGGTCTTCTACCTGATCCTCGGCATTCCGGTGGTCATCCTGTCCCTGATCCAGTTGATGGGCGTCACCTTCCACATTCCCCGGCACCGGCGCCGCCTTGCGGAATGGGGCATCGGGGCGCTTTCGGGCATCCTCGGCGGCATGACCGGCACATGGGGGCCGCCGACGGTCCTTTACCTGATCGCGCTGGAAACGCCCAAGGCCAAGCAGTTGCTGGTGCAGGGCGTCGTTTACGGGCTCGGCTCGGTCAGCTTGCTCGCGGGCCATCTTCAATCGGGCGTGCTGACGGCGACGACCGCGCCGTTCTCCGCTGCGCTGCTGATCCCGGCCTTTCTCGGGATGCAGATCGGTTTCCGCCTTTCCGATCATCTGAACCCGGCGGTGTTCCGCAAGGTCACCCTGGCTGTGCTGGTGTTGGCCGGGGCGAACCTCGTGCGGCGCGGGATCATGGGCTGAGCCGCGCTCAGGACATGAACCCGCCCTGGCAGGCCGCCACCATCGGGCGGGCGAAATCGGGCGGCACGATCTCGAAGCGGATGTGGAACAGCTCGTCCCCGTTTGCTTCCGCGATGAGGGTCCAGGTGCCCGTGACCAATTCATCCTGTGTCTCGAAGCTGAACCCGAAAAGCGACATCGCCGTGTCGTTCATCGTGGCGATCCAGCGTTCGACGGTAATGCCGCTGCCCGGGTAGGGCGGGTGCGTGACAGTGACGGTCACCGGGCCGGGGTCGGTCCCCTCTGCCACCCGCGCAAGCACGCCAAAGCCCATGCCAAGCGCAGCCGGGACAACCGTATCCTCGAAGCGGATCTGCGGCAGGTCCTGCACGATGTTGATCGTGCCGGCGGCCGTGTCGGGCGCGTCTTCAAGGCGCACGGGGTCCTGCGCGCAGTAGACGCCCCACTCGATCTCGTCGATCAACGCCCCGATGCGCGGGTTGTCCGCCGCGTCCGACGGCGCAAGCGGCGCCTCCTCCTGCGCGATGGCAGGGGCAACGAGAAGGCAAAGGCACAGGGCAACGGGTCTGATCATCGCGCCTCCGAACATGGCTGACATGGCCCGAGCGTAGCAGCCACGCAGGACACTGCAATCAGGTGCCTCGGCCGGTCGGGTTGCCGCGCGCGATCCCGCTGAAACGAAAAGCCCCCGCCTCCGATGCCGGAGCGGGGGCAATGTCGAAATCCCTTGCGGGATCAGCCGATCGCGGCGTTTTTCACATCGTCGTCGATATAAGGCACGTATTGCGCGAAATTGTCGGCGAACATCGCAACAAGCTTCGCCGCCTGCTGGTCATAGGCCGCCGGATCGGCCCAGGTGCCGCGGGGGTCCAGCAGCGCATCGTCGACGTCATGGCAGCGCGTCGGAACCTCGAACCCGAAATTGGGGTCGCGGCGGAATTCTCCGGCGGTGAGCGACCCGTCCAGTGCCGCGGTCAACAGGGCCCGGGTGGCCTTGATCGGCATGCGGGAGCCCGTGCCATAGGCACCGCCCGTCCAGCCGGTATTGACCAGCCAGCAAGTCGCCTCGTGCGCATGGATCTTTTCCTGCAGCAGCTTGCCGTACACCTCGGGGCGGCGCGGCATGAAGGGCGCGCCGAAGCAGGTCGAGAAGGTCGGTTCGGGCTCGGTCACGCCGCGCTCGGTTCCGGCCACCTTGGAGGTGAAGCCCGACAGGAAGTGATACATCGCCTGCGCCGGAGTCAGCCGCGCGATCGGAGGCAGGACGCCAAAGGCGTCGCAGGTCAGCATCACGATGTTCTTCGGATGTCCGGCCATGCCGCTTTCGGAGGCGTTCGAGATCTCTTCCAGCGGGTAGGCGCACCGCATGTTGGCCGTCAGGCTGTCATCGTCGAAATCCAGGACCAGCGTCTCGGGGTCGTAGACCATGTTCTCGATCACGGTGCCGAATTTCTGGGTCGTGGCGTAGATCTCGGGCTCGGCCTCTTGCCGCAGGTTGATCGTCTTGGCGTAGCAGCCACCCTCGAAATTGAAGATGCCGTTGTCCGACCAGCCATGTTCGTCATCGCCGATCAGCGTGCGCGACGGGTCGGCCGACAGCGTCGTCTTGCCGGTGCCGGACAGGCCGAAGAACACGGCGCTGTCTTCCGGGTTTCCGATGGCGTGGTTGGCCGAGCAATGCATCGCCATCACGCCCTTGCCGGGCAGGATGTAGTTCAGCAGCGTGAAGACGGATTTCTTGATCTCGCCGGCATATTCCGTGTCGCCGATCAGGATCAGTTTCTTGTCGAAATTCATCGCGATGACGGTTTCGGTGCGGCAGCCGTGGCGCTCGGGATCGGCCTTGAAGCTGGGGCAGTTGATGACCGTGAATTCAGGGGTGAAGCTGTCCAGCGTTTCGCGTGCGGGACGTCGCAGCATGGTGCGGCTGAACAGGCTGTGCCAGGCCAGCTCGGTCACCACGCGCACGTCCAGTTTCAACGCCGCGTCTGCGCCCCCGTGCAAATCCTGCACGAACACCTCGCGGCCCTTCATGTGCTCCAGCATGTCGGCGTGCAGCTGGTCGAACGCCTCCGGCGTCATCGCGGCATTGTTGTCCCACCAGATTTCGTCGGCGACGCTCTCGGTCTTGACCACGTGCTTGTCCTTGGGCGAGCGGCCGGTGAACTTGCCGGTCGAGACAAGCAGCGTGCCCCCGTTTCCAAGCTTGCCTTCGCCCTTGCGCAAGGCGGCTTCGATCAGCGCGGGTTCAAGCAGGTTGTAATGGACTGCGCCGAGGCCAGTGATACCCTGTTTTTCCAGCGTTTGGGCCGGGTTCACGCGTCCTTCGATCATGTCTGAATGCTCCTGGGCCGTTTCGGGGCGGATGCCATTGGGTCGCCGACCCGATCCACGGGTCAACATATTGATGCTGCGGCGCGTATAACATGACGTTTTTGTATCTGAACAGGACGCTTCGGCGCAGTTAGCGCAACCATCACGAAATTTTCTTTCGAATCGCCGTAAGGCTGCGCAATGCGCCCGCTGCGCGAACGGCGAGTGTGCCCTAAACGACTCATTAACCCGATTATGGCAGTTTTGAGGCAACGGCGGTGGCCGATTCGCAAGTTTGAGATTGATTCCCGGGGGCCAAATCAGGACAATGATCGAAAAATAACATATATTGGGCAGTATAAGGAAAGCACGATGGCGAAGATTGCGCTTGTCGATGACGACAGGAACATCCTGACGTCTGTCTCCATGACCCTCGAAGCCGAGGGCTTTGACGTCGAAACCTACAACGATGGTCAATCCGCGCTCGACGCGTTCAACCGGCGCCTGCCGGACCTCGGCGTGTTCGACATCAAGATGCCGCGCATGGACGGGATGGATCTGCTGCAACGCCTGCGCCAGAAATCCAAGATGCCCGTGATCTTCCTGACCTCCAAGGATGACGAGATCGACGAGTTGATGGGCCTGCGCATGGGCGCGGACGACTACGTGAAGAAACCGTTCTCGCAGCGTCTTCTGGTCGAACGTATCCGGTCGATCCTGCGCCGCCAGGAAGCGCTGTCTTCGGATGCCGCCGGCACGCCCGAGGAAAGCGCCGTCATGGTGCGCGGCAACCTGACCATGGACCCCCTGCGCCACGCGGTGACCTGGAAAGGGCTGGACGTGTCGCTCACCGTGACCGAGTTCCTGCTGCTTCAGGCCCTCGCCTCGCGCCCCGGCTTCGTCAAGAGCCGCGACCAGCTGATGGATGTCGCCTATGACGAACAGGTCTACGTCGATGACCGCACCATCGACAGCCACATCAAGCGGCTGCGCAAGAAGATGCGCTCGGTCGATGACGAGTTCTCGGCAATCGAGACGCTCTACGGCATCGGCTATCGCTACAACGAAGAATAAGGGGCCAGATCGGTGCCCGCGGATATTTCCATGACCAACCGCCGCGCCTCGGCGCGGGCGGATATCGTCCTTGGCGAGGATTGGGATCGCCCCGCGGGCAGCGTCGAGTCCGAACTGCGCGCCGCGCGGCAGCGGCGTGGCGTGATCTCGCTCAACCGCTCGCCGCTGGCGCGCAAGATCATCATGTTCAACCTGCTCAGCATCGTCGTGCTGGTCGCAGGTGTTCTGTACCTCAGCCCGTTCCGGGACAGCCTCGTGCAACAGCGCGAGCGCGCCCTCGCGATCGAGGCGCAACTGCTGGCCGAGGTGTTCGAGGCCAGCCTGCCGGAAAGCGCGCCGGTGAACCTGCTGACGGGCGACGGTATCGACCCCGATGTCGTCCTGGGCCGGATCGGCTTGGCCGATGGGGTCGACGTGTTCCTGTTCGATCCGAACGGAACGCTCGTGACCTCGACGGCCGATGTGGCGGGTACGCCGGCCAGACCGGTCCGTGGTCTGCCACGGCAGGCCGACGACGCGCTGATCATTACCGATTTCCTGAACAGTTCGTGGCGCGCGATGTCCGCACTCTTCGGCGCGCAGCCCGCCGATGCGCCGCGTCTCTCGCCCGAGGAGTTCGCGCGGTCGTTGATCGACTCGGCCCGCGATGGGGCGACGGTTCTTCACCGCAATGCCTCTGGCGCAGGCACGGTGTTCGCCGCCGCGACACCCGTCGACGGGGCCACCGGGACGCTCGGGTTTCTCGTGGTGTCCACCGCGGCGGGCGAGATCGACGAACTCGTCCGCATGGAGCGCGAGCAACTGCTCCAGATGTTCGTCGTGGCCCTGCTGGTGTCGATCGGCCTGAGCCTCGTACTCGCCTCCACCATCGCGAACCCGCTGTCCGACCTTGCCGCCGCTGCCGAACTTGGCCGGGACAAGAATGCCCGCAAGATGAGCCCGACGCGCGTGCGCATCCCCGACCTGACCGGCCGGCCCGACGAGATCGGTCGTCTCTCCGGCGCCCTGCGCGGCATGGTGGCGGCACTCTACGACCGGATGGACGCGAACGAACAATTCGCCGCCGATGTCAGCCACGAGATCAAGAACCCGTTGGCCAGCCTGCGTTCCGCCGTGGGCACCATGCGCGTCGCCCGCACGGACGATCAGCGCAATCGCCTGCTGGAAGTGATCGAACACGATGTGCAGCGCCTTGACCGGCTGGTCTCGGACATCTCGAACGCGTCGCGCCTCGACAGCGAATTGGTGAAAGAGGAGGAAGAGGAATTCAACCTCGTCCGCACGCTGGAAAACCTGTCGCAATACCATTCCGAGGAAGCGGCCAAGAAGGGCGTCGAGTTCATCACTGACCTGCCCTCCGAGAAGATCATGATCTCTGGCCTCGAAGGGCGCTTGGCGCAGGTTTTCGTCAACCTCCTCGGCAACGCGATTTCCTTCTGCGAGGAAGGGGACGCGGTGCGGCTCTGGACGCGGCGGCGCGAGAACCGGGTTCTGATCGTGGTCGAGGATACCGGGCCGGGCATCCCTGAATCGGCCCTGACCAAGGTCTTCAACCGGTTCTATTCCGAGCGCCCGGTTCAGCAGTTCGGCAACCATTCCGGCCTTGGCCTCGCCATCTCGAAGCAGATCGTCGAAGCCCATGGCGGCGTGATCTGGGCCGAGAACATCCGCCCGACCGACCTCGATGCCGCGTCGGAACCTCTGGGGGCCCGGTTTGTCGTCGGCCTGCCGATCTGATCTGACGCAGCAGCCGACCGCACCGGCGGTGTTCACATGACACACCTGCCATCGTTGACCGATCGCGCCGCGTCTTGCGATGGGGATCGCTGGTATTTCCGGGCCAGCGCGGTTGCGCTCGGTCAGAACGCGGTCTTGATCCTCGGCCAGCCAGGCGCCGGGAAATCCACGCTTGCCCTGTCTCTCATGGCCTTTGGTGCCACCTATGTCGCCGATGACGGCGTGTGGCTGGAGCCGCACCCGGACGGCCCGGTTCTGTCCCGCCCCGCCGCTGCCCCGCCGATGATCGAAGCGCGCGGTGTCGGCATTTTGAACGCGGGCGAGGTGGTCGACCGCGCCCGCCTGGCGCTGGTGGTCGATCTCGACGCCGCCGAAGCCGACCGCTTGCCGGTCAGACATGCGGTGGCGGTCGGGCCGACAGAGAGTCCCTTGCTGCAGGGCAAGGATAACCCCCACCTCGCAGCCGCGATCCTTCAGCTCTTGCGGAGCGGGCGGGCAGAGCCATGATTGCCCTCAACCTTCCGCGGGCCATATGGCAAGGTCCAGGCATGGAATTACAGCGAACGGACCTCAGATGACCGACCAGACAGACCCGCGCCCACCCACCACCGCGCCGGTGCGGGTCGTTCTTGTGACTGGGCCGTCGGGCGCCGGGCGCTCTACCGCGATCAACGCGCTGGAGGATATCGGGTTCGAGGCGATCGACAATCTCCCGCTCAGCCTGCTGCCGCGCTTGCTGGAGGGGGCACCGCCCGACCGCCCGATGGCGTTCGGCACCGATGCCCGTAACCGCGAGTTCAGCGCCGAAAGACTGCTGGAAGCCTCCCACAGATTGCAGGCGTCCGAGGGCGTCGAGGTGGAACTCGTCTACCTCGATTGCGACCCGCACACGCTGCAACGGCGCTACTCGGAAACGCGGCGGCGGCACCCGCTGGCCCCGGATGCGGACCCGGCGAACGGCATCACGCTGGAGCGTGACCTGCTGAGCCCGGTGCGCGGCCATGCCTCCGTACTGATCGACACGACGAGCCTGACGCCCCATGAATTGCGCGCGGAAATCACGCGCCTCTTTTCGCCGGACGGGACGCAGAAGCTTAGCGTGACCGTCATGTCCTTTTCCTATCGGCGGGGGCTTCCGACCGGCGCGGACCTGGTTTTCGATTGCCGGTTCCTGCGCAATCCGCATTGGGACGCCGACCTGAAACCGCAGGATGGCCGCGACCCCCGCGTGCAGGCCTACATTGCCGAGGACCCCCGGCACGCACAGTTCGAGGCGCAGGTGCAGGAGATGCTGGCGCTCCTGCTTCCGGCCTTCCGCGAGGAAGGGAAAAGCCACCTGACCGTCGCCTTCGGCTGCACCGGCGGGCAGCACCGGTCGGTGGCAATGGCCGAAAACCTTGCCGCCCACCTTGCGGAAGAAGGATGGCATGTGTCTAAAAGGCACAGGGAAGTGGAGCAGCGGCGCATCGCGGCGTCGCGGCCTGACATGTCAGAGGCCTGATCTGTGATCGGAATCGTTATCGTCGCCCATGGGGGGCTCGCATCCGAATTGATGCGGGCCACCGAACATGTCGTGGGCCCGCAACCGGCGATGATCGCGATCTCGGTCGGTCCCGAAGATGACCGGGCCGCGCGAACGCGGGAAATCTGCGATGCGGCCGACCGGGTCGATACCGGCGAGGGGGTGGTCGTGGTGACCGACATGTATGGCGGCTCGCCCTCGAACCTGAGCTTGCGCGCCTGCCGCCCGTCGAACCGCAAGATCCTGACGGGGGTGAACCTGCCGATGATGATCAAGCTGGCGAAATCCCGCCGCCTCGGGGTCGAGGAAGCCGTGGCGCGCGCCGCCGAGGCCGGTCGGCGCTATATCAACAGTTTCGACGGAGCCCCGGAATGAGCAGTGCCGACACCGTGACACGAGACCTGAAGATCGTGAACGTGAAGGGCCTCCACGCCCGCGCCTCGGCCCGGTTCGTCGAGGTGGTGGAGAACCATGACGCAACGGCAACCGTCCGCAAGGATGGGCTGAGTGCCGCCGGCGACTCCATCATGGGGCTTTTGATGTTGGCAGCTTCCAAGGGAAGCACTATTGAGGTCGAAACCTCGGGTCCCGAGGCCGAAGTCTTGGCAGATGCGCTTGCTGCGCTGGTGGCCGACAAGTTCGGCGAGGGCGATTGAACAGCCCGGGCGCACGGTCGATCTGAACGATGGAACGAAGGCGCGTGACGGATACCCAGCATCGCAATTCCGTATCGGCCCCGGCCCCTGCGCGTCTGGACGGGCCGGGCAATGTCTATGACCGCCGGTCGCTGACCTATGCCAACAGTTTCGACAACCCGTTCGTGCGCAACACGATCAAGACGATCGAGTGGCTGACCGGCAAGGTCGCCATCATCCGCCGGGTGCGCCAGTTCGAACAGATGGGCGAACACACCGGGCAGGCCTTCTGGCCCGCGACGATGAAGGTGATGGGGATCGACCTGCAAACCCCCCGGCATCAGCTTGAGCGCATCCCGTCCGAAGGCCCTGTCGTTTTCGTGGCGAACCATCCGCACGGCCTTGTCGATGGCATGATCTTGGCGGATCTGATCGGGCGTCGGCGTCTGGATTACCGCATCCTCACCCGTGCGCTGCTGACCGGCATCGACGAGGCGGCCGCAGGGTTCATGATCCCCGTGCCGTTCCCGCACGAGCCGGACGCGCAGCAGAAGATGCTGGCCATGCGGGCCGAGGCGTTGACGCATCTCAAGGCGGGCGGTTTGATCGCCCTCTTCCCCTCCGGCGCGGTCGCGGCCTCGGAGTCGATGTTCGGCCCTGCCGTCGAGGGCGAGTGGAACGTCTTCACCGCAAAGTTGATCCGGACCACGGGCGCGACCATCGTGCCGTGTTTCTTCACCGGATCGAATTCACGCTGGTACCAGATCGCCAACCGGATCTCTCCGATCCTGCGTCAGGGTCTTCTGATCCACGAAGTGGTGCACAGTTTCGACAAGCCGCAGGCCCCGATCATCGGCAACCCCATCCCGCCCGAGGAATGGGCGGACCGGATCGCCAAGCCGCGAGAGTTCATGGCGTGGCTCCGGCAGCGGACCCTATCGCTGAGGGACAATCCCGACGCGCGCGGCTAAGGCGCCGCGACCTTACCGTGTCGGAACCGGTTCCTCGCCCCGGTAATCGTAGAACCCCCGGTCGGTCTTGCGGCCAAGCCAGCCCGCTTCGACGTATTTCGTCAACAGGGGGCAGGGGCGGTATTTCGTATCCGCCAACCCGTCATGGAGCACGTTCATGATGGCAAGGCAGGTGTCGAGGCCGATGAAATCGGCCAATTCCAGCGGCCCCATCGGGTGGTTGGCGCCCAGCTTCATCGACTCGTCGATCGAGCGCACGCTGCCAACGCCTTCGTAGAGCGTGTAGACCGCCTCGTTGATCATCGGCATCAGGATGCGGTTGACGATGAAGGCGGGGAAATCCTCGGCCGTGGCAGAGGTCTTTCCAAGGCGGTCCACCACTTCCTTGCAGGCCTTGAACGTCTCTTCATCCGTGGCGATCCCGCGGATCAGTTCGACCAGCTGCATCACCGGCACGGGATTCATGAAGTGGAAGCCCATGAACTTCTCGGGCCGGTCTGTTCGGCTCGCCAGCCGCGTGATCGAGATCGACGAGGTGTTCGAGGTCAGGATCGTATGCGGCAACAGGTGCGGGCCCAGATCCTCGAAGATCGCCTGCTTGACCGTCTCGCGTTCGGTCGCGGCCTCGATGATCAGGTCCGATGGCCCGACCTCGGACAGGTTGGTCGTCGTCCTGATCCGGGCCAGCGCGCCGGTTTTTTCCTCTTCGGTGATTTTGCCGCGCGAAACCTGGCGGCTCATGTTCTTGTCGATCAGCGCCATCGCGGCGTTCAACGCATCCGGGCTGATATCGGACATCACGACATCATAGCCCGCCAGCGAACAGACATGGGCGATGCCATTGCCCATCTGTCCCGCTCCGACGATTCCGATCTTTGCCACCTGCATGCGTTTCTTCTCCTGTCTCTCGCTCGGCGGGCCGCCGGCGCAGGCCCGAGACTATGCGCCAGCGCTACCCGGGCACAAGCCATTCCCACAGGTTGCGCGACCCGCCGGAATTCGGCGTTCGCAGGGGGATGTGTAGGTCAAAATTAAATTAAAACATACGTTTAGGAATTGGGAAACGCGTTTCTGAAAGGGTGGCCATGGGTGAGTCTCAACATGGTGGGAGCAACAGAAATGAGTTTCGTGCATCGGGGCTATATGCCCCTCGACTATCAACCCGTGGTCTATCCCGGGTCCGTCCTGCGGTTCAGGGGCCCTGCCGTCGATCTGTCCCGGCCCTACATCCTGTGTCTCGGCGGTGCCGAAACCTTCGGCCGCTTCATCCATGCGCCCTATGCCGAGGAGATGTCGCGCCAACTCGGGCAGCAGGTGGTCAACATGGGTGTCATCGGCGCGGGCATGGATGTGATGATGAATGACGGCGCGATCCAGCGCGCCATGCGCGGGGCCTCGGCGGTGGTGCTGCAGGTCACCGGGGCGCAGAACATGACCAACCGCTTCTACTCGGTGCATCCCCGGCGCAATGATCGGTTCCTAAAGGCAAGCTCGATCCTCAGTACGATCTACCGCGATGTGGATTTCACGGAGTTTCATTTTACCCGTCACCTGCTGACCCATCTGAAGTCGCGTTCACGCGACCGGTTCGCCATCCTGCGGGAGGAATTGCAGGTCGCGTGGCGGGCGCGCATGGCGAAGTTCCTGTCGGAGTCGTCGGTGCCGGTGCACCTGCTGTGGCTGTCAAACCGCCTGCCGGGCGAGGATCGGGCGCAACGCGGGTTGGGGATGGAGCCGCTGTTCCTGACCCAGGCGATGCTGGATGATGTCGCGCATCTTGCGCGGTCCGTCACCGTGGCCGTGCGGCCACCGGCTGCCAGCCGGAATCCGACGCGGGGCATGTTCTTCGCCGCGCGGGAAGAGGCGGCGGCCCGTGTCCTGCCGGGGCCGGAGGTTCACAGGGATGCAGCGCGGGCCTTGGCCACGCATCTTTCGGCGGACGGTGCCATGAAAAACCCCGCGCAGGCGAACCGGCGCGGGGCGTAATATTGGGAGGAGACGTCCGTTCAATCAGAGCTTGCCGGTCAACTCCGGCACGGCGTCGAACAGGTCGGCCACAAGCCCGTAATCGGCCACCTGGAAGATGGGGGCTTCCTCGTCCTTGTTGATCGCGACGATGACCTTGGAGTCCTTCATCCCCGCCAGGTGCTGGATGGCACCGGAAATGCCGACGGCGATGTAGAGCTCGGGGGCGACCACCTTGCCGGTCTGGCCCACCTGCCAGTCGTTCGGCGCATAGCCCGAGTCGACGGCGGCCCGGCTGGCGCCGACGGCGGCGCCCAGCTTGTCGGCCAGCGACTCGATCAGGGCGAATTGCTCTTCCGAGCCGACGCCACGGCCGCCCGAGACGACGATGCCCGCGCTGGTCAGTTCCGGACGATCGCTTTCGGCGACCTTGTCCTCGACCCATTCCGACAGGCCCGAGGCCGCCGGGGCATCGACCATCTCGACCGGGGCCGAGTTGCCGGCGCCGGCCGCGTCGAAGGTCGAGGTGCGGAAGGTGATGACCTTCTTGGCATCCGACGATTTCACGGTCTGCACGGCGTTGCCTGCGTAAACCGGGCGTTCGAACGTGTCGGCATCCACCACGCCCGAGGCGTCCGAGATCACCATGACGTCCAGCAGCGCCGCAACGCGGGGCATGATGTTCTTGGCGTCCGTGGTCGCGGGGGCGACGATGTGGGTGTAGTCGCCCGCAAGCCCAACGATCAGGTCGGCGGTGGTTTCAGCAAGGCGATGGCCCAGGCTGTCGCCCTCGGCGCAGAGCACCTTGGCCACGCCGTCGATGGTCGCGGCGGCGTCCGCCGCGGATTTGGCCGAGGCGCCGGCGCAGAGCACGGTCACATCGCCCAGCGGCTTGGCGGCGGTCACGGCCTTGGCCGTGGCATCCATCGCCAGTTCGCCACCGGTTACTTCGGCAAGAAGCAGAACAGCCATCAGATCACCCCCGCTTCGGTTTTCAGTTTCTCGACAAGTTCATCCACCGAGCCGACGATGATGCCGGCCTTGCGTTCCTCGGGTTCGCTGGTCTTCAGCACTTCGAGGCGCGGCGCGGTGTCGACGCCGTAATCGGCCGCCGTCTTTTCATCCAGCGGTTTTTTCTTGGCCTTCATGATGTTGGGCAGCGACGCGTAGCGCGGCTCGTTCAGGCGCAGGTCCACGGTGACGATCGCCGGCATCTTGACGGCGATGGTCTGAAGGCCGCCGTCGACCTCGCGCGTGACCTTGGCGGTGTCGCCGTCGATCTCGATGCCCGAGGCGAAGGTCGCCTGGGACCAGCCCAGAAGCGCCGACAACATCTGGCCGGTCGCGTTCATGTCGTTGTCGATCGCCTGCTTGCCGGCCAGAACGAGGCCCGGCTGTTCCTCGTCGACCACGGCCTTGAGGATCTTGGCGACGGCCAGCGGCTCGATATCCTGGTGGACGTCATCGGCGGCGACGACGAGGATGGCACGGTCGGCCCCCATCGCCAGCGCGGTGCGCAGGGTTTCCTGTGCCTGCTTGACCCCGATGGATACGGCGACGACTTCGTCGGCCTTGCCCGCCTCTTTCAGGCGGATCGCCTCTTCGACGGCGATCTCGTCGAACGGGTTCATGGACATTTTCACATTGGCGAGATCGACGCCGGAGCCGTCCGCCTTGACGCGGACCTTCACGTTGTAGTCGATCACGCGCTTCACAGGTACGAGGACCTTCATCGCACGTCTCCTCTCTCTCAATCCTACTTTCGGGGAGCCGTCTCCCCGCGAATTCCTCACCACGGTGAGTGATAGACATATCGTTCGGGTGAAAACAGGCCAAAATCGACGCGGGGCGTGCCATCGACGCCGCGTCAGAATGGCTCACGCCGGGTCAGGTCAACCCGGTGTGCCGCATCAGTTCGACACAGATCGCGGCATAGCAGGCAATCGTGGCGGCAAGGACGAAGCCATGCCAGATCGTGTTGTGGAAGGGCAGCTTGTGCCACATCAGGAAAACGACGCCCGCCGAGTAGAGGATGCCCCCGGTCGCCAGAAGCGTCACGCCCCAGCTGCTGAGGCCTGAGACCAGTGGGCCGCCCATGACGGCCCCCGCCCAGCCGAGGCCGAGATAGAGCACCAGCGCGATCAGCATGCGTTTGCGGGTGCTGAAGATGACGATGGACGCACCGGCCGCCGCCACGCCCCAGATGGCTGCGAGGAACCCGGGCGATCCGGGCATGAGCGCGACAAAGGGCGTATAGGTGCCGGCGATCTTGAAATAGATCGCGGATTGGTCGAGGCGGCGAAGGCGGTCGGCCCATTCCGGGCGCCGGATCATGTTGTAGAGCGCCGAGCAGCTGAGCATAGCGAGCAGCGTGATGGCGTAGATCGTGGTGGCCGTGACCGTCGGCGCATCCCCGATGCGGATCGCCGCGAGGGCCACGAGGATTGGCCCGGCAATCAGCGCCGCGCCAATACCGACCACATGAATGGCGGCATCCGAGATATACTCGGCGCGGGAGTAAGGGCGCGGACCTGCAACATGCGACATGTTCTTAATGTAGCAGCAAAAAAGAGGTTTGCGAGGGGGTCATGCCTTTTTCGTCGCCTTCGGCGCCGACCCGCCGGGGGGCTCTGCCCCCCGGACCCCCCGGAGTTTTTTGCCAAGATGAAGGGGATTGGCCAGAGCGCCAGGGAATACGGGCAAGGTGCGCACGGCCCCGTTTGCGTACGGCGCTGATGTGGACTCAGCCCCCGGACTGCCCGCGGAAGAAGACAAAGGCGGCGATCAGGACCACGGCAACGAATTGCGCGATCAGGCGCCAAACCATGAACTTGTTGGACTGCTTGCTGCCCTCGACGCCGCCCTTGCGGAAGGAGTTGATCCCCATCAGCAGGATCACGAGCACCACGATACAAGCCAGCAAGGCTACGATGAAAAGAGGGTCGGTGGTCATGGTCGTGTCTCTTTCTTCACCCGTTCCGGGCGATCTAGCAGGCAGTTTGCGCAAAGCCAGCGCATCGTCGTGTAAGGTCTAACCGCGGTTCAGCACCCAGTCGAGCGCACGTGTGGGCAGCGCGCGCCTGAGGCCGTTGGCGATATAGGCCGGGGTTGTGATGTAGTAGCGCGGCCGGGGGCGGGGGCTTTCGAGGGCGTGGACCAGTTCCCTGACGACCGCCTCGGGGGGGAGTTCGAACCGGTCAGGGCCGCGATCCTCGTAGAGCCGCTTGAGCAGGCTGGCCCGGTAGAGATCGGCGCGCGGACTATTCTGCCAATCGATCCAGCGTTCGAAATGCGGGATGGCCTTTTGGCGCAGCATCGAGGTGACGGGGCCGGTGTTGAGCGTCACGACATGAATGGGCGTGTCCATCATCTCGATCCGGAGCGTGTCGGTCAGCCCTTCGAGGGCGAATTTCGTGGCCACGTAGGCGCCGCGCCATTTGTAGGTGACATGGCCCAAGACCGACGAATGCTGCACGATGCGGCCATGCCCCTGCGCCCGCATGATGGGGATGACGCGTCGGGTCAGGTCGTGGACGCCGAAGAGGTTGGTGGCGAAGATCTCTTCCAGGGCGCCGCGCGGCAGGTCCTCGACCGCGCCGGGCAGTCCGAAGGCCCCGTTGTTGAACAGGGCGTCCAGCGTGCCGCCGGTCAGATCCAGCGTATCGGCCAGCCCCTGCGCGACGCTGTCGGGGTTCGCGTAGTCGAGGCGCACGCTGTCGAACCCGTCTGCGCGGAGGCGGTCCACATCGGCCTGCTGCCGGGCGCTGGCGATCACCCGCCATCCGCGCTGGCGCAGGCCATGGGCTGCGGCCCGTCCGATTCCGGACGAGCAGCCGGTGATGAGAATGGTTCCGCCCATGGTGTCGCCTTTTTTCAGTTCCACGCAGGGAGGGGTAGGTCAGGCGCGGGGCCCCGGCAACCGTGCCTAGTTGACCGGTTCGAGGAAATCCTCGGACATGTAGCCGGTTTGGCCGGTGGCGATGACTTGCAGATGCGCCCAGCCATCCCCCACGCGTTCGATCAACTCCACCTCCTCGCCGCGGAAAAGCGCCGTCAGGATGGCATCGTCGGTCGAGGGGCCAGCCCGAAAATTCACGCGGTCCCCGGTGACGCGCAGGCGTTCTGGTGTTGTCGCCGATGGCCCCGGCGACGCCGCGGGAGGGGCCTCGGCCGTGATGTCGGGGGCTTCGGCCTCGGGCGCGGCCTGCTCGGGTGCGGCGGTCGGTGGGGTCGCGCCAAGGGTAATCCGCTCGCCCGTGGTGTCGGCGGGTTCCACCACCGCGTCGATCACGATGTCTTCGCCCTCTTCCGTCGTCAGGACAAGGCGGCCATCGGGCGTTTCATGCAGGGCGGGGTCTTCCTCGGGGGCGGTCGGATCGCCGGGAACCGTCACCACCTCGTCCCGCGCGGCCTGGAACCCCTCGGGCGGCGCATCGGAAAATATGATCATCACGGCGTAGATCGCCACGAGCAAGAACAGCGTCAATCGCAACATGTGCCGTGTGGCCCCCACTTCGTTTCCCGGCGTCCTACACCGCCTGCCTTCGATTCGCCAAAGCGCGCTTTTCCACAGGTGATTGCACCACCCGGGCCGATGGCTGCTTGCCGCCCGTTTCCGCGCAGTCTATCACATTCCTTGGTATGGACGAGCAGGATCCCCCACAAGATGACCGGTCCGATGACGATCGGTTGAGCGCCGAACCGCTGTCGCGGGCGATCGGCTCTCGCTACTTGCAATATGCATTGTCGACGATCATGCACCGCGCCCTGCCGGATGCGCGTGACGGGCTGAAGCCGGTGCACCGGCGCATTCTTTACGCGATGCGCGAGCTACGCCTCGGGTCCAACGGCGGTTTCCGCAAATCGGCCAAGATCTCGGGCGACGTGATGGGCAACTATCACCCGCATGGCGACGCCGCGATCTACGACGCGATGGCGCGCCTCGCGCAGGATTTCGTCATTCGCTATCCGCTGGTCGACGGGCAGGGGAATTTCGGCAATATCGACGGCGACAACCCTGCCGCCAGCCGCTACACCGAGGCGCGGATGACCGCCATGGCCGAGGCGCTGATGCAGGGCCTCGACGAGAACGCGGTCGATTTCCGGGACAATTACGACGGGACCCTGCGCGAGCCCGAGGTTCTGCCGGCCACCGTCCCGAACCTGCTGGCCAACGGGGCGAGCGGGATTGCCGTGGGCATGGCCACGAACATCCCGCCGCATAACCTCGACGAACTGATCGGGGCCTGCCTGCACCTGATCAAGACGCCCGATGCGCGGGACGAAACGCTGCTCAATTACATTCCGGGGCCGGATTTTCCGACCGGCGGCGTGATCGTGGAGCCGCGCGAGAATATCGCCGAGGCGTACCGCACGGGGCGTGGCGCCTTCCGCCTGCGCGCGCGGTGGGAGACCGAGGACCTGGGCCGCGGCCAATGGCAGATCGTCGTCACCGAGATCCCGTACCAGGTGCAGAAATCCAAGCTGATCGAGAAGCTGGCCGAGTTGATCCAGACCAAGAAGGTCCCGATCCTGGCCGATGTGCGCGACGAGTCGGCCGACGATATCCGCATCATCCTCGAGCCGCGGACCAAGAACGTCGATCCCGAGGTGCTGATGGGCACCCTGTTCCGGCAATCCGATCTTGAAACGCGGTTCAGCCTGAACATGAACGTGCTGATCGACGGGCGCACGCCCAAGGTCTGTTCGCTGAAGGAAGTGCTGCGCGCCTTCCTCGATCACCGGCGCGACGTGCTTCAGCGCCGGTCCCAGCATCGGCTGGAAAAGATCGACCACCGCCTCGAAGTGCTGGAAGGTTTCCTGATCGCCTTCCTGAACCTCGACCGGGTCATCGACATCATCCGCTACGATGATGAGCCCAAACCCGCCTTGATGCGCGAGGATTGGGGGCGCGAGTTTACCCGCGCCACCTCCGAGAAGGATTACGTCACGCCGCCGCCCGGCGATGGCGAACTGACCGAGGTGCAGGCCGAGGCCATCCTCAACATGCGCCTGCGCAGCCTGCGCCGCCTTGAAGAGATGGAGCTGATCCGCGAGCGCGACGCCCTGATGGAGGAGCGCGCGGGGCTCGAAGACCTGCTGGCCGATGAGGGCCTGCAATGGGCCCGGATCGCCGACGAGCTGCGCGAGGTGCGCAAGGCCTTCGGCGCCAAGGCCGAGGGCGGCGCGCGGCGCACCGAATTCGCCGAAGCCGGCGAGACCCCGGATGTGCCGATCGAAGCCATGATCGAGCGCGAGCCGATCACCGTGGTCTGCTCCAAGATGGGCTGGATCCGGGCCATGAAGGGCCATATCGACCTGTCGAGCGAGTTGAAATTCCGCGACGGAGACGAGGGCCGGTTCGTTTTCCACGCCGAAACGACGGACAAGCTGTTGATCATGGGGGCGCAGGGCCGTGTGTACACGCTGCCCGCCTCCAACCTGCCGGGCGGTCGCGGCCTGGGCGAGCCTGTGCGCCTGATGGTCGATTTGCCCAACGAATCCGAAATCGTGGATCTGTTCGTGCATCGCCCCGGCGGCAAGCGTCTGGTCGCCTCTTCGGCCGGGGACGGGTTCCTCGTGCCGGAGGACGATATCGTCGCGCAGACACGGGCGGGCAAACAGGTTCTGAACGTGCGCGGCGATGCCGTGGCCAAGGTTTGCGTGCCGCTGGCCGAGGGCGACGATCATGTCGCCGTTGTCGGCGAGAACCGCAAGCTGCTGGTGTTCTCGTTGGATGAACTGCCCGAACTGGGGCGTGGCAAGGGTGTGCGCCTTCAGAAATACAAGGATGGCGGCCTGTCGGATGCCCGCACGTTCCGGCTGGACGACGGTTTGACATGGCTCGATCCCGCGGGCCGGACCCGGACCGAGGCAGACCTTGTCGAATGGACCGCGAAACGGGCCAGCGCCGGGCGCATGGCGCCACGCGGGTTTCCCCGCGACAACCGCTTTACCTGAGGCGCGGCCCAAAGCGGCAGGAAGGCCACGCTGAGCGACACGCGAAGTTGCACGGGTTTACCTTTCGCCACCCGCTGCTGTATCGACTCCGACAACCGTTTGCCGAGGAGACGTTCCCAGATGCGCCTGTCCCGCTTCGCCCCTCTTGCTGTCGTTGCCTTCGTCGCAGCCTGTGCGGCCGGTGATCCGCTCGAGGAAGATCTGCCCGACATGGGTGATTTCCGTCTGGCCCACAACATCGTCGTGGCCGACAACGCGCAGCAGGTGCCGCCGTCCCGCAACGCCGAGCCCGAGGAATGGGTCGAGATCCTCGAAGCCGAGATCGATCGCCGCTTCCGCGGCTACGAGGGGGACCGCCTCTATCACATCGGCGTCGCGGTCGATGGCTACGCGCTTGCCCCTCCGGGCATCCCGATCGTGTTGCAGCCGCGCTCGGTTTTGATCCTGTCGGTCAATATCTGGGACGATGAACTTGGCCGGAAACTGCACGACGAACCCGAGCGGATCATGGTGTTCGAAGGCGCCAGCCCGGAAACGATGATCGTCGGCTCGGGCATCGCGCGCTCGCGGGATGAACAAATGCAGATCCTGGCCCGGAACGCGGCGCGGCGCATCCAGCTGTTCATGTTGGACAACCCCGAATGGTTCAACATCGACCCCGACGCCGCCGAAAATGCCGCAAGCGCGGTCGAGGCTGCCGCAGAGGCCGCTGAATCCGCGCCCGAGGGCGCAGACGAAGCGCTGGAAGAGGCAACCGAGTGACCGTGCCGATCCGGGGCAGGATTTCTGCCCCGGGATCGCCGCCGATCCACATAGCACCTTGATTTTTCCGTGCGGGCCGAATACCTCGCCCGCGATGTTGAACCGGGCCCCGGCGTTTGCTGCTTGACGGGGCCCCCGAATGGACGGGGCGCCAGCCAATGGCAAAGGAAAAGTTTGAACGTAACAAACCGCACGTGAACATCGGCACGATTGGCCATGTTGACCACGGCAAGACGACGCTGACGGCGGCGATTACGAAGTATTTCGGCGACTTCAAGGCGTATGACCAGATTGACGGTGCGCCGGAGGAGAAGGCGCGCGGGATCACGATTTCGACGGCGCACGTGGAATACGAGACGGAGAACCGTCACTACGCGCACGTCGACTGCCCCGGCCACGCGGACTACGTGAAGAACATGATCACGGGTGCGGCGCAGATGGACGGCGCGATCCTGGTTGTGAACGCGGCCGACGGCCCGATGCCGCAGACGCGTGAGCACATCCTGCTGGCGCGCCAGGTTGGCGTTCCGGCGCTGGTGGTGTTCCTCAACAAGGTCGACCAGGTCGACGACGAGGAACTGCTCGAGCTGGTCGAGATGGAAGTGCGCGAGCTGCTGAGCTCCTACGACTTCCCGGGCGACGACATTCCGATCGTGGCCGGCTCGGCGCTGGCGGCGATGGAAGGCACCAACCCCGAGATCGGCGAGAACAAGATCAAGGAGCTTCTGGCCGCTGTCGACGAGTACATCCCGACGCCCGAGCGCGCCGTGGACCAGCCCTTCCTGATGCCGATCGAGGACGTGTTCTCGATCTCGGGCCGCGGTACGGTTGTGACCGGCCGTGTGGAGCGTGGCGTGATCAACGTGGGCGACGAGATCGAGATCGTCGGCATCAAGGACACCACCAAGACGACCTGCACGGGCGTCGAGATGTTCCGCAAGCTGCTGGATCGCGGTGAAGCGGGCGACAACATCGGCGCGCTGCTGCGCGGTGTGGACCGTGACGGTGTCGAGCGTGGCCAGGTTCTGTGCAAGCCGGGCTCGGTGACGCCGCACACGAAGTTCGAGGCCGAGGCCTACATCCTGACGAAGGAAGAGGGTGGCCGTCACACGCCGTTCTTCGCCAACTACCGCCCGCAGTTCTACTTCCGCACGACGGACGTGACCGGGACGGTGACGCTGGCCGAAGGCACGGAGATGGTGATGCCGGGCGACAACGTGTCGTTCACGGTCGAGCTGATCGCCCCGATCGCCATGGAAGACGGGCTGCGCTTCGCCATCCGCGAAGGCGGCCGCACCGTCGGCGCAGGCGTCGTCGCCAAAATCATCGAGTGATCCCGCCCGTTCCGAACGGAACGCTGGCGCAGTCACACGACGAAAATCAGGGAAGCCGCGGCACTGTCCGCGGCTTCTTTCTGTGTGACGGGGCGTTGATACCCACGATCCCGTCACACATGCAGAGTCGCTACGGTGATGGTGTGGGCGGCTGGCCCCCAACGGCCGGGTTTTGCTTTCCGGCCTGAGTCATGTTACGTCACGCGCATCAGGCAACAGGAGGCATCGATGGATCAGCCGCTTTGATCGCCAAATTCCAATCGCATCAAAGACAAAGGCTATCCCATGCCCGCATTCCGCCCGTTTCCCGCCCCCGGCGTGTCTCATCCCGTTCCGATGCCCGATGGCTCGGTTCATGAGGGCACCGTGTTCCTGTCCGCCGTCATCGACCACCCAAGGTTCGAGGTCGGCTATTATACTTATGCCTCGGCGCATCACCCGCCCGAGGATTGGGCCGCATATCTGGCCCCCTATCTCTACCCGTTCAGCCCCGAGAAACTGACGATCGGCCGCTTCTGCCAGATCGCAAGCGGGGTGGAGTTCATCACGGCCTCGGCCAACCACCGCTACGACGGCATATCCACCTTTCCCTTCGCGGTGTTCGGCGGCGGCCCGGTTGAGGGGCGTCCGTCGATGCCATCGCCCGGGGCCGATACCTGCGTCGGGCATGACGTGTGGATCGGCACCGGTGCGCGCATCCTGCCGGGCGCCCGGATCGGCAGCGGTGCGATCATCGGGGCCGGGGCGGTCGTGTCGGGCGAGGTCGCGCCCTACACAATCGTCGCAGGCAATCCGGCCAGACCGGTGCGGCGACGCTTCGCGCCGGAAACCATCGAGCGTTTGCTTGAAATCGCCTGGTGGGAGTGGCCGATCGACAGGATCCTCGCGCATGAGGCCGCGATTTGCGGGGGCGATCTGAGCGCCCTTGAACATGCGGCGCGGCATTGATGCAGGTTGGCGTCACCGGCGCAGGACCCCATCTCTGGCGTGACAAGAACAGGAGCGTTTTATGACCGTCACCCCGGAAATCGGTGTGATCGGCCTTGGCACGATGGGGGCTAATCTTGCCCTCAACATTGCCGAGGCGGGCCACCCCATCGCCGTGTTCAACCGGACGCCTGAAAAGACCTTCGCCTTTGCCGAAAGCGCGGGCGCCTTGTCCGAGCGGATCGTGCCGACCGAGAGCCTTGAGGCGTTCGTCGCGGCGCTGGCCTCGCCCCGGCGCATCCTGCTCATGGTGCCCGCCGGGGACGCGGTGGAAGAACAGATCGCCGCCCTGCGCCCGCTGTTGGACGCGGGCGATATCCTGATCGACGGCGGCAATTCCGACTGGCAGGACAGCACGCGCCGCCATGCCGAGTTAGGGCGCGACGGCCTGCATTTCCTCGGGCTGGGTGTGTCCGGCGGGGCCGAGGGGGCACGGCATGGACCCTCGATGATGGCGGGTGGCAGCGAAAGGGCTTACGAGGCCGTCGCGCCGATTCTGCGGGACATCGCCGCCCGGTTCGACGGCGAGCCTTGCGTCGCGTATCTCGGCTCTGGCGGGGCGGGCCATTTCGTGAAAACCGTCCATAACGGCATCGAATATGCCGACATGCAGATGATCGCCGAGGTCTACGGCCTCATGCGCGACGGGCAGGGGCGCGCGATGCCTGACATGGCAGGGGTGTTCGCCCGCTGGAATGCCGGGCCGCTTGAAAGCTACCTGATCGAGATCACGGTCGAGGTTCTGGGCACGTCCGACCCCGAGACCGGCAAACCGATCCTGTCGGTGATCGCGGATCGCGCGGGCCAGAAGGGGACGGGGCGCTGGACGGTGATGGACGCGCAACGCCGCGCCGCGCCGCTTCCGGCGGTCGAAGCGGCGGTGACCGCCCGTGTCCTTTCGGGCGAGGGGGCGTGGCGCAGCAAGGGGGCGCAGCTATTCCCCGATCCGGCGGCAGGCGCGATTGGCCCGCTCTCCGACGAGCAGCTCGAACAGGCTTTGCTCGCCGGGAAAATCCTGGCCTATTCGCAGGGCTTCGCCCTTCTGGCCAAGGCCGCGCGGGAAGAGGAATGGTCCATGTCCCTGCCGGATGTCGCGCGTATCTGGCGGGCGGGGTGCATCATCCGGTCCGGGCTGCTGGACGATATGGCGACCGCGTTGGAAAGCGCCGAGATGGATCTGCTGGCCTTTGCCCCCGCCTTTTCCGAGCGACTGACGCAAACCCTGCCCGCGTTGCGCGCAACCGTTGCAGCGGCCACGCTGTCGGGCTTGCCCGCCCCAGCCCTTTCGTCCGCGCTCGGGCATTTCGACCTCCTTCGGCAGGCGCGCGGCACAGCGGACCTGATCCAGGGGTTGCGAGACCGGTTCGGCGCGCACGGATTCGAACGATTGGATCGCCCCGGCGAACCCGGCCAGCACGGGCCTTGGACCGGGACGTGAGGGCGGGTTACCGGATCTAGCCTACGTTGCAGTTGAGCAGGCGCAGACTGCACCGGCGCAAGCGATGGCATCGCGCAAAACTGGGCGGCTTCCTTCGGATGTCCTGTTGCGGTGTCGATCAACACGGGATGTCAGGCGATCGGGTTTGGGATTCCGCCGTTTCCCGTCTGGACAAGCCCGTAAAATGGGCCTATCCCGCTGACCGGCCTAGGGGTGTAGCTCAGTTGGTAGAGCATCGGATTCCAAATCCGACGGTCGGGGGTTCGAGTCCCTCCGCCCCTGCCAATTTCCTGAGAATCGAAAAGACTAGCCGCCCCGAATGACGTGGATCATGAACCCGTCAGGATCGGCGTGATACCCTTTCTCATGCAATGATTTGAGACAGGAGGGTTTCCATGACACGCCGTTTTTCACTCGGACTCCTGGCCGCGATCTGCGTCGGCATGATGTCCGTCGCCGCTCTGCCGGTCGCCGCGCAGCAATTCCTGGGCCAGTACACCGCCTATATCGGCCAGCAGGATCTTTATAATTCCAACGGCCAGCGCCTGACCGAACATTGGCAGATCCTGCGGCAGGACCGCGCCAACCTGCACCGCTTCGGGATCTCGCAGCCCGGTGACGAATGGGACCCGTGGTTCGGCAACTACAACGCGCGCGGCGCGATGGAGCAGATGATCATGCAAGGTGCCGCCGACCCGGTGGCCCGCCAGAACATCATCGCCGGCGGTGCCACGGTGGTCGTGCAGGTCTATGGCTGGAACGGTCAGCCCTCGCGCATTGACGTACAGGTCTGGCGCTAGGTCCTGAGCCCCGCCAGCGCGATCAGGTAGGCCGGGATTTCCCTCAGCGCGCCTTTGATCTGCGGCCAGGGGCGCGCTGTTCCCAGCGGCGGTGCCGAGCCCTCGGCGATCAGTCCTGCGCGGCGTGCCAAAAGCGTCGCGCGGGGCAGGTGATACGCGTCGGAAACGATGAGAACCCTCGTAAGGCCGAGCGCGTCGAGCAGCGGTTTGGCGAAGCGGATGTTTTCCCCCGTCCGGTGCGACGCATCCTCCAGCCGGATCACATCGGGCGGCACACCGGCAGCGATCAGGGTGTCGCGCATGACCTCCGCCTCGGGCGGGCCGTGCTTGCCAAGCCCGCCACAGGGGATCACGACCTGCCCGCGCCCGTCGTGCCATTGCCGCGCCGCCCATTCGGTGCGACGCGCGAGGGTGGGGGAGGGCACCCCGCCCGGCCAGACGGCCGCGCCAAGCACGAGGATGGCCTCATCCGGCCGTGTCGCAGGGGGATTTGCACTCATGACGAACCGCTTGACCTGTGATCGCAGGCTAGCGCGGCGGCCCGCACTCCGCCAGAGTCCGCGGTGGGCGTGACGCACGGCTTGCGCCCAAGGGCGGCCATGCGTATATGCAGCGCGATCCGACACAAGGGAAAGACCCATGGCCAACCCGTTCCAGTTCCTCCAGCAGACCCGCGCCGAAATCGCCAAGGTCGTTTGGCCGACGCGCCGCGAGGTTCTGACGACGACGGCGATGGTGTTCCTGCTTGCGGCGCTTGCGGCGGTCTTCTTCTTTTTCGTCGACTGGGTGATCCGCCAGGGGCTGGAACTGGTCCTGACGCTGTTCGGCTGATCCGGTCCGCCGCCCCTTGATTTTCCGGCAATGCAGGGGTATGGCGCGTGCATTCCCGAAAATGGCGTGCGTCGAAGAAGTGATGCACGCTGTTTTTTATTCGGGAGAGTGCCGCCGTATGGCGGCGACATTCTAGGTTTTCATCGGTCCTCTTTGGGCCGTGCGGTCAAGGGACGCGAACGAGACATGGCAAAACGGTGGTATTCGGTCAGCGTGCTGTCCAACTTCGAAAAGCGGGTTGCCGAACAGATCCGCACCGCCGTGGCCGAAAAGGGCCTCGAAGAGGTGATCGAAGAGGTGCTCGTCCCCGAAGAGGACGTGATCGAGGTGCGCCGGGGCAAGAAGGTCACCGTGCCGCGCCGCTTCATGCCCGGCTACGTGCTGGTGCGCATGGAGATGACCGACGAAGGCTACCACGCGATCAACTCGATCGCGCGCGTCACCGGTTTCCTTGGCCCGCAGGGCCGCCCGATGCCGATGCGCGATGACGAGGTGAACGCGATCCTCAACCGCGTCGAAGAGGGCGAGGCGCAGCCGCGCTCGACCATCACCTTCGAGGTGGGCGAGAAGGTCAAGGTCAACGACGGCCCGTTCGAGGATTTCGACGGCATGGTCGAAGAGGTCGACGACGAGAACCAGCGCCTGAAGGTGACGGTCTCGATCTTTGGCCGCGCGACGCCGGTCGAACTGGAATTCACCCAGGTCTCCAAACAGGCCTGAGCGAAGAGGGCGCCGCACTCCGGCGCCCGTTAAATGTGGGAGGCGAGGCGGTCGCGACCGTCGGACCGGACCACGGCAACAAAGGCCGCCTGACGCGTCGGGGGGCTGTTGGAAAGAAGGAGAGGCCATATGGCCAAGAAACTTGCTGGCACCATGAAGCTGCAGATCCCTGCAGGTCAGGCCAACCCCTCGCCGCCGGTGGGCCCCGCCCTCGGTCAGCGTGGCATCAACATCATGGAATTCTGCAAGGCGTTCAACGCCAAGACGCAGGAGATGGAGCCGGGCGCACCCTGCCCGACCGTGATCACCTACTATCAGGACAAGTCCTTCACGATGGACATCAAGACGCCCCCGGCGTCCTACTACCTGAAAAAGGCGGCCGGTCTGAAGAACCAGGGCAAGCGCAACCGTCCCCGCGGCGCCGAGAACCCGGGCCGCGAGACCATCGCGACCGTGACCGTCGCGCAGGTGCGTGAAATCGCCGAAGCGAAGATGAAGGACCTCAGCGCCAATGACGTCGAGGCCGCAATGAAGATCATCGTTGGCTCGGCCAACTCGATGGGCATCGAGGTGAAGGGGTAAATCATGGGCAAGATTGGAAAGCGTCTGAAGGCCGCCCGCGCCGCCTTTGCCGACAAGGAAAACGTCTCGGTCGAAGAGGCCGTTGAACTGATCAAGGCGAACTCGAACACCAAGTTCGACGAAAGCATCGAGATCGCGATGAACCTGGGCGTCGACCCGCGCCATGCCGACCAGATGGTCCGCGGTACGGTCACCCTGCCCAACGGCACCGGCAAGTCGGTGCGCGTCGCGGTGTTCGCACGTGGCCCCAAGGCTGACGAAGCCAAGGCCGCCGGCGCCGATATCGTCGGTGCCGAGGACCTGATGGAAACCGTCCAGGGCGGCACCATCGAGTTCGACCGCTGCATCGCGACGCCGGACATGATGCCGATCGTCGGCCGTCTGGGTAAGGTGCTCGGTCCGCGCAACCTGATGCCGAACCCCAAGGTCGGCACCGTGACCATGGACGTCAAAGAGGCCGTCGAAGCCGCCAAGGGCGGTCAGGTCCAGTTCAAGGCCGAGAAGGCGGGCGTCGTCCATGCCGGTATCGGCAAGGCGTCCTTCGATGCCGCCAAGCTGGCCGAAAACGTGCGCGCCTTCGTGGACGCCGTGAACAAGGCCAAGCCGTCGGGCGCCAAGGGGGCCTACCTGCAAAAGATCTCGCTCAGTTCCACCATGGGGCCGGGCGTGTCGGTTGCTCTGGACAGCGCCACCGGCAACGCGTGATCTGACGCGAAAAGGTTTGGAAAGGCCCTGCCGGTGATGGCGGGGCCTTTTCGCGTTTCAGGCCCGGATCGCTGCATCTGGGGCTTGGCAAATCGGCGGCTTCGCTATAGACCCGCCCCTGCAACGGAGCGCGCGATTCGTCACGCGCTCTTTTGCGTTTCGTCCAAGACGGTGGGTTGGGGTGATACGGCCTCAATAATTCCTGCCCGAGACGGGATCAGACCAGATGACCGAGGGCTCTCCCGTAGAGCGCGCGGTGGGGTTGGTTCCCGTTGTCCACGGACCAAAACCGCCGGAGCGATCCGGTAGACTAGAGCCGGGGGGAAACCCCCAAACTGGAGTGAAACTGTGGATAGAGCCCAGAAAGAGAAAGTGGTCGAGGAACTCGGCCAGATCTTCGAAAGCTCTGGCGTCGTTGTGGTTGCTCACTACGAGGGTCTCACGGTTGCCGAGATGCAGGATCTGCGGGGTCGCATGCGCGACGCTGGCGGGTCCGTCCGCGTCGCCAAGAACAGGCTCGCCAAGATCGCCCTCGAGGGAACGGATGTCTCTGGCATCGCCGAATTCCTCACGGGCATGACCGTTCTGTCCTATTCGGAAGACCCCGTGGCAGCAGCCAAGGTCGCCGAAGCCTATGCCAAGGATAACGACAAGTTCGAAATCCTGGGCGGGGCGATGGACGGAAACGTTCTGGACCGCGCCGGTGTTACCGCGGTGTCCAAGCTGCCGTCGCGCGAGGAGCTTATCGCTTCCATCGCCGGCTGCATCGGGGCACCCGCGTCGAACATCGCCGGGGCCATTGGCGCACCTGCTTCGAACATCGCTTCCATCCTTTCCACCATCGAGGAAAAGGCGGAGGCCGCATAAGGCATCCCGACACCTCCGCATCTTGCGGCGTTGGAACACACACCTACATACGGATACTGAAAAATGGCTGATCTGAAGAAACTCGCAGAAGAGATCGTCGGTCTGACCCTCCTGGAAGCCCAGGAACTCAAGACCATCCTCAAGGACGAATACGGCATCGAGCCCGCCGCTGGCGGCGCCGTGATGATGGCTGGTCCCGCCGGTGACGCCGGTGGCGCTGCCGAAGAAGAAAAGACCGAATTCGACGTCGTTCTGAAGAACGCCGGCGCACAGAAGATCAACGTGATCAAGGAAGTGCGTGGCATCACCGGCCTGGGCCTCAAGGAAGCCAAGGACCTGGTCGAAGCCGGCGGCAAGATCAAGGAAGGCGTCGACAAGGCCGAAGCCGAAGAGATCAAGGGCAAGCTGGAAGCAGCTGGCGCCGAGGTCGAGCTGGCCTGAGCCGGACGATAGCGGCGGCGCGACGCTGAATGTCGCGCCGACCCGCACAAGAATTGGGCTGGGCCCGGGTGTTTCCCGGGTCCAGCCGAACGCGTCTTAGCGAGGGCCTTGCGGGTCAGGGTCTTCCCTAAGGCGGCAAATCAGGGGTCGGGAGCGCGCCATTGGGCGGGCGCGCATGAATGGACCCCGCCCGTCTTGAGGTTTCAGTGCTCCCCCGCCGGTGACCCGACGGCGTGTGGGCGGCACGAGACAACGGAAAGGTGCGCACGAGCATGGCTCAGACCTACGAAGGCCAGAAACGTATCCGCAAATTCTACGGCAAGATCCACGAAGTGCTGGAAATGCCGAACCTGATCGAGGTGCAGAAGTCGTCCTACGACCTGTTCCTGAAATCCGGCGACCAGGAAACCCCGACCGATGGCGAAGGCATCATGGGCGTGTTCCAGTCGGTCTTCCCGATCAAGGACTTCAACGAAACCGCCGTGCTCGAGTTCGTCAAGTACGAGCTGGAACAGCCGAAATTCGACGTGGAAGAGTGCCAGCAGCGCGACCTGACTTACGCCGCGCCGCTCAAGGTCACCCTGCGTCTGATCGTGTTCGATGTCGATGAGGACACCGGCGCGAAATCGGTCAAGGACATCAAGGAACAGGACGTTTTCATGGGCGACATGCCCCTGATGACGCCCAACGGCACCTTCATCGTCAACGGCACCGAGCGCGTGATCGTCAGCCAGATGCACCGCTCGCCCGGTGTGTTCTTCGACCACGACAAGGGCAAGACTCACAGCTCGGGCAAGCTGCTCTTTGCCTGCCGCATCATTCCGTATCGTGGTTCGTGGCTCGATTTCGAATTCGACGCCAAGGACATCGTCTTTGCGCGCATCGACCGTCGCCGCAAACTGCCGGTCACCACGCTGCTTTACGCGCTGGGTCTCGACCAGGAAGGCATCATGGATGCCTATTACGACACGGTCGATTTCAAGCTCGAGAAGAACAAGGGTTGGGTCACCAAGTTCTTCCCCGAGCGTGTGCGCGGCACGCGCCCGACCTTCGATCTGGTAGACGCGGCAACCGGCGAAATCATCTGCGAGGCCGGCAAGAAGGTCACGCCGCGCGCGGTGAAGCAGATCATCGACGCGGGCGAGATCACCGAGCTTCTGGTGCCCTTCGACCACATCGTCGGCAAGTACGCCGCCAAGGACATCATCAACGAGGAAACCGGCGCGATCTACGTCGAAGCCGGTGACGAGTTGACCTGGGAGGTCGACAAGGACGGCGAAGTCACGGGCGGCACGCTGAAAGAGCTGCTGGATGCCGGCATCACCGACGTCCCCGTGCTCGACATCGACAACGTCACCTTCGGCCCGTACATGCGCAACACCATGGCGATGGACAAGAACCTCAACCGGAACACCGCGTTGATGGACATCTACCGCGTCATGCGTCCGGGCGAGCCGCCCACCGTCGATGCCGCCTCGGCGTTGTTCGACCAGCTGTTCTTCGACAGCGAGCGCTACGACCTGTCGGCCGTGGGCCGCGTGAAGATGAACATGCGCCTTAACCTCGATGCCGAGGACACGCAGCGCACGCTCCGCAAGGAAGACATCATTGCCTGTATCAAGGCGCTGGTGGAACTGCGTGACGGGCGCGGCGACATCGACGACATCGACCACCTCGGCAACCGCCGGGTGCGCTCGGTCGGCGAGCTGATGGAAAACCAGTACCGCGTCGGCCTGCTCCGCATGGAGCGCGCGATCAAGGAGCGTATGTCCTCGGTCGAGATCGACACGGTCATGCCGCAGGACCTGATCAACGCGAAACCGGCCGCGGCCGCGGTGCGCGAATTCTTCGGCTCCTCGCAGCTGTCGCAGTTCATGGACCAGACCAACCCGCTGTCGGAAGTGACGCACAAGCGTCGCCTGTCGGCCCTCGGGCCGGGCGGCCTGACGCGCGAACGCGCGGGCTTCGAGGTGCGCGACGTGCACCCGACCCATTACGGTCGCATGTGCCCGATCGAAACGCCGGAAGGTCCGAACATCGGCCTGATCAACTCGCTGGCGACCTTCGCCCGCGTGAACAAGTACGGCTTCATCGAAACCCCCTACCGCAAGGTCGAGGGCGGGCAGGTGACGGACGAAGTCCATTACATGTCCGCGACCGAGGAAATGCGTCACACCGTGGCGCAGGCGAACGCCAATCTCGACGAGAACGGCAAGTTCATCAACGAGATGGTCAACACCCGTCAGGCCGGTGAATACACGCTTGCCCCGAACGAGGCGGTGGACCTGATCGACGTGTCGCCCAAGCAGTTGGTGTCGGTCGCGGCCTCGCTCATCCCGTTCCTCGAAAATGACGACGCCAACCGCGCCCTGATGGGCTCGAACATGCAACGTCAGGCGGTTCCGCTGCTGCAGGCCGACGCCCCCTTCGTGGGCACCGGCATGGAGCGCAAGGTGGCCATCGACTCCGGCGCGGCCATCCAGGCCCGCCGCGCGGGCATCATCGACCAGGTCGATGCGCAGCGTATCGTCGTGCGCGCCACCGAGGATCTCGAGATCGGCGATGCCGGTGTCGACATCTACCGCCTGCGCAAGTTCCAGCGCTCGAACCAGAACACCTGCATCAACCAGCGTCCGCTGGTGAAGGTCGGCGATCGCGTCTCGAAAGGCGAAGTCATCGCCGACGGCCCGTCCACCGACATGGGGGAACTGGCGCTCGGCAAGAACGTGGTCGTCGCCTTCATGCCGTGGAACGGCTACAACTACGAGGACTCGATCCTGATCTCGGAACGCATCGTGCGTGACGACGTCTTCACCTCGATCCACATCGAGGAATTCGAAGTCGCCGCCCGCGACACGAAGCTCGGACCCGAGGAAATCACCCGCGACATCCCCAACGTCGGCGAGGAAGCCCTGCGCAACCTCGACGAGGCGGGCATCGTCTATATCGGCGCCGAAGTGGGGCCGGGCGACATCCTCGTGGGCAAGATCACCCCCAAGGGCGAAAGCCCGATGACGCCGGAAGAAAAGCTTCTGCGCGCCATCTTCGGGGAAAAGGCCTCGGACGTGCGCGACACCTCGCTGCGTTTGCCGCCGGGTGACTTCGGCACGGTCGTCGAGGTGCGCGTCTTCAACCGCCACGGCGTTGAAAAAGACGAACGCGCGCTGCAGATCGAGCGCGAAGAAGTCGAACGCCTCGCCCGCGACCGGGACGACGAAATGGCCATCCTGGAGCGCAACATCTACGCGCGCCTCAAGACCATGATCCTCGGCAAGACCGCGGTGAAGGGGCCCAAGGGCGTCAAGTCCGGCTCGGAAATCACCGAAGAACTGCTCGACAGCCTCAGCCGCGGCCAGTGGTGGCAGCTGGCCTTGGGCGACGAGCAGGACGCGGCCCATGTCGAGGCCCTGAACCAGCAGTTCGAGGCGCAGAAGCGCGCCCTCGATCACCGGTTCGAGGACAAGGTCGAGAAGGTCCGCCGCGGCGACGACCTGCCGCCGGGCGTGATGAAGATGGTCAAGGTCTTCATCGCCGTGAAGCGCAAGCTGCAGCCGGGCGACAAGATGGCCGGCCGTCACGGGAACAAGGGTGTGATCTCGAAAGTGGTGCCGATGGAGGACATGCCGTTCCTCGCCGACGGCACCCCGGTCGATTTCGTGCTGAACCCGCTCGGCGTGCCTTCGCGGATGAACGTCGGTCAGATCCTTGAAACGCATATGGGCTGGGCCGCGCGCGGCCTCGGGATCCAGATCGACGAGGCGCTGGACGACTACCGCCGCTCGGGCGACATGACCCCGGTCAAGGACGCCCTGAAGATCGCCTATGGCGACGAGGTCTATGACAGCGCCTTCGCCGACATGGACGAGGATCAGGTGCTGGAAGCCGCCGGCAACGTGACGCGCGGTGTGCCGATCGCAACCCCGGTCTTCGACGGTGCGAAAGAGCCCGACGTCAACGACGCACTGGTGCGCGCCGGGTTCGACCAGTCGGGCCAGTCGGACCTGTTCGATGGCCGCACGGGCGAGAAATTCGCCCGCCAGGTCACGGTCGGGGTCAAGTACCTGCTGAAACTGCACCACCTGGTCGACGACAAGATCCACGCGCGCTCGACCGGCCCGTACTCGCTCGTCACGCAGCAGCCGCTGGGTGGTAAGGCGCAGTTCGGTGGTCAGCGCTTCGGCGAGATGGAGGTCTGGGCCCTCGAAGCTTACGGCGCCGCCTACACCCTGCAGGAAATGCTGACGGTGAAGTCGGACGACGTGGCTGGCCGGACCAAGGTCTACGAGTCGATCGTCAAGGGCGAGGACAACTTCGAAGCCGGCGTGCCGGAATCGTTCAACGTTCTCGTCAAAGAGGTCCGGGGTCTGGGCCTCAACATGGAACTCCTGGATGCGGAGGACGACGAAGACGGGATCGCGGCGGAATAACCGCCCGGCCCTGTCCGGGGCGGCCCCTCTTGGTCGCCCCCGCCCCTCTGCGCCTGTCTTTTAAGGATTCGATATGAACCAGGAACTCACCAACAACCCGTTCAACCCGCTGACCCCGCCGAAAGCCTTCGACGAGATCAAGGTGTCGCTGGCCTCGCCCGAGCGGATCCTCAGCTGGTCCTACGGCGAGATCAAGAAGCCCGAGACGATCAACTACCGCACGTTCAAGCCCGAGCGTGACGGCCTGTTCTGTGCGCGCATCTTCGGCCCCGTGAAGGACTACGAATGCCTTTGCGGCAAATACAAGCGCATGAAGTATCGCGGCGTCGTCTGCGAGAAATGCGGCGTGGAAGTCACCCTGCAAAAGGTGCGCCGCGAGCGTATGGGCCACATCGAACTGGCCGCGCCCGTCGCCCATATCTGGTTCCTCAAGTCGCTGCCCTCCCGCATCGGCCTGATGCTGGACATGACCCTGCGTGACCTCGAGCGTATTCTCTACTTCGAGAACTACGTCGTGATCGAGCCGGGCCTGACCGACCTGACCTACGGCCAGTTGATGAGCGAAGAGGAATTCCTCGACGCGCAGGACGCCTATGGCGCCGACGCTTTCCAGGCCAATATCGGGGCCGAGGCCATCCGCGAGATGCTCAGCCAGATCGACCTCGAGGCCGAGGCTGCGCAGCTGCGCGAAGACCTCAAGGAAGCCACGGGCGAACTGAAGCCCAAGAAGATCATCAAGCGTCTGAAGATCGTCGAGAACTTCCTCGAGTCGGGCAACCGCCCCGAGTGGATGGTCATGACGGTGATCCCGGTAATTCCGCCGGAACTGCGCCCGCTGGTGCCGCTGGATGGTGGCCGCTTCGCGACGTCGGATCTGAACGACCTCTATCGCCGGGTCATCAACCGCAACAACCGTCTGAAGCGTCTGATCGAGTTGCGCGCGCCCGACATCATCATCCGCAACGAAAAGCGGATGTTGCAGGAATCGGTCGACGCCCTCTTCGACAACGGCCGTCGCGGCCGCGTCATCACGGGGGCCAACAAGCGCCCGCTGAAATCGCTGTCCGACATGCTCAAGGGCAAGCAGGGCCGCTTCCGCCAGAACCTGCTGGGGAAACGCGTCGACTTCTCGGGCCGTTCGGTCATCGTGACCGGTCCGGAACTCAAGCTGCACCAGTGCGGCCTGCCCAAGAAGATGGCGCTCGAACTGTTCAAGCCGTTCATCTACTCGCGGCTTGAGGCCAAGGGCCTGTCCTCGACGGTCAAACAGGCCAAGAAGCTGGTCGAGAAAGAGCGCCCCGAGGTGTGGGATATCCTCGACGAGGTGATCCGCGAACACCCCGTGATGCTGAACCGGGCGCCCACGCTGCACCGTCTCGGCATCCAGGCGTTCGAGCCCGTGCTGATCGAAGGCAAGGCGATCCAGCTTCACCCGCTGGTCTGTTCGGCCTTCAACGCCGACTTCGACGGCGACCAGATGGCCGTGCACGTGCCGCTGAGCCTCGAGGCCCAGTTGGAAGCGCGCGTCCTGATGATGTCGACGAACAACGTTCTGTCGCCCGCCAACGGCGCGCCGATCATCGTTCCGTCGCAGGACATGATCCTCGGCCTCTACTACGTAACCCTCGAGCGCGAGGGCATGAAGGGCGAAGGCATGGTCTTTGCCGATGTGGACGAGGTGCGTCACGCGCTGGACGCCGGCGAAGTGCACCTGCACTCCAAGATCAAGGCCCGCGTGCGTCAGATCGACGAGGAAGGCAACGAGGTTTACCAGCGTTTCGACACGACCCCCGGTCGCGTCCTGCTGGGCGACCTGCTGCCGCTGAACGCCAAGGCGCCCTTCGACCTGGTCAACCGTCTGCTGCGCAAGAAAGAGGTGCAGCAGGTCATCGACACTGTCTACCGCTATTGCGGTCAGAAGGAGTCGGTCATCTTCTGTGACCAGATCATGACCATGGGCTTCCGCGAGGCGTTCAAGGCCGGCATCTCCTTCGGCAAGGATGACATGGTCATCCCCGACACCAAGTGGACGCTGGTCGACGAGACCCGCGAACAGGTCAAGGAATTCGAACAGCAGTACATGGATGGCCTGATCACCCAGGGTGAGAAGTACAACAAGGTCATCGATGCCTGGTCGAAAGCCAACGACAAGGTGACGGACGCCATGATGGCGACGATCTCGGCGGCCAAGCGCGACGAGAACGGCGCCGAGATGGAGCCGAACTCGGTCTACATGATGGCCCACTCCGGGGCGCGTGGCTCGGTCACCCAGATGAAACAGCTGGGCGGCATGCGCGGCCTGATGGCCAAGCCCTCGGGCGAGATCATCGAGACGCCGATCATCTCGAACTTCAAGGAAGGTCTGACCGTTCTTGAATACTTCAACTCGACGCACGGCGCCCGTAAGGGTCTGTCGGACACCGCGCTCAAGACCGCGAACTCGGGGTATCTGACCCGTCGTCTCGTGGACGTGGCGCAGGACTGCATCGTTCGCATGGACGACTGCGGCACCGACCGCGTGATCACCGCCAAGGCCGCCGTCAATGACGGTGAGGTCGTGGCCTCGCTTGCCGAACGTATCCTGGGCCGCACCGCCGGTGAGGACGTGATGGTGCCGGGCACCGACGAGGTGATCTGCGCCAAGGGCGAGTTGATCGACGAACGCAAGGCCGACGCGATCGAGCAGGCCGGCGTGCAGCAGATGTTCATCCGCAGCCCGCTGACCTGTGAGGCCGAGGAAGGCGTCTGCGCCACCTGCTACGGGCGCGACCTTGCCCGCGGTACCAAGGTGAACACCGGCGAGGCCGTCGGCATCATCGCGGCGCAGTCGATCGGTGAACCCGGCACGCAGCTGACGATGCGGACCTTCCACATCGGCGGCGTTGCACAGGGTGGTCAGCAGTCCTTCCAGGAAGCGGGCAGCGGCGGCACCATCGCCTTCGGCAACCCGAACCTGCTGGAAAACACCATGGGCGAGCAGATCGTCATGGGTCGCAACATGCAGCTGATCATCAACGACGATCAGGGCAACGAGCAGGCCAGCTTCAAGCTGGGCTACGGCACCAAGGTCATGGTCAAGGACGGCCAGAAGATCGACCGCGGCGACCGCCTGTTCGAGTGGGACCCCTACACGCTGCCGATCATCGCCGAGAAGGCGGGCACGGCGAAATTCGTCGACCTCATCTCGGGCGTGTCGATCCGCGAGGATACCGACGACGCGACCGGCATGACCCAGAAGATCGTCTCGGATTGGCGCACCGCGCCCAAGGGCAACGAGCTCAAGCCCGAGATCCTGATCGTGGGCGAGGATGGCGAACCGGTCCGCAACGATGCGGGCAACCCGGTGACCTACCCGATGTCGGTGGATGCGATCCTGTCGATCGAGGACGGCCAGAAGGTCGAAGCCGGCGACGTGGTGGCCCGTATCCCGCGTGAAGGCGCCAAGACCAAGGACATCACCGGCGGTCTGCCGCGTGTGGCCGAACTGTTCGAAGCGCGCCGTCCGAAGGATCACGCGATCATCGCCGAGCTCGATGGCTACGTGAAATTCGGCCGCGACTTCAAGAACAAGCGCCGGATCGGCATCGTGCCCGCCGACGACAGCCTGGAGCCCGTGGAATACATGGTGCCCAAGGGCAAGCACATCCCGGTTGCCGAGGGCGATTTCGTCCAGAAGGGCGACTACATCATGGATGGCAACCCGGCGCCGCATGACATTCTGCGGATCATGGGGGTCGAGGCGCTCGCCGATTACCTGATCGACGAGGTGCAGGACGTCTATCGCCTGCAAGGTGTGAAGATCAACGACAAGCACATCGAGGTGATCGTTCGCCAGATGCTGCAGAAGTGGGAGATCCTCGACTCCGGCGAGACCACGCTGCTGAAGGGTGAGCATGTCGACAAGGCCGAGTTCGACGCGATGAACGAGAAGGCGCTGGCCGACGGCCGTCGTCCGGCCGAAGGTGAACCGATCCTCCTCGGGATCACCAAGGCGTCGTTGCAGACCCGGTCCTTCATCTCGGCCGCGTCCTTCCAGGAAACCACGCGCGTGCTGACCGAGGCTTCGGTTCAGGGCAAGCGGGACAAGCTGGTCGGCCTGAAGGAAAACGTCATCGTGGGCCGCCTGATCCCGGCGGGCACCGGTGGCGCGACCCAGAGGGTCGAGCGCATCGCCAAGGCGCGCGACTCCGAGGTGATCGAGGCTGCGCGTGCCGAGGCCGAAGCCGCCGCGGCACTGGCCGCCCCGGAAGAGGGCGACGCCGCCGAGTGATCGGATCTTCTGAAAGATTGGAAAACGCCCCGTTTCGACGGGGCGTTTTTCGTTTGTGTGGCCCGCCTTTCCGGCCCGCAGGTCCCCGGAACGGCGGGCCATCTTCAGGGCTTGCCCGCTTGAGAATGCGACCTTGAACACCAAGTTGGGGGTAGGATTGGAAACCACCCGCGAGGACCGGACATGACGGCAGAACCGAAATCCTTGATGGTCAGTGTCACCGGACGGGTTCAGGGCGTGGGGTTCCGCGCCTGGACACAGCGCGAGGCGACACGGCGCGGATTGGTCGGTTGGGTCCGCAACGAGTTCGACGGCTCGGTCTCGGCCCTGTTGGAGGGGACGCCCGACACCGTAGACGCGATGGTCGACGCGATGCAATGCGGCCCTATCGGCGCCCGCGTCGATCGGCTGAGCTCCATGCCCGGCGCGCAGACAGAACGCCAGGGTTTCGACATCACCGAGCCCGATTTCTGAAACGGGCTGCGGGGATTCCCCCGGCATGCGCTTTGTCCTACTGTCCGGGCGTAAGCGGTGTGTCGGAAACGGGGTCACATGGGCGCGGAAAACCAGATCGTGGGCGTGTGCCGCTTCTCCTACCTCGGGGAGGGGGGATTCCAGGCGCAGAAAGGCGGCTTCGAAAAAGCGCAGGAAGAACTTTATGCCATTCCGCGCATGCGCCGTCGCTTTGCCTATTTCGAGAATATCTGCCTTCCCTCGCTCGCCGCGCAGACCGACCAGAATTTCCGCCTCGTGGCCCTGATCGGGGACACGATGCCTTATCGGTGGCGCAAGCGCCTGAAAGGGTTGATGGGCGTCTATCCGTTCCTCGAAGTCTGCACGCTCGAAGCCGCCGGCCCGCTCAATTCCACGCGCCGCGCCTTTCGCCGGGGCGTCGATGGAGAGCCCGATTTCATCACCGGCTTTCGCATCGACGACGATGATGCGGTGGCGGTCGACTACATCGAACGCACGCGCGCAATCTCCGACAAGCTGATCGAGCTTGGATGGGCCGACGCCGAAACGCCCGCCGCGGTCTGTTTCCACCGGGGCATCTACTGGGACATGAACCGCCCCGAGAACGAGCGGTTCTACGATTTCTCCGAGAAGGAACCGCTCGGTCTGGCCAGCGCGATGGTCACGACGCTCGACAGCACGTCCAACATCTTTCGCTGGAACCACCGAAAGCTGGCCGCGCATGTGCGCTGCTGGATCGACCCGACCGACTACATGTTCGTGCGTACGCTGCATGGCCATAACGACAGCGACCGTTCGATCCCGCCGGGGGCACGCCAGCTTCCCGACTGGCAGGCCCGCACCCTGCTGCGAAAGCGGTTTTCCCTCGCCCCGAAAAAGATCATACCGCAGATGGCAGAGCTTCAGACGGAAGACGAATGAACGCGGCATCGAACCTGCGCGGCGCGCTGTTCATGATGGGCAGCATGGTCGCCTTCACCCTGAACGACGCCTGCGTGAAGCTGCTGGCCGAGGACGTGCCGCTGTTCCAGATCGTCTTTCTGCGGGGCCTTCTGACGACTGCCTTGATGGTGGTGACCGTCGCGGCCTTCGGCAGGCTGTCGTTCCGCATTCCCAAGGGGGACCGGGGCAAGGTCGCGTTGCGAACCTTCTTCGAGGTGGCGGCGATGGTCGCCTTCCTGACCGCGCTGGTGAACATGGCCATCGCCAACGCGACCGCGATCCTGTCGGCCTTGCCGCTGCTGGTGACCCTCGCTGCCGCTCTGCTGTTTCGCGAACCGCTTGGATGGCGCCGGTTGACTGCCGTGGGCGTTGGCTTCACCGGCGTCTTGATGATCGTTCAGCCGGGGACCGAGGGGTTCAACGTCTATTCCCTCGTCGCGCTGGTGGCGGTCCTTCTGATCACCGGGCGCGAAATGACGACCCGTGCCTTCAGCCCCGAGGTGCCCAGCATGACCGTGGCGGTCATCACCGCCGCTTCGGTCTGTGTCTTCGGCGGGGTCGCGTCGCTGTTCGAGCCATGGGTGGCCCTTGGCTGGCGCGAGGTCGGGCTGATCGCGATAGCCTCGGTCTTCATCATCGGCGGCTATGTCTTCTCGGTGATGGTGATGCGCGTGGGCGAGGTCGGGTTCACCGCCCCTTTCCGCTACACGGCGCTGGTCTTCGCGCTGGTCCTGGGCCTGGTGCTGTTCGACGAGTTGCCAAACACCCTCGCGCTCTCTGGGGCGGCGGTGGTCATGGGCACCGGCATCTACACCCTTTTGCGCGAACGCGCCCTGCGCCGCGCAGCCGCCGCGCGGGCGACCGTCAAGGGCAGCGCCCATGGCTGACCGGGTGCAGGTCCAGGGGCTGTGCCGCTTCTCCTTTCCCTGCACGGGGGGCTTCAAGAAATACCACGATAGCCTCGAGGAACGCCGCGCCGCCCTCTACGCGCCCGACCGCCTGAACCAGCGCATGACGTGGTTCTGCCATGTCGGCCTGCCGGGCCTGCGGGCGCAGACGGACAAGGACTTCACCCTTCACCTCCTGCTGGGCGAGGATTTTCCCCAACCCTGGCGAGACGCGTTGCTGGCCATGATCGCCGATGTGCCGCAGATCGTGCCGGCCTTTCGCCCGCCGGGCGATCACCGCGCCGTCTGCCGCGAGGTGCTCTTGTCGGGCCGCGACCCCAAGGCCGACGCGGTGGCCGAGTTCCGCCTCGACGATGACGACGCCGTGGCCGTGAATTACGTGCAGTCGCTGCGCCGGAACTGGTCGCGGGTTCACCGGCTGGCGTCCTCGGCCGGTCGCGTCGCGTTGGACCAGGGCAAGGGCATGGTGCTTGAGGCGCGGGCGGGGCAGGGGATCGTCCCGCACCTGTTCCTGACCATGTGCTGGGCGCCGGCCCTCGCGATCTACCTGCGCCCCGAGGATACCGGGATCATCATGGATTTCCCGCATCACAAGATCTGGCAGCGCCTGCCCTTCGTCAGCCTGACCGAGCAGGTCATGTTCATCCGGGGCCATCACACGACCAACGACGCCCAGACCCCGTGGAAGGCAACCGCCCCCGTCGCCCATGACCCGGCTGACCTGCCCGGGCTTCTGCGCCGCCGCTTCGACATTGATCTGGACGGCTTCGACCGCGTGTGGCAGGGTCTCGCCAACGGGTGACACGCGCCGCGCCGCGGCACTGTTGACACCTGCCCCGACTCCCCCTATATCCCGCGCCACTTGGCCGGGCGTCCCCGGGCGCTTTGCATGGCCTGAATACAGAATGAGTGGTCACGATCCGGGCCGTTTTGGTGCCCCGATCCTCTGAGAATTCCGCCGCAGCGTCCTCCAGGTAGGGAAGGGATGCATGCGGGTTTGGTGGTTTCGTGCATGCGGAACGCCATCTGACATAAGTGAGCAAGACGGGGAACCGAATGCCGACGATTCAACAGCTGATCCGCAAGCCGCGGCAGCCCAAAGTAAAAAGGTCCAAGTCCCAGCACTTGGAAAGCTGCCCGCAAAAGCGTGGCGTGTGCACGCGCGTCTACACCACCACTCCGAAGAAGCCGAACTCGGCTATGCGGAAAGTGGCCAAGGTGCGCCTGACCAATGGCTACGAGGTCATCAGCTACATCCCCGGTGAAAGCCACAACCTTCAGGAGCACTCGGTTGTCCTGATCCGTGGCGGCCGTGTGAAAGACCTTCCCGGTGTGCGCTACCACATCCTGCGTGGTGTTCTGGATACCCAGGGCGTCAAGGATCGTAAGCAGCGTCGTTCGAAATACGGCGCCAAGAAGCCGAAGTAAGAGGATACAAACATGTCCCGTCGTCACCGCGCAGAGAAACGCGAAGTTCTGCCCGACGCCAAGTTCGGCGACCGCGTTCTGACCAAATTCATGAACAACCTGATGATCGACGGCAAGAAGTCGGTCGCAGAGACCATCGTCTACAACGCGTTCGATCGCGTCGAAGGCAAGCTCAAGCGCGCACCCGTCGAGGTGTTCCACGAGGCGCTCGACAACATCAAGCCCGCCGTCGAGGTTCGCTCGCGCCGTGTGGGCGGTGCAACCTACCAGGTTCCCGTCGAAGTGCGCCCCGAGCGTCGTGAAGCCCTAGCGATCCGCTGGCTGATCAACGCGGCCCGCGCCCGCAACGAAAACACCATGGAAGAGCGTCTGGCCGGCGAATTGGTCGACGCCGTGAACTCGCGCGGCTCCGCCGTGAAAAAGCGCGAAGACACGCACAAGATGGCCGACGCCAACAAGGCGTTCAGCCACTACCGCTGGTAAAACACTCTCTCCAAGCCTGAGGACACCCCCATGGCACGCGATTATCCGCTCGAGCGCTACCGCAATTTCGGGATCATGGCGCATATCGACGCCGGCAAGACCACGACGACCGAGCGCATCCTTTACTACACCGGCCGGTCCCACAAGATCGGCGAAGTCCATGACGGCGCCGCCACCATGGACTGGATGGAGCAGGAGCAGGAACGGGGGATCACGATCACCTCGGCTGCGACCACCACCTTCTGGCAGTGGCAGGAAGATCCGACCGCCGAGGGCACGTCGGACACCAAGGTGCGTTTCAACATCATCGACACCCCCGGCCACGTCGACTTCACCATCGAAGTCGAGCGGTCGCTGGCCGTTCTCGACGGCGCGGTCGCGCTGCTGGACGGCAACGCCGGTGTCGAGCCGCAGACCGAAACGGTGTGGCGTCAGGCCGACCGCTACAAGGTTCCGCGTCTTGTCTTCGTCAACAAGATGGACAAGATCGGCGCCGACTTCTTCAACTGCGTGCAGATGATCAAGGACCGCACCGGCGCGACCCCCGTGCCCGTGAACTTCCCGATCGGGGCCGAGGACAAGCTGGAAGGCATCGTCGACCTCATCACCATGGAAGAGTGGGTCTGGCAGGGCGAAGACCTCGGTGCATCGTGGGAGCGTCGCCCGATCCGTGACGACCTCAAGGCCACCGCCGACGAATGGCGCGCCAACCTCATCGAGAACGCCGTCGAAATGGACGACGACGCGATGATGGCCTACCTCGAAGGCGAAGAGCCCGACGTCGCGACCCTGCGCAAGCTGGTCCGCAAGGGCTGTCTCGACCTGAAATTCGTTCCGGTTCTCGGTGGCTCGGCCTTCAAGAACAAGGGTGTCCAGCCGCTGCTGAACGCCGTTGTCGACTTCCTGCCCAGTCCGCTGGACGTGGTCGACTACATGGGCTTCAAGCCCGGCGACGAAAACGAAGAGCGTAACATCGCCCGCCGCGCGGACGACAACATGCCCTTCGCCGGCCTGGCGTTCAAGATCATGAACGACCCGTTCGTCGGCTCGCTGACCTTCACGCGCCTCTACTCGGGCGTGCTGAAGAAGGGCGACTCGATCCTGAACTCCACCAAGGGCAAGAAAGAGCGCATCGGTCGTATGATGATGATGCACTCCAACAACCGCGAAGAGATCGAGGAAGCCTTTGCCGGCGACATCATCGCGCTGGCCGGTCTGAAAGAAACCACCACCGGTGACACGCTGTGCGATGCGCAGGATGCCGTCGTTCTGGAAACGATGACCTTCCCCGATCCGGTGATCGAGATCGCGGTCGAGCCCAAGACCAAGGCCGACCAGGAGAAGATGTCCCAGGGTCTGGCCCGTCTGGCCGCCGAAGACCCGTCCTTCCGCGTCGAAACCGACCTCGAGTCCGGTCAGACCATCATGAAGGGCATGGGCGAACTTCACCTCGACATCCTCGTCGACCGCCTCAAGCGCGAGTTCAAGGTCGAAGCCAACATCGGCGCCCCGCAGGTGGCCTATCGCGAGACCATCGGTCACGAGATCGAGCATACCTACACCCACAAGAAGCAGTCGGGTGGTTCGGGCCAGTTCGCCGAGGTCAAGCTCATCATCTCGCCGACCGAGCCGGGCGAAGGCTATTCGTTCGAAAGCCGCATCGTCGGCGGTGCCGTGCCGAAGGAATACATCCCCGGCGTCGAGAAGGGCATCAAGTCGGTGATGGACTCCGGTCCGCTCGCGGGCTTCCCGGTGATCGACTTCAAGGTGGCGCTCATCGACGGTAAGTTCCACGACGTCGACTCGTCGGTTCTCGCCTTCGAGATCGCATCGCGGATGTGCATGCGCGAAGGTCTGAAAAAGGCCGGCGCCAAGCTGCTCGAACCGATGATGAAGGTCGAGGTGGTCACGCCCGAGGAATACACCGGTGGCATCATCGGCGACCTCACCTCCCGCCGCGGTCAGGTGACCGGGCAGGAGCCGCGCGGCAACGCCATCGCGATCAACGCCTTCGTGCCGCTGGCCAACATGTTCGGCTACATCAACACGCTGCGCTCGATGTCCTCGGGCCGTGCGCAGTTCACGATGCAGTTCGACCATTACGAGCCGGTTCCGCAGAATATCTCGGAAGAGATCCAGTCGAAATACGCATAACGGCGGGGCGGTCGCGCCGCCCGCCCCAAACCGTAGGGGTCGCCCCGGCGACCTGCACCAGACAAGGAGGCCATCATGGCAAAGGAAAAGTTTGAACGTAACAAACCGCATGTGAACATCGGCACGATTGGCCATGTTGACCACGGCAAGACGACGCTGACGGCGGCGATTACGAAGTATTTCGGCGACTTCAAGGCGTATGACCAGATTGACGGTGCGCCGGAGGAGAAGGCGCGCGGGATCACGATTTCGACGGCGCACGTGGAATACGAGACGGAGAACCGTCACTACGCGCACGTCGACTGCCCCGGCCACGCGGACTACGTGAAGAACATGATCACGGGTGCGGCGCAGATGGACGGCGCGATCCTGGTTGTGAACGCGGCCGACGGCCCGATGCCGCAGACGCGTGAGCACATCCTGCTGGCGCGCCAGGTTGGCGTTCCGGCGCTGGTGGTGTTCCTCAACAAGGTCGACCAGGTCGACGACGAGGAACTGCTCGAGCTGGTCGAGATGGAAGTGCGCGAGCTGCTGAGCTCCTACGACTTCCCGGGCGACGACATTCCGATCGTGGCCGGCTCGGCGCTGGCGGCGATGGAAGGCACCAACCCCGAGATCGGCGAGAACAAGATCAAGGAGCTTCTGGCCGCTGTCGACGAGTACATCCCGACGCCCGAGCGCGCCGTGGACCAGCCCTTCCTGATGCCGATCGAGGACGTGTTCTCGATCTCGGGCCGCGGTACGGTTGTGACCGGCCGTGTGGAGCGTGGCGTGATCAACGTGGGCGACGAGATCGAGATCGTCGGCATCAAGGACACCACCAAGACGACCTGCACGGGCGTCGAGATGTTCCGCAAGCTGCTGGATCGCGGTGAAGCGGGCGACAACATCGGCGCGCTGCTGCGCGGTGTGGACCGTGACGGTGTCGAGCGTGGCCAGGTTCTGTGCAAGCCGGGCTCGGTGACGCCGCACACGAAGTTCGAGGCCGAGGCCTACATCCTGACGAAGGAAGAGGGTGGCCGTCACACGCCGTTCTTCGCCAACTACCGCCCGCAGTTCTACTTCCGCACGACGGACGTGACCGGGACGGTGACGCTGGCCGAAGGCACGGAGATGGTGATGCCGGGCGACAACGTGTCGTTCACGGTCGAGCTGATCGCCCCGATCGCCATGGAAGACGGGCTGCGCTTCGCCATCCGCGAAGGCGGCCGCACCGTCGGCGCAGGCGTCGTCGCCAAAATCATCGAGTGATCGGGTGCCGGCGCGAGCCGGCCCTCCTTCGCCGCCGTGACAGTGGTTTGCAAAAAACCATGAAAGCGGCCCCGATGATGACTTGAAACGCCGAAGGTCGCGCGATATTGCGCGGCCTTCGCCGGTAACCAGCCCGGCCAAAACGAAACCGGTTCGACGAGGGGCGGATTGCCCGTCCCCTCCTCTCAACTGAAAGGAACATGATATGGCGATTGCCAGCCAGAACATCCGGATCCGCCTCAAGGCGTTCGATTACCGGGTTCTCGATGCCTCCACGCAGGAGATCGTGAACACCGCCAAGCGGACCGGCGCGCAGGTGCGCGGCCCGATCCCGCTGCCCAACAAGATCGAGAAGTTCACCGTTCTGCGTGGTCCCCACGTGGACAAGAAGAGCCGTGACCAGTGGGAGATCCGCACCCACAAGCGTCTTCTCGATATCGTCGATCCGACCCCGCAGACGGTGGACGCGCTGATGAAGCTCGACCTCGCCGCCGGCGTGGATGTCGAGATCAAGGTCTGAGGGGGGTAACGACGATGTTGCGCTCTGGAGTGATCGCCAAGAAGCTGGGCATGACCCGGCTGTTCATGGAAGACGGGCGTCAGGTTCCCGTCACCGTATTGTCGCTGGACGGCTGCCAGGTCGTCGCGCAGCGCACCCCCGACACGGATGGCTACACCGCCGTGCAGCTGGGTGCCGGCACGGCAAAGGCAAAGCGCGTTTCGGCGCCGATGCGTGGCCACTACGCCAAGGCGTCGGTTGCGCCCAAGCGGAAGCTGGCCGAGTTCCGCGTCGACCCCGACAACATGATCGGCGTGGGTGAGGAAATCACCGCCGACCATTACTTCGAAGGTCAGTTCGTGGACGTCTCGGGCACCTCGATCGGTAAGGGTTTCGCCGGTGCCATGAAGCGGCACAACTTCGGTGGTCTGCGCGCCTCGCACGGCGTGTCGATCAGCCACCGTTCGCACGGCTCGACCGGTCAGTGTCAGGACCCCGGCCGCGTCTTCAAGGGCAAGAAAATGGCCGGCCACATGGGTGCCGCCCGCGTGACCACGCAGAACCTGCAAGTCGTCAAGACCGACGCCGCGCGGGGCCTGATCATGGTCAAGGGCGCGGTTCCCGGCTCCAAGGGCGGTTGGGTGACGATCAAGGACGCGGTGAAAAAGCCGTTCCCCGAGAACGCCATTCTGCCCGCCGCGCTGAAGTCGGCCGCTGAAGAGGCCGCCAAGGCCGCCGAAGCCGCCGCCGCCGAAGCCGCAGCAGCCGAGGCTGCCGCCGCAGAAGCCGCCGCAGCCGAAGCAGCCGCCGCCGAAGAGGCCGCGCTGAAAGAGGCCGAGGCACAGATCGAAGCCGAGAAGAAGGACGGTGAGGAATGAAACTCGACGTGATCAAACTCGACGGCGGCACGGCCGGTTCGGTCGAGCTCGGCGACGATGTCTTCGGACTCGAGCCGCGCGCCGACATCCTGCACCGCGTCGTCCGCTGGCAGCGCAACAAGGCGCAGGCCGGTACGCACAAGGTCAAGACCCGGTCCGAGACCAGCTACTCGACCAAGAAGATCTATCGCCAGAAGGGCACCGGCGGCGCACGCCACGGTGACCGCAACGCGCCGATCTTCCGCAAGGGTGGCATCTACAAGGGTCCGACCCCGCGCAGCCACGCCCACGACCTGCCCAAGAAGTTCCGCAAGCTGGGCCTGAAGCACGCGCTTTCGGCCAAGATGGCGGCGGGCGAACTGGTCGTGATCGAGACGGCCGCGATGGATGCGCCCAAGACCAGCGCCCTGGCCAAGCAGGTCAAGGAACTGGGCTGGAAGCGCGCCCTGATCATCGACGGCGCCGAGGTGAACGAGAACTTCGCCATGGCAGCCCGCAACATCGAAGGTCTCGATGTGCTGCCGTCGGTGGGTGCCAATGTCTATGACATCCTCAAGCGCGACACGCTCGTGCTGACCAAGGCGGGTGTCGAAGCTCTGGAGGCTCGACTGAAATGAGCGTGAAGGCAGAACATTACGACGTGATCCGCAAGCCGATCATCACCGAGAAATCCACGATGGCGTCGGAGAACAACGCCGTCGTCTTCGAAGTGGCGATCGACGCGAACAAGCCGCAGATCAAGGAAGCGGTCGAAACGCTCTTTGGCGTGAAGGTGAAGGCGGTCAACACCGTCGTCTCCAAGGGCAAGGTCAAGCGCTTCCGCGGCCAGACCGGCACCCGCAAGGACGTCAAGAAGGCCTATGTGACCCTCGAAGAGGGCAACACCATTGACGTGTCGACCGGTCTTTAATAGACGGCGACATCGCTTCGGCCCCGGCACCATCCGGGGCCGTCGTTTTTGAGAGAATCGGGGACCTTCGGGGCCCTTCACCACCGGGGCTGACCCCCCGCAAAGCAACGGAAGACAGAAAGCATGGCACTCAAGTCGTACAAACCGACGACGCCGGGCCAGCGTGGGCTGGTTCTGATCGACCGTTCGGAGCTTTGGAAAGGTCGCCCGGTCAAGTCCCTCACCGAGGGTCTGACCAAGAAGGGCGGCCGGAACAATACCGGACGGATCACCGCACGCCGCCGCGGCGGCGGGGCGAAGCGTCTTTATCGCGTCGTCGATTTCAAGCGGACCAAGTTCGACGTTCCGGCCACGGTCGAGCGTATCGAATACGACCCCAACCGCACCGCCTTCATCGCCCTGGTCCGCTACCAGGACGGCGAGCAGGCCTACATCCTTGCGCCGCAGCGCCTCGCCATTGGCGACACGGTCGTTGCCGGCTCGAAGGTCGATATCAAGCCCGGTAACGCGATGCCCTTCTCGGGCATGCCGATCGGCACGATCGTCCACAATATCGAGCTGAAGCCCGGCAAGGGCGGCCAGATCGCGCGCGCCGCGGGCACCTACGCCCAGTTCGTCGGTCGCGACGGTGGCTACGCCCAGATCCGCCTGTCTTCGGGCGAGCTGCGCATGGTCCGCCAGGAATGCATGGCAACGGTTGGCGCGGTCTCGAACCCCGACAACTCGAACCAGAATTTCGGCAAGGCCGGCCGCACCCGCCACATGGGCAAGCGCCCCGCCGTTCGCGGCGTCGCAATGAACCCGATCGATCACCCCCATGGTGGTGGTGAGGGTCGGACCTCGGGTGGCCGTACGCCGGTTTCGCCCTGGGGTGTCGACACCAAGGGTAAGCGCACCCGCAACAAGAACAAGGCGAGCCAGAAGCTGATCATCCGCTCGCGGCACGCCAAGAAGAAAGGGCGCTAAGACATGTCGCGTTCCGTCTGGAAAGGGCCTTTTGTCGACTCTTACGTCCTCAAGAAGGCTGAGAAATCCCGCGAGTCGGGCCGCAACGAGGTCATCAAGATCTGGTCGCGCCGCTCGACCATCCTGCCCCAGTTCGTGGGGCTCACCTTCGGCGTCTATAACGGCCAGAAGCATATCCCGGTGAACGTCACCGAGGACATGATCGGTCAGAAGTTCGGTGAATATGCACCGACGCGGACCTATTACGGCCACGCCGCCGACAAGAAAGCCAAGAGGAAGTAAGCCATGGGCAAGGATAAGAATCCCCGCCGCGTGGCGGACAATGAGGCGATGGCCAAGCTGCGTATGCTGCGCACCTCGCCCCAGAAACTGAACCTGGTGGCGGCGATGATCCGCGGCAAGAAGGTTGAAAAGGCCCTGTCGGACCTGACCTTCTCGAAGAAGCGCATCGCCGTGGACGTGAAGAAGTGCCTTCAGTCCGCCATCGCCAATGCCGAGAACAACCACGGTCTCGACGTCGATGAACTCGTCGTCGCCGAAGCCTGGGTCGGCAAGAACCTGGTGATGAAGCGCGGCCGTCCGCGCGCCCGCGGTCGTTTCGGCCGTATTCACAAGCCGTTCAGCGAGCTGACCATCACGGTTCGCCAGGTCGAGGAGCAAGCATAATGGGTCACAAGGTCAACCCGATTGGTATGCGCCTCCAGGTGAACCGCACCTGGGACAGCCGCTGGTACGCCGACACGAAAGAGTACGGTGATCTCCTGCTCGAGGATATCGCGATCCGCGAATTCATCGAGGAAGAGTGCAAGCAGGCTGGCGTGTCGAAAGTCATCATCGAGCGTCCGCACCGCAAGTGCCGCGTCACGATCCACACCGCCCGTCCGGGTGTCATCATCGGCAAGAAAGGCGCAGACATCGAAACCCTGCGCAAGAAGCTGGCGAAGATGACGGACAGTGAGCTGCACCTCAACATCGTCGAGGTCCGCAAGCCCGAGCTGGACGCCCAGCTGGTGGCCGAGTCGATCGCGCAGCAGCTCGAGCGTCGTGTGTCGTTCCGCCGTGCCATGAAGCGCGCCGTGCAGAACGCCATGCGCATGGGTGCCCTCGGCATCCGCGTGAATGTCGCCGGCCGCCTTGGCGGCGCCGAGATCGCGCGCACCGAGTGGTATCGTGAGGGCCGCGTGCCGCTTCACACCCTGCGCGCCGACATCGACTACGCCCTGTCCGAGGCCGAGACGCCCTATGGCATCATCGGCATCAAGGTCTGGATCTTCAAAGGCGAGATCATGGAGCACGATCCCAGTGCCCGCGATCGCCGTCATGCGGAGCTCCAGGAAGGCGGCGGGCCTCGTCCGCGCCGCGACCGCTGAGGAGTTTGAGAGATGCTGCAACCCAAGCGCACGAAATTCCGCAAACAACACAAGGGCCGTATCCGTGGCGAAGCCAAGGGTGGGTCGGATCTGAACTTCGGCACCTATGGCCTCAAGGCGCTTCAGCCCGAGCGGGTCACCGCCCGTCAGATCGAAGCCGCCCGTCGTGCCATGACGCGTCACATGAAGCGTCAGGGCCGCGTCTGGATCCGGATCTTCCCCGATCTGCCCGTCACCTCGAAGCCCGTCGAAGTTCGGATGGGTAAAGGTAAGGGGTCGGTCGATTACTGGGCCTGCAAGGTCAAGCCGGGCCGGATCATGTTCGAGATCGACGGCGTGTCCGAGACCGTCGCCCGCGAAGCCCTGCGCCTCGCCGCGATGAAGCTGCCGATCAAGACCCGCACCGTGGTGCGTGAGGATTGGTGAAACCAATCCTCGCGAGTGCGGTGTAGGCAGTTTCGCAGAAACTGTCCGGGCCGCACCCCGGTGAAGCAACAGAAAACCCCCGCTGAGCAATCGGCGGGGGTTTTGTCATTCAAGGGGGGCGGCGGGGTGAAGCTCGCCCTAGGCGTGGGGGAAGTTCATTCCCACTTGTAGTTGAAGCTGACCGAGATGCGCTCGTCCTCGGCCATGTTCATCGGCACTTCATGGCGCAGCCAGCTCTCCCAGAGGAGCACGTCGCCCACGGCGGGCTTTACGTAGATGAAGGGCTGCAACTCCTCCCGCGCGCCTTTGCGGCGGGTGGGGGCGGCCATCATCATCGCCGAGCGCGGGTCTTCCAGCTTGAGCGCCGAGGTGCCCTCGGGCATGGCGACGTAAGTCGTGCCGGAGATCACCGAATGCGGGTGGATATGGCTGGCATGCATCCCGCCCTCGGGCAGGATGTTGATCCAAAGATCCTCCAGTACCAGCTTGCCTTCGCCAAGGTCGAATTCCAGGTCCTCGGCGAAGGCCGCGACATGGGCATCCAGAACCTTGACCAGGTCGGCGAAGATCGGGAAGCGCCAGGGCAGGTCGGTCAGCGAGGCGTAAGAGGTATAGCCGGGATAGCCATTGGCCTCGCACCAATCTTGCCCCGCCTCGTCATCCTCGGCGATGACAAGGCAGGAGTTCTCCAGTTCCTCCGCGTCGATCGGCTGGCCGAATTCGGCGAGGGGCGCGTGATAGAGACGGGTCGCGAAGAGCGATTTGATCTGTGCCATGGCCGCGTGATACCCCAAGCCAATCCGCGGCGCGAGGGCGTTTGACGCCGCCGGCGTCGGGGCAAGTCAAGAAAATCAGGCACAATCCGGCATCGGGGGTTGCTTTATCGCGGGACTCGGAGTATCCGGCGCCCTCATTCCGAAATCCACCGGATTTGGCGTGACCCGATTCCTTTGGGGCGCTCCGGTGTTATTGAGAGGAAACACAGGCGATGAACGCCAATGAACTGCGTGACAAGACGCCGGACCAGCTGCGTGATCAGCTCGTCCAGCTGAAGAAGGAGGCCTTCAACCTCCGCTTCCAGCAGGCCACCGGCCAGTTGGAGAACACCGCCCGCATGCGCGCCGTCAAGCGCGACACCGCGCGCGTGAAAACGATCCTGAACGAGAAAGCGGCAGCCGCCGCAAGCACGGAGGCCTGAGAATGCCCAAGCGTATCCTGCAAGGCACCGTCACCTCGGACACCAACGCCCAGACCGTCACCGTGTCGGTCGAGCGTCGCTTCAAGCATCCGGTTCTGCAAAAGACGATCCGGAAGTCGAAGAAGTACCGCGCCCATGATGCTGACAACCAGTACAAGGTCGGGGATACCGTGCGCATTCAAGAATGTGCACCCATGTCGAAGACGAAACGCTGGGAGGTGGTCGAGCGCGTCTGACGCGCCCGCACATCCCCTGCTTTAGCGAAACCCTGGAGCCTCATGTCCTGATCAGGCGGCTCCAAAGGTCGGGAGAAACCAAATGATCCAGATGCAGACCAATCTGGATGTCGCTGACAACTCCGGCGCTCGCCGTGTTCAGTGCATCAAGGTTCTGGGTGGGTCCAAGCGGAAATACGCGTCGGTGGGTGACATCATCGTCGTATCCGTGAAGGAAGCCATCCCGCGCGGTCGCGTGAAGAAGGGTGACGTCCGCAAGGCCGTCGTCGTGCGCACCGCCAAGGAAGTCCGCCGCGAAGACGGCACCGCGATCCGCTTCGATCGCAACGCCGCCGTCATCCTCAACAACAACCTCGAGCCGGTCGGCACCCGTATCTTCGGGCCGGTGGTTCGCGAGTTGCGCGCGAAGAACTTCATGAAGATCATTTCGCTGGCGCCGGAGGTGCTCTGATGGCTGCGAAACTGAAAAAAGGCGACCGCGTCGTCGTTCTGGCCGGCAAGGACAAGGGTAAAGAGGGCGAAATCACCGCCGTCATGCCCAAGGACGGCAAGGCCATCGTCGACGGCATCAACATCGCCATCCGCCACACCAAGCAAAGCCAGACCAGCCAGGGCGGCCGCATTCCGCAGCCGATGCCCATCCAGCTGTCGAACCTGGCCCTGCTGGACGCCAACGGCAAACCCACCCGCGTCGGCTTCAAGGTCGAAGACGGCAAGAAGGTGCGTGTCGCCAAGACCACGGGGGACGTGATCGATGCTTGATACCGCCACCTACACCCCGCGCCTCAAGACGCTCTTCCGCGACCAGATCAAGGCCGCGATGAAGGAAGAGTTCGGCTACGCGAACGACATGATGATCCCGCGCCTGGACAAGATCGTCCTGAACATCGGCGCCGGGGCCGAAAGCGTGAAGGACTCCAAGAAGGCCAAATCGGCCCAGGAAGACCTGACCGCGATCGCGGGCCAGCAGGCTGTCATCACCAAGGCAAAGAAGTCGATCGCCGGCTTCCGCGTTCGTGAGGGCATGCCGCTCGGCGCCAAGGTCACCCTGCGTGGCGACCGCATGTACGACTTCCTTGACCGTCTGGTCACCGTTGCCCTGCCGCGCGTCCGCGACTTCCGCGGCGTGAAGGGCAACGCCTTCGACGGCCGTGGCAACTACGCCATGGGCATCAAGGAACACATCGTCTTTCCCGAGATCAACTTCGACAAGGTCGACGAAGTCTGGGGCATCGACGTCATCATCTGCACCACCGCGAAAACCGACGCGGAAGCGAAGGCGCTGTTGAAGCATTTCAACATGCCCTTCAACAGCTGATCGCGGGAGGAGAGTGACACATGGCTAAGAAATCCATGGTTGAGCGCGAACTCAAGCGGCAGAAGCTGGTGGCCAAATACGCCGCCAAGCGCGCCGCGCTGAAAGAGATCGCAAACGACGAAGACAAGCCGATGGAAGAGCGTTTCAAGGCCCGCCTCAAGCTGGCGAAACTGCCGCGCAACAGCTCGCCCACGCGCCTTCACAACCGTTGCCAGCTGACCGGCCGCCCCAAGGCGTATTACCGCAAGCTGAAAATGTCGCGGATCAAGCTGCGTGACCTGGCCTCGAACGGCCAGATCCCCGGCATGGTCAAGTCGAGCTGGTAAGGAGGGTTTGAAAAATGAATGATCCTCTTGGTGATATGCTGACCCGCATCCGCAACGCTCAGATGCGCGGCAAATCCGTGGTCTCGACCCCGGCCTCCAAGCAGCGCGCCCGCGTGCTCGATGTGCTGGCCGACGAAGGCTACATCCGTGGCTACGAAAGCGGCACCGACGCGCTCGGCCATCCGACCTTCGAAATCTCGCTGAAGTATTACGAGGGCACCCCGGTGATCCGTGAACTGAAGCGCGTCTCGAAGCCGGGCCGCCGCGTCTACATGGGCGTCAGCGACATCCCGCAGGTCCGCCAGGGCCTGGGTGTCTCCATCGTGTCCACCTCGCGTGGCGTGATGTCCGATGCCGCGGCGCGCGCAGCCAATGTTGGCGGCGAAGTGCTCTGCACCGTCTTCTAAGGAGGTTTGGCAATGTCTCGTATTGGTAAAAAACCGGTCGAGCTGCCCGGGGGCGTCTCCGCCACCGTGTCCGGCCAGACCGTTGAGGTGAAGGGGCCGAAAGGCACCCGTAGCTTCACCGCGACCGACGATGTCACCATCGCGGTCGAAGACAACGCCGTGTCGGTCACCCCGCGCGGCAAGTCGAAGCGTGCCCGTCAGCAGTGGGGCATGTCGCGCACCATGGTTCAGAACCTGGTGACCGGCGTGACCGACGGCTTCAAGAAAGAGCTTGAGATCCAGGGCGTCGGTTACCGCGCACAGATGCAGGGCAACACCCTGAAGCTGTCGCTCGGCTACAGCCACGACGTCGATTTCGAGGTTCCCGCCGGGGTCACCGTGACCACGCCGAAGAACACCGAGGTCGTGATCGAAGGCGCAGATCAGCAGCTGGTGGGCCAGGTCGCGGCGAATATCCGCGAATGGCGCGCCCCCGAGCCCTACAAGGGCAAGGGCATCCGGTACAAGGATGAGTACATCTTCCGCAAGGAAGGCAAGAAGAAGTAAGGGCGACGGATATGGCACTCAGCAAAAGAGAACTGTTCCTCAAGCGCCGTCTGCGCAACCGGAACAAGCTTCGCACCCTGGCGGGTGGGCGTCCGCGTCTGTCCGTCCATCGGTCGAACAAGAATATCAGCGTTCAGCTGATCGACGACACCAACGGTGTGACGCTGGCATCGGCCTCGTCGCTCGAAAAGGATCTCGGCGTCGTCGGCAAGAACAACGCCGAAGCCGCGGCCAAGATCGGCGCGGCTATCGCCGAGCGGGCCAAGGCCAAGGGTGTCGAGGAATGCTTCTTCGACCGTGGCGGCTTCCTCTATCACGGGCGCATCAAGGCTTTGGCCGATGCCGCGCGTGAAGGTGGCCTGAAGTTCTGATCGCCCAGCGGGCGACGTGACATGTGCAGGCGGCGGGTCCCCTCGCCGCCTCGATGATCGGGGGGCACGACGCCCACTGCGATCGGACCAAAAGGGCGCGAGACGCGCCAGACAGTGAAAGGATGCCGAATATGGCAGAACGTAACGAACGCCGGGGCCGCCGCCGCGATGACCGCGAGGAAACCCCCGAATTCGCCGACCGTCTGGTCGCGATCAACCGCGTCTCCAAGACCGTGAAGGGTGGTAAGCGCTTTGGCTTCGCCGCCCTCGTCGTGGTGGGTGACCAGCGGGGCCGCGTCGGCTTTGGCAAGGGCAAGGCCAAGGAGGTCCCCGAGGCGATCCGCAAGGCGACCGAGCAGGCCAAGCGCAACCTGATCCGCGTGCCGCTCAAGGAAGGCCGCACGCTGCATCACGACGTGAAGGGCCATCACGGCGCTGGCAAGGTCGTCATGCGCACCGCGCCGGAAGGCACCGGGATCATCGCAGGTGGTCCGATGCGCGCCGTGTTCGAGATGCTGGGCATCAAGGACGTGGTCGCCAAGTCGACCGGCACCCAGAACCCCTACAACATGATCCGCGCCACGCTGGACGGCCTCCGCAACGAGAGCTCGCCCCGCATGGTGGCCGCGCGTCGTGGCAAGAAAGTGGCTGACATCCTGCCCAAGCGCGACGAAGCGCCGGCCGAATCCAGCCAAGTCGCTGAGGAGGCCTGAGACCCATGGCAAAGACCATCGTCGTCAAGCAGATCGGCTCGCCGATCCGTCGCCCCGAGATCCAGCGCAAGACGCTGATCGGCCTGGGCCTGAACAAGATGCACAAGACCCGCGAGCTTGAGGACACCCCCTCGGTCCGCGGCATGATCAACAAGATCCCGCATCTGGTCGAGATCGTCGAAGAGCGCGGCTAACCCCGCCCTTCCTCTACAAGATCGCGACGCCCCCGCATCCCGGGGGCGTTTCGCTTTTAAGGGCGGGTCTTGCCATGGCATCCGACTCCGCCTATACGCGCCCGGTGGTCGACCGGGCCACATCTGACACTCAAGACATGCCGTGTGCGTCCCACCTCGCTTCGGGGGCGGTTCCGGCTAAGGAGAAGCGACATGAAATTGCATGAACTGCGCGACAATCCCGGCGCAACGAAAACGAAGAAACGCGTGGGCCGTGGCCCCGGCTCGGGCAAGGGCAAGACCGCCGGCCGTGGTATCAAGGGCCAGAAGTCGCGCTCGGGTGTGGCCATCGCCGGCTACGAAGGCGGCCAGATGCCGCTCTACCAGCGTCTTCCCAAGCGTGGCTTCAACAAGCCGAACCGCAAGGAATACGCTGTCGTCAACCTCGGCCTGATCGAGAAATTCGTCGAGGCCGGCAAGCTGGACGCGAAAGCCGAGATCACCGAAGACGCGCTCGTCGCATCGGGCCTCGTGCGCCGCAAGCTGGACGGTGTCCGTGTCCTGGCGAAAGGCGACGTGACCTCGAAGCTGAACATCTCGGTCACCGGCGCCTCCAAGGCGGCTGTCGAGGCCGTTGAAAAGGCTGGCGGCTCGCTCAAGACCGCTGCGGCGTCTGCGGCGGAATAACCCGGTCGGGGGCGGCTGCCCCCTTCGGTGCTTGTGGGCGGCGGTCCAGCCGCCTACATCCTAGCTCAGGAATTTCGCGCCGCAGGACCGCATCGACCGGTCTTGCGGCGCATCGCGCATAAGAGAGGCGGCATGGCATCAGCAGCGGAGCAAATGGCCTCGAACATGAGCTGGCGGGCGTTCGGTAAAGCGACCGAACTGCGCCAGCGCATCTGGTTCACCCTTGGCCTTCTGATCATCTACCGCGTCGGCACCTATATTCCCGTGCCGGGCATCGACGGCGTCGAGTTGCGCAACTTCTTCGAACAGGCGTCAGCGGGCCTTGGCGGTGTGCTGAACATGTTCACGGGGGGTGCACTGTCCCGGATGGGGGTCTTCGCCCTCGGGATCATGCCTTATATCTCGGCCTCGATCATCGTTCAGCTCATGGCCTCGATGGTTCCCGCGCTCGAACAGCTCAAGAAAGAGGGCGAGCAGGGCCGCAAGAAGATCAACCAATACACCCGCTACGGCACCGTGGCGCTGGCGACCGCGCAGGCCTATGGCCTGGCGATCAGCATGGAATCGGGCGGTCTTGCCGCCGATCCGGGCTGGTTCTTCCGCGCGGCCTGCGTCATCACTCTGGTGGGCGGCACCATGTTCCTGATGTGGCTGGGTGAGCAGATCACGCAGCGCGGCATCGGCAACGGTATCTCGCTGATCATCTTCGTCGGCATCATCGCCGAGATCCCGGCCGCCCTGGCGCAGTTCTTCGAATCCGGCCGCTCCGGCTCGCTGACCACCCCGGCCGTTCTGGGCGTGATCATCATGCTGATCGCGACGCTGTTCTTCGTCGTCTTCATGGAGCGCAGCCTGCGCAAGATCCACATCCAGTATCCGCGCCGACAGGTGGGGATGAAGGTCTATGACGGCGGCTCCAGCCACCTGCCGATCAAGGTGAACCCGGCGGGCGTGATCCCGGCGATCTTCGCCTCGTCGCTTCTGTTGCTGCCGACCACGCTGACCACCTTCTCGGGCGGCCAGGCGCAGGGGCCGGTGATGTCGTGGGTGCTGGCGAATTTCGGCCCGGGGCAGCCGCTCTACCTCGCGTTCTTCGCGGGCATGGTCGTCTTCTTCACCTACTTCTACACGCTCAACGTCTCGTTCAAGACCGAGGACGTGGCCGATAACCTGAAGAACCAGAACGGGTTCGTGCCGGGCATCCGCCCGGGCAAGCGGACGGCGGAGTATCTTGAATACGTCGTGAACCGTATCCTCGTGCTCGGCTCGGCCTATCTTGCGCTCGTCGTGCTCTTGCCCGAGATCGTGCGCACGAACCTTGCCATCACGGCCTATTTCGGCGGTACGTCGATCCTGATTATCGTGTCGGTCGGCATGGACACCGTGCAGCAGGTGCAATCGCATCTTCTGGCCCACCAGTACGAGGGGCTGCTCGAGAAATCGCAGCTCCGTGGGCGAAAAGGTGGTAAAGCGAAGTCGAAGGCAAGGAGAGGGCCTGCGCGTCGATGAACATCATTCTTCTCGGGCCGCCGGGGGCCGGCAAAGGCACCCAGGCGGGTATTCTTGTGAAAGAGCGTGGCATGGTTCAGCTGTCCACCGGGGACATGCTGCGCGAAGCCAAGGACAGTGGCACGGACATGGGCAAGCGCGTGGCCGAGGTCATGGCGCGGGGCGAGTTGGTCACCGACGAGATCGTCATCGGCCTGATCCGTGAAAAGCTGAAAACGGTGAAAGCCGCGGGCTTCATCTTCGACGGGTTCCCGCGCACCCTGGCCCAGGCCGACGCGCTGGCGGAGCTGTTGGAAGAAGAGGGGCAGGCCCTCGATGCCGTGATCGAAATGCAGGTTGACGATGACGTGCTCGTCCAGCGCATCGTGAACCGCGCCAAGGAGGCGGCCGCCGCAGGCCAGCCGGTGCGCGCGGATGACAATGCCGAAAGCATGAAGGTCCGGCTGATGGAATACTACAAGAAGACCTCGCCGCTGATCGGGTATTACTATGCCAAGGGCGATCTGCACTCGATCGACGGGCTTGGCCAGATCGACGAGGTCGCAAGCGCGATCAAGGCGATCTTGGGCTGAATTCGCCCGAAAACGCGGGTCTCGGGACCGATTGCCGCTGCGGGGGTTGACGATGTCAGCAATCCCCAATATGCGCACCACTTCCGCAAGGAAACGACGTCGTCGATTCGGGTTTTCCGATCCGCGACAGAACACCTGAATGATGACTGCGGCCCGGTCGCGTGACGCACCGGGCTAACGTTGTGAAAAAAGGGCCTGGAGCTACGGGCTCGCAACGAAAGGACATATGACGTGGCACGTATTGCCGGCGTGAACATCCCCACCGCCAAGCGCGTTCCGATCGCGCTCACCTATATCACCGGAATCGGCCATGCCTCGGCCAAGGAGATCTGCGAAGCCGTCGGCATCGACCAGAGCCGCCGCGTGAACGAACTCAGCGATTCCGAAGTGCTCCAGATCCGCGAGCACATCGACGCGAACTTCACCGTGGAAGGCGACCTGCGCCGCGAGACGCAGATGAACATCAAGCGCCTGATGGACCTCGGCTGCTACCGCGGCCTGCGCCATCGCCGCAACCTGCCTGTGCGCGGTCAGCGCACCCACACCAACGCACGCACGCGCAAGGGCCCCGCAAAGGCCATTGCCGGCAAGAAGAAGTAAGGGAGGGCTGGTTCAATGGCACGCGATCGTCGTCCCGCCAAGCGCAAGGTTTCTAAGAACATCGCCGCAGGCGTTGCTCATGTGAATTCCTCGTTCAACAACACCAAGATCCTGATCTCCGACGTGCAGGGCAACGCCATTTCGTGGTCGTCCGCCGGCACCATGGGGTTCAAGGGCAGCCGCAAATCGACCCCCTATGCCGCGCAGATGGCCGCCGAAGACGCGGGCCGCAAGGCACAGGAACACGGCGTGAAAACGCTGGAAGTCGAAGTGCAGGGCCCCGGTTCGGGCCGCGAGTCGGCGCTGCGCGCGCTGGCTGCTGTCGGTTTCCAGATCACGTCGATCCGTGACGTGACGCCGATTGCCCATAACGGCTGCCGTCCGCCCAAGCGCCGCCGCGTGTAAGCGACACCTTTTTCAGGCGGGCTGCGTGCGAATTGCGCGCGGCCCGTCAACGTCATTTTGACCCTCGGGCGTGCCGGGCCACTGGATCCACCCGGTACAAGTATGGAGGCGACGCATGATCCATAAGAATTGGCAAGAGCTGATCAAACCCACCCAACTGGTGGTGAACCCCGGCACCGACCCGGCCCGCAAGGCCACCGTCGTGGCGGAACCGCTGGAGCGGGGTTTCGGCCTGACGCTCGGCAACGCCCTGCGCCGCGTGCTGATGAGCTCGCTTCAGGGTGCGGCCATCACCAGCGTCCAGATCGACGGCGTTCTGCACGAGTTCTCCTCGGTCGCCGGTGTGCGCGAGGATGTGACGGACATCGTCCTGAACCTCAAGGGCGTGGCGATCCGCATGGAAACCGACGGTCCCAAGCGTCTGTCGATCTCGGCCAAAGGGCCCAAGGTCGTCACCGCCGGTGACATCTCGGAAAGCGCGGGCATCGAGATCCTGAACAAGGAACACGTGATCTGCCACCTCGACGACGGCGCGGAACTCTACATGGAGCTGACCGTCAACACCGGGAAGGGCTACGTCTCCGCCGACAAGAACCGCCCCGAGGATGCGCCCATCGGCCTGATGCCGATCGACGCGATCTATTCGCCGGTCAAGAAAGTGTCCTACGACGTGCAGCCGACCCGCGAGGGCCAGGTGCTCGACTATGACAAGCTGACGCTCAAGCTGGAAACCGACGGCTCCGTCACGCCGGATGACGCCGTGGCCTATGCCGCACGCATCCTGCAGGACCAGCTGTCAATCTTCGTCAACTTCGACGAGCCCGAGGCCGCCGGCCGCCAGGACGACGAGGACGACCTGGAGTTCAACCCGCTTCTGCTGAAGAAGGTGGACGAGCTGGAGCTTTCGGTCCGCTCGGCGAACTGCCTGAAGAACGACAACATCGTCTATATCGGCGACCTGATCCAGAAGACCGAAGCCGAGATGCTCCGCACCCCGAACTTCGGCCGCAAGTCGCTGAACGAGATCAAGGAAGTGCTCTCGGGCATGGGCCTGCATCTCGGGATGGATATCGTCGATTGGCCGCCCGATAATATCGAGGAACTGGCCAAGAAGTACGAAGACAACTTCTGACCGTTTCGGGGGCGGTCCGCCGCCCCCGCCAATGCCCGGGCTGCCGGGGACGACACGGGCAATCCCGCCCCAAGGAGAGGGTTCCGCCACGCATGGAACCCCGGACAAAGCAAAACGAGACCAGGAGATAGAAAATGCGTCACGCTCGCGGATACCGCCGCCTGAACCGGACCCACGAACACCGCAAGGCGATGTTCGCCAACATGGCCGGGTCGCTGATCGAACATGAACAGATCAAGACGACCCTTCCCAAGGCGAAAGAACTGCGCCGCATTGTCGAAAAGCTGATCACGCTGGGCAAGCGCGGCGATCTGCACGCCCGCCGTCAGGCCGCGTCGCAGCTCAAGCAGGACATGCATGTCGCCAAGCTGTTCGAGGTTCTCGGGCCCCGCTATGCCGAACGTCAGGGCGGCTATGTCCGTGTCCTGAAGGCCGGCTTCCGTTACGGTGACATGGCGCCGATGGCGATCATCGAATTCGTGGATCGCGACGTCGACGCCAAGGGCGCTGCGGATCGTGCCCGCGAAGAGGCCATGGCCGAGTTCGACGAAGAATGATCTGATCGCGGCCCATACGGCCGCTTCGAACGGACCGAACCCCCGCCCCTGGCGGGGGTTTTCTTTTTTGCGTCATCGGTTTGGCGTCCATGCGCCAGTGACGGTGTTCCCGACCAGTCACCCCTCGAAACGCGTTGACCATGGGCCCGCGAACCTGTCTAAAAGGACATGTCCTTTTGGTCAGGTTCATGTCTAAAGCACCCGTTCTAGATCTCCTTCTGCATGAGCTTTCGCTGGCGGCCCCGGCAGGGTTCGCGGTCGGTTTACACATTAGATACGTCTCCCCCCTTATCATGGTGAACACCTACCCGGATGCCTGGCAGGAGGTGTACACAGCGAAACTTTACGGTCTGCGCGATCCGACCCTTGCCTGGGGTCTCAGCCATACCGGCACCCGCCGCTGGAGCGAGATCGGACTGCCCGATCCCTTCGGCATGATGGATGAGGCTGCCGAGTACGGGCTGAAATACGGGATGATCGCCTCCATCGGTCCGATGTCTTCTCGCACCATCGCCGGCGCCAGCAGGGCGGATCGCGAGTTCGCCGAGAACGAGATGGAACACATACTCAGGATCGTGCAGCGCATGCACGACCTGTCCGAACCGCCGGCCCGCCTGTCCAAGGCGCAGGCCGACGCCCTGAAATGTATCGCGGAGGGGGACCGCCATGCAGCTGCCGCAGCCAGACTTGGAATTTCCGAGAGTGCCCTCAAGGCGCGCCTGACCTCCGCCCGGCAAAAGCTGATGGCCCGGACCACGGCCGAAGCGGTCCAGCGGGCCAAGGAGTACGGGTTCATCTAGGGGCCTGGATGACAGCAGAGGCAAAGGATCCTCACCGCGGTGCGATTGTTGACCACAACCACCCGGAAAGGACCTTATGACATGGAAACTGCAACGATCTCCTTCGACAACATGCACACCTACGGCCCGCTCTTCGCCAACATGCTGAAGGCGCGCCACCGCACGTTCATCGAGGAAAAGAACTGGGACCTGCCGGAAGAGGCCGGCATGGAATTCGACCAGTACGACACCGCGCACAGCCGCTGGGTCTGCGTGCATGAAAACGGCCGCGTCATGGCCGGTGTGCGCCTCACGCCGACGACGGCAAAATGCGGCATCTACACCTACATGGTCCGCGATGCGCAGCGCGGGCTTCTCGACACGATCCCCGGCAACCTGCTGTGGGAACCCGCCCCGATCGCGCCCCATATCTGGGATGCCAACCGCCTTTTCGTGGTCAACGATGTCCCGACCGAGATCCGCCGCCGCGTGCAGATGTCGCTGATGGGGCACATGGTTCGGTTCGCCCGCGCGCAGGGCGCGACCATCCTGATCGGCCTGTTGCCCACGCTCATCCCGCGCCTTGCCCGCCGCCTCGGGATCGACATGGCCCCCGCCGGCCCTGAGATGAGCTTCGACGGCGTGCCGCACCGGGTTTATTTCGTCTCGATGGCGTCCAAGATGCATTGATCGCAGGTTTTTCTGGACTCATCATGAGGTCGGGCGCGATGGGTGCCCGGCCTCGTCGGAACCAACATGCCCCAGCTTCTTCCCGGTGCTGTCTTTTTCGGAATCCTTGCTGTCGTCGCCGTCATCGTGCTGCGGGCGCGGGCGGCCAAGCCGCGCCTTTCCGTGTTTCGGCTTGCCCTGATTGGTGTGGCGGCGGCCTATGTCATCCCTCCGTCCCTTGCGTTTCTCATGGGGCAGTGGGCGGCCGTGTCCTGGCTGCCCGGTCCGCCGACCGTCACCGGGGACCAGGTCTTCATAGCCGCCTTGGTGAGCGTGTTTGCCCTCGCATTGCAACAGCCGGGCAAACCGCCCAGCGTGCCGCTTTGGGCCGGGATACTGATTGGCGTGGCGGTGGCGGCCTTTCTGCCGCCGCTGCTGGACCTTGCGACGGGCCGCTATCAGAATGCCTCGCTGCGGGCCGACGTGACCCACTGCACGCGTGGCATGACAGGGCAGGTGCAGCCGCGCGAGGTCAGCAACCTCTGCGATTTCGACATCGTGGTCGGCCTCTGCATGCCCGGAGAGGTCAACCCGACGCCCTGCGCCCAGGCCTTCACGATCCCGCCCGGCGAGAGCGCCGTTTTTGACCCCGGCGATGCGCGCCTGTCCAGCGTGCCGGGTAATCCCAACGGCCTGACCGTGGTCGCCTGCCGCCCGCCGGACCGGCCCTCGCGATGGGGCAATGTCACCGGGCGCGGCTATCGCGGGGTGTGTCTGCCGCCCGGTTGATCTGGCGTCCGCGGCCCCGCGCGCCTACCTTGGGAAGATGGACCTGTTCGACACCGCCCCCTCCAAGACCGACACGCCGCAAAAGGGCCCGCGCCCCCTGGCCGACCGTCTGCGTCCGCGCGCCCTGTCCGAGGTCATCGGGCAGGATCATCTGCTTGGCCCCGAGGGCAGCCTGCGGGTGATGCTCGATGCGGGCAGCCTGCCTTCGCTGATCTTCTGGGGCCCGCCCGGCGTGGGCAAGACCACCATAGCCCGTCTGCTGGCCGATGAAACGGACCTGCATTTCGTCCAGATCAGCGCGATCTTCACCGGCGTTCCGGAACTGCGCAAGGTGTTCGAGGCTGCGCGCCATCGCCATGCGAACGGGCAGGGGACGCTGCTGTTCGTGGACGAGATCCACCGCTTCAACAAGGCGCAGCAGGACGGCTTCCTGCCGCATATGGAAGACGGCACCATCCTGCTGGTTGGCGCCACGACCGAGAACCCGTCTTTCGAGTTGAACGCGGCCCTTCTGTCGCGCTCGCAGGTGCTTGTGCTGAACCTGCTGGACGAGGGCGCACTGGATCAATTGCTGGAACGCGCCGAGTTGGAGCTTGGCAAGACCCTGCCGCTGACGCCCGAGGCGCGCCATGCCCTGCGCGACATGGCCGATGGCGACGGGCGCGCGCTGCTCAACCTTGTGGAACAGGTCGCGGCCTGGGACACGGGCGCGCCGCTCGATACCTCGGCGCTGGCCCACCGCTTGCAACGCCGCGCCGCGCAATACGATAAATCGGGCGAGGCGCATTACAACCTGATCTCGGCGTTGCACAAATCCGTCCGCGGCTCAGACCCCGACGCGGCGCTTTACTGGCTGGCCCGGATGCTGGAGGGCGGCGAAGACCCGCGCTTCCTCGCCCGCCGCATCACCCGCATGTCGGTCGAGGATATCGGGCTGGCCGACCCGCAGGCGCAGCGCCAATGCCTCGATGCGTGGGAAACCTTTGAACGGCTCGGCTCCCCCGAGGGGGAATTGGCCCTGGCGCAGGCGGTCATCTACCTCGCCCTCGCGCCGAAATCGAACGCGGCCTATGTCGCCTACAAGGACTCGCGCGCCTCGGCGAAATCCACCGGCTCGCTGCCGCCGCCCAAGCACATCATGAACGCGCCCACCAAGATGATGAAAGAGCAGGGCTACGGCGCGGGCTACGATTACGACCATGACGCCGAAGACGGGTTTTCCGGGCAGAACTATTTCCCCGAACGCATGGGCCGGGCGCATTTCTACCACCCGGTCGAACGCGGCTTCGAGCGCGACCTGAAAAAGCGCCTCGACTGGTTCGAAGGCCTGCGCAAGAAGCGCCAGCGCGGTTGACAAGCGCCCCGCGCGCGCCCATCCCCGCGCCATGATTGCAACGGTTTTCCAAGTCGCCCTCGGCGGGGCCATCGGCGCCAGCCTGCGCTACCTGACCGGCGTCGGCCTGGTGCGGGCCTTTGGCCATCTGGCCTTTCCACTGGGCGTCATCACGGTCAACGTCCTCGGCTCCTTCGCCATGGGCCTGTTCATCGGCGCAGCCGCGCAGCGCGGCCTGACGCACCTGTCGCCTTTCGTGGCGACGGGGATCCTGGGTGGTTTCACCACCTTCTCGGCCTTCTCGCTCGAGGCGGTGACGCTGTATGAACGGGGCGCGTTGGGCCTTGCGGCGGCCTATGTGCTTGGCAATGTCGTCCTGTCCATCGCGGCGCTGTTTCTCGGCCTCGCCCTATCGCGGAGTTTCGCAGCATGAGCGGCGTTCAGACCATCACCGTGGCCGAGGGAGAGGGCGACCAGCGCCTCGACCGCTGGCTGAAACGGCGTTTCCCGCAGATCACCCAAGGCCGCATCGAAAAGGGCTGCCGCAAGGGCGAGATCCGTGTCGATGGCGGGCGGGTCAAGGCCTCGACCCGCGTCGAGGTCGGTCAAGAGGTGCGCGTGCCGCCCCTGCCCGAGGCCGAGGCCCCCGCGCCGGTGCGCGAAACCGTGCCCGAGGCGGACGCCAAGCTGATCCGCTCCTGCGTGATTTACCGCGACGATCATATCATCGCGCTGAACAAGCCGCCCGGCCTGCCCACCCAGGGCGGCAGCAAGCAGACACGGCACGTCGATGGCATGGCCGAAGCGCTGAAATTCGGGCTCAAAGACAAGCCGCGCCTCGTGCACCGGCTCGACAAGGACACGTCGGGCATCCTGCTGCTGGCGCGCACGCGCGAAGGGGCCAAGGCCCTGACCGCCGCCTTCCGCGCCCGCGAAACGCGCAAGATCTACTGGGCCGCCGTCGCCGGTGTGCCCGCCCCGCGCATGGGCACGATCCGCTATGGCCTGGTCAAGGCGCCGGGCCATGGCAAGGGCGGCGAGGGGGAAAAGATGCTTTGCATCCACCCGAACGAGGTGGACAGCACCCCCGACGCCAAGCGCGCCGTGACGGATTACGCGGTTCTTTCCGGCCTCGGCGGTCGCGTCAGCTGGTGCGCGCTGGTTCCCGTCACCGGGCGCACCCACCAGTTGCGCGCGCATATGGCCGAGATGGGGCATCCGATCATCGGTGACGGGAAATACGGCGGCTCGGGTCAGGAGAACCTTGGCGATGGCTGGGGCGCGCAACTGGGCGGGGAGATCAGCCGCAAGCTGCATCTTCACGCGCGGTCCCTGACGCTGACCCATCCGATGACCGGCGCGCATCTGCACCTGACGGCGCCCTTGCCCGATCACATGGTCCGGACATGGGACACGCTGGGCTGGCATGTGAACGACGTGCCGACCGACCCGTTCGAGGATCTCGAATGAGCGACCTTCGCCTTGTGATCTTCGATGTCGACGGCACGCTGGTCGACAGTCAGGCCCATATCCTCGCCGCGATGGCGCGGGCCTTTGCTGCCAATGGCCTGCCGATGCCGCCGCGCGAGGCCGTGTTGCAGATCGTGGGCCTGTCCCTGCCGGTCGCCATGGCGCGCCTTGCGCCGGATCACCCACAGTCGGTCGACCCGCTCGTCGAGGCCTACAAGGACGCCTTTGCCAGCCTGCGGGTGGCCGGAGACGGCGCCGCCCTGTCGCCGCTCTTTCCCGGCGCGATGGAGCACCTCACCCGGCTTGCCGCCGAGGATTTCACCCTTCTGGGCGTCGCCACCGGCAAATCGCGGCGCGGCCTGACCCACCTGTTCGAGATCCACCGGATCGCGCAGATCTTCCACACCGTGCAAGTGGCCGACGATCACCCGTCCAAGCCGAACCCGTCGATGATCGAGGCCTGCCTGAAAGAGACCGGGGTCGCGCCCGACCGCGCCGTGATCCTTGGCGATACCAGTTTCGACATCGAGATGGGGCGCGCTGCCGGCATTCACGCCATCGGCGTCAGCTGGGGATACCACCCGGCCGACGCCCTGCGGCAGGCAGGCGCGCGCACTGTCCTCGATGATTTCGCGGCCTTGCCGGCAGCCCTCGCAGAGGTATTTGAACCCGCATGACCGAATGGAAAGCCAAACGTTTCTGGAAAGAGACCACCGTCACCTCCGAAGGAGACGGCTGGCAGGTGCTGCTCGACCAGCGGCCCGTGCGCACGCCGGCCAAGGCCGCGATGATCCTGCCGACCGAACCGATGGCCCAGGCCATAGCCGAGGAATGGGCGTCGCAAGAGGGCGAGATCGACCCGCTGTCGATGCCCGTGACCCGCTCGTCCAATGCCGCGATCGACCGGGTTGCCCCGCAACAGGCCGAGGTGGCCGAAATGCTCGCCGCCTATGCCGAGACCGATCTGCTCTGCCACCGCGCCGGGCACCCCGAGGCGCTGGCGACCCGGCAGGCCCAGGGGTGGGATCCCGTTCTCGATTGGGCGGCGGAATCGCTTGGGGCGCGGCTGGTGGCGACCGAGGGCGTTCTGCCCGCCACCCAACCCGCCAACAGCCTCGCGCGAATCGCCGATGAGCTTGGCCGGGTGGAGCCGTTCCGCCTGACGGCCCTTCACGATCTCGTCACGCTATCGGGGTCCGTTCTGCTGGGCCTTGCGGTTGCGCATGGCCGCCTCGACCCCGACACGGCCTGGGGCCTGAGTCGAATCGATGAGGATTGGCAGATCGAACAGTGGGGCCCGGACGAGGAAGCCGCTGCGCAAACGGCCCATCGCGCAGCGCAATTTGCGCATGCCGTTCGCTTTTGGCGCCTCGCATCCAGTGAGTGACGCCTGACTGGCCACGCCTCAGGCGCAGTTGCACAATTTCGGGGCGCATGCACATCGCTTTGGCGGTTTCAAGGGTTACGCTGGGTCAATTAAAGGACCCTTTCCCTTGACCTATCGCGGCTTCTTTGCCCATTTTACAGGCAGTGAGGGGGGTGAAAGACTCTCACGGACCAATGCCAATGCCCAAGGGGCGCTCAAAAAAATTCCGACCCCCAAGGGTTGTCCATCAGGAAGAGGTAATCATGAAGAAATCCGTATTTCTCGGCACGCTCGCCGTTGCCGGCCTTGCCGCCGGCCTTGCATCGGCGCAGACGCTCGCCGAAGTGCAGGAGCGTGGCGCACTGAACTGTGGCGTTACCACCGGTCTGACCGGTTTCGCCGCGCCCGACGCGAATGGTGAATGGGCCGGCTTCGACGTCGCCATCTGCCGCGCGGTTGCTGCTGCCGTTCTCGGCGATCCGACGGCGGTCGAATTCGTTCCGACAACCGGCCAGACCCGCTTCACCGCGCTGGCCTCGGGCGAGATCGACGTGCTGGCCCGCAACACCACCTGGACCTTTTCGCGCGATGTCGACCTGTCGTTCGAATTCGTCGGTGTGAACTACTACGACGGTCAGGGCTTCATGGTCCCGCGTGACCTCGGCGTGTCCTCGGCCATGGAACTCGATGGCGCCACCGTCTGCATCCAGACCGGCACCACGACCGAACTGAACCTCGCCGACTTCTTCGCCTCGAACAACATGAGCTACGAGCCCGTGCCGATCGAGACGAACGCTGAAGCCCAGCAGCAGTACCTCGCCGGCGCATGCGACGTGTACACCACCGACGCCTCGGGCCTGGCCGCAACGCGTGCCACCTTCGAAGATCCCTCGGCGCATGTCGTTCTGCCCGAGATCATCTCGAAAGAACCGCTCGGCCCGCTCGTCCGTCACGGCGACAACGAATGGGGCGACATCGTCCGTTGGACGCTGAACGGTCTTATCTCGGCTGAAGAGCTGGGCATCACCTCGGCCAATGTCATGGAGCTTACCGCAGGCACCGAGAACCCCGAGATCAACCGCATGCTCGGCACCGAGGGTGAACTGGGCGCGATGCTCGGCCTCGAAAGCGACTGGCTGGTCAACGTGATCTCGTCGGTCGGCAACTACGGCGAAATCTTCGAAGGCAACATCGGCGAGAACACTCCGATCGGTCTGGCGCGCGGCCTGAACGCGCAGTGGACCGACGGTGGCCTGCTCTACTCGCCTCCGTTCCGCTAATCGAACAGTCGAAGGGCGCGGCACTTGTCGCGCCCTTCACCTTCGTGGCGCTTGCGCCAAACCCTAGCTGAAAAACGGACCATTTAGGGCGATCCACGGGGACAGGGTCGTCACACGGGATACCTTTATCCGATTGGGGGGGAGACATGGCGACCTACACGGACCCACCGACCGAGTCCTTCCGGCTCAGCCAACTGATTTACGACACGCGCTACCGGTCGATGACCATCCAGGTGGTCGCATTCATTCTGGTGATGCTCGCGCTCGTAATGCTGGCGCGCAACGTGGTCATCAACCTCAGTGCGCTGGGCAAGGATTTCGATTTCGGCTTCCTGTTCAATCGCGCCGGGTACGACATCAACCAGCGCCTGATCGAATATTCGAACGACTCCACGCATGGCCGGGCCGCGTTGGTCGGCATCCTGAACACCTTGCTCGTGGCCTTCCTTGGCTGCGTCATGGCCACCATCCTGGGCGTGTTCGCCGGTGTCCTGCGCCTCTCGAACAACTGGCTCGTCGCGAGGCTGATGAGCGTCTACGTCGAAGGCTTCCGCAACATTCCGCTGCTTCTGTGGATCATCGTGATCTTCGCGCTCATGACGGAATCCACGCCACAGCCGCGCGATTTCCGAGGCGAGGATGCCGAGGCATCGATGCTCCTGTTCGACTCGGTCGCGATCACCAACCGCGGCATCTTCATTCCCGCGCCGGTCTGGGGGGATGGCACCCTTCTGGTGGTGGCCGTCTTCCTTGCCTCCCTCGTGGGGATCTGGGCCTTCCGCCGCTACGCCAGGAAACGGCAAGAGGCGACCGGGGACATCCTGCCGGTCTTCTGGGTGTCGCTGGGGCTGTTCATCATTCCCACGCTCGCCGTCTACCTCGCCTTCTCTGCCGCCATCGCGCGCGATCAGTATCCGCTTGTCGCCGTCGGGGCCGAGCAAAGCATGACGCTTGAGGATTATGTCGCCGAAAACCGCAACCCGTCGATCTGTGCCTTGCCGTCGACGGCGGGTGTGAACCTGTCGACAGCATTGCGTGACCTCGGCCAGCGCGCCGACATCGTGCGCGTGAATACGCCGGGTGAATTGCAGGCCAGCGTCGAAGCCGGCGACTGCGTGATCGCGGCGATGCCGCCAGAAATGGTCGAGACCTTCTCCGGCGCTGTGGCCGATGTCGAACTTGCTACCCTGGCCGATACGGTCGATCGCGGCCGCCCGCTTCAGTTCGAGCGCCCGCAGCTGGCCGGCTTCAACTTCGAAGGCGGGGTGCAGCTTCGCAACTCGCTGATCGCGCTGTGGTTCGCCCTGTCGCTCTATACCGGGGCCTTCATCGCCGAGATCGTGCGCGCCGGTATCCTTTCGGTGTCGCGCGGCCAGACCGAGGCCTCCTACGCCCTGGGCCTGCGCCCGAACCGCACGATGAACCTCGTCATTCTGCCGCAAGCCTTGCGGGTCATCATCCCGCCCCTGATCTCGCAATATCTGAACCTGACCAAGAACTCGTCGCTGGCCATCGCCGTGGGCTACATGGACGTGCGCTCGACCCTTGGCGGGATCACGATCAACCAGACGGGACGCGAGCTTGAAGGGATGCTTCTGCTGGGTCTGTTCTACCTGCTGACCTCGCTGATCATCTCGGGCGTGATGAACATCTACAACAACTCCGTCAAACTGAAGGAGCGGTGAGATGAGCGATACACACGCAGAAAGCGCGCTTGCGACCGCCTTTGTCCGCAAGGACATGCTGCCCGAACGCGAACCGCCCGTGGCGGAGAAGGGGGCCGTGAAATGGCTGCGGGAAAACCTGTTTTCCTCGGTGCTGAACAGCATCCTGACCGTGATCTCGGTTCTCGTGATCTACTGGGTTCTCAGCCATGTCCTGGGTTGGATCTTCTACGGCATCTGGGACGCCGATAGCCTGACGCAATGCCGCGAGATCCGCGACGAGCGCTACGGCGAAGGGATGGAGGTTGCCTGCTGGGCCGTCCTGACCGACCGGTGGGATCAGTTGACCTTCGGCTTCTACCCCTCGGAACTCTACTGGCGCCCGGTTCTTGCGCTGATCCTGTTCCTTGGGGCCATTTCACCGGTGCTCTACGCGGAACTGCCGCGCAAGCTCCTGGCCGTCACGGCCGCGTCGCCCTTCATCCTGTATTGGCTGCTCTGGGGCGGCTCGATCTGGGGCCCGATCGCCGTTGCCGTCGGCTTCATCCTCGCTTGGCTGGTCTTCAAGATCGCTGTGCCGATCATCGGGCAGCTGGGGGCCATCATCGCAACCGTCCTGGTGCCGATCCTCTACTGGATGTTCCTGGCCGGGCCGTTGGCGGGCGTGATCGCCGGCATCCTGCCCATCGGCATCGAGTATGTGCCCTCGGACGATTTCGGCGGCTTCATGCTGGCCTTCGTCATCGGGATCGCGGGCATCATCCTGTCGCTGCCGCTGGGGGTCGTCCTTGCCCTCGGCCGCCAGTCGGACCTGTTCATCATCAACAAGTTCTCGGTGATCTTCATCGAGGTGATCCGGGGCGTGCCGCTGATCGTGTGGCTCTTCACCGCGTCGCTGCTGTTGAACTACTTCCTGCCGCCGGGCACGAATTTCGACCTCATGCTGCGCGTGATCATCATGGTGACGCTCTTCTCCTCGGCCTATATCGCCGAGGTGGTTCGGGGCGGTCTCGCGGCCTTGCCGCGTGGCCAGTACGAGGGCGCCGACAGTCTCGGCCTCGACTACTGGCAATCCATGCGCCTGATCATCCTGCCGCAGGCCCTCAAGATCTCCATTCCCGGAATCGTCTCCACCTTTATCGGCCTGTTCAAGGACACGACGCTGGTGGTCTTCATCGGCTTGCTGGACCCGATCGGGTTCTCGAACGCCATTCGCGCCTCGACCGACTGGAACGGCGTCTACTGGGAGCTCTTCATCTTCATCGGGCTCTGCTTCTTCATCAGCTGCTTCTCGATGAGCCGCTATTCGCAATACCTGGAGCGCAAGCTGCGCACCGATCACCGCTGAGGGAGGTCTGACACATGACCGACGCAACCGCAGAAGCCCGCGCAATCGACCGCTCGCAGATGACGGTCTCGGACGAGGTCGCCATCGAGATCCGCAACATGAACAAGTGGTACGGCACGTTCCACGTTCTGCGCGACATCAACCTGACGGTGAACCGGGGCGAACGCATCGTGATCTGCGGGCCCTCGGGCTCGGGCAAATCCACGCTGATCCGCTGCATCAACGCGCTGGAGGAACATCAGCAGGGCTCCATTACCGTCGATGGCACGCTTTTGTCGAACGACCTCAAGAACATCGACAAGATCCGGTCCGAGGTCGGGATGGTGTTCCAGCACTTCAACCTGTTCCCGCATCTGACGATCCTGGAGAACTGCACGCTGGCCCCGATCTGGGTGCGCAAGACGCCCAAGAAAGAGGCCGAGGAAACGGCGATGTATTTCCTCAACAAGGTGAAGATCCCCGAACAGGCCGACAAGTATCCCGGCCAGCTCTCGGGCGGTCAGCAGCAGCGTGTGGCCATCGCCCGCTCGCTTTGCATGCGCCCGCGCATCATGCTGTTCGACGAGCCGACCTCGGCGCTGGACCCCGAGATGATCAAGGAGGTGCTCGACACCATGATCCAGCTCGCCGAGGAAGGCATGACCATGCTCTGCGTGACGCACGAGATGGGCTTTGCCCGCCAGGTGGCGAACCGCGTGATCTTCATGGATGCGGGCCAGATCGTCGAACAGAACGAGCCGGAAGAGTTCTTCAACAACCCGCAAAGCGACCGGACCAAGCTGTTTCTCAGCCAGATCCTCGGTCACTGAGATATTTCGCCCCGCGCTGTCGCGCGGGACGACCGGGCAAGGGCCGCAAGGGGGATTGACCCCCTTGCGGCCCTTTTGCCTCCGGCGGGAGTTTTCTTGCCAAGATGAAGGGGTGGGTCAGCCGGGATCGGGCAGTTCGCGCGGCACGACGAAATCCAGCACCCGCCCGCGACCCGGCGCGACCTCGGCCCAGGCCCCGCGGAAGGACAGGACCAGTGTCGCGCCGGTCGGATACAGGCCGAATTTCGGATGATCCGGCGGCATTGCGCAGAGCGACCAGGCGAGGCTGCCGATGCCGGGGTTATGCGCGACGATGGCCAGGGTCCTGGCGTCCTCGGCGCTGCGGATCGCGGTCAGCAGATCGGCGGGCGCGGCATTGTAGAGGCCATGGCTGATGATCGGATCGGGCGGATTTTCAAGCTGCCCGGCGATCCCCGCCCATGTCTCCTGCGTCCGGCGCGCGCTGGAGATCATCGCCATGTCCGGGGTGTGGCCTGTCCGGGCGAGCCAATGGCCGATGCGCGGCGCGCTGAGTTGGCCGCGCCCGTTCAGCGGGCGGTCATGGTCCGACAGGCCGGCATCGCCCCAATCGGACTTGGTGTGACGGATCAGGATCAGGGTTCGGGTCATGGATGGAACGCTCGCATGTGATAGGCCGATTGGGCCGGGTCGCGGCCATAGGCTTGGCTGATCGGGCAGGCGCGGCGCACGGCGCAGCCTTGGCTCATGCACCCTGCGCCGGCCGGTGTGTCGAGCGCCGCGTGGCAGGCCCCGGTATCGTAGCCGGCGGCGGTCAGCGCAGCAGCGGGGCAGGCGGTGACGCAGGGCTGGTCGCAGCGCGTGCACGGGCGCGCATCGGGATGCGTGGGCAGATCGACATGAAACGGCAGGGCGAGGGCGCCGCGGTAGGACACCATCAGCCCCGCAACGTCATGCACCAAGAGCGTCACAGGGCTGGCCCAGGCCCGCCCGGATTTCGTCGCCCAGGCGAAGAACGGGTAGGATGGCGGGCCGCCGAAGGGGAACACGGCCCGCCCGCCGAGGTCAGTGGCGATCTCACCGATCACCCGGGCCGACCAGCGATCCATGGTGTCGAGGTCGGGGGTCAGGCTGGACGCGTCGTGCGATTGCGACTCTGTCGCCTCGGGCGCACTCAGGAGCGTGTCCCAGAAGCCCGGCTCACGGGGCCCGAGCAACAGCAGCGTTCCGCAGCCCGTCGGCGCGCCGTCATTCGGGCCGGGATGAAACCCGCCGAAGACCTCCAACTGATCGCGCGCGACCCGAGTCGCGATGTCGGAATAGGTGATCATGCCGAGACGGTAGGCGAGCGGCCCCGCTCTGGCGAGAGGCGATAGGGCCGCGCCGCTGTATGCACGGGGTGTGTACAGGATGTGTACGGGGTGTGACCTGCCGATCCGGCCCCGTCAGGCGCGGATCATCGAGCCCGCGCCATGCTCGGTGAAAAGCTCCAGCAGAACGGCGTTCGACACCCGGCCATCCACGATGGTGCAGGCGCGCACGCCGTTGCGCACCGCCTGAAGCGCGGTTTCGGTCTTGGGGATCATGCCGCCCGAGATGATGCCCTTCTCGGTCATCTCCTCGACCTCGGCGGCGCTGAGCGCGGTGACGACCTCGCCCGCCTCGTTCTTCACACCCGCGACATTGGTCAGCAGCAGCAGGCGATCGGCTTTCAACGCAGCCGCGATGGCGCCCGCAGCGGTGTCGCCGTTGATGTTGAATGTCTCGCCGTTTCGGCCCGCGCCCAGGGGGGCGATGACGGGGATCATGTCATCCCCGAACAGGTTGGTCAGCACCTGCGGGTTCACCTCGTTCGGTTCGCCGACAAAGCCAAGCTTGGGGTCGGCCGGATCACACACGATCAGGTTGGCATCCTTGCCCGACAGGCCCACGGCGCGCCCACCCTGCGCGTTGATCGCCTGCACGATCCGCTTGTTCACAAGGCCCGAAAGGACCATCTCGACCACTTCGACCGTTTGCTGATCGGTCACCCGTTTGCCGCCGACGAAGTCCGACGTGACGCCGAGTTTTGCCAGCATGTCATTGATCATCGGACCGCCGCCATGCACCACCACCGGGTTCACCCGCACCTGTCGCAGCAGCACGATGTCACGGGCGAAGCTGGCCATCGCCTCGTCATCGCCCATGGCGTTTCCGCCGAACTTGATGACGACGGTCGCGTCGTCATAGCGCTGGAGGTAGGGGAGAGCCTCGGACAGGGTCCGGGCGGTGCCGAGGTAATCGCGGGTCATATCCTGGGTCTTCATGGCTGCACCGAAAGAGCGTCACACCTGCATAGGCGCGCCCGGCCCGATTGTGAAGGTGGCTCAGGCCAGCCCGGCGATGATCGCGCGCAGGGTCGTGATGCCCTGACCTTTCTCCGAGGAGGTCTGGACCAGTTCGGGAAAGGCGGCGGGGTGCTTGGACAGTTTCTCGCGCACCTGTCGCAACACCTTTTCGCGGTCCTTTTCCTTCACCTTGTCGGCCTTGGTCAGGACGACCTGGAAGGTCACCGCCGAGGTGTCGAGAAGCGCCATGATCTCTTCGTCCACGGGCTTGATGCCGTGGCGCATGTCGACCAGCACGAAGGCGCGGCGCAAGGTGGCGCGGCCCGAGAGGTACGCCTTGAGCAGGGTTTGCCAGCGGCGCACCACGTCGACGGGTGCCTCGGCGTAACCATAGCCGGGCAGATCGACGAGGTAGTGGCTGTCGCCCAGGGTGAAGTAGTTGATTTCCTGCGTCCGCCCCGGCGTGTTCGAGGCCCGCGCCAGCGCCTTGCGGCCCGTCAGCGCGTTGATGAGGGTGGATTTTCCCACGTTCGAGCGGCCCGCAAAGCAGACCTCGGCCCGGTCATCGGGGGGCAGGCCGTCCATCGCGACGACGCCCTTCAGGAACTCTGCGCCCCCGGCAAACAGCTTGCGCGCGGCCTCGGCGGTCGGCGCATCGGGGTCTTCGGCCAGTGGGAAGGGGAGGGGCGTGTTCATGCCAATGTCGCCTCGTCGCCAAGGGCGATGTCACCGCCCGTTTGCACCGTCACATAAACGCCGAACTCGGTATGGCCCCAGCCGTCTTGCAGGGCTTGCAAGGTAGGGGCGTCGCGGCGGCCTGTGTCGGGATTGGCCTCGGTCGCGCGGCAGCGTCCGATGGGCTCAACGATTTCGAGGCGTGCATCCCCGATGGCGAGCGTCTTGCCGACCAGGTCGAACTCCTCCCACGGGGCGAGGCCGTCGAGCCAGAGATTGCCGCGAAACCGGCGCGGGTCCAGCACTTGGCCGACCTTCTGCGACAGTGCGCGGAGCGACGACAGGTTGAGGATCGCGACCGAGGCAAAGGGCGCGTCCGACATCCCCTCGGGCGGGCTTTGCACCAGCGCAGCCGGGGGGCGGCGATCGGCCGGGTAGATCGGGCGGAGCCAGCCGAACAGGGCATCCGCATCATGCGGCGGCGCAATCGACAGGTCGGGTCGGTCCGGGTGGGACAAATGGATCGTCTCGCCCTCGACTCGCGCCGTGATGGCCATCAGCGACGGCCCCTTGGCCCCGCGCAGGAAGTTGCGGCACGAGCGCCAGCCGGGGCCAGATTCCCCGCCGTCCTCAAGCACGGCCCAGGCGCGATCCAGCGGCAGGGGCCGGCCCGGTGACAGGCTGACCCGCTCCAGCGGCTCGGCCCCGATGCCCTTGATCGGGTGCCGCCAGATATGGGCCAGCCGGGCCTGCATCAGCTATCGGATTTCTTGCGTTTGAAGCTGCTGCGGATATTTCCGAACACGTCGGGCTTGTACCCCTGGATGCGCATGATCGTGTATTGCTGGATGAAGGTGATCGTGTTGTTCGCGATCCAGTAGACCAGCAGGCCCGAGGCAAAGCTGCCCAGCATGAACATGAAGACCCAGGGCAGCCACGCAAAGATCGCGGCTTGCGTCGGATCCGTGGGGGCCGGGTTCAGCTTTTGCTGGAACCACATCGAGATGCCAAGCAGCAGCGGCAGGATGCCGATGAAGATCAGCGCCATGATCGTGCCCGGTTCGGGCGCCGCGTAGGGCAGCAGGCCGAACAGGTTGAGGATCGACGAGCTGTCAGGCGCGCTCAGGTCGTTCAGCCAGCCGAAGAAGGGCGCGTGGCGCAGTTCCAGCGTGACGAAGATCACCTTGTAGAGCGAGAAGAAGATCGGGATCTGCAACAGGATCGGCAGACAGCCGGAGGCCGGGTTCACCTTGTTCTTCTTGTAGAGCTCCATCATCCCGCGCTGCAGCGCTTCGCGGTCATCGCCGGCGCGTTCCTTGAGCTTCTCCATCTCGGGCTGAAGCTCGCGCATCTTGGCCATCGAGACGTAGGACTTGTAGGCCAGCGGGAAGAGCACGGCCTTGACGATAAGCGTCAGCGCGATGATCGCGAGGCCCATGTTGCCGATCAGCTGGTTGAGCGTGTGCAGCAGCCAGAACATCGGTTTGGTCAGGAAGTAGAACCAGCCCCAGTCGATCGAGTCGACGAAGCGGTCGATGCCGCCCACGTCCTGGTATTCGCGGATGGTTTCCCATTCCTTGGCGCCGGCGAACAGCTGCGTCGTCATCTCGGCGGTTTCGCCCGGCGCGACGGAGACGGCAGGCATGCGCGCCTCGGTCTGGTAGATATCAGCGGAGGCGACGTATTTCGTGACCGAGGTAAAGGCCTGGCCCGCACCCGGGATCAGCGTGGTCATCCAGTACTTGTCGGTGAAGCCGATCCAGCCGTTCTCGGTGACTTCGACAACCTCGGCCGGGGCGCCTTCGCGCGCGACCAGATCGAGATCGGGCATGTCGTCATAGGCGATCTCGTCCAGCTCGCCGTCGACCTTGCGGACCACGCCTTCGTGCAGGATGAAGAAATTCTGCAGATCGGCGGGCAGGCCGTGGCGGGCGACGATGCCATAGGGGGCAAGGCGCACGTCGGCCTCGGTGCTGTTCTCGACCGATTGCGTGACCGTGAACATGTAATCTTCGTCGATCTCGATCACGCGGCGGAAAATCAGGCCTGCGCCGTTGTCCCAGCGCAGGGTGACCGGGCTGTCCGGGGTCAGGGTTTCCCCGTCTTCCACGGTCCAGGGCGTGTCGGCGCCGGGAACCTGGTCGAAGCCGAGGTCGCCACCGGGGGCCCAGCCATAGAGCGCGTAATACGGTTCGGCGGTGCCGACGGGCGACAGAAGCCGGACGATGGGCGAGTCGGGATCGAGGGTTTCGTCGTAGGTGCGCAGCGACAGGTCGTCGATCCGGCCGCCAAGCAGCGAGATCGTGCCCTCGACCGAGGGGGTGTCGATGGGCAGGCGCGCGGCCTCGCTGAGCGCGACCTCGGTCAGCGCGGTCGCGTCGATGGCGACCGGATCATCCGGTGTATCGGCCGCGGGCGGCGCAACGGCCATGTCCACGCCGCCACCGGTGCTTTCCTCGGCCACGGGTATGGCGTTGGGGTCCTCCACCGGCTCGGGCGGGGGGAACAGCACAAACCATACGAGGATGACAAGCATGCTGAGGCCGGTGGCCAGAATGAGATTGCGGTTGTCTTCCATGGTCGCCGAGATCCCTCGTTCACAATGCAGGAGGGTTCAACAGAAGGGGGGTGCAAAGGTCAAGGGGCGTTTTCCGCGCGCCCGCCTTGTTTCCAAGGCGAATCGGCGCCGCGCGATGTTGTCGCGCTCAGCCCTGTTTGTCAGCGGCCGTGCTGTTGTGCGGATCGCTCGACCCCGGGTCGCGTGCAAGGCCCGAATTGTGCGCGATGATCCAGTCCATGACTTTTTCGCGGGGCATGGGGCGCGCGATGGCGAAGCCTTGCAGATGCGTGCAGCCCATCTCGACCAGTTTGCCCCGCTCCTCCGCGGTTTCGACACCTTCGGCCAGCGCCTCGACCCCCAGTTCCCGCGCCATGGCAAGGATCGCGGCGACCATGGATTGCTGTTCCGGGTCGTGGTCGATGCCGATCACGAAGGACCGGTCGATCTTGAAGCGGCTGACGCCGAACCGGCGCACGGCGGCCAGCGAGGCCTGCCCGATGCCGAAATCATCAAGGTCGAGGCGCACCCCTTCTGATCCGAGGGCGGACAGGGTCGCGATCACCACATCATCGGTCGATTGCGCGGCCACGGTTTCGAGGATTTCGACGACCAACCGGTCGGGGCGCAGATCGAAGCGGTCCAGATCCCAGCGGATCCGTTCGGCGAGAGACGGGTCGCGCAACTCGGTAGCCGAGAAATTGACGGACACCGAGGGGACGTTCAGTCCGGCCAGATCCCAATCCTGCAATGCGGCCAGCGCATCGCGCAGCATCTTTTGGCCAAGGGCCTGCATTTGGCCGGCATCGACGGCGGCCTCGAGGAAGTCGGCCGGACCCAGGACGCCCAGCCTGGGATGGTGCCAGCGCGCCAGCGCCTCGAAACCGGTGATGACGCCGGTGCGCGCCCGGACCTGCGGCTGGAACCAGGCGCGGATATCGCCCGAGGCCAGAGCACTTTCGATCTCATCGGTGAGGCGGGCACGGGTACGGCGGGCACGCAGCATGCCGGGTGCGAAGGCGCGCACGCTGTTGACGCCGGCCCCATGTGCGTCGGCCAAAGCAGCTTCGGCCGCGTCCAGAGTGGTGCCAGCCGGGTCCGCGGTGTCGCGGAGCAGGGCCGCATGCCCCACCGATGCGGTGACGCGGATGGACGTGCCGTCAATGGCTATCGGTTCGCCAATCGCGGCGCGCAGGCGCGACACGATCCCGTCGCGTATCCCCATCCGGGCCGCCGGCACCGGAGCCAGCGCAATGGCAAAGCGCGCATCGCCCAGCCTGGCGATCACGTCATCATGGCGCAGCACGCTACGCAGGCGGTCGAGGCAGAGCAGCGCGATGTCGGCCGAGGTTTCCGCGCCCCAACGATCGGCGATGTCGCGCCAGTCGTCGATTTCGAGAAGGATACAGGCGCTCTCGTGGCGCGGCGCGCGGGCCGTTTGTTCGAGCAGGTCCAGCACCGCCTGCCGACCGGGGAGTCGCGCGCTGTCATGCGGGCGCGTCGGCGGATCCCATGTGGCCCCTGCGTGTCCGAGAGAAATGGATTGCAGGGCCAGAAGCGCGGGCAACAGGAGGCTTGTGGCCAGCAACAGGCTCGCATCTCCGATCTCGTGCGCAAGAAGGATCAAGAGCGGGAAGGCGGCCAGAATATCGAGCCGCGACAGCGCGCTGCGCAACATGCGCTGTGCCCGGGTTGCGCCCGCAATCAGCCCACTGCTCATGATCTCGTTTTCCTTCTCCGGTGACGCAAACGCACTGCGACGTTGGACAAGGCTTACCGTCAAAGGCCAAACAGGCGCTTAAGGGCGCCGGGGTTATTCCGGAGAATTGTCCCGATCTGCGCGCGTCAGGCCAGCGAAGTCGAACAGGCCGGAATCGAGCAGATGCGAGGGCCGCGCGCTCATCAGGGCCGAGAACATCTTTTGCCGGCGGCCCGGGGCCTTCTCCTCCCACCCGTCGAGCATGCGCTTGATCGCCTGGCGTTGCAGGCCGTCCTGGCTGCCGCAGAGGTCACAGGGGATGATCGGATAATCCATGGCCCGCGCGAAACGCTCGCAATCGGCCTCGGACACATGGGCCAGCGGGCGCAGCACGAACAGGTCGCCCTCGTCGTTCACCAGCTTGGGCGGCATCGTCGCCAGCTTGCCGCCGTGAAAGAGGTTGAGGAAGAAGGTTTCAAGAATGTCGTCGCGATGATGGCCGAGAACGACCGCGCTGCATCCTTCTTCCCGCGCGATGCGATAAAGGTTGCCGCGCCGCAGCCGCGAGCAGAGCGCGCAATAGGTCCGGCCCTGGGGCACCTTGTCCATCACGATGGAATAGGTGTCGGCATATTCGATGCGATGCGGCACGCCCATCCGTTCGAGAAATTCCGGCAGGACGGTCGCCGGAAACCCCGGCTGCCCCTGGTCGAGATTGCAGGCCAAAAGGTCCACCGGCAAAAGGCCGCGCCACTGCAACTCGGTCAGGGCGGCGAGCAGGGTGTAGCTGTCCTTGCCGCCAGACAGGCAGACCAGCCATTTCTCGCGCGGGGCGTCGGGCGCGCGCCGCTCGATCATGCCGTAACGCTCGATCGCCTCGCGCGTGTCCTTGATGATCCGCTTGCGGAGCTTCTTGAACTCGGTCGTCTTGGGCGCACCGAAAAAGAGCGGGTGAATATCGTCCCCCGCCTCGTCGGTCTGTGGTTGGTTTTCGCGGTCCAGCATGGGCGCCCGTCTATCCCCTGCGCGATCTTCTGCCTAGGGGAAAACCACCATTTCACCGCGACGCCAGCCTCGCGCATACTGGATGGACCGAAGGGAGGGTCACTGCATGGATTACGTCTTTTCCGTCCGTTCCATCCGGCAGGGGGCGTTCATCGCCGAGCCGGGGGCGAGCCATTTTCTCGCCGTGCCCGCGCATGAGCCCGCGCCGACGCCCGACCATGTCATCCGCAAATCGGCCTGGGTCGACGCGGTGTTCGAGGCGGCGCGTCATGGCCAGCAGAACGACGGGCCGCGCGGGGATATCCTGTTCTACATCCACGGGTTCAACACCCCGCAGGAGGTGATGCTTACCCGTCACCGCAAGATCCGCGCGCATCTGGAGGGGATGGGATTCGAGGGCGTGGTGGTCAGCTTCGACTGGCCCGCGGCCAACATGGCGCTGAATTACCTGGAGGATCGTCTGGACGCGAAGATGTCGGCCTTTCGGTTGGTCACCGAAGGCATCGCCAGTTTCGCGCGGCTGCAACGGCCCGACTGTTTCGTGAACCTGCACCTGATCGCGCATTCGACCGGCGCCTACGTGGTGCGCGAGGCCTTCGACGATGCCGATGACCGCCCCGGCGTCGCCGCACACAGTTGGTCGGTCAGCCAGGTGATGCTGATCTCGGCGGATGTCTCCTCGGCCTCGCTGACCGCGGACAGTTCGAAATCTTCGTCGCTCTACCGCCATTGCGTGCGGCTGACGAATTACCACAACCCGTTCGACAACGTGCTGTCCCTCTCTGACATCAAGCGGATCGGGGTGGCCCCGCGCGCCGGCCGGATCGGCATCATCGACGCGCCGCAAAAGGCGATCGACATAAATTGCGGCCCCTATTTCGACGCGAATCGGGGGGATTTCGCCCATCTCGACTACCCGGCGCACACCTGGTGGTTCGAAGATGCGCAGTTCATGGAAGACGTCTTGCACACGATCCGGGGCGCGGTGGACCGGCGCGAGATCCCGACGCGGATCGCCTCGGACGGGGGAACCTGGCTGCGCTTTGGCTGACGGCTCAGTCCGGCACGTTGTCGATGCCCGAGCCGCCCCACGGGTGGCAGCGCAGGATGCGCCGCGCGGCCAGCCAGCCGCCCTTGATCGCGCCGTGCTTTTCCAGGGCTTCCATAGCGTAGGCCGAACAAGTCGGGTGGTAGCGGCAGGAATGGCCGACCCAAGGCGAGAACACGGCGCGGTAAAAGCGGACGGGCAGCGAGACAATGTAGGCGAACGGGGTCATCGGTGCAGTTTCCTCAGCGCGCGGCGCAGGTCGTCCTGCATGGCGGCGAAATCGCGGGTGGCGGTCTCGTCCTTGCGCCCGATCAGAACATAATCCCAACCGGGCTTGCCCTCCAGCGGCAGAACGGCGCGCGCGATCTCGCGCAGGCGGCGCTTGGCACGATTGCGGGCGACCGCGTTGCCGACCTTTTTCGAGCAGGTGAAGCCCACGCGGATCGGGGCCTCGGACGCTTCGTCCGGGGCGCGCTGGCGCGCTTGCAGAAGGAAGGCGGGGCAGGGGACGCGGCGGGCGCGGGCCGCGCGCAGGAAATCGGGACGCTTGTTCAGCGTCGCAACAGAAAAAGCCCCCGGCGACCCATCGGTCGGCAGGGGCGTATCCTCAGCGGGTGCCATGGCACCAGAGCCGATGGGCGCGATCAGGCGCTCAGCGACTTGCGGCCGCGGGCGCGGCGGGCGTTCAGGATCTTGCGGCCGGCCTTGGTGGCCATGCGCGCGCGGAACCCGTGGCGGCGCTTGCGAACCAGGTTCGAAGGCTGGAAGGTGCGTTTCGACATCGTCTCTCTCCGCGTCTTGCGTCTCGGGCCATGCCGGGGAGCGCGGAAGCGCGTCTCACGATACGGCTGGAATCTGTGATGAAGCGCGCTGATACGGACTCTCGGACCACATGTCAACAAAGCTGAGCCGCGAAAATCAGCTTTCCAGCGCGGCGGCAAGATCCTCGATCCGGGCAGGTGTGTAGACGGCGACACCGGCCCGGATCAGGGCCTCGGCCACCACGCCGCGCCCAGGCTGGCGGATGCCATCGAAGCGACCCGAATAGACGAAGTCGGACCCGCAGGACGGGCTGCCATCGATCAGGAGCGCGTGACGGCATCCATGGCGCTGGGCGAGCGTGACGGTCAACCGCGCCCCGGTGAGAAAGGCGGCGGTGACGTCGGTGTCATCTATCGTCCGGATCGCGCCCTGGCCGTCCAGCACGGCTGCCGCGTCGTCACCGGGGGCGATCTCCGCGGGCGGGCGGGGCGTCGGCAGCCCTGCCGCAACCTCGGGGCAAAAGGGGATCAGGCGCCCCTCGGCCTTCCAGCGCGACAGAAGCCGGTCATGCAGCGTCTTGGCGCGCCCGTCATAGCGCACGGGGCGGCCCATCAGGCAGGCACTGACAAGAATGGGCTGCATGATCGGCGTTCCGGTCGTTACAGGGACGGCCCAAGTGTTACGAAAAACCGGTCGGGTCGTCACGCTACGACAGGTTTGCGTCACGCGACATCACCGAGGCGTGAACGGGCTGTCGCCCGCACGGCGGCGGGTGCATGTAATGGGCAACCACCAAACAGCCCTCTGGAAAGATGATTGCAATGGATCGCACCGCGACGGACGAGACACCGAAATCCCCCTTGGCGCGTTTGGTGCCGCTGGCGCTGATCGCGGTTGTTGCGGGTCTTGGGTGGTTTTTCCTGCGCGATATGCTGACCTTTCAGACGCTGGCCGAGAATCGCGAGCGTCTGATCGCCTTTCGCGACGCGAACTACGTCGCGACAGCCCTCGCCTTCATCGCGATTTACATCGCCATCGTGGCGTTCTCGCTCCCCGGAGCCACGATTGCCACGCTGACGGGCGGGTTCCTTTTCGCGACCTTCCCCGGCGCATTGTTTAACGTCACAGCCGCAACCATCGGCGCGACGGGGATCTTTCTGGCCGCGCGTTGGGGCCTGGGCGAAAAGCTGGCCGCCCGCATGGATGCCTCCGAAGGTCTGGTGCGGCGGATCAAGGCCGGTATCGACGAGAACCAATGGTCGATGCTGTTCCTGATCCGGCTGGTGCCGGCGGTGCCGTTCTTCGTCGCCAATATCGTGCCGGCTCTGGTCAATGTGCGGCTGTCGCGTTTCGTGATCTCGACCTTCCTCGGGATCATCCCCGGCGCGGTCGTCTACACCTCGGTCGGCGCGGGCCTGTCCGAGGTCTTCGCCCGGGGCGAGACGCCGGATCTCGGCATCATCTTCGAACCTCAAATCCTGTTGCCGCTGCTGGGGCTGGCGGCCCTGGCGCTGCTTCCGATCATCCTGCGCGTTTTCCGCGGCAAGAAAGGCCTGTGACATGACCAATCGGATCGAAACCGATATCTGCGTGATCGGGGCAGGCTCGGGCGGGCTTTCGGTGGCCGCGGGCGCGGTTCAGATGGGCGCGCGCGTGGTGCTGATCGAAGGGCACGAGATGGGCGGCGATTGCCTGAATTTCGGCTGCGTCCCGTCAAAGGCATTGCTTGCCGCCGGACACAAGGCGCATGACACCGCGCAGGCGGCCTTTGGCGTGGCGGGGCACGAGCCGGCGCCCGATTTCGCCGCCGCCAAGGATCATGTCCGCTCGGTGATCGAGACAATCGCCCCCGTGGACAGCCAGGAGCGGTTCGAGGGCCTCGGCGTCCACGTCATCCGCGCCCTGGCCCGGTTCATCTCGGAGACCGAGGTTCAGGCCGGCGACACGGTGGTGAAGGCGCGCCGTTTCGTGATCGCGACCGGATCGCGCCCCTTCGTGCCGCCGATCCCGGGCCTCGACGAGGTGCAGCATCACACCAATGAAACCATCTTCGACCTGCGCGACCGCCCCCTGCACTTGCTGATCATCGGCGGTGGCCCGATCGGGATGGAGATGGCGCAGGCGCATCGGCGGTTGGGCTGCGAGGTGACCGTGCTGGAGGGCGACAAGGCCCTTGGAAAGGATGATCCCGAGGCGGCGGAGATCGTTCTGGCTTCGCTGCGCGCCGAGGGGATCGAGATCGTCGAGGGCGCGCAGGTCGCCCGCGTCTCCGGGGGTGACGGTAACATCACGCTGGACACCGAGGACGGGCGCAGGTTCTCCGGCTCGCACCTGTTGGTCGCGGTCGGGCGGCAGGCGAATGTCGATACGCTCGACCTCAAAAAGGCCGGGGTGGACTATGACACGCGCGGCGTGACCGTGGACAAGGGGCTGCGCTCGACCAATCGCCGCGTCTATGCCGTGGGCGACGTGGCGGGCGGGATGCAGTTCACCCATGTCGCGGGCTATCATGGCGGGCTGGTGATCCGCCCGCTTTTGTTCGGCCTGCCCGCCAAGGCCAAGACCGCGCATATCCCCTGGGCGACCTATACCGACCCGGAGCTGGCGCAGGTCGGCCTGACCGAGGCGCAGGCGCGCAAGGCGCATGGCGACAAGCTGTTCGTGGCGCGGGCCGAGTTCGCGCATAACGACCGCGCCATCGCGACGGGGCAGACCAAAGGATTTGCAAAGGTGATGGTGGTCAGGGGCAAGCCCGTGGGCGCCACGATCGTCGGCGCGGGTGCGGGGGATTTGATCCAGACCTGGGCGCTGGCCATTGCCAACGGCATGAAGATGTCGGCCATCGCGAGCATGGTCGCGCCCTATCCGACGATGGGAGAGATTAACAAACGCGCTGCGGGGGCCTATTTCTCTCCAAAGCTGTTCGAGAACCCTTGGGTCAAGCGGGTGGTGCGCACGATCCAGCGCGTCATTCCCTGAGCCCCGAGGCTAACGGCAAGGAGTACCGCGCGGCGTGGCCAATTCGCTTTCAGGGCGTTTTCTGATCCTGACCATCATCTTCGTGATGCTGGCCGAGGTGTTCATTTTCGTGCCCTCCATCGCGCGGTTCCGCGAGGACTATATCCTTGCGCGTCTGGAACGGGCGCAGATCGCGTCGCTGGCGCTTCTGGCGACCGACGGCATGATCGACGACGAACTCGAGGCCGAGCTGCTGGAAAACGCGGGCGTGTTGAACGTGGTGCTCAGGCGCGACGAGGCGCGTCAGTTGATCCTGTCCTCGGACAATATCCCGCCGGTCAGCTTTTCCTTCGACCTGCGCGACCCGCCCGCCGCCGTGCTGATCCGCGATGCGATGCGGCGGCTGTTTCGCCCGCAGGACGAGACGATCCGCGTCATCGGTGAACCGGTGCGCGAAGCGGGCCTGTTGATCGAGGTCACCATGTACACCGGGCCGCTGCGGGCCGAGATGCTGGATTACGGCCTGCGCATCCTGCTTTTGTCGGCGATGATCTCGATCTTCACGGCGGCGCTTTTGTTCATCGCGGTGCGGCGTCTTCTGGTGACGCCGATCAAGCGGGTGGTCCACGCGATGACGCGCTACGCCGAAGCGCCGGAAGATGCGTCGCGCATCATCGAGCCGGGGGCCAGCGTGCGCGAGTTGCGCGAGGCAGAAGAAACCCTCCAGACCCTCCAGACGCAACTGACCGGCGCGCTGCGCCAACGGGAGCGATTGGCGCAACTGGGCGAAGCGGTGGCCAAGATCAGCCATGACTTGCGCAATATCCTGACCACCGCGACGCTGATGGCCGACCGGCTGGACGGGTCCGCCGACCCCGCGGTGCAGCGCACGACGCCCAAGCTGGTCGCCTCTCTCACCCGGGCCGTGAACCTGACCGAGGCGACACTGGCCTTTGGCCGCGCCGAGGAGCCGCCCCCCAAGCTGGAGCGCTTTGCCCTGTCGCGCCTGGCCGAGGACGTGATCGAGAACGAACGCCTGACCGACTCGGACGGGCTGGTCAGCTACGGCTGCGACGTGCCGGCGGGTCTTGTCGTGCGCGCCGATCCCGAGCAGTTGCACCGCGTTCTGTCGAACCTCGTCCGCAACGCCCGGCAGGCCATCGCGGCCAAGGGCGAACCGGGCGAGATCAGCATCCAGGGCATGGAAACCGACGACGGTTGGCGCATCCGCGTGGCCGATACCGGGCCGGGTCTGCCGAAAAAGGCGTTGGACCACCTCTTCAAGCCGTTCCACGGAGGCGCGCGTAAAGGCGGGTCGGGCCTTGGCCTCGCCATCGCGGCCGAGATCATCCGCGGCCATGGCGGTCGGCTGGAACTGTCCGAGACCGGGCCGGAGGGAACGGTCTTTTCCATCTCCCTGCCCGCGAAGGTCGCAGCGCTGCCTTGACCTCGCGAAAGCGAAATCCCCGAGAATTCGCCCTTGCAACCCTCGCCGCCGGGGGTTAAATGCCGCCCCTACGCACCGGTAGCTCAGTTGGATAGAGTACTTGACTACGAATCAAGGGGTCGGGGGTTCGAATCCTCCCCGGTGCGCCACTTCCCCCTTTAAGTTGCTGTTTTTGCTGTAAAAGCGCGCCTTGGTTTCCAATTGTGCGGGCAGTGGTTTCCAATGCCTACCCCTGCACGGCGCGCCTGCGGTCCATTTCTCGGGTGTAGTGGGCGATCTCGGTCAGCGTCGCGTGACCCGTCCATGCCCCGATTCGCGACGGGCTTGCCCCGGCCTCGGCCAGCGCGACAGCGCGGGCCTTGCGTAGCCCGTGCAGGCTGAGCGGCAGGTCGATCGCGCGGGCGGCCTGTGACACGACCTGCCCCGCGGCCTTGTCGCTGCGCGGGCGACCCTGCGCCGTGCTGAGAAAGGTCAGGTCGCCGCGCATGTGCGCGATCGCGGCCAGACAGGTCTGGCGGTCAGGTTCCATGTGGGCGGCCCATGCCGGCAGCGGGCAGGTCCACGGCACGAAGGCGGGCTGGCCGGTCTTTCCCTGGGTGAAGGACAGCACCCCGTCGCGTCCGACATGTTGGGCGCCAATCCGCACAACGTCGCCCCGGCGCGCACCTGTCCAGTAGGCCAGCTCCATGATCGCGCGCGGCGTCGTGCCGATCGCGTAGCGCGCGCGAAATGCCGCGATGTCGTCCGGCGACCAGGTCGGGTGCCCCGTTGTCGGCGCGCTTTTCACCCTCACGCCCTGCGTCGGATCGGTCTCAATCCAGCCGCGCTCGATGCAGTAGGCGGCCCAGAACCGCCACGCCTTGCGTCGCGCGGGTTTGTCGGTGGCGGTGGCGATGTCGGCGCGCACGTGCTTGGGCTGGATCGCCGTCGCTTTCACGTCGCCCGCCTTCTCGACGATCCGGGCCGAGTGGCGCACGAGGATGCCCCGGTAGGTGGCCGAAACCCGGTCGACCGCGTCCGAGGCCAGAACGGCAGCCCATGTGCTGCCAAGCGTCCCGCCGGCGAACGCCTTTTCGGGGCCGACCTCGCGCGCGGCGGCGGACCAGGCGGCGATGAAGTCGGGGTGATCGTGAGGCAAATCGGCAGGCAGGGGCACGAGGCGCAGCTGCCCACCCTTGCGCGACCGGAAATATGGCAGGCCGGATCGCGGATGGATCCAGAGCCCCCTCATTCTGATAGTCCGAACGCTGCGTCGCATCGGGCCCGTTCCCGTTCCGTGGCGCCAATCGCCGCAGATTGCGCGTTCGGATCGAACCTGTAAACCTTCCCACCCGCCTCGATCACGATGCACACGCCGGTCTGCGCCGCGACCTCGGCGGCCTCGCGCATCGCTTCTGGGCTGAGGCGGCGTGGGGCCGTCTTTTTCGGCGTTGGCGTCTTGACGGGCGGGGCGTGCATTACAGTCGCATCTCCATCTGTTGCGAAGCCTCGGCGATCCCGATCATCCAGCCGTTCTCCGTGCGGTGGATCGTGGCGCGCTCGCCGTGCTTGGCGATGAACGCCGCATCGGCCGCGACCTTGCGCGACTGGTGAAAATCCGCTGCGCGGTGACCGGATGGCCGTTTGCACCACGCCCCGGCGGCGGCCCTGCAGTCGGGGCAGGGCACGGCCAGAACGGGGTGCGCGTGGGCCGTGAAGTCAGGCATTGGCGATCTCTCCCACCGATCCGATTACAGGCGGATAGCCGTGGATCGTGTCCGGGTCTGGCCTGGTCGCCAGCCAGCCCGCCACCTGATCGCCTGCGATCCGCATCGCGACCTGCAAAGGAAGGGGAACGGAGTCGGCGACGTGGTCAGCGCAGAGCCCGCTTTCGCCGGTGTGAACGTCGAGGATCAAAGTGAACGGGTCGGCCTTGGGATCAGGCTGTGCGTCCTCGGGGCAGAGCGCGTTCACGCGGGCGATCGCGGCCATCGCTTCGTCCATCGTCTCGGCCATCCAGATCGCCAAACCGACGAACCCGTTTTGTTCGTGGTCGCCGGCCGTAAGTTCGATATGCGGGGTCATGCTGCCACCTCCGGCATCCCGTTCCACTCGCGCCCGTCCAGAAGGCGGCCGGCGGCGGCCTTGCCGACGCGGAACGAAGAAACGTCGCGCGGCTGATTGAATGCACCCACGCCAATATGGTGAAACCGACCGGCGTCGCCCGTGGATGCGTGAGTGCCGTCAAGGTGAATACACACGCTGTCGTGCCGGCATTTTCGGTCGAGTTCCCTGGCCTCTTCTTCCTCGGTTTGGGGAAAATAAAGCGCCTCGCCCTGCGGGTCATCCATTTGGCAGAACGGCAGCCACTCCCCCCATTGCTTGAAGAAGAACGGCACGCCCGCCGCCGCGCACTGGTCGCGGATCGCGCGCGGCCAATCGGGGTGCATGGGTCTCGCGCCCCGGCCCGACTCGCCGCCGACGATGACCCAGTCGAGTCCGGTGTCTTGCCAGTGCTGCGCGCTTAATTCGGTGCCCCATTCGTCGTAGGCAACGCCGGTCAGCACATCCCACCAAACGTCCAGCTTTCCGTCCTCGTCTTCGCTGGTGCCGGGGATGGAGGTCAGATCCACCGGCCCAAGCAGCGGTTCGCAGGACACGAACCGCACCGCCGCCGGGGTGGCGAGCAGGTCGGGGATGCGCTCGTCGGCGCGGGTCTGGTCCTCGGCCGAGACGCCAAGCCAGACGTTCGGCAACACCGGCACGGGGTGCGGCCCAGTCAGCTGGCGGTCCTGCGCGCGGCCGATCTCGCGGTCCTCGCGGTCGGTGATGTATGCCCGCATCCGCGCCGCCCGCTTCGTCAGCACCTGGAACGTGTGCTGCGGGGCCAGCGCCATCACGGCGAATACGCGGTCGATCCATTCGTCGGGCACGGCCTCGTGAAACAGGTCGCCCATGCTGCTGACAAAATACATGGTCGGCTTGCGGCGGCGCAGCGGTGCGGTCAGGGCGTCATCCGATGCCAGCGCGACCTTTCCGGTCCAGACCGGCCCGGCGCGCGAGGATTCGACCGTGCCGGCATAGTGCGGTGTGGCGGGGTTCGCGGCCAGCTTGGGGGCCAGTTTCATCGCGTAGCAGTTGGTGCAGCCGGGGCTGACCACGCTGCACCCGACGATGGGGTTCCACGTTTTCTCGGTCCATTCGATCTTGGTCATCGGGTCAGCTCCTTGTGCATGTCGCGCAGCCGGCCGAGGGCGCGGCGGCCGATTTCCATCATTTCGCGGTAAGCGCGCTTGGCCGGTTCCGGCATCGGGCGGCGGTGGCGGTGGGCGCGTTCGTAGATCAGGCGTTCGGCGATCGAGGGGCCGATCGAGCCGAGGAAATTGCGCCACGCCGTGCGGCAGGCCGGGCTGCAGACCTTTAGCTGGCCCCGCGACAGCGGGCCGCCGCACCAGTTGCACCGCCCCGGCACCAGCGCAGGCACCGGGTCATAATCGTCTGCGCGCCCTGGGGCCGTTTTGGGCGGGTGTGTTAACAGGGCGGGGCCGGATTTCATGGGCGGCCCCGGATCTTGCGGTCTTCGCGCAGGGCTTCGATGTCCTCGATCGCCTCGCGGGTGCGCCGCCACGGGTCGCGCCATGGGTGGCGCAGGGCGGCCACCCATAGGATCGGAAACACCGCGCACCAGGTCAGCAGGGCGACGGCGGGCATCGGCAGGCGGTAGATCACAAGCTCACGCATCGCTGCCGCCTTTCGCAGCCGCAGCTGCCGCTACGCGATCGAGGATCGCGGCGCGCACAGTCGCGCAGGCGAGGATTGCGCGGGCCTTGGCCGTGATCTCGGGTTTCGTCATCGCTGCTGCCTTTGCCGTGCGGCCGCTGCACGACGCTGTTTGCGATTGCCTTTGCCGGGGACTGGGAAAGGCGGGATTGCTTCGTCCGCGATGACCACAACCTGTTCGATCAGGCGCTCCGAAGGTGTGCCGCAATACGGGCAGGCCCCGAGGTCATATCGATACCATTCCGCGCAGGACTTGCAGTGCTGCGTCATATCCATCAGCCCGGCCCTCCGGCTTCGCCCTTCGTGCGGTCAAGCGCCGCGATCAGGGCGTCGGCCTGGTCACGCGCCCATTCCGCGCGGGCCTGTCTCACCATGCGTTGATACTTCGCGCTGTGGGTCGGAATTGACCGGCCATCTTCGTCGACGTAGTTGCCCGGTGGTATCCACATGCCCATTCCAGCAAGTGCTTGACCGGCGAACCAGTTGCGTGGTGACCAATCCGAAAGATCATCGCCGGTTTTTTCCTTTGCCTTGCTCATGCCGTCGCCCCCCAGGGTTCCGCCGGCAGGCTGACCGGCGCGGTGCGCAGTTCGCTGGTGCTGGACGGGAAGGGCACCTGCAGGATGCGGATGCCGGGGCGATGGCCGGCGTCGGCCTGGGCTGTGCCCTCGCGCATCGTCTCGCGGCGGCAGTCGGGGCAAAGCGACAGATGCGCGGTGTTGGCGATGCGGCCACGGCATCCGGGTGTCTGGCAGGGTGTCGACATGGTCAGGTCCTTTCAGTGTCGGTGGGGTCAGTCGCGCGGGCCGTGCCGTTCCGCGAGCGGTGGGCCTGTCACGGCCCGCGCGTGTCGCGCCATGCCCGCTGTTTCCCATGACAGCCGCGGGCGGCGCGTGTCCTGGATCACCGCGTGATCAAATTCGCGGCGCGCTTGACGATCATCTGTGTTTGCGTCCTTCGGTTTCGTCATCAAGCGCGGCGAGGGTTCCGTTGATCCCGGTGAAAACCAGGGCCAGTGATGCGACCGCGCCGGTCAGCGCCGAGGCGACGTGCCCGATGGCCACGCTCCAAAGTGCCTCGAGGCCAAGTGCGACAGAGAGCATTTCGACCAAGATGCCGATCACCGCGCACATCGCGAGGGAGACGAGCGTCAGCAGGGCGGCGGCGATGGCTTTAATCCAGCGCATCACGCGCCCCCGAAATGCGCGGCGCGCTTTGCGGCTGCCTCGGCGCGCAGGTCGGCGCGATGTTGCGCGAGACGGTCGCGCGCCGTGCCGCCCCAGCAAGGCTCGGGCAGGCGGCATTGCACGACGCGGATGCCGCGCGATTGCGCCAGCGCGATCCACGCCATGCGCCGCGCCATCGGCCGTTCGGCGCAGGCTTGCGGGTCGGTGAGGAAGGCGCGCAGCTGCGCCGTGTCGTGGATCGGTGCGATCATGCCGCCATCCTCCCTCGGTCCCAGCCCAGGCGGCCGATATGGTTCGACAGGTCCGTCAGGCTGGCCTCGGTCAGGTCGCCGCGCTGCTCGATGAACAGGGCAAGGGCGGCGACCACCGCGTCGGGGTCGAGGTCGCGCAGCTCGACGGCCAGCTTGTCCACGGCGGCCAGCGCCTGTTCGTCCTGTGCTTTCGTGTTCGCCATGTCGAAGTCTCCGGTCAGAGTGGGGTGGGGGTCATCGCCTGCGCGTCGCGTGCGGTGTCACGGTCGGCACGGGCCAGCGCGGTCTGCAGGGCGCGGGCGCGATCGGCGAGGCGGGGATGGGCGAGGTTTTCCAGTTCCAGCACCTTGGCGCAGGCTTGTTGCAGCGCCTCGGTGTCGGCCCCGCCGGGGAAGGTGATGACCGTCTCGGCCTCGGCCAGCTCGGCCTGCCTGCGCGCGCCGACCGAGGCCGCGTGATGCGCCGCCTTGGTCCAGTTGCGCACCAGTTCGCGCAGGTCGCCGCCCTCGGCGAACACGCCGTGCAGGTTCATTTCGTATCGCTGGCTGTCCCACGCATTGCCGGGGCGGGGCGTCTTGAACGTGCCGCCGGTTTCCAGCGCGCGCATCTGCAACAGGTCGGCCTGCCCGGCGGCGTCCAGCGTCTCGAGCGTGTCGAGCGTGCGGATGATGTCATCGAAGATCGCGCGCATGTCACCGACCCCCGAAGCGGTCGCGGCGCGCGGCCTGCGCCTGCATCACGTCCGCAAGGGCGCGGTGGGCCAGCAGCTCGCCCGCGATGTCCTGCAGGACCGTGGCCAGTTCGCCCTGCCATTCGGGCGGCAGGTCGCCGCGCTGGATCTCGGGCGCGCCCTGGACGTAGCGGCGCAGCATGTCGTCGCTGACGATCTCGCGCGTGGTGACGGGTGCCAAGTGCGGCGCGAGGCGGGCGAGGTAGGGATCGGCCTGCGCGGGATCCGGGGCGGGCGAGACGGGGCGCGGGCGGGCGCGGGACGGGAAGCCGAGAACCATCACGCGACCTCGCCGGTCTGGAGGTCGGCAAACCGGTGCTTGAAAGCGTCGGTGAACCGCAGGCCCCGGTAAGCGCTGCGCGATGCCTTGACGCGCATGAACCGGCGACCTGTCACCGGGTCGCGCCAGTGCCTTGCGGCCTCTGCCAGTCCGCGGGCAGCGCGAACGACGCTCCACCGGGTCAGGCCGCAGTCGTCGCTGTGGACCTGGAATGCCGCGACCAACTCAGCCGCCGAAATCACGTCGTCGCTATCCCCGGTGACCCGGCAGCAAAGGGCCAGAAAATGGGCGACGGGATCTGTCGCGTTGGCGCGGTGGGCGAGGCATTCCGTGGCCAGCGCGCGCACGGTCGCGGCCGGATCGTCAGGGCCGGAGGGCGCGCCGTTCGCCAGATCGCGCAGCTGCGCGTCGGACAGCAGGTGCACGCTTGGCGGTGCCGCCGCCGGGCGAATGTTCGGCTGGCCAGGGCTGAGCGTGGCCAGGTGGTGGCGTCTGAGTGGGTGTGCGGTCATGTCGGTGCCCTCCATCGGGGTGGTGATGGAGGGGGATAATGCATTTCGCATGGAGTAAGTCAATGCAAAATGCATGACGACTAGCCAAAACGCATTTCTGCCGGAGGCGTTTCTCCGCCTTTGCACGATTCGCGAGGGTCAAATAGACTGTGTCGATGTGAAGTCGGGAGTCATTGAATGCTGGTTAACAATTCAATTCGTTTGGCGGTGTGTGCGGCCATCTTGGGGGCAGCGGTCGCGCCGGGTGCCGCGATGGCCGAACAGGTCGAGCGCGGGGATTGCGTGCTGGACGGTGTAACGTTCGAGGATCGGACCGAATGGCCGCAATCCGAGGGTCAGATGCGGATGCAGGTCGCAATCGAGAACACGCTGCCGACGCCCATCGGCGGTGTCGTGGCCTCTTACCTGATTTGGGTGCCAGAGCGGCCAGCGCCGGTTTTCCAGGCGAACGTGCCGCGCGGCTCGACCATCTCAGGCGGGCTGTTGCCAGGCGAGTCGATCGAGCTTGATTTCGGCATTTTCCCATCGGAGCGCGAGCGCGCGTTTCTAGATGCCGCGGAGTCGGTTCGCGTGGTTTTCATCGTCCACAACGTGGCCGATGTCGTGCTTGTCGGTCATCTTCCGCAGCCCCTCGGTTCGGGCTGGGCAAATGACATCCCCTCTGAGCTGATCTGCGAATAGCGTTAGGTGCGCACTGTCGCCAGAACGCGCCCGCGCACCTGGATGTCATTGCTGTGCAAGGGAATGGTGCGTCGAGGGTGGTCGCGCGATCCAACGAGCTGGTCGCCGATCACCTCGCGTAGCTCTGTCTCGGCCTCGCCGGTATCGTCGTAAACCTGAGCCAGGACTACGTCGCCTTCCCCTGCCTCGGGGCCAAGTTGCAGCACCAGCAGGTCGCCGCGGGCGAGCATGAGGTCGGGCCGTGACTTGTTAAGAATGTAATAGGTCGCGTGTGGCTGGTCGGGGGCGACGGCGCGCGCGATTTGGCGCAGCATCGTCTTGCGGTCACGGGGCAGGTCGGTGATCGGCTGCACCTCTGGTTCCGCGAACCCGTGCCGAGGGCGATTGCCCTCTTCGATGCCCGCACCCTGCCCGTAGAAAAGCCAAGGCGCCGGAACGCCGAAAGCTTGCGCGTATTTCTCGGCCACGGGCAGGCGAATGCCACGGCTGCCGTTCTCGTGCTGGGTGTAGGTTGCCTCTGCCCAACCGAAGCGCCCCGCTGCCTCGCGGGCACTTTCAAACCCCGCATTGATGCGCGCGCGCCGCAAGCGTTCAGCTATTTCCTTGGCGTTTTCCATGTCAGGAACAACGGTCATGCATTATGCATTGACAACCCATAGTGCAAAATGCATTTTGACCGGCATGGCTTGCATTGATCCCTCCTGGCCTCTTGGCCACATCTGGAAAACGAAGGTCGAACTGGCGAACCACATCGGTGAGCCAGTACCGACTGTCACCGCCTGGTTCGCGGCGGGGCGGCGTGTGCCGCCCGCGCGGTTCGGCCAGATCATCGCCGCCGCTGCAGAGCGAGGGCACGCATTGGCTTGGCAGGATCTGGACGCGATCAACCGCCGAACTCCCAAGCAGGAGGACGCGGCATGATCCGAATGATTATCGCACAAGCCATCGTCAGATTTCTTCGGCCAGAAATCGAAGCGTTGATCGAAGAGTGTCAGCGGCGCGCGTCTCGATTTGAGGAAGAGGCTCGGAGGCGTCGATGACCGGGATGTGCATCGAGATCGGGAATTCTTTCGGGGGCGTGTTGGCCGGGAAGCCCCGTTGTCTCACCGCCAGGGTGATCTCGGTGCGGATCGTCGCGGGCCATTCGCCGTTTGCCTCGAACCGGGTGAGTGCAATGCGGGCGATCCGGGCTTCGATGAATGCGCTTTCGGACATCGTGATTTCCTTCTGCGGGGTGCGCCATGAAGCATCGTGACGAGTTCCGGCCCACCGTGGTGATCTATGCGGGCGATGTGCCTGCCGTGCCATCCTCACCCGAGTCGGGTGGACTTCAAACCAGACTCTTGTCCGGGCCTCAGTATCGCGCGGCCCCGGTGGTCGATCCCCATGACATGGCCGCCGAGTTCCCGACCAGGTGGGCGGCCTATATCCGGCGCTTCTACCCCGACGACCGCATGGTCGTGATGCAGTTCGGCGTCAGTGAAAGAACGGCGCGCAAGTGGCGGGCGGGCGAAATGGGGTGCCGCGCGCATCACCAGTCGGTCGCCCTTCTGACCCATGGCGAGGACGCGTTCGACATGCTGGTGAAGCCATGACGGGGGCGGTCCAAATCCGCGCGGTTTCGGCCCCGCCCGGACTTTTGTCCGGTTTTTTGGGCCGACAGATTAAGTTTTCCGAAATTCGCTGCGGGGGTGTCTTTCGTCCCTTCACCCGCCCCCGCAGCGGATGCCCCGGCTTGGGCGGTCGGGGTCCTTCCTCCCTGTTGGACAGGGCCGGGGGCGGGGCGACTCGCCCCCGGCGAACCGGGGAGGGGCGGGCATGAGTGACGATCCCCGCCGCAAGATCGATTACCAGCAAGCAGCCCGCGCCTGGTGCCGGGGCGATACCTGCACCGAGATCGGTGACCGCTACGGCGTGCGCGATCGCGCCGTGTCAGCGGCGGCGCGCCGCCTGGGCTGGCCGCCGCGCCGCACGAATGGAACGCTGGCTTATGCCGGCCGGCCCGGCCTGCGCACCTTCCTGCCTGCCCTGTGGGGGTATCGCGTGCCTGTGGCTGATCTCGCGCGCGCCTTCGGGGTAACCGAGATCGAGGTCCTGGCTGTGGCCGAGGCCAAGGGGCTGGCCGCGTATCCGATCGAGGTTGTCCCGACTGAATGTCCAACCCCTGCCGCGCCCGCCCAAGAGGCGCGCCCTCTGCCGGGCCGCGACGTCTGGACGGCGGCGCGTGACGAAGCGATCCGCGACACGAAAGGCCGCTATTCCGAGCTGGCGCAGCTGGCCGCGCAATGGGGCGAACCGATCCGATCGGTGCAGGCCCGGTGGCATCGCGTGAGGGCGGGCGCATGACCGGCGCGGCGCCCTCGGCCAAGGGGCTGTTTCTTGCGACCAAGCCCAAGCGCACCCGCGACGCGCGGCAGGCCGATCTGATGCCTGACCTGCCCGATCAATCGGCACCGATCTCGGCCCGCGACCTGCGTGACCCGCTGGATTATGACCCGACCCCGTTCGACGCGACGCGCGCCTTCCTCGGGGTCGAGGGCGATTTGATCCGCGCCCATGGAACGACCGTTTGGGAGCCTGCCGCCGGCGGCGGCCACATGGTTTACGAGTTGCGGGCCGCGGGCTTCGACGTGGTTGCCAGCGACGTGGTCGATCGCGGCTGGCCGGGCGTCGATCTGCGGAGCTTTTACCAGTTCGATGCTGCCCCCGCGCCGGTGCAGGTGACGAACCCGCCTTATAACGAGATCAATGCCCGCGACGGTCACGGTCGATGGCTTTTGCACAGTTTCGACCTGGGCCTCGACTACATCGCCCTTTTGTTGAACGCCGATTGGCCCGCCGCGCGCAAGAACGGGATGGACGCGATCCTGGCGGCGCACCCGCCCTCGGTCGAATACCTGTGCTGCTGGAAGATCGATTTTCGGGGCGGTGGCGCCCCGCCGCAGCGCAATTCGTGGTTCGTGTGGGACGTGAAGCGCCCTGCGCCGTCCTGTGGTGGATGGCTGCGCCGCCGCCTGTTTCGCGAGGCCGGCAACCTGACCCCGTCGCTGGATTTAGGTGGGGTGCCGGCATGATGGACTGGATCGGCCCCGTCGCGACCTTCATCCTCGGCACCTATGCCGTGTTTCACTTTGTGGTGTTCGTCGTCATGGCATGGGCAGCCGAAAGTGAAGGGGCGGCCGGGCGCGCCTGGGCCTTTGCCGCAGTTCTCTGGGGCATCGTCGGCGTGATCGCCTTCGGCGTTTTCCGGGTGGCGATATGACCGCCGGCGATCCCCATGTCGCTTGGGGCATGTTCGCCCTGACGCTTGCCTTGAAAGGTAAGCTGGCCGGTGGCGCGCCGCACACGCCGCGCCTGTTGTCGGGCGCGGTCGATCTCTGCCGGATGCACAGCGCCTTGATCCCCGACGATCACGCCGCCGCGTTGGCTGCTGTGCGCTTTACCGCCGATTGCACCGATGATCCCGTCGCTGCCGGCATCGCATTGCAGGAGTTCCTGGCGACCTGGCGCAAGGGGCTGGTCGCGGACCCGCAGGCGCGCGCGATGGAGGCCCTGGCCAGCATCGCCGCCGATGGTCCGCCGCCCGGTGCTGCCCCGGACCCCGCGCCCCCCGATCAGCGGCCAGATAGCGCCGCGCGCCCGTTCGATTGGCAAACCCGCGCCGACACCGGCCTCGACTGACCCCGCCCCGACGATCCAACAGGCCCCGCCCATGACGTTCCGCCCCGATCCCCGCCTTGATGAGTCCCGCACGATCCCGATGGCCGAGGTTGTCGATCGTCTCGGGATTGCCGGTCTGCGCCGGCAGGGGGCCGAGCTGGTCGGCCCTTGCCCGATCTGCGGCGGCCGCGACCGCTTCGCGATCAACACCCGCACCAACCGCGGCCTGTGCCGCAAATGCGGCCTCAAGTTCGGCGACCAGGCCGGGCTGGTGATGGAGGTCAACGGCCTTGGCCTGCGCGATGCGCTGAAATGGCTGGTGGGCGAGGCTGTCGCCGATCTCGACCCGGCCGAGGTCGAGCGCCGCCGCGCCCGCGCCCGCGCCGCCGAGCGCAAGCAGGCCGAAGAGGCCGCGCGCTATCGCCAGTGGGCGATCGACATGGGCCGCACGATCTGGAAAACCGGCCAGCCGCTGCAGCCGGGCGACCCGGTGATGCGCTACCTGGCCGGGCGCGGCCTGCCGGGCGAGCTGGTCACGGGGCTGGCCCCCGTGCTGCGCTTCCAGCCGGATCTGGCCTATCGCAAGAAGATCGGGGGCGAGCTGGTCGAGCTGCACCGCGGCCCCGCCATGCTGGCGCGGATCGATTCCGAGGATGAAAGCGTGCGGGCCGTGCATTGCACCTGGATCAATGCCGATCACCCCGGCGCCAAGGCCGAGATCACCGCGCGCATGGACGCGAACAAGGGCGCGCCCTGGCCGCCCAAGCTGGTGTTCGGGTCGAAGAAGGGCGGCGCGATCACCCTGACGCTCAGCCGCGCGCCGGTGCTGGTCATGGGCGAGGGGATCGAGACGACACTGACCGCGCTGGCCGCGCAGCCCATGCCCCGCGCCGATTACTGGTGCGGCGTGGATCTCGGCAACATGGCGGGCCGGATGCAGCGCCTGCCCGGCGTCAAGTGGTCGGGCCTGCCCGACATGACCGACACCGAGGCATGGGTGCCCCCGCCCTGGGTCGAGCGGCTGATCTACATCCAGGACGGCGACAGCGACCCGAAACCGACACGCGCCAAGCTCGAGGCCGGGCTGAAACGCGCCATGGAACACCGCCCCGGCCTGCGCGGCCAGATCGTGCAGGCGGGCGCGGGGGTGGATTTGAACGATCTGGTCAAGGGCATCCCGGCATGAGTGATTTCGAGTTCCGCACCTGTCCCCGTTGCAACGGTTACGGCGTGCTCGATAGCGGGCGAAACTGCCCTGAGTGTGGTGGTGTTGGTCGCGGCGGGCTGCATGGTTCGGGTCAGATCGGCAGCGGCGAGATTATCATCGAAACAGGCACCGGGCGTCGCGTCTCGCTGTCGGAGTTTCTGGAATCGGTCGGGGGGAACGCCTGATGCCGGCCTACCGTTCCAGCGCCGAGGCCGAGATCCGCGACGCGGTGGTCGCCAAGCTGCGCCGCGACCGTCCCGGTGCACGGATCATCCACGAGATCAACATCGATGGCGGCGCGACCCGCGTGGACGTTATGGCCGTCGATCGCCTCGAGCTGATCACGGTCGAGGTCAAATCCGAACGCGACAAGCTGGACCGTCTGCCCGACCAGCTGGCCGCGATGCGCAGCGCCTCGCATGTCGCCGTCGCGGCGCTGCATCGCAAGTTCATGCCGCCGATCGACGATCTTGCGCGTCCGAGGCTGGATGGCGTGCCCTACGGCGTGCCGATCTGGTGGCATCCCGCCGCGCAGGACATGGTCGAGGCACATCATCCCGCGTTCCAATGGGCCGAGATCGACCGCGCCCGGTCCCTCGGCCGCGCCCTGCCGCCCGATGCCCTGCGCATCCTGTGGCGGGCCGAGCTGGTCGAGTTGGCGGGGCAGTTCGGCATTGCCTGCCGCTGCCTCGACATGGGTGGGATTCGCAACGCATTGCGATGGGCCGCGACAGGGCGCGACCTGACGCGGGGGATCTGCCGCGCCCTGCGTTTGCGCACCGGCTGCGCCGAGGCCGACGCGACGATCGCGGAGGACGCGGCATGATCGCCCGCCTGTCCCCCGATCGCCGGCATGTCGAGATCGCCGGGCGCAGCTGGTCCAACCGCTTCCCGGTGGAGGGCCTGCAAGCCTGGCGCGCCTTTCATGCCGGCATGATCAAGCGCGCGGCCCGTCTCGATCGCGGCGCGGCCCGTCTCGATCGCGGCGCGGCCCGCGCGGTGGCGGCGCACCGCCGCACGCTCGAGGCACTGGATGCCGTCGCGGCCGAGCTGGATGGAAAGGGGGCGGCATGACGCCGATCGAGAAACTGGAATCCTACCGCACCGGGGCGCTGCCGCGCAGCCGTGACGGCCGCGCCCCGAAGCTCGGCTTTTCCGGGGCCGTGCGCGGCTTGCGCTTCATCGTGACCGAGGACCATGACGGGCAGATCGAGCTGTCCCTGTCCTGCCCCGGTGGCCGCCGCGTCACGCCTGCACAGGCAAAGGCGTTCTTTCGCTGGTGGGGCCTTCGCCCCTGGGGCGTGCGCGAGGATCTGGAAAGCTGTGCCTTTTGGGTTGTCAGGCGGGGGCGCGTGAATTGACCGACGAGTCGACGGATCTTTACGCCAAGGCGGTCGCGCTGGTCCGAGGCGAGGGCAAGTGCTCGACCTCTTACGTTCAGCGGCAGCTTGGGATCGGCTACAACGCCGCCGCCCGCCTGATCGAGCGGATGGAAGAGGGCGGGGTGGTCAGCGCGGCCGATCATATCGGCAAGCGTGAGGTTCTGGCCGCGCCGGCCGACAAGTTCGACCAGGTGCGCGACCGCTTCGCCGCGGCCGAGGACATCGACCCCGCACCCCGCACCCCGGATCAGCGCACGGGCGATCCTCCCCATGATCCCGCCGCAGCTGGCGATCCCGGCCCGGCCCCCGACGATCGCGGGCCGCCCGACGAGGGCGAGGCGCATCACGCCCGGATCGCCAAGGCCGCCGCGTTGCCCTTGAACGATTACGGCAACGGGAAGCGGCTGGTGATCCACAACGGCGAGGATCTGCTGTTCGTGCCCCGCGTGGGCTGGTTTACGTGGGCCGGCACCCATTGGCAGAAAGACCCCGACCGGCTGGCCGTGCGGCGCATGGCGCAGGCGCTGGCCCCGCTGATCCTCGAGGAAGTCGGGTTCGTCCCGAAAACCCCGCGCATCGCGGGCCTGTTGGATACCCTGGCCGAGGATCGCCGCGCGCGGCTGGACCTGGAACGCCTGCCGCCGGCCGAGCGGGAAGAAGATCACCAGAAAAAGCTGGACCAGCTGGACCGGTCGATCGAGGCGACCGAAAAGAAGCTGTCGGGTTACCAGAAATCGATCGACCGCATCCGCACCCACGCCAAGAACGCCGGCAACAGCGGCCCGCTGCAGCACATGATCGAGGAAGCCGAGCCGACACTGGCCCGCGCCCTCGAGGACCTGGACGCCGACCCGCTGGCGATCAACACCGCCGCCGGGCTGCTGCGGTTCTCGGTCGTGGACGGGTCCGAGGATGGCGCGGGCAAGGTGGCCGATTACACGCTCGAGGCCCCGGCGCGCGACCAGCTGCAATCGAAGCTGGTGCCCGTCGCCTTCGACCCCGACGCGGATTGCCCGCGCTTCGACGCCTTCCTGGCCGAGGTCCAGCCCGACCCCGATATGCGCGCCTTCCTGCAACGCTGGTTCGGCTTGTCGCTGACCGGCCTGCCGGTGCAGGCCATGGCGTTTTTCTACGGCATGGGCGCGAACGGCAAATCGGTCCTGACCGACCTGATGGCGAAGATCGCGGGCGACTACGCCGCGACCGTGCGCATCGAAAGCCTGACCGGCACGGCCCGGCGCGGCGGCGGCGATGCCACGCCCGACCTGGTTCCCCTGATCGGGGCGCGCATGGCCCGCACCAGCGAACCCGACCAGGGCACGCAGCTGCAGGAGGGGCTGATCAAGGAAATGACCGGGGGCGAACCGATCCTGGTGCGCGCCCTGCGCTCCGATTTCATCGAGATCCGGCCGATCTTCAAGCTGACCATGTCGGGCAACCACAAGCCCGCCATTCGCGGCACCGATGACGGGATCTGGCGCCGGGTCATGCTGGTGCCCTTCAACGAACAGATCCCGGTCGAGCGGCGCAACCCGAACCTGGTGGCCGAGCTGATGGGCGAGGCCCCCGGCGTGCTGAATTGGATGGTCGAGGGGCTGCTGTCCTATCTCGAGATCGGCCTCGCGCCACCCGACGCGGTGCGCGCCGCAACCGAGGAATACCGGCGCGAAAGCGATCCCCTGGGCGAGTTCCTGGCCACCTGTTGCGTGGTCACGGCCGACCCGTCCGACGCGATCCGCGCGGCCGAGCTGGTCAACGCCTTCGCGCTGTTCCTTCTGGAACGGGGCGACACGCCCTGGAAGAACCGCACCGTGTCGCTGCATCTGGCCGACAAGGCCGCGCGCTGGCGCCACCCCGAAACGGGCAAGAGCTTCGTCAAGGGCAAGGCCAGCGTGTCGCAATATCTCGGCCTGCGCTTCACCGACGCTTTCGCGCGCCGATGGGATGCCGCGCCCAAGGATCAGAAGGGCTATCCGCTGCAAGCCTCGGGCGCATCCAGCGCCGCCCCGCACCCCGATGACGACCAGTGATGGGAGGATAGGGAGGATGAGCGCACGGCGTGGGAGGATGAGCGGTCAAGGGGGTGCGGGGGAAAGTCTCGCGTTTTCAAGGGGTTGCTTGGATGCGTGGGAGGATAGGGAGGATAGGGAGGATAATCGCCACCTACGCACATGCGCGCGCGCGCGGGGTCTGGGGGAACGGCCTCGGCCCCTGTCTGGCATCGTGAAACGATTTTTCCAGAAACCCGACAATCATCTTCCCTATCCTCCCTATCCTCCCTGTCAGTCAAAAAAACAGCGATATAACAGCATCTTACAAATCGGCCTTTCGGCCCGGTTATCCTCCCGCCCTTTGGGGTCATCCTCCCTATCCTCCCACGCTGGAACAGCGGAAATCAGCATCTTGTGGGGTGCTGGTCAAAACACCCGAAATCTTGATCCAAGCAGAAAGGCCGCGCCATGAAGGTCAAACCCGCCAAGCAGATCGACGCCAACCGCCGCGCCGAGGACGAGGCCCTGCGCCTGCTGAAAGCGCGCGGCACCCCGCCCGAGCAATGCGGCGACGCGATCCCGGTCTGTCCCGCGCGCGGCCCGATCCTGCCCTGGATGCCGACCGAGACCTACCGCGACGTGCATGGCAAGGAACACACCGTGCGCGCCGCGCGCCACCACGCGGGCCGGGTGCGCGACGTGTTCGATCGCCTCGGGTCGCGCCTCGATCCGGGGCAGGTCGCGGTCGGGCGCCACTACGCCGCCCTGACCGAAGAGCTGGCCGGATCTGGCCTCGGCGCGGTCAGCCTCGACGGCGCGGGCGGCGGGGGCGGTCGCGACGATGTCCTCGAGCGCCGCCTGACCATGCGCGCCGAGCTGGACGCGATGCAGGCCCGGATCGGTGGCGCGCTGGCGCTGGACATCCGCAACCTGCGCCCCTCGGCGCGCGATGGCCGCCGCGCCATCCCGCTGCGCGCCCTGGTCGACCTGGTGTGCCTGTCGGACATGATGCCCGGCGCGGTATTGTTGCAGTTCGGGTGGGCGAAGGACGCGGCCAAGGTCAAGCTGCTGACCGCAGAATTGGCGCAAGCCCTTGATAACATGGGCCGCCGCGCCCCGAGATATAGGCCCGGAACCCACATTTGGCACGGGTCTTGACGAAAACCCTACGCGGTGGCAGCCTGCCCGGCATAATCACGAATTGCGCCCGGCGGGGGAAACCCTGACCGGGCGCTGCCTTTTCCGGGGTATCGATCCGGGGCAGGGGCAGGGATACCAAGAGAGCGCCCGCCGACAGGCGCGAACACATGACCAGCGGCTCGCGGCGGGGCGGCTGGTCGATCTGATCCAAGGGGCCGGCTGCGTGTTCACCATCGACGACAACTTCGCCGAGTTCGAGCGCGCCCTGTCCAATGCGATGCAGGACCAGCTGCCGTTTGCCATGAGCCGCGCGCTGAATGACACGGCGAACGAGATCGCCCGCGGAGAGCTGCCCGACGAGATGCAGCGCGTGTTCGATCGTCCGACCCGATGGACGCTGCGCGGCTTCCGCTACCAGTGGGCTACCAAGCGCAGGCTGGCCGCGACGGTCGAACCGAAACAGATGATGGCGCGGCGCGATTACCTGCGCACGCAGGCCGAGGGCGGGCTGCGCCCGCAAACGGGCCTTGAGCGCCTGCTGTCTGCGCGGCTTCGGTGGGCAGGCCAGATCGTCGCCGTGACGCCGGCGTCGGGAATGCGGCTGGATCGTTACGGCAACATGAGCCGCGGCCAGCTGAACCAGATCCTGTCGGCCATTCAGGCGCAGGGCGACCCGAGCAGCAACACGACGCGGGCCAGCCGGTCGCGCAATGCAGGGCGCGCCACCTACTTTGTTCCGCGCCCCGGCAGTCGCCTGTCGCCCGGTGTCTGGATGCGGACACGGGCCGGGTCGCTGCGCAAGGTGCTGCACTTCACCAGCGCGCGCCCGAGTTACCGCAAGCGCCTCGACGTGCAACGTGTTGGCGCGGACCACGCCCGCGATGCGTTTCCGGCGCATTTGAACCTACGGCTGCGCGAAGCCTGGGCCACCCGCCGCCGCTGACCCCTTCGGGTCCTTCCAAAACCCCAACGCACGCGGGTAATTCGCGCCCCGTTTGATTTGGTTGTGTGATGGATCGACAGGGAGTCGGTCGGGGTTGTTGTTGTTGATCTGCCCGCGCCGCCTGGGGCGGCAGGGGGAAAAACCGATGGAGACTTTTGATCTGGACGCCGCGCGGCGGCACTATCCGCTGCCCGATGGCATCGAGGACGTGGTGGTCAACCGCGCGCAGCTGGCGACGGCCTTGAAGGCCAGCGAAAACACCGTGACGAAATGGCTGGCCAAGGGGATGCCGTGCATCCAGGAGGGCGGCAACGGGCGGGATTACCAGCTGCAGCTCGGCGATTGCTACGCCTGGCGGATGTGGTCGATCGAGGCGGAAACCGAAGCCAAGCGGCGCGCCGATCAAGCGGCGGCGCAGCTGGCCATGGCTTTCGTCAACCCCGATGAAGAGGACGAGGCGCAGGCGCAGCTGTCGCCGAAACAGATCCGCGAGTTCGCCGAGGCCGATCTGGTCCGCAACAAGGCCGCCGAAATGCGGCGCGAGCTGGTGCGGGCCGCGCGTGTGCGCGAGGTGTTCGAGGATGTCCTGGTGCAGTTTCGCACCTCGACCCTGACGATGGTGGATTTCGCCGAGCGCGAGTTCGGCCTCGAGCCGGTGCAGGCCGCGAAGCTGCAGATCCGCGCCGACCAGGTGCTGATCGATGCGCGCACCCGGATCGAGGCGTTGCTGGCGCCGACCGGAGAGGTCCGCGCGATTGATGCCGGCAAGGCAGGCGTGGGCGACTGATGGTCGAGATTAGCGATGGGCGGATCGGGGCGGTGCAGGTGTTCGCCCCGCTGCCGGATTTCGTGACGGCGCAGGAGATCATGGCGGATGCGCTGCCGATGATCGATCCGCCGAGCCGCATGTCGGTGACCGAGGCGGCCGCGCAATATGTGCGCGTTCCGATCGCGGGGGCGTGGGGGCAGTTTGATGCGGCGATCGCGCCCTACCTGGTGGAGCCGAGCAACACGACGCAATCGCGCCTCTATCGCACCTGCGCGCTGCTCGGGCCGTCACAGACGGGCAAGACCTTTGCGCTGCAGACAGTGGTGGCGCACGCGATCACCTGCGATCAGTCGGATGCGCTGATCGTCCACATGACGCAACCAGACCGCGACAAGTGGGTCGAGCAAAAGCTGCGCCCGATGATCGAGAACAGCCCGGCGCTGAAAGAGCGCCTGGGCCGGGGCCGTGATGACGCGACATTCAGCCGGATGCGCTTTCGCGGCATGACCCTGATGATCGGCTATCCGACGCGGACGATGTTATCGGGCGGCACATATCGGCTGGTTCTGCTGACCGATTATGATCACATGCCGGTCGCGCTCGGGCAAAAGGACAGCCCCGAGGGCAGCCCTGCGAAGATGGCCCGCAACCGGGTGCGCACCCATATGAGCCGCGGCTGCGTCCTGGTGGAATCAAGCCCGGCGTTTCCGGTGATAGATCCGAGCTGGTCGCCGCGCCCCGAGGCCCCGCACGAATTGCCGCCGGTCGCGGCCGGGATCGTGCTGATCTACAACGATGGCACGCGCGGGCGCTGGCACTGGGAGTGCCCCGATTGCGGTGGCGAGTTCGAGCCGCGCATCGATCGGCTGGAATATGACCGCACGCTCGATCCCGGCGCGGCGGGGGCTGCGGCGATGATGGTTTGCCCGCATTGCGGGTCGCTGATCGCGCATCGTCACAAGGTCGAGCTGAACCGGGCGGCGCTGAAAGGGCGCGGCGGGTGGCGCCACGAAGGCCGCGACGGCCAGCTGGTCGCCCTGGGCGACGCGGCGATCCGCGAAACGGACACGGGCAGCTGGGCGATCAACGGTGCGGTGGCGAGCTTCGCCAGCTGGGCCGAGATCGTGCAGCACTTGGAAGAGGCGCGGCGCAAGGCCGAGACGCTGGGCGATGAAACGGATCTAGCGACGGTCTACTACACCGAGATCGGTTTGCCCTATCGCCGCGAACGGCGCGAGGGCGAGGCGGACGAGCTGACGGTCGCGTTCCTCCGCGACCACGCGCAGAAAGCCGAGAAGGGCGTCGCGCCGAGCTGGTGCCGCGCGATCACGATCTCGGTGGACGTGCAGGGCACCTATTTCGCGGTGCAGGTCACGGCCTGGGGCGAGGACGGCATGGGGCAGGTTGTCGATCGCTTCGACCTGACGCAACCGCCCGAGGATGCGCCCGACGCCACGCCCGACCAGGACGGGAACCGCCGGCGGCTTGAGCCGCATCGCTACCTCGAGGATTGGGCCGTGCTGGACCAGCTCGAGGGTCGCGTGGTTCCGGTCGAGGGTCAGGGATTCGGGTTGCGGCCGATCGGCATCGTGGTCGATTTCCACGGCCTGCCGGGGGTCAGTGACCACGCCGAGGCGTTCTGGAAGGCCAAGCGCGCCGAAGGAAAGGCGCGGCGCTGGTATATCCAGCGCGGTCAGGGCGGATGGAAGGTGCCGGCGCGCGTGCGCTATGCCGCGCCCGAAGGTGGGTCGCAGGGCAACAAGGCCCGCGCGATCAAGCTGCTGACGATCGCGACCGACCGTCTGAAAGACACGCTGGACAATGCCTTGCACAAATCGGCGACGGGCGCGCGTGGCGCGTTCTACCTCGGCAGCTGGATGACCGGCGAGAAAAGCCTCGAAGGGCAGGTGCAGGAATACGTCGCCGAGATCCGCGAAAGCGATGGCTGGAAACCCAAGCCGGGGCTGAAGCGAAATGAGGGCACCGACCTGACCGTGATGGGCCGGGGCCTGGCCGAACACAAAGGGCTGTTGCGGCAGGAATGGACCGTGCCGTCGCTGGAATGGACCCTTGGCCCCGACAATCCGCTGGCCGTTGCGCTGGCAAAGACATCTGACACCGAAAGCGGACAGGACGGCGATGGCGCCGCCTCGCCGCCGACCCCGCAACCCGACCCCGCCCCGCGTCCGCGCGGTGGCGGTGGCATCCGTTACCTGAAAGGGCGCTGAGCCGTGGCTGATCCTGATCGCAGCGCAATGCTGCAGGCCAATATCGACAACCTCGAGGCCGCGATGGGCCGGGGCCTGCGCCGTGCCAAGATCAATGGCGAGGAAGTCGAATACAACGGCCCCGCCGAAATGCGTCAGGCGCTGGCCTATTTTCGATCGGAGCTGTCGCGGATCGCGACCGGGGCGGTGCGCGGCGGTCTGGCGGTCAGCTACACCACCACGGGGCGGGGGTTCTGAGCGATGAACCTGATCGACAGCGTCCTGATGCAGCTCGCCCCGTCGCGGGCGGCCAAGCGTATCCGCGACCGCATCCGGGCGCAGGCGCTGATGAATTACGATGCGGCGAAGCCGGGCCGTCGCACCGATGCCTGGCGCGCGCCGCGCAGCTCGGCCGACGGTGCGGCGATCAACAGCCGCGAGACGCTGCGCAACCTGAGCCGCGATTTCGTTCGCAACCGGCCGTGGGCCGCGCGGGTGCGCGACGTGGTGACGGTCAACGTGGTCGCAAGCGGCATCCGGCCCTCGGTGGAGTGCAAAGACCCCGAGGTGAAAGAGGCCGTGGAGCGGGTGATCCGGTCTTTCCTGCTGTCCACGGCGATCGACGCCCGCCGCCGGCAAAGCCTGTTCCAGATGCAGGCGACGGCCATGAACGCGGTTTTTGCCGATGGCGAGGTGCTGGTGCGCCAGCGGATGCGCAACCGGAATTTCGAGAAAGATCTGGCGCTGCCGTTCCAGGTCGAGCTGATCGAGGTCGATCACTTGGACATGGCGAAAACGTCGCATGGCAATAACGAGGTGATCGAAGGGCTGGAATACGGGCCGACCGGCCGGGTCGAAGCCTATCACCTGTTCCGGCATCACCCGGCCGAAATCGCGTTCTGGCGCAAGGGGGCGCGCGTCGAATCCGAGCGCGTGCCGGCAGCGCAGATCCTGCACCTTTACCGGCAGGATCGGCCCGGACAGATGCGCGGCGTGCCGTGGCTGGCCCCGGTGATGCTGACGCTCGGCGAGATCAGCGATTACCAGGAGGCGCAGATCCTTAAACAGAAGATGGCCGCGCTTATGGCTGGCGTGGTCACGACCGACGCCGAGGGCGCGACCTTTCGCGGCGCCGGGTTGGAAGAGCTGCACCCCGGCGCGCTGGTCGGCCTCGAGCCGGGCCAAAAAATCGAATGGACGAACCCGCCGCAGGTCGAAGCCTATGACGAGTTCATGCGGGCGGCCCTTGGCGCTGTCGCTATGGGGGTTGGCATCACATACGAGGCGCTGTCAGGCGACCTGCGGCAGGTGAATTTCAGCTCGGGCCGCATGGGCCGGATGGAAATGGATCGGCTGGTCGAGCAATGGCAGCACCTGATCCTGATCGCGCAGTTCTGCGAAGGCATCGCGCGCTGGTTCAAGGACAGTTGGGCGCTGCAGGCGGGCCGTCGCGAGAATGACATCCCGGCCGGAGAGTTCGAGATCCGCTGGACCGCACCGCGCCGCCCCCTGATCGATCCGGTCAAGGAGATCGGCGCGATGGTTGCCGAGGTCGAGGGCGGGCTGTCCAGCACGCAACGGCAACAGCGCCGCCTGGGTTACGACCCCGAGGAAATCGACCAGGAGCGGGCCGACGACGCGGCGCGCGGCCGCGGTGGCGTGGTGCGCCCGACCGCTGCCGCCCCGACCGACGATGACGACGAAACCGACAATGGAGGCCCGCGCAATGAACGGGACTGACCTGATCCAGAACGGGCGGATCTACCTCGAGGGCGAGGTGCTGCTGCCCGATTGGCTGGCCTATGAAAGCCCCGCCGCGGGGTTCTGTGCGCGGCAACTGCGCGATGCGCTGGCGCAGTTTTCCGGTGCCGTCACGATCGTGGTCAATTCGATCGGCGGGCACGCCTGGGAAGGCGAGGCGATCCGACAGGCGATCGCGGACCACCCCGGCGAGGTCACGGTGATCGTGGCGGGTGTGGCGATGTCGGCCGCGTCGCTGATGATCATGGCGGCAGACCGGATCGAGATGACAGCCGGATCGATCTTGATGATTCACGACCCGAGCGGGTTCATGTGGGGGACGGCCGAGGAACACCGGGTCGAGGCCGCGCGCCTCGATACGCTGGCCGAAGCCTATGCCACGGTTTACGCGGCGCGTGCCGGCCTTTCGATCGAGGCGGCGCGCGGGGTGATGCAGGCTGAAACCTACTATACCGCCGAGGAAGCCCTGGCCGCCGGGTTCTGCGATGCCGTGATCCCGGCGCTGGCCGCAAATGACGATGCCGCCCCGGTCACCCGCGACACCGCGCGGGCGCGTTTCACCGCCATGTGCGCGCGGATGCGCCAGCGATCGAATCAAGAAACTGAGGCCGGGGGCACCCCCGGCGCAGGAAGGGCCGGGACCGCCGGCCGTCACCAGGCCGCACCGGCCGCATCACAGGAGGCACAAACCATGCCCGAAGAAAACACCCCGGCGGTCGCAGCGCCGGCAACCCCGCCGGCGGCGCCGGCCCCGGTCAACCCGACCCCGGCCCCTGCGCCGGCTGCTGACCCGGCCCCCGCGCCGGTCGAGCAGGGCGGTGAAGGCCGCCGCCTGACCCTTGGCCAGCCCTCGGCTGACCCTGACGCGGTTCGCATGGCCGAGCGCCAGCGCATCGCCGATATTCGCGGCCGCGCCGCGCCCTTCATGGCGCAGGGCCGTCTGAGCGAAGATGACGTGCAGGGCGCGATCGATGACGGTCTGACCGTCGCCGCTGCTGCCGATCGGTTCATGGTCCAGATGGCCGCGACCGAAACGGCGGCCACGCGCGGTGGCCAGCGCGCCCATATCGGTCGCGATGCGGGCGACACGATGCGCGCCGGCATGACCGGGGCACTGGTGGCGCGCATGACCGGCGAGGCCCCGGAAGGGCCGGCGCGCGACTACATGGGCCTGTCGATCGTGGAAATGGCGGCCCGCGCGGCGGGTCAATCGGCCCCGCGTTTCGGCAGTTTCCGTGAGCGCGAAGAGGTGCTTATGGCCGCGATGCACACGGTGTCGGATTTCCCGAACATCCTGGGCAACGCGGTCAACCGTTCGATCGAGGCGCAATATGCAACGGTCGAACAGACCTTCGCCCCGATCAGCCGCGAGTTCCGGTTCAACGATTTCCGGCCTCACGCGGTCACCTCGGCCGGCAATTTCCCCGGCCTGGAAAAGATCAGCGAGTCGGGCGAGATCAAGTTCGGCACGGTCGGCGAGGGTGGCGAGACGCTGGCCCTGCTGTCCTACGCGCGCGGTCTGCGGATCAGCCGTCAGGCGCTGGTCAACGATGACCTGGGGGCGTTCGACCAGGTGATCGAGACGGCCACGGGCATCGTGCCGGAGCACGAGGAATCGGTGTTCTGGGGCGTGGTGACCGGCAACCCGAACCTGTCTGACGGCAAGGCTTTGTTCCATGCCGATCACGGCAACCTTGCCGGGTCCGGTGCCGCGATCACGGTTGCCTCGGTGGCCGCTGGTCGCGCGGCCTTGCGCAAGATGAAAAACCTGGACGGCAAGCCGATCGTGGGCAATGGCCCGAATTACATCGTGGTCGGCCCGGACAAGGAAACCGAGGTCGACAAGCTGCTGTCCGAGATCCGGTCGGCCAAGACCGACGATGTCAACCCGTTCGCGGGCCGTCTGATGCCGCTGGTGACCGAAATGCTGACCGGCAACCAGTGGTATCTGGCTGTCGGGTCGCAGAAGCGCACCCACGCCTTCAAGCACGGCTACCTGGACGGGCAGCGCGCCCCGCGCATCCGCGTCGAGGAGCCGTTCGGCACGCAGGGCATGGCCGTCACGCTCGAGCACGATTTCGGCGTCGGCGCGGTCAATCACCGCGGCATCTACAAGAACCCCGGCGCATAAGCCGCGGGCAATCTGACACCCTGACAGGAGGGGCGGCCGGTGCCGCCCCTTTTCACATTCAGCCTTTGAAGGAGGCCCCGTTATGAAAACCTTTATCCAGCCCGGCGCGGCGATGACCGTTCCGGCCCCCGCGGCCAAGACCAGCGGCGACGGTGTCCTGGTCGGGTCGCTGTTCGGCATCGCGCAGCACACCGCCGAAAGCGGCGCGGATCTGACGATCCAGACCGTCGGCGTTTTCACGATCACCAAGGCGACCGGGTCGGCCTGGACGGTCGGCGCCAAGATCTACTGGGACGACAGCAACAGCCGCTGCACCACGGCGGAAAGCGGTAACACGCTGGTGGGCGTGGCCGCCGCCGCCGCCGGGTCGGCCGATACCGTTGGCGCGGTGCGCCTCGGCATCGTCGCCTGATCCCATGGCCTCGCCCTTCGACGGGATGGGCGCGGCTCTTGCCGGGGCGCTTGGCGCCCCGGTCACGCATTTGCCGGCGGCCGGCGCGCCCGTGACCCGGCGCTGGCATCTGCGCCGCTATCCCGAGGATTTCTCGCTCGGCGAGGATCGGCCGGTGTCCGGTGCCTCGGCCGAGCTGCGCGTGCCGCGCGATCAGCTGGCCGGCGTCGCGGTCGGCGACCGGGTGCGCGATGGCGATGGCACGCTTTATCGCCTTGCGCGCCGGATGGAGACGGAAAACCCCGGCGCTGACGCGCTGATCCCTTTCGAGCTTGAAGAGGTGACCCCATGACGAAAAAGACGCCAACCGTGCCCATGGTGGCCGCGCGCACGCTGAAACTGCAATCGACCGGCAAGACGGTGCGCAAGGACGAGGCGTTCTCGGCCACGCCGCAGGATGCGCGCGATCTCGAGAAATCGGGCGCGGCGCTGCCCAAGACCGCCGCCGCCAAGCCTGTCGCGAAAGATGGCTGACCATTACCGCAAGGCGGCGCGTGCAGCCGTGCGCGCCGCCCTCGAGGCCGAGCCGCGGTTTGCCGCGCTGGCCTGGCGCACGGTCCTGCATAAAGGGCCGGGCGTGGACCAGCTGCCCGAGGGCACGGTCAAGACCCTTTCGGAGCGGGGCGACCTGGTCGATCCGCGGACCGTCCTGCGCGCATTTCGCGTGGTGGTGGCGATCCGCCGCGCCGGCGAGTGCTGCGAGGATGACCTGGATGATGACCAGGAAGCGATCGAGCCGCTGGCGTTGGCCGCGCTGGTCCCCTTCGGCGACCTGGTGACCTACACCGAGGCGCAATTCGATTTCGACAGCACTGGCACCGTCCCGATCGGGATGCTGGCGCTGACCTTCACGGTGCAACGCTACACCAAGCCGGGCGCCACAACCCAAGACTGACCCCAAGCAAGCAGGAGTAACACCGATGGCACGTCACAACGGCATCGCCAGCCTGGTCAAGCACGATGACAACGTGCTGGACGGGCACACCACGTTCTCGGTCACCGAAGAGGCCGCGACCCATGACACCAGTGCGGCGCGCGACGCCTGGGAGGACCACACCGCCGGCCTCAAGAAATGGTCAGGCGAAATGGAAATGCACGCCGATTTCGACGCGGCGGCGAACCAGACCCTGCGCGCCGGCGACGTGATCGCTTTCGAGGGGTATTCCGAGGGCGATGGCACCGGGAAAACCTACTATTCCGGCAGCGCGACGGTCACCTCGGTCGGCATCCAGGTGCCGTTCAACGATGGCGTCAAGCGCACCTACTCGATCCAGGGCAAGGGCGCCCTTTCGGTCGCGACGGTGTCGTAATGAGCGATCTTCTGGACCGCCTGGTAGCGCAGGCCGAAAGCGTCGCGCCCGTTTGTGTTTCGGTGCCTGAATGGAGCACCGAGCTGTATTTCAAGCCTTTGACCGGTGCCGATCGAATGACGATCCGCCGCCCCCTCGGCAAGAAACCGACCGAGGAAGAGCTGATCGTCTCGACCCTGCAGCACAAGGCGATGGACGCCGATGGAAAGCGGGTGTTCGAGACGGACCAGGCCGCACGGGTAAAGATGCTGAAAGCCCTCGATCTCGAGGTGGTGATGCGCGTTCTGCGCGAGGCGGGGCAGGCCGACGATCCGCGCGCGGATCTGGTCAGTGCCACCAGCGACGACGACCTGCGCGCCCTGCTGCGCGAGGCCGGTGATCTGGACCTGATGGCCGTGGCGGATCTTCCCGAACACGTCCTCGAGGCCATCCGGCGCGTCATCGTCATGCGCGAACCGGAATTGCGTGACGCCTTGGGCCGGGCCGGTGACAGCGGGCCGAGTGACCCGATCGACGCGGTAAAAAACGACTGAGGGGCGACGGCGAGGCGCAGACCGTTTTCGCCGTCGCCCATTTTCTCGGCCTGACCATTGGCGAGGCAATGGCGCTGCCCTGGGACGAGCTGATCGCCTGGGCCGCCTTCATGCAGCTGCAACACGAGGAACGCCAGAAACATGCTCGAGGCGCTTAGGTTTTCCATCTCGGCCAACAACGCCACGGGGCCGGTCCTGCGGCAGGTTCTCGGCGATCTGCGCGACGTGCGGGGGATGCTGGCCGGTGTCGGCGACTACGCCGTGCGCGCCGGTCGCCGGATGCGCAACATCGGTGCGGGGATGTCGGCGGCTGTCACCGCGCCCCTGGCGCTGATGGGGCGGCAGGCCGTGCAGCTTTACGACACGCAGCTGCGGGCCGAACGGCAGGTGCAGCAAGCGATCGCCTCGACCGGGGGCGCGGCGGGGCTTGCAGCGCAGGACCTGTTCGACCTGGCGTCTGGCCTGCAGGCGGTCAGCACCTTTGGTGACGAGGACATCCTGCAGAACGTCACAGCGCCGCTGCTGACCTTCACCAATGTCGCGGGCGATTCGTTCGAGCGCGCGCAGGCCGCGATCCTCGATATGTCGGCCCTTTTGGGCACCGATCTGCAATCGGCCACGATGCAGGTCGGCCGCGCCTTGAACGATCCCGTGGCGGGGCTGTCGGCCCTGTCGCGGGCCGGCGTGCAGTTTACCGAAGAGCAAGAGGCGATGATCCGCAATTTCGCGGAACAGAACGATCTTGCGGCGGCGCAGGCGATCATCCTGGGTGAGCTGGAAACGCAGTTCGGGGGGCAGGCCGAGGTGTTGCGCGATCTGCCCCTTGGGCAGGTGACCGCGCTGCAGAACGCGATCGGCGACCTGAAGGAAGAGTTGGGCGAGCAAATCGTGCCCTTTATCACGCCGCTGGTCGGCCGAGTGGAGCGCGCCGTCGAGTGGTTCGGCACGCTGAGCGACACGACGCGGCGCAATATCGTCATCTTCGGCGGGCTGGCCGCCGCGACCGGTCCGATCCTGATGGGGCTGGGCCTGATGGTGATGTCGATCGGCGCAATCGTGCCGGCGGTCGCCGCCCTGGTCCCGGCGATCGGCGCCTTCATCGTCGCGGCCGCGCCGTTGGTCGGCACGATCGCCCTGATCGGGGGTCTGGCCTACCTCGCGCATGAGATCTACGAGAATTGGGGCGGGTTGCATGAGTGGTGGTCTGGTCTTTGGTCACGGGTCGGCGAGGTGTTCGACGGAGCCTGGGCCTCGATCGGCGAAGCGATCGGTGCGAACGATCCCGACACGCTGCTTGGCAAGGTCTGGTCAGGGGTGGGTGGCCTGTTCCGCCTGTGGCTGGTGGATTTGCCGCAGGCGGTCGGCAGCGTCTTTGCCCTGATCGCGGACATGGTCGCGGGCACCTACACGCCGGGGCAGGTTATCGGCATCGTCTGGGATGGCCTGGTCGGTTGGTTCGAGGAACGTCTCGGGCTGGTGCCCGGCGCGTTCGGCCTCATGTGGGGAAAGGTGCGGGCGGCTGTTTCGGGTTGGGCGACCGAGATGGCCGAGGTCGGCCGCAACGTGGTGCAGGGGCTGCTGGACGGCATCCAGGAGCAAGCGCAACAAAGCCCGTTCCTGACCCAGCGCGTGATGGGCAACATTATCGCGGCTGCGCGGGCCGAATTCGGCATCCAGTCGCCGTCGCGCGTGTTCCGCGAGATCGGCGACTACGTCATGCAGGGCCTCGGCCTCGGGATTGCCCAAGGCACCCCGGATGCGGTCGCCGCGATGGAGGCGGCCGTCGATGCCGTGGGCGATGCTGGCGACACGATGACCGATCGCCTGTCGGGGATGCGGTCGATCTTCACCTCGATCCTCGGGTCGATCCTGAGCGGCACCGCAACCCTCGCCGATGCGATCATCGCGCAGCTCAATCGCATCGGCAGCGAGGCCATCAACAGCGGGATCGGCCTGTTGGGCGACGTGCTGTTCGGCGGCACATCGACCGGGTCGGGCGGGGGGCTTTTGGGCAGTCTTTTAGGCGGCCTGTTGGGCGGCGGCGGCGTGCAACCCTTCGCCAAGGGCGGCGTGCCCGATGGTCCGATGCTGTTCCCGATGTCCTCGGGCACGGGGCTGATGGGCGAGGCGGGCCTCGAGGGCATCCTGCCGCTGGCCCGCGGCCCAAGCGGACGGCTTGGCGTGGAAATGGTCGCGGCCTCGGGTGCGGCCGCTGCGCCGGCGCAGCCGGCCGCGCCGCAGACGGTGCGCCTTGTGGTCGAGGCGGAAGAAGGCCCGATGTTCCGGCCCATGATCCGGGCCGAGTCCGCGACCGTCGCGGTCGAGCTGATCGGAGAGAATAACGATCGGCAGGCCGAAGCTGCGCGGAGGGCGTGACGATGACGGCCGAGGTCATTGCCTGGCCTGACGCCGCGTTTCGCGTGGCGTCGGAGGATTGGCACCTGTCGGGTCAGACGGCGGTGGCGGGTGGCGGCATCTTCAGCCGCGCCAGCTATGTCGAAACGGAAAACCGGGTCTGGCGGGTGACCGCCGACTTGATGCACCTGACCGAGGACCACTGGCGCACCGTTCGCGCGATCCTGGACGAGGCGCGGGGCCGGTCGCGCATCCTGTCGGTTCCGGTGCAGGGCGATGACCCGCAGGCCGGGTTCCGCACACCGTCCACCTTTGGCGGCGGCGTCACCTTCGAGGATGGCGCGGGCTTTGCCGCCGAGACGCTGGCCGGCGTCACCGTGGCCGTCGATGCGCCGGCGGGGGCCACGCATCTGCAGCTGTCGGTCATGCCGTCGCTGGTGGCGATCTCTGCGATGTTTTCGCTGCCCGGCGATCGGCTTTATCGCGTCGCGGCCCGCCGCCCGGCCGAGCTGGTGATCAACCCGCCCCTGCGCGTCGCGGCCCGTGCCGGTGATCCGGTCGAGTTCGCCGCCCCGCGCGCCCGGATGCGGATCGACAACGACGCCCCGTCGCTGCGTCGTGTGCCCGGTCTTTTGACCGCGCCGCGCCAGATCCCGCTGGTCGAGGCGTTCTGATGCAGGCGACGACGCTGATCCAGGCGCAGCCGATCGAGGCGCGTGCCGAGGTCGAGCGCGTGCTGCGGTCGGGGAGTGCCGCCGCCGCGCTGTTGCTGTTCTTCGATTTCGCCAGCGGGCCGCGACAGGTTTGCAATCGCACGGTGCCGGTCACGGACGGATACGGTGCGACCTGGGAGCCTTTGGGGATCTGGCCGACCTTCGATGACATCGGTGGCGGCAAGGGAAGCCTGTCGCCCGTGCGCAAGTATCGCCTGCCCGTGCCGGTGCAGATGCTGCGCGACCAGCTGGCGAAGCTGCAGGCGATGCCGGATCTGCGGAGCAAGCCCGAATACCAGGATCGGACCTGTATGCTGGCCCTGCAGTTGCTCAAGCCCGGTGCGGGCGCGAGCGGGACCGACGCGGCGCTTGGCGTCCCGATGGTGCTGCACACCGGGTTCATGGATCGCCTGGTGATCAAGTATTCGCGCGGATCGCTGGTGCATGAATTGTCGGTCGAGGGGCCGCTGGCCCGCCGCCGGGTGCCGAATAACGGCAAGCTGACGCCGCGCGACCAGAAGGTCCGCCACCCCGGCGACCTCGGCCTCGACTACGTGCCCGAGGTTCCCGTGAGGCCGAGCGTATGGCCGAATTATTGACGGCTGACGAATACCTGCGCGCGACGGCGTCGCAGCCCTTCGCGTGGGGCCGCACCGATTGCGTCATGTGGGCGACGGGTCTGATCGTGACGCTGACCGGGCGCGACCCGTTCGCTGATCTGCGCGGGGCTTATCACGGCCCGCGCCTTGCCTATCAACTGATGGAAGCCGAGGGCGGCATGGTGACGATGTTCGAGCGCAGGCTGGGGGCAGCTGGTGACGCGGGCGCGGGTGCGGCGGTGTGCCTGGCGCGCCTGTCCGGTCGGTTGACGGCGGGGATCTGCAATCGAGGGCGCGGTGTGTTCAAGACGGCCTGCGGCATCGCGCCGGGGCCTGCGCCGTTCCTGGCATGGCCGGTCGAGGGCCGCCGCTGATGCCCCAGTTCATTGCCACGACGATCGTGTCCGCTATCGGCCTGACGGGCGCGACAGCCGCCATTGCGACGGCGGCCATCCAGATCGGGGCCGGGTTGGCGCTGTCGGCCTTCGCGGCCAGCCAGCAGCAGGACAGCGGGTTCAAGCCGGCGGACGGGCGCGTGCTTTACACCGACCCGATCGGGCCGCGCCTCAAGCCATATGGCACAACCTTGCTCGGCGGGCAGGTGGTGTTCGCCCGCGCCGGCGGGGCGGGCAGCGATCCGGCCGATAGCGGCACGTCGAGCACCGAGGAAGGCAAATACCTGCACCGCATCATCGTGCATGGGCAGGGGCCGGCCACGCGCGTGTTGCGGTACATGCTGGACGGCCAGCAGCGCAACGTTGACGACCTGGGCCGCGTGATGATCCGCCGCTACACGAACGGGACCCCGAACGGTGGATGTCGGGTGCGCATCCATACGCATCTTGGCGCGGTGCCTGAGACCCCGTTCATCGGGGTTGTGGATGCCGCGCCGGAATGGGGCAGCGCGCACCGGCTGGACGGGTTGTTCGCGACCTATATCAGGCTGCAACAGCAAAGCGCCGACAAGCAACAAGAGGCATATCCGAGCGGGCCGACATCCTTGCAGCTGCTGGCCGAGGGCGCGCCGCTGCTGGACCCGCGCACCGGGGCTGTGGCGTTCTCGGAAAACGCGGCCCTTGTCATCGCGGATTGGATCGAGGGGCCGGACGGCTTCGGCCTGGGCGAGATCATCAACCGCGATGATTTGATCGCGGCGGCGAATGAGTGCGACGTGCTGCGCCCGCTGATTTCCGGCGGGTCGGCCCGGAAATGGCGGCTGTGCGGTCAGGCGTCGATGGCCGAGCAGCCGATGAACGCCCTGGCGCAGATGCTGGACGCCTGTGCCGGCGATCTGCGCCTGCGCCCCGATGGCGGGATCGGCTTGAAGCTCGGCGGTGATCCCGAGCCGGTCTGGACCCTGACCGACGATGATCTGCTGGAAGTGTTGGAGCTGGATGACGGCCCCGATGCGCTGCAGCGTTACACCACGCGGCCCGCGAGCTACATCGACGAGGCGCAGGAATACGCCGAGGCCGACATCGAGCCTTGGGTCAGTGAGACAGAGTTGGCGCGCCTCGGCGGCGAAGTGGTTGGCCCGAGCCTTGATCTGCCGTTCGCGCCTAACCATGCGCAGGCGCGCCATGCCGCCAAGATCGCCACGGCCCGCGACAACCCGCCCGAGCGCGCCAAGCTGCGTTTCAAGATGTCGGCGCTGCCCGCCCTCTATGAGCCGACGGTGGCGCTGGACATCCAGGTGCTTGGCCTGACCGGGCGCTGGCGGATCGAGCCGGTCAGCCTCGACCCCGTGACCCTCGCCGTCACGCTGTCGCTGAGCAAGATCGAGGGCCGGCCGCAGGATTGGAGAGTGTCCGAGGAAGGCTCGGTGCAGGCCCTGCCGCCGGCTGTGCCGGAAGAGTTCCGCCCGCCCGCCGCGCCGCAAGACGTGCAGGCATACGGCAATGGCACCGGCGGCGACGCTGGCGTGTTCGTGGTGTTCGAGGGGCCGATCGAGAATGACGTGCAGCATTACGTGGCCACCTCGCCGGCTGGTGCCGAAACATGGACCGCGGCCACCCTCGACGCGGGTGGGCTGAGCGCGCGCGAGGGGCTGCTAACCGCCGGCGCGCTTTATGACGTGGCGGTCATCGCGGCCAAGTCGGCGATCTATGACCCGACAGATGCCACGGTCACGGCGGTGGTTATCGAAAATGTCGAGGCGCTGGAAACCGACCCCGCCCCAAGCGCGCCGTTCGATCTGAGCATCACCGACGCTGGCAGCGGCACGGCGGTGGTCGCGGTCACCGCGCCCGCCTCGCCCATGCTGCGCACGATCGAGATCCTGCGCGGCGGCCTGGTGATCGAGACGGTGCGGGTCACGCCTGGCGCGCGGATCGAGATCGCCGATGCCTGCGGCACCGGCACATTCAACTGGACGGCGCGGGCCGTCTCCCTGTCCGGGGTGGTCGGCGATGCCACCGCGGCGATCACGCAAACGATCAGCTAAGAGGCGCAAATGGTCGATCTGACGAAAACCCCGGCGGAGGTGATCCCGCCGACCGGGACGGTGAAGCGATCCGAATTGATCACGCTGCTGGAAGAGCACGGCGCGGGGATCGATGCGGCCCGCGTGGCCCCGGTGACCGTGACATCCGCGGGGCTGACGATCACCGCGGCTCACCTCGGCGCGCACCTGGTGTTCGGCGATGTCGCGGCCGTTGCGCTGCCCGAGGCGTCCAGCGTCGGCAACGGGTTCCGCTTCGTCCTCGAGGCGACGGCAGGCAGCGTCACCCTCACGCCGTTCGGGTCCGAGCTGATCAACGGCGCGGCCACGGTTGTCGTCGCAACGTCCGAGACGGCCGAGCTGGTCTGCACCGGCTCGGGCTGGCGCGCGGTGATCATCCGCGGCCTCGGCACGCTCGGCACGGCGGCGACAAAGAACGCCGGCACGTCTGCGGGTGACCTGGTCGAGGTGCAGTCCGGCGGTGCGCTGCCTGCGCTGGACGGGCGCGCCCTGACGAATATCGGGGGGCTGCCCCTGATCCAGCGCAAGACGCTGGCGACCGACACGGCCTCGCTGGATTTTGCGGTCATCCCTGGTACCCGGTTCGAGGATTTCGAGTTGGTCCTGCGCTACGTCAAGCCGACCGTGGACGGCACGACGCTGAACCTTCAGGTCTCGACCGATAGCGGTGCGACCTGGGAGGATGGCGCGTCGGACTACCAATATTTCCGCCGTGTCTGGTATAACCTGGGCAGCACGTCCGAAGCGGGCGGTACCGTGGCCGCGGTGCCGATAGCGGTAGCCGTCGGCGGCGCCGCGGCCGAGGGTGGCGTCTGCGGCGCTATCCGGCTCTTCAAGCCTGCAGGCTCGCAGAAAACCTTGATAAAGTTCGACCTCTTCCTGCAGGACGACTCCGGTGACCTGCGTTCCTATCTCGGCGGCGCGATGCACGTTCCGGGCGGCGGGGTCAACGCGGTGCGGATCGTGCCCGTGAGCGGTTTGCTCGCCGCCGGGTCCGAGGCCGAGCTGCGCGGCCTTCTGAAATACTGACGGGGTTCTTCGACATGGCGACATGCAACGTCACCGGCGTGTTCCGCGACCGGCGCGGCAACCTATGGCCGAACCAGGAGCTGATCATCCGCAACGCGTCCGGCATCATCGGCGCGGGCAGCGCGGCCCTTGTGCCCGCGTCCTTCGCGACATCGACCGACGAAAACGGCGAGGTTGATTTCGACCTGGAACCGGGCAGCTACCAGATCAGCGCCGAGTGGTCGGGGCCATGGGGCGCGGAGTCCGACCGTTTCGCGCTGTCGGTCCCGTCCGACCAGGCGTCGATCGATATTGCCAATTACATCGACCAGCAGGATGCGCCCTTGACGCCGGCGCTGGTGGCCGAGGCTGTCGCTGCAAAAGATGAGGCGGTGTCGGCGGCCGCGACGGTTGGAACGAATTACTGGCCGACCCGTGCGGAATTTGTCACCTGGCGCGCGTCGAACACGCCGGAACACGGGCGCGTTTACACAGCAGGCGGCGTGCAATACGTGGGCAGCACGGGAGCGACGGAGATTGCAGATCTCGGTGGCCTCATGCCCTTCGGGCAAGCGGATCTGCGCCATTGGGGCGCGGTTGCCGGTGGTGAAAGCACGGCGGCCATCCAGGCCGCGCTGAATAGCGGCCGCCGGCGCATCTACGTGCCTGACGGGACGTTCCTGGTCAGCAGCCCGCTGTCGGGGGCCAGCAATATCGAGATCTACGGCCCCGGCACGTTGAAGGCGACGGCAGCCCTCGCGACAGGTGGATCGGGGGTCGGTCAGACGATCATCGACTTCAACGGCAAGTCGGATTTCACAATTCGCGGCGTTCATTTCGACATGAGCGGCGTGTCCAGCATCGTGGCCTCGCATAGCTGCCTGAATTTCCGAGGCTGCGCCGGGCATGTGGTTCAGGGGTGTCGTTTCACTCATTCCGGCGCTGCGGTGCGTTCGATCGGGTCCGAGCGTTACAAGATCCTCGATAACCTCTGCATGTTTGCTTCCTTCGACGGTGCCTTTTACGGCGACGCGGTGATCGATAATTGGGATGGCGCGACCGTTGGCGTAATTTCCAGGAATATCATTATCGGCGGGGGCGTGGCCGAGGCGGGCATCATCGTCACGGGCCAGGCCGATACTTACACGCCGTCAGGCTGTTCCCGGCACGTCATCACCAGCAACCTGATTTCCGGTGTGTCGGACGTGGGCATCAATTACCACGGGCGAAACGGGGTCAATGATGACCTGGTGATCTCCGACAACCTGGTCGAGAACGTCACCGCGTTCCATGGCATCATGGTGTCCGACTGTCGCAACGGGTCCGTCACCGGGAACACGCTCAAGAACATCGCACAGGTTGGCATCTACCTGCTGTCCGAGACGGCATCCCCGTCGAATGGTTCGACCGGGGCGATCGACATCTCGGTTGTCGGCAACGCGATCAGCGGGGCAAACCAGTCTGACACGGCGAATATCGGGGCCATTACGCTTGAGTTCGCCGGGACCACACGCTGCCTGGTCGCGGTCAACGTGATTTCCGGTGATCACCATATCTACGGCATCAAGCTGGCGGGCGGCGTGGGTGGCAACACTATCGGCGAGAACCAGATCAGCGGCGCGGCCATGACGGCCAGGGTGCAGGACAATTCCGGCACCCGCACCAACCGCATTGCCTCGGGGGAATATGCGGCCACGGCGACGGCGGTGGCCAACTGTTCCTCGCCGTCCTGCGTCATTCAATACAGCGTCAATGGCGACGTGGTGACCGGCAGCTTCTACACGCAGATCACGGCATCGGCAGCGGGACTTTGCACATGGCGTGTCAGCCTGCCGGTCCTGTCGAATTTCACCAGCAACACAGACGCGCGGGGCGTGGGGGCCAACGAATATTCGAACCAGATGATCGTGCGCGCCGACACGACAAACGACGAGCTGGAAATGCGTGCGAACGCATTGGGGGCTGGCATGATCATCTTCTACGGGACGTTCAGCTACAGCTTGAAGTAGGGGCTGGGCGTGACGTTCGCAGACGGCAAGGTCGGCCACTATCCCGGCCGGGGTCACATCGAGGTCACGATCCGCGCCGCCGGGCCGGCCTGACAATTTCAATAAAACGGAAAGGAGCGGGCGCATGAGCGAAGGCGGGCGGCTGGTGCACGAGATTTTCAACGAGCAATCGGCGATCCTTGCCGGTCTCGGTGCGCTTGGCGGGGCGGTCAGGGCCGCCACGTTGAAAACGACCTGGAAAGAAGGGCTGCGGGTGACCTTCATCGGGTCGGCTACGGCGTTCGGCGTGGGCGCTTTGGGGCCGTTCCTGTTGCGTCCCTATATCGGCGAGCTACCCGATGGTGCGACGGCCGCCTTCGGGGTGCTGTCGGCCTCGGCCTTCCTGATCGGCCTGATCGCCGTGACCGCGATCGAGCGGTGGGTGGGTGGCCGCCCGCGGGCGTCGCTGGTTGCGGCCGTGCCCGGTGTGCCGCCCGATCCGGTGCCGCCGGCCCCGGCGGGTGAGATTGACCCGCTGCCGCCGCTGCCCGCGCATGACGCGGCGCCCGAGGGGGAGGGTGGAGACGATGCGCGTTCCTAAGCCCCCCCTGCGCCGTCACAAGACGACGCCGAACGCCGACGCCTGGGCCACGTTGAAGCTCGGCCTGCCGATCGCCGCGCTTCTGTTCGTGCTGCTGCCGTTCCTGTTTCCCCTTATCGGAGGTTTCTTGCGATGACCGATCCGACCCTTGACCTGGCACCGGCCCTGATCCGCCGCCTGCAGGCGGTCCTGGCCAGCGTGCGCCCCGGTCTGGCCGTCGATGGCATCCCCGGCGATCGGACCGAGGCCGCTGCGCTTGACGTGCTGCAGGGCGTGCGGTTGCCCGATAGTGCGCGCCGGTCGCGGTTCCACCTACTGACCGCCGCCGCGCAGCGCATCCTCGATCGAGAGGGGCACGATCCCGGCGCGATCGACGGGCTGATGGGCCACAACACGGCCGAGGCCCTGCGCGCCTGGGAGTTCGCCACGGGCCACGGGCGGCAAGAGGTGATCGCGCGCACCGCGTTCCCGAACCGGCCCGATCCCGAGGACCTGCTCCGGCAGGCGGACTGCGCCGAGGTCTATGGCCAGCCCGGCCCCGAGGTCGAGGCGCAGCTGGCCCATGCCGCGCTGCCTTTCCCGTTCCGCCTCGATTGGGACCTGGGCCGGACGGTCACCCGCGCCCGCGTGCATCGCCTGTGCGCCCCGGCCCTCGAGGCCGCGCTGGCCGTGGTGGCGGATCACTACGGCCCGGCCGCGATGCGCGCCCTGGGCCTCGATCGCTACGCGGGCGGCTACATGCACCGGCGGATGCGCGGCGGCCGGTCCTGGTCGATGCACGCCTATGGCTGCGCGATCGACATCTATGCCGGCCCGAACGGTCTGCGCGCGCGCTGTCCCGAGGCGCTGTTCTGTCGCCCGGAATACGCGGCTTTCCTCGACATCATGCAGGCGCACGGGTGGCTGCCCGCGATCCGCCTGTGGGGTGCCGATGCGATGCACTTCCAGATGGCGCGGCTGTGATCTGGTCGCGGATCACCGGCTGGATCAGCCGCGCGCTGTTGCCCGTGACCCTCGGCCTGGCCGCGTTGGCGACGGGCACGGCCGGCTTCACCCTGTGGCGCCTCGACCGGGCCGAGGGCCAGATCGCCACGCTCGAGGCCGACAAGGCCGACCTGGTGGCCGAGCTGGCCGTCGAGCGGATCAAGCGCGCCGCCGCCGAAGCCTCCGCCCGCGTGATCGCCGAGGAAGCCGCGCGCGAAGCGGCGCGCGCCGCCAAGGGCGAAGAGTTGCTTTTTGAAATCTATGCCGCCGAGGATGCCGATGCGCCTGCCCCTGATCTTATCTTGCGCACTGTTGAGCGCCTGCGCGGGGCGGAATGAGCCGCCCCCCGATCTGGTCACGCCCGAGATCCCCGCGCCGCTGCTGGCCCCGGTTCCGGTGCCCGATCGCGCGGTGGCGAGCGTTGCGGATGCGGCGGCACTCCTGACAGATTACCACCTGGCCCTCGAGGCCGCGAACGGTCGGATCTCGGCCGTGGGCGCGATCCTCGCCTGCTGGTCGGCGCTAGGGCAGGGCGCCGATGGGTGCGCCGAGGAAGAATAACGCGGGTCTTCCAATCCAGCCTTCAATATCCGCCGATCAAGGATCAACAGAGGTTCTCACAGGGAATACCGTCATTGTCCCCGTCGAGTGCACCGCCCCACCAGCAATTCTGAAAATACCATCTTGCCTCTCGACAACTCGAGATGTTTCGAGAGCAATAGCGGCGCGGGCTGCAGCTGTAGGATTGCGCTAACTCTGGGAGTTGCAATCGAGGGGATTCCGGCTGCGGGTGAAGGCTGGGCTCATCGGCAGAAATTGCCGGTCCGGAGAGCGCGAGTAACGCGAAGATTGCCAATGTCCCGCCGGTCTTGGGAATTCCATTTTTTGGCATCACACAAACCCTTCAGTTGTCACTCTAGTTTGCCGTTTGCTCCTCGCCCCCTGCATGGCGACCCGCGAAGTATCGCGAACTGGCCCGCACGAGTCCACTGGCAACCCTGGCGCCCGAGACGCCTGCTTTCCGATCGCGAACGTGCCCCCGCCATTTAGGCCGAGCGTGGGACTGAATCTTTCAGCGCTAGAGCTTGTGCTTTCCAGCCGCTGGCAGGTAATGCAGTATGCTGATCGAAACTGCGTTTTCTGATCGGAGATTGAGGTGAGTGGCGTCAGATACGTTTGTTCGGGATGCGGTTGGGTAAGCCGGAGGAAAATGGGAAACACCAAACCATGTCCCAAGTGCGGCGGGCCGATGTATTACCATGAGGAAGACAGGTCGATCGTCCTCATTGCGATTATCGCCATGGTGGTGCTTGCCGTGGTAATGGGTGCTCTAACGGGAAATTGGTGAACAGGCGAACCCGCCAATCGTGTATTACGCACCCAAAAGTCTTTTCGCGCCATCTCCGATTTCGAAGCAGTTTACATTTGATCGCGAAAAGTCAGTCATCGCACTCCCCGTAATACCCGCCCGAGTAGCGCGGCCAGTCCCGCGCGTGCCCGCCGGCAACCAGCGCGCAGGCGATGTCAGAGCCGTCCGGCGTCTCGCATCGCACAACGTCGCGGCCGTAGCGGTCGCGGTCCATGATCTCGCAGGCCAGGTCCTGCCCACCGATCAGGGCCACCAGCGCCGCCTCGGCCGCGAACCCGCCGTCCTCGGCCGGCTCGGGTGCGTCGATTCCCCAGATCCGGTAGGCCTGCGCCTCCGTTCGGAACGTGTCGCCGTCGGTGATCGTGAACGTGCCGGCGGCAAGGCAGAGTGCGGCAAGGCAGGGCATGGGGTTCTCCCGTAGTCAGAATCAGTGTCTGTCAGGGTGCGATATGGTTTCCAAAGCAGTGTTAAGTCATTGATATTTGGTGAACGTCCGGGTTTCCAATTCGACGGTATTTCGGTTTTAAATCAACAAAATATAAACTCCTCCCCGGTGCGCCACTTCCCCTTATCAAGACTGAGCCCTGCCGAGAACCGAGGCGGGCATCTTACTCCGGCACTTTTGATCGCGGTTTATGCACGGGCAACAACCCTTGCGCGATTTTTGTGCGAGCGGCGCCACCGCCAGCGGCAGCATGGCGCGCGACTCGGGGCGTGTCGGAAAAGATTTTTCCAAGCTTCTCCGCGAAAATAATTTTTCAAAATCAATGCTATAAACGCTGCTCGGCTGTGGGGGTTTCCGGGTGTAAAGAAAAAATCACACTGTCAATATTGATTGACACATTGTCTGCATTACGCTGCTCTTCAATCCGGAGGACAGCGCGCGGTCGCCCGGGCATGAACCCGGCGCCGCGCACACGCAGAAAGATCAGACCGTGACGCTACATTCGAACGACCGTTTCGACCCGGTGCAACGGGCCGGAAAACCTGATCTTCGGTCGACGGCGAAGCCGATGCCGGGGGAAGATGCAGTATCCGCCTTGGTGGCCTGCGCCATGAAACGGATCTGTCGCGACAAGGAGATCAGCGAGATATCCGAAGAGGTCCAGCGCGCACTTGGCTCCCCCCTGACGGCCGCATTGGTTTGCGCGCTGTGCGATGTCGATGACGAGTCGGCGGAGGCCATCGTGAACGATTTGATCGCGGCAGGGGTCTCGGTCGAAGACATCTGCGTCGATCACCTTGCGGCGGCCGCCCGACGCCTTGGCGAAATGTGGGAAGCGGATACGCTGCCCTTCACCGAGGTCACCATGGCGAGCGCGCGTATCCAGTCGATCATGCGCCAGTTGCCGCCTCCGCGGAAGCGGGTGACGCATCACCCGTCGCGCGGCGCGGTGTTCTGTGCCGTGCCCGGTGAAGAGCATACCCTTGGCGTGATGATGGCCGCGGACCTGTTTCGCCGAAACGGATGGGATGTCAGCCTGCTTGTGGGCATGAGCCACGAAGAACTCGTCGACCGTCTGACGCGCGATGATCGCGGCGTGATCGGCGTGTCATGCTCGGGCCTGCATTCGCGCCCGGCGCTGATCCGGTTGATCGAGGACCTGCGCAGGGTTCGCCCGGCGGCCCACCTGGTATTGGCGGGACAGATCGTGACGAAGCCGAGCGAATTGGCCGGTGTGCCGACGGTCGATGGCTATGTCGCGTCGTTCCAGGAGGCCGAGGCCGCCTTGCAGCGGATCGAAGGGCGCGTCACGTCCTAGCGCGCTGCCCCCGCAACCTCATGCGCAGACTCCTGACCGCATCAGGCCAGGAGCGTGGCGGGGATTTTCAAAGATCGAGCTCGGCTACGGGAATGATCTTGAAGAATTCGCCTGTCGACCAGACACCGAACCAGTCCTCGCCCTCGACCTCGTGCGCCTCGCCCAGATCGACAAGCCGATAAAAGCTCTTGCGGTCGATCAGGGCCTCGAGGCCGGCGCGAACGTGCACATAGGGCGAGGGCTCGCCATTTGCGTCACGGACCACGCGGATCGCATTTTCGCGGCCCGCGATCACGGTGTCTCCGACATTGGTCTTGAAGGTGATGACCTGCGCCGGGCCCTCGCCCGCGGCCTCGAAATCGACGGCGACGAAGGGCGCGTCCTCGACCCGGATGCCCACTTTCTCGACAGGCGTGACGAGGAAATAGGCGTCGCCCTCGCGCTTGAGGATGGTCGAGAACAGCCGCACCAGCGGTTTGCGCCCGATCGGCGTGCCCTCGTAGAACCACGTCCCGTCGCGTTTGATCTCCATGTCGAGATCGCCGCAAAACGGTGGATCCCATTGATCGACGGGCGGAAGCTTGCCCTCCTTCTGCGCCTGTTTCGCAGCGGCGATCAGGCTGTCGGGGCCGGGCTTGGCGGCGGTGTCGGTCGTCGCAGTGGCGGATTGGTCGCTCTGGCGGGTCACGATGATTTGTCCCCTTCCGGCTTTTGCCATTTGTGATCGGCGGAATAGGTCTGTTACCTGTATCTACATATTCATTGCGCGGAGCTTTGCCATGGTCGACACCCCCACTTCGTCGCCGGAAACCCTCGTGGCCGAGATCGAGGCGTTGGGGCAGCGGTTGGCCGAGGCCAAGACGTCCATCGCAACCCGCATCATCGGGCAGGAGCAGGTGGTCGACCTGTCGCTGGCCGCGATGCTGTCGGGGGGGCACGCGCTGCTGATGGGTTTGCCAGGGCTGGGGAAAACGTTGTTGGTCGATACGCTGTCGACGGTGATGGGCCTGAGCGAGAACCGCATTCAGTTCACGCCAGACCTGATGCCGGCTGACATCCTCGGATCCGAAGTGCTTGAGACGGGCGCCGATGGCACCCGGTCGTTCCGCTTCATCGAGGGGCCGATCTTCTGCCAGCTTCTGATGGCCGACGAGATCAACCGCGCCAGCCCGCGGACGCAGTCGGCGCTTCTCCAGGCAATGCAGGAGCGCGAAGTGACCATCGCCGGGGAGCATCGCCCGCTGCCCGCGCCGTTCCACGTTCTCGCCACGCAAAACCCGATCGAGCAGGAAGGCACCTATCCCCTTCCCGAAGCGCAGCTTGACCGGTTCCTGGTGAAGATCGACGTCGATTACCCGGATCGCGAGACGGAACGCGGCATTCTCATCGCGACAACGGGCACCGAGCAGGCGACCGCCCACCAGGTCTTCGATGGCCCGTCGCTGATCGCGGCGCAGAAACTGGTGCGCCAAATGCCTGTGGGCGAGGCCGTGGTCGAGGCGATCCTCGACCTGGTGCGCGGCTGTCGCCCCGAAAGCGAGGAAGCGCCCGACGTGGTGAAATCCTCGGTCGCTTGGGGCCCCGGGCCGCGGGCGGCGCAGGCCCTGATGCTGACGGCGCGGGCGCGTGCCGTCTTGGACGGACGGCTTGCCCCCTCGGTCGACGACGTGGCGGCCCTGGCCCGTCCGGTCCTGTCGCACCGCATGGCGCTGAGCTTCGCCGCGCGGGCCGAGGGCCGCGTGCTGGAGCAGGTCATCGACGAGGTCACGGCGCGCGTCACCCATGTCGAGGCCGCGGCTTGAGCCAATCCGCCCTTCATACGCCGGACACGCTGCGATCACGCTCCGAGGCGCTGGCAGGCACCTTGCCCGCGCTCATGGCCGATGCGCAGCATCTGGCGGCGACGGTCCTTCTGGGAACGCATGGCCGCAAGCGGGCGGGCACGGGCGACGAGTTTTGGCAATACCGCCCGGCCGAGGCGGGCGATGCGATGCGGTCCATTGATTGGCGCCGCTCGGCCCGGTCGGATGGGCATTTCCTGCGTCAGACGGAATGGCAGGCGGCGCAATCGGTGATGCTGGGTGTCGACGATGCGGCCTCGATGACCTTCACGGGGGCCAAGTCGCGCCCCTCCAAGCTGCGCCGCGCGCAGACACTGGCCATGGCGGTCGGCATTCTGGCCGTGCATGGCGGCGAGCGGGTTGGCCTGACCCATCTGAACGAGCCGCCCCGCGGCGGGCGTGGCCAGTTGATGCGGATGGCGCAGGCCCTGATGGATGGGCACGAGGCCGGGGATTACGGCGTGCCGCGCCCCAAGGTGATGCCGATGGGCAGCCGGGCGGTGTTCTTTTCCGATTTCCTCGGCGATCCGGCGCCGATCGAAGAGGTTCTGGGCCGTGCGGCGGATCGCGGCGTGAAGGGCGCCTTGGTGCAGGTCCTCGACCCGGATGAAGAGGCCTTTCCCTACGACGGGCGCACGGTGTTCGAATCGATGTCCGGTGCGATCCGGTTCGAGACGCTCAAGGCGAAATCCCTGCGCGAAGAGTATCTTGGGCGACTGGCGGAGCGTAAGGACCGGCTGGACCGCGCGACGCGGCGCACCGGTTGGCGCTTCACGATCCATCACACGGACCAGCCCGCCGAACCCACGCTGCTATGGCTCTACCGCGCACTGGAAAAGGTGCGGGCATGAGCGGGGGGCGGAAAACTCGAGTTTTCCGGGTCGATTTCCTTGAGGAAATCGTGCCGTTTTTCTCGAGAAAAACGTGCCTCGCGTCGAGCAGGGGTGTGCGCGCATGATCGGGTCGCTGGCCTTCACCACGCCGCTGCTTTTGACGGCGCTGATCGCCTTGCCGGTCCTGTGGTGGCTCTTGCGCGCCGTGCCGCCCGCACCAATCCGGCGGCGCTTTCCCGGGGTCGCGCTTCTTCTGGGTCTGAAAGACGACGAAAGCCAGACGGACAAGACGCCGTGGTGGCTGCTCCTGTTGCGGATGCTGGCCGTGGCTGCCGCGATCATCGGTTTCGCGGGGCCTGTGCTGAACCCACAGCAGGACCGCGCCGGAGACGGAACACTCCTTCTCGTCATGGACAGTTCCTGGGCATCGGCCCGCGATTGGCCGGCCCGGCTGGATCGCGCCCGCCTCGCCTTGGAAGAGGCCGGGCGCGCGGGACGCACCGTGGCGCTTGTCCAACTCACCGACCTCCCGGCCGGGGACCTGCCCCTGCAATCCGCGGGAAGCTGGACCGCGCGCATGGCCTCCCTGGAGCCGGCCCCCTACGTCCCGGATTTCCAAGCTGCGGCAGACTGGGCTGCAAACCTGGATGCAGGGCTGGAGGTGCTCTGGTTTTCCGATGGGTTGGCCCATGCCGGGCGCGACGACCTGCTGGACGCCTTCGAAGACCTCGGCCCGGTGTCGGTGTTCCAGGGGGCACGGGACGTGGTGGCGCTAGCCCCCGCCCGGTTCGAGGATGGCACGATCCGCACGCCCCTGATGCGGCAGGGCGGCACGGGCCCGCGCGACGTGACGGTGGTCGCCCATGGCCTCGACCCCGCAGGCATCCCCCGCGACCTGGCGCGCGAGACGGTCACGTTCGAGGGCGGTGTGATGGAGACCGACGCGGTGTTCGACCTGCCGCCGGAATTGCGCAACCGCATCACGCGGTTCGAAGTGGCGGGCGAACGTTCGGCCGGGGCCGTGGCCCTGGCCGATGACGGTCTGCAACGCCGCGAGGTCGCCCTGATCGCGGCAGGCGGCGAGGACGAGGGGCAAGCGCTCCTGTCGCCCTTGCACTACCTGCGGCAGGCCCTCGCCCCGACGGCGGACCTGATGGAAGGCACGCTGTCGGACATGCTGCTGGCCAGCCCCGACGTCATGATCCTTGCGGATGTCGCAACGATCTCGGCGGATGTGGAAGAGGACCTGATCGCCTGGGTCGAGAACGGCGGCTTGCTCCTGCGCTTTGCCGGACCGCGGATCGCGGCCTCGGACCTCGCGCGGGAGGAAGTCGGACCGCTGATGCCCGTGCGACTGCGCGCGGGGGGGCGCACGGTTGGCGGCGCGATGTCGTGGGGGGAGCCCAAGGCGCTGCGGCCGTTCGACGAAACCTCGCCCTTTTACGGCCTGACCATCCCCGAGGATGTGCGCGTCTCCTCGCAGGTCATGGCACAGCCCGATCCGACCCTGTCCGAGCGCACCATCGCCTCTCTGTCTGATGGCACGCCGCTGGTCACGCGCGCCGCGCTGGGGCAGGGCAGCGTGGTCCTGTTCCACGTCACGGCGAATGCCGAGTGGTCGACCTTGCCGTTGTCTGGCCTGTTCGTGCAGATGCTGGAGCGGTTGGCGGTGTCCACCCGCCCCGCGGTGCCGGATGCGGCGGATCTCGAAGGCACGACCTGGGTGCCGGAAGAGGTGCTCGATGGCTTCGGCATCCTGCGCGATGCAGGGACCCGGCCCGGCGTGGCCGGAGAGGACCTGGCTGATGCGCCTCTGACCGCCGACCTTCTGCCGGGGCTTTATTCCGACGGAGAGCGCCGGATCGCGCGCAACGTCATCACCGACGGCATGACGCTGCGTGCTGCGTCATGGCCCGCGCGCATCCCCGTCGAGGGGATGACGATGATTGCCCCGACCGACCTGATGGCGGCGTTCCTGACAGGGGCGTTGATCCTTCTCCTGATCGACGCGATCGCCGCCCTGTGGCTGGCGGGGCGGCTGTCGGGCCTGTCGCGCGGCGCGGCCATCCTTGCCGCCTGTTTGATCCTTGCACCGGACGCGCAGGCGCAGGACCTGTCCATCGAGGACGAGTTGGCGCTTCTGGCGACGTCGGAAGTCACCCTCGCCTATGTCCTGACAGGGGATGCCGAGTTGGACGAGGTCAGTCGCGCGGGCCTCACGGGCCTTTCGAACGTGTTGTGGCAGCGCACCTCGGTGGAACCGGCCGCGCCCATGGGGGTCGACCTGGAAAGCGATGTGCTGACCTTTTTCCCGATGCTCTACTGGCCGGTATCGGTCGATCAGCCGCTTCCCTCGCCCGAGGCCTACCGACGGCTGAACGACTACCTGCGCGGGGGCGGAATGATCGTCTTCGACACGCGCGACGCGCATATCGGCGGCTTCGGGTCGGGCACGCCCGAGGGGCGGCATCTGCGTGCGCTGGCCGCGCCGCTCGATATTCCGCCGCTGGAGCCGATCCCCGAGGATCATGTTCTGACGCGCACCTTCTACCTGCTTCAGCATTTCCCGGGCCGCCACACGAGCCCCGATGTCTGGGTCGAGGCCGCGCCGCCCGATGCCGAACAGATCGAGGGCATGCCGTTTCGCAACCTCAACGATGGCGTGACGCCGGTGCTGATCGGCGGCAACGATTGGGCCGCGGCCTGGGCGGTGAATGACATGGGCCGTCCCATGTTCCCGGTCGGGCGGGGCATGACGGGCGATCGCCAGCGCGAGATTGCCTACCGCTTCGGTGTGAACCTCGTGATGCATGTGCTGTCGGGCAACTACAAATCCGACCAGGTGCATGTGCCCGCACTTCTTGACCGGTTGGGGCAGTAAGCATGGATTTCGCACGCCAAGTCCTGATCGACCCGCTTTTGCCGATGCCGGTGCTTTATGCGCTCGGGGGGGCGGTGCTGTTGGTCGTGGCCCTGTCCGTCTGGCGGGGGCTTTCCGGCTGGCCCTATCGCCTGCTGGCCGGGGCGGCGCTGCTGGCGGCGCTTCTCAACCCGTCGCTGCAATCGGAAGACCGCGAACCGCTCTCTGACATCGTGCTGGTCGTGATCGACCAATCGGCAAGCCAGCGCCTGTCGGACCGCGAAAGCCAGACCGCCGAGGCGCTTGAGGGGCTGGAACGCGAAGTGGCCGGTCTGGGGATGGAACTGCGCGTCTCATCCGTGGGGGATGCCGCGGACAATGCCGGCACGCTTCTGATGGCCGAACTCAGCCGCATGATGGCAGAGGAACCGCGGGCGCGCGTCGCCGGGGCCATCCTGCTGACGGATGGGCAGCTCCACGATGCCGATCTGGTGCCCGACATGCCCGCCCCGATCCACGCCCTGCTGACGGGGCGCGAAGGGGATTGGGACCGGCGCCTCGTCATCGAGACGGCCCCAGCCTTCGCCATCATCGACGAGGAATTCACCCTGCGCCTGCGGATCGAGGACCAGGGCGCGGTGCCTGCCGAGCTTGCCGGCCGCTCCGAGATCGAGATCGCCATCGATGGCGGCGAACCGCAAAGCTACCTGGTGCCGGTTGGTGAAACGCTGGAACTGCCCCTGACGCTGGACCATGCCGGGCAAAACGTCGTGCAGTTCACGGTGCCCGAGGCCGAGGGCGAGTTGACGGACCGCAACAACGCCGCCGTGGTGCAGATCAACGGCATCCGCGACCGGCTGCGCGTCCTGCTGGTTTCGGGCGAGCCGCATCCGGGCCAGCGGACGTGGCGCAACCTCCTGAAGTCGGACCCGGCTGTGGACCTTGTTCATTTCACCATTCTGCGCCCGCCCGACAAACAGGATGGCGTGCCGGTATCGGAACTCTCGCTGATCGCCTTCCCCACGCGGGAGTTGTTCATGGAGGCGGTGGACGAGTTCGACCTGATCATCTTCGACCGCTACCAGCGGCGCGGCATCCTGCCGATGCTCTATATCGACAATATCCGGCGTTACGTCGAAGACGGCGGCGCGCTCCTGCTGGCGGCGGGGCCGGACTTTGCCTCGGCGGCCTCCCTCTACCGGACGCCTCTGGCCGATATCCTGCCGGGCGAGCCGACGGCACGCGTGATCTCGGCTCCGTTCCTGCCCGAGATTTCCGAGTTGGGGCAGCGTCATCCGGTGACAGCGGGGCTGGAGGCCGAGCACACGCCGCTGCCCGATAGCGAGGCGCCGTGGGGGCGTTGGTTCCGTCAGATCGAGTTGCAGGAACGCGGTGGACAGACGGTGATGGTCGGGGCCGAGGGTGCGCCGCTTCTGATGCTGGACCGCGTCGGAGAAGGCCGCGTGGCCGAGCTTGCCTCGGACAATGCCTGGCTCTGGGATCGCGGCTACGAGGGGGGCGGTCCACAGCTGGAACTGCTGCGCCGGCTGGCGCACTGGATGATGGGCGAGCCTGACCTCGAGGAAGAGGCGCTGGTGGCCGAGGCCGACGGTCAGACCATCACCATCACGCGGCGGACACTGGCCAACGCGGTGGGCGAGGTGATCGTGACCGCGCCCGATGGCACCGAAGAAGTGGTGACGCTGGAGGAAACCGCACCGGGCCGCTTCACCGCCGAGATCGAAGGCGCCGAGCAGGGGCTTTATCGCCTGACCGACGGCCTTCTGGACACGGTCATCGCGCTTGGCCCCGCGGCCCCGCGCGAATTCGAAGAGACCATTGCCTCAGGCGATCGCCTGACCGAGGTGGTCACGCCCCTGTCCGGCGGTATCCTGCGGCTTGAAGACGGTCTGCCCGACCTGCGCCGGGTCTCCGAGGGGCGCAACGCCTCGGGCCGGGGGTGGATCGGGCTGACAACGCGCGAGGCTTACCTGACGACCGATATCACGGTCACGCCGCTTATCTCTGCATGGCTCTTCCTGCTGATCGCGGCGGGCCTGATGCTGGCGGGGTGGCTGCGCGAAGGGCGTCAGTAGCGGGTCAATCCAAAAGGACCGGGCCAAAACTGGCCCTGTCCCATCCTTCGACAGTCGTACGGGCGCGGATCATGACCTCGGTCACCTCCGCCGGGATCGCGACGCCCGACAGGGATCGTGTGAAGGGCTGTTCCTCCACATGCGGGTGGAGCAACTCGCGGGTGCCAAGAACCTCGCCTGAGAGGGTTTCGATCCGCCAGCCATCGGCGTAGTCATCCCAGCCCGTGTCGCCATGGCGCAGCGTGACCGCGAAGCGCCAGCCGGTTTCGCCGCGCTCGGCCATGACATCGATGATGGCGGCAGGGTCAGCCTTTGCGGCCGTTGCAGAGAGGGTGAAGCTGAGAAAAAGGGCGCGGACCATGGGCGAAGCCTAGCACGTCGCCCTCGACCGCCCGGATCAAAACGGCTTGAACACCACCAGGAAGAGCACGACGATCACCGCCAGAACGCTGATCTCGTTGAAAACACGCAGGTAGAAATCGCTTTCGTCGAATTCACCCCGGCGCGCGCGCAGCACCAATCGCCCGGTCCAGCCGTAATGCACCGCCAGCGCCGTCACGAGCCCCAGTTTCGCCCAGGCCCAGGTCGGAAAGCCCCACCACCAGAACAGGTAGAGGCCCGACAGAATCGCAATCACGCCAAGGCCGAGCGAAAAGCGGTACAGGCGAATGGTCAGGTCGCCCGTCGGCCCGAACTCACCCAGCTTTGCATACTCACGTTTCCAGTAAATCAGCGCACGCGGCACCGCGAAGATGCCGGTCATCCACCCGAGAACGCACAACAAATGCAGAACTTTGATCCATTCCATGCCGTCACCAGTGACGCCGGGCGGCCCGATCTGCAAGATGCGAGAATGTCCCAGGGTGATTTTCATTGCCTTGAAGCATTATTGGTTATATTTCTTTACCAATTCCTAGGCGACACGGAGGAGGACCGCCCATGGAGATGCCTGCACCCGATATGGACATCCTGTCCCGCAAGGACCGGATCGTGCAGAGATTGCAATCGGTTCTGCCGAAGACGGCGGTCATCCATGACGATGTCGAGACGCGCGCCTATGAATGCGACGCGCTGACGGCCTACAAATGCCCACCCCTCGCGGCGGTTCTGCCCTCGACGACCGAGGAGGTGGCGGCCGTTCTGAAGATCTGCCACGAGGAAGGCGTGCCCGTTGTGCCCCGTGGGGCAGGGACCTCGCTGGCCGGGGGGGCACTGCCCACGGCTGACAGCGTGATCCTGGGCGTGGCCCGCATGAACCGTGTGCTGGAAGTCGATTACGACAACCGCTTCATCCGCGTTCAATCGGGCCGCACCAACCTGAGCGTGACCGGTGCGGTGGAGCAGGAAGATTTCTTCTATGCGCCCGACCCCTCCAGCCAGTTGGCTTGCGCGATCGCGGGCAACATCGCGATGAATTCCGGCGGGGCGCATTGCCTGAAATACGGCGTGACGACGAATAACCTGCTGGGCGTGACCATGGTCACGATGGAGGGCGAGATCCTCGAGATCGGGGGCGCGCATCTGGACGCGGCGGGCTATGACCTGCTGGGGCTGATCTGCGGCTCAGAGGGGCAGTTGGGCGTCGTGACCGAGGCGGCGTTGCGCATCCTGCGCAAGCCCGAGGGCGCCCGGCCCGTTCTGATCGGCTATGACAGCAACGAGGTCGCGGGCGAATGCGTCAGCGACATCATCAAGGCGGGCGTGCTGCCGGTGGCCATCGAGTTCATGGACCGGCCCTGCATCCGCGCAACCGAGGCATTCGCCAAGGCGGGCTATCCCGATTGCGAGGCGCTGCTGATCGTCGAGGTCGAAGGCTCGGAGGCCGAGATCGCCGAGCAGCTTGGCGTCATCACCCAGATCGCGCGGCGCCACAACCCGGTGGAATTGCGCGAGGCGCAATCGGCGGACGAGGCGGCGCGCATCTGGCTGGGCCGGAAATCGGCCTTCGGCGCGATGGGTAATATCAACGATTACATGTGCCTTGACGGGACCATCCCGGTGTCGTCGCTGCCCTATGTCCTGAAGCGGATCGGCGAGATGTCCGAGGAATTCGGGCTGGACGTGGCCAACGTGTTCCATGCGGGCGACGGCAACATGCACCCGCTGATCCTGTTCGACGCGAACAAGCCGGGCGACCTGGAAACCTGCGAAGCCTTCGGCGCCGAGATCCTGAAACTCTGCGTCGAGGTGGGCGGCTGCCTGACCGGCGAGCATGGCGTGGGGATCGAGAAGCGCGACCTGATGACGACGCAGTTCGCGCCCGATGACCTCGAGGTGCAGATGCGGGTGAAGGACGTTTTCGATGCCAAGTGGTTATTGAACCCGGCCAAGGTGTTCCCGCTGTCGATCTCTGCCGAACGCAGGGGTTTCGCCGCCTGACGGCGGCGACCCGTGCGAGGGGGCTGTCTGCCCCCTCGCGCTCCCCCGAGAGTTTTCTTGCCAAGATGAAGGAGCGGGCGTGGTGCTGACCCCTGCCGACGAGATGGAACTGAGCGAAATGGTGGCTGCCGCCAGCGGGCCTTTGCGGATCGCGGGGGGTGGCACCCGACCGATCGGACGGCCGTCGGAGGGCGATACGCTATCGGTTGCGCGCTTGTCCGGTGTCGAGCTTTACGAGCCGGGCGCGCTGACCCTGGTGGTCGGGGCAGGGACGCCGGTGGCAGAGGTTGAGCGTGTCCTGGGAGAAGAGAACCAGCGTCTGCCCTTCGAGCCGATGGATCACCGCGCGTTGCTGGGGACAGATGGTGCGCCGACCATCGGCGGGGTCGTGGCCACGAATGCCTCGGGCCCGCGGCGCATCCAGGCGGGGGCCTGCCGGGACAGCCTGATCGGCGTGCGGTTCGTCGACGGGTCCGGCACGCGGCTGAAGAACGGGGGGCGGGTGATGAAGAACGTCACCGGCTACGACCTCGTGAAGCTGATGGCGGGAAGTTACGGCACGCTCGGCGTGCTGACGGAAGTAAGCTTCAAGGTCCTGCCCGCGCCTGCCGCCCAGGCCACGGTGTCTCTGCCAGGGCTCAGCCCGGCGCAGGCGGTGGAGGCGATGGCGGTGGCGCTTGGATCGCCCTACGAGGTGAGCGGGGCGGCGCACCTGCCGGATGCCGACGGTGGCCCGGTGACATTGCTGCGGCTGGAGGGGTTTGCCGACAGCGTGGCCTATCGCAGTGGCAAGCTGGGCGACGCGTTGAAGCGGTTCGGGGCAGCCCATGTCGAGGCCGACAGCGCCGAGGTCGCGGCGACATGGCGCGCGATCCGCGATGTGGAGGCGTTCGCCGGGACGCCCGGGGACGTCTGGCGCCTGTCCGTCAAACCCTCGGATGGCGCGGAGATCGCCGAGCGCACCGGCGGCAAGGTGATGTTCGACTGGGGCGGCGGGTTGATCTGGGTGCTGGTGCCCGAGGGCACCGACTTGCGCGGTCGGCTCGGCGCCTTCGATGGCCACGCGACCCTGGTCCGGGCCAGCGCGGAGACGCGCGCGAAGCTTCCGGTCTTTCAACACGAACCGGAGCCGCTGGCGCGGCTGTCACGGGGTTTGCGGGAAAAATTCGATCCGCGGGGCATTCTGAACCCGGGTCTCATGGGGTAAGCGATGCAGACGACATTTACACCCGAACAGTTGAAAGACGCGACGACCGCGCGCTCGAACGAGATCTTGCGCACCTGCGTGCATTGCGGGTTCTGCACCGCGACCTGCCCGACCTACCAGGTCCTAGGCGACGAGCTCGATAGCCCGCGCGGGCGGATCTATCTGATCAAGGACATGCTGGAATCCGGGCGGCCCGCGGATGAGAAAACCGTCAAGCATATCGACCGCTGCCTGTCCTGCCTTGCCTGCATGACGACCTGCCCCTCGGGGGTGCATTACATGCATCTTGTCGATCACGCGCGGGAGTATATCGAGCAGACCTATAAGCGCCCCTTCATGGATCGCGCGCTGCGGTGGGTTCTGGCGCGGATCATTCCGTATCCGGGGCGGTTCCGTCTGGCGCTGCGCGGGGCCAAGATCGGGCGGCCTTTCGCGTTCCTGATGCCGGATGCGCGGCTGAAGGCGATGCTGGAGATGGCGCCCAAGCAGATCCCGCCGGTCAGCCGCAACGACGATGCGCAGGTTTTTCCGGCGGTGGGCGAGCGGCGGATGCGGGTCGCCCTGATGACGGGGTGCGCGCAGCGGGCGCTGAATACAGATATCAACGACGCCACGATCCGGCTGCTGACGCGGCTGGGGGCCGAGGTCGTGATCGCCGATGGGCAGGGCTGTTGCGGGGCGCTGACGCATCACATGGGAAAATCCGACGAAAGCCATGCCTCGGCGGCGAAGAACATCCGCGCCTGGACGCGCGAGATGCAGGGCGGGGGGCTCGATGCTATCGTCATCAACACCAGCGGTTGCGGCACGACGGTGAAGGATTACGGCCACATGTTCCGCGAGGACGCGTTGGCCGATGACGCCGCTGCGGTGGCCGGTATCGCGATGGATGTCTCCGAGGTTGTGACGAAGCTGGGCTTGCCGGACGGGGCGGGTGTCGGTGGCGACGCGCCCCTTAAGGTGGCCTATCACGCCGCCTGTTCCTTGCAGCATGGGCAGCAGATCAAGACGCTGCCGAAGGACCTTTTGAAGGCGGCGGGCTTCAAGGTCGTGGAGCCGGTGGACAGTCACCTGTGCTGTGGGTCCGCCGGGACCTACAACCTGATGCAGCCGGAGATCTCGAAGGAACTGAAGAAGCGCAAGGTCGAGACGCTGGAAATGACCAAGCCCGACCTGATCGCGGCAGGCAATATCGGCTGCATGATACAGATCGGTTCGGGCACCGAGGTTCCGATCGTCCACACTGTCGAGTTGCTGGACTGGGCGACAGGCGGTCCAAAGCCGCCTGCCTTGCAGCGCGATGGGGCCGCCGAGGTGCCGATCCTGCGCTAGTTTTCCGTTTTCGGCTGAAGCTCACTTTTCATCGGGCACGTCTTCCTCGATCAGGAGGTCCTCGTCGACGCAGCTTCCGTCGACAACGATCGTGCCCGGCGGGCAGGCGTCGCTGAGGAGGTCCTCCTCCATCGATTCCGGCGGTTCCATGGCGATGGGTGCACAATCATGGCTGTCGGTGCCGGGGGCGCAGGCCGAGGTGATGTGGCCGTCGACGGTGGGATCGTCACATTCGCCGTCATTCGCCCTTTGGCACAGATCGTTCGCGACGGCCGGAGCGGTGCAGATGAAGGCCAGGAAAAGGGCCACGGAAAAAGACGTCGGGCGCTATTTGGATAGGGCCATTTCGGTCTCCTCTCGCGCGATCCGGGCGATTGCAGGTCGTGTCCTGAAAAGTCCTGAGCCCAAGCACGAAACATGGCCTTGATCCGGGTCAACGTCGGGCGGCTTGGCCAGCCATGGCCGCAAGCGTTCTTGGCGCCGTAATTCGGCCCGATTGCACGGGCACCGTCCGTGCCAACCGAATCTGACCTGTCCGCGCATGAAATACCTCTCGGTCCTTCTCATGGCGGTCCTTGCTGCGTTTCCGGCACTCGCGCAGCAGGACGGCGCTTTGCATAGCCTGACCACCGGCGATGACATCCGGGGGTGGGAAGCGGTCGGTCGTCTCGACACCGGGGTCAGTTTTTGCACCGCGACATTGATCACACCCGACCTGGTGCTGACCGCGGCGCATTGCCTGTATCATCCGAGGACCGGCGCCCGCCTCAGCGATGATGCGCTTCTGTTTCAGGCCGGCTTGCGAAACGGACGGCCCGAGGCGCTGAGAGGGGTAAGGGCAAGCCACGTCTCGCCGGGCTATGTCGCGGCCAACCGCACCGAATTGTCGATGATCGCGCTGGATCTGGCCTTGCTTGAGCTGGACCTGCCGTTACGGACGGGGCGGATTGCACCCATCCCGTCGGGCAGGGGGGCTGTGCCGCGCACGGAGGTGACCGTGGTTTCCTACGGCCAGGATCGCGAGGCCTTTGCCTCGATCGAGGAGGGGTGCGAAATCCTCATGCGGCGCGACAGCGTGCGGTCGCTTTCCTGTCGCGTCGACCAGGGCAGTTCAGGCGCGCCGGTCATGCGGATGACGGCCGATGGCCCCGAGATCATCGCGGTCATGGCGGCCAGCGGGCGGGACAGTGCGGGTGGCGCGATGTCCCTGGCTGTCGCGCTGGAGGGCCGATTGGACGACCTGATGGCCATGCAGGCTGGGCACGCATCCGGCGGGGCCGTCACGATCATCCGCCCCGGCGCGACCGGGCGCGGGCGCTTGGAAGGCCATTTCATCCGTCCCTGATCCGGTGCGGCAACGGGCTTGAAACCCGTCCGACACGATCCCAAATTTTGCGTATGCCGACGCCAATGACGGGTCGGCGTATCGTTCAGGCAGCGCCCGGGGTCGGGGCTGCCGCCCACATAAGTTGTCGCTCAATGGAGGATGACCCATGCGAAACTACGATCTTTCGCCGCTTTACCGTGCCACTGTCGGCTTTGACCGGATGGCCGACCTGCTCGACCGCGTAATGACGCAAGACACCGCGGCCAGCACCTACCCGCCCTACAACATCGAGAAGACCGCCGAAGATGCCTATCGCATCTCGATCGCCGTGGCCGGCTTCACCGAGGCCGAGTTGAGCGTCGAACAGCGCGAGACCGAACTGGTGATTGCCGCGCGCAAGGCCAAGGACGAGCAGCCGCGCACCTTCCTGCATCGCGGGATCGCGACGCGCGCGTTCGAAAAGCGTTTTCAACTGGCCGACCATGTCCGCGTGACCGGTGCGACCCATGAGAACGGCATGCTGCATGTCGATCTCGTTCGCGAAGTGCCCGAAGCCCTGAAGCCGCGCCAGATCGAGATCACCTCGTCGCGTCCGGCGGCCATCGAGGCCGAGAAGGCTGCCGATACCGAAACCGCCTGATCGCGTGTTTCGAGACCGTTGCGAGGGCGGCCCGGTCGGGCCGCCCTTTTTGCGTCAGGGGGCCACGCGCAGGCGGCGCAGGCTGACCACCCCGGCAAGCGGGGCCAGGACGCACAGCGCGATCACTGCGCCATAGCCCGCGAGGTCAACGAGGATCGCCCCGAGGCCCGGCGCCAAGGCGAAGGAAAAAAGCGACAGGCGCGCGACCGCCCCCGCGCTTTCGCCGAAACCGGCGTCGCCCATGACGTCGCGGGTCACGACCGGGCGCAGGATGCTGATGACGCCATAGCCAAGGCCTTGTCCGACCGCGAAGGCGAGGACCAGCCAGGGAAACGCTGCCGCCCCGGCCAAGGCCAAGGACGCCAAGGCCAGCAAGATGAAGGCTGCTTGCGACAGGTGCCGCGCCTGCACGCGCGCGCCTGCCAGTGTCAGGATGATACGCCCGGACACCTGCGCCGGACCGATGAGAGAGGCCGCCAGGATCGCCATCGCATCCACCACGCCAAGCGATGCCATAAGCGGCAACAGGTGGCTGAGCAGAATACCGGTGCCAAGTGCGCCGAACGCGAAACCGATCCCGAGCGGCCAGAACTCTGCCCGGGCGAACGGGCTGCGGCCCTTGCTTTGCGTCTGCGCTGGCTGGACCGGCGTCCGGTCGCGGGCTTCGGCCTCCAGCCGGCGGGCGGCGAATGTGGCGAGCGGAATGTTCAGGACCAGGACGAGGCCAGCCAGAACCCACACGGCGGCGCGCCAGCCTGCGGCCTCGGTCACGGCAGCGGTCAAAGGGTAGGCGATGGTCGAGGCGAAACCCGCCACCAGCGTGATGGCGGTGATCGCCTGCCGGGCCGACGCGCCGCGCGCCCGGGTCACGATGGCAAAGCAGGCATCGTAAAGCGTGAAGCCCATCATCACCCCCAGCCACGCCCAGACCGCGTAGAACCCCCAGAGGCCCTGAACCTGTGTAAGCGCAACAAGGCCAACCACAGCACCCACCGCGCCAATCGGAAACCCACGGGGCGCAAAGCCCCGGTCGATCAGGCGACCGACGGACGGCGCCGCCAGCCCTTGCAACGCCAGCGCGACGCTGAAGGCCCCCATGGCCGCTGTCGCAGACCAGCCGAAATCCTGCTGCCAGTGCAGCACAAGCGCGGGAAAGCTGTAGAAGATTGCCGCCCAGATCAGGGTTTGCGCGACCATGAACGCAAGGATGGGCGGATCGCGCAGAACGCTCATGGGATCAGGCGCAAGGGCTCAGAACCATTGCCCCGGTTCCATCAGCCCCAGTTCCATCAGTTGCAGCGACGACCAGTGAAATGGCACCGACTTGTGCCATCTGAAATCCGAGATGTCGCAACGCGAACCGGGGTTCGTGCGCAGTGCCTTCGCCACCCGGAACGAACAGATCGCCGCCGACAGAGAGTTGTGCCACGGACAGGTGTAGGTGTTCATTTCCTCGTCGCTCAGCGTGTGATCGTCGCGCAGGCGAACCCCTGGCAGGGCCTGGAACAGGCCGACACGGTCGATCTTGCGCTTGGGCTGGGCGACGTGTTCCTCGAACCGCCATCTCAGGCCGCCGTAGAAGTCCAATTGCCGCTCCATCACGTCGCCGGCGGCATTCCTGCGCGTCTGGGCGTAGTAGCCCGAACCGTCCAGCATCGCTGTGTCCAGGGATACGGCATCGGGATGAACGTTCAGGTCGGGCGCATAAAGGTCGATCACATAGGTCAGGATCGCGCTGCGGCGTTCCTCCATCACCCAGGTTGTCATCTCGCCGACGGTGCGATCCTCGCAGAACGGGTAGAAAAGGTACTCGCCGTTGAAACAGTAATGCACCCATTCACCCGGCACCTTCTCGGCCAGGGCGTTCACGGCCTTGGTCACGGCACCGGGTTGGCGGGACGGATGGCGGATGATGTGACGTGTCTTCTCGGCGCCGGCCGGGGGCGGCGGCATCTCCAGGCCCGCGGGGGCCAGCAAGAATATCGCCTTGAAGCCAAGGCTCTGCACGTGATCGAGGGTCGAGGCCAGTTCGACCCTGTCCTCGGCAATGACGAGGGCGAAGGGCCCTTTGCCGTATTGCCCCTTTGGGGCTGCCTTGAACTGATCCAGCGTGTCGAAATCCATGCCTGCCTGATCCGTGTCTGCCCCGCCCGCGCCGGTCCGCGCGGTTTTGCGCAGATTGGCCCCGGACGCGCCGATTTGCAATCGCCCAACCCGGTGTGAGGGGAGGGGCGTTGATAGCCTTGCCCCCATGCGATACATGCCGCGGGTCAAAGAATGCTTACGGAACACGCGCCATGACCGGGACGAAGAAACTCTACGTCAAGACCTACGGCTGCCAGATGAACGTCTACGACAGCGAGCGCATGGCCGAGGCCCTGGGCGCGCAGGGCTACGAGCAGGTGGAGAGCCCCGAGGGCGCGGACATGATCCTGCTGAACACCTGCCATATCCGCGAGAAGGCCGCGGAAAAGGTCTATTCCGAGTTGGGCCGGTTCAAGCCGCTGCGCGAGGCGAACCCCGATCTGAAGATCGGAGTGGCGGGCTGCGTCGCGCAGGCCGAGGGCGAGGAGATCATGCGCCGCCAGCCGATGGTTGACCTTGTCGTTGGGCCGCAGACCTACCACCGTCTGCCGTCGATGATGGAAGCGCTCGGGCGTGGGGAAAAGGCGCTCGACACCGAGTTTCCCGAGGAAGACAAGTTCGCCCATCTCCCCAAGGCGCGCCTGCCCAAGCGTGGGCCGACCGCCTTCCTGACCGTGCAGGAAGGGTGTGACAAGTTCTGTTCCTTCTGCGTGGTGCCCTATACGCGCGGGGCCGAGGTCAGCCGCCCGGCCGACCGCCTGCTGCGCGAGGCCCGTGATCTGGTCGAACGGGGCGTGCGCGAGATCACGTTGCTCGGGCAGAACGTGAACGCCTATCACGGTGCGGGCCCGGATGGCGGGGAATGGGGCCTTGCACGGCTGATCCGCGAGATGGCGCGGATCGACGGGCTGGATCGCATCCGCTTCACCACCTCGCACCCCAACGACATGGAGGACGACCTGATCGCCGCCCATGGCGATTGCGACAAGCTGATGCCTTACCTGCACCTGCCGGTTCAGGCGGGGTCGGACAAGGTCCTGAAGGCGATGAACCGCAAGCACACGGCCGAGCAATACATCCGCCTGATCGAGCGTATTCGCGCGGTGCGGCCCGACCTGCACCTGTCGGGCGATTTCATCGTCGGTTTTCCGGGCGAAACGGAAGAGGATTTCCAGGCCACGCTCGACCTGGTCGAGACCGTGGGCTACGGCACGGCCTATTCCTTCAAATATTCCGCGCGCCCCGGCACGCCCGCCGCCGAACGCGCGATGGTCGATGCAGCCGAAGCCGACGACCGCCTGCAAAGGTTGCAAGCGCTGATCACCAAGCAGCAGCGCGCGACGCAGGACGCGATGGTGGGGCGCACGGTGTCGGTTCTGTTCGAGAAACCGGGCCGCATGCCCGGCCAGATGGTCGGCAAGTCGGAATACCTCCACGCGGTGCATGTGGACGGACCCGAGGGCCTTGCCGGGCAGATCGCCAAGGTCGAGATCGTAGAGAGCCGCCCGAATTCCCTGTCGGGCCGACTGCTCGGCTAAGTCGGATCAACGGCGGCCCGGCGGGCTTTGCGCGATGATCTGGTTCAGGACGGCGATCATGCCGTCGGGGTTATGCACCGTCGACGGGTCGCGGCAGACCCGCTCGCCGATGGCGTGGGCCTCGGGCAGCGTATAGCCCGCGGCGACCAGGCTGTCGGTGAATTGCGGGTTCGGTCGATCCCAGATCACGTCGTCCCATGGCCCACGGTAGCAGCTGATCGTGATGACCTGCCGTTGCGCCTGCACTTTGTAGGCGTGATCCTGTGCAACGGCGGATGAAACGGGGCCCAGAAGGCCGGCGGCGCAAATGGCCGCGAACAGTGGTGTCTTGTACGTCATTGTCTTCCCCCGGTTGGCGGTCATCAGGGGCTGGCGCAACGGCCTGATCGGGGCCGCGCGCGACTCCCTCAAGTCCGCGACCGTTCGACCATATCACGAAGGTCCACCGCGCAAGGTGTTTGCCCCCAAGATTCGACATTCGCGGAAACAATCGCGGGCCCGCTGGCTCTTGGTTGCGCCCGCTGGCACAAAGGGCAGGTCAAACGGTCTCCGAAGCGGGTCTTGGTCCGGCCTGGTGCAACCGAATCCGGTCGTGGATCGGACTCGTGGGGATAATTCACAGCATATTGCCGCAACAGTGCTCGAATCACCCATATGCTGTTTCCGGGGCGGCCGCATGCCCGGCCAGATTCCCCTTCCTTTGTGGATGAAAGATGCTATCGTCAAGAAATCAAAGGCGTTTTCTTGAACGGCTACCAACGTTTAGAAAGCGCATACCGGTTTGAATGGGGGATGTTTGTGTGATTGCCATAGTTTCACACGCGATCGCGCGCGCTGCGGGCATCTGTGCCGTCGCGGCCAGCGCCTGGATCGCGACCGCGGATAGGGCCGCGGCGCAGGATACTGTCATCGTTACCGGACGGGTTGAACCGGGCCTCTGGGTCGATCCCGACGGCTGCCTGCACTGGGTCGCCGACGGGGGTCTCGAAGGATACATGGAGGGTCGGGTGAACCCCGAGACCGGGATGCCGGTCTGCCTCGATGTGAACACCTGCGCCGTGTCCAACTCGGACGTGCTGTTCCACACTGACAGCGCGCGCCTGACCACTTCGGGCCGTGAGCAGCTGCGCCAGTTCTTCTCGTCGGCGGGGGCCTTTGCCTACGCGATCTACGGTCATACCGACAGCCGTGCCTCGGACGAATACAACATGCGCCTCAGCCAGCGCCGTGCTGCCGCTGTCGCCAACGTCGCCCGCTCGGTCGGCGGCCGCGTGGCGCGCGAGATCGGTTACGGCGAGCGCCGCCCGGTTGCGCCCAATGACAGCGCCGCGAACATGCAGCGCAACCGTCGCGTTGAAATCGTGTGCTACAGGTGACCGCCATGACCAGTAAACTCTCTCTTCGGGGGGCTGTCGCCCTTGCCATTTCCGCGTTCGCGCTGACGGCCTGCCAAAGTTCGGACGATGCCCGTTTGATCGCCATCGGCGAAGATACCGGGGTCGACTCGGGCAGCCTCAGTCAGCTTGAGGCCGGCATCTATATCGACCCCGATGGCTGCCACATCTGGATGATCGACGATGGGCTCGAAGGCTATTGGTCGCGCCGCCTCGACCCTGTGTCCGGTCTGCCGGTTTGCACGGATATCGCGCCGCCGAACTACGTCGTCGGCGACATCAGCCGCAATCCGGGCATTCCGGACTTCACCCCCGGCTTCTGAAGTCAAACGAGAATTTTCCTCGGCGGGCGCGTTTTGCGCCCGCCTTTGTTTTGGGCAAGGTCCGGCGCCTGACACACAGGATAAAGAAAATCTCGTGACATCCCACACAACAGGTTGCGTTCGAGGCGGGGCGCGGTCACTCTGATCCCAGTCGGAACCCTCAAGATGGGAGATCCCGTTTGGCGACCACCACGCTGCCGCAGCCCGCTGCCGAGCCGCCCGTCGAACGACTGCTGGAATTTCCGGACAATCGCCTGTTGATCGAATTATGCGGCGAGTTTGATCGCAACCTCGCGCAAATCGAGCATCTCCTTTCCGTGCATATCCTGCGCCGGGGCAATGAACTTGCCCTGCTGGGAGAGGCGCGAGAGGAAGCGGCAGGCGTTCTGGAGCGCCTCTATGCGCGGCTGGAATCCGGCAAATCGGTCGAGCCCGGCGATATCGACGCCATGGTGCGCCTTGGCGATTCCGCCGAGGAGACCGGTGCGCGCGACGGCGACCAGATGGAGATGTTCGGCGCCGGTCCGCTGGAAATCGGCACGCGCAAGAAGACGATCGAACCGCGCACGCGCGCCCAGCAGGACTATGTCCGCAACCTCTACCAGAACGAGCTGGCCTTCGGCATCGGTCCTGCGGGCACCGGCAAGACCTATCTCGCCGTGGCCGTCGCCGTGAACCAGATGATCAACGGTCATGTCGATCGCATCATCCTCTCGCGCCCGGCGGTCGAGGCGGGCGAGCGTTTGGGTTTCCTGCCCGGCGACATGAAGGACAAGGTCGACCCCTACATGCAGCCGCTCTACGACGCGCTAAACGATTTCCTGCCCGCCAAGCAACTGGGCAAATTGATCGAGGAAAAGACGATCGAGATCGCGCCGCTGGCCTTCATGCGCGGACGGACCCTGTCAAACGCCTATGTCGTGCTTGACGAGGCGCAGAACGCCTCGACCATGCAGATGAAGATGTTCCTGACCCGGCTGGGGCAGGGCAGCCGCATGGTCATCACCGGCGACCGAAGCCAGGTGGACCTGCCCCGCGGGCAACTCAGCGGCCTTGTCCAGGCGGAACGGATTCTCGGCGGGATCGAGGGCATCAGCTTCAACTACTTCACCTCCAAGGATGTCGTGCGTCACCCGATGGTCGCCAAGATCATCGAGGCCTATGACGAGAAAGCCGAGGACACGTAAAGGGATCCCTCCGGTTTGATGGACCGGGACGTGCGGGGTGTGAAGTTGCCGCAGTCCTGACTGGCGTGCCTGCGCGGCGTGGTGCTATGGGGCGCCCATGATCGACGTGGATATCCTGATCGAGGCCGACGTGTGGGACGAAACCACGCTGGAGACCCTCGCCCGCAAGGCCTTCGAGGCGGCCTTGGTTGAGCTCGACCTCGACCCGGATGGCTTTGCGGTCAGCCTGCTGGCCTGCGATGACGACCGGATCGCGACCCTGAACGCCGAGTTCCGGGGCAAGCCGACGCCGACCAACGTGCTTTCCTGGCCATCGGAAGAGCGCGGGGCCGAAACCCCGGGCGAGATGCCCGACCTGCCGGTTCCAATTGGCGACGGCCCGCCCGAGGAACTGGGCGATATCGCGCTGGCCTACGAGACCTGCGCGCGGGAAGCCGCCGAGGCCGGCAAGCCGCTCGACGATCACCTCGCCCATCTTTTGGTGCACGGGCTGCTGCATTTGCTCGGATTCGACCACGAAACCGACACAGATGCCGAATTGATGGAGCAGCTTGAGACGCGCATCCTTGCCAGACTGGGGGTCCCTGACCCATATTGACGTGACGGGCGTTTCAGGCCCGGTTTGCAGATCTGGAAAGGAGCAATGAGCTCGAACCCCGACCCCTCGTCTCCTGCGGCGCGTGGCGCGCAGGACTCCGAGGATGACACCCCCGCCCAGAGGCCGGGGTTTCTCGCCCGAATATTCGGATCGTCTTCTTCCGAGGACGAGGCCGAAATCATAGACTCCCACGAACCCGATCCAGAGGCGCAGCCCTTGGGCCAGCGGTCTTTCGGCATGTCCAACCTGCGCCGCATGCGGGTCGAGGACGTGGCCGTCCCGCGGGTCGAAATCGTGTCTGTCCCCTGCGATATGGGCTTGCCCGATCTCGTCGAGGTGTTCCGCGAATCCGGGCTGACCCGCTTGCCCGTCTATGACGGCACGCTCGACAGCCCGATCGGCATGATCCACCTGAAGGACGTGGCCCTGCGCTATGGCTTCAACGGCAAGGCGACCGATTTCTCGCTGCGCAAGATGCTGCGGCCGCTGCTTTATGCGCCGCCCTCCATGCCCATCGGTGTTTTGCTGACCAAGATGCAGACCGAACGCACCCATATGGCGCTGGTCATCGACGAATATGGCGGGGTCGACGGGATCGTGACCATCGAGGACCTGATTGAACAGGTCATCGGCGAGATCGAGGATGAACACGATGTCGAAGAGGCCCAGCCATGGACGCGGGAGGGCGATGGTTCCTTCATCGCGCTGGCGCGGGCCCCGCTGGACGAGTTCGAAGCCGAGATCGGGCTGTCCCTGACCGAGGATGAGGACGAGGAAGAAGTCGATACGCTCGGCGGTCTCGTCTTCCTTTTGACCGGTCGCGTTCCGGCACGGGGCGAGGTTGTTCCGCATGAGGATACCGGCGTGGAGTTCGAGGTGATCGACGCCGACCCCCGCCGCATCAAGCGCCTGCGCGTGCGGTTGCCTGACAAGAGGGCGGAGTGATCCACCCCCCTGCGATTGCCGAGTGGATCGAGGCGCGTACGTATCGCGAGCGGCTGACGCTCTCGGCGTTGTCCGGTGCGGTCGGGGCGCTTGGCTTGGCGCCGTTCAACCTCTGGGTCTTCGGCTGGGTCGGCTTTGCTGGCCTTTTGCTGCTGGCCTCGCTTGCCGCGACGGCGCGCCGGGCCGCCTGGATCGCCTGGTTTGGCGCAACGACCTATTTCGCCGTCGCCCTGCACTGGATCGTCGAGCCGTTCTTCGTCGATGCCGCGCGCCATGGCTGGATGGCCCCCTTCGCGCTTTTCTTCATGGCGGGCGGTCTGGCCCTGTTCTGGGCGCTACCCGCCTACCTGGCGCGCCGCCTGTTGCCGCAGGCCGCCCTCGGTTGGCGCCTTGCGGTCCTGACCGGCCTTGTGCTGCTGGCCGAGGCGGCGCGCGGGGTAGTCCTGACCGGCTTTCCCTGGGCCTTTCCCGGCCACATCCTGATCGGCAGCCCGTTCCTCTCCGCGGCGCAATTTGGTGGAGGGTTGGGCCTTAACCTGATCGTTCTCGGCTTCGCCGCCCTGATGGCCGGGCTGGTGCTCCGTAGCTTGGGGTGGACCGTTCTTTCCCTGGCCGTCGCCGCGGGTCTGTCCGTTGCACTGATCGCCGTCGCCCCCACGCCGTCGGCCCAGGATCCGGAGGCACCTATTATCCGCCTCGTTCAGCCGAACGCGCCGCAGCATCTCAAATGGCGGCGCGACATGATCCCGATCTTTTTCCAGCGCGGTCTGGCCCTGACCGCCGCCGACCCCGAGATCGAGGGGCGAACGCCTGACCTCGTGATCTGGCCGGAAACCAGCCTGCCGCAGATCCTCGACCGCTCCGACGTTGCGCGGGCCGAGATCGCCGGGGCCGCCGGAGCCGCCCGTGTGGTCGTCGGCGCGCAGCGTTTCGAGGGGGTCCGCCCGGTCAATGCCATGGCCCTTCTGGATGCCGAGGGACGGATCGAGGCGGTTTACGACAAGCACCACCTGGTGCCGTTCGGGGAGTACCTGCCCTATGCCGAGACCTTGTCGCGATGGGGCCTGCGCGGATTGGCCGAGGTCCTGCCCGGCGGCTACGTTCCCGGCCCGGGCCCGGCCCTGATCGAGCTTGGCGGGGCGCTCGGCACGGCTTTTCCGATGATTTGCTACGAGGCGATCTTTCCGGGCTACATCCGCGAGGTCGCCGCGCGCCCGGACTGGATGCTGCACATCACCAACGATGCGTGGTTCGGCACGCTCTCAGGGCCTTACCAGCATCTCGCCCTGGCGCAATTGCGCGCGGCCGAGCAGGGGCTTCCGCTTTTGCGGGCCGCCAATACCGGCATCTCGGCCGTCATTGACGGTCGCGGCCGGGTGGTCGCGGCGCTGCCGCTTGGCGAGGGTGGGCTTCTCGACGCCGCGCTGCCGCCTGCCCTGCCGCCGACGGTTTACGCCCGAACGGGTGACCTGCCGCTCGTGGCCCTGTTCCTTTTGGGAAGCCTGGCCGCAATTGTCGCAGGCCGTCGGTCCGCGCGCCATTGAACCTTTCCTGTCAAGGGCGTAAGCCAACCTGGCCCCGCAACGGCTTCCTGGCGTGGGGACAATGTTTTCAATGGAGCAACCTTCATGGCCCGATCGAACTATATCTTCACCTCCGAGTCCGTCTCCGAGGGGCACCCGGACAAGGTGTGCGACCGCATCTCTGACGCTGTGCTCGATGCGTTCCTTGCAGAAGAACCCGAAGCGCGCGTCGCCTGCGAGACCTTTGCCACCACGAACCGCGTCGTTATCGGCGGCGAAGTGGGCCTGTCCGACAAGGACAAGCTCCACGACTACATCGACCATATCGGCGACATCGCCCGGGCCTGCATCAAGGATATCGGCTACGAGCAGGAGAAGTTTCACCACGAGACGGTCGAGGTGACGAACCTTCTGCACGAACAGTCGGCGCATATCGCCCAAGGCGTCGACGCGGCCGAGAACAAGGACGAAGGCGCCGGCGACCAGGGGATCATGTTCGGCTTCGCGGTCGACGAGACGCCTGAACTGATGCCTGCGCCGATCCTCTACTCGCACGCGATCCTGCGCCGCCTTGCCGAGGTGCGCAAATCGGGACAGGAACCGACGCTTGGCCCCGACGCGAAAAGCCAGCTGACCCTGCGTTACGAAGACAGCCGCCCGGTCGAGGTGACCTCGATCGTGCTGTCCACCCAGCATCTTGACCCGAACATGAGCTCGGATGACGTGCGCGCCTTGGTCGAGCCCTATATCCGCGAGGTCCTGCCGAGCGACTGGCTGAACGACAACACCGTCTGGCACGTGAACCCGACCGGCAAGTTCGTGATCGGTGGCCCCGATGGCGACGCGGGCCTGACGGGCCGCAAGATCATCGTCGACACCTATGGCGGGGCAGCGCCCCACGGCGGCGGTGCCTTCTCGGGCAAGGACCCCACCAAGGTGGACCGCTCGGCCGCCTATGCCGCGCGCTACCTTGCCAAGAACGTGGTCGCCGCCGGGATGGCCAAGCGCTGCACGATCCAGCTGTCCTACGCGATCGGCGTGGCCGAGCCGCTGTCGATCTACGCCGAAACGCATGGCACGGGCGAGGTGCATGAATCCGAGATCGAAAAGGCCATCCGCGACACGATGTGCCTGACGCCGCGCGGCATTCGCACGCATCTGGGTCTGAACAAACCGATCTACACCCGCACCGCGGCCTATGGCCATTTCGGGCGCGCGCCCGAAGAGGACGGCGGCTTCTCGTGGGAACGGACCGACCTGGTCGACGCGCTCAAGGCTGCCGTCTGATCATTTATCTTGCGCATCGGCCCGTTCAGGGGCCGATGCGAACTCCGCCCAGACCGGCAGGTGATCCGAGGCGCGGCGCGCTTCGCTGGTCCGGATCACACCGCAATCCGTCAGGCTCAGCCCCGATCCATGGGCGAACCGATCCAGTGGCGCGACCGGGTAGCTGGCATGAAAGCTGCGCCCCGGCGACATCACCATGAAATCGCGGCCCAATGGCTCGAACCCGCCGCTGACGGACCATTCGTTGAAATCGCCCGCGATGATGGTGGTCTGCCGATGGTGCGGCTCGACATGGGACCGGATCGCCGCCAGTTGCCGTCGGCGCCAGCGTCGCAAGAGCCCCAGATGCGCCCCAATGAGGTCCACACGCCCCGTCGCGGGCGCGTCGACCGTCACCCGGACCGCGCCGCGCGGTTCCAACCCCGGCAGATTCAAGCGCTCGGTCGCCAGAACCGTCACACCCGCTTTGACCAGCACGGCATTGCCATGCCAGCCGAGGCTCAAATCGGTCGTGGCCACGTCAACCACGTCATAATCGCTTTCCAGGTCGATCAACCGCTTGGGTATGGCCGCGGGGCGCGCGCCGAGGCGTTTGTCGGCCTCCTGCAGGATCACCACGTCCGCACCGCTGTCGGCGATGACCGACAGCACCCGTTCGGGGTTGCGCCGTCCGTCCAATCCGACGGCCTTTCGGATGTTGTAGCTGAGAATCCGCATCGTCCGATCAAAGCACCGGGGCGACAAGCCGGGCAAGGGGCGCGCCGACGCGGATCGACAGCGGCTGCTCATCCAGTGTTCGCTCCAGCCGCTCGGCGCGGGCAAAGTCGTCTTCCAGCATCTTGGCCATCTCGGCGGCAAGCGTCCGGTCGTGGAACAGGACCATCGTCTCGAAATTCAATCGGAAGGACCGGTTGTCGAAATTCGTGCTGCCAAGCGCGCTGAGATGGTCGTCAATCAGCAGCGCCTTCTGATGCAGGAACCCCTCCTTGTAACGCCAGATCTGCACCCCGGCTTCCGTCAACTCGTCGAAATAGGCAAAGGCCGCGAGCCAGGGAAGGTAGTGGTCAATGGTCTCGGGCACCAAGAGGCGCACGTCGCGCCCCGCCGCTGCGGCCAGCTTCAGCGCCGACAGAAGCGCCAGGTCCGGCACGCAATAGGGCGTGCTGAGCCAGATCCGCTCCTGCGCGGAAGAGATCGCCGCGAAAAACAGGGCCGAGCCGCCGTCCTCGTCATCGATCGGGCCCGTGGCGACGGTCAAGGCCTCGGTCGCGCCCTGTGCCTCGGGCAGGGCCCAGTCGAGGTCCTTGCGCAGCGATGTCCCGGTCAGCCAATGCCAGTCCTCGGCAAAGATCAGCTGGAGTTGCGGCACGACCGGCCCCGTGATCCTGCAGAACGTATCGCGCCATGGCCCGAATTTCGGGTCGCGGCCCATGTATTCATCGCCGACATTCAGGCCGCCGATGAAGGCCTCGCGCCCATCGACGATCACGGTCTTTCGGTGGTTTCGGAAGTTGATCTGCAAGCGCCGCATGATTGGAGTCTGGCGGCGCAAGGCGGCCCCGGCGACGCCAGCCTTCTCCATCCGGCGTATGGCCGCCCAACTGAGGTCCTTCGAGCCGACCGCGTCCGTGTAGAGGTGCACCTTCACCCCGCGCTGCGCCGCCGCCACCAGACGGTTGACGACCTCTTCTCCGATCCGGTCGTCGCGGAAGGTGTAGAACTGCACCAGCAGGTATCTCTCGGAGCGGTCGATGGCGTCGAACAGGGCGTTGAAGGTGGCCTCTCCGTCTTTCAACACCTCGACCGAGTTGCCCTCGACAAAGGGCAGGCCCGCGATACGCTCGAACGGGCGGCGGTCGATCCCGCCCATCAAACGCGGCCCCTCCCCGTCGTGATCCGGGCGCTTGTCATCGAAGAGAAGGCGGCTGGCCCTGCGGTTCTTGGTCTGCCGCTTGTACCTGTGTGGGCCGAAGATCGCGTAGATCAGAACGCCGATATGCGGCGTCGAGAGCAGGAACACGACCCAGCCGACCGCGCCTTGCGGGGTGCGGGCCGCCTGCGCTGCCCGCCAGCTCAGCCAGATTGCCAGCGCCAGGGACAGGGCTGAAAGGATGGCGATCAGGGCGGTCAGCAAATCTGCAATTCCTCAAGAGGGCGGTTTTTCGTCTGTCTCAGCGTCGGGTGCCACGCCCCAGGTCCTGCACGATGGCGATATGGGCCATCAGGTCGCGGATGCTCAGCACACCGACAAGGGAACGCCCCTCGGCCACCAGAAGCTTCCTTTGCGGTCCGCTTGCCATCAGGTTCAGCGCCTCCTCGGCCGACAGATCGGGGCGCACGGCGGTATCCTCGGAGAGCGCCGCGAAGATGTCGCCGACCTGCGTGACGCCCCAGTCCGCGCGTGGGACCTCGCGCATCAGGGCGGTGTCGACATGCCCCAGCAGGACACCGGCCTCGACCACGGGAACGAAGCTGATGCCATGGGCCAGCATCACCTCGTCGGCGAGATCGGCCAATGTCATGTCCGGTGTCGCGCAGAACGGGTTTGGCGTCATCAGTTCGGAGACACGCAACCCCCTGAGGCTGGTTTGCGTGACGAGGTGCTGGTAGGTGCCGCGGCTGGCGTTCAACACGAACAGGCCGATCAGCCCCATCCAGATGCCGCCGACGCCGCCCCCCGACAGGACGGAGAACAGACCAAGCGCCATCAGGGCGAGCGCAAAGACGACCCCCGCCGTGCTGGCCTTGCGCGTCGCCTCCAGCACATCGCCCGAGCGGTTCCAGAGCCACGCGCGCAGAACCCGCCCGCCATCCAGGGGGAAGGCAGGCACGAGGTTGAAGACCGCAAGGATCAGGTTGATCGAGGCGAGGTAGGACAGGACCATCCCGGCAACGCCCCCACCCGCGGCCACCGCGAGCAGGCCAAAGGCCCCGGCCAGTGCGAAACTCATGGCCGGCCCGGCAATCGCGATCCAGAATTCCGAGGCGGCGCTTTTGGGCTCGTCTTCCAGTTGCGCCACGCCCCCGAAAAGGAACAGGGTGATGCCACCCACGCCAAGCCCGTAGCGCCGCGCGACGAGGGAGTGGGCCAGTTCATGCAGGATCAGGCTACCGAACAGGCCCAGCATCGCCACGACCGACAGGATCAGGTAGCCGCTTGCATCAAGGCCCGGCAGAACCTCTGGGAAATAGCCCGAGGACAGGCTCCAGACGATCAGGGCCGCGATCAGCAGCCAGCTCGCGTCGATGCGGATCTCGAAGCCGAACAGGTCGAACAGGCGGACCGAGTGAGAGAACATCCAGGTATCTCCTTTCCGTGCCGCGCACACACGTCTGAGATGTGCGCCTGAAAAACGTAAGCACTTGCCCCCGGAAAGGAAGACCCTTGTCAGGGGCGCCTGACCACAGGGCGAGGTCGGGGAGCTTGCCGCGCCATGCGCACCTGTGGCCCAAGCCGGGGATTGAGACACGGATGGGCATGGGCTAGAGGACGGGGCCGCCGCGCCAGAGGATCGTGACCATGCAAGACCTGCCCAAGCGCCCGCATCGCAACTTCTACGGCCGCCGCAAGGGCAAGCACCTGCGCGACAGCCAGGAGGTTTATCTGGAAGAGGACCTTGCCGCGTTGTCGCCGGGGCCGGTGGGCTGGGACGAAAACCCCGAGCGTACACCGCTGGACCTAAGCGCCCTGTTCGACGGGCGCGAGGTGTGGCTCGAGGTCGGGTTCGGCGGCGGGGAGCACATGATCCACCAGGCGGAGCGCAACCCGCAGATCGGGATCATCGGTGCGGAACCGTATATCAACGGCGTGGCCATGCTGCTTGGCAAGATCCGGGCGAGCGGGGTGCAGAACCTGCGCATCCATCCCGGCGACGCCCGCGACCTGTTCGACGTGCTGCCGGATCGATCCATCTCCAGGGCCTTCCTGCTCTATCCCGATCCGTGGCCGAAAAAGCGCCACCACCGCCGCCGCTTCGTGACGCCCGAGCACCTTGAGCCGCTGGCCCGAGTTCTCAAGCCGGGTGCGGAATTCCGCGTGGCGACCGACATCCCCGACTATGTCCGCCAAACGCTGGAAGAGGTGCCACGGGCGGGGTTCGAGTGGCTCGCCAAGGGGCCGCGGGATTGGCGCGACCCTTGGGGTGACTGGATTTCGACGCGCTACGAACAGAAGGCGCTGCGCGAGGGGCGCGTGCCGCACTACCTGACCTTCCGCCGGCTCTGATCCCCGCAGGGCTTGCGCCGTCTGCGACGTCGCCCGGGGGGAGGCGCGGCCTCACGCCCCTTTTGGGGCGATCGCCCGCGCCTTTCGCCCGTGTGGGTGGTCGGCCCCCTTATTTCGAGGCGGCGCGTGTGCGGGGTGTGGACGAGGCGCGCGCCCGCGTCTATCACCCCCGCGACTGACAAAAGGGGAGGGCGGCGCATGTCCGGCCACGGCGATCCGGTTCCGATGATGGCCCGCAAGGGCGGTGCGCTGACGGGCGAGGCCCATGTGCCCGGGGACAAGTCGATTTCGCACCGGTCCCTGATCCTCGGCGCGATGGCCGTGGGGGAGACGCGGATCACCGGCCTTTTGGAAGGGCAGGACGTGCTGGACACCGCCAAGGCCATGCGCGCCTTCGGGGCCGAGGTCACGCGCGATGACGATGGCACCTGGCACGTCCACGGCGTGGGCACGGGCGGCTTTGCCGAACCCGAGGACGTGATCGACTGCGGCAATTCCGGCACCGGCGTGCGCCTGATCATGGGCGCGATGGCCACGACCCCGATCACCGTGACCTTCACCGGCGATGCCTCGCTGCGCTCGCGCCCGATGGCGCGGGTGACGGACCCGTTGGCGCTGTTCGGCTGCCGGTCGGTGGGCCGCGCCGGGGGGCGTTTGCCGATGACGCTGGTCGGCGCGGCGGAGCCGCTGCCCGTGCGCTACACCGTGCCCGTCCCGTCGGCGCAGGTGAAATCCGCGGTCCTGCTGGCCGGGCTGAATGCGCCGGGCCAGACCGTCGTGATCGAGGCCGAGGCGACACGCGACCATACCGAACGGATGCTGGCGGGCTTCGGTGCCGAGATCACGACCGAGGTCACGGATGAGGGCCGGGTCATCACCCTGACCGGCCGGCCAGAGCTTAAGCCGCAGACCATCACCGTGCCGCGCGACCCCTCCAGCGCGGCCTTCCCGGTCTGTGCGGCGCTGATCACCGAGGGCTCGGACGTGCTGGTGCCGAATATCGGTTTGAACCCGACGCGCGCGGGCCTGTTCGAGACGCTGATCGAGATGGGCGCCGACCTGACCTACGAGAACCCGCGCGAGGAAGGGGGCGAACCCGTCGCCGACCTGCGCGCGCGCTATTCGCCCGACATGAAGGGGGTCGAGGTGCCACCCGCCCGCGCCGCCAGCATGATCGACGAATACCCGATCCTCTCGGTCGTCGCGGCCAATGCCGAAGGGCCGACTGTCATGTGCGGCGTCAAGGAATTGCGCGTGAAGGAAAGCGACCGGATCGCGGCCATGGCCGATGGGTTGCGCGCCTGCGGGGTGCAGGTCGAGGACGGACCGGATTGGTGGATCGTCCACGGGCGCGGCATGGGCGGGGTGAAAGGCGGGGCGACCTGCGCCACGCATCTCGACCACCGCATCGCGATGTCTTTCCTCTGCCTCGGCTTGTCGACGCGAGAGCCGGTCGGCGTGGATGATGGCGGCCCGATCGCGACCAGCTTCCCGATTTTCGAGGGGCTGATGCGCGACCTGGGCGCCGAGATCGAACGCGGCTGACACTTGGCTTGCGCGGCGTGGGGCTGTCGGGGGGGCACTCTGGTTGGCACTGCCTGGTGACCCCGATGGACAAAGCCACTCCCTCAAGCAACGACAGTGGGGCGGGTCGCAGGATCAATCGAATGCCCTGGCGGCAGTCCAATTCGCCCTTGTGGGCATGGCCGGGGCCATGTTGATCTTGGCGATTGCGGGCCGGACCATCCACGCCGGAAGGAGACGCAGATGAGTTTTACCGTGGCCATCGACGGGCCAGCCGCTGCCGGAAAAGGCACGATCAGCCGCGCGGTGGCCGAGCATTTCGGCTTTGCCCATCTCGACACGGGCTTGCTTTACCGCGCCGTGGGCGCGCGCATGTTGACGGGCAAGGAACCGGTCGAGGCGGCGCAGGCGCTGACGGCGGACGACCTCGGCGATCCAGACGCCTTGCGCACGCCGGACGTTGCGCAGGCGGCCTCGAGAGTCGCTGTGATCCCCGAGGTTCGCGCGGCGCTCGTCGATTTCCAGCGCGCCTTTGCCCGTCGCGCAGGCGGCGCCGTGCTGGACGGGCGGGATATCGGCACGGTCATTTGCCCGGATGCCGAGGCTAAGCTTTTCGTCACTGCCAGCGCCGAAGTGCGCGCCAGCCGCCGCCACAAGGAATTGCTCGAACGCGGGATCGCGTCCGATTATGACACGGTGCTGGCCGATGTGCGCGAACGCGACGCGCGAGATGCCAATCGGGCAACCGCGCCCCTGCTGCCTGCCGCCGATGCCGTGATCCTCGACACCTCGGACCTGAGTATCGAAGAGGCGGTCGCCAAGGCGATCAGGGAAATCGCCGCGCACCGCGACTAGGACGCGGCTTGCCAGACGTCCCTTCCATTGGCCATGTTCACTACCGGGTGGTCGAAGGGGAGGGAGATGCCTTGGCACCTGCGGTCAGGCAGACGGAGCCTCAGACACGAGCGGGCGATGTCCCCCCGGTGAAACCCGGATGGGCCGGGGTAACGATCTCTTTCGACAGGATGGCACTTCGCGTCCTGTTCGTTGCCCTGGTTCCCGTATCACTTCTTTGCTTCGTGTCGCCCTGGCGTGTCGTCGACTTCTGGATGCACAACGACGTGGACTGGCAGGGCTGGCCGATGGCGGGTTCGGGTGCCCCCGTCTCAGCCTGCGCCTGAGCCCGCGCGTCTTGGCGCAACCGGCGCCGCCAACCAAGGCCGAACCGTGCCAGCCCCTTGCGCAACAGGCCTACCCCCTGTATACGCGCGCACGTCAACACGGCGAGCAACGCCGGAAGCAGAGAGATCGAGCAGGGTCGGGTTCACCGGCCCTCTTTGTTTTCCGGGGCGTCAGACCAACGATCATCCCAAGACCGGCGGAGACAACCGCGCGGCCAGAAATATCGAACGAATAGGAACCGATACGCATATGTGCGCTAAAGCAACCATGGAGGAGTTCGAAGCCCTCCTGAACGAAAGCTTCGAAATCGACACGCCCGACGAGGGGTCTGTCGTCAAAGGCAAGGTCATCGCCATCGAGGCAGGCCAGGCCATCATCGATGTCGGCTACAAGATGGAAGGCCGCGTCGATCTCAAGGAATTCGCGAACCCCGGCGAAGCGCCCCAGATCGAAGTGGGCGACGAGGTCGAGGTTTACCTGCGCAACGTCGAGAACGCGCGCGGCGAGGCTGTCATCAGCCACGAGATGGCCAAGCGCGAAGCCGCGTGGGACCGTCTGGAAAAAGCCTATGCCAGCGAAGAGCGCGTCGAAGGCGCCATCTTCGGCCGCGTCAAGGGTGGCTTCACCGTCGATCTGGGCGGTGCCGTGGCCTTCCTGCCCGGTTCGCAGGTCGATGTGCGCCCCGTGCGTGACGCAGGCCCGCTGATGGGTCTCAAGCAGCCCTTCCAGATCCTCAAGATGGACCGCCGCCGCGGCAACATCGTGGTCTCGCGCCGCGCCATCCTGGAAGAGTCCCGCGCCGAACAGCGCGCCGAGGTCATCGCCAAGCTCAACGAGGGCGACGTGGTCGACGGCGTGGTCAAGAACATCACCGAATACGGCGCCTTCGTCGATCTGGGTGGTGTGGACGGCCTGCTGCACGTCACCGACATGGCCTGGCGCCGCGTCAACGACCCGAAAGAAGTCCTGTCCATCGGCGAAACCGTCAAGGTGCAGGTCATCAAGGTCAACAAGGACACCCACCGCATCAGCCTCGGCATGAAGCAGCTGCAGGACGATCCGTGGGATGCCGTCGAAGCCCGCTACCCGCTGGAATCGGTGCATACCGGCCGCGTGACGAACATCACCGACTACGGTGCCTTCGTCGAGCTGGAGCCCGGTGTCGAGGGCCTCGTTCACGTCTCGGAAATGTCCTGGACGAAGAAGAACGTGCACCCCGGCAAGATCGTCTCCACCTCGCAAGAGGTCGAGGTCATGGTGCTGGAAATCGACACCGCCAAGCGCCGCGTTTCGCTGGGTCTCAAGCAGACCATGCGCAACCCGTGGGAAGTGTTCGAAGAGCAGTACCCGGTCGGCACGCAGGTCGAGGGCGAGGTCAAGAACATCACCGAGTTCGGTCTGTTCGTGGGTCTCGACAACGACATCGACGGCATGGTGCACCTCTCCGACCTGACCTGGGAAGGTCGCGGCGAGGATGCCATCCAGAACTATCGCAAGGGCGACGTCGTCCAGGCGGTCGTCACCGAGGTCGACACCGACAAGGAGCGTATCTCGCTCTCCATCAAGGCGGTTGACGGCGATCCCTTCGCCGAGGCCGTGGATGGCGTGAAGCGTGGGTCGGTCATCACCGTCGAGGTCACCGCGATCGAAGATGGCGGCATCGAGGTCGAGTACGAAGGCATGAAATCCTTCATCCGTCGCTCGGATCTGTCGCGTGACCGTGCCGAGCAGCGCCCCGAGCGCTTCCAGGTCGGTGACAAGATCGACGTGCGCGTCACCAACGTGGACGCCAAGTCGCGCCGCCTCGGCCTGTCGATCAAGGCTCGCGAGATCGCCGAAGAGAAAGAGGCCGTCGAACAGTATGGCTCCTCGGACTCGGGCGCATCGCTCGGCGATATCCTTGGCGCAGCGCTGAAGCAGGACGACTAAGTCCGCGCCTTACGGCAAGATCGGAAAGGCCCCGCATCAGCGGGGCCTTTTTCGTTTGGGGTCCGAAAAGCTGTGGATAACGGGCGGGGCACACGATGCTGCCACATGGGTGTTACACGCCCGGTGTTCCCTTCGTCCCGCGCGGGGAATGTCCCTTCCCGCCCTGGCGTTCGGTATGTCCCCTTTATCCCGCCGAACGCGACCGAGACGGACCGGCCCTGCACGACAAAGCCCCTGGTGCAGGGCCGCGTTCCTCTCAAGGATGTCTTGAGGCCCGCGGTATTGACCGCCGATCAGAAATCGACGTCGACGCCGGGCAGGTTCAAGGCGCGGACAAGATCCCGCAACTCCTGCCGTGCGGCGAGGTTCGAGATGTTCAGTCGCTCGACCCCCAACTCGCGCAGGTCCAGCAAGGTCATGCCCGTGGGAAACAACTCGCGGAAAATCACCCGCTCGTTGAAGCCCGGCGCGACGCGAAAGCCGATGCGCTTGGACAGATCCTCCATCGCGCGGCCCACCTTGCGCTTATTGTGCATCTCCTGCGCGCCCAGGCGGTTGCGCACGACGATCCAATCCATCGGCGAGAGGCCCGCGCGCGCGCGCAACTGCCGGGCGTGCCAGACCATCTCGGAATAGACGCTGGGGCCGGTGATCTCGTAGGTGTCCGGGTCGATCCGCGCCAGCAGGTCGAAATCGACGAAACTGTCGTTCATCGGCGTGATCAGCGTATCGGCAAGGCTGTGGGCGACCTGGCTCAGGCGCGTATGGCTTCCGGGGCAGTCGATGACGATGAAATCGCAGCGCGCCTCGTGCTCGGCCACGGCAGCCGAGAGGCGGCGGTCATAGATGTTCTCGCCCGGTTCGAGGTCGTCCGGGCTGAGGTTCGGCAATTCCATCAGGATGGGGCAGGGCAGGTCCAGGTCGCGCTTGGCGATCGTGTTCTGCCGGTTCTCGATATAGCGCCCGAAGCTGCGTTGCCGCAAATCGAGGTCGAGACCGCCCACCACATGCCCCAGCCGGGCCAGCGCGGTGGCGATATGCATGGCGGTCGTGGATTTCCCCGAGCCGCCCTTTTCATTGCCCAAGACGATGATGTGTGCCACGCGCGTCCCCTCGATTGACCCCGGCGGACCGACCCTCATTTTGTGGGGCCGGTTTGCTTTGTCGCAATATACGGCAGCATGCGGGGCGGAGTAAGGGATAATGGCAGCGATGCGGGTGTTTCCCTTGGATTTGTGTCCAATCCGCCCGGTGAAACGAAAACGCCGCCCCGAAGGGCGGCGTTCATTGGGTTCGACGAGGCCGTCAGGCTCAGAAGCCGAGGCCTTCGTATTTCTTCTTGAACTTCGACACGCGGCCGCCCTGGTCCATCAGGCGGGTGCCGCCACCGGTCCAGGCCGGGTGCACCGAGGGGTCGATGTCGAGCGACAGCGTGTCGCCTTCCGAACCCCAGGTCGAGCGCATCTGCACGATGTCGCCATTCGTCATTTTCACGTCGATGACGTGATAATCGGGATGGATATCCTTTTTCATCTCGCCGCTCCTTACGCTTCGGCGCCCGACTTGGGCTTGTAGGTGGTGTCCTCGGCGATCCGGGCCGATTTGCCCCGGCGCGAGCGCAGGTAGTACATCTTGGCGCGGCGCACGCGGCCGCGACGAACCACCTCGATCGACTCGATGTTGGTCGAGTAGAGGGGGAACACACGCTCGACGCCCTCGCCGAACGAGATCTTGCGCACGGTGAACGAGCCGGCGATGCCCTTGCCGTTCTTGCGCGCGATGCAGACGCCCTCGTAGTTCTGCACGCGGGTGCGGGTGCCCTCGGTCACCTTGTAACCGACGCGCACGGTGTCGCCTGCCTTGAAATCCGGGATGGTCTTGCCGAGCTCAGCGATCTGCTCGGCCTCCAGTTGTGCGATCAGATCCATTGGACCCGTCTCCTATCATCAATGCTCGCGGTTTTTCCGCGAAGGTGTCACGTCAACCCAGAGCTCCGGACTTCGACCGGGTCCGCCTTGATCCCGTTTCGGGGGCGCCCGCCGGAGATGCGGCCAATCCTTGCCTTGTGGTGTCGTCCCGGCTTTTGCGGTCGCCGAAGGTGCGTGCGCGGCCAAAAGAACAACGATCCGGCTGGCCGATTCCGGCCCCGGACCAGCGCCGTATAAGGCGGTGCGGGCGGGCGATCAACCCTTTCGTTTCTGGTAGTCGGCCCAAAGATCGGGGCGACGCGCGCGCGTCAGGCGCTCGGCCTCGGCCCGGCGCCATTTCTCGATCTCGCCATGGTGGCCCGACAGCAGAACATCGGGGATCTTGCGGCCCTTCCATTCGGCGGGCTTGGTGTATTGCGGATGTTCGAGGAGCCCGTCGGAGAAGCTTTCTTCCTCGGTCGAGGCCGCGTTGCCGAGGACGCCGGGAATAAGGCGCACGGTGGCATCCAGCACGGCCTGCGCGGCGATTTCCCCCCCGGTCAGGACGAAATCGCCAAGGCTGATTTCCTCAAGCCCAAATTCCTCGATCACGCGTTCGTCCACGCCTTCGAACCGGCCGCAGAGGAGTGTCATCCCCTCGGCCCTTGCAAAACGCTGCGCGTCGGCCTGTGTGAAGGGTTTGCCACGCGGGCTGAGATAGACGCGCGGCCAGCGGGCGGGATCGTCGGGCGTGCCCTTTGCCGCCATCGACAGCGCGCGGCCCAGCACATCAGGGCGCATCACGAGACCCGCGCCGCCGCCCGCGGGGGTGTCATCCACCTGGCGATGTCTTCCAGTGCCGAAGCTGCGCAGGCCGATCGGCTCCAGCGCCCAAAGCCCGTCCTTGAGCGCGCGGCCCGTCAGCGAGGCACCAAGCACGCCGGGAAACACCTCGGGGAAAAGGGTGACGATCTTGGCGCACCACGCGCCATGAAGGCGCCTGGTGTCGGCCATCAAGTCGCGTGGCGTCAGGTTGGCCGAGATCGAGAGTCGGCCGTGGGATTTCGAAGGCGGCTGGGACATGGGGAGGGATTAGAGCGGGGCAACGGGTTTCGCAATGGCAGGGTTTGCGCCGTCTTCGACGTCGCCCGGGGAAGCGTGCCACGGGGCATCGAGCCCCGTTGCACGCTGGCGCGTTCCGCGCGGGCATATTTGAGGGATAAAGATGGGATCAGTCGTCGAAGAGACCCTCGGGCGGGTCTATGACGATACGGCCCTGGGCGAGATCGACGGTGGGGACGACCTCGAGCGTGAAGGGGACGAGGACGGTGCCCTTCTGTCCCGGCACGCGGAGTTCCAGCAGGTCGCTGGCGCCGTGGTTCAAGACGGCGGAGACCTTGCCGCGCGGCTGGCCGCCGGTGTCCTGCACCGCCAGGCCGATCAGGTCGGCGTGGTAGTATTCATCGTCGGGCAGGCTGGGCAGGGCGCTGCGCGGGGCGAAGAGGCGGGTGCCGCGCAGGGCGTCGGCCTCTTCCTTGGTGGCGACGCCCGAAAGGCGCGCGGCAAAGCCCGCCTTGACCGGGCGCGTGATGCGGAGGTCGAAACTGCGGCTGCCATCCTCGGTCGTCAGCGGACCATAGGTGGCGACGTCTTCGGGTGTGGCGCAGAAGCTCTTGAGCCGCACTTCGCCGCGGACACCGAAGGACCCGGCGATGGCGCCGACGCAGACCTTGTCAGCCATGAAGCAGTTCTCCGGGCAGGGCGGCGCGGTCCTGCGTGAGGGCGACCCACATCAGGAAGGCGAAAACCGCGGCGATGCCGATGAAGACAACCCCGACGACCCGCGCGGGCGCGTCGCCGAAGATCAGGAAATAGAGGCCGACCGCGCCAAGCCCGAGTGCCGCGAGAATCATGCGATCCTCCGGGCCTGGGGCATCGGCGCGGGCCGATCCTGGGTGTGGCAGGACATCACCATGCCGAGGTCAGCGGGGCGCGGGCACATGGGCCAGCGCCCCGCAAGCACCTGATTACTCGGTGGTTTCTTCGGCAGCTGCCTCTTCCGCCGGCTCTTCGGCGGGGGCGGCGGCTGCTTCGGCGGCGGCTGCGGCCTTGGCGGCTTTCTCTTCGGCGCGTTCCTGCGCCTTCTTGCCGGGCTCGGCCTTCTTCATGTTGGCGCGCTCTTTCTTCTCCAGAACGCCGGCGGCTTCGAGGAAGCGGCTCACGCGGTCGGTGGGCTGGGCGCCCTGGTCGAGCCAGTGCTGCACGCGCTCCATGTCCATCTTCACGCGCTCTTCGCTGTCCTTGGGCAGGAGCGGGTTGTAGGTGCCGAGCTTCTCGATGAAGCGGCCGTCGCGAGGCATGCGGCTGTCGGCTGCCACGATGCGGTAGAAGGGACGCTTTTTCGAGCCGCCGCGGGCCAGTCGGATTTTCATTGCCATGGTGTAACTCCTTGATATGGCTTGCGAAGGCGGGATCAATCCCGCCCTACGATTGGTGTTGTTCGTGGTGACGGATAACTTCGTCGATCACGAAGCGTAGGAATTTCTTGGCGAAAACCGGGTCCAGGTCGGCCCGTTTCGCCAGGTCTTCGAGCCGTGCGACCTGCGCGGCTTCGCGCGTGGGGTCGGACGGGGGAAGGTCGTGTTCGGCCTTGAGCTTGCCGACGGCCTGCGTGTGCTTGAACCGCTCGCCCAGCGTGTAGATCAGGATCGCGTCGAGGCGGTCGATCGACTCGCGATGGCCCTTCAGAATCTCGGCGGCGCGGGTGGCGGCATTGGTCATGGGCGAACCTCGGAAACGGCGGGGAAGAGCGTGTCACAGGGCGTACACACCCCGTACACAGGCTGTACATACATGTGCGGCTGGCAGCGGATCATTGCAGCCCCCCTTGCGACGGGGCGGGGTGGCGCCAGGCCTGAAGCGGCTCGTCGCGGTCGGGCAGGGCGGCACCGGTGTCATGGGTGCAGCCAAGCCGGCGGGCCAGCGCCAGCGAGCGGTCGTTGCGTTCGTCGATATAGCTGACTGCCGTGCGCCATCCGAGATCGTCATAGGCATGGGCGCGGGCGCGCGTCACCGCCTCGTGGGCATAGCCCTTGCCCTCGGCCTCTGGGGTCCAGATCGTCCAGCCCAGTTCATGCTCCGGCCAGTCTCCGGGATACCAAGGACCGACCGAGCCGATGGGCGCGCCGGTTTCCTTGACCTCGGCAACGAAGGTGCCGAAGCCCCGCAAATGCCAATGGCCAGTGATGATCGCCAGAACGCGCCAGGCGTGTCCGATATCCTTGTCCGCGCCGCCGCCGACGAAGCGCGCGCGGTCCGACATGACGAACGGCGCCAAGACCTCGAAATCCGAGGACTTGGGCGCGCGCAGACGCAGGCGCTCGGTCTCGAGGACCGGGGTATCGGTCAGATGCGGGGTCATTTCTTCTTGCCGAAGCCGCCGAGACCGGGGGGAAGGCCACCGCCGCCGAGGCCGGGCAGGCCGCCCATGCCCATCTGGCGCGCGGCCTTTTCCATTTCCGCCGGGTCCATCTTGGACGGGTCCATATCCTTGAGCGCCGAGGGCGCACCCTTGCCCATCAGCGCGCCGAGGCCGCCTTTCATCATGCCCTTCTTGCCCATCTTGCCGAGCTTCTTCATCGCGTCGGCCATCTGGCGCTGCATCTTTAAAAGCTTGTTGAGGTCGGAGACATCCTGCCCCGCGCCGGCGGCGATGCGCTTCTTGCGGCTGGCCTGCAACAGGGCGGGGTTGGCGCGTTCCTTTTTCGTCATGGACTGGATCAGCGCGATCTGGCGCTTGATCACGGTGTCGTCCATGCCGGCGTCATCCAGTTGCTTCTGCATCTTGGCCATGCCGGGCATCATCGACATCATGCCCTGCATGCCGCCCATCTTGAGCATCTGTTCCAGCTGGCCCTTGAGGTCGTTCATGTTGAACTGACCCTTCTGGAAGCGCTTCATCATGCGTTCGGCCTGTTCGGCTTCCAGCACTTCCTGAGCCTTTTCGACCAGCGACACGATATCGCCCATGCCGAGGATGCGGCCGGCGATGCGCTCGGGCTCGAAGGTCTCGATCGCGTCCATCTTTTCGCCGAGGCCGACGAAGCGGATCGGCTTGCCGGTGATGGCGCGCATGGACAGGGCGGCACCGCCGCGCCCGTCGCCGTCCATCCGGGTCAGGACAACGCCCGAGACGCCGATCTTGTCGTCGAATTCCTCGGCCACGTTGACGGCGTCCTGGCCGGTCAGGCCGTCGACGACCAGGAGCGTTTCACGCGGGTTGGCCACGTCGCGCACGGCGGCGGCCTGTGCGATCAGTTCCTCGTCGATATGCAACCGGCCCGCGGTGTCGAGCATGTAGACGTCATAGCCACCCAAGGAGGCCTGCGTCTTGGCGCGCTTGGCGATGGCGACGGGGTCCTCACCCTTGACGATGGGCAGGGTATCGACGCCGATCTGGGTGCCAAGAATCGCCAGCTGTTCCATGGCCGCGGGGCGGTTGGTGTCGAGCGAGGCCATCAGCACCTTCTTGCCCTCACGCTCTTTCAAACGCTTGGCCAGCTTGGCGGTGGTCGTCGTCTTACCCGAGCCCTGAAGGCCGACCATCAGGATCGGCGCGGGCGGGTTGTCGATCTTCAGTTTGCCGGGGTCTTCGTCGCCGGTCAGGACATGGACCAGTTCGTCATGGACGATCTTGATGACCTGCTGGCCGGGCGTGACCGACTTGGTGACGGCGGCGCCGGTGGCCTTTTTCTCGACCGCCTTGATGAACTGCCGCGCCACGGGCAGCGACACGTCCGCTTCGAGAAGGGCCACGCGCACCTCGCGCATGGCGGTGCGCACGTCATCCTCGGACAGCGCGCCTTGTTTCGTCAGGCGATCGAAGACGCCACCAAGGCGTTCTGACAGGTTCTCGAACATGGGCCATTGCCCCCTTTCGTCTCGGTTGCCCCCTTGAGGTAAGGGGCGCTCCGGGTTGCACCAAGGCCCTGCGGGCCGATCCGGCTAATCCGAAGGGCGATGCCCAAACGGACCTTGACCCCCGTGGGCGAATCCTCGCTGACGGGGGGCGATCCTGCCGAATGGCTCAGGACCGGAAGGCTGGCGCGTTCCGGGTTGTTGACGCGCTGTTACGCGCGCGGGCGCTGCGAGTCAAGCATCGCGGGCGATCAGGTGCAGACGGCGGTCAGCCGCGTGACGTTGCCCGCCAGCATGTCCCGACCATGCGCCTGGAGCGAGAAGGAACGCCGCAGGTCCATGCGGTCGAATTCCTCCTGCCGTGTGGGCGGGGCCGGGTCGGGGCGTGTGCCGGGGCGACCGAAAAGGTTGATCGTCATGGGGCCTTCGAACTCGATCCCGGCCACGGTGAGGCCCTCGACATGGTTGGCGTAGATCCCGATCAGGTCGGCCGTTGGTCCCTCGGAGGTGATCATCAGCGTCCAGATCGGGCCGGAGATGCTGTCGCCGATGGACATCTCGCCCGAGGCCAGATGCGCCGTCGATCCCCCCTGCCGGAAAGAGGGGCCCTCGACGGTATAGCTGGCATGGCCCGTCAGTTCCTCGCCGGGGCGGATGCTGCCGACGCCCTGCGTGACGACCACGATGAAGTCGATCGTGCAGGATTGCGCCGCGACGGGGGCGGTGGGCAGGAACAGGCTGGCAATGACGGCGGCAACCCTGAGCATGGCCGCAGGCTAGCAAAGCGCGGCGCTAAGGCAAACGGGGGTCTGGCTTTCGGGAGACCGCCGCGAGCGGCGTCATGAGCCGCCATGCCAGCCTGAGCCGGAAGAAGATCGTACCGGTCAGCCGACCGCAGGTCGCTGCGGTCGGGCGTGTTTTCGTCAAGGTCCGTGGCGCAGAGTTTGGGGCGGGCGCATGACCCCTCAATGCGGAACAGTCCCGCCCCTTTGCTGCGCGCTGCGTGGATCAGGCGGCCACTCCGAGGGTTTCGACCTGCGCGTTGGCCTTTTTCATGCTGCTTTCGGCATCCAGCATCAGGCGGTCGGCGGCCACGAAATGCACATCGGTGATGCCAATGAAGCCAAGCACGTGGCGGACATAGCCGGTGGCGAAGTCGATCTCGGAGCCCGCCTCGGTTCCGCCGGAGGCCACGGCGATATAGGCGCGCTTGCCGGTCAACAGGCCCTCGGGGCCGGCCTCGGTATAGCGGAAGGTGACGCCGGCGCGGGCGACCAGATCGACCCAGGCCTTGAGCGTCGCGGGCACGCCGAAATTGTAAATCGGCAGGCCGATGACGATGATGTCGGCGGCGGTCACCTCGGCCACCAGCGTGTCGGACAGGGCAAGCGTCTGGCGCTGTTCCGGGGTGCGGGCATCGGCGGGCGTGAAATTGGCGTCGACCCACGCTTCGTTGATCAGCGGCAGGCCATCGGCAAGATCGCGGGTGGCGATCTCCGCATCGGGGGCGACGCGGTTGATGATGCTGTCGGTCAACTGGCGCGAGATGGAGCCTTGGCGGCGGGCGGAGGCGTCGATGCGCAACACGGTCTGGGTCATCCTGGAAATCCTCGAAGGTGATGGGGTGGAGATGCGCCTACATGTGAAGCGTTCGCAGAAAAGTACAATTTGCGCAAAGGCGCGGAAGACTCTGCAAATTCGCACGATCCTCGCCAGGCAATGCCCCCCGCGCTTCTCTATTGCATCGTCGAACAGGACAGGCGACATTCCGGCCAAGTTGTGAGCAACTGCACGGTGGCTTCATGGACAATTGGGACGAGATCCGCACCGCGTTTCAGGTGGCGCGCATGGGCACGGTCTCGGGCGCGGCGGAGGTGCTGGGCGTCCATCACGCCACGGTCATCCGTCATATCGACGCTTTGGAGGGGCGGCTTGGCGCAAAGCTGTTCCAGCGCCACGCCCGCGGTTACACCGCGACCGAAGCGGGGCAGGACCTGTTGCAGGTGGCCGGCCAGGCCGATGACCAGTTCACGCAACTCGCCGGGCGCATCAAGGGGCGCGGCGACGAGGTGACGGGCGATCTGTTGGTCACGTCGCTGGCCTCTCTCTCGCCGCTTTTGGTGCCGACCATCGCCCAGTTCCAGGACCGCCACCCGGATGTGCGGGTGCGCCTGATCTCGGACGCGCGTCTGTTCCGGCTGGAATATGGCGAGGCGCATGTCGCCATTCGCGCAGGGAAACTGCCCGATCAGCCCGACAACGTCGTGCAGCCGTTCTTCACCCAGACGATCCGGCTGGTGGCCAGCCCCGACTATGTCGAGAAACATGGCATGCTGACCGAAGAGACGATCGAGCAGCACAGGTTCATCGGCCCGAACGAGGATACGCCCCGCGCGCCCTTCTACCGCTGGCTGATGGAAAACGTGCCCGACCGGGCCGTGGTGTTCCGCGCCTCTCACATGGAAACGGTGAAAGAGGCGGTGCTGGCGGGGATCGGCATCGGCTTTGTCGCCGGGTGGGATCAGCGTGGCACGGGCGACCTGGTCGATATGCTGCCCTCGATGGAGGACTGGTCGGCCAAGGTCTGGCTGGTTACCCATATGGACCTGCACCGCACGGCCAAGGTGCAGACCTTCGTCAAGCATCTCAAGGAACAGGTGAAGACCTGGCCCGTGGAGTGAGCGACGGCGCAATTGCCAATCCAGCGGCAGAGGCGCGGCGCGGGCATATCGCCATGCTGGCGTTTTCCGCGCTGGTGGCGGGGTCGTTCTCGCTTGGCGGGCAGATCGCCAACGAGATCGCGCCGACCGCGCTGAACGCCATCCGCTTCGTCATCGCCGCCGCCGCGATCTGGGCGGTGGTGCGGGTGCGGGGCGGGGTGCCGGGTTTCGCCTGGGCCGCGCCGTGGCGCTACCTGATCCTTGGCGGGTTCTTCGCCGTCTATTTCGTGACGATGTTCGAAGGGTTGAAAACCGCGCCGCCCGTGTCGGCGGCGGCGGTCTTTACCCTGACCCCGGTGATGAGCGCGGGGTTCGGCTGGCTGATGCTGCGCCAGGGGGTCAACCCGCGCATCGTGGCGGCGCTGGGCCTCGGGGCTGTGGGCGCGCTATGGGTGATCTTCCGCGCCGACTGGGCGGCGTTCACGGCGTTCGAGGTCGGGCGGGGCGAGGCGATCTTCTTCTGGGGCTGCGTGGCGCATGCGGCCTACACCCCCGCCGTGCGCTGGCTGAACCGGGGCGAGCCTGTGCTGGTCTTCACCTTCCTGACGCTCTCGGCCTGCGCGGGCATCCTGTTGGTCTATGGCGCAGGCGAGATCCGGGCGACCGACTGGCTGGGCCTGCGTCCGCTGGTCTGGGTGACCCTGATCTATGTTGCGCTGATCGCCAGTTCGACCACCGTGTTCCTTGTGCAATACGCGTCCATGCGCCTGCCCTCGGCCAAGGTCATGGCCTATACCTACCTGACGCCAAGCTGGGTGCTGTTGTGGGAGCTGGCGCTGGGCCAGCCGGTGCCGCCTGCGATGGTGCTGGTCGGCGTCGTTCTGAGTTTCGGCGCGGTCGCTCTGCTGCTGAAAGAGTGAACCGTGGCGGCAGCCGCCGATTTCCGGTATGACGGGCGCATGAGAAACATCATCTATCTCGTCGGGCTGGTCGTGATCGTGCTCGCCGTGCTGCGCTTCGCAGGGATCGTTTAACTCTCGGGCATGTCGCCCGTACCGTTGCCCAGTTCGCGTTCGAGAAAGGCCTCGAAGGCATCGAGATTGACGGGCTCGAACTGTCCGAAGCCCTGCATCCAGACAGAGGCAGATTTCAGGGCGTCGGGCTCCAGCTTGCACCATTTCACGCGCCCGCGTTTCTCCTGCGTGATGAGACCGGCGGCGGCGAGGATGGTGAGATGCTTCGAGATCGCGGCCAGCGACATCTCGAAGGGCTCGGCCACGTCGGTGACGGCCATGTCATCCTCCAGCAGCATCGACAGGATCGCCCGCCGCGTGGGATCGGCGAGGGCGGCAAAGACCTGATCGAGCTGTCTGGACATGGGGGCAGTTAGCGATGGCAGGGGCTTATCGTCAACCAAACGGTTGAATATGGGTTCGGGCGGCTGGCGGTGTGGCGGATTTGCCCGGATTTGAAAAATAGACTTAAAAACAGGTGCTTGGACCGTTTTTTCGACGCTGCAATGCGCGTTGACTCCGGCGCGGCCTCTGCCTAGGTTCCGCCCGACTTCCCAAGGGGTGTCTTTTGCCATGTCCGAGCCATCCGAAAGCGACCGCCTCACGGCGCTTGAGGAAAAGCTGGCGCAGGCGAAGGCCCGGCAGGCGCCGGCAAAGCCCCATACGGAGGAACACTATTCCCAGGCGCAACTGGCCTGGCGGATGGTGATCGAGCTTGTTGCCGGATTGGGCATCGGGTTCGGGATCGGTTTTGGCCTGGATGCCCTGTTGGGGACGCGGCCTTGGCTGATGATGGTTTTCACGATCCTGGGCTTCATCGCCGGGGTCAAGACGATGATCCGCTCGGCCGAAGAGGTGCAGCGGAGCGAAGTTGAAAAGGCCGCGACACCAGACGCGGCGGATGGGCAAGACAAGGGGTAACGGGACGTGGCGACCGAAAGCACCAATACCACCGGCAAGAGCGGCATGGGCCGCATGATCTTCTTCGCCCTGATCGCGATCGCGCTGGTGCTGTTCGCATTGGGCGTCGCCGACGATTACGAGGGCGGCCTCGCGATCCACCCGATGGACCAGTTCATCGTGACGCCCTTGTTCGGGGACGGCCCGGTGCATTGGTACACGCCCACCAACGTGACGCTGTGGATGGCGCTGGGTGTTCTGTCGATCCTCGCGCTGATGGTGCTGGGCACCCGCGGCCGCGCCGTCATCCCGTCGCGCAGCCAGTCGATTGCCGAACTCGCCTACGGGTTCGTGCGCAAGATGGTCGAGGACGTGGCAGGCAAGGACGCGCTGCCCTTCTTCCCCTACATCTTCACGCTGTTCCTGTTCATCGTGTCGGCCAACTTCCTGGGTCTGATCCCCGGGTCGTTCACCACCACGTCGCATATCGCAGTAACGGCGGTTCTGGCCATGGCGGTGTTCCTGACGGTGACCATCGTGGGTTTCGTCAAGAACGGTGCGGGCTTCCTGAGCCTCTTCTGGGTGTCGTCGGCACCGCTGGCGCTGCGCCCGATCCTCGCCATCATCGAGGTGATCTCGTATTTCGTGCGCCCCGTCAGTCACTCCATTCGTCTTGCGGGCAACCTGATGGCAGGCCACGCCGTGCTGAAGGTGTTCGCGGGCTTTGCGGGCGTCATGGGTGTGGCCGGTATCGCGCCGATCGTGGGGATCATGGCGATCTACGGCCTCGAGGTGCTGGTGTCCTTCATCCAGGCCTACGTCTTCACGATCCTCACCTGCGTCTACCTCAAGGACGCACTTCATCCGCATCACTGATCGGCGCCCGGGCCGGGACGGCCCGTGCAGATCACCGAAATTCTCGAACTTCCAACGTAAGGAGCAAGGACCATGGAAGGTAACATCGCAGAAATGGGTCAGTTCATCGGTGCTGGCCTCGCCGCAATCGGTTCCGGCGCAGCCGCCATCGGTGTGGGCCACGTTGCCGGCAACTTCCTCGCAGGCGCCCTGCGCAACCCGTCGGCCGCTGCCGGCCAGACCGCGACCCTCTTCATCGGCATCGCGTTCGCCGAGGCTCTGGGCATCTTTGCCTTCCTCGTCGCCCTGCTGCTGATGTTCGCCGTCTAAGGCATCTTCCGAACCTTCCTTACGGCCGGGGCGTGGCCGAGACATCGCCGCGCCCCGCAGTAACCCCGGTTCCAGGAGGACATCATGGCCGAAGACGCCGAACATAGCGTTGCAGATGCAGCGCACGGGGCCGCGGATGCCGCCCATGGCGCCGCCGACGCCGCGCACAGCGCGGGGCCGGGGATGCCGCAGCTCGATATCGCGACCTTCCCCAACCAGATCTTCTGGCTGGTGGTCACGCTGGTCGTCATCTGGCTGATCCTCGACAAGATCGCGTTGCCGCGCATCGCGTCGGTCCTGGCCGAACGCCAGGGCACCCTGACAAACGACCTGGCCGCCGCCGAGGACCTGAAGCGTCAGGCCGCCGAAGCGGAAAAGGCCTATGAACAGGCGCTCGCCGATGCCCGTGCCGAGGCGCATCGCATCGCCGACGAAACCCGCGCCGAGATCCAGGCCGGCCTCGCCGAAGCCACGGCCCGTGCCGACGAACAGATTGCCGCCAAAACCGCGGAAAGCGAAGCCCGGATCGCCGAGATCCAGGCCAGCGCCGCGCAATCGGTGGAAGAGGTCGCCCGCGACGTGACCGCCGAGATCGTCTCGGCCATCGCGCCCGGTCAAAGCGTGGATGCCGACGCGGTGAATGCCGCCGTCACGGCCCGGATGAGAGGATGAGCGACATGCGCAAGGCCCTGATCCTGTCCATTGCCCTGCTGTCTGGCGGCCCCGCGCTGGCGGCCGGTGGTGACTATGGCTTCACCTCGCTCTTCAACACCAACTTCGTGGTGCTGATCGGCTTCCTGTTCTTCGTGGCGATCCTGTTCTACTTCAACGTGCCGACCCTGATCGGTGGCATGCTGGACAAGCGCGCCGACGGCATCAAGGCAGAGCTGGACGAAGCCCGCGCCCTGCGGGAAGAGGCCCAGACCCTGCTGGCCGGTTACGAGCGCAAGCAGCGCGAAGTGGCCGAGCAGTCCGAGCGGATCGTCAGCCAGGCCCGCGCCGACGCACAGGCCGCCGCCGACCAGGCCAAGGCCGAGCTTGAGCGCTCGATCGAGCGTCGCCTGCAAGCCGCCGAAGATCAGATCGGCAGCGCTGAAGCCAAGGCCGTGCGCGCCGTGCGCGACCGCGCCGTCGAGGTGGCCGTTGCCGCAGCGGGCGAGTTGATCGCCAGCAAGATGGCCGCGGCAGACGCCAACAAGCTGATCGACGACTCGATCACCGAGGTCGAAGCGCGCCTGCACTGAGACGCGACGACTGACACCAAAAAAGAAACGCCCCGGACCTGCATGGTTCGGGGCGTTTTCTTTTTTGCGCGCGCGGGTTCGCTTATTGGTCGAAGCTGCCCAAAGCGTCGAAATCAACCTGCTCCATATGCGCGATCATGGCCTCGGACGGCGAGCCGCTGACCTGAACCAGAACCCGCCCGCCGATCAGCGCCGACAACTCGCCATCGGCATCGAGGAAGTTCTCGCCATTGATCCGTTCGATCCGGCCCATCGCGCCCATCAGCGTCGCGTTGCCCAGCATCCCGGCCATTGCGCCGACCATCGGGTTGTCGGCCACGTAGGTGATCGTGAAATTCCCTTCCGGGCCGGAATAGCTGGCCTCGGCGGCGGAGCCCCCGCCCATGAAGCCCAAGCCGGCGGCGGCCTCGTCCGAGACCTCTCGCGTCCAGCCGTCGAGGGCCGGGGGCAGGAAGGTTTCCAGGCCCTCGGCCTGTAGCTCGTTCAGAAGCTGGGTCGCGTAGGCGACCTCGCCCAAGGCATCCTGGATCTCGCCCGCCTCATAGGCGGTGATGGCGGCGCTCAGCGCATCGGTGATGTCGTCTGCCGCTGCGGGCAGCGGTGCGAAACAGGCGGTGGCGGCAAAGGCAAGGGAGAGGCGGCGCATGGGACGCTCCTTTCAAGTTGAGTCACGCGCAGTCTAATCCAAAGGCGCGGGCATCAGAAGGTCAGGATATGCTGCCCATCGCCGCGCGTCCCTCCTGCGTCGACCCCCTAGCCATGGCGCGCGGTCCAGGTCGGTTTGGCGTCATTCGGCTGGGTGGTGGCCGAGTGGACGCCGCGCGCGATGGCCCGCGCCATGCACAGCGCCGCCGCATGACCCAGCATCAACGTGTCGCCCACGGGGTCGGCCAGCGGCTTGGCCCCGGTCGCAGCCGCGAAGACGAGGTCGCCGTCCATCGGCGTATGGCTGGGATAGATCGCGCGGGCGAACCCGTCATGCGCCGCGGTGGCCATGCGGGTCGCCTGGGCCTGCGTCAGGTCGGCATCGGTGGCGACGATGGCGATGGTGGTGTTCTGCGGCCCGGCCCCTTTCAGCGCGGGATGTGCGGCGGGGTCGAACGCGTCGGCAGGCGCGGGACCAAGGCCGCCGAACTCGCCCGCCATCTCGAAGGGCGCGGCCCAGAAATGCGCGCTTTCGCCAACGGTCACCCGCCCAAGCGCGTTGACGGCGACAAGCGCGCCAACGGTGAAACCGCCGACTGTGACGGAAGCCGATCCAAGCCCGCCCTTGAGGTCCGCGATCAGGGCACCGGTTCCCGCCCCCGCGCTCCCCAAGGTGAAGCTGTCGCCGGCCGCCTCAAGGGCTTCGCGGCCAAGGCGCTTGTAGGGGTTCTCAGGCCAGGCCTTGTCGCCGCCGTTGATCAGGTCGAAAAGGATCGCGCCGGGGACGATCGGCACGGTCTGATCGCCCACGGCAAAGCCGCGCCCGCGCTCTCGCAAAGCATCGGCCACGCCCGAGGCGGCGTCGAGGCCGAAGGCGGAGCCGCCCGAAAGGACCAGCGCGTCGGCCTGTTGCACGGTCTTGTCGGGGGCCAGAAGGTCGGTCTCGCGCGTGCCGGGCGCACCGCCCATGACATGCACGGCAGCGGTAAAGGGCTGCGCCCCCAGAAGGACGGTGACGCCGGTCTTTATCGCGGCGTCCTCGGCGTTGCCGACACTCAGGCCGGCAATATCGGTGATCAGGTTGCGCGGGCCGGGGCGGATCATGGCGCGGTGCCTTTCTGCATCAGGTGGGGCACGTGACCCCGAAGCGGCCCGAGTGCTGTCAAACGGTCGGTTTCGCCCAAAGGGCAATCGGGGGACGCATGGGCGGCGGGCAGGACAAGGATCAGCGTGTCCTGCGCGATGGCGGTCAGCCGCGCCATGGTGGCCGTGTCGAAAAACGGGGCGAGGCGTTTCTCGGCACCCGCCCGGGGGATCACCTCGACATGGTCGAAATCCAACTCGGGCGCGACATCCCAAAGATGCGCGAAGGCCAGCGGCTGGCTGGCGAAATCGCCCGCGAAGACGGTGATCTCGGCCGGTAGGCGCGCGAGTCGGGCCATCAGATGCAGCGCCCCCCGTCCACCTCCATCGCAACGCCGGTGATCATCGAGGCCGCGTCGGAACACAGGAACGCCGCCGCCTCGCCCATGTCCTCGGGGGTGGAGAAGCGCCCGATCGGGATGGTCGACAGGAATTTCGCCCGCATCTCGGGCGTGTCCTCGCCCATGAAACTGGAGAGAAGCGGGGTTTCGCCCGCCACCGGGGCCAGCGCGTTCACGCGGATGCCCGCGGGGGCAAGTTCCACCGCCATGGCCTTGGTCGCGGTGATCATCCAACCCTTCGACGCATTGTACCAGTTCAGCCGGGGGCGGGGTGAGAGGCCGGCGGTCGAGGCGATGTTGAGGATCGCACCCGCGCCCTGAGCCTTCATCTGCGGCACGATCTCGCGCGCGGTCAGGTAGACGGACTTGGCGTTGACGGCGAGGACGCGGTCGAACTCTTCCTCGCTGACCTCTTCCAGCGGCGTCGGCAGGTGGGTGATGCCCGCATTGTTCACCAGGATGTCGATCCTGCCCCATGCCGTCAGGGCGGCTTGGGTCATCGCCGCGACAGACGCGCCGTCGGCCACGTCGACGGTTTGCGCGATGCCGCCCACCTTCTCGGCCACGGCGCGGGCGGCGTCGGGGTTGATGTCGGCGACCATCACCTGCGCGCCCTCACGGGCGAAGATGCGCGCGATCCCTGCGCCGAACCCCGATCCGCCACCCGTGACGATGGCGCATTTCCCCTCAAGCCGCATCGGCCTCTCCCTTCGTGGTTTTCAACTGTTCAAGGGCCGCGCGTATATCGTCCGGAAAGGCCGTGGCGCGGCGGGCTTCAAGATCGAAGAAGACCGAGACATGGCTTGCCTCGAAGACCAGCGCCCCCGTATCGGCGCGGTAGAGCCGATGCGCGAAGCGGGCGGATTTGGTGCCCACATGCTCCACCCGGCTTTGCATCACGATCACGTCGCCCGACAAAAGCTCGGCCCGGTAATCGGCTTCGAGATGGGCGGCGACAAGGCCAAGGCGGCGCTCGGCCATCGCGGCGCGGGACAGGCCGAAGCGGGTCATCATCGAGAACATCGCGTCGGAGACGGCATCGACATAGCGCGCCACGTTCATGTGGCCGAGTATGTCACACTCTGCAGGCTGCACGGGTCGGTGCAGCGTCTCGATACCGTAATCGGGAAGGTCAGTCATTCGGGGGCCTGTGTTTGCTGGGCATGGCGGGCGGCGTCGATCTGGCGGGCGCGGCGCATCGGCCAGAAGGCCAGGATCGCGCCAAGGCCGCCGCCGATATAGCTGGCGTCATGCATGAAGCCCGCGCGGAGGAACTCGGTCGGGTCCACGCCGTCGGGCAGGGTGAGCGAGGCGTCGGGCCAGCCGGTCGCGGTGACGATGATGCCGCCGAGAAGGCCCGCCACCGCGGCAAAGGTGGCGAGGATCACGACAAGGCCAATCGCCCCGATCCCGGCGGCAAAAAAACTGGCGTTCCGGGGAACCGCGACAAGCCCGTAGAGCAAGGCCGGAAGACCCACCAGCGCCCCCATCCACCAACTTGCCTGCGCGCCCACGACGGCGGCGGCAAGGCGCGGGGCCATCTCGGGATCGGTGCCGAACTGGGCGAACTTGTAATCCTCGAAATAGCTGGGGCCGACGGAATAGCTGATCTGGGTATGGAGCGCGCCGAACAGCGCGGCAGCCAGCGCCGCCAAGGCCAGCAACAGGGCGAAGATCGGGAATTTTCCGAAGCGTGACATGGCGTCTCCTGATGATCGCGGCGAGGCTAGCGGGCGCGCGAGGATTGCGAAAGCCCCCGCGCGGCCGGGGTAATGTCTCAGTTTGAAGTCAAAAAATGAAAAGGGGCGACCGAAGCCGCCCCAATCTTCACGCCACCATGCGGGCGGCATTCTCACTGCCGGGTTGTCGGTGCCCGTTCAACACCTCACTAACTCGGCCTTGGTTGACGCCGAACATAGCAGCTATGTCGTGCTGATTCATGCCCGACCAGCGGTAAAGCCAGAACTGGATGGCCATATCGAAAGTTACCTCGGGTGAACTCTTCATGGTATTGGATCCTTGTACAGGAGCCGCTGACTGACAGCTTGACCGATGAGTCCCGCCATGCGACAAGCACGGTGTGAATTCACAAATCACCGCCAGCCAACGGCGGGTTTAGTTTGACCGCAGAGTGTTCCCGCACTCTGCGGTTTTCTTTTTGGGTGATTCTTTGGCGTAAGTCTAGGGCAACCGCCACATTTGGTGGTCGGGCAACCCCTGGAAACAAAATGTGACATTCGGCACGCGCAGCGGATTACTCTGCATTGGTGCGCTTTTTGTAAGGCCGCGCTTCTTCAGGGCAGGCGCTCGGGTATCAGCCGTGGTGCGCAGCGACGGTTTTCAGGGCGGAGAAGCCGTAAAGCGCCTCGAACCCCTTTTCGCGGCCATGCCCGGAATGGCCGACCCCGCCGAAGGGCAGTTCGCCCCCCCCAGCCGCGCCGTAATTGTTGAGAAACACCTGCCCGGCGCGCAGGCGTTTGGCCAGCCGCATCTGCCGCCCGCCATCCGACGACCAGACCGAGGCAACCAGGCCATAAGCCGTGCCATTGGCGATACGCACGGCGTCTTCCTCGTCCTCGAAGGGCAGGAGCACCTGAACAGGGCCGAAGATCTCCTCTTGCGCCAGCCGGTGTTCCGGGTCGAGGCCCGCGATCAGCGTCGGCGCGACGTAGTGGCCGCCCTTCGGCGCGTTATCCAAAACCTCGCCCCGTGCGATGACCTGCGAAGGATCGGCCAGCGAGAGGTAGCTTTCCACGATATCCTTCTGGCGGGCGGAGATCAGGGGGCCGACGTTCAGATCCGCCATCGCCGGGCCGACGCGCAGGGCGCGGTAGGCCTCGGCCATCCGTTCGGTCACCTCGTCCATGCGGTCGCGCTGCACGAGGATGCGGGAGGAGGCCGAGCAGGTCTGGCCTGCGTTCTGGATGCCAGCGTTGACGAGGAAGGGCAGGGCCTTGTCCACGTCGGCATCCTTGAACACGAGTTGCGGAGATTTCCCGCCCAGTTCCAGCGTGACGGGGACCAGGTTTTCGGCCGCCGCCGCCTGCACCTTGCGCCCCGTCCCGACCGACCCGGTGAAGGACAGGTGCCGCACGCCCGGATGGGCGGTCAGAGCCGCGCCGGCCTCGTCCCCCAGCCCGGGCACCACGTTCAGCGCGCCGGGCGGGAACCCGGCCTGCCGCGCCAGATCGGCAAAGGCCAGCGCGGTCAGGCACGCCTCCTCCGCCGGTTTCAGGACGCAGGCATTGCCCATCGCCAGCGCCGCGCCGATCGAGCGACCGATGATCTGCATCGGGTAGTTCCACGGCACGATATGGCCGGTGACGCCGTGCGGTTCGCGCAGGGTGTAGACGGTAAAGCCGTTCTGGAACGGGATCGTTTCGCCCATCACCTTGTCGGCGGCGCCGCCGTAGAACTCGCAATAGCGCGCCAGCGCGATGACGTCGTTCTTGGCCTGTTGCAGGGGCTTGCCCACATCGGTCGCTTCCATCTCGGCCAGCGCGTCGAAATGCTCACTCACCAGTTGGCCGAGATGCAGCAGAAGGCGACCGCGCTCGGCGGCGGTCAGGGTGCCCCATTCGCCCTGCAAGGCGGCCTCGGCGGCCTGCACGGCGGCGTCGATATCGCGGTGATCGCCGCGCGCGATGCGCCCGATCTCCTCGCCGGTCGAGGGGTTTTCGAGCGGCAGGGTGGCCCCACCGGCGCAGGGTTGCCAGCGGCCGCCGATGAAGACTTGGGTCGGGTCAAACCAGGGTGTCATGGGGTCCTCCGATATGGTCTGGCAGGCGCGGGGCGGCCTTGAGCAGGGTTTGGGTATAGGGGTGCTGCGGGGCGGTGAAGACGGCTTCGGTCGCGCCCTCTTCGACGATCTTGCCGGACTGCATCACAAGAACACGGTCGGTGATCGCGCGCACCACGGTCAGGTCATGGCTGATGAAAAGGTAGGAGAGGTGGAACTCCCCCTGCAACTCGGCCAGCAGGTCGAGGATGCGCGCGCGCACCGAGACATCGAGGGCCGATACCGCCTCGTCCAGCACAAGGAGCTTGGGGCGGGTGATGAGCGCGCGGGCAATGGCGATGCGCTGCCTCTGGCCGCCCGAGAACTCGTGCGGGTACTTGTGCATGTCGTCGGGGGAGAGATGCACGGCAGTCAGCGCCTCGGCCACGCGGTCGCGGCGCTGCGACCCGCGCGGCGGATCGGGCAGCAAGTGAAAGGGTTCCGCGATCAGCCGTTCGACCCGCCAGCGGGGATTGAAACTGCCATACGGGTCCTGGAACACGACCTGGATATCGGCGCGCGCGGCGCGCGGCATCTGGGGCGTGACCGGCGTGCCGTTCAGCCGGATCGCGCCGCCCTGGATCGGGTCGAGGCCCAGGATCGCGCGGGTCAGCGTGGATTTACCGCAGCCGGATTCCCCGACAAGGCCGAGGCTTTCGCCCTCGTGCAGCGCAAAGCTGACCCCATCGACGGCGTGGAGCGGCGGGCCCCGGCGAAAGCCCTGACGCGGGCCGGGGTAGCTGCGCGTGACGTTCTCGACGGCCAGCAGGGGGGCGGGGTCGGGATACGTGGCGCGGTCGGGCTGGTGCGAGGAGGCGGCGAAAAGTGCGCGGGTATAGGGGTGATCCTGCCGGGCGAGGACGGTCTTGGTCGGCCCGGTTTCCACGATTTCGCCCGTCTGCATCACGGCGATGCGGTCGGCCATGTCGGCCACCACGGCGAGGTCATGGGTGATGAGCAGGAGCGACATCCCCTCGTCCGCTACGATATCGCGCAGCAGGTCGAGGATCTGCGCCTGCGTGGTCACGTCCAGCGCGGTGGTCGGCTCATCCGCGATCAGAAGGCGCGGGTGCAGCGCGATGGCGGCGGCGATGCAGACACGCTGGCGCTGTCCCCCTGACAACTCGTGTGGATAGCGGTCCATCGGGATGTGCTTGAGGCCCACGCGGTCCAGCCGGTCGCGCGCGATGGCGCGGGCCTCGGTCGCATCGGCCTTGCCGTGGATCGTCAGGGTCTCGGCCACCTGCGCGCCGATGGTCTGCACCGGGTTCAGCGCGGTCATCGGCTCCTGGAAAATCATGCCGATGTCGTTGCCGCGCAGACGGCACAGCGCGGCTTCGGAGAGCGACAGGAGGTCCGCGCCGTCGAGACTGGCGCGGCCGGTCGTGGCCGCGCCGCTCGGCAGCAGGCCCATCAACGCCAGCGCGGTCATGGATTTGCCCGAGCCGCTTTCGCCCACCAGCCCGAAGATCTCGCCCGGCGCGATGTCCAGCGAGACGTCGCGCAGGATCGGCTGGCCGTGGATGGACAGCGACAGGCGGTCGAGCGCGATCATGTCCGCCCCCGCCTCAGCCGCGGGTCGAGCACATCGCGCAACCCGTCGCCCATTAGGTTCAGCCCCAGCACCATCAGCACGATGGCCAGCCCCGGCAAAACGGCCAGCATCGGGTGGGTGTAGATCATCGTCTGCGCCTCGGACAGCATGCGGCCCCAGCTGGGCGTGGGCGGCTGCGCGCCGAGGCCCACGTAGCTGAGCGCGGCTTCGGCAAGGATGCCCAAACTGAACTGTATGGTCGCTTGCACGATCAGCAGGTTCAGGATGTTGGGCAGGATATGCTCCGCGCTGATGCGGATGCGGCCCTTGCCGGCGGTGCGGGCGGCGAGGATGTAATCCAGCGTCCAGAGCGGCAGCGCGCCCCCGCGCGCCACGCGGGCGAAAACGGGGATGTTGAATATGCCGATGGCAAGGATCGCGTTGGTCGCCGAGGGGCCGTAGCGCGCGGTGATCAGGATGGCGATGACGAGCGAGGGGAAGGCGAAAATCAGATCGTTGCCGCGCATGATGACCTCGTCGGGCAGGCTGCCGCGCCGGGCGGCGGCGGCCAGCCCGAGGGGCACGCCAAGGCCCATGCCGATGCCCACGGCAAGGATCGCCACCGCGATCGAGGTTTGCGCGCCCACCATCAAAAGCGACAGCACATCGCGGCCCAACTGGTCGGTGCCCAGTGGGTGTGCCGCGCTGATCGGTTGCAGCCGGTCCGCGATGGACACGCCATCGACCGGGTAGGGTACCCAGACGAGCGAGATCAGCGCGATGATCAGGAAGGCCCCGGACAGGACGGCGCCGAGGATCAGGGCAGGGGGCAGGCGTCTCATCTGCGGCGCAACCTCGGGTCGACAAGGGCGTAGGTGATATCGACGAGGAAGGTCACGAGGATCACCGAGAAGACCAGCAGCATGGTCACGGATTCCACCACGATCAGGTCGCGCTGCGTGATGCCTTGAAAGATCAGCCGCCCGAGGCCGGGCAGGAAAAAGACGTTCTCGATGATGATCGCGCCCGCCAGCAGGAAGGAGAATTGCAGGCCGATGATCGTCAGCACCGGGATCAGAGCGTTGCGCAGGGCATGGCGCCGGATCGCTTGCCCCCGGCTCAGCCCCTTGGCGCGGGCGGTGCGCATGTAATCCTGCGAGAAGGTCTCCAACAGCGCCGACCGCATCACGCGCGCCAGGATCGAGGCCTGTGGCAAGGCCAGTGCGATGGCGGGCAGCGTCAGGGATTTGAGCGCAAGGAACGGGTTGTCCCAGCCCGGAAAGCCGCCCGCCGAGAACCATTGCAGCGTCACCGCGAAGAGCAGGACCAACAGCATCGCGAACCAGAAATTCGGGATGGCGATGCCCAGTTGCGTCGCGCCCATGATGCCGTAATCCACCACGCCGCCCCGGTTCGAGGCGGCAAGGATGCCGATGGGAAAGGCGATGAGCGTGGACAGCGCCAGCGCCATCGCGGCAAGCGGGAGCGACACCTGCAACCGGTCCAGCACCAGCTCGGCCACCGGAACGCGGTAGGTGTAGGATGTGCCGAAATCCCCCGTCAGCATACCGCCGATCCAGTCGAAATAGCGGCTGAGCGCGCTGCCCCCGAGACCCAGTTCATCACGCAGGGCGGCCAGCGTCTGGTCGGTGGCGTTCAGGCCCAGCATGTAGGTGGCCGGGTCGCCGGGAATGACTTCGATCACCGCGAAGATCACGACGCTGGCCACGATCAGGGACAGCGACAGCGACAGGGCGCGGATCAGGAGGTAACGCAGCATGGGGCAGACGTTAGACGCCGCACTCGTCCCATGCCAGAGGGGACTTGCCAGAGCGTGCGCGCCTTGGATAATTGCGCTCGGCCGGGGCGATGGCGTCGCCCCACCTCACGGTCTGTCCGCCCTGAACGCCGGGGCCTTCTGTAAAAGGAGGGTCGACCGATGGAGCGCCCCCAGTTCTTCCGGTTTCACAATGGCGAAAAGGCCCCGCTGCCATTCTCGATGGCCGAGTATGACAGCCGCCTGATGGGGCTTCGCTCGATCATGGATGCGCATGGGCTGGACGCGGTCGTTCTGACCTCAATGCACAACATCGCCTATTACTCGGGCTTTCTCTACTGCGCGTTCGGGCGGCCCTATGGGCTGGTCGTCACGGCGTCCGAGGCGGTGGTCATCAGCGCGGGCATCGACGCGGGCCAGCCATGGCGGCGCTGCGCCTGCGATGCCATCACCTACACCGATTGGGAGCGGGACAACTACTGGCGCGCGGTGGCCCATGTGGCGGGCACCGGGCGGCATGTCGGGATCGAGGAAGATCACATGACGCTGGCGCAATGCGAAAAGCTGCGCCATTTTCTGCGCCCCCAGTCCAGCCTCGATATCGCGCGGCAAACCATGCGGCAGCGCATGGTGAAATCCGAGGCCGAGCGCGAGTTGATCCGGGCGGGCGCCAACGTGGCCGATGTGGGCGGCTATGCCATCCGCGACGCGATTGCCGAGGGCGTGCGCGAGATCGACGTGGCCATGGCAGGCCGCGACGCGATGGAGGCCGAGATCGCCGCGCGCTTTCCCGACGCCGAGTATCGCGACACCTGGGTCTGGTTCCAGTCCGGCATCAACACCGATGGTGCGCATAACCCGGTCACGGGCCGCAAGCTGGCGCGCGGCGATATCCTGTCGCTGAATACCTTCCCGATGATCTCGGGTTACTACACCGCGCTGGAACGCACCCTGTTCCTGGGCGAGATCGACGATGCCTCGCGCAACTATTGGCAGGCCAATGTCGGTGCGCACGAGTTGGGCATGAGCCTGATCCAACCGGGCGCGACCTGTGCCGGGATCACCCATGCGATCAACGATTTCTTCGCGGAACGGGACATGCTGCAATATCGCAGCTTCGGCTATGGCCACAGCTTCGGCGTGCTGTCGCATTACTACGGCCGCGAGGCGGGGCTGGAACTGCGCGAGGATATCGACACCGTGCTGGAACCCGGCATGGTCATCTCGATGGAGCCGATGCTGACCATCCCCGGGGGGATGCCGGGCGCGGGCGGCTACCGCGAGCATGACATCCTGATCGTGACCGAGGACGGGGCCGAGAACATCACCCGCTTCCCCTATGGCCCTGACCACAACGTGATCTGAAGGGGGCGTTTTGACGTGAGTCATCGCGGCATCGGCCGAGTCGGGGGCACAGGTCGCCCGACCAACCGGAGCTTTCGCGATGACCCGCACCGCAACCGCCCCGCGCGATTTGCCCTCATGGGCGCTGATCCCCTTTGTGCTGCTGACCTTTGCCATCACATGGGGCCTGTTCGCGGGGTTCGTCGTTTACCAGGAACAGGTCGAGGCCGCGACTGGCCCCCTCAGCGGGCGGCATCCGGGGTTCGTGCTGGCGACATGGGCGCCGGCGGTTTCCGGTATCGCGATGGTGCTGGCCTTCGGCGGGCTGCGGGGGTTGCGCGGCTACCTGTCCCGGTTGTTGCTGTGGCGGGTGTCCTGGCCTTGGGTTCTGTTCGTCCTGCTGGGCGTGCCGCTGATCTTTGCGGCAGGCTCGCTGATCAAGGGCAACCTGTTCACCGACCCGTTCCCCTTTGACGCGCTGGCCCCGCTCCTGGGCACGGTCGCCTTCATGGCGATCCTCGGCCCGATGGAGGAATTCGGCTGGCGCGGCGTGGCGCAACCGATCCTGCAACGCCACGTCGCCCCGCTGTTCGCGGGCATCGTCATCGGCTCGGTTTGGGGCCTGTGGCACCTGCCCGCCTTTCTGCTCAGCGGTCTGGCGCAAAGCAGTTGGAGTTTCGGCCCCTTCCTCTTGGGCAACATCGCGCTTGCGGTGCTGGTGACGCCACTGTTCAACGCCGCGCGCGGTTCGATCCTGTGGGCAATGCTGTTTCACTGGCAGGTCAACATGCCCATGTGGCCCGATGCGCAACCCTATGACACGTGGGTCTTTGCCGGGGCGGCGGTGGTCGTCGTCTGGCTGAACCGCAAGACCATGCTGCGACGGGGCGGGGCGGTGACGCGGGTCATCCCGGCCTGAGCGACGGTCATCAAACTGACATACCCCCGTAACGTAACCGTCACGGCCTTGCGCCAAAGGAAGCGGGTGCAATTCTGCGACAACCCTTGGGGGACCCGTATGACCACCCGCTTCCTGACGCTGACTTCGGCGCTGGCCCTGATGGCCGGCCCCGCTTTCGCGCAAGACATGAATTTCAACCGCATCGCGTCCTTCCGCGTGGCCGACAACACGCCCGACGCCGAGGAAACATCGGCCGAGATCATCGCGGCCACGGCGGACGGCATGACGCTGGTCTATACCGACAGCCCCGCCGGCGTGGTCGGCTTCATCGACATCACCGACCCGGCCAGCCCCGCCGCCGCCGGTGTGATCGAGTTGGAGGGCGAGCCGACCTCGGTCGCCGTGATGGGCCAGATCGCCTACCTGGGTGAGAACACCTCGGAAGATTACATCACCACCTCGGGCGTTCTGCACGCCATCGACGTCGACAGCCGCGAGGTTCTGGCCAGCTGCGACCTGGGCGGCCAGCCCGACAGCGTCGCCATCGCCCCCGATGGCAGCTTCGTCGCCGTCGCGATCGAGAACGAGCGGGACGAAGACCTTGGCGATGGCCGCGTCGGCCAGATGCCCGCCGGGTACGTCGCCATCGTCGAGACCGCCGAGGGCGGCCTGAACTGCGACAGCATGATCATGGCCGACGTGACCGGCCTGGCCGATGTCGCGCCCGAAGACCCCGAGCCGGAATTCGTCGCGATCAACGCCGAAGGTGAGATCGTCGTCACCATGCAGGAAAACAACCACATGGTTGTCCTGAACGCCGCGGGCGAGGTGCTCAGCCACTTCTCCGCCGGTGAGGTCACGCTTGAAGGCGTCGACACCGAGGAAGAGGGCGCGCTGGTCTTCGACCAGACCATCACCGTCCCGCGCGAGCCGGATTCGGTTGCCTGGATCGACGCCGATCATTTCGCCACCGCCAACGAAGGCGACATGGATGGCGGCAGCCGCGGCTGGACGATCTTCCACCAGGACGGAACCGTGGTTTACGAAAGTGGCCTCGATTTCGAGCGCGCGATCATCGAGATCGGCCACTACCCCGAAGAGCGCTCGGGCAACAAGGGCGTCGAGCCCGAGTCGATCACCGTCGACACGTTCGGCGGCGTGCCGATGGTCTTCGTCGGGTCCGAGCGCGGGTCGGTCGTGGGCGTCTATGACGTGACCGACCCCGCCGCGCCCGTGCTGATGCAGCTTTTGCCCTCGGGCATCGGGCCGGAAGGCTACGTGACCATCCCTGAGCGCAACCTGCTGGTCTCGGCCAATGAAACCGACGATGCCGGCCCCCGCGCCCATGTCATGCTGTTCGAGTACCAGGACGCACCGGCGGTCTATCCGCATCTGACCAGCGCCGGGACCGAGGAACTGATCGGCTGGGGCGCCATCTCGGGGCAGGTCATGGCCGAGGATGGCACGATCTACGCCGTCTCCGACAGCTTCTACGGGATGCAGCCGACGATCTTCCACATCGACGTGAGCCAGACGCCCGCCCGCATCGTCGACGCGATCCGCGTGACGCGCGAAGGTCAACCCGCGCAACTGCTGGACATGGAAGGCATCACGCTGGACGGCGAAGGCGGCTTCTGGATCGCGTCCGAAGGGCGCAGCGACCGTTTGGTGCCGCACGCGATTTACCGCGTGGGTGCCGATGGCGCGATCGAGGACTACATCGCCCTGCCCGAGGAGTTGCTGGCGGTCGAACGCCGCTTCGGCTTCGAGGGGATCACCCGCGTCGATGACATGCTCTATATCGCCGTGCAGCGTGAATGGCGCGACGACCCGGAAAACCACGCCAAGGTTCTGGGCTACAACCTGGAGACCGAGGAATGGTCGGTCATCCACTACCCGCTGACCGATCCGGAGACCGGCTGGGTCGGCCTGTCGGAGATCGTGGCGCATGGCGACTACGTCTATTTCATCGAGCGCGACAACCAGCTCGACACCCGCGCGGTGACCAAGATCATCACGCGTGTGCCGCTGTCGGCGATGGAGGGCATGGTGGCCCTGGGGCAAACCCCCGCCGTGCTGGAGCCGGAACTGGTGGTGGACTTGTTGCCCTACCTGACCTCGACGGGCGGCTACGTGCTCGACAAGGTCGAAGGGCTGGCCATCGCGCCCGACGGCACGATGTGGATCTCGACCGACAATGACGGCGTCGACGACCATTCCGGCGAGACGATGTTCTTCGCCATCCCTCCGATGTAATTCACCTAAGTCCTTTCATGACGATCCGGCCCCCGCCTCGGCGGGGGCCTTTTCCATCGGGCCGTCAGGGGGGCGTTTTCCTCGAGGAAAACGGGACGGAAAACTCGAGTTTTCCGTCTGTCACCCGGCCCGAACCGTGCGCGCAATTTCCTCGGCCAGCCGGTCATAGACCAGCCGCACGCGGCGGGAATTATGCACCTCGCGATGGGCGACCAGCCAGACGGGGAACCGCACCAGTGGGTCGACGCCAGGCAGCACGCGGGCCAGTGCCGGCTCGGCATCGCCCAGCCAGCCCGGTGCCGCGATCATGCCCACCCCGGCCTGCGCCAGCGCCCATTGCACATGGTGATCCTCGGTCAGGACGGGGAAGTTGTCGGGCGTCAGGCTGTAGCCCTGCTCGCCCAGAAGGCGCAGGTAGGTGTCGGTGGCATCATATCCGATGAAGGGCGCTTCGCTCAGGTCAGCCGGGCTCTGCACTGGCCCCAGCCGCGCGATCAGGTCGGGGGATGCGAAAAGCCACGCCTCGTCATGGGTCACCAGCCGCGCCGTCAGGTCGGGCTGCGTTGGGCGGACGTGACGGATGGCGATATCGGCCTCGCGCCGCATCAGGTCGCGCACGGCGTTCGAGGCGACGATGGTGATGCGCAATCCCGGCGCCTCGTCCCGCAGGCGGGCGATCACGGGCGGCAGGATATGGGCAGCATAAAGGTCCGAGGCGGTCACCGTGACCTCGCCCGCGATCTCGTCCGACTGTCCGCTCGCGGCCAGCGACAGGGCATTCGCCGCCTCGCCCATCGCGCGCACATGGTCGATCAGCTTCAGCCCCGCCTCGGTCAGGTCCATCCGCTTGCCCGCGCGGGTGAACAGCGTCACGCCCAGTTCTTCCTCGAACGCCGTCACTTGCCGCCCCAGCGTGGGCTGTGTCAGGCCAAGGGCGCGGGCGGCAGCGGACAACGACCCTTCCTCGGCGGTGACGAGGAAGGCCCGCGCGCGGGTCCAGTCGAAGGTGATGCTGCGCCAATCCATGCGAATGTGCATAACATGGATGCAATATTCGCCAATTCAATGAATGTATGTGCATGGGTATCTCCATCGCCAAGGCAGATGGCGATTTGAACAGGAGGCCGATCATGAAAGCGGCAGTTTATGAAAATTACGGACCGGCCGAGGTTGTGCAGATTACCGAGATGGCACGCCTAGACCCCAAAGCCGGTGAAATCCTCGTGCGCGTCGGCGCGGCGGGGGTGACGACAGCGGATTGGCGGCTGCGCGCGGCTGCGTTCCCCGGCCTCATCAGCAAACTGGCGGGTCGGCTGATGTTCGGCCTCTTTGCGCCGCGCAACAAGGTTCTGGGGTCAGACTATGCCGGCGAGGTGGTCGCGGTCGGCGCTGGCGTCACCGGGTTTCGGCCGGGCGACCGTGTCTTCGGCTTCGCCTCGGGCGGGGCGCATGCCGAGTACATTGCCGTGAAGGCCGAGGGCGCGGTTCTTACCACCCCCGCCGGGCTCACCGACACGCAAGCGGCGGCTCTGCCCTTCGGTGCGCAGGCCGCGCTCGAATTCCTCGACCGTTTCGCGCAGGTGAAACCGGGCGAGCGGGTGCTGATCGTCGGCGCTTCGGGCGGTGTCGGGGCCTATGCGGTGCAGATCGCCAAGGCGCTGGGCGCGCATGTGACGGGCGTGGCGAGTGGCGCGAACCGCGCGCTGGTCGAGGGGTTGGGCGCGGATGCCTTCGTCGATTACCGCGAGGTCGATCCCGCCTCCCTTAGCGGTCCGTTCGACATGGTGTTGGAGACCATAGGCGTGATGACTTACCCGACCGTGGCCGGGATGCTGGCCCAAGGGGGGCGTTTCGTGCCGCTGAATTTCGGGCTGGGCGATGTGTTTGCCATGCGCAAGGCAAAGCGGAACGGACATTCCGTGATCCTGAAGGTGAACGGCGACACGAAGGCCGGTCTGAAACGCCTGTCGGACATGATCGAGGCGGGCCGCCTGCGCCCGGTGATCGACCGCGTCTATCCCTTCGACCAGATCCACGCGGCCTATACCCATGTCGAAAGCCGCAGCCGCAAAGGGGCCGTGGTCCTGAAACTGCCCGGGGCCGCGCCCTTGCCCAAAGCTGGTTGAGAAAGAAAAAGCCCGGCATGGGCCGGGCTTTTCCACGGTCTTCAAGCTGAAATCATTCGACCCAGCGCACGCCGGTCAGGTCGTTGGCCTGCGTGGGCGAGTTTTCCCACAGACCTTCGATATTGGCGTTCGCGACCCCCGTCTTGGCCAGCTGGAACAGGAAACCGTTGACGAAATCCGCCGCGATCATCTGCTGGGCCTGCTGGTTCAGCTCGGTCCGCACGGCGGGGTCCGATGTCGTTGCCAGCTCTTCCATCAATGCCTGGAAGGCGTCGTTGTCGTATTGGAAGTAATACTCGGGATTTGCGTAGATGTTGATATCGGCAGGTTCGGTATGGCTGACGATGGTCAGGTCGAAATCATACCCGCGGAACACCTGTTCCAGCCACTGCGCCCATTCGAGGTTGGTGATCTCGGTCTCGATCCCGACCTCGCGCAGTTGCGCCGCGATGATCTCACCGCCGCGCCGCGCATAGGACGGCGGCGGCAGCATCAGCCGCAGGGTCAGGTCCGTCGCGCCCGCCTCTTCCAGAAGGGCACGGGCCGCGTCGGGGTCGTAATTCGAGTTGCCGGTCAGATCGACATAGTCGGGATTATGCGGGGCGAAATGCGTCCCGATGGGCGTGCCGTAGCCGAACATGGCCCCGTCGATAATGTCCTGCCGGTTGATCGCGTGGGTAATGGCCTGCCGCACCCGGATGTCATCGAGCGGCGCTTGGGCGTTGTTCATGGCCAGGATCGTTTCCCCCTCGGTCGAGCCGACGATGACCGTGAAGCGCGGATCCGCCTCGAAGGTCGACAGCGTCTCGGGCGCGGGGAAGTTCGGGAAGGCATCCACGTCACCCGCCATCATCGCGGCAAACGCGGCGTTCGGGTCCGAGACGAAGCGGAAGGTCGCGGCCTCCAGCGCCGGGGCCTCGCCCCAGTAATCGGCATAACGGGTCAGCTCCACCCGGTCGCCCTGCACCCATTCCGCGAACTGGAACGGGCCGGTGCCCACCGGGTTGGTCGCGTTGGCCTCGGCGCTTTCGGGCGCCACGATCACCGCGTCGCCCCAGGCCATGTCGAACAGGAACGCGCCATCCGGCCCATCCAGCGTGACGGCGACGGTCGTGTTATCCACCGCCTCGACCGAGACGATATTCGCAAAGAGTGACGGCTGCGCGTTGGTCGAACCTTCGGCACGCGCCCGGTCGAGCGAAAACACCACGTCTTCGGCCGTCATCGCGCTTCCGTCATGGAAGGTGACGCCCTCGCGCAGGTTGAAGGTGTAGGTCGTGCCGTCCTCGGAAATCTCCCAGCTTTCCGCAAGGCCGGGCACGACCGAGCCGTCCGGGGCAAAACGCGTCAGCCCCTCGAAGACGTTGGCATAAACCACCTCGTCGATGGCGGCGGCCGCGCCGCCGGTCGGGTCGAGGTTGGGCGGCTCAAGAACCATGCCGATGGTGATGTCGGTCTGTTGCGCAAGCGCGGCGCCTGCGGTCAGCGCGAGGATCGCGGCACCGGTGCGAAGCGAACGGATCATTTTCTGCGTCTCTCCCTTTGATGGCACGTCGCCGCATATTGCCGCGGCGCGATGCGAAAATCTTGGGGAAAATGCACCTTTTTGCGGGCAGGCGACAGCACGAGAATTGTCGCAATTCTGTCATACCGTGACTCGGAGAGAGAATTCTGGGTTAAGGTTTTCCTGCATCTGCATTGATTCGGGGGACAGATGAGCGTGCCAAGATCCGAAGAGATCCTTGCCGTAGCCAAGGAAAACGTCGCCGCCTTCATCCGCGATCAGGCCAGCACACGGTCGCTGACGCCCATCATCCGGACCCTCAATGACGACCTGCTCAGCGGGGACGAAACGGCGCGCGACATGGCCGCACGCGCCCTCGCGCATCTCGGGTTTCTCGAACGCGCCTGACCCGTCCGGCCCGCATTTCCTGACCATCCGCGCGTTCAAGCAGGCCGACCACGGCTCATTTCCCGTTCGGGCTGGCTCAGCCTCCGCACCCTGCGCCCGCGTGACGCGACCGGCTGGCCCTGACATTCCGCGAAAGAATCTCTTATATCAATGGGGAACCCAACAAAGGGATATCTCGCGGATGCTGAATCTGGGGCGCTTGTCGATCATTCTGCTTGTCGGGCTGAGCGTAGTTTACCTGAGCCTCTATTTCTACCTGCGTGCGGGCGCCAAGATGCAGCTCGAAGAGGACTGGGTGATGGAAGGCCGCCCCGGCGACCGCGACGACTGGGTCGCCGAACGGTTGGAACCCCGCGCCGCCAGCCTGCGAAAACGGCTTGTATTCCTCGTCTATGTCCTGCCCATCTGTGCCCTGGTTGTCACCGTGTACCTGACCAATTGAAGGATCGTTCCCATGCATTGGCCCCGGATCATCTTCCTGTCCTTGCTGGCCCTCTTTCTCGGGGCGCTCCTGCATTACACGCTGCCCCAGCGCGACATCGTGCGTGTCACCGATACAGAAATCATCCGGCAGGATTTCTCGGGGTGGAATCGCGTGTTTTACGCGCATGGCGATAGCGGTGGCGCCGACCCCGACAGCCGGGACTTGCGCCTGATCAACACGGTGCACGCCGATGGCGACGTGATGGTTTACCGCAACGAGGACACGGGCTTCGGCTGGCCGCCCTATTTCAAGCTCGACAGCGCCGACCTGCAGGCCGAGGCGGCGAACCTCGTCTCGAATTCCGAGGCCCCGCGCTGGGTCGCCGTCACCCATTACGGCTGGCGGTCGCGGCTGCTCACCACCTATCCCAACGCGATCAGCATGCGCGAGGTCGACGGCCCCGACGTGACCCTGATCCCCTGGCTCAACATCGTGATCCTGCTTGTCTTCGCCGGGGTCCTCTTCATGGCCTGGCGGATCTGGGAACGGTTCGAGGACCGGGTCATCGTTCCTATCGCCGACCGCACCGCCGTGCGTTGGGCCAAGCTGAAGGATTGGGCGGCAGGTCGCGGCTGATCCCGCCCTGTTGCATCTTTATCCTTCAAATATGCAAACCAGCGCCGAAAGGGGCTCAATGCCCCTTTCGGCGCTTTGCCGGGCGACGCGGCGAAGCCGCGGCGCAATCCCTCTCACCGTCACTCGCCGTAGGGCACCCAGATCGTCTTTACCTCGGTCGCGGCCTCGAGGAAGGCACGCCCCTCCCCATCGCCGCCCAGCCAATCCGGGTTGCCCTCGGGCGCCCAGACCCGCTTGAGGTTCCCGGCCGAGGCGGCGTCGATCATCGCCTGATCCGAGGCCGAGAAGTTCCACAGCGCGTCAACCTCCAGATGCCCGGCCAGCGCCGGGGCAAGATCGGCCGGATCGCCCGTCACGATATTCACCACACCGCCCGGCACGTCCGACGTATCGAGCACTTGGTACAGGTCCGTCGCGGCCAGGGGGTAGGGGGCGGATGGCACCAGCACCACACGGTTGCCCATCGCGATCGCGGGCGCGATCAGCGACACGGCCCCGAGCAGCGGCGCCTCTTCCGGGGCCAGCGCCCCGATGATGCCCACGGGCTCGCGCATGGCCATGGCCACGCCCCGGATCGGCACCGATTTCACACCGCCGTCGAACTTGTCCGCCCAGGCCGCGTAGGTGAAAAGCCGCGCGATCGAGGCCTCGACCTCGGCTTCGGCCCTGGCCGCGCTGGTCGTCGTCAGGGCGCGCAGGCGCGCGGCGAACTCGTCCGCGCGGGCCGACAGGTTCTCGGCGATATAATACAGGATCTGCGCGCGCAGATGCCCGGTGGTCCTGGACCATCCGGCAGCCCCGCGCGCGGCCTCGACCGCGTTGCGGATGTCCTTGCGGTTGCCCAGCCCCGCATGGCCCAGCAACTGCCCGCGCTTCGACCAGACAGGCCGCGAATAGCCGCTGTCGGGCCGCGCCTGCTTGCCGCCGACATACATCTTGGCGGTGCGGTCCAGCCCCGGCGCCTCGACCGTGTCGGGGGCGGGGACCGGCGCGACCGGCTTGCGCGGGGTCAATTTCGCCTTGGGTTTCAGGTAGGCCGACAGCCCCTCCCACCCGCCTTCGCGGCCAAAGCCCGATTCGCGCACCCCGCCAAAGGGCGCGGCGGCGTCGAACAAGTTGGTCGCGTTCACCCAGACCACGCCAGCCGCCAGTTTCGGCGCGATGTCGAGGGCGAGGTTCAGGTTCTCGCTCCAGAGGGTCGCGGCCAGCCCGTAACGCGTGTTATTGGCCAACTCCACCGCCTCAGACGGCGTGCGGAAGGTGGTGGAGACGAGCACGGGCCCGAAGATTTCGTCCTGCATCAGTGGCGCGGCGGGGCTGAGCCCGGTGATCAGCGTCGGCGGGTAGAAACAGCCCTGCTCGGGCATCGGCACCTGCGCGCGATAGACCTCGCCTTCGGTATTGGCCTCCACCATCCGCGTGATCGTCTGGTGCTGGACCGGGTCCACCAGCGCACCCACGTCGATGCATTTGTCCAGCGGATCGCCGACGCGCAGCTTGTCCATCCGTGCCTTCAGCCGCGCGTGGAAATCCTCGGCGATGCTTTCCTGCACCAACAGGCGCGAGCCCGCGCAGCAGACCTGCCCCTGGTTGAACCAGATGGCATCTACCAGCCCCTCGATCGCTGAATCGATATCGGCGTCGTCGAAGACGATGTAGGGGGATTTCCCGCCCAACTCCAAGGTCAGGGATTTGCCCGACCCCGCTGTCGCCTCGCGGATGCGGCGGCCCACGGCGGTCGAGCCGGTAAAGGCGATCTTGGCCACGTCCGGGTGGGTGACCAGCGCCTCGCCCGTCGCGCCATCGCCGGTGACGATGTTCACGACGCCCTTGGGCAGCCCCGCCTCGCGGCAGATATCGGCGAACAGCAGAGCCGTGAGCGAGGTGTATTCGGCCGGTTTCAGAACCACCGTGTTTCCGGCGGCCAAGGCAGGCGCGATCTTCCACGCCAGCATCAGCAGCGGAAAGTTCCACGGGATGATCTGACCGCAGACACCCAGCGGCGCATGACCGGGCATCTCGCTGTCCATCAACTGGGCCAGACCGGCGTGATAGTAGAAATGACGCTGCGCCAGCGGCACGTCGATATCGCGGCTTTCGCGGATCGGCTTGCCGTTATCGAGCGTCTCCAGAACCGCGAAAAGCCGGGCGTGTTTCTGCAACAGCCGCGCCAGCGCGTAGAGGTATTTCGCCCGCGCATGGCCCGGCAGTTTCGACCATTTCGAAAAGGCCTTGGCCGCGGCGGCGACCGCGACCTCGACGTCATGGGCGCTGCCCTGGGTCAGCCGGGCAATCTCCTCGCCGGTCGCCGGGTTTTTCGCGGCGAAGCCCTGCCCGGCATCGGTGAACCCACCATCGATGAAATGCCCGAAATCGGGGCCGCGCGTGGCGATCCAGTCGCGCGCCTCCGCGTCGCTTTCGGGCGCGGGGCCATACTCCATCGAGTCGAAGATTTCGCGGGTCGTCATGTCATGGTCCCCTGAAGAGGATGATGAAGATCACGGCGGCGAGGATCACCACCGCAGCCCCTTTGCGGATCCGGGCGCGCTGCGCGATGGCGGCATGGGCGCGCAGATCCTCGGGGTAGTCGGCATTGGCACGCGACAGCGCGTAGAGTTCGGAAAACCGCTGGCGTTGGGACTCCGTCAGCCCGGCTTCCGAGGCGCGCTCCTTCCGGTGCTCGGACAGGCCCATCCAGATCACGTAGATCGTCATGATCAGCAGAACGATGGTATTGAAACTGATCGTCATGGTCTGGCCCGGTCCAATCTGCCCCGCTCATCCCATCGGATGCCGGTAGCTGGCCGAATACTGGCCCGTCACGTGATGTTCCAACTGCCGCTCGATATCGCCAAGAAGCGACGACGCGCCAAAGCGGAACAGGTCGGGTCGCAGCCAACGGTCGCCCAGTTCTTCCTTGATCATGCTGAGGTAGACCAGCGCGTCCTTGGCCTTGGAGATGCCGCCCGCGGGCTTGTAGCCCACCTTGAACCCGGTCGCGGCCTCGTAGGCGCGGATGGCGCGGATCATGGTCAGCGTCACGGGCAGGGTCGCGTTCACGCTTTCCTTGCCGGTCGAGGTCTTGATGAAATCGGCCCCGGCCATCATGCACACCAGCGACGCGCGGGCGACATTCCGCAACGTCCCCAACTCGCCCGTGGCAAGGATGGCCTTGACATGCGCCTCGCCGCAGGCAGCGCGGAACTCGGCCATTTCATCGTAGAGCGCCTGCCAGTTTCCGGTCAGGACATGGCGGCGGGAAATCACGATGTCGATCTCTTTCGCGCCGGCCTTCACGCTTTCTTCGATCTCTTTCACCCGCAGGTGATAGGGCGACAAACCGGCAGGAAACCCGGTGGAGACGGCAGCGACGGGAATGCCGGTGCCCTCCAGCGCCTCGACCGCTGTCGGCACCATCTCGTGATAGACGCAGACGGCCCCGGTGGTGAGGGCCGGCAGGCCAAGCGCGTCGAGGATATCGGCGCGCACCGGTTGGCGGGCCTTGGCGCAGAGGCGCCGCACCCGGCCCGGCGTGTCGTCGCCCGCCAGCGTCGTCAGGTCGATCAGCGTGACCGCGCGGGCCAGCCACGCGGCCTGATAGGCCTTTTTCACGCTGCGGCGGCCGGGCAGGGTGGCCGCACGGCGTTCGATGGCCGAGGTATTGGCCTGCACCCGCGCCACCCAGTCGAGGTCCAGCCCCGTGCCCGCGTTTCGCGGCAGGTGAAGTTGCGGCAACTGGTCGGACGGGGCGGTCCGCACGCTGGCCTCCGTGGCGGTCTGAGCTTCGGTCATCTGGTGTCGCGCAGGCTGGGAAGTGTCGGCGAAAGCGTGTCACGGGTGGCCTGCGAAGGCAAGCTTGACCAAACGGTCAAATCTCACCGCAGAACGCCACATCGTGCAAGTATAGAACCCAAGATCAGGTCTCGATCGGGCGGGCAATCCGCATCTCGAACCGGGTCGTGACCGCGTTCAGCGCGCAACCGATTGGTGCCCGAAGCCGTGGCGTGCAGGCGCAGCGACCGGCGGTTCTCCCTGTTCACGTCCCGCGATCCGAAGGTCTCGGGTTTCCACGCCGCACCCCCCACTCGCCACGGCTTGCGCAAAGCAGCAGGTCGCAACGGCCCTGCAGATGGCCTGAACGAAAACGCCCCGCGCCGTGGTGAGGATATCGGCGCGGGGCGGGAATAACGCCGCCGGTGAGGGGCGGCGTATTCGGTGTTCAGACGGTGTCAGAGTTTGGTGGGCCCAGCCTCCAGCACGTCTTCCAGCGTGCGCAGCCCGGTGCTCGGCGCCTGCACGAGGACGGACATGTTCCCCGGCTTGTGCTCGTTGCGATACATCTTGGTATGCGCGTCGGGCAGTTCCGACCAGGGGAAGACCTCGGACATGCACGGGTCGAGGCGGCGCTCCACCATCAGCTTGTTGGCGGCGGCGGCCTGTTTCAGATGCGCGAAGTGGCTGCCCTGCAAACGCTTCTGGTGCATCCACATGTAGCGCACGTCGAAGGTGCAGTTGAACCCGGTGGTGCCGGCGCAGATCACGACCATGCCGCCCTTCTTGCAGACCAGCGTCGAGACCGGGAAGGTCGTCTCGCCCGGGTGTTCGAAGACGATGTCGACATTGTTGCCCTTGCCGGTGATGTCCCAGATCGCCTTGCCGAACTTGCGCGCCTCGGTGAACCATTCCTTGTATTCGGGCGTGTTCACGGTGGGCAGCTGGCCCCAGCAGTTGAAATCCTTGCGGTTGATTACGCCCTTTGCGCCAAGGCCCATGACGAAATCGCGCTTGTCCTCGTCCGAGATCACGCCGATGGCGTTGGCCCCGGCCGTGTTGATCAGCTGGATCGCGTAGGACCCAAGGCCGCCCGACGCGCCCCAGACCAGCACGTTCATGCCGGGCTTCAGCTCATGCGGATGGTGGCCGAACAGCATCCGGTAGGCGGTGGCCAGCGTCAGCGTGTAGCAGGCGCTTTCTTCCCAGGTCAGGTGCTTGGGGCGCGTCATCAATTGCTGCGCCTGCACACGCGTGAACTGCGAGAACGACCCGTCCGGCGTCTCGTAGCCCCAGATCCGCTGGCTGGGCGAATACATCGGGTCGCCGCCGTTGCACTCCTCGTCGTCGCCATCGTCCTGGTTGCAGTGGATCACGACCTCGTCGCCCACCTTCCAGTTCTTCACCTTGTCGCCCACGGCCCAGACGATCCCCGAGGCATCGGAGCCCGCGATGTGGTAGTCGGCGCCGTGCCCGTCGAAGGGGCTGATCGGCTTGCCCAAACCGGCCCATACGCCGTTGTAGTTCACGCCCGCGGCCATCACGAGCACCAGCACCTCGTGGCTGTCGATCTTGGGGGTCTCCACCACCTCGACCTGGAAGGCCTCGTGCGGTTCGCCATGGCGTTCGCGGCGAATGGCCCAGGCGTACATCTGTGCCGGGACATGACCCATCGGGGGCATTTCGCCCATCTCGTAAAGGTCTTTCTTGGGTGCGTCGTACTCGGCAGTCGCCGGGTTGCTGTCGAGTGCCATGGGCGGGCCTCCTCCGTTTCCACGGCGATGCCGCAACGCGGAATCGCCTTCTTGCTGTTGCAGCAAGACATAGAGATGGCCGCGCAACAAAGCAAACGGGAAAATGCAGTTCTGCGAAATATTATGTCGCAGCGGTTTCCGCGCTCCCGCTTTCAGGCCGTGTCGGGCTGGGCAATTCGTCCAAAAGATGCGCCACGGACTGGGCGTAGAACGCGACGATGGGCCGTCCGGGGTCGGTCACCTCGATTCGGTCGCCCGCCACCTCGACCATGCGGCGCTCCATCAACCCGCGCAGACCCACCTCGACCGTATAGTCCGTGTCATCGCGCGGCACGTGAACGGTCACCCCGGTGCGCTGCGCCTCGGCGATCTGCGCCTCGATCCGCGCCGTCAGCGCGGCGCGGCTGGTCACGCCGTCGGCCAGCGCATGGGCGACCAGCGGCACCGGCGTCACCGGCATCACCTTGGCGATGCGCCCTATCAGTTCGTCCCCAAGTGCCGCGGCATCGTCGCGATGCGACGTGGCCAGGAACTCTGTCAGGCTCAGCGGATCGCCGAAACTGACGGCGGCGTATCCGTAACGATGGAACCGCCCCGTCAGGCGCAGCCAGATCTGCCGCCGCAGGTAGCGATAGATCGGGCGGACCGAGAAGCGGAATCGCCGCGTGCCATTCAGATGCGCGTCGATCAGGTTCCGGTCCTCCATCACCCGGTCATAGTTCAGCGCCACGGGCACGAAGACCACGTCGCGCGACTGACCCGGGTCGAACCCCTCAAGGATGTAAGAGATCAGCCCCAGCTTCGGTTTGCCCAGGCCCCCCGTTCGGCTAAGCCCGCCTTCGGGAAACACGGCCTGCGTCACGCCCGCCTCGGTCGCCATCTGGACGTAGCGTGCCAGCACCTTGCGATAGAGCGCATTGTTATAGCGGCGGCGGATGAAATAGCCGCCCATCGCCCGCACCAATTGCCGCAGCGGCCAGACCCGCGCCCATTCCCCCACCGCGTAAGCCAGGGCCGAGCGTTCGGCCACCAGCCACGTGACCAGAACGTAATCCATGTTCGACCGGTGGTTCATGACGAAGACCACGGTCGAGCTGTGGGGGATCGCCTCGAGCGCCGGATCGTTCGCATGGGCCAGCCGCACCCGGTAGAGCGACTGGCTCAGGAACCGCGCGACACGGATGGCGAAGCCGAAATAGGTAAAGGCCGAGAACCCCGGCACGATTTCCCGCGCGTAGCGTTCGGCCTTCTGAAACGCCACGTCCTCGCGGATCCCGTTCTCATGGGCATGGTCGGAAATGGCCTGCGCGACCTCGGGGTCGTAGATCAGGCGGCGCACCGTATCCATGCGCCGCGCCAGCTTGAAGGGCTGGATCGGGCGCGCCAGCCGCGAGTTCAGCCGTTCCACCGCCGACTCCAGCCGGCGGCGCAGGAACCAGCGCACCGACGGAAACAGGAAATGCGAGGCGAAGGTGACCGCGGCAAACAGCAGGATCAGGATGAACAGCCAAAGCGGCAGGGTGACCGGGGTCGTCATGTCGGGCAGGCTGTCAGCATTGGGCGTTCAAGACAATCACTTGTGTGACTCCGGAATATGGGCGTCCTGCACGGTTTGTTAAGCTTTGCGTGGTAGAAACGACCTTCGCCGCGGGAAACCTGTGCTTGCCGCGATGCAGCGAATTGACAGAGACAGATTATTTTCAATATATCGCCTTGGACGCAATGAAATTGCTATTTGCTGATTCAGGAGGCCCGCCCGTGACCGCCCAAGACCGTGACAAGCCCTGGCTCATCCGCACCTATGCGGGCCATTCCACCGCCAAGGCGTCGAACGCACTCTATCGCGGCAACCTCGCCAAGGGGCAGACGGGCCTGTCCGTGGCCTTCGACCTGCCCACCCAGACGGGGTATGACAGCGACCACGTTCTCGCGCGTGGCGAGGTGGGCAAGGTCGGCGTGCCGGTCTGCCACCTGGGCGACATGCGCACGCTGTTCGACCAGATCCCGCTGGAACAGATGAACACCTCGATGACGATCAACGCCACGGCGCCGTGGCTGTTGTCGCTTTATATCGCGGTGGCCGAAGAACAGGGCGCCGACATTTCCAAGCTTCAGGGCACGGTGCAGAACGACCTGATCAAGGAATACCTCAGCCGCGGCACCTATATCTGCCCGCCGAAACCCTCGCTGCGGATGATCGCCGACGTGGCCGAGTACTGCTACACCAACGTGCCCAAGTGGAACCCGATGAACGTGTGTTCCTACCACCTGCAAGAGGCCGGCGCGACGCCGGAGCAGGAACTGGCCTATGCGCTGGGCACCGCGATTGCCGTTCTTGATGAATTGCGCCCCCGCGTCCCGGCCGAAGACTTCCCGCGCCTTGTCGGGCGCATTTCCTTCTTCGTGAACGCGGGCATCCGCTTCGTCACCGAGATGTGCAAGATGCGCGCCTTCGTCGATCTGTGGGACGAAATCTGCGCCGAGCGGTACGGCGTCGAGGATGCAAAATACCGCCGCTTCCGCTATGGCGTTCAGGTGAACTCCCTCGGCCTGACCGAGCAGCAGCCGGAAAACAACGTCTACCGCATCCTGATCGAGATGCTGGCCGTGACGCTCTCGAAGAAGGCCCGCGCCCGCGCCGTGCAACTGCCTGCGTGGAACGAGGCGCTGGGCCTGCCGCGCCCCTGGGATCAGCAGTGGTCCATGCGGATGCAGCAGATCATGGCCTTCGAGACCGACCTTCTGGAATATGGCGACCTGTTCGACGGCAACCCGGTCGTCGATGCCAAGGTCGAAGAGTTGAAGGAAGGCGCGCGCGCCGAACTGGCCAACCTCGAGTCCATGGGCGGCGCTATCGCCGCCATCGACTACATGAAGTCGCGCCTGGTCGAATCGAACGCCGACCGCGTCGGCGGGATCGAACGTGGCGACACCACCGTTGTCGGCGTGAACAAGTTCACCCAGTCCGAACCCTCGCCGCTCATGGGCGAAGATGGCGGCATCATGGTCGTCGACCCGGGCGTGGAGGCCGACCAGATCGACCGCCTGAATGCCTGGCGCGCTGAGCGGGACGAAGACGCCGTGCAGGCCGCCCTTGCCGATCTGCGCAGCGCGGCCGCCGAGGGGCGCAATGTCATGCCCGCCTCGATCGCCGCGGCCAAGGCCGGGGCGACGACCGGCGAATGGTCGGGTGTCATGCGCGCGGTCCACGGCCAGTATCGCGGCCCCACGGGCGTGTCGAAATCGGTGTCGAACAAGACCGAGGGTCTGGATGACATCCGCGCCGCCGTCGATGCCGTCAGCGACAGCCTCGGCCGCCGGTTGAAGTTCCTTGTCGGCAAGCCGGGCCTTGACGGACATTCCAACGGCGCCGAACAAATCGCGTTCCGTGCGCGCGATTGCGGCATGGATATCTCTTACGAGGGTATCCGCCTGACACCTGCCGAAATCGTCGAGGCCGCGAAAACAGAAGAGGCCCATGTGATCGGCCTTTCGATCCTGTCCGGCAGCCACATTCCGCTGATCCGCGAAGTCATGGATCGCCTGCGCGCAGAAGGGCTCGATCATATCCCCGTTCTGGTCGGCGGCATCATTCCCGACGACGATGCGCAAACGCTTTTGGGCTATGGCGTGACACGGGTTTATACGCCGAAAGACTTCGAGTTGAACCGCATCATGATGGATATCGTGACCGTGGCCGACCCGAAATCCATAGCGGCCGAATAAGCCACCTATAATCGATCGGCTCCTTGCGTTAACCTTTTGCCTTGCCCTTGCGCCTGAAAAGGCGCATGGCTGTGGATAATTAAAGGAACTGCGCAAAGGACCAATAAAATGGCCAAGACCCTCGAAAAGATGTCGCTTGAAGAGTTGAAGGCCCACCGCAAAGAGGTGGATGCCGCGATTGTCAATTTCGAGAAACGCAAGAAACAGGAAGCGCTGATCGCCGCTCAGAAAGCGGCACAGGAACACGGTTTTTCGCTCGACGAAATCCTTGGCGCAAAAGGGGCAAAGACCAAGGTCAAAGGCGCCCCGAAATACGCCAATCCCGCGGATGCCAGCCAGACCTGGACCGGACGGGGCCGTCAGCCGCAGTGGATCAAGGACGCTTTGGCCGCGGGCAAGTCGCTGGACGATCTGGCGATCTGATCCATGACCATCCATATCGGCGCAAAGCCGGGTGAGATCGCGGAAACCGTTCTCATGCCCGGCGATCCGCTGCGCGCGAAATGGGCAGCGGAAACCTTTCTCGAAAATCCGGTCTGCGTGAATGAAGTGCGCGGGATGCTGGGCTATACCGGCACCTGGCGGGGTAATCGCGTCACGATCCACGGATCGGGCATGGGAATGCCCAGCCTGTCGATCTATGCCAACGAATTGATCCGAGACTATGGCGCGAAAACGCTGATCCGGATCGGCTCGGCCGGCGCCATGCAGGAGAAGATCAAGCTGCGCGATGTCGTTCTGGCGATGACATCGTCAACTATTTCGACTCCCTCGAAAGGGTTCTTCCGCGAATTGAATTTCGCCCCCTGCGCGGATTACGACCTGCTTGAAGCGGCGAATGCAGCGGCGAAGTCCAAGGGGATCTCCACGCATGTCGGGGGGATCTATTCGGCGGATGTCTTTTACGACGAGCGCCCCGACCTGAATGAACAGATGACGCGGCATGGCATTCTCGCCGTCGAGATGGAGGCGGCCGAGCTTTACACCGTCGCCGCCCGCTATGGTTGCCGCGCGCTCGCCGTGCTGACCATCTCGGACCATCTGCTGACGCATGAGGCGCTGCCCTCCGAGGATCGGCAGTCGTCTTTCTCGGACATGGTCGAAATCGCGCTGGAGGCGGCGTTCCCGTCGGCCTGAGCCAGAACGGATAAAGAAACGGGGCGCATCTTGCGAGGCGCCCCGTCCTTGTTCAGATCACCACCACGTCCAGCGGCGGGAAGCCGTTGAACCCGATCGAGGCATAGCTCGACGTGTAGGCCCCGCAGGCGCGGATCAGGATACGGTCGCCGGCCTTCAGACCCAGCGGCAGGGACACGGGCCGCTTTTCATAAAGCACATCGGCGCTGTCGCAGGACGGTCCGGCCAGGATGCAGGGGCCCATCGCCTCGTGATCGCGGTCGGTGACGAACTGGTAGCGGATCGCCTCGTCCATGGTTTCGGCCAGCCCCGAGAACTTGCCGATATCCAGCATCACCCAGCGGTGCAGGTCGTCATGTGACTTGCGCGAGACCAGCAGCACCTCGGCGGCGATCAGCCCGGCCTCGGCCACGAGGCCACGGCCCGGCTCTGCCATGATGCGGGGCACATCGCCGAAGCGCTCGGCCACCAACTCGGCCACGCGGGCGGCATAGGCGGTCGGGTGCGGGATGTCGTCGCCGTAGAAGGCCGGGAAGCCGCCGCCGATATTCAGCAGGTCAAGGGCGAACCCGGCATCCTGCGCGTCGTGCCAGGTTGCGGCGATCTGGTCGAGGATCGGCGCCCACATGATCGGGTCGCGCGTCTGGCTGCCGACATGGAAGGACAGGCCGACCGGGCGCAGCCCGAGCGCACGGGCCTCGGCCATCAGTTCCAGCGCGACGTCATGCGAGGTGCCGAACTTGCGGGTCAGCGGCCAGTCTGCGCCGGAGGCTTCGACCAGCAGGCGGATATAGACCTGCGCGCCCGGGGCGTGGGCGGCGATCTTTTCCAACTCTTCGCTGGCGTCCGCGGCAAAGATCTCGACCCCGACGGCATGGGCAAAGGCGATATCGGCGGGTTTCTTGACCGTGTTGCCAAAGGAAATGTGCTCGGCATGGGCGCCGGCGGCAAGGCACAGCTCGATCTCGCGGCGCGAGGCGGCGTCGAAATGCGAGCCGATGGCGGCCAGACGCTCGAGGATCTCGGGCGCGGGGTTGGCTTTGACGGCATAGTGGATCGCGGCGCGGCCAAGACCGGCGGACAGCGCGTGGTACTGCGCTTCGACGCGGTCGATATCGAGGATCAGCGTCGGGCGTTCGAACGCATGCAGGCGCGCGAAGGCTTCGAGGCGAGAAGATACGGGTGCAGCGGCCGAAAGGCCGGTAAACGTAGCAGTCATGGTCATCTCCGATAAGACCGGTGGCCCGAATGGGCCGGCTCAGTTCCAAAAGGAGACGTTACCGTCGCTACGTAACTGCGGTGGTTGGGCCCGTGGGGCTTGCCACCCGTGACAGAGGCGCGTGCGTTGGCGTCCGTAAACGCGCACATGGGACCAAATGTGAGTCGACGCAAGAGATTTCATGCGCCTCGATGACAATTTTTTCGGGGCGCGTTTTCCTGCAGGAAAACGGCAAGGAATTCTTCAGAATTCCTGTACGAAAAACCGGAGTTTTTCGGTGCCTCACCGACCGTGGCTTCGGTCGTAGCCGTTCACGGGCGGCGGGGTGTGGCCCGGTGTGGCGGCACAGTCGAATACCTCGACCAGCAAGGGATGGCACGGCGCGGTGTCGCTGGAATGCTCGGCCCCGCAATCGCCGCCCGGGCAGGCCGACAGCGCACCCAGCAGGTCGATCTCGGCCAGAAAATCGATGTGGTCGCCGGGGAGCACGGGGCTGGCCTTCATGAAATACTGCCCGGTGTCACGGGTAAAGCCGGTGCACATGAAGACGTTCAGCACGTCATGGACATGGCGCTCGGCCTCGGCCAGCGGCAGGCCGGTTTCATCGGCCAGCGCGCGGGTCAGGTTGGAATGGCAGCAGTGGTGATACTGTCCGCCAGACAGAAGGTTGTGGGTGTAGGGATCGCAGCGCGTGCCGATCACGTCATGGACCGAGCCGCCGAATTCGTCGATCCCGTACCACTCCAGCGTATCGGCGACGATGGTGGCCATGGGGCGCAGGGCCGGGAAGCTCGACCACAGCCGGTCGCCGGTCGTCACGTGGGTCCCGTGCAGCGCGCGGGTTTTCCCCGAGTAGAACCGGTCCGACAGATCGGCTGCGTTCCACAGGTTCAGGTCGCCCACCTGCGGCCCCTCGACCGAGGTGATGCGAAACACCTGCCCGGCGGCAACGCGGAAACAACGCGCCTCGCGCGGGGGCACCAGAACCTCGGCCTGTTTCACCAGCCCTTCGCGGGCGGCGGCCATGACCGCCGGGTCGGGCGCGGGCAGCGTGTCGACCGGGTAGCAGATCACCGGCGCGATGGCGCGGCGGGCCTCGGCATCAGCCGGGGGGCTGGGCGGGGTCTGGGGCATCCTGTGCGGGCTCCTGCGTCTTGCCGAACGAGGGTTTGCGCGGCGCAGCCGTGGCGGGGCCGGAGCAATCCTCGTTTCTCGTCGCATACATGGTCAGGGCCGGCGCGAGGAAGGCAAGGGTCGATCAGGCCGCGGCAGGAAGGGGCAGGTCGATATACTCGTTGCCTTCCAACTCGGGCTGCTTCTCGGGGGTGTAATAGGCCCAAGCCTCGTCGAGAGCCGAAAGGGCTTCGGCGGCGGCGATCTGTGCGGGCGTGTCCTGGTGCTCGGTCATGGTGCCTCTCCGGCGTGATCAATGACTCTCCCTCGCCGCGCAAAGTATGCCTCGGTGGACCGTTGTACATCCGACAGTTCGGCAATACCGCCATGCACAGGGCGGGAGCCTGACCCAAGGTAAGGCGCTGGTGCCCCGCTCAAAAAAAACGCCCCACCGGTTGGGCGGGGCGATTCGGGATGTCATGGGGATGACGCGATCAGAGCTGCCGCTCGACCATCATCTTCTTGATCTCTGCGATGGCCTTGGCCGGGTTCAGACCCTTCGGGCAGGTCTTGGCGCAGTTCATGATCGTGTGACAGCGGTAGAGCTTGAACGGATCTTCCAGGTCGTCCAGACGTTCGCCCGTCGCCTCGTCGCGGCTGTCGATGATCCAGCGATAGGCATGAAGCAGCGCGGCGGGCCCAAGGTAGCGGTCGCCGTTCCACCAGTAGCTGGGGCAGGAGGTCGAGCAGGACGCGCACATCACGCATTCATAAAGACCGTCGAGTTTCTTGCGATCCTCGATCGACTGGCGCCACTCGTGTTCGGGGCGCTGCGTCTTGGTCTCCAGCCAGGGCATGATCGAGGCATGCTGCGCGTAGAAATGCGTCAGGTCCGGGATCAGGTCCTTGACCACGGGCATGTGGGGCAGGGGGTAGATCTTCACGTCGCCCTTGATCTCGTCCATGCCGTAGATGCAGGCCAGCGTGTTGATCCCGTCGATATTCATCGCGCAGGACCCGCAGATGCCCTCGCGGCAGGAGCGGCGGAAGGTGAGCGTCGGGTCGATCTCGTTCTTGATCTTGATCAGCGCGTCCAGAACCATCGGCCCGCACGTGTCCATGTCGACCCAGTAGGTGTCGACGCGCGGATTTTCCCCGTCATCGGGGTTCCAGCGATAGATCTGGAACTTGCGCAGGTTCTTGGCGCCCTCGGGCTTGGGCCATGTCTTGCCGGTCTTGATCCGGGAATTCTTGGGCAGGGCCAGTTCAACCATAATGCTTTCTCCGGTCTCGGTCCGTCGGGCGCGTCAGTAGACGCGCGCCTTGGGCTTGATCTTGTCGAGGTCGATGCCGCCCTCGTTGTGGCCGATCAGCGGGTTCAGGTGCACCGGGCGGTAATCCAGCTCGACCTTTTCGCCATCGACGACGGCCAGCGTGTGCTTGCGCCAATTGTCGTCGTCGCGGTCCGGGTAATCCTCGTGCGCGTGGGCGCCGCGGCTTTCCTTGCGCGCCTCGGCCGAGACGATGGTCGCCATCGCGTTGGGCATGAGGTTGGTCAGCTCCAGCGTTTCCATCAGGTCCGAGTTCCAGATCAGCGACTTGTCGGTCACGTGCAGGTCGTCGAGCTTGGCCGCGACGCCCTTCATCTTCTCGACCCCCTCGGCCAGCGTCTTGTCGGTGCGGAAGACGGCGGCGTCGGCCTGCATCGTCTTCTGCATCTCAAGGCGCAACTCGGCGGTCGGCGTGTTGCCGTTCGCGTGGCGGATGTCGTCGAAGCGCGACAGCGCGTAGTCGAGCGAGGCGCGCGGCACGTCCGGCGTCGCCTCGGACGGGTCCACCACCTCGGCCGCGCGGATACCCGCGGCCCGCCCGAACACCACGAGGTCGATCAGGCTGTTGGAGCCGAGGCGGTTCGCCCCGTGCACCGAGGCACAGCCCGCTTCGCCCACGGCCATCAGGCCGGGCACGATCGCGTCGGGGTCCTTTTTCGTCGGGTTCAGCACCTCGCCCCAGTAGTTCGTGGGGATGCCGCCCATGTTGTAATGCACCGTCGGCAGAACCGGGATCGGCTCTTTCGTGACATCGACGCCGGCAAAGATGCGCGCCGATTCCGAGATGCCCGGCAGGCGCAGGGCCAGCGTTTCAGGCGGTAGGTGGTTCAGGTGCAGGTGGATGTGGTCCTTGCCCTCGCCCACGCCGCGGCCTTCGCGGATCTCCATCGTCATGCAGCGGCTGACCACGTCGCGCGAGGCGAGGTCCTTGTAGGTCGGGGCGTAGCGTTCCATGAACCGCTCGCCTTCCGAGTTGGTCAGGTAGCCGCCTTCGCCGCGCGCACCCTCGGTAATCAGGCAGCCCGCGCCGTAAATGCCGGTCGGGTGGAACTGCACGAACTCCATGTCCTGAAGCGGCAGGCCCTGGCGCGCGACCATGCCGCCGCCGTCGCCGGTGCAGGTATGCGCCGAGGTGGCCGAGAAATAGGCGCGGCCATAGCCGCCCGTGGCCAGCACGACCATCTTGGAACGGAACACGTGCAGCGTGCCGTCATCCAGTTTCCACGCGACGACGCCGACGCAGCGGCCATCCTCGGTCATCAGAAGGTCGGTGGCGAAATACTCGATGTAGAATTCCGCGTTGTTCTTCAGCGACTGGCCATAGAGAGTGTGCAGGATGGCGTGGCCGGTGCGGTCGGCGGCGGCGCAGGTGCGCTGCACCGGGGGGCCTTCGCCGAACTCGGTCGTGTGACCGCCAAAGGGGCGCTGGTAGATCTTGCCCTCTTCGGTGCGGCTGAAGGGAACGCCGTAATGTTCCAGCTCGTAGACAGCCTTGGGCGCTTCGCGGGCGAGGTATTCCATCGCGTCCGTGTCGCCCAGCCAGTCCGACCCTTTCACGGTGTCGTACATGTGCCAGTGCCAGTGATCCGGCCCCATGTTGCCGAGCGATGCGGCGATACCGCCCTGCGCGGCCACCGTGTGGCTGCGGGTCGGGAACACCTTGGTCACACAGGCGGTCTTGAGGCCCTGTTCGGCCATGCCGAGCGTGGCGCGCAGGCCAGAGCCGCCCGCGCCGACGACCACGACGTCATAGTCGTGCTCGGTGATGTCGTAGCTTGCTGTGGAAGCCATGTCTTTCATCGCGAGAGGTCTCCTGTGTCAGAGCGCGATTTGCGCCAGCGCGACGATGCCCGCGGCCGCAAGGCCGTAGCTGACGATCGTCATGGCGATGATCCAGATCTTGCGGGACAGCCCGCCGACGTAATCCTCGATCAGCGTCGTCACGCCGAGGCGGAAATGATGCATCCCCACCACCAGGAAAGCGGCCACGATCAGCGCGGGCATCGGACGTCCGAGACTGGCCACCACGTCCTCGTGGCTGGCGCCGATAAGCGGGCCCATGATGGCGAGAAAAAAGGGCAACAGGACCAGCAGCGCCACCGAGGTGACGGTCATGGTCCAGAAATGATGCGTGCCCGTCTTGGCGGAGCCGAGGCCTTCGACACGCTTGCGGTCGGTCATGTATTGCATGGCGTGGTCCCCCTCAGACGGCGATCAGCGTGATGATGGTCAGCAGGACCGACCCGATCAGCATGGCCCAACCCATCTTGTCGGCGGTCTCGACCTCGAGGCCGCGGCCCGTGTCCCAGATCAGGTGCCGGATCCCGCCAAGTGCGTGATACCAAAGGCCCAGCACCGACAGCGACATCACGACGTCACCAAGGAAAGAAGTGATGAGCCCGTCCACCGTGTCGAAATAGGCTGCGCCACTTGCGGCCGCGATCAGCCACCAGACGATCAGGAAGGCCGAGACCAGCATCGCGTTGCCGGTGATGCGGTTCAGGATCGAGGTGATGGAGTTGAGCTGCGGGCGGTACACCTGCAGATGCGGCGACAGCGGGCGGTTGCCGCGATTCACGTCGGCCATGGCGGACACCCCTTTCGGTTTTGCTTTGGTCGGGTCGTTTGGCCTTTATCCATAGCGGGTTTTGCCGAACTGTCACGCTGAATGGCGGGAATTCGAGGTCAAATTCTGGGTCTAAACGCCGCAATTTTCGATTTGTGATCACGAATTTTCGGCGTGTGATCACGAAAAGGCCCGCCACGGCGATCACGCGGCGGCGGGCTCGTTTGCGAGAGACTCGGCTCAGGCGACGCCGCCCACGACTTTCAGAACGGCCACGAGGGTCCAGAGCGCCAGGGGCAGGCCCATGAACCCGGCCCCGGCTGCGAGCGACGGGAATGTGTCGATGCCGTGATGGATGAAGGCGGCCGCGACCGAGGCGCGAAGCAGCCAATGGGCGGCGGGAATGGAGGGAAGCGACAGGGCGGTCGAGCCGCTGCTATTGGTGGTGATGCTGGACATGCGCGTTCCCCAGGTTGGGTCGCGTTGACGCGACGGGAGACGGCGCAGGCAGAACCTCAGCGCAACGCGCCGGTTCTGTGCAGAAGCCCGGAGGAGAGCGCTGGTCGGAAAACTCGAGTTTTCCGTCCGGTTTTCTGCAGAAAACCGATCCCAGCCTCAGGCGGGCATCAACGCCCAGTAATCGAGGTCGAGCAGGACATGGGGCAGGTATTTGCCGTCTTCGCCCTTCAACTGTCCGGCCATGCCGCCCTCTTTCACGGCCACCAGGCGCAGCCGGATCGCGCCCACACCCGGCGCGGGCGTCTCGGCGATATCCAGCACCTCGGACCAGGCGCGCACGGTATCGCCCGCGAAACAGGGGTTGGTGTGGCTGCCGCCGTTGATCGCGACGAGGCATTGCGCATTGGCCAACCCGTTGAAGGACAGCGCGCGGGCCATCGACATGACGTGCCCGCCATAGATCAGGCGCTTGCGGTCGGCGCGCGGGGTGGCGTCGAAATGGGTCTTCGACGTGTTCTGCCACAGGCGCGTGGCCATCATATGCTCGGCTTCCTCGATGGTCACGCCATCGACATGGTCGATGACCTCTCCCACTTGGTAATCCGACAGGCGATGCGGCTCGCCCGCCTGCACGAAATCATAGGCCGAGAAGTCGATCCCGCCGGGCAGGACCAATTTTTCCGGTGCGACCGCCGGGGCCAGATCGGGCACCACTGTCTCGGGCGCGGGTGCGTCGAGGTCGCGCTTCTTCACCATCACCCAGCGGGCAAACTCCATCACCGCCAGACCATGCTGGTTGCGCCCCGTGGTGCGCACATAAACAACGCCCGTCTTGCCCGAACTGTTCTGCTTCAGCCCGATCACTTCCGAGGACGACCGGATCGTATCACCGACATAGACAGGGCGCAGCCAGCGCGCTTCGGCATAGCCGAGGTTCGCCACGGCGTTCAGCGACACGTCGGGCACCGACTTGCCGAAAACGATGTGAAAGGCCGCCAGGTCATCCAGCGGGCTTTCCGGCAAACCGCAGGCGCGCGCGAACTCGTCCGAGGAATAGAGCGCGTGCCGCGCCGGGTAGAGCGCGTGATACAAAGCCCGCTCGCCGCCGGAGACCGTGCGCGGCACCGCATGTTCGATCACGTCGCCAACCGTGTAATCCTCGAAGAAACGGCCGGGGTTGGTCTTGGCCTGCGGGCCTGCATCCTTGGGCATGAGTTCACTGCGCTCCCAGTTTCATGTCGGGGGAATAGGGGGTGTCCACCTCTTTGGTGACGGCCTGCCCGCAGCGCATCACGCCGCGGGCCGCGTCAAAGGCGTATTGCGGGTCGCCATGAAGCGCCCACCCTTTCGAGATCGCCTCCGACACCTTGTGGCAGAAGGCCGACGTGTCATCTTCGGTCAGGAAGCGATAGAGTTTCATGCGCCACTCATCGGCAGGGGATAGTAGCCAAGCCAGGTGTGAACCACGGCGATCACGCCAAACAGGACCACGGCCACGACCAGCGCGATCAGGTCATTCCTGGCGCTGGCATTGGCGGGCCGCTCCCAGGTCGGTTCGGCCTTGTTGATCAGGATCACCGACAGCACGGCCCAAGCCAGCATCGCGCCGAAAAGGATAATCGAGGCGAGATCGCCGTTCACCAAAAGGTGCGCAATGGCCCAGCTTTTGACACCGGTCAGTTGCTTGTGACGCACGCGCGCCGACATCTTCCCCGGAATGGCAGACAGCGCGAAGAACCACAGCCCGATCAGCACCAGCAGGTTGTTGATGTGGATCATGAAGCTGGGCGGCGACCAGACCGTGACCAGCGCCGCCGAGCGATAACCGATCACCATCAGCACGATCGAGGCCAACAGCACCACGGCCATGACCCCTTTGCCCGCGTTCTCGCCCATCGCGGCCCGTTTGGCCGGGGCCAGGCGTTTGAACAGGTGCCCGCCGATCCAGAGCGCGATGCCGAGAATGAGTAGTAGGTAGCCCATGGTAACCTCTCCGATGCTGCCGAACGACATGTCCCGCGGACCTGACATGGCAGGCCGCCGCAAGCAAGATGTCAGGCGGCCTCGGCGGCCTCCAATTCGGCAATCGCCCGGGCCTTGGCAAGCGTGGCGCGGGCCGTGTCGACATGCAGGTTCTCGACGATCTTGCCATCGACCACGGCCACGGCCTGACCCTCGGCCACGGCGTCTTCGTAAGCGGCGATCTGGCGGCGGGCGAGGTCGATCTCGTCGTCCGAGGGGGCAAAGACCTCGTTCGCGATGCCGACCTGCGCGGGGTGGATCACCGTCTTGCCGTCGAACCCGAAATCGCGGCCCTCTTCGCATTCGGCGCGCAGGCCCTCTTCGTCGCGGAACGCGTTATAAACGCCATCGACGCAGACGATGCCATGGGCACGCGCCGCCAAAAGGCAGGTCTGAAGCGAGGTCAGCATCGCGCTGCGCGTCCGGCTGCCCAATTCCTTGGCCAGATCGTTCGTGCCCAGGATGAACCCCGCCATGCGCGGCGCCTCGGCGATATGCATCGCGTTCAGGATGCCCATCGGGGTTTCCATCATCGCCCAGATCGTCGTGTTCGCGGTCTCGGGGTGGGCGTCCAGCCGGTCGGCCAGTTTCTCGATATCGGTGGCCTTGTTCACCTTGGGCACGAGAATCGCCTGCGGCCCGATCGCGGCAATCGCATCGAGGTCGTCATTGCCCCATTCCGTGTCGAACCCGTTGATGCGGACAAGCTGGGCGCGCGGCCCATAGCCGCCAGCCGCCAGCGTCTCGGCCAAGAGCTTGCGGGCATTCGGCTTTTCCTCGGCCGCGACGGCATCTTCGAGGTCGAAGATGATCGCGTCCACGGCCATCGTCTTGGCCTTTTCCAGCGCCCGGGGCTTGGACCCGGGAATATAGAGAACCGACCGGTACGGGTGCGCGCGATGTCCCATGAGACCCTCCGCATATCATTGTATGCCAACCATTGGCGCGTCAGGAACCATGCTGCCGACGCGAAATCAAGTTAAAAATGCCGCACTGCAGAAGAAACATTGTTGCGCAGCCGGTCGGGCGCCATCAGGTCAGCCCGTCGAACAACAGCTTGGCCCCGGTGGCCGTCAGCCCGAGATAGGTGACAAGGAAAAAGGCCCGTTCGGGAATCAGGCGATGCGCCTTGACCCCGATCCACGTGCCGACCAGCGCGAAGGGCACCATCGCGGCGCTGACCCCGAGGGTCGAGAGGGTGAACAGCCCGATCGCCGTGTAGATTCCCGCCTTGATGGCATTCACGACCCAGAACACGATCACCGTCGTGGCCTGGTATTGCGTCTTCCCGATGCCTTCCTGCGACAACATGAAAACGGCCAGGGGCGGCCCGCCTGCATGGCTGATGAACGAGGTGAACCCGACGGCCAGGCCGGAAACCAACCCGGCCTTCGCGTTGAACGGTTTGGGTTTCGGCGAAACCCAGCCCCGCGCCCGGGCCAGTTGGAACAGCGGGAAGGCCACGGCCACCAGCCCGATCAGCACCCGGATCACATCCGCCGAGACCACCGAAAACAGCGCCGCGCCGATCGCCATTCCCGGCAGCGAGCCGAGGATGACGACCTTGGCGGAGGGCGTGTGCCACTTGCGCCAGTAAGGTCCGAGCGTCGCCAGATCGATCACCATCAGCACCGGCAGCATCAGCGCCAGCGCCGTCGCCGGGTCGATCACGATGGCGAGAATCGCGGAACTGGCAAAGCCGAGACCCGCGCCGAAGCCGCCCTTGGACACCCCCGCCAGAAGCGCCCCGAGCGCCGCGATGACGAACACCCAAATTTCGGGCATCGGTTTCCTTTCCTGCGGGATTTCAGGCGCTTGATGCCGGATTTCCCTGTCCCCCGGGGCGCTTTGATCCGCCGCCGCGCGGCAGCAGGCTTGCACGAGGCGGGGCGGGCGGCTACCCCTCGCGCCGATATCAACGAGGGACTTGGAGAACAATCTCATGGCCAGACCCAAGATTGCGCTGATCGGCGCAGGCCAGATCGGTGGCACGCTTGCCCACCTCGCCGCGCTGAAGGAATTGGGCGACGTCGTCCTCTTCGACATTGCCGAGGGCACGCCCCAGGGCAAGGCACTCGACATCGCCGAATCCGGCCCGTCCGAGAAATTCGACGCCAAGCTGAAGGGCACGAACGACTATGCCGACATCGCGGGCGCCGATGTCTGTATCGTGACCGCCGGTGTGCCGCGCAAGCCGGGGATGAGCCGCGACGACCTGCTGGGCATCAACCTCAAGGTCATGAAGGCCGTGGGCGAGGGCATCCGCGACAACGCCCCCGACGCCTTCGTCATCTGCATCACCAACCCGCTCGACGCGATGGTCTGGGCGCTTCAACAATTCTCGGGCCTGCCGCCGGAGAAAGTCTGCGGCATGGCCGGTGTGCTGGACAGCGCACGCTTCCGCCACTTCCTGGCCGAGGAATTCGACGTCTCGATGAAGGACGTCACGGCCTTCGTTCTGGGCGGTCATGGCGACACGATGGTGCCGTCGGTCCGCTATTCCACCGTCGCCGGCATCCCGCTGCCCGACCTGGTCGAAATGGGCTGGACCACGCAGGACAAGCTGGACGCCATCGTCCAGCGCACCCGTGACGGCGGCGCCGAGATCGTCGGCCTGCTGAAAACCGGCTCGGCCTTCTACGCGCCTGCCACCTCCGCCATCGAAATGGCCGAAGCCTACCTCAAGGACCAGAAGCGCGTCCTGCCCTGCGCCGCCTATTGCGACGGCCAGTTCGGGCTGAAAGGCTTCTACGTGGGCGTGCCCACGGTGATCGGTGCGGGCGGGATCGAGCGGATCGTCGAGATCCAGCTGACCAAGGACGAACAGGCGATGTTCGACAACTCGGTCAACGCCGTGAAGGGCCTGGTCGACGCCTGCAAAGGCATCGACGAAACCCTCGCCTGACCTGGCGATCCAAGAGAATTGCAAAGGGCGGCCCCGTTGGCCGCCCTTTTTCGTTGAGACGGACCGGTTGACTTCCCTCCCGCGCGCGCCCTTCATCGCGGCGATCCCACGACAAAGGTGACCCATGCCCCGCGATTTCGACGCCGAACTGGAAGAGCGCCTGCTGCGCTACACCGCCATCGACAGCCAGAGCGACGAAAACTCGCCCAGCCAGCCCTCGACGGCGATCCAGCTCGACATGCAGACCCTGCTGGTCAGAGAGTTGCAGGAGATCGGGGCCGAGGACGTGACGCTGACCGACTACGGCGCGGTTCTGGCGACGATCCCGGGCACCGTTCCCGGCCCGACCGTCGGCTTTCTCGCCCATGTGGACACCGCCCCGCAATTCAACGCCACGGGCGTCAAGCCGCGCGTCATTCGCGGCTACAATGGCGGCGCGATCACCTACCCGGACGCGCCCGAGTTGCAGCTGACGCCCGAGGACAACCCCTATCTCGCCGAGAAGCAGGGCCATGACATCATCACCGCCTCGGGCACGACCCTTCTGGGCGCCGATGACAAGGCCGGGGTCGCCATCATCATGACGGCCGCGCGGCAGATGCTGGCCGACCCTGACATGAAACGCGGCCCCGTCCGCATCGCCTTCACCCCCGACGAGGAGATCGGGCGCGGCGTGGACGAGCGCCTGCCCAAGGATCTCGGCGCCGATTTCGCCTATACCTTCGACGGGCAGCGGGTGGGCGAAATCGAATACGAGACCTTCTCGGCCGATGGCGGCTATGTCGAGATCGAGGGCGTTTCGATTCACCCCGGCCTTGCCACTGGCAAGCTGGTGAATGCCCTGCATCTGGCCGCCAAGATCATCGACATGCTGCCGCAAGCCACCATGACGCCCGAGACCACCGGCGACCGCGAAGGCTTCTGGATGGTCACCGACCTGAACGGCAGCGCGGCCCATGCCAGCCTGCGCTTCATCCTGCGCGATTTCGAACGCGAGGGGCTGGCCGCCAAGGGCGAGATGCTGAAACAGGTCTGCGCCGCCGTGCAGGCGACCGAGCCGCGCGCCAGGATCACCTGCGAGATCCGAAAGCAGTATCGCAACATGCGCTATTGGCTGGAAGAGGACATGACCCCCGTCGATCTGGCCCGCGACGCGGTGAAAGACCTCGGGCTGGAGCCGGTCAGCGTCCCGATCCGGGGTGGCACCGACGGCTCGCGCCTGACCGAGATGGGAGTGCCGTGCCCCAACCTCTTCACCGGCATGCAGAATATCCACGGGCCGCTGGAATGGATCTCGGTGCAGGACATGGCGCTGGCTGCCCAACTCTGCCTGAAACTGACGCAGCGCGCCGCGCAAACCGAGTCGCCGGAGAGCGCCTGAGTTGCTTCAGTATGCCACCGCATACCGATGGTGCCGCTAACGTGTGATCACACTTTTTCAAGCTGTGATCACAAATGTCGCTTTTTCGCGGCTGAAACGGCTTTGCGCCTGTTTTCTCCTGTATTGCGCGTTGCGGTTGTGCTTAAGCCTTGGGCGACTAGCACCAGTGACGGGACAGTTTCATGAACATTCATGAATACCAAGCGAAGGCCCTGCTTCGCGACTACGGCGCCCCGGTTTCCGAAGGTCACATCGTGACCCGGGCCGAAGAGGCTAAGACCATCGCAGGCGAACTCGACGGACCCATTTGGGTGGTCAAGGCGCAGATCCACGCAGGCGGCCGCGGCAAGGGCCACTTCGTCGAGGAAAGCGCCGGCGAAAAGGGCGGTGTCCGCCTCGCCAAGTCGGTCGAAGAGGCCGCCGAGGAAGCCAAGAAGATGCTGGGCCGCACCCTGGTCACGCACCAGACGGGCCCCGCCGGCAAGCAGGTCAACCGCGTCTATATCGAGGATGGCTCCGACATCTCGCGCGAGCTTTACCTCGCCTTCCTCGTCGACCGTCAGACCAGCCGCATCTCGATCGTCGCCTCCACCGAAGGCGGCATGGACATCGAGGAAGTCGCGGCCTCGACCCCCGAAAAGATCCTGAACTTCTCGATCGACCCGGTCACGGGCTTCATGCCCTACCACGGCCGCCGCGTCGCCTTCGCCCTCGGGCTGGAAGGGCCGCAGGTCAAGCAATGCGTGTCGCTCCTCGGCTGCCTCTACAAGGCCTTCACCGAGAAGGACATGGAGATGCTCGAGATCAACCCGCTGATCGTCACTACCGATGGCAACCTCAAGCTGCTCGACGCCAAGCTGGGCTTCGACGGCAACGCGCTCTACCGTCAGCCCGACGTGGCCGACCTGCGCGACGAGACCGAGGAAGACGCCAAGGAACTCGAAGCGTCCAAGTACGACCTCAACTACATCGCGCTGGATGGTGAGATCGGCTGCATGGTCAACGGCGCGGGCCTGGCCATGGCGACGATGGACATCATCAAGCTCTACGGATCCGAGCCGGCCAACTTCCTCGACGTGGGCGGCAGCGCCACCAAGGAAAAGGTCACCGAGGCGTTCAAGATCATCACCTCGGACCAGAACGTGAAGGGCATCCTCGTCAACATCTTCGGCGGGATCATGCGCTGCGACATCATCGCCGAAGGCGTCATCGCCGCCGTGCAGGAAGTGGGCCTTCAGGTTCCGCTGGTGGTGCGCCTGGAAGGCACCAATGTCGAGAAGGGCAAGGAGATCATCGCATCCTCCGGCCTGAACGTGATCGCGGCCGACGACCTGTCGGACGCCGCCGAGAAGATCGTGAAAGCGGTGAAAGGCTAACATTGGAAAACCATGTCGCCGCTGCAACCGTTGGATTCGTCGCGTTTGTTTTTCTCGCGCTTCTTCTTCTGGCAACAGAAGCAACCGCGAAAACACGGGATGAAAGCAGCCTTTTGCAGTGGCGACAGGAATTCGCTGACAGAATGGGTTGGGGATCTTGGGAACGCTTTCAGCAAAACCCGATCATGCTTTGCTTGCAGGTCTGGATGATGCGCGCAGTGACCTTCACCGCCTTCTGCTTCACATGTTGGCACGCTGCCAACGCAGTTTTTGAATAGGAGACTCCTCAATGGCAGTCCTCGTCGACGAAAACACCAAGGTCATCTGCCAGGGCTTCACCGGCTCTCAGGGCACCTTCCACTCCGAACAGGCCATCGCCTACGGCACCAAGATGGTCGGCGGCGTGACACCCGGCAAAGGCGGCATGACCCACCTGGACCTGCCCGTCTTCAACTCGGTGCACGAAGCCAAGCACGCGACCGAGGCCAACGCCACGGTCATCTACGTGCCGCCGCCGTTCGCCGCCGACTCCATCCTCGAGGCGATCGACGCCGAGATGGAGCTGATCTGCTGCATCACCGAGGGCATCCCGGTGCTCGACATGATGAAGGTCAAGCGCGCGCTGGAAGGGTCGTCCTCGGTCCTGATCGGCCCGAACTGCCCCGGTGTCATCACGCCCGACGCCTGCAAGATCGGCATCATGCCCGGCCACATCCACAAGCGCGGCAAGGTCGGCGTCGTCTCCCGCTCGGGCACGCTGACCTACGAGGCGGTCAAGCAGACCACCGATGTGGGCCTTGGCCAGTCGACCTGCGTCGGCATCGGCGGCGACCCGATCAAGGGCACCGAGCATATCGACGTGCTGGAATGGTTCCTCGCCGATGACGAGACGCAAGCGATCATCATGATCGGCGAGATCGGCGGCTCGGCCGAAGAGGAAGCCGCGCAATTCCTCGCCGACGAGAAGAAAAAGGGCCGCTGGAAGCCGACCGCAGGCTTCATCGCGGGCCGCACCGCCCCTCCGGGACGTCGCATGGGCCATGCCGGCGCCATCGTCGCCGGCGGCAAGGGCGGCGCCGAGGACAAGATCGAGGCGATGAAATCCGCCGGGATCGTGGTTGCCGAAAGCCCCGCCTCTCTGGGCGAGGCCGTGGTTCAGGCCATCGGCTGATCCGGTCCGGGCCGGTCTGCCGGGCCAGAGGAGGGCTCGGCAGATCCGAAAGACAAGAAGGAGGACGCGTGTGACCTTCAAGGAGTCGATCCGCACTTGCATTGCCAAGGCGACGACCTTTGACGGCCGCGCGTGTCGCTCCGAATTCTGGTGGTTCTCCCTCTTCGTGACACTGGGTGCCCTCGTGGCCTACGTGATCGACTTCTTGCTGTTCTGGCCGCCTGTCGGCCAGGCGGGCGCGCGCCTGGCCGAGGCCTTCGCCGACCCGCTGTCGATCCATGCCCAGCTTCTGCCGGTCACCAGCTTCTGGTTCTTCCTGACGGTCCTGCCGCTTGTCGCCGTGGGCGTGCGCCGCCTGCCTGACCGCACCAAGCCCGGCGGGTCGTTCATGGGCCTCGACGCCCTGATGATCCTTCTGGCCACGGGCGGGTCGAGAGGGCCCAACAGCTACGGAGAGGAGCCGCAGCCATGAGGGACGACCGGAAGCGAACCCTGGCGGCGATCTGGCGCACGGCGCACGGGCTGGGCGCCCTGGCGCTGGTGGCCTTGGCCGTCGCGATCTTCATGGCCTTGCCGGTGCGCGCCCAGGGCACGACGGTCGGCAGCCTCGAACCCTGCCTCGACACGCATTTCGATCCGGCCCGCTACGTCGCCGACCTCCAGGCGATGGGCTGGCAGCCGGTGCCCGAAGCCACGCGCGGCCCGGCGCTCGACCGTCTGAGCGACGCGTTCCTGGCCCTGCTGGTGGTCGAGTTCGACCCCGCCGCCGCCGAAACCGCGGGCCTGCGCCAGGCGCAACGCGCCGATTGGGCCGCTCGGACCGACGGGCGCAACCTGTTGCAGCGCGAAGGACAGACGCTTTTCATCGGGGGCGATCTTGCGCCCGATGGCCGTCAGCGCGTCCTGTGCTGGATGGCCACCGGCCCCGACGACGCGCTGATGTCTGAGCTGTGGGCCATCTGGACCGAGACGGGCCACACCGATCAGGCCGGCGCCGTGACCCGCGCCGCCATTCCCGAAACGCCGACCCCGACGCCCGGCGCGACCTTCGCCTTCTACGCCGTCTCGACCCCGCAGGACGCGATGACCCCGTCGTTGGCCGCGTCCCAGGGCCTGCTGACCCAACTCATCATTCCGCCCCAGGCTACACCCGATTGACCCTTGAATTCCGCGCCTGTGCAGGAACAACCGCGCAGGCCGCGACCCGCTCACCGGAGGAGCAAAAATGACCGATCAAAGCCCCAACGATCAGTTCCACGCCTCAAGCTTCATGCAGGGGCACAACGCCGCCTATCTCGAACAGCTTTACGCGCAATACGCCAACGACCCCGCCGCGGTGGACGAGGGCTGGCGCGCGTTCTTCGAAGCCCTGGGCGATTCCGAGATCGACGTGAAAGCCGAGGCGCAGGGCCCGTCCTGGGCGCGCCCCGACTGGCCGCCGCAGCCCGCCGATGACTGGACCAACGCCCTGACCGGCGAATGGCCGGCGGCGCAGGCCGAGGTCAAGGAAGCGGGCCGCAAGATCAAGGAAAAGGCGGTCGAAAAAGGCGTCGAGCTGAGCGACCAACAGGTGCAGCGCGCCGTGCTGGACTCGATCCGCGCGCTGATGCTGATCCGGGCTTACCGGATCCGGGGGCATCTCGTGGCCGATCTCGACCCGCTTGGCATGCGCGACCAGACCCCGCATCCCGAGCTCGATCCGAAATCCTACGGCTTCACCGAGGCCGACCTGGATCGCCCGATCTTCCTCGACAACGTGCTGGGGCTTCAGACCGCCTCGATCCGGCAGATCACCGAGATCGTGAAGCGCACCTATTGCGGCACCTTCGCGCTGCAATACATGCACATCTCCGACCCCGAGCAGGCCGCATGGCTGAAGGAGCGGATCGAAGGCTTCGGCAAGGAAATCGCCTTCACCCGCGAAGGGCGCAAGGCCATCCTGAACAAGATGGTCGAGGCCGAGGGCTTCGAGAAATTCCTGCACGTCAAGTACATGGGCACCAAGCGTTTCGGCCTCGATGGCGGCGAGTCGCTGATCCCCGCGATGGAGCAGATCATCAAGCGCGGCGGCGCGCTCGGCGTGAACGAGGTCGTCATCGGCATGCCGCACCGGGGCCGCCTGTCGGTTCTGGCCAACGTGATGCAGAAACCCTACCGCGCCATCTTCAACGAGTTCCAGGGCGGCAGCTTCAAGCCCGAGGATGTGGATGGCTCGGGCGACGTGAAATACCACCTCGGCGCTTCCAGCGACCGGGAGTTTGACGGCAACACCGTCCACCTGTCGCTGACGGCCAACCCCTCGCACCTGGAGGCGGTGAACCCCGTTGTTCTGGGCAAGGTTCGCGCCAAGCAGGACCAGTTGGGCGATGCGGAACGCAAGCAGGTCGTGGCCGTGCTGCTGCATGGCGATGCGGCCTTTGCCGGGCAGGGCGTGGTGGCCGAGGGCTTTGGCCTGTCGGGCCTGCGCGGGCACCGCACCGGCGGCACGATTCATTTCGTGGTGAACAACCAGATCGGGTTCACCACCGCGCCGCATTTCTCGCGCTCCTCGCCCTATCCGACCGATATCGCCCTGATGGTCGAGGCGCCGATCTTCCACGTCAACGGCGACGACCCCGAGGCCGTGGTTCACGCCGCCAAGGTGGCCATCGAGTTCCGCCAGATGTTCGGCAAGGACGTGGTCATCGACATGTTCTGCTACCGCCGGTTCGGTCACAACGAGGGCGATGAGCCCATGTTCACCAACCCGCTCATGTACAAGAAGATCAAGACGCAGAAGACCACGCTGCAGATCTACACCGAGCGGCTGGTGAAGGACGGCCTGATCCCCGAGGGCGAGATCGAGGACATGAAGGCCGCCTTCCAGGCGCATCTGAACGAAGAGTTCGAGCGCGGCAAGGAATACAAGCCCAACAAGGCCGACTGGCTGGACGGGCGCTGGTCGCATCTCAACCGCGAGGGCGAGGAATACCAGCGCGGCGAAACCGCCATCGCGCCCGAAACCATGGCCGAGGTCGGGCGCGCCCTGACCACCGCGCCCGAGGGTTTCAACCTGCACAAGACGGTAGGCCGCCTGCTCGAGTCGAAAAAGCAGATGTTCGAAACGGGCCAGGGGTTCGACTGGGCCACCGCCGAGGCGCTGGCCTTCGGCAGCCTGCTGACCGAGGGCTACCCCGTCCGCCTGTCGGGGCAGGACTCGACGCGCGGCACCTTCAGCCAGCGGCACTCCGGCCTTGTCGATCAATCGACCGAGGATCGTTACTACCCGCTCAACCACATCCGCGAGGGGCAGCAGAAATACGAGGTCATCGACTCGATGCTGTCGGAATACGCGGTGCTCGGGTTCGAATACGGCTACTCCCTCGCCGAACCCAACGCGCTGGTGATGTGGGAGGCCCAGTTCGGCGATTTCGCCAACGGCGCCCAGATCATGTTCGACCAGTTCATCTCGTCGGGCGAACGCAAATGGCTGCGCATGTCGGGCCTTGTCATGCTGCTGCCGCACGGGTTCGAAGGGCAGGGGCCGGAACACTCCTCGGCCCGCCTCGAACGCTTCCTGCAAATGTCGGCCGAGGATAACTGGATCGTCGCCAACTGCTCGACCCCGGCGAACTACTTCCACATCCTGCGCCGCCAGATCCACCGCAGCTTCCGCAAGCCGCTGGTCCTGATGACGCCGAAATCGCTTCTGCGGCACAAGCTGGCGATTTCCGATGCGGCGGATTTCACCACCGGGTCCAGCTTCCACCGCGTGCTGTGGGATGACGCCGAAAAGGGTCATTCCGACACGAAGCTCAAGGCCGACGACAAGATCCGCCGCGTCGTGATCTCCTCGGGCAAGGTCTATTACGACCTGCTCGAGGAACGCGACGCCCGCGGTATCGACGACGTCTATCTCCTGCGTCTCGAACAGTTCTACCCCTTCCCGGCGCTGTCGCTGATGAAGGAGCTGGGCCGCTTCAAGGAGGCCGAGATCGTCTGGTGCCAGGAAGAGCCCAAGAACCAGGGCGCCTGGACCTTCGTCGAGCCGAACCTCGAATGGGTGCTGGGCCGCATCGGCGCCACCCATTCGCGTCCCCGTTACGCCGGTCGCGCCGCCAGCGCCTCGCCGGCGACGGGTCTCGCCAGCCAACACAAATCCCAACAAGCCGCGCTCGTGAACGACGCGCTGACCATCGAAGGGTAAGAAGACATGTCGATCGAAGTTCGCGTCCCCACCTTGGGCGAAAGCGTCACCGAAGCCACCGTGGCCACCTGGTTCAAGCAGCCGGGCGACTCCGTCGCGGTGGACGAAATGCTGTGTGAATTGGAAACCGACAAGGTGACGGTCGAGGTGCCCAGCCCCGCCGCCGGCACGCTTGGCGAAATCGTCGCCGCCGAAGGCGAGACCGTGGGCGTCGATGCGCTCCTCGCCACGCTCAGCGAAGGGGAGGGCGCGGCCCCCGCCGCCAAGCCCGAAGCCAAGGCCGAGGCCGCGCCCGAAGCCTCGGGTGGCGGGGAAGCCGTCGACGTGATGGTCCCCGCCCTTGGGGAAAGCGTGACCGAGGCGACCGTCTCGACCTGGTTCAAGAAAGCGGGCGACACGGTCGCGCAGGACGAGATGCTGTGTGAGCTGGAAACCGACAAGGTCTCGGTCGAGGTTCCGGCCCCCGCCGCCGGTGTCCTGTCCGAGATCCTCGCCGGTGAAGGCGACACGGTCGAAGCGGGCGGCAAGCTCGCCATTCTGACCGCGGGCGAAGGCGCGGCCGCCTCGGCCCCCGCCGCCGCCCCGGCCCCGCAGGCCGCCGCCCCCGCCTCCAGCACCGGCAAGGATGTCGAAGACGCCCCGTCGGCCAAGAAGCTGATGGCCGAAAAGGGCATCGACCCGGCCAACGTGCAAGGCACCGGAAAGGATGGCCGTATCATGAAGGAAGACGTGATAAAGGCCGCCTCGGGCGCTGCCGCCGCCGCAACCGCCCCGGCCCCGGCCCCGGCGCCTGCCGCCGCCCCGCGTGCGCCCAGCCCGGCCGAGGATGCCGCCCGCGAGGAACGGGTCAAGATGACCCGCCTGCGCCAGACCATCGCCCGCCGCCTCAAGGACGCGCAGAACACCGCCGCGATCCTGACCACCTATAACGAGGTGGACATGACCGAGGTCATGGCGCTCCGCAACCAGTACAAGGACGCCTTCGAGAAGAAGCACGGCGTGCGCCTCGGCTTCATGTCCTTCTTCACCAAGGCCTGCTGCCACGCGCTGCGCGAAGTGCCCGAGGTCAATGCCGAGATCGACGGGCAGGAGATCGTCTACAAGAACTTCGTCCACATGGGCATCGCCGCGGGTACGCCCCAGGGCCTTGTCGTTCCGGTCATCCGCGACGCCGACCAGATGTCCTTTGCCGATCTCGAAAAGGCAATCGCCGAGAAGGGCAAGCGCGCCCGCGACGGCAAGCTCTCGATGGCCGAGATGCAGGGCGGCACCTTCACCATCTCGAACGGGGGGGTCTACGGCTCGCTCATGTCCTCGCCCATCCTGAACCCGCCGCAATCGGGTATCCTGGGCATGCACAAGATCCAGGAACGCCCGATGGTCATCAACGGTGAAATCAAGATCCGCCCGATGATGTACCTCGCCCTCAGCTACGACCACCGCATCGTCGACGGCAAAGGTGCCGTGACGTTCTTGGTGCGCGTGAAAGAGGCGCTGGAAGATCCCCGTCGCCTGCTGATGGATTTGTAAAACGGAGATAAATCTTGTTTCGTAGGAATGCCTTAACAGTGATCGTAGCTGCAACGTCCATCATGCTGCCCAGCATTGCTTACAGCCAAGAAGCGATTGCAGGCACGCCAGCTATGGAAGCTGCTGTAAGCGCCTTTTATGAGGGGCTTAACGGATCAGAGCTTCAGATTTCTGGCGCAATTGGCACCCTCTTCGGTGGCGATCGCATTTACTTTGCGGATGGGACGGGACGATATCGCGTTTTGCTCGATGCGGGGCGGAATGTTCGGCGAGATATTGAAGGCTGTGAACTAGAATTGTTCGAAACGCTTCAATCGCCATGTCAAATTGAAGGAACGGTAGAGATTTCAATTGACGACGAGGACAATAACTTGGCCGATGGCATCGAAATCGAAATGATACTTTTTTCGGTTGAGAGCTTTACCCGCAGCGAGTGATCCACCTCATGCAGTGTGAGCTAATCGGTACTCAAGAAGCAGAGAAATGAATTGACCACCGAGCTTACCGTCCTCACCCTCGCCGCGCTGTTGCAGATCGTGCAGATCGGCCTCTTTTCGTTCACCGCGCAGGGGCAGGTCGGCAGTAAATACGCCGCCGGCCCGCGCGATGAAAAGCGCGAGATCACCGGCGTCGCGGGCCGCCTGCAACGGGCGATGACCAACCATTTCGAGGGGCTGATCCTCTTCGGGATCGCCGCCGTCGTGATCTCGGTCTCGGACCAGTCCACCCTCGTGACGCAGCTTTGCGCGCATGCCTACCTGATCTCGCGCATCCTTTACGTGCCGGCCTATGCGCAGGGGCTGACGCCCTGGCGCAGCCTGATTTGGTTCGTGGGCTTTGGCGCGACCATCGTCATGCTGATTGCCGCACTTCTCTGAGGCGTCGGTCAGCGGTTTCATCGCGGGGTGGGCGTATCCGCCGCGCATCATCATCTGGCCTCGTGTATGTACGGGGTGTGTACGGGGTGTGTACGCCCTGTGACTGCAAGAACTGGATAGGAGACACCCATGTCCCAGTACGATGTGATCGTGATCGGCTCCGGCCCCGGCGGCTATGTCTGCGCCATCCGCTGCGCGCAACTGGGCCTGAAAACGGCCTGCGTCGAAGGGCGCGAGACGCTTGGCGGCACCTGCCTCAACATCGGCTGCATCCCGTCCAAGGCGCTGCTGCATGCCTCCCACCAACTGCATGAAGCGGAACACAATTTCGCGAAAATGGGCCTCAAGGGCAAATCCCCGTCGGTCGACTGGAAACAGATGCAGGCCTACAAGGACGACGTGATCGGCCAGAACACCAAGGGCATCGAATTCCTGTTCAAGAAGAACAAGATCGACTGGCTGAAAGGCTGGGGTTCCATCCCCGAGGCCGGCAAGGTCAAGGTCGGCGACGAGGTGCACGAGGCGAAAAACATCATCATTGCAACGGGGTCCGAGCCTTCGGCGCTGCCCGGCATCGAGATCGACGAGAAGGTTGTCGTGACCTCGGAAGGGGCGCTGTCGCTGCCCAAGATCCCCAAGAAGATGGTCGTGATCGGCGCGGGCGTCATCGGGCTGGAGCTTGGCTCGGTCTATGCCCGCCTGGGCGCCGAGGTGCAGGTGATCGAGTTCCTCGACCAGATCACGCCCGGCATGGATGGCGAGGTCTGCAAGACCTTCCAGCGCCTTCTGGCGAAACAGGGTCTGTCCTTCACCCTCGGCGCGGCGGTCCAGTCGGTCGAGGCGACCAAGACCAAGGCGAAAGTCACCTACAAGCTGCGCAAGGATGACAGCGAGGCGACCGTCGATGCCGATGTCGTTCTGGTGGCGACGGGCCGCAAGCCCTATACCGACGGGCTTGGCCTCGACGCCCTCGGCGTCGAGATGTCCGAGCGCGGCCAGATCAAGACCGACGGCCACTGGGCCACGAACGTGAAGGGTATTTACGCCATCGGCGACGCCATCGCCGGCCCGATGCTGGCCCACAAGGCCGAGGATGAGGGCATGGCCGTGGCCGAGGTGGTCGCGGGCAAGCATGGGCATGTGAATTACGACGTGATCCCCGGCGTGATCTACACCCACCCCGAGGTCGCCAGCGTCGGCCAGACGGAGGAGGCCCTGAAAGAGGCGGGCCGTGCCTACAAGGTGGGCAAATTCTCGTTCATGGGCAACGGCCGCGCCAAGGCGAATTTCGCCGCCGACGGTTTCGTCAAGATCCTGGCCGACAAGGAGACCGACCGCATCCTCGGCGCGCATATCATCGGGCCGATGGCGGGCGATCTGATCCACGAGATCTGCGTCGCGATGGAATTCGGGGCCAGCGCGCAGGACCTTGCGCTGACTTGCCACGCGCACCCGACCTATTCCGAGGCCGTGCGAGAGGCGGCGCTGGCCTGCGGTGACGGGCCGATCCATAGCTGAGACAGCCCGCGTCACGCTGGCCTGGACGGCCAGCTACACCCCCGCGCTGCGCGTGGTGCGGGGGGAGCGCCTATCGGCCGGAGGCACGGACCCGGACAACCCTGGCTGGCGCTGGTGCGTGAACGCAGAGGGCCTGGGCGGCTGGCTGCCCGAGGGCCTCGTGGTGGAGGGCCGGGCCCGCATGGCGTTCGACTCCGTGGAACTGACCGTTCGCTGCGGCGATCTTGTGACCTTGCTGGAAACGCATGCGGGCTGGTGGCTCTGCCGTCATGCGGATGGGCGTGTCGGCTGGGTGCCGGACGCCAACTTGGCGCGGACGGGCTGAGGCCCGAGGGTTTGCGCCGCCCTTGGCGTCGCCCGGTGTCGCGGGGCAAGGGGTCTTGACCCCCTTGCCCCGCGCGCGCGTTCCGCGCGTGCATATTTTCCGGGATAAAGATCGGATCAGGTGGCGAGGAGCCGCAGGCCCTGGGTCACATCGGCCCGCACGGCGAGGCGCAGGCCTGGTTCGTCGCCCGCCTTCAGCGCGGCGAGGATCAACTTGTGGTGCTGCGGCGGTTCGGTGCGGTTCAGCCGCCCGTAAAGCGCGCGCATCGTGGGGCCGAGTTGCAGCCAGACTGTTTCGGCCAAGGCCAGCATCGCCGGGGCCTGCGCGCGCAGGTAGAGCGTGCGGTGAAACTCGAGGTTGGAGCGGATATAGGCGACCGCGTCGCGGCGGGCGACGTTCTGGGCGATGGCGGCGTTGATCGCCTCCATGCGTTCGATCAGGGCCGGGTGCGCGCGGGGCAGGGCGCGGGCGGACAGTTCGGGTTCCAGAAGCGCGCGGATCGCGGCCAGTTCCTCGATGCGTTCGTTCGACAGCTCGGGCGTCGAGACACGGCCCGAGGCGGAGAGAAACAGCGCGCCTTCGGAGACCAGCCGCCGGACGGCCTCGCGCGCGGGGGTCATCGAGACGCCGAATTCGCGGCCCAGACCGCGCAGCGTCATGGCCTGCCCCGGGCCGACCTCGCCATGCATGATGCGCGAGCGCAGGGCGCGGTAGACCCGGTCATGGGCAACGGCGGCGCCGGTATCGGTGGGGCGGGGGTTCATCAGCATGGCTGGGACCTACGTGCTGGGAGTACTGTCGAAGCGCCACGACAGGAGGTCGGCGCCATGCGCCTTGAGCCATGCGCGGTGGCGGTCGGTCTCGGGGCAGAGCTGGTGGCAGACCGCCCAGAAGGCGGCAGAATGGTTCATCTCGGCCAGATGCGCGACCTCGTGGGCGGCGACGTAGTCGAGGATTTCGGGCGGCGCCATGATCAGCCGCCAGGAAAACATCAAATCCCCCCTGGCCGAGCAACTGCCCCACCGCGACCTTGGATCCCGCAGGGTGAGGCGACCGGGCACGCGCCCAAGCGTCTCGGCATGGCGGGCGACGGCAGAGGCCAGCCTGTCGCGGGCCAGCGCCGTGAGAAGGGCCTTGATCCGGGCCCCCTCCCGCGGGCCGGGCGGGACGTGGATGACACCGCCGTCGAAGCGCGCAGCGCGCCCCGGTCCGCTCTCGACCGGGCGGAGGGTGCCGCAGATCGGCACCATGGCCCCCACGCGCGCCAGCTTGGGGGGCGGGGCGTCCTGCAGGTGTCGGCGCACCCAATCCTCGCGCGCGCGCAGGAAGGCCAGCGCCTCGGCCTCGGGGGCCCATTGCGGCAGGCTGAGCGACACGCGCCCGTCCGAGCGGCTGACACGCAGCGAAAAGCGTTTGGCGCGGGCGCTCCGGCGCAACCTGACTTCGACCGGCGGATCGCCGGGAAGCACATGGGTTGAAACAGGCGGTCTGGGTGCCAATCTCCGCTCCGGGGTTTGTTGTGGCCGGACCCTTCGCCGGATTGCCGGGAAAGGCTTTACACGCTTCCGACAGTATGGCAGATGGCCGCAATTCTCTCGATAGCGATGATTGAAGGGGGTGTCATGCCCAAAGAGGAATGGGGCGTCAAACGCGTTTGCCCCACGACCGGCAAACGGTTTTACGATCTGAACCAGAATCCGATCGTCAGCCCCTACACGGGGGAAGTCGTCGAACTGGATACCGGCAAGGGCGGACGCACGCTTGTGGCCGACAAGGCGGATCCGAAGACGGCCAAGAAGAAGTCGGAAGAGGACACCGATGACGAGGTGGTGCTCGACGACGATCTGGATATCGATGACGATTCGGATGTCGATATCGACGACGACGATGTGCTGGACGATGACGACGACAGCGATACGGTCGCGTTGGACGACCTGGCCGATGTCGCGTCGGACGACAGCGACGAAAGCTGATCGCGGCAGCGGCGGATGCGCTGGTCGGGCAGGTGATTTTTTCGCTTGAACTGCCCGGTCAGTGCCACTAAACCGCCGCTACCGAACGTGCCGGGCAGCCGGCGCAGGATGGGGCCATAGCTCAGTTGGGAGAGCGCTTGCATGGCATGCAAGAGGTCAGGGGTTCGACTCCCCTTGGCTCCACCAAATCCTTCCCGGACATTGCATCGTGCCGCTTGAGACGCTCGTGCGGGCGTGTCCAGAAAACGAAAACGCCGCCCGCTTGGGCGGCGTTTCGCGTTTTAGTCTATGGGCGGATCAGGCCGCGGCGGGCGTGTTGCCGCCGTCATTTCCCTTTTTCTGCATCCCAAGGTCCGCACCGATGGCCCGCCCCCAGGCGCGAACGTCGTAGCGGCTGACGGCGCGGCGCAGGTCGGCCATGCGGGCGCGGCGCTCGTCCTCGGGCATGTCGAGGGCTGTGAAGATGGCGCTGTCCATGGAGCGGTGGGAGAACGGATTGGTGATGACCGCCGAACCAAGCTCGACCGCGGCGCCGGCGAATTCCGACAGGACGAGAACCCCGTCGCCATCGGTGCGCGAGGCGATGAATTCCTTGGCGACAAGGTTCATGCCGTCGGCCAGCGGCGTGATCCAGGCCACGTCGGCGGCCCGGTAATAGGCGATCAGTTCCGAGAAGGGGATCGCCCGCGAGATCAGCGCGATCGGCTGCCAGTCGAGCCGCCCGAACCGGCCATTGATCCGACCGGCGGCCTGTTCGATATCGCTTTGGATTTCCTCGTAGGCGGTCATGTTGCGGTTGGCCGCGACCGAGACATGCATGAGCCGCACCTTGCCCACCAACTCGGGGTGTTTTTCAAGCAAACGCTCGAAGCTGGCGAGTTGTTCGAGGCCACCCTTGGTATAGTCGGTACGGCCCACCGACAGGATCAGCTTGGCGGCGCCCATTTCCTCGCGGATCTGTGCGGTGCGCTCAGTGGTCTCGGGGCTGTCGGCGTTTTTCTCGACGAAGGGCACGTCCACGCCCACGGGCGCCACGCTGATTTCCACCTCGCGCCCCTTGTAGGAAACGCGGGTCGGCACAGTGCGCTCGTTCAGCGCCGTGCCTTCGAAGGTCAGGTTCTCGCCGACGGTTTCGCGGTCTTCCACGGTCACGTCCAGCAAGCTGCGCGCGACCGAGACGAAGTTGGTGGCATAGCGCGGGATGTGGAACCCGACCACGTCGCAGGCCAGGAGGCTTTCCACGATCTCGCGTCGCCACGGCAAGACGTTAAAGACGTCCGCCGAGGGGAAGGGCGTGTGGTGGAAGAAGGCGATGCGCAGGTCGGGGCGCATCTGGCGCAGGTAGCCGGGCACAAGCCACAGGTTGTAGTCATGGACCCATACCAGCGCGCCATCCGAGGCCTCGGCCGCCGCTGCCTCGGCAAAGCGCCAGTTCACCTCGCGGAAATTGGGCCAGTTCACCGGGTCGTAATCGTAGCGTTCCTTGAAGGAATGCAAGATCGGCCAGAAGGCGGATTTCGACGTGATGTGGTAGAATTCGCTCACCTGCTCCCTGGTGAGGGGCAGGCGCGAGACGGAGTATTTGCCGTAGGCATCGTCGATCTCGACCACTTGCTCAAAGCCGGGATTGGCGCTGTCTTCGGCCAGCTTCCAGGCGATCCAGGCGCCGTGATCGACCGCGCCGAAAAAGCTTTTCAGCGTCGGGACGATGCCGTTCGGGCTCTTGTTTTCCTGGAAGGTGACCTTGCCGTCCTTGTCTTCGACTTCCTCGTAGGGTTGGCGGTGGTAAACGATGACCAGATCCGATGCCATGGCTGTAATCCCCCTTAGCTTGCGGCCAGGAATTCGAAACGCAGGATCGCCTCGGCGATGCCGGCGACCCCGTGTTCCTTGGCAAGATGCACGTGGTCGTGCCCATCCAGCGCCTCGAGCAGCGCGGCCTCGGAATTGCCGACCGCAACGGCGGGCACGCCCATGGCCAGCATCGAGTGGTCGTTCATCGTATCGCCCGCCACGAGGCATTTGCGATTGTCGATGCCCAGGTGCTCCAACAGGCGCAAAAGGGACGGACCCTTGCTCACGTCCTTGGGCAGAACGTCGAAATAGCAATCGGCGGAGACGAGGGAGTCGAGCCCCATCTCGGCCACGATGTCATAGGCAACTGGGTCGAAACGGCTCGGGTCCATGTCGTAGCTGACACGATAGCGGAACGCGGCCGATTGCAGCTTGAGACCCGAGACGCGGTGCAGCGCGCTTTCGACCTTGCGATTGGCATCGCCCCACTTCTCTGCGATCTCGGCTTCGAGCTCGTCGATGGGGGATACGTGATTGCTGTCATCGAACGCGGCAATCGTGGTGCCGACATCGCCGATCACATAGTCGGGGCGCGGCACGCCCTGCTTGCGCGTCAGATGGGTGATGAAGCCCGGATCGCGCCCGGTGACGAAGATCAGCCCGACACGGGACCGGTTCTCTTCAATCCAATCATAGAAAGAGCGGCGCTCCTCGTCGGTGCCGCCCAGGAATGTGCCGTCCAGATCGGTGGCAAGCACCAAGTCCTTGTCGGCGATGGTCGGAATGTCGATTTGCTCGTGTCGGGTCATGATATCCTTTCTGCCAGCGTTTGTACGGCGGAATCATCCGCCGGATGGGTCAGCGACAGCGCCATCGTGCGCGGTTCGGACTCGATCGGTCGGGCCCAAAGCGCGGCGAACGCATCGCCGAGGGCGGCCCCATCGAAGAGGATGGAGCGCACCGTTTCACAGATCGGCATCGGCACATTCAGGCGCCGCGCCAGGTCCGTGACGGATTTCGCATTGCGCTCGCCTTCCACCACGACGGGGGCGCCGTCGAAGCAGTCTGCGCGCGCAATACCTTTGCCTAACTGCTGACCCAGCGACATGTTCCGTGACGTGGGCGAAGAACATGTCAGGGTCAGGTCACCGACCCCGGACAGGCCGGTGACGGTCTCGCGCCGGCCACCCAGGGCTTCGGCCAGCGCCTTCATCTCGTCCACGCCGCGCGTGATCAGCGCGGCACGGGTGTTTTCGGCAAAGCCCGCGCCCGTCATCATGCCGCAGGCGATGGCGATGACGTTCTTGACCGCGCCGCCGACCTCGACCCCGATCGGGTCGTCCGAGACATAGGCCCGGAAGCTTTCGGTCGTCAGCGTCACGGCAAAGCGGGCTGCCGCGCTGTCCCCGGGGTGCAGCCGGTCGCGGTAGGAGAACGGGAAGGCCGCCACCGCCGCTGTCGGATGGTTGAGCGCCGTTTCCCGCGCGAAGGTCGGGCCGGACACGACGCCGACGGGGTGTCCTTTCAATTCCTCTTCCGCCACCTGCGTCATCAGAAGGCCCGTTTCGCCCTCGATCCCCTTGGCGCAGATGCTGATCGGGATGCCCGGCGCCGCGTGCTCGGCCACTTGGCGGGCGACCAGCCGCACGGATTGGGACGGCACGACGATCATCGCAGCCTCGGCCCCGTCGAGTGCGGCCTTCATTTCATGCACGGCCAGCAGCGTTTCGGGCAGATCGACATCGTCCATGTAGCGCGGGTTTCGGTGGTTGCGGTTGATCGCGTCCACCACCTCGCCCGAGCGGCCCCAGAGCCGCACCGTACTGCCCGCCCGCGCCGCCGTGGCGGCAAGCGCCGTTCCCCAGGACCCCGCGCCGATGACGGCAAGACGGGAAAAAGGTTTCGCATGATGCGGAAGCGGGTCGCCATTGACGGGTTGGATCTTCATGTCGTCTCCGTGTTTTTGGGCGCGGGGCGGTGCGCCTGGGGCCGTGTGGGGCCATGTCGCCTGTCACGCTGCGGAACTCGGCACCCTGTCGGGTTTGCGTCGGCGGCGGCGGGGGTAACGGTGATAGCGCTACCAATGCGGGGCATTCAACGAAGCATGTACTTAACAATGGGGCTTGTCCGTCGCGCTTCAACCTCCATGCCGCAACTGCATCCCGAAACGGCCCGCCGTTCCACGCCCTGCCCAATTATTAGGCAAAATCCTGGGCGAATTGGTTCATTTCACCCCTTGTGGAGGATTTTTTGCCGGATTGCGACACTTGATGCGTCGTTTTTTGACCTTCCGGCGTTCGGTGGCTAGATAAGACCGGAAGCGGTGTGTCTGCTGCACCGCGGCATCAAAACAGGAGGGCCTCACCCGATGACCAGCACTGTTCGCACCGCAATCTTCCCCGTCGCCGGCCTCGGCACACGGTTTCTGCCGGCCACCAAGGCGACCCCGAAGGAGCTTTTGCCGGTCATCGACACGCCCCTGATCCAGTACGCCATCGACGAGGCCCGCGCCGCCGGTGTCGAACGCATGGTCTTCGTCAGCCACCCGTCCAAGACCGCCATCCAGCGCCATGTGATGGATGACGTGCGCTTGCGACAGGAATTGTCCGAGCGCGGCAAGGGCGCGCTGGCCGACGAATTGCAAGAGGCCGCCCTGTGCCCCAAGGCCGATGACGTGGCCTTCACCATGCAGAACGAGCAATTGGGCCTTGGGCATGCAGTTCTGTGCGCCAAGCCCTTCGTCCTGCCGGGGCCGGTCGCGGTCATCCTGCCCGATGACCTGATCCTTGGGCAGCCCGGCTGCCTGTCGGAAATGGTCGAGGCCTACGAGACCGCTGGCGCCGGCCACATGATCGCGACGATGACCGTCGCGCCGGAAGAGACGAAGAAATACGGCATCCTGTCGGTCACCGGCAGCGAAGGCCGCCTGATGCGCGCCGATGGCATGGTCGAGAAGCCCGATCCCGCCGACGCCCCGTCGCAAGAGGCCGTCGTGGGCCGCTACATCCTGCATCACGATATCTTCGACGCGCTGGAAACCCAGACCCCCGGCGCGGGCGGTGAGATCCAGTTGACGGATGCCATTGCCCGCGGCGCGACGGAGTACGGGCTTGCCGGGTGGCGTTTCTTGGGCATCCGGTTCGACTGCGGCTCCAAGCCCGGCATGTTGCGCGCGACGCTCCACCTCGCCGCGCAGGACCCCGATTATGCCGAGGTTCTTGCAGAGCTCGCCCCGGCAGCCGCGACACCGCCGCGCGCGGCCTGATCCATTCCCATTGCGCCCGGGGCGCCTTGCGGGCAAAACCCGGGTCGATCGCTGGACAGCCCCCCGCCGCCTGCTACCGTTGCGCGGCGCGGGCAGGGGGCCCGGCCAAGAAATGGGAGAGAGGGACAGATGGCGAAACTGGCATTCCTGGGGCTGGGCGTGATGGGCTACCCCATGGCGGGGCACCTGAAAGCGGCGGGTCACGACGTGACCGTGTACAACCGCACGACCGCGAAGGCGGAGAAATGGGCCGCCGAGCATGGCAGCAGCTTCGCCGCCACCCCGCGTGAAGCGGTCGCGGGCTGCGATTTCGTCATGGCCTGCGTCGGCAACGATGACGACCTGCGCTCGGTCGTGACCGGCGCGGATGGTGCGCTGGCCGGGATGAAAGACGGCGCGATCTTCGTCGACCACACCACCGTTTCCGCCATCGTGAGCGAGGAACTGGCCGCCGCAGCCGCCGAAAAGGGCATCGGCTGGGTCGATGCGCCCGTTTCCGGCGGGCAGGCCGGGGCCGAGAATGGCCAGCTTGCCATCATGTGCGGGGGGGACGAGGCCCACTTTGCCGCCGCCGAGCCGGTGATGGACTGCTATTCCAAGATGACCGAGCATTTCGGCCCCGTGGGCTCGGGCCAGAAGACCAAGATGGTCAACCAGATCTGCATCGTGGGCGCGATCCAGTCGATTTCCGAAGGCCTCTATTTCGCGATGAAGGCGGGACTCGACCCCAAGAAGGTCGCCAACCTCGTCAGCCAGGGCGCGGGCGGGTCGTGGCAATTGGCCAACCGCGCGGGCACGATGGTGGATAACGAGTTCAACCACGGGTTCGCCGTCGACTGGATGCGCAAGGACCTCGACATCGCGCTGACCCAGGCCGACGAGATGGGCCTGTCGCTGCCCGTCACCGCGCTGGTCGACCAGTTTTACGCCGAGGTGCAGCAACTGGGCGGCGGCCGGTGGGACACCTCCAGCCTGATCCAGCGCTTCCGCCGGATGAACGGCGAAGAAGTCTGACGCGTCGGTGGCGTTCATCCTGACCGACACGGGCGCGCTCTCCGGGGCGGGGTTCGACACGATCATCGACGTGCGCAGCCCCGCGGAATTCGCCGAAGATCATATCCCCGGCGCGATCAACTTGCCTGTCTTGTCGAACGAGGAACGCGCGCGGGTCGGAACGATCTACGTGCAGGAGAGCCCGTTTCGCGCCCGCAAGATCGGCGCTGCGCTGGTCGCGCGAAATGCCGCCCGTCACATCGAAGACAGCCTGATGGGCTTCGATGGCGGCTGGCGGCCTCTCGTCTATTGCTGGCGCGGCGGGCAGCGGTCGGGGTCCTTCACCTCGATCCTGCAACAGATCGGCTGGCGCGCCGAGGTGCTGGAGGGCGGCTACCGCACGTGGCGGCGGATGGTGGTGAAGACGCTCTACGACGATCCGCTGCCCTTTCGCATCCTGCGGCTCGACGGGTTCACCGGAACCGCCAAAACCGCGCTACTGGCCGAGGTGGCGGCGCAGGGCGGGCAGGTGATCGACCTGGAAGGGTTGGCCAATCATCGTGGGTCGATCCTTGGCGATATCGAAGGCGATCAGCCGGCGCAGAAAGGGTTCGAGTCGGCCCTGGTGAGTGCGTTGGACCGGTTGGATCCGGGCCGACCCGTGCTGGTGGAGGCGGAATCGGCCCGGATCGGCAGCTTGCGCATCCCGCCGCAGATGTGGGTCGCCATGCGCGACAGCCCGCGCCTCGTGATCGAGGCACCCGTTGCTGCCCGCGCGGAATTCCTCGCCCAAGCTTACGCCGGTCTTGCCGCTGACAAATCCGCCCTGTCTGAGCGGCTGAACAAGCTGCGGACGCTCGCGGGGCATGACACGGTCGATGGATGGCTGGTGCTGCTGGAGGAGGGCCGGTTGGTCGAGCTCTCCGCCTCACTGGTCGAACGCCATTACGACCCGGCCTATGCCCGTCTGCGAAAGGGCGATGAAAGCCCGGTTCTGGACCGGCTCAAGTCCGACAGGCTCGATCCCGCTGCTCTCAAGGCGCTGGCCGGCCGGATCTGCGACACGCTCGACGCCTGAGCGGGCGTTTTCCTCGAGGAAAACGGCCCGGAAAACTCGAGTTTTCCGCCCCCTCCCGGCCCGACCGTCGCGCTATGCCGCGCCGGTGCCCCCTTGGCCTTTCCGCCTGGCTTCGGTAGGGAACCCGGCGACGCGAGGAAAGAGGCGTGGAACCCATGGACAAGAGCTTCAACGCGGCCGAGGCCGAGGCCCGCATCATGCAGGAATGGCAGGCGAAGGACTGCTTCAAGGTAGGCGCCAACGCCAAGCCCGATGCCGATCCGTTCTGCATCATGATCCCGCCCCCGAACGTGACGGGCGTTTTGCATGTGGGCCATGCCTTCAACAACACGCTTCAGGACGTTCTGGTCCGCTGGCACCGGATGCGCGGCTTCGACACGCTGTGGCAGCCGGGCACGGACCACGCGGGCATCGCCACGCAGATGGTTGTCGAGCGGGAACTGGCGAAAGAGGGCAAATCCCGCCGTGACATGAGCCGCGAAGACTTCCTTGCCCATGTCTGGGCGTGGAAGCAGAAATCCGGCAACACGATCCGCGAACAGCTCAAACGCCTTGGCGCCTCCTGCGACTGGTCGCGCGAGGCCTTTACCATGTCCGGCGCCCCGGGGGCGCCGCAGGGCGAGGACGGCAATTTCCACGATGCCGTCATCAAGGTCTTCGTGGACATGTACAACAAGGGCTTCATCTACCGCGGCAAGCGGCTGGTGAACTGGGACCCGCATTTCGAGACCGCCATCTCGGATCTCGAGGTCGAGAATATCGACCAGCAGGGCCACATGTGGCACTTCAAGTACCCGCTCGCCGGCGGCGAAACCTACACCTATGTCGAAAAGGACGAGGACGGGAACGTTATCCTCGAAGAGGAGCGCGACTACATCTCGATCGCGACCACCCGGCCCGAGACGATGCTGGGCGATGGCGCGGTTGCCGTGCATCCAGATGATTCCCGCTATGCCCCGATTGTCGGCAAGCTCTGCGAGATCCCGGTTGGGCCCAAGGAACACCGCCGCCTGATCCCGATCATCACCGATGAATACCCCGATCCCGATTTCGGCTCGGGCGCGGTCAAGATCACCGGCGCGCATGATTTTAACGACTACGGCGTGGCCAAGCGCGGCGGGATTCCCTGCTACCGGCTGATGGATGAAAAGGCCCATCTGCGCGACGATGGCGTGCCCTACGCCGAGGCCGCCGCCATCGCGCAGGAGGTCGCCAACGGCACGCGCACCCTGACCGAGACCGAGGCCGATGCCCTGAACCTCGTCCCCGACCACCTGCGCGGGCTGGAGCGGTTCGAGGCGCGCAAGCGTGTCGTCGAGGAAATCACCGAGGAAGGCCTCGCCGTGATGACCCGCGCCGATGACCCGCGGCTTGGCAAGGCCGCGGTCAAGGCAGAGGACGAAGCCGCGTCGCACCCCGTGCCACTGGTCGAGGAAAAGGTCATCACCCAGCCCTTCGGCGACCGGTCCAAGGTGGTGATCGAACCGATGCTGACCGACCAGTGGTTCGTCGACACCGCCAAGATCGTTGGCCCCGCGCTGGATGCCGTCCGCGACGGGCGCACGACGATCATGCCGGAACAGCACCGTAAGGTTTATTTCCACTGGCTTGAGAATATCGAGCCCTGGACGATCTCGCGTCAGCTTTGGTGGGGGCACCAGATCCCCGTCTGGTACGGGTTCGACCTCGGCAGCCACGGCTTCGTCGATGACGAGGGCGACGGGCAACTCGATATCGTCGAGATGCTGCGCCTTCTGTCGGCGCAAACCCTGCTGAAAGGTGATGAACGCCACCACGCCGCCCATGATTTCGAGGCCGTCACGGGCCAGTTCGCCGACGTTCTGGCCAAGCTGCCCGCGCCGCTGAACCACGCGCAGGTGATCGAGGTCGAAGACCGCCACGCCGCCGCCCACGCGCTGGCCGAAAGCCTTGCGCAATACAACCTCAGCGAAGACCCCACGCATCTGGTCTATCCCGTCTGGCGCGACGCCGACGTTCTGGATACGTGGTTCTCGTCCGGGCTCTGGCCCATCGGGACGCTCGGCTGGCCCGAGCAAACGCCCGAATTGCAGCGCTACTTCCCGACCTCTGTCCTGATCTCGGGCTTCGACATCATCTTTTTCTGGGTCGCTCGGATGATGATGATGCAACTGGCCGTGGTGGACGAAATCCCGTTCAAGCAGGTCTATGTCCATGCCCTCGTCCGGGACGAAAAGGGCCGCAAGATGTCGAAATCCATCGGCAACGTGTTGGACCCGCTGGAACTGATCGACGAGTTCGGCGCCGATGCCGTCCGTTTCACGCTGACCGCGATGGCGGCGATGGGGCGCGACCTGAAACTGTCGAAAGACCGTATCGCGGGCTATCGCAATTTCGGCACCAAGCTGTGGAACGCCGCGCGCTTTGCCGAGATGAACGAGTGCAAGCCGGTTCCGGGGTTCGACCCGGCCTCGGTCACGCAGACGGTCAACAAGTGGATCATCGGCGAAACCGCCCGCGCGCGGCTGGTCCATGACGAGGCGCTCGGCGCCTTCCGGTTCAATGATGCGGCGAACGGCCTTTACGCCTTTGTCTGGGGGCGCGTCTGCGACTGGTATCTCGAATTCGCCAAGCCACTTTTCGCCAGCGGTGACGAGGCGGTGATCGCCGAAACCCGCGCGACGATGGCCTGGGTGATCGACCAGTGCCTGATCCTGCTGCACCCCACCATGCCCTTCGTCACCGAAGAGTTGTGGGGCGAAATCGCGGATCGCGACACCATGCTGATCCATGCCGACTGGCCGAGCTATGGCGCGGAGCTGATCGACCCTGCGGCCGATGCCGAGATGACCTGGGTTCTGTCCCTGATCGAAGAGGTCCGCTCGGTCCGGCAGCAGATGCATGTGCCCGCCGGCCTCAAGGTGCCGCTCTTGCAGTTGCAACTCGATGCCGACCAGCAGGCCGCTTACGACGCCAACGCGATGATGATCGACCGCCTTGCGCGGATCGAGGAGTTGCGCGTGGTCGACGAGTTGCCGAAGGGTGCCGTGACCGTCGCGGTCGAGGGGGGCACCTTTGGCCTGCCCATCGCCGATTACATCGATGTCGAGCAGGAAAAGGAGCGCCTCGAAAAGGTGCTTGGCAAGCTCGGCAAGGAAATCGGTGGCCTCAAGGGGCGGCTCTCGAACCCGAAATTCGCGGAAAGCGCGCCGGAAGAGGTCGTGCAGGAAACCCGCGAGAACCTCGCCGCACGCGAAGAGGAAGAGGGCAAGATCCGCGCCGCGTTGGAGCGTCTTAGCGCCCTTGGGTGAGTGACCTGCTGACATCCGGTTGCCCGTCGTCACGGGCGGCCGGATGCGGTAGACTGGGCGCATGTCCGGTTTCTTCGACAAACTGGCCGAACGCCAGATGCAGAAGGCCTTGGCCGAGGGGAAGCTCTCGCGCCTTGAGGGCGAGGGCAAACCCTTGCCGGAGCATCCCGAAGAAGCTTTCGTCAGCGCGGGCGAGGCCGTCGGCTATCGCATGATGGCCGAACATGGCGCCTTGCCCGAAGAGGTCGAACTGCGCCGCGCAGTCGAGGCCGCGAAAGCTGCCTATGCCGAGGCCGTGACCGAGGACGCGAAACGCCGCGCCATGGCCCTGATCGCAGAACTGGAGATGAATCTCGCCATCGCGACCGAAGCGCGCAAGGCCTTCATGCGGTGAAACCTCTATTGCCGCAGGGGGGGCGCTTGGGCGACACTGGACCTGTAGAAGCAAAGGAGTGCGCCATGCCCCGTCGTCTTTTCGCCCTTCTCGCCGCCGCAACGCTTGCGGCCCCCGCCGCCCACGCCACCGCCGATGGCCCGGATGCCTGGCGCGTCACGGGTGTCGCGTCCAACGACGTGCTGAACGTGCGGGTCGGACCGGGCACCGATTATTTCGTGATCGACCAGCTGCCGCATGACGCGCGCGGCGTTCAGATGGGGGTCTGCGTGCCCACGGTCACCCGCGATCAGTTCTTCGCCCTCAGCCCCTCGGCACAGGCTGCGCTGAACAATTACACGGCGTGGTGCCTGGTCGAATGGCAGGGCACGCAGCGCGGCTGGGTCAACCGCAGCTACCTGACCGAGGATATGGAGTGAGGCGATGACGGTGCCGCCTCATACCGTCACCTATGGCCTCGGGGCGGTGACGGGCCTTGGCCTGTCGGTGCTGGCCTATGCGATCAGATTGGGCCGACGGCAGGCGCGCGACGCCTTGGGCTAGCGCACCACCTTGTCCACGGCGCGCATCGCCCCGAGCGCCTTGTCATAGACCAGCGTGAGGATACGGCGCGACCGGACACGCGCCGCGATCGGGGGCAACACGCGCACCACTCCGGCCGCGGCGGTGACCGCGAGAAACCCGCGTCTGTTCAGATCGGGCATGTCGCCCCTCCTGCTTGCGTCGAACGGCCCATAGCCTAGCGGCACAAGACATCTTGCGCGGGGGGAGAATTTCGGATTTTTCTCCGCGCCATGTCGAATGCATCCACACCCCCGCGCTACACCGATCTGCTCAACAGCCTGCCGGCCACGGTGCCCTTTGTCGGCCCCGAGACGCAGGAGCGCGCGCGAGGTGCACGTTTCGACGCCCGTCTCGGCGCGAATGAAAGCGTGTTCGGCCCCAGCCCCCGCGCCGTCGCGGCCATCGCCGAGGCCGCCAAGGACGCTTGGATGTACGGCGACCCGGAAGGGTTCGAGTTGCGCAGCGCGCTGGCCGCCCATCACGGCGTCGGGATCGATAACATCGTCCTGGGCGAGGGGATCGACGGGTTGCTGGGCTATCTCGTGCGCATGCTGGTGGCCGAGGGCGATGCCGTTGTCACCTCTGACGGGGCCTACCCGACCTTCAACTACCACGTCGCGGGCTTCGGCGGCACGCTGCACAAGGTGCCCTATGCAAGCGATGCCGAGGATCCCGAGGCGCTGATCGCCAGGGCGCGCGAGGTGAACGCCAAGCTGGTCTACCTCGCCAATCCCGACAACCCGATGGGCAGCTGGCATGACGCCGCCCGTGTTCAGGGGATGATCGACGCGTTGCCCGAGGGCACCGTGCTGGCGCTGGACGAGGCCTATGTCGACACCGCGCCCGCAGAGGCCGTTCTGCCGCTCGACCTGAGCCATCCGCGCGTGATCCGGTTTCGCACCTTCTCCAAGGCCTATGGTCTTGCGGGGCTGCGCGTGGGCTATGCGTTGGCAGCCCCCGAGTTCATCGCCGCGTTCAACCGGATTCGGAACCATTTCGGCATGGGGCGCGTGGCACAGGCGGGGGCGCTGGCGGCGTTGCAGGATCAGGACTACTTGCAGTCGACCGTTGCGCGCATCGCCACCGCCCGCGAGCGCATCGCGCAGATCGCGCGGGACAACGGCCTGACGCCTCTGCCCTCGGCCACGAATTTCGTCACGGTCGATTGCGGCGCGGATGGCGATTTCGCCCGCGCCGTCCTTGGCCGGTTGGTCGCGCGCGGCATCTTCGTGCGCATGCCCTTCGTCGCCCCGCAGGACCGCTGCATCCGCATTTCCTGTGGCACGGAACGCGATCTCGACCGGTTGGCCGAACAGCTTCCGCTTGCGCTGGACGAGGCGCGCAGCGCGGGCTGAACCTTCCCTGCAACATCTTGGCATTGGGTTCCTGGGCACGCACACCCAAAGCCGAGGACCCCGGCCATGACGCAGTTTCGCCTGTTTTCCGGGGTGCTCGTCGCCTTCGGCCTTTTCGCGCTGTTCGTCCTTTGGGCGCTGACCGGCCCGCTGGGGGCGTTCCTCGCGGCGGCGTTGACGCATCTGCTGCTGCGCGCCTGCGAACGCCAGCAGGACGCGCAACTGGCGCTGGCCCGCAAGGCGCGCGAAGATGATCTCCGCCGCGCCTTCCGGGGCGAGGACTGACGATCAGCCTTCGGCGATGACCTTCATCGCCGCTTCCAACCCGGTGGGGCCGTGCGGGACCTGCAGCGCGGCCATCCCGGCCTGAAGGCTCCCCAGAACGCCGAGGACCATATGCGCGTTCACATGGCCCATATGCCCGATGCGCAGGAAGTCCGCCGGATCGCCGCCCGGACCCTCGACGCCGCCCAGGGGAATGCCCAATGTGACGCCGGCCTCCGAGGTCATCCAGTCGCGCAGACGCTGCCCGTTGCCGGGGCCGAAATTGACCGTCGTCACCGCGCAGGAGCGTTTGTCCGTCTCGGCGATGTTGGCGCGCACCGGCCCGGCCTGACCCCAAACATCCACCGCGGCCCAGACCGCGCGGGCGAGCGTGCTGTGGCGCGCCCAGACATTTTCCAGCCCTTCTTCCTTGATCATGTCGATCGCGGTGCGCAGGCCATAGAGGTGATGCGTGGGCGCGGTGCCGTTGAAGTAGCGGTAGAACTCGGTCACGTCGACGCGCGGGCGCCAGTCCCAGTAGGGGGTGACAAGGTTCGCGTCCGACCGCGCCCGGTCCGCCTTGTCGTTGAAAAAGACAAAGCCCATGCCCGGCGGGGTCATCAGGCCCTTCTGGCTGCCCGTCACCATCAGGTCGACGCCCCAGTCGTCCATGTGGAACTCGTCACAGGCCAAGCAGGCGATATTGTCCGAAAACAGGAGCGCCGGGTGGCCCACGGTATCGAGCACGTCGCGCAGGCCGCGGATGTTGTTCTTCACGCTGGTCGATGTGTCGACCTGCACCGCCATGACGGCCTTGATCCGGTGATCGGTGTCGGCCTCCAGCGCCTCGGCCACGCGGGCCAGATCCACGTCGGATCGCTGCCCGAAATCGATCACCTGGCAATCGACGCCCATCTGCGCCGCGAATTCCCCCCAACCGAGGCAGAACCGCCCGGTGCCGAGAACGAGGATCTTGTCGCCGCGCGACAGGGTGTTGGAGATCGCGGCTTCCCACGCGCCGTGGCCGTTGGTGATATACATGGCCACGTTGTGCCTGGTGCGGGCAATCGCCTTCAGGTCCGGCACCAGCCCGTGCACCATCTCGACCAACTCGCCGGCATAGATGTTCGGCGCGGGGCGATGCATCGCCTGCAACACACGGTCGGGCATGACGGACGGGCCGGGGATGGCAAGGTAATGGCGACCGTTGGCGAGGCTCATGTCGGGGGCTCCTTTTCTCGGACGGACGAGAGTTACGCCCGCGCTTTGACGGGGTCAATCGTGGGGCATGGCTTGCGCAAGGCGCTGACATGATTAGCTGTTGGATGGCAAATCAGCGGAGGTGATGCATGATCGGTGAGCAGGCTGAAAACCGGGTGGTCCTGCGCCTGACGGGGAGCGAGCGCGAACATTTCCTGCATGGGCTTGTCACGCGCGACGTGGGCAAGCCGGGCGACGGGCTGACCTACGCCGCCTTGTTGACGCCGCAGGGCAAATACCTGGCCGATTTCTTCCTGCTCAATCGGGGTGACGACCTGCTGCTCGATGTGGATGCCGGCATTGCGCAGGCGCTGACGCAGCGGCTGATGATGTACAAGCTGCGCGCTGACGTGGAGATCGAGGAGAGTGGCCTGCCGGTTGCACGCGGCTTGGGCGAGCCACCCGAGGGCGCGTGGCGCGACCCGCGACACCCCTCGCTCGGGTGGCGGGCCTATGGCGTCGAGGCAGCGGCGCCGTCGATCGATTGGGACGCGATCCGCGTGGCCGCCTGCATCCCGGCGACGGGCATCGAGTTGGTCCCCGATGATAGCTACATCCTGGAGGCCGGGTTCGACCGGCTGTCGGGCGTGGATCACCGCAAAGGGTGCTACGTGGGGCAGGAGGTGACCGCACGGATGAAGCACAAGACCGAGCTTCGCAAAGGCCTCGTGACCGTAAGCGTCGATGGCTCGGCCCCGGTGGGCACGCCCATCACCGATGCCGATGGCCGCGCGGTCGGTACGCTTTATACACAGGCGAAGGGGCAGGGCATTGCCTATCTGCGCTATGATCGCGCCGGTGGCGAGATGTGGGCAGGTACGGCGAAACTCACGTGGAATGGGGAAAAGCCTGTTTAAAAGCCTGTGATTTCAGCCGTTTTCTGAAAGCTCAGATCAGCAGGCCCGCGGCCCCCTCGTGGCGGAGGAGCCAGACCTTCGCTTCGATCCCGCCCGGCGCGCTGAACCCGCCAAGCGAGGTCGCGCCAAGCACGCGGTGGCAGGGGATTAGGATCGGCACGGGGTTCGCGCCGCAGGCTTGGCCGATGGCTTGGGCTGGCGCGCCCAGATCCTTGGACAGGTCGCCATAGGTGCGCGTTTCACCGAAGGGGATGGCCGACAGCGCGTCCAGCACCCGACTGGTCAGTCCGCTGACCTGCGGCTGTAACGGCACGGTGAACCGCTCAAGCCTTCCATCGAAATAGGCCGTCACCTCGTCCAGCGTTGCGAGCAATACCGGATCGTCGCCACCTTCTGCGACACCCCACCCGCTGGCCACCACCGCCCCGTCCGCGACCTCGACCCAGACCGGGCCAAGGTGGGTGTCGACCGATCCCTTCACGAAAGGCCGCCGTCCAGCCGTAACCGGATCGGACCGCGTGCCGTGACCGGATCGACCGCTGCGCCCTGCTGGGTGGCGATGAGCGGCAGACCTGCCGCCACGCGGCGTACCTCTGGCATGAGCGGACCCCAGTCCTCGGACAGCGCGCGCACGACCTCTGACGGGCAAAAGCTTTTGTCCGCCCCGCGCAACCGCGCGAGGCGCATCAGTTCGACAGCGATGGCATCATCGCTTGCCTCGGTCACTCGGCCGCCTGCACCTTGTCTTGCGTCTTGGTGTCGAAATCCGACGCGTCATGACGCTCCCACAACTGCTCGGCAGGGTCGCCGAAGGTGCGGTTGACCATCTTGCCGCGTTGCACCGCAGGGCGGTCAAAGAACCGGTCCGCCCATGCCACGACGTTCTTGTAATCCTGCACCGACAGGAACTCGCCCGCGTCATAGGCCTCGCCTTTCACCAAGCGGCCATACCAGGGCGCGATGGCGATATCGGCGATGGTGATGTCGTCACCCACCATCCAGTCGCGCCCGGCAAGGTGGCGGTCCAGCACGTCCAACTGCCGCTTGGTTTCCATCGCGAAACGGTTGATCGGGTATTCCATCGGCTCGGGCGCATAGGCATAGAAATGGCCAAAGCCGCCGCCCAGATAGGGCGCGCTGCCCATTTGCCACATCAGCCAGGACAAAAGCTCGGGCCGATCCTCGGGGCGCCCGAGGAAGGCCCCGAACTTCTCGGCCAGATGCAGCAGGATCGCGCCGGATTCGAACACGCGAAACGGGGTGTCGCCCGACCGGTCCACCAGCGCCGGGATCTTGGAGTTCGGGTTGATCTCGACAAAGCCCGATCCGAACTGGTCACCGTCGCCGATGCGGATCAGCCACGCGTCGTATTCCGCGTCATGGCCCGCCGCCAGCAACTCCTCGAAAAGCACGGTGACCTTCACCCCGTTTGGCGTACCCATCGAGTAGAGCTGGAACGGGTGGGCTCCCACCGGAAGCTCCTGTTCGTGGGTCGCTCCGGCGATGGGGCGGTTCAGGCTGCCCCATTTGCCACCATTCTCCGCATCCCACGTCCAGACCTTGGGGGGCGTGTACGCTTGGCTATCCGTCATTGCACAGATCCTCTTGCTGCCATTGCCCCACACATAGCCACCCAACGGCCCGAGACCAATGCGCAGAGGCGCAGGAACCCTGTGCGTCAGGCGCGCGTTGTCCTTTCAAGCAAGCAAAGGAGGCTGTCATGCTGAGCACCGACACCATTCAGGAATTCGACCCCGGCATCGCCAACGTTCACGCGTTCCGTATCACCGGTGCGGTCACCCGCGACGACATGGCCGCGATGGGCGAGCGTATGAACACGCTGTTCGATGCGCTGCCGAAGGACAGGAAAATCGACATGCTGCTGGTCTTCGACACCGATCGCAGCGCCGAGGCCGGCGCGAACTGGTCCACGGATGCGATGACGGCGCAGGCCAAGGCCGTGACGAATGTCCGCAATTATGTCGTGGCAAACGCCCCGGGCGATGCGGGCGGCATCGTCGAGACCGTAGGCAAGGTCCTGCCGGTCGAGGCAAAATCCTTCGACAGCGAAGAGGCCGCGCTGGCGTGGCTCAAGACCGATCAGGCGCAGGCCGCCTGATCCGGCAACTTCAAGGTGCTGAAAGAGTGACGAGCATCAAGGGCGCGCCGATCCCTCGGGCGCGCCCTTTTTTTGCAGAAGGGTCAGTCTCCGGCTACCTGTTTCGCGTAGTCCTCGGCATCGAACCACCCGCGCGAGGCGATGACTTTGAGGTCTGGGCCGATCTCCCATTCTTCCCAACCGCGAATGTTCAGCGGCTTGCCGGTGCCAGCGTCATGGCCGGTGAAGGTCCAGACGTAGATCGCGTGCCTGCCGGACACACGGATATCATCGCAGGTCAGCGACAGGTCCGGCACATCGGCATAGAACCCGGCGGCCATATCCTGCACACGGGCGCGGCCCAGCCACGGTTCGCCATTGTTGATGATGATGCTTCCGTTTTCGGCGTAGAACGCGGCCACGGCGTCGGCCGAGCCGGAATTCCACGCAGCGGTGTAATCCTTGGCCATGCCGGTGATGGCCTCAGGCGTGATGGTCATGTCGCACTTCCCCATGAAAGGGGAAAGCCTGGCCGATCAACCCGACCCTGTCCAGAAAATTTGCCGAAGGGGAGGACAGCGGCCAGCCCCGCAGGACCGGCCGCTTTCATGTCTTACCCTAAAGCGTGCAGCCTACCCAAGCGCCGCATCACAGCGTTTGCAAACACCTGCGTGCGTGTGCTGGCCTACGTCGGGCAGGATCTTCCAGCAGCGCTGGCATTTTTGCCCGTCGGCTTTTTCAAAGACGACGCCCACGCCCTCGACCTCGGGCATGCGGAACGCCTCGGCCGGGATCGGGTCGGCGGTCAGCACGATATCCGAGGTGATCGCCACATCCTCGAACGCCACCGATTTCAGCGCGGCCAGCATCCCTTCGTCGCGGACATGGACGACGGGTGCCGCCTCGAGGCTTGCGCCGATCACCTTGTCGCGGCGCTGGATTTCGAGCGCGGCGGTCACAACGCGGCGGGCGCGGCGGACCTCGGCCCATTTTGCGGCCAGCGCCTCGTCGCGCCATGCGGCGGGCGTCTCGGGGATGTCCTGCAAATGCACGCTGCTGTCATCGCCCGGGAAGCGCTCCAGCCAGACCTCTTCCATCGTGAAGACGAGGATCGGGGCCAGCCATGTCGTCAGCCGGTGGAACAGGATATCCAGCACGGTGCGCGCGGCGCGGCGGCGCGCCGTGTCGCCATCGCAATAAAGCGCATCCTTGCGGATATCGAAATAGAAGGCCGACAGGTCGCTGGTGGCGAACTGGAACACCGCATTGAACACGCCGGGGTAGTCATAGGCGTCATAGCCCTTGCGCACGGTTTCGTCCAACTCGGCCAGGCGGTGCAGCACCCAACGCTCCAACTCGGGCATATCGGCGGGGTCCACGCGGTCGGCCTCGGTGAAGTCGGCGAGCGAGCCCAGCATGAAGCGCATCGTGTTGCGCAAGCGGCGATAGCTGTCGGCGACCCCTTTCAGGATCTCGGGGCCGATGCGCAGGTCGGCGGTGTAGTCCGACTGCGCGACCCACAGGCGCAGGATATCCGCGCCGTACTGGTCGATCACCTCTTGCGGGGCGATGGTGTTGCCGACCGATTTGGACATCTTCATGCCCTTCTCGTCCAGCGTGAAGCCGTGGGTCAGAACGCCCCGATAGGGCGCGCGCCCGATGGTGCCGCAGGCCTGCAGCATCGAGGAGTGGAACCACCCCCGGTGCTGGTCGGTGCCTTCGAGGTAGAGGTCGGCGATGCCATCCTCGGACCCGTCCTCGCGGTCGCGCAGGACGAAGGCATGGGTGGAGCCGCTGTCGAACCACACGTCGAGGATATCGAAGACCTGCTCGTACGCCTCGGAGTCGTATTCATTGCCGAGGAAGCGGGCCTTCGCGCCGGGCTTGTACCACGCATCCGCGCCTTCGGCCTCGAACGCCTCCAGCACGCGGGCATTGACCGCCGGGTCGCGCAGCAGGAAATCCTCGTCGGTCGGGGCAGCCCCCTTCTTGACGAAGCAGGTCAGCGGCACGCCCCAGGCGCGCTGGCGTGACAGCACCCAGTCGGGCCGCGCCTCGATCATGGAATAGAGGCGGTTGCGGCCCGTTTGCGGGGTCCACTCGACCAGCTTGTCGATCGAGGTCAGCGCGCGCTCGCGGATCGTTGTGCCATAGGTGTCGTCGCCGCCGATCTCGCGGTCGATGGCAGCGAACCATTGCGGGCGGTTGAGGCGGATCACCGGTGCCTTGGAGCGCCAGGAATGCGCGTCGCTGATGGTGATGCGACGCCGCGCCAGCAGCTTGCCCACCTCGACCAGCTTGTCGATCACGGCCTTGTTGGCCCCGCCCGGCTTGCCGTTTTCCTTGATGATCCGCTCACCGCCAAAGAAGGGCAGGTCGGCGCGGAAGGAGCTGTCGTCGAGGATGTTGTAGGTCATCTCCAGCCCGTGCTGACGCCCGATCTGGTAGTCGTCGTCGCCGTGGCTTGGGGCGGTGTGGACAAAGCCGGTGCCCGCGTCGTCGGTGACATGATCGCCGGGGAAGAGGGGCACGGGGTAGTCCCAACGGTTCTGTTCTGGTTCCGACGGATCGACTGTACCGCAAAGCGGATGGTCACATACGAGCCCGCGAAGAACCTTGGGGTCAACACTCTCAAGACGAGCGTACATGGTCGGCTCGAGGCGCATTGCTCCCAGAGCTTCTTCGGCCAACGCATCAGCAAGGAGGTATCGGTCGCCGACTTGCGCCCAAGACTCAGCGGGCGTCCCTGATACTTCGTACAGGCCATACTTGATATCCGGTCCAAAGCAGATAGCGCGGTTTTGAGGCAAGGTCCAAGGAGTCGTGGTCCAGATGACCACCTTTGAACCCACCAACCGATCAAACGGCTTCTTGTTCGGCACTGGTATCGGGTCATCACCTTCAGTGAGGGGAGTCGGGACACTTGTAACATACCCCGTCACCTCGAACGGCACCCAAACGGCGTCCGTCTGGCGGTCGTGGTACTCCACCTCGGCCTCGGCCAGCGCGGTTTTCTCGACCGGCGACCACATGACGGGTTTCGATCCTTGGTAGAGCGCGCCGTTCATGAGGAATTTCATGAATTCCTCGGCGATCACCCGTTCAGAGTGGAAATCCATCGTCAGGTAGGGCTTGTCCCACGTCCCGGTCACGCCAAGGCGCTTGAACTCCTCGCGCTGGACGTCGATCCAGCCCTCGGCAAAGCGGCGGCATTCCTGGCGGAAATCGACGACGTCGATCTTGTCCTTGTCCTGCCCCTTGGCGCGGTAGGCTTCCTCGATCTTCCATTCGATCGGCAGGCCGTGGCAGTCCCAACCGGGGATGTAGCGCGCGTCGCGGCCCATCATCTGCTGGCTGCGCACCACGAAATCCTTGAGGATCTTGTTCAGCGCGTGGCCGATATGCAGGTGCCCGTTGGCATAGGGCGGGCCGTCATGCAGCGTGAAGGGCTTGCGCGATCCGTCCTTGGCCTTGTCGCGCAGCCGCTCGTAGATGCCGATCTGGTTCCACCGCTCCAGCCAGGCAGGCTCGCGCTTGGGCAGGCCCGCGCGCATCGGGAAATCGGTTTTCGGAAGGTTCAACGTGTCCTTGTAATCGACCGTCTGGTCGGGCGTATCGGCGCACATGGTCGGGCGCTCCTCGGGCTTTGCGGATGTCGGATGGTGAATAGCAGGGCGGCGCGATAGCTCAAGCACCTTCGTCCCGGCGGCCTGATCGGGTCAGAGCGCCGGGCTGCTAATTCGAATGAGGATCGCGGCGAACGTCATCATGGATGCGGATATAGGCCCGCGCGGGCGCGGGGTAAAGGGCAGGGCGGGTGTCTGCGTCAGCACGGCCCCCAGATCACGCCAAGGCCGCGCAGCACGTTGAAGATGCCGATCATCACCGCCGCACCCGAGACCATGAGGTTCACCAGCTTGCCCTCGGTCAGGCTAAGCGCCTTCACCTCGCCGAGCGATCCCAGGAACGCCCCGGCCGCCCCGAACAGCAGCGCGCCGTAATCGATGAAGCTGCACTGGGTCACGCCGTTCACGGTGCTGGTGGTCAGCGTCTGGACCCCGAAGACGAAGCCGAGGATGGCGACGATCAAGGCAACCTTGGGCAGGGTGGTGAGATCGGAATAGGACATGGGCACACTTTCGACGAGACAGGGCAGGGACAGCTAAACGCCTCTGGCCGTTGGCGCACAAGGCGGGAAATCCGGTGCGTCACACCGCGAAGAACGTGCCGACGGCATAGGCCACACCCGCTGCCGCCCCGCCGATGGCCAGCGTTTCGCCGCCCGACCGCCACCAGGGCGCGACCGACCAGATGGATTTTGCCGCGCCGATCCCGAAAAAGACGACGCCCGTCATGATCGCCGACAGGCGGAAGGCATCGGGCAGCCCCAAAAGGAAGGGCATGAGCGGCACCGCCCCGGCCAGCAGGAAGGCCCAGAAGGTTGCCAGGGCGGCGCGCATCGGGCGGGGTTCGACCGGCGAAAGGCCGTATTCATCCGTCAGCATGAGGCGCACGGCGACCTCCCTGTTCGTGGCGATCTGGTCCGTCGCGGCGTCGAGCACCTCGCCCGACAGGCCCTTTTGCCGCAGGATTTCACGGATCTCGCGACGTTCGCCGTCGGGATGGTCGGACAGGTGGCGTCGTTCCACGTCGGCCAGCCGCCGCGCGTCGTCGCGTTCCGCCTTGGTGCCCGAGAAATTCCCGGCGGCCATGGAAAACCCATCGGCCAGCACGTTGGCCAGCCCCAGTGCCACGATCACGGTGGGCGACAGGCCCGCCCCCGCAACGCCCGCCACGATGGCGAAGGTTGTCACCGCCCCGTCGATGCCGCCGTAGACGATGTCACGCAGGTATCCACGCCCGGCGGGGGCGTTGATCCGGGCCTCGACCTCGGTTTGGCTGTGTCCATGTTCGCGCGCCATGATCCGCCGATCTTGCCCGCCGCTTCGCCGCTTTGCCTTGCGGCAGATCAATCAGGCGGCGGGGGGTGCGGCCCGGCTGACCGCCCGCTCGCGCCAGACGATGTAGAGGCCCGCAGCGATGGTCACCACGATCCCCCAGGCCGCCAACCCGTCCGGCAGGTCACCGAAGATCACGAAGCCCACCAGCGTCGCCAGCGGGATTTCAAGATATTGCATCGGCGCCAGCGTGGCCGAGGGCGCGAAGCGCAGCGACCATGTCATCAAGAGATGCGCCACCGCCCCCGCAAACCCGAGGATGGCGAAAAGGCCAAGGTCGGCCCCCATCGGCGTGATCCACCCGGTCAGCGGGGTTTCCCCGGCCACGGGCAGAAACACGAAAGGGACCAGGATCGGCAGGGCAAGGATGGCCGAGGCCCCTTGCAAGGCGACCGGGTCGATTTCCTTGGCCACCTGCCGGGTGACGAGCATGAAGAAGGCGAAGATGAAGGCCACCGCCAGAGGCAACAGGGCGGGCCAGCCGACCTCGGCGAAACTGGGCTGCACGACCATCAACGTACCGATGAAGCCCACGGCGCAGGCAGCCAGACGTCTGGGGCCGACCTCTTCGTTCAGCACCCACCACCCGAGCAGCAGCATGATGAAGGGCATGACGAAGGCGATGGCCACCGCGTCGGCCAGGGGCAGATAGCGCAGCGCCGTGAACATCGTCGCGATGCCCGTCATCTGCAGCAACGTCCGAACCAGTGTCAGCCGCACCACCCGCGCATTGGGAAAAAGGCTCTGCCGTAGCCAGAGTGCCAGCGGCAGCAACAGGATCGCCTGTGCCGCGAAGCGGATCAGCACCAGTTGTGTCAGGGGAAAGTCGCCCAACAGCTTCGCCATCGCATCGGCGATGGGCACGATGGCGCAAAAGCCCAGCATCAACACGATGCCGAGAAGAGGGCGGTCGGCGTGAGATTGGCTCATGCCCCTGTCTGTGGCACGCGGCGCGGGCGCTGTCACGTCAGATCAGCTATGCAGATCGAAACGCACTCAGGCCTTTTGACCGAACAGCCCGGTCAGCGCCCGGCGCACGGTCGCGGTCACGCCGGGCTTCTTCACCGTCGAAAACGGGATCGGGCGGCACACCTCGATGGCGGCGACCCCCACCCGTGCGGTCAAGGCACCGTTCACGATCCCCTCGCCGAACCGGCGGGAGACCTTGGAGAGCATCGAGCCACCGGCGACCGACCCGATCAGGTCGTCGCCAACCGCCACCGCGCCCGTGGCCACGAGGTGGGTAAGCACCGCCCGGGTCAGGCGCCACGCGCCAAGGGTGCCGGCCCGCCCGCCGTAGATCTCGGCGATGCGCCGGATCATCCGCAAGTTCGCCGTCAAGGCCGTGAACACGTCCGCAAGGGCGAGCGGCACAAGGGCCGTGACCGTCGCGACCTGCCGCGCCGCGGCCTCGACCTCGCGCGTTGCGGCGGCGTCGAGCGGGGCCAGCAACTGCGTCTCGGCCAGCGCGAAAAGGCTGGTGACGTCGAACACTTCCCTGCGCTGGCGTTCGACCGTCTCGCGCCCGAGGCGCAATTCGGCCCGCCCGCGATACAGGCCGGTCAGCCGGTCCACCACGGCACGCCCGTCCTTCAGATCGCCCGAGGCCAGCGCGCTTTCGGCCTGCCGATGAAGGGCGTCCAGACGACCGAGGCGCGAGAAAGCCGCCAACTCGCGCAGCGCAATGATCGCAAGGGTGCCGATGACCACCGCGATGAGACCGGTCGCCGTCCACCCGAGGATCGGGTTGGACGCCAGAAGGCCTGTCACGAACTCCCACGCGGCCAGCGAGACGACGAACCCGATCAGCGCGGTCAGCGCCGCCCAGAACCAACGCGCGACGCGCGAGGGTTTGCGCGCGCCCAAGGTCGCGACCACCTGCATCGCGCGGCCTTCGGGGGCGGTGCCGGGCAGGTCGGGGACCGGGTCGGCCGCTTCGGGGCCTGGTCGCGATGCCGCCTCGTCTTCGTCCAGTTCGATCAGGACCGGGCCTTTGCGTTCGCTCATCATTCAGTCCTCATCTCAGCCGGTCGCCCAGCAGGAACTCCGCCGCGCGGTCCAGCCGGATATGCGGTGGCCCCTCGCCCGGTCGCAGGCTGGACGGGGCGGGCGCGAACCGCATCACGCCGTAATCGCCATCGAGCCAAGCCTCGGCCCCGTCCCGCGCAGGCGTCAGAAGGGCCGATGGATCGGCAGGCAGGTCGCCGGGATGAAGCGCCGCCTGTTTGCCGGTTTCTTCCAGCACGCCCCGAACGACCCCGAGGTCGTCGCCGTTCACCCGCCGCGTTTCCTCGACCGTTGCGCGCAGGGCGGCGATGGCCATGGCCTGCGTCTCCGCCCCGCTGAAATCCGCGCGCCGCCGCGCCTCGGAGACCAGCGCCTCCATGATCGCGGCAAGGCGGGCGTGTTGTTCGTGGTGCAGATGGTCGGCCTTGGTCGCGGCAAAGAGGATGCGGTCCACCCGTTTGCCGAGGATCGCGGTCAGGAAGCTGTTTCGCCCCGGCCGGAACGCCCCGAGGATGCCGGCCAGCGCGCGGCGCAGATCCTCCAGCGCGGGCGGCCCGGAATGGATCGCGCCAAGCGCATCGACCAGGACGATCTGCCGGTCGATCCGGGCGAAGTGGTTGCGAAAGAAGGGTTTGACGACCTGCGACTTGTAGGCCTCGTAGCGCCGGGCGAATTCGCGCGCCAGCGAACCGCGCGGGGCGGCGCTCGCGGGCAGCGGCGCGAAGGTCAGGGCGGGGCTGCCCTCCAGATCGCCGGGCAGAAGGAACCGGCCCGGCGTGCAATCGGAATAACCGGCGTCGCGCGTGGCTTGCAGGTAGTCCGTCCAGCCCCGGGCAAGTGCCGTGGCGGTGGGTTCGTCCAGCTTGTCGTCCGTTGCCGTCCGCTCGACCAGGGCGACATAGGCCGCGCCCTCGGGCCGGATGCGGGCAGCGGCAAGGGCCGCCTCGGACCACGCCGCGAAATCCTGTTCCAGCAGCGCGAGGTCCAACAGCCACTCGCCCGGGTAATCCACGATATCGAGATGCACGGTGCGCGGCCCGGTCACGCCACCCAGCAGCCCCGTTGGCCGCACCCGCAGCGACAGGCGCAGTTCCGAGACCGAGCGCGTGCTGTCCGGCCAATACGGGGTCGGTCCGGTCATGGCGGCGAGGTGATCCTCGAAGGCGAAGCGCGGGACCGTATCGTCGGGTTGCGGTTGCAGGTAGGCGGCCTCGATCCGGCCGGATTGCGCGGCCTCTAGCCCCGGCATGCGGCCCCGGTCCAGCAGGTTCGCCACGAGCGAAGTGATGAACACCGTCTTGCCCGAGCGCGCCAGACCGGTCACGCCCAACCGGATCACGGGTTCGAAGAAGGTTTCGGACACCGCCTGCGAAAGCCCCTCCACCCCGCGGCCCAACCCGTCTGCTACTCGTCCGATGACCACGCCTTGGCGTCCTTTCCACTTCGTTGCCCTTGAGAATAGGTATTCGCACGCGGCGTTTACAGGGGAGAAGACCGCGCGCGTCGTCAGGCCCCGTGGACGCGGCCCGCGCGATGCGCTAGCCGGTCGCCATGCCGCGTTACGCCCTCAAAGTCGAATATAACGGCGCGCCCTTCGCCGGGTGGCAGCGCCAGGCCGACCAGCCCTCGGTCCAGGGTGCGATCGAGGCCGCCCTGGCCCAGTTGGAAAAGGACGTGCCCTCCATCGCGGCGGCGGGGCGCACGGATGCGGGCGTGCATGCCACGGGGCAGGTGGCGCAGTGCGATATGGCCCGCGACTGGGACCCGTTCCGCCTGTCCGAGGCGCTGAACTGGCACCTGAAACCCGCGCCCGTCGCCATCGTGGACTGCGCGCGCGTGGCCGACGATTGGCATGCGCGCTTCTCGGCGGTCGAACGGCGCTATACCTACCGCCTGATCGCGCGCCGCGCTCCTTTGGTCCATGACGCGGGGCTGGCTTGGCATGTACGCGGCGATCTCGACCCCGCGCCGATGGCCGAGGCGGCCAAGGCGTTGATCGGCAAGCACGACTTCACGACGTTCCGCGCCTCGATCTGCCAGGCCGCCAGCCCGGTCAAGACCTTGGACGAGGTGGTGGTGGACCCGGTCGATCTACCCCATGGCCGCGAGATCCGCTTTCACCTGCGGGCGCGGTCTTTCCTGCACAACCAGGTGCGGTCCATCGTGGGCACGCTGGAACGCGTCGGCGCCGGGGCCTGGCCGCCCGCACGCGTGGCCGAGGCGCTGGCGGCCTGTGATCGCGCCGCCTGCGGTCCGGTCGCCCCGCCCGAGGGCCTTTACCTGACCGGTGTTGGTTACCCCGACGATCCCTTCGCGAAAGGTTGAGACGATGGAAACCGGTCCTGTCCCCCTTGTCAAAGACCTGCTCTTCGTGGGCGGGGGCCATTCGCATGCGCTGGCCTTGCGCAAATGGGGGATGAACCCGGTGCCCGGCGTGCGGGTTACGGTGGTCAATCCCGGCCCGACCGCCCCCTATTCGGGCATGTTGCCGGGCCATATCGCGGGGCATTACGACCGCGACGCGCTGGAGATCGACCTTGTCCGCCTGGCGCGCTTTGCCGGGGCGCGGCTGATCTGCGACCGGGCTATCGCGTTGGACGCCTCGGCCAAGACCGTGACGCTCGCGGGGGGGCGGGTGCTGCGCTACGACATCTGCTCGCTCGATATCGGGATCACGTCTGAAATGCCGTCGCTTCCGGGCTTTGCCGAGCATGGCGTGGCCGCCAAACCCCTGGCGCGTTTCGCCGACCGGTGGGCCGAGGTTTGCGCGGGGACCGGGCCGATCAGGATCGCCGTCATCGGGGGCGGCGTGGCGGGCTGCGAAGTGGCCATGGCCTGCGCGCACCGCATGAAGACGTTGGGGCGGGCGGCCGAGATCTGCGTCATCGACCGCGGCACGATCCTGAACAGCGTGGTCCCGGCGGCCCGCCAACACTTGCTGAAGGCGCTGAGGGACTGGGGGATCACGCGGCACGAGGGCGTCGCCCCGGCAGAAGTCACGGCAAGCGACATCCGGCTGGAGGATGGCCGCCGCATCCCCTCGGACCTGACGCTTGGCACCGCCGCCGCCCTGCCGCAGGCCTGGGTGGCCGAGACGGGGCTGGAGGTGAAGGATGGCTTTCTCGTCGTTGATAAATACCTGCGCTCGGTCAGCGATCCGACGATCTATGCCGCCGGGGACTGTGCCCATTTCGCACCCGACCCGCGCCCCAAGGCAGGCGTCTACGCCGTGCGCGCTGCGCCGATCCTTGCCCACAACCTGCGCGCCGACCTGATCGGGGCGCAGCGCCGCGCGTTCAAGCCGCAGGGCGATTTCCTGAAACTCATCTCGATGGGCGATCAGCGCGCCGTGGCCGAGAAGGCGGGGTTTGCCGTGGCGGGCGGGGCGCTGTGGCATTGGAAGAATTCCATCGACCAGAAATTCATGGAGAAGTTTCGCCAGCTTCCCCGGATGGAGTCCCCCCGTCCGCTCGCCAACGCGGCCAAGGGCGTGGCGGCAGAGATCTCCGGACCCGCGCCGTGCGGCGGCTGCGGGGCCAAGCTGGGCGCCGGGGCGCTGTCGAACGTTCTATCCGGCCTGCCTTCGGCGAATCGCAAGGACGTGGAGCGCGTGCCGGGCGACGATGCGGCCGTGCTGGTGATGGGAAAGACGCGGCAGGTGATCTCGACCGACCATTTGCGCGCCTTCGCGCTCGACCCGGCCTTGGTGGCGCGCGTGGCGGCGATCCATGCACTCGGCGATGTCTGGGCGATGGGGGCGGTCCCGCAATCGGCCCTGGCCAATGTGATCCTGCCCCGCATGGCGACCCACATGCAGGGGGCATGGCTGGACGAGGTGATGGCTGCCGCGGCCGACGTCTTTGCCGCCGAAGGGGCCGAGGTGGTCGGTGGCCACAGCTCGATGGGATCGGAGCTGACCGTGGGGTTCACGGTGACCGGCCTTCTGGACGGACCCGCCGTCACGCTGACGGGCGCGCAAGCCGGCGACGCGCTGATCCTGACCAAACCGCTTGGAACCGGCGTCATCCTCGCCGCCGAGATGCAGGCGAAAGCCCCCGGCGACCAGGTCATGGCGGCCTGGGCGGCGATGGCCCGCCCGCAGGGCGACGCGGCGGCGCTGTTGGCGCCGCTGGCCCATGCGATGACGGATGTGACGGGCTTCGGCCTGGCTGGGCACTTGTCGAATATCTGCATGGCCTCGGGCGTCGGCGCGCGGGTTGACGTCTCCGCCATCCCGCTGCTGGACGGGGCCGAAGCGCTGGCCGATCGTGGCATCCGCTCGACGCTGTACCCGCAGAACCGCGCCGCCCTTCAATGGACGGTCACGGCCCCGGAGAGCCCGCGTGCCGATCTGTGCTTCGACCCGCAAACCGCCGGCGGCTTGTTGGCCGCGCTGCCCGAAGCCGATGCGACCAAGGTTCTGCCCAAGATCCGCGCGCTCGGCCATGACGCGGCGATCATCGGTGTCGTGACCGAGGGGGCGGGGATCACACTCGCCTGACGCCTAAAGCGCGCGGTCCAGTTTCGTCGTCAGGTGGATCAGGCTTTCGGAGCTTTTCACGCCGTCGATCTCGCCGATCCGGTCCAGCACGGCATCAAGCGCCTTTGTGGTCGGCGCGGCAACCTCCAGCAGCAAATCCACCCGGCCCGAGGTGGTGTGAATGCGCTCGACCTCGGCCACCGCGCGCAAGCGGGACAGGATGGCGGCCTGGCTGCGCGGTTCGATGGTCAACAGGACCGAGGCGCGGATACGGCCCGCCCGCGCCGCTTCCCCCAGCTTGAGGGTGTAACCCGCGATCACGCCGGAGTTTTCCAGCCGTTCCAGCCGCGCCTGAAGCGTCGAACGCGCCACCTTCATCTTGCGCGCCATCACCGCGACGGACATCCGCGCATCGCCCGCCAGCAGGCGCAGGATATCCCTGTCGATCTCATCCATCATCAGAATTGCCCGTCATTTCGTCACTTTGCCAACACCTTTGCGCAAATCGTTCAAAGTGACCAGTGAAACCGCCGGTTTTGCGCGGCATCCTTTTCCTGCGAGCAGCCCAACAGGAGACGCGCAATGACCGTCACCCGCCCTTTCCACATGACGCCCAAGTCTTACCTCGTGGCCGAGCAGCCCGATGACCCGGTGCTGTTCCTGTCGCCCGAGATCCTGGCGCAGACGGCGCGGCGGTTCCTCGACGGGTTTCCCGGCCTCGTCACCTACGCTGTCAAGGCCAACGCGGCAGGCCCGGTGGTCGAGAACCTCGCCCGCGCGGGCCTCACGGCCTTCGACGTGGCCTCGCCCGCCGAGATCGCGCTGGTGCGGTCCATCGCGCCGGAGGCGGCGCTGCATTACAACAACCCCGTGCGGTCCTGCGCCGAGATCGACGCAGCCATCGGCATGGGCGTGACCTCCTACTCGATCGACGATGCGGGCGAATTCGCCAAGCTGGTCGAGGAGGGCGTCCAGCCCGGTGCCGAGATGACCGTGCGCTTCAAACTGCCGGTCGCGGGCGCGGCCTATGATTTCGGCGAGAAATTCGGCGCATCGCCCGAGGCCGCGACCGATCTGCTCCGCGCCGTGGCCAAGGCCGGGTATCGCCCGTCGCTCACCTTCCATCCCGGCACGCAGTGCACCGATCCCGAGGCTTGGGTCAGCTATATCGACGCTGCGGCCGAGATTGCACGCAAGGCGGGTGTCACCCTCGACCGTCTGAATGTCGGCGGCGGATTCCCGTCGCGCCGGATGCAGGCGGATACGCCGCCGCTGGAGGCGATTTTCGACGCCATCGGACGCGCGGTCACGCGGGCCTTCGGCGATGCCCGCCCCGCCTTGGTCTGCGAACCGGGCCGCGCGATGGTGGCCGAGGCGGTCAGCCTTGCCCTGCGGGTAAAGGCGCTGCGCCCCGGCATGGTCTACCTCAACGATGGCATCTACGGGGCGCTGGCGGAACAACCCGTCATGGGCATGACCGACCGCCTGAGCGTTATGGGCCCGGATGGCGAACTGCGCTGCGCGGCGCCTGTCCCGCGCCTGATCTGGGGGCCGACCTGCGACAGCCTCGACCGCATTCCGGGCGCCGTCGCCCTGCCCGGTGACCTGGCCGAGGGGGACTATTTGCTGATCCACGGGATGGGGGCCTATTCCACCGCGACGATCACGCGATTCAACGGCTACGGGGCGATGCGGATGGCCACGGTGCGCAGCCTGGCGTGACGCTGACCTCGCGCGCCCTCTGGACAGGGCCGCGCATGCCCCTACTGTCCGATCCAAGGTGATCGTGTGGACATGGGACGACAGGCATGACGAAATTCGGCAGCAGCCAACCGGTGACGCGGCTTGAAGATACCCGGTTCTTGACCGGCAAGGGGCGCTATATCGACGACAACGCCCCCGAAGGCGCGCTGCGGTCCTTCGTGTTTCGCAGCACGCAGGCCCATGGCGACATCACGACGCTGGATGTGTCGGACGCGCGCGAGGCGCCCGGTGTGCGGGCCGTCTACACCGCCGCCGATCTGGCCGCGCACGGTCTGAAGAACGCGATGCGCTTCTCGACGGTCGCGAACCAGGATGGCAGCAAGGGCGCCGCGCCTGACCGGACGATCCTGGCCGAGGGGCGCGTGCGTTTTGTCGGTGAACCCGTGGCCTTCATCGTGGCCGAGACCCTGGCCGAGGCGCGCGATGCCGCCGAGTTGATCGAGTTCGACATCGACGAATTGCCGGTCAAGCTGGACCTTGCACCGGGCGGCCCCGCGATTCACCCCGAGGCCCCCGAGAACGTCGCCTATGACTGGGCCATCGGGGATGCCGACGCGACCGAGGCCGCGCTGGAGGCCTCGGCCCATCGCGTGACGCTGACGACCCATGACAACCGCATCATCGTCAACAGCCTCGAACCGCGTGGCTGCTACGCCGAGATGGAGGGTGACCGTATCCACCTCGCCCTGAACGGCCAGGGGGTCTGGGGCCCGAAAAAGGACCTTTCCAAGTGGTTTGGCTGGGAGGCCGAGCGCGTCCACGTCACCACGCCCGACGTGGGCGGCGGGTTCGGCATGAAGGCCATGGGCTACCCCGAGCAGTTCCTTGTCTCGCTGGCCGCGCGCGAGTTGGGCCAGCCCGTGCACTGGATGGCCGAACGGACCGAGTCGATGCTGTCGGACAACGCGGGCCGCGATCTGGATGTGACCTGCGAGTTGGGCTTCGATGCGGATTACAAGCTGACCGCCTATCGCGTGGACAGCGTCTCGAACCTCGGGGCCTACAACTCGCAATTCGGGCAGGGCATCCAGTCCTCGCTGTTCTCGAAGGTGCTGACCGGCACCTACGACATCCAGACCGTGTTCATGCGCAACCGCGGCATCTACACCAACACGACGCAGGTCGATGCCTATCGCGGCGCGGGTCGCCCCGAGGCGATCTACGCGCTGGAGCGCGCGATGGACTACGCCGCGCGCGAGTTGGGCCTGGACCCGCTGGACCTGCGCCGCCGCAATTTCATCAAGCCCGACCAGTTCCCCTATCGCTCGGCCACGGGCGAACTGTACGACGTGGGCGATTTCCCCAAGCTGCTGGACCGTGCCGTGATCGAGGCCGATCTGGACGGGTTCGAGGATCGCCGCGCCGGGTCCTACGGGCAGGGGCGGCTGCGGGGCCTCGGCGTCTGCTATTACATCGAGTCGATCCTGGGCGACCCGGACGAGACCGCGACGATCGAGCTGACCGAGGATGGCGCGCGCGTCTATGTCGGCACCCAGTCGAACGGGCAGGGGCATGAGACGGTCTATGCTCAACTGCTGCACGATCAGACGGGCCTGCCGCTCGACAAGATCGAGATCGTGCAGGGCGACAGCGACCGCATCGCCACGGGCGGTGGCACGGGCGGGTCACGTTCGGTCACGGTGCAGGGCATGGCGATGCGCTCGGCCGGCACCGCGCTGATCGGTGGGCTGACCGAATTCCTGGCTGATGATATGGACCAGCGCGAGATCGGTTTCGATGCGGAAGAGGGCGTGTTCCGCGCGCCGGGGTCGAACGTGGTCGTGACGCTGATTGAGGCGGCCGACCGCGCCCGCGCGGCAGGCAAGGCCGAGTTGTGCAGCGCGACCCGACACGAGGAACTGCCGGGCCGGTCCTACCCCAACGGGTGCCACGTGGCCGAGGTCGAGATCGACCGCGAAACCGGGGACACCCGCGTGGTACGCTATACGGTGGTCGATGATTTCGGCAACCTGATGAACCCGCGCCTGGCCGAGGGGCAGGTCCATGGCGGCGTGGCCCAAGGCATCGGGCAGGCGATCATGGAACGCGTGGTGTTCGACGAGGACGGCCAGCTTCTGACCGCGACCTTCATGGATTACGGGATGCCAAGGGCCGAGGATACGCCCTTCGTCGCGTTCCATACCGAACCGGTCCCCTCGATCATGAACCCGCTCGGCATGAAGGGCTGTGGCGAGGCCGGCACGGTCGGGGCGCTCGCCGCCGTCGCCAACGCGGTGCAGGACGCGCTCTGGCCGCTTGGCGTCCGGCAGGTGGACATGCCCTTCACGCCCTCGCGCGTCTGGGCGATGTTGCAGGATCAGACCGATGGGAAGATCGCGGCGGAGTAGGGGCATATGGACCCGGCTTGCCGGGTTTCGCAACGCGCCCCCGCGCCTGCCACAGGTGCGCCCGCCGCAGACGCACGTGGTCCTGCTCGATGGCACGATGTCCTCGCTCCGCAAGGGGTGGGAGACGAATATCGGGCTGACCTATCGTTTGCTGCTCGACCTGCCCTCCGACGCGAATGTCACGGTGTATTACGAGCCGGGCATCCAATGGCGGGGCGTCCGCCGCGCCCATGAGGTGATTGCGGGGATCGGGATCAACCGGCAGATCCGCCGGGCCTACCTGTTCCTCGCCCGCAATTACCGCCCCGGCGATCGGATCATCCTGATGGGGTTCTCGCGCGGGGCCTACGCGGTGCGGTCGCTGGCCGGGCTGATCGACAAGATGGGCCTGCTGCGCCCCGCGCAGGTGGACGAAGACACGCTCGACCGGGTCTATGATTTCTACCGCCACGCGCCCGAATGCACCGAGGCGCGGGCGCTGAAAGCGGCGCTCTGCCACGAGAGGGTCTCGGTCGATTTCCTCGGCGTCTATGACACGGTGCGCGCGCTTGGCATCCGCTGGCCGATCCTGTGGCGGCTTCTGCCCATGCCGCACCCGTTCCATTCGCATATCCTGGGCCCCTCCGTCCGGTGCGCGCGGCAGGCGCTGGCGCTGGAGGAAACGCGCGATGTCTACGCGCCGGTCATGTGGACCTGTCCGCCGGACGAACCGGCGCCAAGCCATGTGCAACAGATGTGGTTTCGCGGCACGCATGGCGATGTCGGCGGGCAGATCGACGGATGGTCGCCCGCGCGCGGCCTGTCGAACATTCCGCTGGTCTGGATGCTGGGTGAGGCCGAGGCGGCCGGCCTGCCGCTGCCGGTGCATTGGCGGCATCGTTACGTAACCGACCCTGACGCGCCCTCGATCGGGACCTTCATGGGGGCGGGCAAGTATTTCCTGCTGCGTCACCGGCGGCCTGTCGGGCTGGACCCCTCGGAATGCGTGCACCCGACCGCGCGTGCGACGGCCCTTGCACGGGGGGAGCGGCTGCCCGACCCGCCGTCCCCGGCCATCCCCGCCTGAGCCGGGCGGGGGCGCTGCCGCGTGGCTCGGCCTGCGGCCTGCGCCCACGACGGCGGTGGCCGCGCTGGCGCGCGGCGGAGGTGCGAAATACGGGCCACAGATCAGGATTTGCGGGGCTTGGCGCGCAGGGTCGCCTCGGCGCGGCGCGGGTCCTCGGGCCAGGGGTGCTTGGGGTATTGCGCGCGCATGTCCTTGCGCACATCGGCATAGGAGCCGTCCCAGAACCCCGGCAGATCGGTCGTGACCTGCACCGGGCGCTGCGCGGGCGAGAGCAGGACCAGGCGCACCGGCAGGCGGTCACGCCCCACGGTCGGATGCTCGGTCACGCCGAAGACCTCCTGCAAGCGCACGGCCACCTCGGGCACCTCTCCGCCGTAGTCGATGGCGAGCGCGCGCCCCAGCGGGGTTGTCCAGCCCTTCGGCGCGAGGCGGTCCACCTCGGCCATCCGGTCCCATCCGATCCAGGCCGACAGGGCATCGTGGGGGTCGAACCGTGCCAGGCCTTCGGCATCGCGAATGCCGCCGAGAAAGGGCGCGGCCCATTCATGCAGGTGGTCGAGAAGGGCTGAGTCCGACAGGTCCGCGACGCCCGAAAACCGCACCCGCGCACGCAGAAGCCGCGCCTGTTTCGTCCAGCCAAGCGCGCCGAGGCCAAGGTCGCGAATCCCCTCCAGCAGCGCGTCGGTCACGGCCTCGGGCGGGGCGTTCTTCCACGCGCGATCCTCCAGAACCAGCGCGCCGAAGCGTTCCTGCCGCCGCGCCTCGACCCGGCGGTGGCGCCTGGACCAGTGGCAGGTCTCGACCCACCCGATCCGGTCCCCATGGACCGCGCGCAACTCGGCTTCGGACAGAACGGCGGCCTGACGGATGCGCGCCTCGCGCCGGTCGCCATCGAGGTCGGTTGCCACGATCAGGCGCTGACCTGCCAACGCATCGCCATCGGGCAGAACAGCCCCCTTGCCGCCGGACAGGACATAGCGCGGCGCATCCCCGGGGCGGCGCAGCCCAACCCGGTCGGGATAGGCCAGCGCGGCCTGTGCGCCGGGCGACAGGGGCGGCCCGTCCTCGAACCGGGCCAAGCGCCTCGCCTCTTGCCGGATGCGGGCGACAACCCCGCGATCAGCCCCCATCGCCGCAGGATCATCGAGTGCCCGCAGGCGCAGGGCCAGGTCGGTGCCGCGCCCGCGCAACGGGTCCCGCTCGGACAGGAGCGCGGCCAGCCGCGCCGCGCCGGGGCCGCCCAGCCGGACAAGATGCCCAAGGCGCGGGTGCAGCGGCAGGCGCAAGAGCGCGCGACCGTGTTCGGTGATCCGCCCCCCTTCATCCAGTGCCCCGAGGTCACGCAGCAGCGTCCGGGCCTCGGACAGCGCGCCTTCGGGCGGCTGTGTCAGAAAGGCCAACCCCTCGGACCCGCCCCACGCGGCCAGTTCCAGCGCGAGATTGGCGAGGTCGGCGGATTCGATCTCGGCCGGGGGAAAGCCGGGCAGCGCCCCTTCCTGCCCCTTGGTCCAAAGCCGGTAACACACCCCCTCGGCCACCCGGCCCGCGCGGCCCCGGCGCTGCGTGGCCTCGGCGCGGCTGACGGGTTCGGTCACCAGCCGCGACATGCCGCTGGACGGGTCGAACCGTGCGCGACGCGACCGGCCCCCATCGACGACGATGCGCACATCCTCGATGGTGAGGGAGGTTTCGGCGATGGAGGTCGCCAGCACCAGCTTGCGGCCCTGCGCCTCGGGCCGGATGGCCGCGCGCTGCTCGGCGAAGGGGAGCGCGCCGTAGAGGGGGCGCAGATGCACATCGCCCGGCAGGCGCCCGTTCAGCAGGGCGGCCACGCGCCGGATTTCGCCTTCGCCGGGAAGGAAGGCCAGACAGCCGCCGGGGGCATCCGACAACGCCTGCTCGATCAGCCGCGCCAGTTCGACCTCCCACCGCGCGCCGGACGGCAGGGGACGGTCGAGATAGCGTGTTTCGACCGGGAAGGCGCGCCCCTCGGACGAGATCAGCGGCGCATCGTCCAACAGCGCGGCCACCGGCGCGGCGTCAAGCGTGGCCGACATCACCAACAGGCGCAGGTCCGGCCGAAGCGCGCCGCGCACCTCCCATGCCAAGGCAAGGCCCAGATCGGCATTGAGCGAGCGTTCGTGGAACTCGTCGAAAATCACCGTGCCGATGCCCGGCAATTCCGGGTCGTCCTGCAACATCCGGGTCAGGATGCCCTCGGTGACAACCTCGATCCGCGTGGCCTTGGAGATGCGCGACTCCCCCCGGATGCGGTAGCCGACGGTTTGCCCGACACTCTCCCCAAGCGTTTCGGCCATGCGTTCCGCCGCGGCGCGGGCGGCCAGGCGGCGCGGCTCCAGCATCACCAGGCGCCCCTCGACCGCGCCAGCCGCCAGCAAAGCTAGCGGTACGCGCGTCGTCTTGCCGGCGCCGGGGGGCGCTTGCAACACGGCGCGCCCGTGGGACTCCAGCGCCGCGATCAGCTCTGGCAGGATGGTGTCGATGGGCAGGGACAAGGGGCGATCAGTTCCGACGTTCCATACGGACGGTGCCGTAGATCGTGGCAGACGCGACCTCGGTCAAGTGCCAAAGGCCGTCGCCGGCGGGTCGAAAGGTCGCCGTGAAGTTGAAGGCCGGGAACCGCCCGAGGTCATCGGCCGGGAACCCTTCCAACCGACGATGGGTCGCGTTGCAGGTGATCATGTCGCCCTGGCGGCTTGGCGGCCCCAAGGCGACCGCGGCCAAACGCGCGCCGTCGTAGATGGACGCGTTCCAGTTGCACAACTCGCCCTCGGGGCGTGCCCGGGCCAGCCGGTACATCGCCGTCAACGGATCGACCGCACCGCGTCCGCGCGACGGGGGCACGGGCGTCGCGCTTCCGGTTCCGGCCACCTGGCTGCGGATCACGGGCGTGCCGCTTTGCCAGACCATGTCGACGCTGCTTTGCCTTTGCCCGGTGTCGACCGTCTCGCGATAGCTGGTGGCGTGCAGGCTGGGCGAGCCGAAATAGCCTTGCGCGTTCATGGTGAAATTCACACGGGCGAAGGCCGCCGCCAGCCCGGTGGCGCGGATATCGGCGGCAACGGCATAGCTGTTGCCCCCCTCGCGCGATGCCACGGAAATGCGGGCGACCGTCAGCGGCCCATACGTGATGTCGAAGGCAAAGTTCTCCTGTTCTTGGGCCGAGGCGGAGGCCGGCAGGACCAACCCGGCCAGCACAAGGGCCCCGGTTGCGCGACCTATGCGCCTGAGCGGGGCGGTCGGTCTGGACAGGGCAGGGCGAATGCGGGCAAACAGCTTGGACATATCGGAATTCCCCCCTCGGTGTGCCCCCTGAGTGTAGCAAGGAAAGACAGAGGTTCCATGACGGAAATCCAGGCCCTCGCAGACCGGATCCTTGCGGGCGACCGCCGTGCCCTCGCGCGGGCGGTGACCTTGGTGGAAAGCACGCGGGCCGATCACCGGGCCAAGGCGACGGCGCTGATGGAAGCGTTGCGGGGGGCGGACCGGCAGGCGCTGCGCATCGGTCTGTCGGGCACACCCGGCGTGGGCAAGTCCACCTTCATCGAGGCATTCGGCATGATGCTGATCGAAGCTGGGCTGCGCGTGGCGGTCCTTGCCGTTGATCCAAGCTCAGCGCGTTCTGGCGGGTCGATCCTCGGCGACAAGACGCGGATGGAGCGGCTGAGCCGCGAAAAGGGCGCGTTCATCCGTCCTTCGCCGTCCTCGTCGCAACTGGGCGGCGTGGCGCGCCGCACGCGCGAGGCGGTCAGCCTGTGCGAGGCGGCGGGGTTCGACGTCGTCCTGATCGAAACGGTGGGTGTCGGGCAGTCCGAGACGATGGTCGCCGAGATGTGCGACCTCTTCGTGCTGCTGCTGGCGCCGGCGGGCGGCGACGAGTTGCAGGGCGTCAAGCGCGGCATCATGGAGATGGCCGACCTGATCCTCGTCAACAAGGCCGACGGGGATCTCAAGGCCACGGCAACACGCACGGTTTCCGATTACTCCGGTGCGCTTCGGCTGCTGCGCAAGCGACCGCAGGACCCCGAGGGCTTTCCCAAGGCGCTGCCGGTCTCGGCGGTCGAGGGGAACGGCATGGAAACCGCGTGGCAAGAGATGCAGACGCTGGCCGAGGCGCGCAAGACAAGCGGCTGGTGGGATCGGCGCCGCGCTGAGCAGGCCGCCCATTGGTTCGAGGAAGAGGTCCGCTGGGGCCTGTTGCAGCGGCTTCACACCGATCCGCAGGTGCGCGCGGCGATGGGGGAGCGAGCGGAGGCCGTCGCACAGGGCAAGATGACCCCGGATGCAGCCGCGCGCGAGATGCTGGAGCATTTGAGCACCTAGGGCGGGATCAATCCCGCCCTACGGGTCAGTCGAAGATCCGCTCGCCCTGTTCGTCGATCACCTGCTTGGCCTTGAGGATGGAAAACCGCTCGGCCTCCTCCCGGCTCTGGATCAGGTCGGCGCGCAAAAGCTCGTGAACCTTGGTTTCTCCGTCCACATCTTTTTCGATCCGCGCCCCGAGGCGAAAGCCGCCCTCCGCCGAATGTGGCTGCGCGGTGATGCGGTATCCGTTGTAGATTTCGGGCTCCACCTCGGGCTGCGATCCGCCGCCGAAGAGCCTGGAGAAGAGGGACATGGCGCTTGCCTCATCCTTGTTGGATCGGCCGCAAGACTAGCCGGGACACCCGGTCAGGTGAAGCACCCAGTTGCGGGCCCTAGGGGCCAAGCGCGCGGACGGTGTCTGGAAAGACGCCCAGAGAGCTGCCGCGCCCTGTCACGGCGACCCTGTCGCCGACCTCGATCTGATCGAAGAATGCGCGGGGAAGGCGGCAGACCTGGTTTTGCATCAACGGGATCCTTTGAAGGTCGAGCGCACTCCGACACCAACTCACTCCACCGGGATGGTCACTTGCGGCCACGTAGACATGCGTGACGGTGTCCCGAACGAGAAGCGCATGGGTCACCGGGATCGTATGGAAAACGAACAGCTGAAGTCCGACGGCGAAAAAGACTGGGCCGAGGAGCACGTCCAACGTCTCTGCGCCCCCCTTCGACCGGGGAGCGAGCCGGTCAGCGATTGCTCCGACGACGAGGCAGGCAAGAAAGACCGGCCATCCCATGCCGCCAGCCCAGTCCATGGAGGGCATGAAGACGCCTCCACCGTCGAAGGCATCAATCACGAAGGTTAGGGCGCCGGCAAGCCAGAGGAGAAGGAAGCACCGCACGAAGATGTGCATCACCCTTTCCCGCACGGCGATCACTGATCCAGGAAACTCCGCAGCTTCCGGCTCCGGCTGGGGTGTTTCAGCTTGCGCAGCGCTTTGGCCTCGATCTGGCGGATGCGTTCGCGGGTGACGCTGAACTGCTGGCCGACTTCCTCAAGCGTGTGGTCGGTGTTCATCCCGATGCCGAAGCGCATGCGCAGCACGCGTTCCTCGCGCGGGGTGAGCGACGCCAGCACGCGGGTCGTCGTTTCCTTCAGGTTCTCCTGAATGGCGCTGTCCAGCGGCAGGACGGCGTTCTTGTCCTCGATGAAATCGCCGAGCTGGCTGTCTTCCTCGTCGCCGATGGGCGTTTCGAGGGAGATCGGCTCCTTGGCGATCTTCATCACCTTGCGGACCTTCTCCAGCGGCATCTGGAGCTTCTCGGCCAGTTCCTCGGGGGTCGGCTCGCGGCCGATCTCGTGAAGCATCTGGCGGCCGGTGCGCACCAGCTTGTTGATCGTTTCGATCATGTGGACCGGGATACGGATGGTGCGCGCCTGGTCGGCGATCGAGCGGGTGATCGCCTGACGGATCCACCACGTGGCATAGGTCGAGAACTTGTAGCCGCGGCGGTACTCGAACTTGTCGACCGCCTTCATCAGGCCGATATTGCCCTCCTGGATCAGGTCCAGGAATTGCAGGCCGCGGTTGGTGTATTTCTTGGCGATGGAGATCACGAGGCGCAGGTTGGCCTCGACCATTTCCTTCTTGGCCTGGCGGGCTTCTTTCTCGCCTTTCTGGACCTGCGCGACGATGCGGCGGAACTCGCTGATGTCGAGGCCGACATAGGTGCCGACCTGCGCCATGTCAGCGCGCAATTCTTCGACCTTCTCGCGCGAGCGTTCGAACAGCGCCTGCCAGCCGCGCCCCGATTTCTCGGTCATGCGGTCGATCCAGGACGGGTCCAACTCGTAGCCGCGGTATTCCTCGATGAACTCGCGACGGTTGATGCGCGCCTGGTCGGCCAGTTTCACCATCGCGCTGTCGATCGACATGATGCGGCGGTTGATGCCGTAGAGCTGGTCGATCAGGGCTTCGATCCGGTTGTTGTGCAGGTGAAGCTCGTTCACCAGTTCGACGATCTCGGAGCGCAGCTGCTGGTACTCGGCCTCGGCCTCTTTCGAGAAGCTGGCGTCTTCGTTCAACGTCGCCGAGATCCGCTGGTCCTGCATTTCGGACAGGCGGGTATAGTCGTCCGCAATACGGTCGAGGATATCGAGCACGCGCGGCTTCAGCGCAGCCTCCATCGCGGCGAGGCTCATGTTGGCCTGCTCGTCCTCGTCGTCGTCGTCGTCCTTGGCAATCGGGTTGCCGTCGGCATCCAGTTCGGGCTGGTCGTTCGCGGAGTCGGGCTTTTTCGCCGCGTCCCCGCCAGTGTTCAGCGTGTCGACGACGGGGGCATCCCCCTCTTCGTCCATCTGGTTGCCGAAGGTCGCGTCGAGGTCGATCACGTCCCGCAGCAGGATGTCTTCGTCGAGAAGTTCGTCGCGCCAGATCGTGATGGCCTGGAAGGTCAGCGGCGACTCGCACAGGCCCGCAATCATCGTGTTGCGGCCGGCCTCGATGCGCTTGGCGATGGCGATCTCGCCCTCGCGGCTGAGCAATTCGACGCTGCCCATCTCGCGCAGATACATGCGCACCGGGTCGTCGGTGCGGTCGAGTTTCTCGGTCTCGGTCTGGGCGACGGCCACCTCGCGCGAGGTGGAGGTTTCGACCACTTCGGTCGATCCCTTCTGGTCGTCGCCCTCTTCGGCCTCTTCATCCTCGATGACGTTGATGCCCATTTCAGAGAGCATCGACATGACGTCTTCGATCTGTTCCGAGCTGACTTGATCGGGCGGAAGAACCGTGTTCAGTTGGTCGTAGGTGATATACCCGCGCGCCCTGGCCTCGGCGATCATCTTCTTGACGGCGGCCTGGCTCATGTCGAGCCCGAGCTCCGGCTCGTCGCCATCTGCCTTGCGATCGTCGGTGTCTTTGGCCATGGGCATTCATCCTTGTTCGGCTTGGGACGGGCGGGCACCCCGAGGCGCGATGATGCGCGCATCCCTTGCATTCGCAACCTTTATCTAGCGCGAATCACTGATTCGCACAGGGCGGTCACCGGCTTTTCTTCGCGCGACCGGCGCTATTTAGCAACTCATGGAACGCGGCACGCGCTTCTTCGGTGTCGCCGAACTGTTCGGCGCCGCCGCCTTCGCGGGGTGAAAGGGCGGCGTGCTTGCTGCGCACGGCCTGGTTCAGCCGGAACGCCAGCGTCGCGTCTTCCTCGTCCGTTACATGACCGAGATCCTCGAGGGCTTCGGCCATTTCCTCTTCGATCGCATGGGCGGCGGCGTGTTTGGCGAATTCCTCGGCCAGGCAGGTCGCTGCCTTCTCGATGTCGCCCGTGCCAGACAGAAAAGGTGCAATGCGCAAATGGCCCGTGGCCTCGATGCTTTCAAGGGTTTCGCCCAAGCCCGCCGAGGAAATTTCCGCCCTGAGCGCCTCGGCGTCCCGCTGTGGCGTGGCCAGCAGGAAGTTGGCCAGGCGCGCCTGCCCCTCGTTTCGGGCGAGCATGCGCTCCAGCCGATCCTCGAACTGGTCGATCAGGTCGGGAAACCGGCACAGCGTGGCCAGGATCAGCGACACCCGTAGCCCCTCGCCGTCAAGCGTCGTGGCCAGGGCGCGCGTATAGGCCAGCGGCATCGCGGCCTCGGCAAAGCCGCGCCCGCGCCAACCGGTGTTGCGGCCTTGCGTGCCACGAGCGGGCCGGAACAGCGTGCGGCGCATCTCGGCCAGCGCCTCGCCGTAATGGCGCTTGAGCGAGGGGTCGTTGATTCGCCCCACCGCCTGCCGCAGGCGCCGGTCCAGCCCCGCGCGCCGTTCCGGGGTGTCGAAGACCTGCCCCTCCGTCTCGCGCCGCCACAGCAGGTTGACCAGCGGCTCGGCGGCATCGAGCGCGTCTTGCATGGCCTTCGCCCCCTTCGCCTTGATCAACTCGTCGGGGTCCTGTCCCTCGGGCATGATGCAGAAGCGCAGGCTGCGGTCCGGCCCCAGATGCGGCAGGGCCAGGTCGATCAGGCGCATCGCGGCCCGCAGGCCCGCCTTGTCGCCATCCAGCGCGATGATCGGCTCGGGCGCAATGCGCCAGAGAAGTTGCAGCTGGTCCTCCGTGATCGCCGTACCAAGCGGGGCGACCGCCGCCTCGAACCCCGCCTGCACCAGCGCGATGACGTCCATGTAGCCTTCGGCCACGATCAGGGGCTGGCTCTTGCCCGCGGCCTCGCGCGCCGGGGCGTGATTGTAGAGCGCGCGGCCCTTGTCGAAGAGCGGCGTCTCGCGGCTGTTGAGGTACTTGGCGCGCGCATTGGGGTCCATCGCGCGGCCGCCAAAGCCGATGCAGCGCCCGCGCGGATCGCGGATGGGAAAGGTGATGCGGTCGCGAAACGCGTCATAGGGCGCGCCGCCATCGTCGGGGCGCGTCGCGATCCCGGCCTCGATCACGTGGTCGGCGGGCACGCCCTTGCCGGTCAGGGCGGTGAAGGCCCCTTGGCGCTGCGCCGGGGCAAAGCCGATCTCGAACCGCTCAAGCGTGGCTTGTGTCAGCCCGCGACGCTCCAGGTAGGCGCGGGCCTCGGACGCGGCGGCGGTTTTCAGTTGCAGGCGGTAATGCGCGACGGCTGCCTCGGTCGCCTTGGCCAGTTGGCTGGCGTGATCGGCCTTTTCCTGCGCGCGCGGATCGCGCGCGGGCATCTGCATCCCGGCCTCGCGGGCGAGGATTTCGACCGCTTCCATGAAGCCCACGTTCTCGGTTTCCTGCACGAAGGTGAAGGCGTTGCCCTTCGCGTGGCAGCCGAAGCAGTAGTAGAACCCCTTGCGGTCATCGACGTGGAAGCTGGCCGTCTTTTCCTGGTGGAAGGGGCAGGGCGCCCACATGTCGCCCTTGGCCTGGTTCGATTTGCGATTGTCCCAGATGACCTTGCGGCCGACCACCTGCGACAGCGAGGTGCGCGCGCGAAGCTCGTCAAGGAATCCGGGGGGCAGGCTCATATTCCATATATCGGTGCGCCGGGGCGCACTGTCCAGCGCCCGCACCTCACCTGTCCACAACGTTTCGAGGGGCTGTGGATGGGTTCAGAGCGCGGCGCGGGCGGCCACCATGCGCATGGCGCGGGCGATCTCGTGCACCGCCGTGGCCGCCATCGAGCGGAAGACGAGGATCTCGAACCGCTCCGGCCCGGTGCGCAGGATCAGGGCATTCATGTGGCCCAACCCGCTGCGGATCGCGTGCCCGGGCGGGAAGGCGCTGTCCGACAGGTCGACCGGGACAAGGCGGGCCAGCACCGCGCGCGCGTCGGCCCCGTCGAGGACCAGATGGGTCCAGCTGTCGGATTGATCGACAAGCGCGGCATACGGCTTGAGGGCCTCGTCCGGCGCACCAAAGAGAAAGCACTGGTCCAGCCCGCTCCACACCGCGCGAAGATCGCCGTTTGCCTCGATGGCCCCGGGCGCAGGAAACGCGACTCCATGGGCGGTCTGCATTGCATCGGACAGCGCCTTGGTCTGACCGCGATAGGGCATCACGGCCCAGATCGGGGTCTGTGAGCCTTCGGACAGGGTGACGGTTCCTCCGACTTCGGGCAGCAGGCCAGCCGCTGGCGATCGGTGGGACAGGGTGATGTCAGCCACGGGCGCGCCCTCCGTCCGGGTCGAACATGACGGGATCGCACACCGCGCAGGTCACGTCGACATCGCGCAGGTGATCGACGACGCGCACCTGTTCGCCATGACGGGCGCGACCGTTCCGCAGGAAGCCAAGCGCGATATAACCCTCCAGCGTCGGCGAATAGCAGGTCGAGCTGATGTAGCCCTGGTCATTGGCGGCTTTCGGCTCGGCCCCGCGCGGGAACAGGTGCGCCCCGGCGGGCAGCGCCTTGGCGGGGTGGATGGGGCGCAGGCCGATCAACTGCTCGCGCGTCTCGCCCGACAGGCCGGGCCGCTGCGAGGCGGCCTTGCCGATGCAGTCCTTCTTGGGCGAGACCATGCGTCCGAACCCGATATCGTCAGCGGTGACGCGGCCATGGATCTCGGCATGGGTGACAAAGCCCTTCTCGATGCGCAGCACGTTCAGCGCCTCCATCCCGTAGGCGCCGCCGCCCAACTCTTCGGCGCGGGCGACCAGCGTGTCGAACAGCGCGGCCCCGTAGCGGGCGGGCATGGCCACCTCGTAGGCATGTTCCCCAGAGAAGGAGATGCGGAACAGCCGCCCGGGCACACCTGCCACGCCAACCTCGCCGCAGGCCATGAACGGGAAGCTCTCGTCATCGATGGGCTGGTCGAGCAAACCGTTCAGCACCTCGCGCGATTTCGGACCGGCGACGGCGAATTGCGCCCATTGCTCGGTCGCGCTGAGGAAGCGGACATCCAGATCGGGGCGCAATCCCTGGTGCACGAATTCCAGATGCTGCATCACCTGCCCGGCGGCCGCGGTCGTCGTGGTCATCACGAAATGGGTTTCCCCAAGCCGCGCGGTGGTGCCGTCATCCATGACATGCCCATCCTCGCGCAGCATGAGGCCATAGCGCGTGCGCCCGACCTTGAGCGTCGAGAAGGTGTTGCAATAGACAAGGTCGAGGAACGCCCCCGCATCCGGCCCCTGGATGTCGATCTTGCCGAGGGTCGAAACATCGACCACGCCCACCGCGTTGCGCACCATCGTCACTTCGCGGTCGCAGGATTGGCGCCAGTGGCTTTCGCCCTCGCGCGGGAAATAGCTGGGGCGATACCAAAGCCCGGCCTCGATCATCGGCGCGCCGCGCGCGCGTGTCGCCGCGTGCGAGGTCGTCAGCCGCTCGGGCGCAAATCCCTTGCCTTGCGCGCCCGCGCCCATCGCCCCGATCGAGACCGGCACAAAAGGCGGGCGGTAGGTCGTGGTGCCCGTCTCGGGGATGCCGCGCCCGGTGGCATCGGCCAGCACGGCCAGCGCGGAAATGTTCGAGTTTTTTCCCTGGTCCGGCGCCATGCCCTGCGTCGTATAGCGTTTCATATGTTCGACAGAGGCGTAGTTTTCCTTTGCGGCCAGTCGCACGTCCTTGGTCGTCACGTCATTGGCGAAATCGAGCCACGCGCGCCCCTTGCCCTCGACGAACCACAGAGCCTGCCCGCCGCCAGCCGCATCCGACGCTTGCGGCACTTCGATGGCTTTGGGCGTGATCCCCAAGACCTCCAAGGCGGTCAGCGCGGCGGCGTGCCCCTGTTGCAGGCAGGACGCGGTCGAGAACGCCCCGTTGCAGGCACCCGCCGGGATCAGCCCCGGCACGGCATCCGGGGCGGGCAGGAACGCCTTGAGCCCCGCATCCCAAACGGGCCGCGCGCCAAGATGGCAGGTCAGATGGACCGACGGGTTCCAGCCGCCCGACATGCCAAGGCAATCGGTCTGGATCTGGTGCGTCTTGCCGCCGGCTTCGCGCACCGTGATCTCGCGCAGGCCCAGACGCCCCTTGCTGCCCACGACCTGAGCGTCCGCGATCAGGCGGTAATCTCCCTTGGCCTCGACCCCGCTTCGGCTGTCGATCACGGCGGCCACGCGGATGCCCGCCTCCTGCAACTCGACCGCCACGTCATGGGCCGTGTCGTTGGTGGCGAAAAGCGTCACGTTCTTGCCCGTCGCGACCCCGTAGCGGTTCAGATAGGTCCGAACCGCGCCTGCCATCATGATGCCGGGGCGGTCATTGTCGGGAAAGGCGATGGGGCGTTCGATGGCGCCAGCGGCCAGAACCGCCTGTTTCGCGACGATCCGCCAGAAGCATTCGTGCGGCAGATTGGGGGCGTCCGGCACATGCTGGCCGACCCGTTCGACTGCGCCGAAGGTCAGCCCGTCATAGATGCCCGTAACGGTCGTGCGGGTTATGATCCGAACGCGGCCCGTCGCCTTCAGCCGGGCCAGCGCGTCATCGACCCAAAGCTGCGCGGCCTTGCCACCGACCTCCTGGCTATCGGACAGAAGCCGCCCGCCTGCCTCGGTCGTTTCCTCGGCCAGGATCACGTCCGCCCCGGCCTCGGCCGCCGTGATCGCCGCCATCAGGCCAGCCGGACCGCCCCCGATCACCAGGAGATCGCAAAAGGCGTAGGCGCGTTCGTTCTCCCTCGGGTCGGGCCCACGCGTCAGCCGCCCCAGACCGGCGGCGCGGCGGATCACCGGCTCATAAACCCTCTCCCAGAAGGCGCGCGGCCACATGAAGGTCTTGTAGTAGAACCCCGCGCTCAGGAAGGGCGAGAGGTAGTCGTTGACCGCCAGCAGGTCGCGGTCCAGCGGGCCGAGGTGGTTCTGGCTGTGCGCGATCAACCCTTCGTGGATCTCTTGCACGGTGGTGCGCACGTTCGGCACCATCGCCCCGCCTTCGCCGATCTCCATCAGGGCGTTCGGTTCCTCGGATCCGGCGGTCAGGATGCCGCGCGGGCGGTGATACTTGAACGAGCGTCCCACCAGCCGCTTGCCCCGCGCCAAGAGGGCCGAGGCCAGCGTGTCGCCCGGAAACCCCGACAGCGTCGTGCCGTCGAAGCTGAACTTGACCGTGCGCGACCGGTCGATGCGCCCGCGTCCGTCAACCCGCATCGCTCGCCTCCTCCTCGCGGGCGAGCGTTGCGCCGAAAACCTCGTGGGTGACGGTGTCGCGGGTCACCAACAGCCACGCGCCACAGCCCTGCCCGTGAAGCCACAGGTCCCGCGTGCGGCCCGCGGGATTTTCGCGGTTGTGCAGGTAGTCGTCCCACAATTTCGGGGCCGACCCGGCGGCGGGGCGGCAGAGATAGGTCTCATGCCCCTTGTAGGTGAACTCCCGGATGTCCCGATCCCCGCAGAGGGGGCATGGAATACGCATCTGATCCCTCTAATGCAGGTTGTGCTGGCTGCCGGTGCCTTCTTCGTCCATCAGGCCACGGCCGGTGGCGAAACGGTCGAGGCGATAGCGCGCGGCGGGGGCGTGGGGCCTGTCCTGCGCGATCAGGTGGGCAAAGGAAAAGCCCGACCCCGGAACCGCCTTGAAGCCGCCGTAGCACCAGCCGCAATTGAGATAGAGCCCCTCGATCCCCGTCTTGTCGATGATCGGCGATCCGTCGGGCGACATGTCCATGATCCCGCCCCAGCTGCGCAGGAGTTTCGCCTTGCCGATCATCGGCATCAGGGTCATCCCGGCCTCCATCACGTGTTCGGCCATGGGCAGGTTGCCGCGTGCCGCATAAGACGCGTAGAAATCCAGATCACCGCCGAAAACCAGCCCGCCCTTGTCGGATTGGCTGATGTAGAAATGCCCCATGCCGTAGGTCACGACGTGGTCGATGACGGGTTTCAGCCCTTCGGTGACGAAGGCTTGCAGGATGTGGGACTCGATAGGCAGGCGCATCCCCGCCATCGCCGCCACCTGGCTGGAGCGGCCGGCGACCACGATGCCCACCTTCCTGGCCCGGATCGCGCCGCGCGTGGTTTGCACGCCGCGCACCTTGCCGTTCTCGATGTCGATGCCGGTGACTTCGCAATTCTGGATCAGGTCGACCCCGCGTCTGTCCGCGCCGCGCGCATAGCCCCAGGCCACCGCGTCGTGCCGCGCCGTGCCGCCGCGCTTGTGCCAAAGCCCGCCATGGATCGGGAAACGGGTTTGCTCAAAGTCGAGATAGGGCAGGAGTTTACGCACCCTGTCGCGGTCCAGCAGGATCGCGTCGTCGCCCTGGTTGATCATCGTGTTGCCGCGCCGGGCATAGGCGTCGCGCTGCCCGTCGGAATGGAACAGGTTGATGATGCCACGCTGAGAATGCATCACGTTGTAATTCAACTCGCCCGACAGCTTTTCCCAGAGTTTCAGGGAATGCGAGTAGAATTCGGAATTGCCCGGAAGCATGTAATTGGCGCGCACGATGGTCGTGTTCCGCCCGACATTGCCGCCGCCCAGATACCCTTTTTCCAGCACCGCGACATTGGTCAGCCCATGCTCCCTGGCAAGGTAGAAGGCCGTGGCCAGCCCGTGCCCGCCGCCACCGATGATGACGACGTCGTATTCAGGTTTGGGATCGGGGGTGCGCCAGGCCGGTTTCCAGCCACGGTTGCCGGACAATCCCTGCGTCAGAACCTGCAGGCCGGAATAGCGCATGCGTGCCTCGTGACGTGTTGGTGTGCCGCCGGTCGGCCATACCCGGCGACCCGCTTGTCACGGCACTATCGGACGGGGTCGAGGGAAAAGAAAGCCTGCGAGCGACATCGGTCTGCGGCCAGGCGGCGGCGCAAGATCACGAGCTTGGCGCGTCTTCTTCGTCGTCGAACGGGACCTGTCCGGCGTAGCGCGGGCGCACCAGCGTGAAATTCTGGAAGTCGATATTCGTCAGGCCAAGGTCGAAGGGCGGATCATAGGCGACCGTCGTTTCCACGAGGACAATGCGCTCGCCATTGCCCATCAGCGGCAGATGCTCTTCGACCTGCGGCAATGTCGTCGTGAACAGGCGCGCCGCCCCGTTGACGCCATGGGACCAGTCCACCTGGTAGTTGCCGTTGACCATCCCGATCTGGGTCACGCGCATCCGCACCGGGGGCGTGTCGCGGATGATATGGGTCAGGATGTTGGCGTACCCCTCGATGTCGTGGCTGTAGATCCAGCTTCGCTGGCGCGAAATCAGGTCCGCGACGCTGTAGGTCGCCTTGACCGACGTGTTGTAGGTGCGGAACGCGTCGAAGAAAACGAAGCTGCCAACGAAGGCCCAGATCAAGAGCGGCAGGATCAGCACCGTCTCGAAGGCGACGGCGGCGCTGGTATCTGCCCAGAAACGGCGGAACGAACGTGCGATCATGGCGGCCCCTCCTCAATCCGGCTCGTTCACGAAGACCGAGGCCGCGATCATGTGCAGGCCGCCGGAATCGTCGCGTGTCAGGTTCAGCCCGTATCCCGAGAATGGCAGGATGCGATCGACGATCATGCAGGCGCGGATCAGCATGATTTCGTGATCGATCCCGACGATGAATTCGTTATCTGGCGTTACGGTGGCGTCGCTGCGATGAACGCAGAGGTCATTGTCCTCCGGCATTTCATAGGTGGTGTCGTCGATCGGTTGCAGGTCGATCATCAGCAACGCGTTGCAATCTGGCAGAAAGCTCGTGTTGTCGCAGATCGTGTCGCGGATCTCGTCCGAGGTGACCGTCAGGCCCTTGGCCAGGCGCAGCACCCGCACGGCCTGGTCGAGCGTGCGTTCCATCATCACTTGGCGCGTCATGATCATCGAGGTTTCGAACGAGGCGACGAACACCATCATGATCACCGGGAAGATGATGACGAATTCCATCGTCGCCGTGGCGGTTTCATCCCGGAAGAACGTGATCAATCTGGAGCGCATCGCAGGCATTCCGGTCCCTCTCACTGGACCAGGCGAAGCTGGTTGATGCTGCGCGCGATCGAGGCGAAGGCATCGCTGATCTCGATCCCTTCCACATCGTAGTAATGCGCATCGGAACTGGCACAGGCGCGCATGACCTGCTGCCCGCCATAGGGCGCTTCGAACCCCACCGAGAAGATCAGGATCCCCGCGTCCTGGGCCGCCGCGCAGGCCGAAAGCAGGTTGGTGTCGGCTGCCGACCTGCCGGCGTACATGTAGTCCGCATCGTAGCGCACGCCGTTATAGGCCGACCAGTTGCCGGACATGTAGGCGGGAACGCGCAGGTAGCGGTCGGCGATGTAGCGCCCGGTATAGTTCGCCCAGAGATAGGTCCAGGACAGCGCCACCGACTCGGCGTTGCGATAGGGCTCGTCGGACCACCAGCCGTTATAGTCGTCGGGGTCGTAGCGCGACACCCAGAACTGGTCGCGCGACGGCACATAGACGGAATAGCGGTCGTGATCCGAGTGGTAGTAGATGGGCGAGCTGCCGCTTTTGTACGGGTCGCGCAGGTCGTACTGGTTGGTGTTCTCCCCATCGGTCATCAGCACGACGACCTTGATGGTTTCCTCGTCGTCATAGTCTGCCGGGCGGTCGAAGAAATCTCCGTCGACCGCGTCGGCATCGATCAGCGCATTCAGAGCCGGACGCGCGGCAGGATCGAGCAGGCCGACGGCCCAGTTCATGCCGAGGTCGATGGCCGTCCAGCCCCGGGCGCGCAGGCTGTCGATATGGGCGTGAAGCACGGCCTCGTCATGCTCCCACGGCAGGATGGCGCCGTAGTCGTCCGTGGGGCAGTAGGGATCGTCGAAATCGTCGTACTGGCTGTAATCGTCGTGATCCCAGTGCGCGATACGCTCCAGCGTTTCGTTGGGATTGATCGCGGTGCGGGCGAACTGCTCGGAGGTGAAGCGGACGCAGCTCGATCGGTCATGTTCGCCGGACAGCGTGAACACCGACTCGAGCGTGTCGCCCATGTTGACCATGCCGTTATAGGGCACGATCGAGATGGACACGAGGTTGCCCTGGTCGCTTTCATTCGCTTCAAGCACGGTCGTCACGAATTCGCGGGCCGCAGCGCGCATGTTCTGGATGCGATCGTAGGATCCCATGGACCCCGAGATATCGAGAACCATGGAAATCTCGACGTTGCGGATGCGTTCTTCGGCCACGCCTTGCGCCGGGGAACTCAGCACCCGCACGCCGAACATGTGCATGAAGAGAGAGTTGATCTCCAACTCCGCATAGGCATCGACCCGGCGGTAGTTGAAGCCTTGGTCCACATCGATATCGAGGCGGTAATTCTGCAACCCCGACACCTCGAAATAGCTTTGGACCACGTCATATGGGTCCAGCGGCTGGGTCACGGACGCGGCCGCAAGCACCGCGCGGTCCAACGTGTATTGAAGCTGTGCCCGTTGGGTCTCGTAGCGCATGATATCGACCGCGATGCCGCCCACGGCCACCATCAGAACGAACATCATCAGCGCGAAGGACGTGATCGTGCCGTCTTCGGCACGGCAGAATCGCTGCGCCAGCGTTGCCAAGGCACGCGGCTTGCGATTGGCCTTCTGGCCTGGCCCGGATGTCTTTGACGTCTTGGTCATGGACGTTGTCTCGACTGTTTAGCTTGGCTGGCGCGCAGGACGCACTTTGCCGTTGGTCATTTATTGACCGCCAAGAAGGGCGAAATTGGGGCGGGGCCATGATCGAAACGCGGAGTTTCCGGTGCGCGATCAATGCCGTGACCTGCCCGATGGGCGATCGGTTGCGGATAAGGCTTGTGTCATGGACCCTTGCCGTGGCTGTCTCAGGGGGGCGCGCGCGACCTGCCAAAAGGCACCAGACCCGAAAACCCGCGCGCGCAGGGAGAAGAGCCATCATGTCCACGCCCACCGGTGAACCGAGTTTCCGCCAATCCGTCGACCTGATGTTCAACCGCGCCGCCGCGCTGTTGGACCTGCCGCCGGGCCTCGAGGAAAAGATCCGCGTCTGCAATGCAACCTACACCGTGCGCTTCGGCGTGAAGCTACGGGGCGAAATCCGCACCTTCACCGGCTATCGCTCGGTCCATTCCGAACACATGGAGCCGGTCAAGGGCGGCATCCGCTATGCCCCCACCGTGAACCAGGACGAGGTCGAGGCGCTGGCGGCCCTGATGACCTACAAATGTGCCCTCGTCGAAGCGCCCTTCGGCGGATCGAAGGGCGGGTTGTGCATCGACCCGCGACAGTACGAGCCCGACGAGCTGGAAAAGATCACGCGCCGCTTCGCCTATGAACTGATCAAGCGGGACATGATCAACCCGGCCCAGAACGTGCCCGCGCCCGACATGGGCACCGGCGAACGTGAGATGGCGATCATGGCCGACCAGTATCAGCGCATGAACACCACTGACATCAACGCGCGCGCCTGCGTGACCGGCAAACCGCCCCACGCGGGCGGCATCCAGGGCCGGGTCGAGGCGACGGGACGGGGCGTGCAATACGCCCTGCGCGAGTTCTTCCGCCACCCCGAGGACGTGAAGAAGGCCGGTCTTTCCGGCAAGCTCGACGGCAAGCGGGTGATCGTGCAGGGCCTCGGCAATGTGGGCTATCACGCGGCGCTGTTTCTCAGCACCGAGGACGGGTGCAAGGTGACCCATGTCATCGAGCGCGATGGGGCGCTGGAAAACGCCGATGGCCTTGACGTTGTTGCCGTGCACGACTGGATCGCCGGTCACGGCGGCGTCAGGAACTGTCCCTTCGGCACCTATCACGAGAACGGCGCCAAGGTCCTGGAAGAGGATTGCGACATCCTGATCCCTGCCGCGTTGGAAGGCGTGATCAACATGCACAACGCCAATCACGTCAAGGCGCCGCTGATCATCGAGGCGGCCAACGGGCCGATCACGGCCGGTGCCGACGAGATCCTGCGCCACAAGGGCACTGTCATCATTCCCGACCTCTACGCCAATGCCGGCGGCGTGACCGTGTCCTATTTCGAGTGGGTCAAGAACCTCAGCCATATCCGATTTGGCCGGATGCAGCGGCGGCAGGAAGAGGCACGGCACCAGTTGATCGTGGACGAGTTGCAGCGCCTTGACGAACACCTGGGCGGCGCATGGTCGATGACGCCGGACTTCAAGCAGAAATACCTGCGTGGCGCGGATGAGTTGGAACTGGTGCGCTCGGGCCTCGACGACACGATGCGCGCGGCCTACGACTCCATGCGGCAGGTCTGGTGGGAACGCGACGACGTCAGCGACCTGCGCACGGCCGGGTTCATCGTCGGGATCAACCGCGTCGCCGCCAGCTACCAGGCCAAGGGGATCTAGCCGCCTGCCTGTCCGCGCTGGACCAGCAGCACGTTCATCAGGTCGGCGGTCGATTTCGCCTCGGCCCCCGAGGTGACGCCGCCGACCGCAAGCCGCCGCCCCGACCGCATCCAGAGGCCGGGGGCATAGACGCGGCTGCCCGGTTCTCTCAAGCGTACGACAAAGCCGTTCGCGGGCTTGAAGGCCGTCAGCCCGCGTTCGACCTTCACCACGTTGTCCAGCCTGCACAGGAGGCGCCCGTCCGGTCCCGTCTCGCGCAGTTCCTCGCGGGTCAGTTCCAGGGTGATCGCGCTGGCCTGCCAAAGCCGCCATGCCAGAAACAGCGCCCCGGCCCCGAACAGGATCAGGAAGATCAGGAAGGCCGGTGACTGCGGTGGCCGTTCAGCCGCCACCGTCAACACAAGCGCCCCAAGCGCGCCCATCATCCCCACCGCCAGACCGCGACGCAGCGGTTGCGGCGTGATGAGGGCGAGGATCTCTTCGTCGGTCTTGGGCATCGGGTGCGGTCCTTCGCATCGGGTGGCCTGACATACCGCGCTGGCCGCGCGACGCAAGCCTGCGCTGGCAACCTTCGCACCGCGCGGCTAGAAGGCGGGCATGCTGACCGTCCAGACCTATGGCGAGGAGAGCTCGCACCCGCCCATCCTGATCGCGCATGGCCTTTTCGGCTCGGCCAGGAACTGGGGCGTGATCGCGAAACGCTTGTCCGAGGTGCGTCGCGTTCTGGTCGTCGATATGCGTAACCACGGCGACAGCCCATGGATGGAAGCGCATTCCTATCCGGACCTCGCCAATGACCTGGCCGAGGTGATCGCCGCCCATGGCGGCACGGCGGATGTGATGGGGCATTCCATGGGGGGCAAGGCTGCCATGGTGCTGGCCCTGACCCACCCCGAGGCCGTTCGACGCCTTGTCGTGGCCGATATCGCCCCGGTCGCCTATGGCCACACGCAGCAGCACCTGATCGACGCGATGCGGAAGGTGGATCTGTCGGTGATCGAGAGCCGCCGGGATGCCGACACGCAACTGGCGCGCCATGTCACGACCGACGGTGTGCGGGCGTTCCTTCTGCAATCGCTGGACGTGAAGGCGCGCAAATGGCGTCTGAACCTTGATGTGCTGGAAAAGGACATGGAACTGATCCTGTCTTTCCCCCAGGTGCAGGGCACGTTCGACGGCCCGACCCTGTTTCTGACGGGCGCGGAGTCCGACTATGTCCGCCATGAGGATCGCCCGGCGATCAAGGCGCTGTTTCCGAATGCGAAATTCGCGAAGATCCCGGGGGCTGGCCACTGGCTCCACGCGGACAAACCGCGCGAGTTCGAGGCGTCGCTCCGGGCGTTTTTTACGGCTACTTAGGCGCCATCATCCGCCGCATCAGCCCGGTTTTCCAGACAAGCTGATGCACGGCGACGGCGGCTACATGCGCGATAATCAAAATCAAAAGCAATGACTTGAGGGTCTCGTGCGCATCGCTTGCGCCCTCCATCCGGCCGCCCCAGGCGGCGGCGCCGGTGACCGGCAGGAGGAAAAGCAGGGCGTAGAGCGCGAGATGGGCGGCGTGGCCGAGTTTGCCGAACAGCGGCGGTTCGCCCTCGGGCGGGGGCGGCACGCCATGTTCCTTGCGCAGCAGCACGCGCCACGTGGCCAGCAGCAGGATCAGCATGCCGCCGCCGGCATGCAGGGCGACGGGCAGGGTGATGGCATAGGCACCGGTTTCCGTCGCCCGGTCATAGGCGTCTGAAATGCCGTCATGCAGCAGGAATTGCAGCGCGACCAGAAGCACCGTCACCCAGTGCAAGGCGATCTGAACCCGGCTGTAGCCTGCGGCGCGAGACATGCGAAACCCCTGCGAAAGCCTTTGGCAGTCAGGAGTTTAGCACGAAACCCGCGCTGGGCGGACTCAAAGATTCCGGATCTTGTTGGCGGATATCCAGGCGGCGGGGAGGGCGGCGACGGCGCCAATGGCGGCGGCGATCACGATGGGCTCCCAACCATCCATGCGCGCGGCCAGAACGGCGGTGATGAGGATGCCGGCCATGGCGGTCGATGCAAGGGTGTAGATCAGGAAAAACAGACGCATGGGGGTCCCTCCGCAGCGTGTGGCGCGTGTCCTTGCCCATGTCAATCATATCGCCGCAACACCTGCCTTGATCCCGATCAAGCGGCGATCCGGCCATGTCACACCCCGTACACAGCCTGTACACACCCCGTGCGTACGCGCGACGCCCCTCAACCGGCCAGCCGGAGGGCGCAAGGCTCAGGGGCGCATGTCGGCGTAGCCTTCTTCCTGCATCTCGATCAGGCGCACGACGCCCGATGGCGTGATCTCGGCACCAGCCGCGAGCGGCGCAGGGAGAACCCGTCGCGGCGCGACCAGTTGGCATGGGTGTTGCCGCAGGACGAGAAGGAGACGTTCGCCATCGCGAGGTTCACCTGTTCGATGCGCTGCTGCACCGGGCTGCCCTCATCCGGCAGCATGGTCAGGCCGGGGCCATAGGCGACCAGTTCGACCATGACGCTATCGCCGTGTTCCTCGTAGTAGCGGGTGACGTTCAGGACCTAGTTCAACGCCATGTTCATCCCCTGCGGATCGTTTTCGTCCACGTGGATGGCGACGTAAGGCGTCTCGCCCCCGGCAAAGGCGGGGGTGTCGCCGGTCAGACCTCGCGCGCGGCGGGGTTGGGGACGGTGCCGGTCCGCTCCACGCGGGTTTCGTCCCAGTTCGGGTCCTGCCGCTTCACCCGGCGGGAAATCACGTAGGCCAGGGGCCAGCTGAGGCCGAAGCCCAGAACGGCAGCGCCGATCACGGCGGGCCAGGCATAGAAGCCGAGATTGAAGGCGAGAATGGTGAAAGCGCCGGTCGCCACCGCGCCGACGGGAAGGGTGAGAAGAATGCTGAAACGATCCATGGGGTCCTCCTTTCACCGGCCCAACGCGGCGGACGTACAGGGGTTCCGAAGCGGGGGTTTCCAACCGTTGCCGGCGGTCCGGCGGACAAGAATCTTGACGCTGGGTCAACGAATCAGGACCCTGAAGGCCTATTGAAACCAAAGGGGGTAACTATGCTCTTTTCAAAAAACGTCTTGGGGACTGCCATCCTCGCCGCCGCGCTTGCGGCCTCGACCCAGGCCAGCGCCCACGAAGTCTTCAGCGAAACGATCCAGATGCCGGTGGTCGGATCGGGTGACAGCCAGGAGGTGACGATCACCTGCCCGGCGCATCATTACGTCATCGCGGGCGGCTTCGCGAACAACGACCAGCTGACGCCGACCGGTCCGCTGGTGGTGACCGCCAGCTTCCCGGCCTCGACCCGCAGCTGGACGATCGAGCTGACCAACCGCAGCGGCCGCCCGACCTCGACCCGCGAGGCGATGGTCACGATCTACGCGACCTGCGATCACCACTGGTGATGTGAAACGAGCGCCAGCCGTCCCGGTTTTGGGGGCGGCTGGGGTTAATTCCGTGAAGATCGCGCGAAATCGAATTTAAACGAGCCGGAACGAAATTAGTCGAGCCGGCAATGGTTTCTTTCGCTGTTCTTTTCGGCGCGCTTTCCGGCGAGGTGCGGCGGGACAAGTCCCGCCCTACGAGTCCATCTTGAGCGCGTTGATGAAGGCAGATTGGGGGATTTCTACCTTGCCGAACTGGCGCATCTTCTTCTTGCCCGCCTTCTGCTTTTCCAGAAGCTTCTTTTTCCGCGTGGCGTCGCCGCCATAGCATTTGGCGGTCACGTCCTTGCGCAGCGCGGCGATGGTTTCGCGCGCGATCACGCGGCCGCCGATGGCCGCCTGGATCGGGATCTTGAACATGTGGCGGGGGATCAGCTCTTTCAGCTTTTCGCACATGGCGCGCCCGCGCATCTCGGCCCGGTCGCGATGCACCATGATCGACAGCGCATCGACCGGTTCCTCGTTCACGAGGATCTGCATCTTCACGAGGTTGTCGGCGCGGTAGCCGATCATCTGGTAGTCGAAGCTGGCATAGCCCTTGGTGACCGATTTCAGCCGGTCGTAGAAGTCGAAGACCACCTCGTTCAGCGGCAGGTCGTAGACGACCATGGCCCGCGTGCCGGCATAGGTCAGGTCCAGCTGTTCGCCCCGCCGGTCGTGGCACAGCGTCAGCACGTCGCCGAGGTATTCGTCGGGCACGAGGATCGTGGCCTTGATGCGCGGCTCCTCGACATGGTCGATGAGGGTCTGGTCGGGCATGTCGGCGGGGTTGTGCAGCTCGACCACCTCGCCGTCCTTCATGTGCAGGTGGTAGATGACCGAGGGCGCGGTGGTGATCAGGTCGATATCGTATTCGCGTTCCAGGCGGTCGCGGATGACCTCGAGATGCAAAAGCCCGAGAAAGCCGCAGCGGAAGCCGAAGCCAAGCGCGGCCGAGGTCTCCATCTCGGAGGAGAAGGAGGCGTCGTTCAGGGCCAGCTTCTCGATCGCGTCGCGCAGGTCTTCGAAATCATTGGTGTCGACGGGGAAGAGGCCGCAGAACACCACCGGCTGCGAGGGTTTGAAGCCCGGCAGCGCGGTCTGGCACTGTTTCTTCTCGTGGGTGATCGTGTCGCCGACGCGGGTGTCGCGCACCTGCTTGATCGAGGCGGTGAGAAAGCCGATCTCGCCCGGCCCAAGCTCGGGGATGTCCTGCATTTTCGGGCGGAAGACGCCCAGCTTGTCGATCTGGTAGGTGCCGCCCGTCTTCATCATGCGCACGCGGTCGCCCTTCTTGACCACCCCGTCGATGACGCGGATCAAGACGACGACGCCGAGATAAGGGTCGTAGTAGCTGTCGACCAGCATCGCCTTGAGCGGCGCGTCGCGGTCGCCCTTGGGCGCGGGCAGGCGGGTGACGATGGCCTCCAGCACGTCGGGAATGCCGAGGCCGGTCTTGGCGCTGATCTCGATGGCGTCCTGCGCGTCGATGCCGATGACATCCTCGATTTGCTCCTTCACCCGGTCGGGCTCGGCCGCGGGCAGGTCGATCTTGTTGAGGACCGGGACGATCTCGTGATCGGCGTCGATGGCCTGGTAGACATTGGCGAGCGTCTGCGCCTCGACGCCCTGGGTGGCGTCCACCACCAGGAGCGAGCCTTCGACGGCCTGCATCGAGCGGCTGACCTCGTAGGCGAAGTCCACGTGGCCCGGCGTGTCGATGAGGTTGAGGATATAGGTCTCCCCGTCCTGCGCGGGATATTCGATGCGGACGGTGTTGGCCTTGATGGTGATGCCGCGCTCGCGCTCGATATCCATCGCGTCGAGGATCTGCTCCTGCATGTCGCGCTCGGCCACGGTGCCGGTCAGCTGGATCAACCGGTCGGCCAGCGTGGACTTGCCGTGGTCGATATGGGCGACGATGGAGAAGTTGCGGATGCGGGAGAGGTCGGTCATGGCGGCCTGCATGGGGAAATGGTCAGAGGGGGATGTAGCTTAAGGGATGTCGGGAGGGAAGGGCTGGGCGTATGTGTCCGACCGTCGGGGGCGATATGGGCGGCGGCCGCGCGGGGCCGGGGGGGATGGATTGCGGACGCACCTGCCCCCTCGCCTGTGTCTATGGCGCTGAAATGCTTGTTTTGCAGGCAGGATTGTGCGATTCTTCCACATGTGGGGGCGCCGTCAAGCGGGTGGTGTATGGTGCCTTTTGTGTTTTCGACCCACTTTTGTGTCGAAGCAGACCCTTCAAGCATAGTCCTGAGCGTGCGGGACGTGGCGCTGAGACGTGTCTGGACGGCCACGAAACGGGCGCGCTTCCTGCCGCGTGGCGTCAGCAGATTGGTGAACCGGGCGGCGCGGGCCAGTCGGCCCATGATTGTCACCAGCGACCGGTTTGTCGTGACACCCCTGGAAGAGGGGCAAACCTACCAGAGGATGCTCGATGTCTGGACCCATCGAGAGGATCTCTCGGCCAGCGAGACGTATCGAAACATCTGGAATACGTTGACCCGCACCGGGCGCTACCAGCACAAGCGATACGAAATCACCGACCCGGCCGAGATCCCGCAATTGATTGCGACCTGTTACCTTGACCTGCTGGAAAGCATGTCACGCGACGGCTACTGCGCGGACAGGACATCGGCATTGGCGACCGGCGGGCTGGGCCGGGCCATTGTCTGGCAGGATGGCAGCCTCGTCCACGAAAACGGAGCGACGCATCGTTTGGCGGCTGCAAAGATCGTCGGCTTGCGGCATGGGTTCCCCTTTCGCATCGTTGGCGTTCACGAGGATTGGCTCAGGGCGAACGGCGTTGGGGAACGTCCGAGCAAGGAAGCGGTGCGGCGCGCCGTCGGGCTGTCCAGATCCGTGCTCTGCGTTGACCCCGACAGAGTCGACGAAGACTCCATGGGAGTTCAATAGACCGTTCCGCGCGCCTTCTGGGGGCATGGTTGACCTGCCTTAGCCGGCCTGCGGCAACACCTCGCGGCTGATCATCGTGCGCAGCGAGAAGCTGGAGCGCGTGGCGCGGATGCCGGTCATCAGATCGGCCAGCGCGGACTTCTCGTGAGCGATATGGGCGAGGATGGACAAGTTTCGGATGCGTGAAAGGGCCGATCATGGCGGCCTGCATGCGGTTGGATTGCCGGCGCAGTGGTGGAGACGGGCGCTTGGAGAAGGCCCGGTCGGGCATTGTCCGCCCCGACACGTCGGTCGCAACGGCATGGGCGGCCAATACGGCCCGCCATGAGACAGTCAGGCCAGCGGCACGACGCGTCGTGCGTTTCGGCAGGTGACGGTCTTGCCGAGTGGAATAAACTGTACCAGCCGCCGGAGCCTCAGGATTTCACCAGTATCCAAGCGTCCTGAATCGTTGGCAAAGTGACGCCGCGTCCGCACCAGTCTCCGTAGGTCGCGTCCGCGAGGTCCAGACCTTGCTCGGCAAATTGCGCGCGGAGATGTGCCTCGTCATGGGCGACGCCGCGCTCTGGCACGGCATCATCCAGCAACCGGATCGAGCCGCGTCGGTGCGGGAAGACCCATTCCCCCACTCCGTTTTCAGTCCTGCGAATGCTGTCAGGATTGAGGAAGAAGCCAGTGACGAAGCATCGCCCGCCTTTACAAAGCAATCGCCCGATTTCGCGGATGTAATTTTCCACACCTTCTTTCAGCATGTGTGTGAAAACTGACCGCAGAATGATGAAGTCGAAACTCAGATCGTCGAAAGGGAAACGGTATTCGTGGTCGTGAGTGGTGCCGCTTGCGTTGTAATGCTTGCTGTAAATATCCGCATGATGAAACCGGAAATTCGGAAATCGCTCGTAGTGCGTGTCGCACCACTCGACGCCGTCTTTGACGATCTCGACGCCGTCATATGAACCTTTGGCGTCAAGGTATACTGTGAGTGGGCGCGCAATCTTTCCGATTCCGCTGCCGATATCCAAAACGCGTTCGTCGGGTTTCAAGCGCCCGCGATGGATCAGATACTCCCTTGTGGCGGCCTCGCCGCCATTTTGAAACGCCTCGGTAGTGTGGCTGCCATCGAAAATCTGTTTGAGCGGGGGGGTCAGACTCGCGTCTGGGTCCGGGTGCTTCGCGACTTTCAGGAAATACATGGTGATCCGTTCTGAGAAGGCGTCATTGCGGTGCAGGTTGCCGTGTCTTGAAGGTGCTTACAATGCTTCAACTTGAGCCACGACTGGTGCGGCAAAAAAATTCGGGCCACGTGTAAGGCGTTCTTTTGAGAGGTGGTCGAGAGTTCGTAACCAGAAAGAACGGCCAGGCCCGACAAGGCGCTATGAAAGGCGTCACGCGGCAAACCCATCGTCGCCGCGGCCCTTCGCGTGTGGCTCACCCCCTCGGCAACACCTCGCGGCTGACCATCGTGCGCAGCGAGAAGCTGGAGCGCGTGGCGCGGATGCCGGGGACGTGGACGAGGTGGTCTTCGAGGAAGCGGTCGAAGGCCTTGAGGTCGGGGGCGACGACCTTGAGCAGGATATCGCGGGTGCCGGTCATCAGGTGGCATTCCACGACCTCGTCGAAGCGGCGGATCGCGGCTTCGAAGTTGCGCAGGGTTTCGTGGCTCTGGCGTTCCAGCTCGACGAAGATGAAGACGGTCAGCGCCAGGCCCAGTTTCGAGGCGTCCACCCGCGCGGTGTAGCCGGTGATGATGCCGTCTTCCTCCAGCTTCTGGACGCGGCGGGCGCAGGGGGTGGGCGTCAGGCCCACGCGCTCGGCCAGCTCGGTGATCGACAGGCGGGCGTTTTGTTGCAGTTGGGCGATGATCTGGGTGTCGATCCGATCCATTGGGGAAAGTCTCCAAGAGTTTCCGGTTTTTTAGCGGAAATCGGCCCCACGGGCCAGTCGCACGGGGCCAGTTTGGTGAAACACGCTGCCCGATGTCGCCTAGGCTGTTGGGCAAGGAAGGGACGAAAAGTCCAAACAGGAGGTTTCCCATGCAGACGACCCGGATTTCCAGCGACACCCATGAAACCGTCTTGCGCGTCGAGGACGCGGCGGCGGGGCTGATCGGTTTCATCGCCATCCATTCCACCGCGCGCGGCCCGGCGGCGGGCGGTTTGCGGATGCGGCCCTATGGCTCCGAGGACGAGGCGCTGGAGGATGTGCTGCGCCTGAGCCGGGGCATGACGCTGAAGAACGCGGCGGCGGACCTGCCGCTTGGCGGCGGCAAGGCGGTGATCCTGGGCGACCCGGCGGAGAAGACGGACGCGCAGTTGCGGGCGTTCGCGCGGGCTATCGAGGGGTTGGCGGGGCGCTACTGGACGGCCGAGGACATGGGCATGTCGCCGGCCGACATGGCGGTGATCCGGGGCGAGACGCGCTATGTTGCGGGGCTGGACGAAGGGGCGCATGCCTCGGGCGATCCGTCGCCGGTCACGGCGCGCGGCGTGTTCTACGCCATGCGCGTGGCCGCCGAGCAGCGCTGGGGCAGCCCGGTGCTGGAGGGGCGGCGCGTGGCGATCCAGGGCCTGGGGCATGTCGGCTGGCACCTGGCCAAGCTGGTGCGGGCTGCGGGCGCCGAGTTGGTCGTGTCGGATCGCGACGCCGAGCGGGCGGCCTGGGCCGTGACGAGTTTCGGCGCCGAGGTGGTGACGCCGGACGAGATCCTGTCGGTGCCCTGCGATATCCTTGCGCCCTGCGCCATCGGCGGGGTGCTGACGGTCGAAAGTGCTGCAAAGGTGCAAGCCGAGATTGTCTGCGGCGCGGCGAACAACCAGTTGGCCGATGACGCGGCGGGGGATGCGCTATGGGCGCGCGGTATCCTCTACGTGCCGGATTACGTCGCCAATGGCGGCGGCATCGTGAATGTCGCAACCGAGATACTGGGTTTGGCCGACCGGCGCCGCTTCGTCAGCGACAAGCTGGCCGCGCTGCGGGAAATGACGGCGCGTATCCTCGCCCGCGCGGAAACAGAGGGCGTCAGCCCGCATCGCGTGGCCGATGAGGTGGTGGCGGAACGGCTGGTTCGGCAGGACAGCGCCGCCTGACCGGCGGGAAACCGGCACGCGGCGAGAGGTCGCGCGGGCATCGCGGCGGCGATAAGGTATATCCGTGACATGGCAAATAATTGCCTGTGTTATACAGGAGACCCTCATGCGTTTCGTTTCGATGCTCGTTGCTGCTGGCCTGACCCTTGGCACCGCCGCCCCAATGGCTTTCGCGCAGGATGCCGCGCCGCTGGTGACCGTCGTGACCGCCGACAACCCGCAGACCCAGCTGATGTCGATGGTCCTGACCGGCCAGGCCGCGCAGCAGGGCCACCCGGTGCGCGTCCTGCTTTGCGGCCCCGGCGGTGATCTCGCGCTCGCCGATGCGCCGGAAAGCGCCACCGCCGGCCAGCCGCCGATGGGCGCCAGCCCGCAAGGCTTGCTGATGCAGTTGATCGAGGGCGGCGCCACGGTCGAGGTGTGCGCCATCTACCTGCCGGGCCTCGGCGCCGATGAAAGCGTGCTGATCGACGGTGTCAGCGTCGCCGAACCCCCCGCCATGGCCGGCGCCATGGCCGCGGAAGGCACCATCGTCTGGTCCTTCTGATCGGCTTGAATCTTTGCCGGGGCGGATGTGATCGGCCCCGGCATGGACAGAATCAGGAGTTTGGCGCATCCTATGCGGGAACGGGCGCAAGACCCGTGTACCCATATCGAACCGAGGCATAGTGACATGACACGCATCCTGATCGCGTCCGTGACGATCTGCGCGGCCCTTGCCGCACCGGCTTTTGCCAACCCCATCGAGCGCGCCTGCCTGAGTTCCGACCGGCCGGCGGCCAGCCGTTCGCTCTGCGCCTGTATCGGCGAGGCGGCGGACCGCACCCTGACCCGCGCTGACATGCGCCTTGGGGCACGCTTCTTCCGCGACCCCGAAGAAGCGCAGCGCGTGCAACTGTCCGACACCCCGCGGAACGAGGAAATCTGGCAGCGCTGGCGCAATTTCGGCGAGATGGCCGAAGCGATGTGCCGCTGACCGCGGACCTTTAGCCGGACGTTCCCGACAGACGGGCCGCCCAGAGACGGGCGGCCTCTTCGATCAGGTCGAGCGCGCCTTCGAAGTCGCGGGTAAAGTAGGGGTCGGGCACGTCCCCTCCGCCGAGCGGGTCGAGATACATGGCCAGATCGGCACGCGCGCCCTTGGGCGCCATCCGCGCCAGATCGGCGTGATTCTCCGAATCCATCGCCAGGATCAGGTCGAACCGGTCGAAATCGGCCGGGCTGACCTGCCGCGCGCGCAGCCCCGAAATGTCGTAGCCCCGCCCAAGCGCCGCCGCCTGCGCGGGGCCATAGGGCGGTTTGCCGATATGCCAGTCGCCGGTGCCGGCGCTGTCGATCTCGTGACCGGGCAGGCGGGCGCGCAGCACCCCTTCGGCTGTGGGCGAGCGGCAGATGTTGCCAAGGCAGACGCAGAGGATACGGTCGGTCATGGCGACAGGAGTGCCAGCGAACGCGGAGGGGTGCAATGGATCGGATCGTCATTCTGACCGGGGCGGGCGTGTCCGCCGAAAGCGGGCTGGGCACGTTTCGCGACAAGGATGGGCTCTGGACCCGCTACGACCTGTCCGAGGTCGCCACGCCCGAGGGCTATGCCCGCAACCCGCGCCTTGTCCTCGACTTCTACAACGCGCGCCGGGCCAATGCGCTGGAGTCCAGCCCGAACGCGGCCCACCGGGCGCTGGCGCGCTTGCAGGAGGGGTTCGCGGGCGAGGTTCTGCTGGTCACGCAGAATATCGACAACCTGCATGAACGGGGCGGCAGCCGCGAGGTGGTGCACATGCATGGCGAAATCACCCGCGCGCTCTGTGCATCCTGCGGGCATCGCTGGGATGCACCGCGCGAGATGGTTCCGAGCGATCCCTGCCCGTCCTGCGCGGCCCCTGCAACGCGGCCCGATATCGTCTGGTTCGGGGAAATGCCCTATCACATGGAGCGGATCCTGCCCGCCTTGAGCGAGGCGGATCTGTTCGTGGCCATCGGCACCTCGGGCGAGGTCTATCCGGCGGCGGGCTTCGTCGAGATCGCGGAAGAGGCCGGGGCAGAGACGCTGGAGATCAACCTCGATCCGGCGCCTGCGCCGGGGCGGTTCGATCGCATGATCGCGGGCAAGGCGACCGAGGCGGTGCCGGCCTGGGTGGTGGAGGTACTGGGCGGATAACGGCGGCGCGCCGTCAAGATGGATGGAACAGGTGGCGCGCCGTCGCCGGCCCCACCAATTTCAGGGCGGGGGCACGGGGCCGGGGCGGTGACCAAGGGACCGGCCACCGCGCCCGGATGTCGGGATGTCAGCCGTCGCTGTCCATCATCATGCGACCGCCCGCATTGGCGGGCGCGCCGTGCATCATGCCGCCGGTGCCCATCTGGGCCGGCATCCGGTCATTGTCGACCGGGATGGTCACGGTCATCTCGCCGGCATTCTCGAAGGTCAGGGTGACCTCGATCTCGTTGCCGTTTTCCAGCGGCCGGGTCAGACCGAGGAACATGACATGCATGCCGCCGCGCTGCAGGTGGATGGTTTCGCCCGCGGGCACGGCAAAGCCTTCTTCGACCTCGACCATGCGCATCACGTCGCCTTCCATGATGTGGGTGTGAAGCTCCACCCGTTCGGCCACATCCGAGGCGGCGGCGATCAGGCGGTCATCGGCCTCGCCCTCGTTGGTGATGGTCATGAAGGCCGCGCCGGAAATCGCCATGGCGCTGGCGGCGCGGGCGTAAGGGTCTTCGACGGCCATCTGGGCCGAGGCGAGCGCGGGGACGAGCGCGCAGGCGCCCGCGAGAACAAGGGTTTTGAAGGACATGGTCATCTCCGTCTGTCCGAATGGTCTGGGTTTGGTTGGGTGGGGTCAGGCCGCGGCAGGCGGGCTGCGTCCCTGTCCCCCCAAGCGCCAGAGCGTCGGAGCGAGAGCGGCGTAGGTCGTTTCGGAAAGGGTAGACTCGGACCCGGCCACAGGCTGCGCCACGGGCGTATCCGGTGCAAGCGCGAGGGCTCCGACGATGCAGTCGGGGCAGGGGTGTTCGGTCAGTTCGACCGGCTCGCCCGCGTCGTCGAAGAGCGGCAGCCCATCCACCGCCAAAACGATCTGGGGCGTGTTATAGCCGCAAAGCACCCCGTCAGCCGCCATCGCGCCACGCGCCATGGAGGCGGCGAGGCCCGTGACGGACATGAGCAGCGCAAGCGCGATGCCGAGGATGACGCGGGTCGTTCTCATCGCACTCAATCTAGGGATGCAGGCCTGCGTCCGCGCTGCGGCAAAACGACAATGGGCGGTGCTGCGCGACATGCACAAGCGCCCCGCAGGCCAAGGCCAGCGGGGCGCGCGCGATTCGCAGGTGATCGAAAGATCAGGCCTGAGCGGCCTGCGCCTTTTCGATTTCACGCTTGATCTTGACGGCCTTGGGCGACAGGTCGGCCTCTTTCGCGCGGGTCAGGAAGGCATCGAGGCCCCCGCGATGGTCGACAGTGCGCAGCGCGGCGTTCGAGACGCGCAGGCGGAAGCGACGGTCCAAGACGTCCGAGCCGAGCGTCACTTCGCTCAGGTTCGGCAGGAAACGGCGCCGGGTCTTGTTGTTGGCATGGCTGACATTATTGCCAGTCATCGGGCCCTTGCCGGTCAGTTCGCAGACACGCGACATGGTCTTCGTCCTCGTTCTGGGCAGCGGGCCGGTGTGATCGAACCATCTGGGCCGGGCGCCGGCGCTGCGGAAACCAAAAGGGCGCGGAGGGGGCCTCCACGCCCAATAAATCTGCGGTGGCTTTAAGCGGGCCACCTTGAGGTGTCAAGCCGGGAATCGGGCCGGGGTGGCGTCAATTCGTCGGAAAGAGATGGATCTCGAGCACCGTGTTGCGCGGGTCGGCCTGAAGCGCGTGCATGACCGCGTCGGCGACATCCTCGGGCTTGAGCTTGTCAGGCTTGGCCTCGGAGAAAAAGGGCGTGTCCACCATGCCGGGTGCGATCACGGTGCAGCGCCCGCCCCATTCGCGCATTTCCTCGGCCAGGTTGCCGGCATAGCCATGCACGAACCACTTGGACGCGCCGTAGATCGAGCCCTTGAGGTGACGGCGCCCCGCAGCCGATCCGGTCAGCACGATGCTGCCCTTGTTGGGCTTGAGGTGGGGAATCGCCGCCTTGGCGGTGTAGAGCAGCCCCATGATGTTGAGATCGACGAGACTGCGCCATTCCTCGGGGTCGCCGGCCTCGGTCCCCGGCGTGTCGAGGCCGTGGCCCGCATTGGCGAAAGCGGCATCGAGGCGGCCGAAGTGATCGACGGTCTTTTGCATGGCCTGCGCCTGGTCGTCGTAGGATGTCGCGTCGCCGGGCAGGGCGAGGGCCTGGTCCCCGATCTCGGCGGCCAGCGCGTCGAGCTTGTCCCTGGACCGGGCGAAGAGGGCGACGTTCCAGCCAGCCTTGGCGGCGGCATGGGCGGTGGCGGCGCCGATCCCGGTGGATGCGCCGGTGATGAAGAGGGTCTTGGTCATGGGGCAGTCTCCTTTGGTCCTGGCCTGCCAACGTCTGTTGGGCGGCCCGGTTCCGCCGCGCGCGATTGTCACGGCCGCGGCGCTGGCTAAACTGGGGCCATCATGCGCGAGACGGATCTTTATCCCCCCATCAAGGCCTTCCTGGAAGAGGCCGGCTACGAGGTGAAGGGCGAGATCGGCCCCGCCGACGTGATGGGCGTGAAAGAGGGCGAGGACCCGGTGATCGTCGAGTTGAAGACCGGCTTTTCGCTGGCCCTGTTCCACCAGGGGATCGCGCGGTTGTCGGTCAGCGATCTTGTCTATGTCGCCGTGCCGCGCAAGACCGGCCGGGTTTTTGCCGGCGCGCTTGCCGAGAACGTGAAACTGGCGCGGCGGTTGGGCCTGGGCTTGCTGACGGTGCGGGTGGAAACCGGGCTGGTCGAGGTGCATTGCGACCCCGGGCCCTATGCGCCGCGCAAGAATGCGCGGCGGCGGGCGGCGATGCTGTCGGAATTCGCTCGGCGGCGGGGCGACCCGAGCGCGGGCGGCACGCAAGGGATGCGGATGACGGCCTATCGTCAGGATGCGCTGGCCTGCGTGCAGCACCTGGCGCAGGCCGGGGCCTGCAAGGGGGCCGTGGTGAAAGAGGCCACGGGCGTGGCGCGCGCGACCACGATCATGCGCGATAACCACTATGGCTGGTTCGTGAAGGTGGAGACGGGCTTCTACGATCTGAGCGCGGCGGGGCGGGCGGTTGCCAGCGGTTGAGGGCCATCGGTTGAGGGGTTGCGCCGCCTTTGGCGTCGCCCGGGGAAGCGGTGCAGGGGGCATCGAGCCCCCTGTACCGCTGCCGCGCGTCGCGCGGGGCATATTTGAAGGATAAAGATCGGGGCGGGAGGGGCATCTTGCAGACGGAATTCGAGATCGAGACGCGCGGCGCGGGGTTGGTGGAGTTTACCGGCCAGGTGGCACGGTGGGTGTCAGGACAGGGCGATGGGATGCTGACGCTGATGGTGCGGCATACCTCGGCCAGCCTGCTGATCCAGGAGAATGCGGACCCGGACGTACAGGTGGACCTGATGGGCTTTTTCGAGCGCCTGGTGCCCGCCGGAGACGACCCCTCGATGCGCTGGTTGACCCATGTGCTGGAGGGGCCCGACGACATGCCCGCGCATATCAAGGCTTCCCTGTTGCCGGTGTCCCTGCAGATCCCGGTGATGGATGGGCGGATGCGGCTTGGGACGTGGCAGGGGATCTACCTTTTCGAGCATCGTGCGCGGCCATATCGGCGGCGCGTGGCGGCGCATTTCAGCGCGGATCGCGCGGGGTGAGTCTCTTTCGCCACCCCTGATCTTGTGGCGGGATTTGCCCTCTACCCAATCCCTGACCTCTGACCTATAGTGCCTGTGGATAAGTGGGCATCAGACCCAAGGGATGAGGCAGGCGCGGCGAGATCCCCGCGCAATGGGACAGGAAAGGGGACGGCGATGCGCTGCCCGTTTTGCGGAAATGTTGATACTCAGGTGAAGGATTCACGCCCCGCGGAGGATCACGTGGCGATCCGGCGGCGGCGGTTCTGCCCGGCCTGCGGCGGACGCTTCACCACTTACGAGCGGGTGCAGTTGCGCGACCTCGTCGTGGTGAAATCCAATGGTAAGCGCGAGGATTTCGAGCGTGACAAGCTGGAGCGTTCGGTGCGGATCGCGTTGCAGAAACGCCCGGTGGAACCGGAGCGCGTGGACCAGATGATCTCGGGCATCGTGCGGCGTCTGGAAAGCATGGGCGAGACGGATATCCCGTCCAAGACCATCGGCGAGATCGTGATGGAGCGCCTCGCCGCGATCGACTCGGTCGCTTATGTCCGCTTTGCCAGCGTCTACAAGAATTTCCAGGCCACCGACGATTTCGAGGATTTCCTGGCAGAGCTGCGGCCGCCGGTTCAGCCCGGCGACTGAGCCATGGTGTCCATCGCCGAAGACGCGCGCTGGATGCGGCTGGCGCTGGCCCTGGGGCGGCGCGGGCAGGGGCGGTGCTGGCCCAACCCGGCGGTTGGCTGCGTGATCGTCAAGCAGGGGCGGGTGCTGGGGCGGGGCTGGACCCAACCGGGCGGCCGCCCCCATGCTGAGGTCGTGGCCTTGGCGCAGGCAGGCGACGCGGCGCATGGGGCGACGGCCTATGTCAGTCTCGAGCCCTGCAACCACTACGGACAGACACCGCCCTGTTCCGAGGCGCTGGTCGCGGCCTCGGTCGCGCGGGTGGTGATTGCCGCGACGGACCCGGACCCGCGGACGGATGGGGGCGGAGCCGCGCGGCTGCGCGCCGCGGGGATCGCGGTGGAGACCGGGCTGCTGGAGGACGAGGCCGCGCGGGATCATCGCGGGTTCTTCAGCAAGCTGCGCGCGGGTCGGCCGGCCCTGACGCTGAAACTGGCGGCATCGCTGGACGGGCGGATCGCGACCGCGACGGGCGAGAGCCAGTGGATCACCGGGCCAGAGGCGCGCCGCTGGGTGCATGGGCAACGGGCGCGGCATGACGCGGTGATGGTCGGCGCGGGCACGGCGCGGGCCGACGACCCCTCCTTGACCGTGCGGGGATTGGGCATCGCGCATCAGCCGGTCCGGGTGGTGCTGTCGCGGCGTCTCGATATCCCGGTGGACAGTCATTTGGGACGCACGGCGCGCGAGGTGCCGGTTTGGCTGTGTCACGGGGCCGATGCGCCGGAGACGGCACGGGCGCTTTGGCGTGACGCTGGGGCGCGATTGATCGAGGTGGCGACCGGCCCGGGCGGGCAGTTGGACCTGTCGGCGGCGATGGTGGCGCTTGGCGGCGCGGGCCTGACCCGTGTCTTCTGCGAGGGCGGCGGCAGTCTGGCGGCCGGGTTGATCGCGGGTGACCTGGTCGATGATCTGGCCGTGGTCTCGGCGGGCCTGACCTTGGGCGCGGAGGGGACACCGGCGGTCGGCGCGATGGGCGTTGCGGCCTTGTCGGAAGCCACGCGGTTCCGCCTGGTCGAGACGCGGGACCTGGGCGGCGACGCGCTGAGCCTGTGGGTCAGAGAGGCCGGGTAGGGAGCGGCGGGTATACTCACAGCCTGTGAGTGGAGGCCGAAATTTTCGCCCATGCTGTGAGTAAGTGAGCCGGGCCTGTGGAGAGGTGCAGAAAATCAGCGTCGCCAGATCCAGCTTTGACCCGCGAACCAGCCTTGGAGCTTGGCCAAGGCGCGCAAGCGGGGCGGCTGCGGGGTCGCCGTCGGGTCGGCGAGCCTGTCGATTGCGACCTCGACCGGGCAAGGGCGGTTCGTGACCGGATCGTGATAGCGCGGGTAGGCGATCAGCGCCGCGTGCACCAACCCGGCGAGCGAGACGCGGGCCTGCCGGCGTGACGGCACAGGCCCGAGGTCGTTGGTCAGGCCCCAACCCGCGTAGAACGGCGCGCCGAGGGTCGTGACCGGGATGCCGCGGATCAGCGCCTCGAACCCGAGGCCCGAGGTCATGGTGACGACCCGGTCGGCTTGCGCGAGGCAGGCCTGCGCGCTGGCCCCTCGCGCGACGTGGTCGGCCAGGGCCGCCAGAGTCTCGTCCGGCACCGCGCCCGGGCGCAGCCCGGCCTCCACGTCGGGATGCGGCTTGAACACGATCCACCCCCTGGGGTGCAGGCGGCGGGCGGTGCGCAGAAGTTCCTCGTTCGTGGCGACATCGCCAGCCCCCAGCAGGATCGAAGCGTCGTTCTCGACCTGGCCGGGGACGAGGATGACGCTGCGCCCCTCGGGCGGGGGCGGCAGATCGGCAGCACCGTCGAGGTTGTATTTCGTGACACCCAGCTTGCGCAGGCGGCCCATCAGGCGGTCGGCGCGGCGCAGCGCCTCGGGGCGGGCATGGGCGCTGTCGGCGATCAGGCGTTCGAGGCGGCTTTCCCGGCTGGGGTCGTAGTAAATGCCGAGGTCATCCAGCACGAGGGAGAGCGGCGGCACCAGCTCTGCCCCCAGTCCGCGCGAGCGCAGGAACCCGTCCTCGACGCGGTAAAGGGGCGTCCCGCTTTCGGTGCAGGCGTCGCGCAGGCGTTTGGTCTCGGCCCCGGCCCAGACCATGACCGGGCGGGTGCCGGATACCGCATCAACAGGGCCGTCAGCGAATTGCATTCTCCCGCCGGCCGCCTCGAAACTGGATTTCAGGTGGCCGCGCTTCCATGCGCGCATGCCGAGGGCGACATATCCCCGGCGATCTTCGCGCCAGGCGCGGGTTTCCGCCTCCAAGGTGCCGAGGACGGTTTCGAGGTCGCAGAGCCGGTCTCGGTAGGGGTCATACCAGGTCGGGTACAGGATGAGGGCGGCCGCCACCAGTTGCGCCCGGCTGAGGCGGCGCGCGCGGCGGGCGGGCACGGGGCGGCGATCATCCGTCAGGTCCCAGCCCGCGTAGAAGGGCGTGCCGAAAGTCACCGGGCGAAGGCCAGCGAGGATCGCCTCGAACCCCAGTTGCGAGGTGACGGTGTAGACCGCGCGCGCCCCCTCGAAGAGCGTTTGCGGCGGCAGGGGGCGATCCTCAATCACGACGCCTTGGGGCAGGGTGGCCGGGTCGAAATGCCCCGCGCGATGCCCGTCGCGGGTTTCGGGGTGGGTCTTGATGACGATCTGCGCGCCGGGGTGGTCCTGCTGCGCCCATGTCAGCATCTCGGCGAAGCTGTTGGCATCCGCGCCGCCCAGCCGGATCGAGGCATCGCCGCGGGTCTGGTCGATGACCAGAACATATCCCGGTGCGGGGGGGCTTAGCGTGAGGTCCGTCGCGCTGTACTTCGTCAGGCGGCTCGCCGCGATCCGCGCCATCCCCTCTCGCGCGCGGTCCAGAAGCGCGGTGTCGTCCAGCGGGTGATGGGCAAGGATGTCTTCCAGGTCGCAGGGGCGCGACGCGTCGAAATACATGCCCTTGCGGTCGATCACGAGGCCGAGGGGCGGCTCACCGGACCGGCCCGGATGCAGCGACCGCAGGAACGCATCCTCGATGCGGATCAATTCTGCGCCCGTGCTGTCGGCGGCTTTCTCGCCGCGCGGGGCATAGGGGGAATGCCCCCAGACCATGACCGCGTCCTCGGGGCCGGGCAGGCCGATGCGCAGGTCGTAGCCCGCCAGCGTCAGGATACGCCGGACGCGGGCGTTGGTCAGGAAGCCTGCGTTGAAATGAAAGGCGCGGCGGCGCGACAGGTGCGATGTGCTGCGCCCCGTCGGATCGGCCGCGGCCGCCATCACGCTATTGGCCGAGGGAGGACAGCGTGTTCGCGGTGCCCGCGGCGTTGGTCAGCGTCCCGGTCAGCGCGCTGATGGCGTTGTTCCACTGCGTGATCGGGGCCGAGGTGACATAAACCGTGTCCTCGTCGCGGATGGCGAAATCGCGCGCCTCGAACATGCCGGTGGGCGCGGTCAGGTCCAGCACGTAGACGAATCGTTGCGTGCCGATGAGGTCCGAGCGGCCAAGGACGGCATTGGCCATTTCCTCGGGCTCGTTGCGCAGGACGAAGACGCCGGTCGGATCGGCGAGGTTGGGGTTCAGGCCGCCGACCGAGGCAATGGCCTCGAGCGCGGAAATCGTGCGGCTCTCAAAAGGCACCAGGGTTTGCGCCGCCGTCGCGCCAAGCGCGGTGAAGCTGCGGCTGTCTTCCTCGACCAGGATGCGGTCGCCGTCGCGCATGGCAATGTCGACCTGCGGCTCAAGGAAGATGTCCTCGTACCAGACCGTGCCGGACTGGCCGCCGCGAATGACGGTCACCTGCGTGATCTCGGGGTCGGGCGTCACGCCACCGGCAGCGGCGAGGATGCCCGAAAGCCGACGGGTGGGTCGTTCGATCGGATAGATGCCTTCCCCGCCGATGTCGCCGGAGACGGTCACGGTGGCGCCGTCGCCAACTTCGCGGATCACGATCACCTGCGGATCGGGCGTCTGTTCGTCGAGGTTGCGGGTGATGATCTCGCGCAACTGCTCAGGCGTGTTGCCCGCGGCGCGAATGCGGCCTGCGTAGGGAATGAAGATGAAGCCGGCCCCGTCGACCTGGATCGAGCTGATGGCCGAGGCATTGGCGTTCTCGCCCGACAACAGGCCGTCATTGACGTTTTCATAGATCGTCAGCGTCAGGGTGTCGCCGGGGCGAATGATATCGGTATTGGCGCTGGCGGCATTGAGCAGCGAGGACGGGAAGCCAAGCGCGGGCACGGCCGAGGTGACGGCGGTGACGCGGCTGTTGACCTCGACCACGAAGGCGTCGCCCTCGCGCTGGACCGATCCTGCGAAGATCTGGTTTCGTGTCGGCCCCGAGGAGGGAAGGAACCCGTTCAGCATCCCGCATGACGAGACAGCCGACACAACGGCAAAAAGCACGGCCGGTCGGGCCGCTTTCAACACCAACGATGTCACGGAGTTGGCTCCTTACTGCCTGAAACTGCCTCGAATATTTTTTTATTGGTTGGGACCGTAGCCAATTTTGACCAATTGGGGAAGCCCCGGCGTCATTTCACGAGGTTGAGGTGTTGCCTTGGAGCCGGCCTGCCGGCGTCGAGCGCGTCGTAAGGATCATCCGGGCTGAGCATTATGTCCACCACCTGGCGCAGCAACTGGCGGCGGCCGCGCGCCGAGTAGAAGCTGCCCGTGACCTGCGAGGTCTCCAGAAGGTAGTGGCGATAATCGCGATAGGCGCGGCTGTCGGGGCGCTGCGGGTTGCTGAAGAACTCGGCCAGCGGTTGGGTCGAGACAAATTCCGGCTTGAGGTAGACGGCTTGTCCAAAGGCCTTGAGCGGCAGCCCGCGCCAAAGCGCCTGCTGCGCGGCGGTGGAATTGACCGTAACGGCGCTGCGGGCATCGTTGAGAAGCGGCGCAAGCTTGCCCCCGCGCACGAAATGCACGCGCCTGCCGACGCCGTGCCGGGCCGCCAGGCGACGGATCTCGGCGCGGATCGGAACGCGGCCATCTTCGAGCGGATGCGCCTTGAAGACGAGGTGATGATGCGTGGGCGCGCCTGCCGAGAACCCTTCGATCAGCACTTCGAGGAACTCGGTCATGCTGGAGAACGGCCCGTGGTCGCGAAAACTGGCGTCATGTTCCAGTTGCAACAGCGCAAGGTGATAGGGAAACCCGCCTGTCTTGATGCGCCGCGAGGCGCGCCTGCGGTCCATCCAGTGAAACGGCATCAGCGCCAGCCGCAGCAGGTAGAGGCGAAACTCCTCGCGGACGGTCAGGGTGCGGTGCGGGCGAAAGGCGGTGTAGCGCCGGTTTCCGACCATCAGGAACCAATGGTAGAGCGCGCCGTAGAAGACGTGCTGGCGCATGTCGCCCCAGCGGGCGGGGGCGTCGGGCAGGTCGAGGTCGAGATCCCTGAGCGCGCGGCGCATGTCCTCGACAGTCGTGTCGACGATGCGGGAGTTGCCGTTGGCGCCGCCCCGCTCGTAGGTCACCCAGTAGGGGCGCAGGTAGCCTTCTTCGAAAACGTGAACGGTCAGGCCGCGGGCCCGGGCAGCCTCGATCGCGGTGGCGTGGATCGGGCGCGTGTCACCGTAAAGCACCAGGTCGGTCACCTTTTTTTCGTCGAGCAGGGCGGCGACACGCTCGGGCCAGGCGTCGATCGGGTCGGTTTGCGGGATGAATTGCGCCCGGTCGGACCAGAACACCTCGTCCCCGCGATTGAAGCCCACGCGCCACACGGTGGCGCCTGCATCGGTCAGCATCCGGCCGAGATGGTCGAAGAACGGTCCGTGGGGGCCCTGCAGGACCAGAAAGACGCGGTTGGACGGGCGCGGGGCCATGACGAGTACCTTTACGGCGCGTGGAGCAAGCCCCACGGGCCTTTGAGTGGGTGATAGACCTTCGCGGAGAGGGGAACAATTCCTTGCGGCCTGCGCAGGGCGCCAATGCGGCAAGCCTGTGGCCCCAAGCCGCACCCTTGCAGGACCCCGCGAACCGGGGCTAGGTCAGGTCCGACGTCATTCGGCTTGGAGGCCTGCCCATGTTCACCGGACTGATTACCGATATCGGCACCCTGCGCGGGGTCGACCATCGCGGCGACCTGCATGCGCGGATCGCCACGCGATATGACATGGCGACGGTCGAGATCGGCGCGTCGATCGCCTGCGACGGCGTCTGCCTGACGGTGACGGCCAAGGGAGACGACTGGTTCGAGGTGGATATTTCGGCTGAGACGGTCTCGAAGACGACGCTTGGCGCGTGGGCCGAGGGCAAGCGCGTGAACCTCGAACGCGCGCTGCGCGTGGGCGACGAATTGGGCGGGCATATCGTGTCGGGCCATGTCGATGGCGTGGCCGAGATCGTGGCCACGCGGGACGAGGGCGAGTCGACGCGGTTCACCTTCCGCGCGCCCGAGGCGCTGGTGCGCTTCATCGCGCCGAAGGGTTCGGTCGCGCTGAACGGGACCTCCCTGACCGTGAACGAGGTGGACGGGGTCGAGTTCGGGGTGAACATCATCCCGCACACCAAACAGATGACAACCTGGGGTGAGGCCAAAGCAGGGGACCGGGTGAACCTCGAGATCGACACGCTCGCGCGCTATGTCGCGCGGCTGCAGGATTGGCCGGGCTGATGGCCGGGCCGGGGGGAGCGCCCGCCGCACGCGCCCTTCGGGCACATTTGGCGGGCGCTGGCCGGGCTTGCGCCGGCCGGGCCTGTGTCAGCGGCGCGCCTTGTCGTCGGAACGACCGCGGTTGCTTGGCCGGGGATGCCTCCGGCGGGCATATTTTTCGGGATAAAGAGGGGGCGGGATGGCGCGGGACGTAGTGATGCGCTCCATCGAGGATGGCGCGGCGCAGCGTTGCGTCGACCTGATCCGTCTTGCGAGCGGCGATTGGGCTTTCGTCGAGTGCCGCCGAGATCCTGAAGACGGCCACGGCTGGCGACGCGTGGCTGCGCCCTCGGGCGGGGGCGCATCGGAGGCGGAGGCCCTTGCCGCGGCGCGGCGTGCGGTGGCATGGTTGGCCGAGGAGGATCGCGCATGACTGGGATCGGACATAATGGCGGGCCGTCGATGGAGGCGGGCTACGGGTTTCGCAAGCTGGCGTGGAAAAAAGCGCGCAGGTCGTTGTTGCCTGCCCTGCCGCTGGAGGTGGTTCGGGTGCGCGTGGCGCGGGCCAGGCGCCTGGGCCTGCCCTACCAGACTTATGCGACGATCCGGGCCACGGCGGGGCGCGATATCGTCGCCTTCCTGTTCTCGGGCAATTCCCTGGGCCTGACGGCGCGGCGCATCGAGATGCCGGAAGTGGAAGCCGGGCGGCTTGACGGCCTGTCCGGCGCGGCGGCGCGGCTCGGGGCCGTCTATCACGCGCCGGCAGACGTGCTGGCCGTGAATGGCGCACGGCTGGAGGCGGCCGGACCTGCACCGCAGATGACGGCATCCTGGCGCGCTACGCGAGAGACCTTGCGGGGCCTGATCCGGGAGGAAGGCCTGCCGCTCGACGGTGTCGTGTTGGTGCCTGCCACCAGCATCGAGGCGGAGTGGTGCGCGACGGCCGGTCTGGCCGGGTCGGTTCCGGCCGAGCGCTTCTTCGCCCCCGCGCCCTGACCCCCGCGCTGCCGCGTCGCGGGGCGGCGTGTCTGGCAAAGTCCCGCGCCATGGTCTATCTGCCAGCGGGAAATGACGCGTGAAGGGCGGCCATGACGCAAGCATATGAAACCCCGGGCCCGGTCGAGCGGGACTGGTCCGACGCCATCTCCTCGATCGAGGAGATCATCGACGACGCCCGCAACGGGCACATGTTCATCCTTGTCGATCACGAGGATCGGGAGAACGAGGGCGACCTCGTGATTCCCGCGCAATGGGCGACGCCGGACGTGATCAACTTCATGGCCATGCACGGGCGCGGGTTGATCTGCCTGTCGATGACCAGCGACCGGATCGAACAGCTGGGCCTGCAACTGATGTCGACGAACAACTCGTCGCGGCACGAGACGGCTTTCACCATCTCGATCGAGGCGCGCGAGGGCGTGACCACGGGCATCTCGGCGGCCGACCGCGCGAAAACGGTGCAGGTGGCCATAGATGCGTCCAAGGGCGCGGCCGACATCGCGACGCCGGGGCATGTGTTCCCGCTGCGCGCGCGGGATGGCGGCGTGCTGGTGCGCGCGGGCCATACCGAGGCGGCGGTCGATATCTCGCGGTTGGCGGGGCTGAACCCCTCGGGCGTGATCTGCGAGATCATGAACGAGGACGGGTCGATGGCGCGCCTGCCCGACCTGATCGCCTTCGCACAGCGTCACAACCTCAAGATCGGGACGATTTCCGACCTGATCGCCTACCGTCGCCGCCATGACAACCTGGTCAAGGTGCGCGCCGAGGAGGTCATCGAAAGCGAGTTCGGTGGCGAATGGCGGATGCGCATCTACACCGACGAGACGCAGGGCGCCGAACATATCGTGCTGATCAAGGGCGATATCGAGACGGACGAGCCGGTTCTGGTGCGGATGCACGCGCTGGACCCGCTGATGGATATCGTCGGCGTCGGTCCCAAGGGCCGCGCGGGTGAGTTCGCCGATGCCATGCGCCTGATTGCCGAGGAAGGGCGCGGCGTGGTCGTCCTGCTGCGGGACCTGACGATGAAACTGGCGGTTGAGGGCGAGGCCTCTCCGCAGACGCTGCGGCAATACGGGCTGGGGGCGCAGATCCTGTCCTCGCTCGGGATCTCGGACATGATCCTGTTGACCAATTCGCCGAAACCCAAGGTGGTGGGGCTGGACGCCTACGGGCTGAGCATCCTCGACACGCGCAAGATCTCGGAGTTGGGATAATGGCCGGAGCTTCTCATTACGTCCTTCCGCTGCCGGAATTCGACAAGCCGGTGAAACTCGCCATCGTGGTGGCGCCCTATTACAAGGAAATCGCCGATTGGATGATCGCGGGCGCCAAGGCCGAGATCGAGAAGGTCGGCGGCAGCTACGAGGTGATCGAGGTGCCCGGCGCACTCGAGGTACCAACGGCCATCCGCATCGCCTATCGCCAGTCCAATTTCGACGGGTTCGTGGCCCTTGGCTGCGTCATCCGGGGCGAGACGACCCATTACGACACGGTCTGCAATGACAGCTCGCGCGCGATCCAGTTGCTGGGCCTCGAAGGGGCCTGCATCGGCAACGGCATCCTGACCGTCGAGAATTACGAGCAGGCCGCGGTGCGCGCGAATCCCGAGGATCAGAACAAGGGCGGCGGGGCTGCGGCGGCGGCGCTCCACCTGATCGCGTTGACGCGCCGGTTCGGACGGCCTAAGGGCGGCGTCGGATTCAAACCCCGCGCCGAGACGATCGAGATCGCGGGGGGCAGTGAAGGACCCGCCACCGCATGAGCGACGAAGACGACACGACCGAGGGCGCCCCGCGCCAGATGCCGAAACCCAGCCGGGAGGAGAAGCGCCAGATGCGCTCGGCCGCGCGGCTCTACGCGGTGCAGGCGCTGTTCCAGATGGAAGTCTCGGGCCAGACCTTCGACGAGGTGCGGCGCGAATTCGAGACGCACCGTTTTGGCGCCGTCTACGAAGGCGACGAGATGGCCGAGGGCGACCCTTACCTCTTTGCCAAGACGCTGGAAGATGCCGTCACGCGGCAGGCCCGGATCGACCAGATGACCGACCGCGCGCTGGTGGCGAAATGGCCCATCGACCGGATCGACCCGACCTTGCGGGCGCTGTTCCGCGCGGCGGGGGCGGAACTGGTCGAAGGTTCGGCGCCGCCGAAGGTGGTCATCACCGAATATGTGGATGTCGCGCGCGCCTTTTTCCCCGAGGGGCGCGAACCCAAGTTCGTCAACGCTGTGCTCGATCACATGGCGCGCGAGGCCAAGCCCGAGGCGTTCTGAACGCGCCACGGCGGAACCCCTTGCGGTTGTCTGCCGTTCCTCCCACGTGAAAAGGGGGCCGCTTGGGTGGCCCCGAGGAACGGAGGATCAAGGCGATGTCCAATCAGAATGACAACGGGTTCGGAACGGGTGGCCCGACGCCGCCGCCCGAGGTTCTGGACGCGATCCGCGCCCATCGCGGCACCTTCATCGCGCTTGGGGTGGCCCTGATCGTCGCGGGTGTCGCGGCCATCGTCTTTCCCCTGATAGCCAGCATCGCGGCCAAGCTGCTGTTCGGCTGGCTCATGCTGGCGATGGGCGGGCTGACGCTGTGGCACGCGTTTCACACGCGCAGGTGGGAGTCGGCCCTCTGGAACGGGCTGATCGCCGTGCTGCTTCTGGCGGCGGGTGTCTACCTCGCCTTTTTTCCGCTGACGGGATTGGTCGGCCTGACGCTGGTCCTTGGCGTGGTGTTCCTGATGCAAGGCGTGTTCGAGACCATGATCGCGCTGCAAAACCGGGCCCGGCGCGGCTGGGGATGGCTGCTCGGGTCGGGCGTTTTGTCCGTGGGGTTGGGTGTTTTTCTGATCGCGGGCTTGCCGGGCACGGCGGCTTGGGCGCTTGGCCTTCTGATGGGCCTGCACTTCCTGACCTCTGGTCTGTCGCTTGTGGCGCTGGCGCGGGCGGCTTAAACCGCCCCGTGTGCTGACACTCGACAACATCATCAGCGACCGCGGGTCGAAATACGCCGTCTCGGGTGGTCCTTGCGCCACGGCCGAGGAGGCGGCGGCCTTCCTGAAAGAGCTGAAGCGGAAAAAGAAATTCGCCAAGGCGACCCATAACACATGGGGCGTGGTGACGGCGGACGGCCCGCTGAAAAACGACGATGGCGAGGCCGGGGCCGGTATGGTCATCCTGCGCATGTTGGAGCGCGAAGGCGTGCAGGGGCATATCGTCGTGGTCACGCGCTGGTATGGCGGCAAACATTTGGGGGGTGATCGGTTCCGCCACGTGCAGGAGGCGGTGCGCGTTTACCTTGAAGAGGCCGGGCTGACCTGACGGCGCGCGCAGATCGTCTGTCGACAGGGGCGAAAAAATCTTGCCGCGCCCCCTAGCAGGATGGCGCGCACGCCCCATCTGCGCTGCACCCATGGTCGGCTGTCCCGAGCCTGTGGAGGGAGTGAAGGCGACATGGATTTTCTTTTTGTCGGTATTGGTCTGGCGATGCTGGTTGCGGGGGGCGAGGTGCTCGTGCGCGGCGGCGTCGGTCTTGCGCAAAGGCTCGGCCTGCCCAGTGCGGTGATCGGCGCAACGGTTCTGGGGTTCGGCACCTCGACGCCTGAGCTCGTGACCTCGCTCCGCGCGGCTTTCGACGGGGCGCCGGGTATCGCGATCGGCAATGTCGTCGGCTCGAACATCGCCAACATCCTGCTGATCCTTGGCTGTGCTGCGCTGATCTCTCCCATGGCGCTGCGCGGGGTTGCGCCTGTGTCCGATGTCATCGGCCTGCTGCTTGCCACGGCGGCCGGGGTCCTGATCCTGCTGCTGGGGGAAGCCGGGCGTCTTGCCGGGGCCCTGCTGCTGATGGGCCTGGTTGCCTATCTCTGGGTGGTGCTGCGCACGGACCGCCCCGCGCCGGCGGAGGGGGATCTGCCGGTGGAGGCTGCAAGAATGCCCCTTTGGAGGGGATTTGCCCTCGCCCTTGTAGGGATTGCCGTGCTGGTCTTTGGGGCAAGCCTTCTGGTGGGCGGTGCGACGCGGATCGCGCAGGAACTGGGCGTGTCCGAGGCCGTGATCGGCCTGACCCTGGTTGCGGTGGGAACCTCGCTTCCGGAACTGGCCACCAGCGTGGTTGCGGCCCTGCGCGGGCAAGGGGCGATGAGCCTTGGCAATATCCTCGGATCGAACATCTTCAACGTCGCGGGCATCCTCGGGCTGACGGCGCTCAGCCACCCGTTGGTGGTGCCGCCGGATATCGGGTTGGTCGACGGGGGCGTGCTGGCGGTCTCGGCGCTTGTGCTGGTGGGCCTGATCGCGCTTGGCCGGATCGGCAGGGGGGCGGCTTTGGCCCTGCTGGCCGGGTATGCGGGGTATATCGGCTGGCTTGCCGCCTCGGCCTAGGCCGATCCCCGCGCAGATCGGCGCAAGGGCTTGTCCCGCGCCGCTTTGCTGTTACCTTTGTCAGTGACCAAAGCGAGAGAGATGCCGCGATGCCAGACCATATCAAGCTGATCCTGTTTCACGCCTTCATCGGCTTCCTGCTGTCACTGGCCTTCGTGGGCGGGCTTCTCTACCTCAATATCGCGAACCTGTGGCACCTTGTGACCCACACGGCGGAAGGGCCGATCGCCCTGATCATGCTGGTTGTGTTCTGCACCATCACCTTCGGATCGGCGCAGATCGGGTTCCGCATCATGATGATGGTCGAGGAAAACGACGACGACGAGTCGAAGGGCGGCAAGCGCGACGCGATCCCGGTGCTGGACGCCATCGCGATCCCGATCCCGGTCAAGGCCGACGACCGCCGCGCCTGAGGTCTGGCACCGAGAAAACGAAACGCCGGCCCGTCGTGGCCGGCGTTTTCGTGTCTTGCGGGGTGACGGGACCGCACCAACCGTAGAGGCGTGAATTCCCGAGAGCCTGTAATTACAGGTGGGCGCCAGGTAACCGAGCCACGGCCCGGACAGAGCCAGCTCCCTCGGAAATGATTAAGGCCACTGGAATTTTGCCACAGGTACGAGAAGGGCAGAACCCGTCCCGACTGCACATAAGGCGCATGGCCATGCGGGACAAGGGTGTGCGCCGGTCTTCACGCGCTTGTATATGTTCCGCAAATGTTCCATTCTTTCGATATGGTTGATCTTGCCGCACAAGCCGCCGTCGAGGGGATGATGCCCGGCCAGGTTCTGGCCCGTGGCGTCTGTCGGCACCTGGCCAGCCATGGTTTCGCCTGCGTCGAGGAGTTCACGCCCGACCGTGGCAAGCGGCTGGACGTGATGGCGCTTGGCCCCAAGGGCGAGTTGTGGGTGATCGAGTGCAAGTCGAGCCGGGTGGATTTCACCTCGGACGCCAAGTGGCAGGGTTACCTCGATTGGGGCGACCGGTATTTCTGGGCGGTGGACGAGGGGTTTCCGACCGACCTTCTGCCGCCTGAAACGGGGCTGATCATCGCCGATGGCTATGACGCCGAGATCCTGCGCATGGGGCCGGAAACGAAACTGGCCGGCGCGCGGCGCAAGGCCGTGACGCAGCGCTTCGCCCGCATCGCGGCGCAGCGGCTTCAGCTGTTGCGCGACCCCGGCGCGGTGCTCTGAGCACGCCCGACACGGGTCAGCGCCAGCAGCGTCAGGGGCGGGCCGATCAACTCGAAGATCACGGTGGTGCCGACGGTCAGGGTCAGGATCGTCTCGCGCCAGTCGGGAAAGGCCTCGCCGGCCACCAGCGCCATGCCGACGGCGACGCCCGCCTGCGGCATGAGGGCCGGACCGATCCAGCGACATTCCGTGGCCTCCAGCCCGGCCACGCGCCCGCCGATCCAGCCGCCCAGAAGACGCGCCGCGATCCGCAGGCCGACATAGGCCGCCCCGAGCGCGCCGAGATGGACCAGGCCTTCAACCTCCAGCACGGCGCCCGCCATGACGAAGAACAGCAGCATGAAGGGCCATTGCAGATGCTCGATCTCGTGAAAGGCGCGGTCGTGGTGGCGGGCGAGATTGGCGATGCTGGCGCCCGCGACCAGGCCCGCGATCAGGATCGACACGTCCAGCCACGCGGCCAGCCCTGCGGTCAGGAAGACGAGGCCAAGCGCCTCGGTCTGCAACGGCTCGCCCGGTGACAGCCGCCCGGTCAGGGCCGCGCCGGGCAGGCCCACCAGCAGGCCGACAAGGACGGCGCCCCCGAGGTCTCGCGCGGCGTGGATCAACGCGTTGCCGCCCTCGCCATTGCCCGTCAGGGCACCAGCCGCCACGAGGACGAGGCTGAACACGATCAGGCCCCAGGCGTCGTCCACGGCCACGATGCCGCGAATGCGGTCGGCAAAGCCACCCGTCGCGCCCGATTGGTGCAGGATGTCGGCGGTTGCGGCAGGGGCGGTGGCCGTGGCGATGGCGGCCAGGATCAGCGCCAGCGCGGGTGGCAGGTCAGCCAACCACAGCCCCGGCGCGACGATCATCAGGGTCATGCCGACGACCGACCAGGACAGGATCAGGATCGCCCGGCCATGCGCGGCCAGTTTCTCGCGCGTCAGCGCATTGCCCAGCAGGAAGGCCACAAGGGTCAGGGCCGCCGTGGACAGGATCTCGAACAGGTCGCTTGCCTCGGCCGGGATCAGGCCAAGCCCCGATTGGCCCGCCGTCACGCCGATCAGCAAGAGAAGTGTCACGCGCGGCAACCGGGTGCTGCGCCCCAGCGCATCGGCGGCCAGCCCCGCGAGGAACAGGGCGCCGAGTGTCACGAAAAGGCGCGCGATCTCATCCATGGTGCAGGGGCCGGCCACGGACAGGTGGGGCGGTCTTCGGGTCGCGCACGCCCCGCAGCCGAAAAACCGGGGTTTTTCGGACCGGAAATCTCGAGATTTCCGCCAGCCCCCGGATCAGCCCTTGCCCTTCTTGCCCATCTTGCGGGCGGCCGCCGCCGCGGCGCGCAGTTCTTCGGCGATCTCTTCCGCCTCCTCGGGGTCGAAATCCAGCGGCAGGTCGATGCCATTGCCCTCAAGGTAGATCCGCACCATCCCGAGCGTCGTCGGTCCGATCTGCAGATTGGCCTCGATATCGCTTTCGCTGTTGATGCCCATGTCCGGTCTCCGTCAAACTGGCTGAGGGCGTAGTCGCTTCGCCTGTCCAAGGCAAGGGAGGGCCGTATGGCTGACGGCGAGATCGAATTGCGGGACCTTGGGGTCGGGGATGCGGGCTGGCTGATCCAGCAACATGCCGAGCTCTATCATCGGGACGAGGGATTCGACGCCAGTTTCGAGTCGCTGGTGGCCCGTATCCTCGCCGATTACATCGAGACCCGCGATGCGGACTGCGAGCGTGCCTGGATCGCGTGGCGCGGGGGGGAGCGGCTTGGCTCGATCTTCTGCGTCAAAGGGCCCGAGCCGGGACTCGCGAAACTGCGCCTTTTCCTGATCCGCCCCGAGGCGCGCGGCACCGGCCTTGGCAAGCGGCTGCTGGCCGAATGTATCGCCTATGCCCGCGCCAAGGGGTGCCGCGCCTTGATCCTCTGGACGCATGAAAGCCATCGGGCGGCCTGTGCGCTTTATGAAAAGGCCGGGTTCACGCTGGTGCGGTCCGAGCCGGTCCACTCCTTCGGGGTCGATCTGGTGGAACAGGAATGGCGTCTCGATCTGGTGAGAGTCTGACTGCGAAAACCTGCCCAAAACCCCCTTGCAATGCTCGCGCGGCACGAGTATTTCGCCACGCAGTGCCGGCGTAGCTCAGTTGGTTAGAGCGCCTGATTGTGGATCAGGAGGTCCCCCGTTCGAGCCGGGGCGCTGGTACCATCCCACCGCATTAGCGAGAACACTCAGCCCTCGGGCAGTGCAAGCTCTTGCACTTGCGCGCCGCTTTCGGCGTCGAACACGCGGACCATCCCGTCATCGCCGATGACGATGACGTGCTGACCCGCCAGCTGGAACCCCGTGACCCCGACACCGTCGGGCAGGTCGAAGTCGCCGGGCGCGACGGTGATCACCGGCGCGGTTCCCGTATCGTTGAGTCGGATGACAAGCAGCGCCGTGATCGTTATCACGCCTGCGATCATCACCACGGTCAGGATCGTCACGAGCGTTTTCAGGAAACGCAATTCGCGCGGCAGGCCGGCCTGGTCCTTCGGAGCGTCGTCCATGTCCACTTCTGCCCGCCTTGTCTCGTTTCCCATCGGGCCGGACCCGGCCCCGCGTCTTGATAAGGCACTGGCCCGAGACGTGCCAGAGGGCGAGAGCCTGAGCCGGTCCCGCCTCGCGCGCCTGATCGAGGGCGGGGCGGTGTCGGTGAACGGGACCGTCGTCACCGATGCGCGGGCCAGGCTGTCCGAGGGCGACCTGATCGAAATCACGGTCGAAGAGGCCGCCGAGGTCGAAACCCGGCCCGAGGCGATCGCCCTGGACATCCTTCATGAAGATGACGACCTCATCGTCGTCAACAAGCCCGCAGGCATGGTGGTGCATCCCGCGCCGGGCACGCCCGGCGGCACGCTGGTCAATGCGCTGCTGCACCATTTCGGCGGTAACCTGTCGGGGGTGGGGGGCGAAAAACGCCCTGGCATCGTGCACCGGATCGACAAGGATACGAGCGGACTGCTGGTCGTGGCGAAATCGGACAGGGCGCATCATGGGCTGGCCGATCAATTCGCGGCCCACAGTGTCGAGCGGGAGTATGTCGCGCTCTGCCACGGCGTCCCGAACCCGGCGGACCCGCGACTGCGCGGCGTGCGCGGGGTCAGCTTCGAAGAGGGTGGCGTGATGAAGATCACCACGCATCTGGGGCGCCACAAGACCGACCGGCAGCGGCAGGCGGTGGTGTTTTCCGGCGGGCGGCACGCGGTCACACGCGTGCGGGTCGAGGAAAGCTTCGCCGGGGTGGTGTCGCGCGTCTCCTGCCGGTTGGAGACCGGGCGCACCCACCAGATCCGCGTGCACATGGCCCATGTCGGCCATGCCCTGATCGGCGACCCGGTCTATGGCGGGCGGCGGAAAGTGGCGGAAAAGGTGCTTGGGCGGGAACCGGCAGAGGCCCTGAACGGTTTCAATCGCCAAGCCCTTCACGCGGCAAGCCTTGGCTTCGTGCATCCCGTCAGCGGCGAGATGATGCGTTTCGATGCGGATTTGCCGAAGGATATGGCAGGCCTTTTGCACCTGCTGCGCGATACGGGCCTGTAAACTGCGCACAATTGCACGTGATCGGCGTGAAATCTGTATTGATGTTCGATTGTGCGCAGCACATACAGGAGAGGATCTCGAAGCCGGGGAGACTTGAAATAAAGTTAATCCGGTTTACATAAGTCTCAACACGGTCGAACAGGGGGACCGATATATGAGCAATTTTGCAAATCTGCCGGCGCCGTCGCCGGAGCAGGGTCTGAACCGCTACCTGCAAGAAATCCGTAAGTTCCCGATGCTGGAACCGGAAGAAGAATACATGCTGGCCAAACGGTGGGTCGAGGATCAGGACACCGAGGCCGCGCACAAGATGGTCACCAGCCACCTGCGCCTCGCCGCGAAAATCGCGATGGGTTATCGCGGCTACGGCCTGCCGCAGGCCGAGGTGATTTCCGAGGCGAACGTGGGCCTGATGCAGGCCGTCAAACGCTTCGATCCCGAGAAGGGCTTTCGCCTCGCGACCTACGCGATGTGGTGGATCCGCGCCGCGATCCAGGAATACATCCTGCGGTCCTGGAGCCTTGTGAAGCTGGGCACCACCAGCGCGCAGAAAAAGCTGTTCTTTAACCTGCGAAAGGCCAAAGCCCGCATCGGTGCGCTGGAAGACGGCGACATGCGGCCCGAGAACGTGGCCCGTATCGCCAACGATCTTGGCGTGACCGAGGACGAGGTCATCTCGATGAACCGTCGCCTGTCGGGGGGGGATGCCTCGCTGAACGCGACCATCGGCACCGAGGATGACAGCTCGACCCAGTGGCAGGATTGGCTGGAGGACGAAAGCGCCAACCAGGCCGAGGATTATGCCGAGAAGGACGAGTTCAGCCAGCGCATGGCCATGATGGAAGAGGCGATGGAAGTGCTGAACGAGCGCGAGCGCGACATCCTCACCCAGCGGCGTTTGCAGGACAGCCCGGTCACCCTTGAGGACCTGTCGGGCGTCTACAATGTCAGCCGCGAGCGCATTCGCCAGATCGAGGTGCGCGCGTTCGAAAAGCTGCAAAAGCGGATGCGGGAACTGGCGCGCGAACAGGGCATGTTGGCCAGCGCCTGACCCATTCGAGACCAGATGTCAAAGGGCGCCGGGGAAATCCGGCGCCTTTTTCGATGTCGGGCTGCTTGCTTTTGTCGGTGGCGGCGCGAGAGGACGTTCGGCAAGCCCGTTTGCGCCCGTGCAGGCCCGCAGGATAGGCTGAGCCAGACAACCAAGCCAATCGGAAGGGGCAAGACAGATGCGCGATTACCTGCGTTGGGGCGTTCTGGGGGCATCCAACTTCGCCCGCAAGACGATGGCCCCCGCCATCCATGCCGCCGACCGGGCCGAGCTTGCTGCCGTGGCCACGCGGGACGCTGCCAAAGCGGCGCCGTTTCAGAGCTTTGCCCCCGGTCTTCGGGTCCATGCCAGCTATGACGACCTGCTGGCCGACCCCGAGATCGACGCGGTCTACATCCCCTTGCCCAACGCGCTGCATGTCGAGTGGAGCGAGAAGGCCGCTCAAGCCGGCAAAGCGGTGCTGTGCGAAAAGCCCATCGGCATGACGGCGGGCGATGTCGACCGCCTGATCGCCCTGCGCGACGAGACGGGCGTGTTCATCGCCGAGGCGTGGATGCCCGCCCATCATCCGCAATGGGCCCGCATCCGGGAGATCCTCGCCGAAGGCGGGATCGGCAAGCTCCACACCGTTGCAGGGGTCTTCACCTATCCGCTGCCTGCGGGCGCCGCGAATGTGCGCAACGATGCGGCCCTGGGTGGCGGCGCGCTGCGTGACATCGGTGTCTATCCCATCGGGGCGGCGCGGATCGCGACGGGGCTTGAGCCGGAGCTGACATGGGCCGATGCCATCATCGAGAAGGGGGTCGATTCGAGCACCTGGGTGCAGGCCCGGCTGGGCGACGCGCGGTTTTCCTTCTACGTCTCGATGCGCGCGGGGCTGAGGCAGGAAATGGTGTTCCACGGCAGCGAGGGCAGTCTCGTGGTCGACGCGCCGTTCAACGCGGGCAGCTATGGCGAGGCCGCGATCCGCTGGCGCAGGACCGGGCTGGACGAAGACCTGATCCGCTATCCCACAGAGCAGCAATACAAAAACCAGGTCGAAGCGGTGGCCGCCAGCGTCCTCGACGGCGGTGCCTATGCCTGCCCGCTGGAAGTCTCCCGCGGCACGCAAGCCTTCATCGACAAGATCTTCGCGGCGCTTTGACCTTACGCCCGACCCGCGCGATTCTGTAATCCAAACCGAATCGGTTAGGCTGCCGTAGCGTCAACACATGGCCTGCGGAGGTGCACCGATGGCAGATCCGATTTCCAACATCACGATCGTCGGTGGCGGCACGGCAGGCTGGATGACGGCCATGCTTATGAACGCGATGTTCCGCGGCGAGGGCGGCAAAAGCCGCATGGGGATCACGCTGATCGAATCGCCAAATGTCCCGACCGTGGGCGTGGGGGAGGCGACGGTTCCCGGCATGCCAAGGGTTTTGAAGACCTGCGGCGTCTCGGAGCGCGAGTTCTTCAAGGCCTGTAATGCCTCGTTCAAGCTGGGCGTCATGTTCCAGAAATGGAACGTGGACCGGAACGGCGACTTCATCGACTACGTCAATCCCTTCGGTCGTCCGGGCTATGTCGCGGGTGTCGATCTGGCCTATTACTATCTGCGCGAAGGCGCGGGCGGGCTTGAATTCGCGCAGACCTATGCCCCGGCGCTGGACCTGATCCGTGCGGGCAAAGGCCCCCGCCCCTTGGGTCAGCCCGAGTTCTCGGGCGAGGCCGGCTATGCCTATCATCTCGATGCAGGTCGGTTCGCGGGGCTTATGCGCGATATTTCCAAGGACCGGGGTGTGGTGCACATCCTCGATGACGTGGTGGACGTCACGCGGGACGGGGAAACCGGGAACATCGCCTCACTCGTCTTGCAGGAGCGTGGAGAGCATCCGGTCGAACTGGTCATCGACTGCACCGGGTTCCGCGGTCTTCTGATCAACAAGGTCTTGGAAGAGCCGTTCATCCCCTATTCGAAATACCTGGCCAATGATCGGGCGCTGGCGGTCCAGATCCCCCACGAGGGTGAGGTGAAGGTCGATTGCGCGACGCGCTCCACCGCGCTTGGTGCCGGATGGAGCTGGCGTGTGCCGCTCTTCAACCGGGTTGGAACGGGATATGTCTTTTCCTCGTCCCACCGGACCGACGAAGAGGCGATGACGGAATTCCTTGGTCATCTCGGTCCCGAGGGCGAGGGGCTGGAGCCGCGGGTCATCCCCATGCGCGTCGGGCGCAGCCGCAACCTGTGGGTCAAGAATTGCGTGGCCATCGGCCTGTCCGGCGGGTTCATCGAGCCGCTGGAATCGACCGCTATCCACATGATCGACACCTCCATTCGCTGGCTCTTTACGTATTTCCCGGACACCGATTTCGCCCCGGTCCTGCGCGACAGCTACAATCGTCTGACCGGGAACCTTTATGACGAAGTGCGGGATTTCATCTGCCTGCACTACGCCTTGGGCAATCGCACCGACAGCCAGTACTGGATCGACGCCCGGACCGAGCTGGAGGTGCCCGACAGTCTCGCCAGGAACCTTGAACTATGGCAGCACGTCCTGCCGGGGGCCTATGATATCGAGTTCCAGACGCTGTTCCCCTTCACGGTCTACCAGGCCGTCATGCTGGGCAAGCGGGTCTACGAGACGGGCTATGGCAAGGAGCGGATCGGCCAGAACTTCGTCACGCGCGGCGAGTATTGGCGCACCCATCTGGGCCGCATGCGCGCGTCGATCGAGGGCATGGTTGCCAATGCCGCTGATCATACGACCCTGTTGCGGGACTTGCGGGGCGAGCCCCTTGTTCCGGACCGGCCGCAGCAGCCCCCGGTTTTCGCAGGTTTTGGCGGCCCGTCCGCCACGATTGCAACGCCGGGCGCCAAGATGGCCGCGCAGATGACATTTCCCCCGGTAAAACCGGCCAAGGACGCGGAACCGGCGGACGAAGCGAGCCTCTTGTAGCCGTCAACGGTTGCGGCACGGACAGAATAGGCCCACCTTGTGCAGAATAGGCCAGCTGTAAGGACGGGTGCTTTGGCGGACGACGAAAAGATCGAAGGGCGGCTTCACGGCGAACAGCCGGACGCCGAGAAAGACAACCTTGGCATGCGGCTGATCTACATGCTGCTGATCGCCTTCATGCTGTCGATTTCCCAAACCGTCCTGACGGTGCTGACGGTCGTGCAATTCATCATCATGCTGGTCAATAACGGCGAAAAGAACGCGCGGCTGGCGGATTTCGGGACCGATCTGGGGATCTGGATGGCCAAGGCTGCGCGCTATCAATCGGCGGCGTCCGAGGTGAAGCCTTGGCCGTGGACGGAGCTTGATTGACCTGCGCCCCGCTGGGTCGCTTGCAGGCTCGGGCCGCACGGGCGTAGGCTGATCCGGTCAGGAGGACTCGGCCATGGCAGGCGGATGGGCGCGCGACGGCGCGGTATCGGAACAGATCGAAGCCTCGATCGAGGATGAGTTGAAACGCCTCAAGGCGCGCAAGCAGCCGCAAGGCGACAGCGCCACCCATTGCGTCGAGTGCGACGAGGAAATCCCCGAGGCGCGGCGCAGGGCGATCCCCGGCGTGAAGCTCTGCATCGACTGTGCGAGCCAGCGCGATTCTCGCCCCGAGGCGCGTGGCGGGATCAACCGGCGCGGCTCCAAGGACAGCCAGTTGAAGTGAACGCGCCTCTGCTCCAATCCCGCCTGCCGGACATGCTGAACCTGACCGGGCGTGTACTGATTGCGGTTTTGTTTCTTGGAGGGACGTTTCAGAAAATCCTTGACCCATCGCAGGTGCAGGGGATGCTGACCGGCATCGCACTGCCCGCTTGGCTTGTCTGGCCGGTCGCGCTGTTCAACCTGGTTGCGGCGTTGGCGCTGGTCTTTGGCCCATGGGTCCGGGCCTGGGCGTTGGTGCTGGCGGCCTATTGCCTGGTCACCAGCTTCTTCCATTGGCAATTGCGGGCCGACCCGTGGCAGGTGACAATCATGGTCAAGAACTGGTCGATTGCCGGGGGCTTGCTGATCCTCGCGGCGACGGGGCCGGGGCGATATGTGAAATGGCACGTGCGGCTTTGGCCGAGGCGCAAAAAGCCCGACCACTAAGGCCGGGCTTTTCAGGTTATTGCGCGCGTCTCAGCGCGGCTCGAAACAGTTCATCGGCACCTTGAGGTAGGAGCGTCCGTTCCCCTCGGGTTCAGGCAAGCGCCCGCCGCGGACATTCACCTGAAGCGCGGCCAGCATCAGCTTGGGCAGGGGCAGGGTGGCATCGCGGGCATCGCGCACCTCGCGATACTCGGCCTCGGACGGGGCGTTGCGCAGGTGGATGTTCATCGCCTTGTGCTGGCCCACGGTCGCCTCGCATTGCGCCTCGCGGCCCTTGGGGGCGTAGTCATGGCCAATGAAGACGCGGGTTTCGTCGGGCAGGGACAAGATCTTCTGGATTGTCTCGTAAAGGTCTCTGGACGACCCGCCCGGGAAGTCGGCGCGCGAGGTGCCGCTGTCGGGCATCATCAGCGTGTCATGCACGAAGGCCGCGTCGCCCGCGACATAGGTGACCGAGGCCAGCGTGTGGCCCGGCGAAAAGATCACGCGAACGTCGATAGTGCCGACCTTGAACGTGTCGCCATCGGCCCAGAGACGATCCCATTGCGAGCCGTCCGTCGGGAAAGCCTCGGGCAGGTTGTAGATGCCCTGCCACAGTTTCTGAACGCCCACGACCTTTTCGCCGATGGCCGTCGGTGCGCCCAGCTTTTCCTTCAGCCAGGGCCCGGCCGAGAAATGGTCGGCATGGGGGTGGGTGTCGAGGATCCATTCGACCTCGATGCCCGTGTCGCGGACATAGTCGAGGATCGCTTGCGCGTTCTTCGTGTAGGTGGCGCCGGCGTTGGCGTCGTAATCCAGAACCGGGTCCACGATTGCGCCCTTCATCGTCTCGGGGTCGTGGAAGACGTATTGCCAGCTTCCGGTCGGTTCGTCCCAGAAGGTTTTGACGATCGGGTTGGTCATGGGATGTCCCTTTCCTTGTCGCGGTCAATCTTTTGCAGGGTCAATGCGGAGCGGGCCGAGAAGATCGGCCCGCTCACGCGGTCGTGAGCTTGCGTGAGGCCGGGTCAGAGGGCGCGGGTCGAGAAATACCAATCGACCGTGTTGTAGCCTTCGCCGACGCGGGCGGCGGCCTCTTCCGGGGTTTTCGGCGTCGGCACGATCACCTCGTCGCCCGGCTTCCAGTTCTCGGGCATGGCGCAGGCGTTCTCGTCCGCCGTTTGCAGGGCGACCAGCAGGCGGTGGATCTCGTCGACCGAGCGGCCCGCGTTCATCGGGTAGTAGACCATGGCGCGCAGAACGCCCTCGGGGTCGATGATGAAGGTCGCGCGGACAGCCGCCGTGTCAGAGGCGCCGGGCTGGATCATGCCATAGGCCTGCGCCACCGCCATGTTCAGGTCGGCGATGATCGGGAAGCGAATCTCGACGCCGAATTTCTCCTTGATGTTCAGCATCCAGGCGATGTGGCTGTAGTGGCTGTCGATCGACAGGCCCAAAAGCTCGGTGTTCAGCGCGTTGAACTCATCCTGTTTCTTGGCGAAGGCGATGAACTCGGTGGTGCAGACGGGCGTGAAATCGGCCGGGTGCGAGAACAGGATCAGCCACTTGCCCCGGTAGTCTTCGAGGGTCTTCTGACCGTGGGTGGTGGGCGCGTCAAAGGCCGGGGCGGTTTCGTTCAGGCGGGGGCCGGTGGGCTGGATCTGGTCAGTCATCTCTGTCTCCGATGGGGTTGGTGTGTTCCGATGAGGAAGAGATAAGGGGTGGCGCAGCCTTGGTGAAATCAATTAAAAAGCTTTCAGATATCGAGAAAGGCAATAACTAATGGTGACCCTCCGCCACCTCCGTTTCCTTGTTGCCGTGGCCGACCAGTTGAATTTCTCGCGCGCGGCCGAGGCCTGTTTCGTGACCCAGCCGACGCTGAGTGCCGGCATCAAGGAGATGGAGGAGCGTCTTGGCGTACAATTGGTCGAACGCACGCGGCGCAGCGTGATGCTGACCCCCCTGGGCGAGGAGATCGCGGCGCGCGGGCGACGCCTGCTGCTGGAGGCCGAGGAGATCGGCAAGCTGGCCGAGGCGCATCTGCGGCCGGACGAGGGAGAGTTGCGGCTTGGGGCGATCCCGACGATCGGTCCCTACCTGATCCCGCCCGCTCTGCCCGCGTTGCGCAGGGCCTTTCCAAGGCTGAAAATCTACCTGCGCGAGGAAATGACCGAAAGCCTGATCGCCGGGCTGACCGAGGGGCGGCTCGACGTGATCCTGATCGCCTTGCCCTTCGAGATCGGGTCGCTGGATCACATGCCACTGTTCGAGGACGGTTACCAACTGGCGACGCCGCCCGGTCCGATGGCCGCGAACGGCCCTGCGGCGCTTCAGGAGGGCGGGCAGGTCATGCTCCTCGAAAAGGGCCACTGCCTGCAACGCCACGCGCTTCAGGCCTTTCCCAACCGCCATCTGGAACAGGACGAAAGCTTTTCCGCCACCAGTCTGACCACGCTGATCGCCATGGTGTCCGAAGGGTTGGGGATCACGCTGTTGCCGAACCTCGCCGTGGACGCTGGGGTCGCGTCAGGCGGCGAGGTGGCCCTGACGCCCTTGCCCGAGGCCTGCCCTCGTCAGGTCGTGCTGGCATGGCGAAAGACAAGCGCACGGTCCGAGGTCTTCCGGCGGATCGGTGACGTGTTGATCCGAACGCGGGACACGATGGCGCGCGGCACCTGAAAAAATGGCCGCCCAAGGGCGGCCATTTGCAGTCGGGATGAAGAGAGCGAGCGCGTCACTCCATCGCTTCCAACTCGTCGATGAAGCCCTCGATCATGCTCAGGCCCTTGTCCCAGAAGGCAGGGTCGGAGGCATCGAGACCAAAGGGGGCCAGCAATTCCTTGTGGTGCTTGGACCCGCCCGCCTTGAGCATCTCGAAATACTTTTCCTCGAAGCCGGGCGTGCCTTCTTCGTAGACGGCATAGAGCGCGTTCACGAGGCCATCGCCGAAGGCATAGGCATAGACGTAGAAGGGCGAATGCACGAAATGGGGGATGTAGGCCCAGAACGTCTCGTAGCCCTCCATGAACTCGAAGACCGGCCCGAGGGACTCGGCCTGCACGCTCATCCAGAGCGCGTTGATGTCGTCGGGGGTCAGCTCCCCGCCACGGCGCGCCTCGTGCAGTTTGCATTCGAAATCATAGAAGGCGATCTGGCGGACGACCGTGTTGATCATGTCCTCGACCTTGCCCGCCAGCATCACCTTCTTCTGCTGGTCGTCCCTGGCCTCGGCCAGCATCTTGCGGAAGGTCAGCATCTCGCCGAACACGCTTGCCGTTTCGGCCAGGGTCAGCGGGGTGGAGGACAGCAATTCGCCCTGACCGGCGGCAAGGCGCTGGTGCACGCCATGGCCCAACTCATGCGCGAGCGTCATCACGTCGCGCGGTTTGCCGAGGTAGTTGAGCATCACGTAGGGGTGCACGTCCACGACGGTGGGATGCGCGAAAGCACCGGGCGCCTTGCCCTCTTTCACGGCGGCGTCGATCCAGCCATCGGTAAAGAACGGCTCGGCCAGCTCGGCCATGCGCGGGTCGAACCCGGCATAGGCGTCGGAGACCAGTTTGCGCGCCTCGTCCCAGCCGACGATGCGGGTTTCCTCCATCGGCAGCGGCGCGTTGCGGTCCCAGACTTGCAGCGTGTCGAGGCCCAGCCACTTGGCTTTCAGCTTGTAATAGCGGTGGCTCAGGCGCGGGTAGGCTTTGACGACCGCGTTGCGCAGGGCCTCGACCACCTCGGGCTCGACATGGTTGGCGAGGTGACGGCCCATCTGCGGGGTCGGCAAGCCGCGCCAGCGATCCTCGATCTCCTTTTCCTTGGCCAGCGTGTTGTGCACGCGGGCAAAGAGAGGCAGGCGGGACTGGAACGTCTCGGCCAGCGCGCGGGCGCCGGACTCGCGCTTGGCGCGGTCCTGTTCGGTCAGCAGGTTCAGCGTGGCCTCGATGCCAAGGGTTTCGCCATCGACCTCGAAGCTCAGCCCCGCGATGGTTTCATCGAACAGCTTGTTCCACGCCGACGAGCCGACCACCGACTGGTCGTGCAGGAATTTCTCCAACTCGTCCGACAGCTGGTAGGGCTTCATCGCCCGCATCCGGTCGAAGACGGGCTTGTAGCGGGCGAGGTCCGCGTTCTCGGCCATCAGCGCGTCGTAACGCTCATCCGGGATGCGGTTGAATTCCAGGCTGAAGAAGACAAGCGGCGTGGTGAAGGTGGTGATTTTGTCCTGCATGTCGGACATGAACTTGGCGCGCTCGGCGTCGGTCGTGTGCTGGTAATAGCGCAGGCCGGCATAGGACATGATGCGCCCCGCGATCAGGTCGATCTTCTCGTAGCGCAGCACGCAGTCCAGGAGGGCGGCGGCGTCCAGATCGGCCAGTTTGCCCTCGTAATCGGCGGCGAAACTGGCACAGGCCTCTTCCAGCCAGTCAAGGTCGCGCTTCAACTCGGGCGCGTCCTGCGCGGTGTAGAGATCGTCGAGGTTCCATTCCGGCAGGTCGCCAAGCGGCACGCCCCCGGCCTCGGTCGCGGCGTCACGGGGCAGGGCGGCGGGGAAGGGAAGCATCATCTGGAAACCTCGATTGCGTCGATTGAGTGGTGTTGGTCCAAGATATGCGCCGCGTCCCCCGTAGTCTCAAGGCGAAAGGGTCAGAAAGCCGCGATCGGGCTCCACATGCCAATCGAAACGGGATATATGAAACTGACGCCAGTTTTAGGAATCACCATGGCCTTGGATCGGATCGAAGAGGACAGCTATGCCGCCGCGCTGTTGGCGGCGGCCGAGGCCCAGTCCAAGGGCCAGCGGACGCGCGCGGCGATCCTGTCGGCGGCCTGCGAGGCGCTCGAGGGCACCACGCCGGATGGTTTGCGCGTGGCCGAGCTGTGCCGGGCGGCGGGCATCTCGAACGGGACGTTCTACCTGTATTTCGAGGACCGGGACGCGTTGCTTTCGGCGCTTCTGGCCGGGTTCATCGCGTATTTGCAGGCGCGGTTGCGCGCCGGTGCCGACAGCGGTGGCGGCGGGGGGGGCGACCCGTTGCGCGCGGCGACGGCGCGCTATGTCCGCCTGTTCCGGCTCAACCGCGGGCTGATGCGCTGTCTCGTGCATCACCACGACCAGTTGCCCCAGGCGCGCGCGGCCTTTCACCGGTTGAACCACGACTGGCTGACGCGGGTGGCCGGGGCCGCTGCCCTGCAGCGCGAAAAGGCGGGCGCAGACCCGCTGCCGCAGGACGAAGCCCTGCGCCGGGCCTATGCCCTGGGCGGGATGGTCGACCAATACCTCTCGGGCCTGTGGCTGTCGCGGGACCCGTCGCTGATCGCGGTGTCGGGGGATGAAGAGGCCGTGATCGGAACCCTGACCCATATCTGGAAAAAGGGAATGGAAGGATGATGACCGTACCCGGCGCCGAACGGGCGCCCGCCGATGAGCTTGCCGACCACCGGGCCGCGGCCTGGGCGGCGCAGAGAGCGCATGTGGCCGAGAACTCGGTTTTCTATCGGACCTTGTGGCTAGACCAAGCGCCGCCCGAGCGGTTGGAAGACCTGCCGGACCTGCCGCTGTCGGACAAGTCGCAACTGCGCGTGGCACAGGCGGCGCATCCCCCTTTCGGCAATTACCTCGCCGCGCCGGTCGCGGACGCGGTGCGGCTGCATCGGACCAGTGGGACGACGGGGCAGGCCATGAACCTTGCGCTCTCGGCCCGTGATGCGCGGATCACGGCGGCGGTCGGCGGGCGATGCCAGGCCTCGGCGGGGCTTGGCCCCTCGCATCGGGTCGTGCATTGCCTGAACTACCGCATGTGGATGGGCGGGCTGTCGGATCACATGACGCTGGAGGAGACAGGCGCGCTCGTCGTGCCCTTCGGCGTTGGAGAGACGGACCTGCTGGTGCGCACGATCCGCGAGGTAGGGATCGACGCGATCTCCTGCACGCCGTCCTACCCGGCGGTTCTGGAACGGGTCATCGCCGAGCGCTTTCCCGGCATTCATCCCCGTGACCTCGGGCTGAAACTGGGCCTGTTCGGGGGGGAACCCGGGGTGGACGACCCCGCCTTTCGCGCACGGATGATGGAGACCTGGGGCATGCAGGCGCGCAACGCCAATTACGGCGTGTCGGACGTCTTCTGCAATTTCGCCGCCGAATGTCCCCATGACACGGCGCTGCATTTCATGGGGATGGACGTGATGCACCCCGAACTGATCGACCCCGACAGCGACGATGTGGTCCCCATCGCGCCGGGCCGGCGGGGGGAACTGGTGCTGACCCACCTGATCCGCGATTGCCAGCCCCTGGTGCGGTTCCGCACCGGCGACATCCTGGAAATCGTCGCGACCGAGCCCTGCGCCTGCGGTGTGACCGGCTTTCGGTTCCGCGTGGTGGGGCGCTCGGATGACATGGTGGTGGTGCGGGGGTTGAACATGTTCCCCTCGATGGTGGCCGCCGTGGTCAACTCCTTCGCCGCGTTGTCGGGGGAGTACCGTATCCGGCTCGACACCCCGCCGCCCTATGACCGCCTGCCCATCGAGGCCGAACTGGCCGAGGGCGCGCAGACCGACGGATTGGCCGAGGCCTTGGCGCGCGAAATCAAGGCGCGGCTGGGGGCCACGGCAGAGGTGGTGCTGCTCCCCCACGGCACGCTGCCGCGGACCGAGGGCAAGACGAAGCGCGTGATACGGGGGTATGAATGAGCGATTTCACCTATGATACGGTCCTGAGCGAGCGTCGCGGCGCGGTGCGGATCCTGACCCTGAACCGGCCTGAGCGGCTGAACGCGATGAACCGGCAATTGATCGACGACCTCGCCCGCGCGGTCGATGACGCCAATGCCGAAGAGGTCTGCCGCGTGATCCTGCTGACCGGGGCGGGCAAGGCGTTTTGTGCGGGCGACGACCGGAAGGACCATGTGCATCCCGAAAGCGAAGCCGAAGCGCGCGACCTCGTCGAGGCGATCCAACGCTGCACGGTCGCGCTGGTGCAGGGCGAGGCGCCGGTGGTCGGCGCGATCAATGGCTGGGCCGTGGGGGGCGGTTTCGAATGGGCGATCAACTGCGATTTCCCGATCTGGGCGGAAAGTGCGCGCGGGTTCTTTCCCGAAGTGTCGCTGAACGTCTTCGTCACCGGCGCGGTGACGGCGATCCTGCCCACCCTGGTCGGGATGACCAAGGCGCGCGAGATGCTGTTTTTCGGCGAGCGCTACGGTGCGGCGGAGCTGGCCGAGATGGGCGTGGCCTGGCGCGTCGTGCCGGATGACGCGTTGATGACCGAGGCGATCGCCGTGGCCGAGCGCCTTGCGGAGCTGCCGCCCCTGGCCGTGCGGTCGATGAAGCGGGTGTTGAACTTGGCGGGCCTGCCCGACCTGACCCGCGCGATGGACCTGGAAATCGAGGCGACCGTCGCCGGGTTTCTCGACCCGGAAACGACCCGGCGGGTCCGGGATTTCTGAGGGGTTGCGCCGCCTTCGGCGTCGCCCCGCCTGCGCCTCAAGGGGCCTTGAGCCCCTTTCGGCGCGGGCGCGTTCCGCGCTGTGCATATTTGAAGGATAAAGATGGGGGCGGGATGCACTGGCCCAAAGGGTGCGGGTTAAAGTTCGACCTCGCCGTCCTCGCCAACCTCGGGCAGGTCTTCCCCGATGGGCGGTGCGTCGGGTGAGCGGCGAATGATGATGTCGCCGTTTGGCAGCCGCTCGGGCAGTTCGTAGGCGGTCAGATCGTCGATCTGGCGGCCGAGTTCCTGAAGGAAGGGCAGCATCTCGTCTTCGAAGAACGGCCGGGCCTCTTCCAGCATGGGGCGCATCTCGTCGAGCAGGTTCTCGAGGATCATGCGCGAGCCTTCGCGGAGCAGGCCGAGGCCTTCGGACACATCGCCATCGTCATCCTGGGCATGCGAGGGGGCCGCGGCCAGAAGCGCGGCGGCGGCGAGAGGGATAAGGCGGGATCGCGTCATGGGTCCAATATAGGGGCTGAGGCCCGTCTCAGGAAGGCGCGCTGTTCAGGTCGAGCGTCACCGGGAAATGGTCGGAGGCGGTCAACAGCGCCTCGCGCAGGTGCAGGTCACGCCAACAGCCGGGGTCTTCGAACGGATGCCAGATGCGCCAGCCTCGGGCGCGCGGGCGCAGATCGGGCGAGACCATGATGTAGTCGAGAAGCGCGGAGAGGTAGTGCCCCTCCTCGGCGAGAAAGAAGCGCGCGCTGGTGGCCTGGGCGGCGATGCGGCTTTGCAGGGCGCGGGCGGCATGGGGATCGTAGAGGCGGCGATCGGGGGGCAGGTCCTTGCCCATCACGATCTCGACCCCGGACCGCCCGAAGAGTTTTTCGTACTCGTCGAGGCCCGGGCCGTCATTGAGATCACCCAGCACGATCAGCGGCTCTCCTGCATCCAGATGCCCGTCGATGCGCTGACGCAGCCAGATGCATTGCGCCAGTTGCTTGCGGCGGTTGGCGATGGCGATGCGCATCACCTCGTCGGGTGTGCTGGCGCCATGCGGGGCCTTGGATTTGACGTGGCATCCGATCATGCGCATCCGCCCGAGGGCGGTTTCGAGCGCGACTTCCAGAGGCGGCTTGGAGAAGGTCACCACATCCTCGGTCGCGTCGATATCGAGGTCGATGCGGAACGCCCCGTCGAACCGCGGTGCGTCCGGATTCCCGCGCTTGCTCGTGGCATTGCCGCGCGGGTCGTGGCGCGCCGCCATGACATCGGGATCATAAAGCAGCATCAGCTCTTGCTGCGTGTGGTTGGCAAAGCCGATCAGCGCCTTGCGCGCCCGGATCCCGGCATGCGCGGCGAAGGCTTCGAGCGCGACCGTGCCGTCGCGGTGGCGCGAGGTGTCGGGCGCTTCGATCACCATGATGGCGTCGGCATCCATGGCGCGGAAGATATGGGCGAGCGCCGCGATCTGGTCCTCGCGCGTCACGTCCTGCCGGGCGGACCAGCGGTTGTCGTTCAGCAGCGTGCCGTCATCCGCGAAGAGCGCGTGGAACCACTCGACATTGTAAGTGGCGACCCGCATGTCAGGCGGCCCCGCTCCGCTCGGATTGGATCGCCTCCCACGCGATGTTGACCGCCGCAAGCCGCGCTTCGGCGAGTTTCACCGCCTCTTCCGGGACGCCGCGCGCCAGCATCCGGTCGGGATGGGTCGCGCGCACTTCGGCCCGCCAGACCGCCCGGATCTCCCTGAGCGGGGTATCCGGCGCCACCCCGAGGACCGTGTAGGGATCTGGCGGTGCATCGGGGACATGCCGGGCGCGCATCCGGCGAAAGGCGCCGTCCTCCATGCCGAAGATCTCGGCGACGCGGGCGAGGAAGGCATCCTCGCCGGGGTGATACTCGCCATCGGCGGTCGCGATGAAGAACAGCCCCTCCATCAAGTCGCACAGCACCGAGTCCTGCCCGCAGGGCTGATCGTCCGAGCGGAACATGCGCGCGATCCGGGCGGCGTACTCCTCGAACCCGGCGACGTCCTCGCGCGCCATGTTGAAAACCCGGGCGGCGGCGCGTTCATCTTCGGCGGCGATGTGAAAGACCTGCCGAAAGGCGGCCACCTCGTCACGGGTGACAAGCCCGTCGGCCTTGGCCATCTTCGCAGACAGCGCGATCACCGCGATGGTGAAGGCGACACTGCGCTCGGGCGGGGTGCGCAGCTTGTCGAAGACAGCCGACAATCCCTCGCCCTTCGTCAGGGCGGCCAGCGCGTCCGTGATGCGGGACCAAAGCGACATGGGGGTTTTCTAACGCAAGCGTCCGGCGAGGGGCAGGGGAATTGTCACCGCATCGGCCTCACGATCGGTTGGGGCGCATCCCGCCCCCGCCCCATCTTTATCCCTCAAATATGCAAACGCGCGAACCGCGCGACAGCGCGGCAAGGGGCTCGATGCCCCTTGCCGCGCTTGCCCGGACGACGGCAAAGCCGGCGCAACCCCTCAGAGGTATTTCTGCATCAGCACAAGATCGTGCCACCGGTCGAACTTGCGCCCAACCTCGGCCAGGCGCGCGACCTCGCGGTAGCCTAGCGATGCATGAAAGGCGATGCCCTCGGCATTCTCGCCAGACACGCCGGCAAAGACCGAATGCACGTCCATGGCGCGCAAGGCAACTTCGATCGCCGTCATCAAGGCGCGCCCAACTCCACGCCCGCGCGCCCCCGCGGCGACATGAATGGAATGCTCCCAGGTGTGGGCATAGCCCGGTCCGCCGCGAAACTGGCCCGCCGTGGCAAACCCCGCGACCGCGCCGTCGTGCTCGGCGACGAAGAAGGGCGTCCCGTCAGCCATCATCCTGGCCAGGGCCTCGGGGTCCTTCGCGGCGGTCGTGAAGGTGATGACGGTGTCGCGGATGATCGCGTTCCAGATCTCGGCGATGGCCTTCGCATCCTCGGGACGCGCCGGGCGGATCACAGCGTGATCTCGCCGCTTGGCGTCGCGAGGACGGCTTCCATGCGCGGCACCTCGCCCGGCACGACCTCGATTCGGTCGTCCGAGATCATCGGGGCAAGGGCCGCCGACAACCCGTCCGCATCGGGCGAGATCAGGCGCAACCCGGTCAGGCGCACCGAGCGGTCTTCCAGCCGCGGCGCGGGGTGGGCCGGGCCGCTCCATTCGATCAGCGCCGGAAACAGCCCGGAAAAGGGCAGCAGCCCGGTTGTCGGGATCGCCATGCGCCAGCGCAAATCGGCCCGTTCAAGGCTCCACGGCACGCCCGTGCCCTCGGGGGCCGCGGCAAGCGCGGCGTCGAGGTCGTCGCAGCGGCAGATCCACGTGGTTGTGCGCGTCACGCCCGCGAAATTGTCGAGGTCGAACCAGCGCGGCTGCGCGGGGGCGGGCGCGCCCGGCTCGGTGGCGATCAGTTCGAGATATTCCTCGGGCCCAAGCGACAAGAGGCGGTTCCAGGTCCCCATCGCGGCATGTTGACCACCGGGGGCGAGCGGGACGCCCAGTTTCTCTTCCACCTCGGCCGCGCCGGTCTCCAGCGCCTCGGTCGAGATCGCGATATGGTCGAGTGTCAGCATGGCCGCCCCTTGATGATACCTGTCGCGGCAAGGCGTAGCGCGCGGGCGCGTGTCGGAAAAGCCCGCACTTGGGTCGCGCCGCCTGTTGCGATCCGGCGCGGAACCAAGAAATCTGCCGCCATGAATGAAGACCCCAAAGCCCGGTTGCGCAAACAGGCCTATGCCGCGCGCAAAACCGCCCATGCGGCGGCGGGGGATGCCGTCGCGCGCGCAAGCCGCCACCTGCTGTCCGAGATCGGTGAGGCCGCCGGGCGGACCGTGTCCGGCTACATGCCGATTCGCACCGAGATCGACCCGCTGCCCGCCATGGCGGCGCTGCACGAGGCCGGGGCCCGGGTCTGCGTGCCGGTGATCGCGGGCAAGGGCAAGCCGCTCGATTTCCGCGCGTGGACGCCGGGATGTGCGCTGGTCGAGGGGCCGTTTGGCGCAATGGTCCCGGACACGGGCGACTGGCTGGTGCCGGATCTGCTGATTGTCCCGCTCGTGGGGTTCGACGCCGCGTTGAACCGCCTGGGTTATGGCGGTGGGTTCTACGACCGCACGCTGGCGCGTCTGCGCGCCGCCGGTCCGGTCCGGGCGATCGGCTTTGCCTATGCCGCGCAGGAACTGCCGGACCTGCCGGTTGAGCCCACTGACCAGCCGCTCGACGCCATCGTGACAGAGCGGGGCGTCATTCGGCCCTAGCCCGGTCACGCCCCCCTTGCCGCGCGCGCCCTTGCGGCATAATCGGATGGTATGAAACTGCTTTTCCTAGGCGACGTGATGGGCCGGGCCGGCCGCACGGCGATCACCGAACATCTCCCCCGCATCAAGGCCGACTGGCGGCTGGATTTCGTCGTGGTCAATGCCGAGAACGCGACCAACGGCGCGGGCCTGTCGGGCGCGCATGCCAAGGCGATCCTCGAGGCGGGGGCGGATTGCATCACGCTTGGCGATCATGCCTTCGACCAGCGCGAGATGATGCAGGTCATCGAAAGCGAGCCGCGCATCCTGCGCCCGATCAATTTCGCCAAGCAGGCGCCTGGCAAGGGGATCCGGATTTTCGAGGCGCCGGGCGGGCGCCGCGTGGTGGTGGCGCAGGCGTTGGGGCAGGTTTTCATGAAACGGCCCTTCGACGATCCGTTCTCGGCGGTCGACGCCGCGCTCAGGACCTATCCGCTCGGCGGGCAGGCCAATGCGGTGATCGTCGACATCCACGCCGAGGCGACCAGCGAGAAGATGGCCACGGGCCATTTCTGCGACGGGCGCGCCAGCCTCGTCGTCGGCACCCACACCCATGTGCCGACCTCGGACACGATGATCCTGCCCGGCGGCACCGCCTACCAGTCCGATGCCGGGATGTGCGGCGACTACAACTCGGTCATCGGGATGGAAAAGGACGAGCCGCTGCGCCGGTTCATCACCGGGATGCCCAAGGGCCGCTTCACCCCGGCCGGTGAGCCTGCCACCCTGTCCGGCGTCTATGTCGAGACCGACGACCGGACCGGCAAGGCCAGCCGCGTTGCGCCCATCCGCGTCGGCGGGCGCCTGCAAGAGGCAACCCCTTGAGCCGTGACCGCCTGATCCTGATCGCGCTGTTGGTCGGGATCGGCGCCGCCTGGGGCATCACCCAGCCCTTCGCCAAGATCGCTGTTTCCGAGGGCTACAGGCATTTCGGCATCATCTTCTGGCAATTCGCGCTCGGGGCGCTGATCCTGCTGCCCATCAACGGGCTGCGCAGCGGCCGCCTGCCGATGGGGGCGCGCCATCTTGCGTTCTACACGGTCATTGCCCTGATCGGGACGCTGCTGCCCAACTCGGCCAGTTACACGGCGGCGATCCATCTGCCCTCGGGGATCCTGTCGATCGTGCTTTCGACCGTGCCGATGGTGTCCTTTCCCATCGCGCTGGCGCTTAGGATGGACCGTTTCTCGGCCCTGCGCCTGATGGGCCTGCTGCTTGGCTTCGCCGCCATCCTCCTGATCGGCCTGCCCGAGGCGAGCTTGCCCGATCCCGCGATGGTGTGGTGGTTGCCTCTGGCCCTGGTCGCGCCCGCCTTCTACGCGGTCGAGGGAAATTTCGTCGCTCGCTACGGCACCGATGGGCTGGACCCGGTGCAGGTGCTTCTGGGTGCCTCGTTGGTGGGACTGATCCTTGCCGCGCCGCTGGCGGTGATGACGGGGCAGTGGATTTCGCCCCTGCCGCCCTATGGCGCGCCGGATCTGGCCATCGTCGGCTTTTCCACGGCGCATGCGATCGCCTATGCGGGCTATGTCTGGCTTGTGCGGCGCGCCGGCGCGGTCTTTGCTGCGCAGGTCAGCTACCTCGTTACCGGGTTCGGCATCCTCTGGGCCAAGCTGATCCTGGGCGAGACCTATTCGCCCTGGGTCTGGACGGCGCTCGGGTTGATGATGCTGGGCCTGTTCCTCGTGCAGCCGCGCCGGGCCGAGCCAGCCGTCACCCCCGCCTGACACCGAGTGAACGCCCGTCACCAGTCGCGGGTTGCAGCGACGGTGTTCCTCGTCAATGATGCGCAACGGGCCGGGGCCTCCCCGGATGGCAAGGGATATTTATGCTCGATCTCAACCTGTCTCAGACCGGCGAAGGGGTGATGGCGCTTGTCGTGCTGCTCGTGATGTTCGGTCTGTTCCTGCGCGAGATCTGGCCGACCGAGGTCGTTGCCTTGGGCGCGGTCGCCGCGCTCCTGATCCTTGGCCTGTTGCCCTATGACGCCGCGGTCGAGGTGTTGGCCAACCCCGCGCCCTGGACCATCGCGGCGATGTTCATCGTCATGGGGGCGATGGTGCGGACCGGATCGCTCGACCGGCTGACGAAATTCGCCGAGTCGAACGCGGGCAAACGGCCAAAGCTGGCGCTTGCGACTCTCCTGGGCTTCGTCGCCATTGCCTCGGCCTTCATGAACAACACGCCCATCGTGGTCATCATGATCCCGGTCTTCGTGCAGGTGGCGCGTATCCTCGAACGCTCGCCCTCCAAGCTTCTGATCCCGCTCAGCTATGCCGCGATCATGGGCGGCACGCTGACCCTGATCGGCACCTCGACCAACCTGCTTGTCGACGGTGTGGCCCGTGCGCGCGGGCTGGAGCCCTTCACCATTTTCGAGATCACGCCCATCGGCCTCGTCGTCGTGGCCTGGGGGATGCTCTACCTGCTGGTCGTCGGGCGGCACCTGTTGCCGGATCGCAGTTCGATGGCCTCGGTCCTTGGCAGGGGGCGCGCCAAGGCCAAATTCTTCACCGAGGTGGCCGTGCCCGAAGAATCCGCCCTGATCGGGCAGAACGTGAACGAGGTGGACCTGTTCCGGCGCGAGGGCGTGCGCCTGATCGACGTGCTGCGCGGGGATGCGTCCCTTCGGCGCGACATGACGGGTGTCGTGCTGGAGCCGGGCGACCGCGTGGTTCTGCGCACAGACATGAGCGAGGTTCTGGGCCTTCAGCAATCCAAGGAGCTCAAGACCGTCGACAAGCTGAGCCAGGTGCGCACGACTACCGTCGAGGTGCTGATCACGCCAGGCTGCAAGATGGTGGGCCGCAGCCTGGGCAACCTGCGCCTGCGCCGCCGCTACGGTGTGTACCCGCTGGCCGTGCATCGCCGGAACCAGAATATCGGCCGGCAACTCGACGATCTCGTGGTGCGGGTGGGTGACACGCTGCTGCTGGAGGGCGACCCCGCCGATATCCAGCGTCTGGCCGCCGACATGGACCTTGTCGATGTCACCACCCCGTCCGAGCGCGCCTATCGCCGGACCAAGGCGCCCATCGCGGTGGCCGCCATGGCGGGGATCGTGGTGCTCGCGGCCTTCGACGTGGCCCCCATCCTCGCGCTGGCCGTGATCGCCGTGGCCGTGGTGCTGCTGACCGGATGCATCGACGCCGAAGAGGCGTTTTCCTTCGTCGAGGGGCGTTTGCTGGCGCTGATCTTCGCCATGCTGGCCGTCGGCGCGGCGCTGGACCATACCGGCGGCATCGAGTTGATCGTGGGCGCGGTTGCGCCATGGCTGCAGACCATGCCGCCCGTCGTCCTGATCTGGGCGGTCTATTTCATCACCACGGTTTTGACCGAGTTGGTCTCGAACAACGCGATCGCGGTCATCATGGCGCCCATCGCCATCGCGCTGGCGGACGCGACCGGCGTCGATGCGAGGCCGCTGGTCGTGGCCGTGATGATTGCAGCCTCTGCCTGTTTTGCGACCCCGATCGGGTACCAGACGAACATGCTGGTCTACGGCCCGGGCGGATATCGTTTTACCGATTTCCTTCGCACGGGCATTCCGCTTAACCTCAGTCTCGGGGTGGTCGTCTGCCTGACGATTCCCTTGATCTGGCCGCTCTGAGGACCACCTGAGCATCATGTTGCCTAAACTGTCCGATACCGTGCTGATGGGGATGATCGTCGTCCTTCTCACAGGTTGCGTGGCCTCGTCCCCGCGCCCGGTCGCGGTTGAGGTCAGCCGCGCCGCCATCGACGTGCGCCTCTCGGATGGCAGCCGGTGCACCGGGCCTGCGCCTGCCGGGTCGCCGACGGCATGGTCCGGCCGGTTGACGGGATGCAGCGCAAGCTATCCCTACACCGTCGCCTTCGAGACCAACCCGAACCTCCTGCGTCAGGGTGTCGAGGCCGTGGTCGAAGCAATCGGCGCCGACGGCCTGCTATACCCCATGGCCGAGGTCGCGATCACCGGGCCCGAGGGGCAAACCTGGCGCTTTTCCTCGCCCCCGCCGCAGGTCGACTGACCGCCAGCACATGCAGCGCCTTGCGGTGACGCGGGCGCACGGGTAAAACCCGCGCGATTGTCAGCACCGACCGGGAGAGACCCATGGCAGGCCATTCAAAATGGGCGAACATCCAGCACCGCAAGGGTCGTCAGGACGCCGCGCGGTCGAAACTGTTTTCCAAGCTCGCCAAGGAAATCACCGTGGCGGCCAAGATGGGCGACCCGGACCCCGACAAGAACCCCCGCCTGCGCCTGGCCGTGAAAGAGGCCAAGTCGAACTCGGTCCCGAAGGACGTGATCGACCGCGCGATCAAGAAATCGCAGGGCGGCGATGCCGAGAATTACGAGGAAATCCGCTACGAGGGCTATGGCCCCAACGGCGTTGCGATCATCGTCGAGGCGATGACCGACAACCGTAACCGGACGGCCAGTACGGTGCGCTCGACCTTCGGCAAGAACGGCGGCAACCTTGGTGAAACCGGCTCGGTCAGCTTCATGTTCGACCGCAAGGGGCAGGTGACCTACCCGGCCTCGGTCGGCGATGCGGACACGGTGATGATGGCCGCGATCGAAGCCGGCGCAGAGGATGTGGAATCGAGCGACGAGGAACACGTCATCTGGTGCGCCGATACCGATCTCAACGATGTCTCCAACGCGCTGGAGGCCGAACTGGGCGAGTCCGACTCGACCAAGCTGGTCTGGCGTCCCACCACCACGACCGAGCTGGGGCTGGAGGATGCGCAAAAGCTGATGAAGCTGATCGAGGCCCTGGAAGACGACGACGACGTTCAGAACGTCACCGCGAATTTCGAGATCTCGGACGAGGTGATGGAGCAACTGGCGGGCTGAGCGGGGTGGCGGGACACGTCCCGCCCTGCGAAAACCGGCACGTCACACCCCGTACACAGGGCGTACACAGCCTGTGCATACACGTTTCATGCCCGCCGCGCCGAACGCTTGGGCGCGGCGTTCCTGTTCGAGTCTGGCGGTTCAGACGTCTGGGCGTGATCTGAACGCAGGGAGCGGGTTCGCATTTGACGCGAGCGGAGCTCAGCCGACCTTTTGGTCATGGCCTCAATGCCGAAGCAGTAACCCGCACAGGTGCCATCCGCCGCAATAGCGAGCATTCCATGCAAACGCGGCCCCAAACGGGTGAAAAATGACAAGGGGGGTAGGTCGCTGGTATCCGGGCCCTTAAGCTGTTCATCGCGGTGGGAAATCCGGCATCGAAACTGAACGGAGGGCGGCCTGTGCCCGGAGTCACCAGACACGGCATCTCGCGGAAGGTCCGCACATGTCTTGAAAATGCCTTGGCTTGGGCCACGTTGCCTGCAAGTGGAACCGTAACAAGCGCAAAGTCCATTTGTCCGAACGATAGAACTGCTGTGGGGTTTTCGCTTTGAGGTCGACGCAAGAACCGGATGTTCTGGTGGTCGGATCGGGCGCGTCAGGGTCCTTCGCCGCGCTGGAACTGACCCGGCAGGGCCTGAGCGTTCAGATAATCGAGGCCGGCAGGGAGATTGTCGCAGAGGATACTGGCGGCGACGAGGCGAAGGGAGGCGACAGCACGTCCCTGGACCTGCGCGCACGGGTTCGAGCCACCCTGCGCGGCCAGCATATCCAGGCTCGTGCCGGTTTGTTCAACGACCTTGTCTCGGACTTCTACGTCAATGACCGTCGGCACCCTTACACGACACCGCGGGAGGCCCCTTACCTTTGGTTCCGCGGGCGGCAGGCAGGCGGTCGGCTGCATACTTACGGACGAGTCCTGTCGCGGTGGTCGGATGATGATTTTCGCATGTTCAGCCGGACAGGTGCGGGCGTTGATTGGCCCATCTGCCATGACGATCTTGCGCCATACTATGCCGAGGTCGAGGAGCTTCTGGGGATTTGCGGCCAGTCCGACCAGATCGAGACCCTCCCCGATTCAGTCTGCGCGCATCCCTCCCGCCTGACGGAGGCTGAGGCGTTTTTCAAGCAGGCGGTCGAGAGCCGTGATCCGGCGCGGCGTGTCGTGGCGCGGCGCTATACCCTGCCGGAAGAGGGACCCGTGCCTAAACCCCTGGCAGCGGCGCTGGCGACGGGACGTCTCGATATCCGCTACAACATGACCGCGCGAGAAGTGCTGATCGATCCTGACACCGGACAGGCCGTCGGTGTTGCGTGCATCGACTCGGTCACCAGAAAGGAACACGTCTTTCGCGCATCAGCCGTGGTCCTGTCGGCGTCCGCGATCGAAAGCGTGCGCCTGTTGCTGAATTCGGGTCCATCGGGCGGGGGCGGTCTTGGCAACAGCTCCGGTATGCTTGGACGGTATTTCGCCGATCAACTCCACTGTATCGCCGTGGGCACCATGCCGCGGTTTCGGGGCTACGCCGAAACCGACGCCGCTTCGGGCGATCCGGCCGGCATCTTCATTCCCCGCCTGCTTCCGGAGGAGGCTGGCGGTCGCCCCCGCACCTACATGTTCCAAGGCAAGATCGCCCGGACGCCTGTACCGAAAGACGCCCCGTCCAGGTTCACCTTCATGGGCTATGGGCAGATGACCCCGGATCGCGACAACCGGGTCACGCTGGACCCGAAACGGCGCGATACCTTGTCCATCCCGATCCCCCGGATCCGCTGCGCGATCTCCTCCGGAGACGAGGCCACTTTGCGCCTCATGCAAGACGCGCTTGAGGAGATGGTTGCAGATGCAGGGGGCGAGTTGGACTTCATCGGCTCGCCGCTGGGCCTGACCGAGATGGGCAAGGGCGCCTTTCCCGACTCGGGCTTCGCCCTCCGGCAGGCGTTTCGGGTGCTTTTCCCACGCAGCATGGCCATGGGCAGCGCAGTCCATGAAAGCGGCGGCGCCAGGATGGGGGCCGACCCCCGTTCCTCGGTCCTCGACCCGTGGTGCCGCCTCCACGATGCGCCGAACATCCTTGTGACGGACGCAGCCGCATTTCCGACAGGGGGCGTCAGCGGCACGACCCTGACGATCATGGCCATGACCGTCCGGGCCTGCCGGCAATTGGCGAAGGATCTCGGATCGGGCCAGACCCGACCCGCCGCGTGACCCGCGCCAAGGCTGGGGATACCCTGCGGTCGGCTTTGAGTGCGACGGGGCTGCGGTCGAGGCACACAGCCCGGAACGGAAGGCCTGCCTGCGCGGCAATCGCACACGACGGAAGAGGCTGTCCGACCTTTCGGCGCGCTTGCTCCATGGCGATTTTCTTTTGCACGTGAGGTGATGAAAGCCGCTCTCGCAGGATGCCCGCCTGTGTTCGATCATCTCGGACCCCCGCCCAATTTCCCGTTTGCCAGTGCCCCGCGAATGCGGGATTGAGGGGGCTGTCACGCCTTCACCGGACCGCCCATGTTCACTGCCGCCCTTGCAGGCTTTGCCCTGTCCTTTTCGCTGATCCTCGCCATCGGGGCGCAGAACGCCTTTGTCCTGCGGCAGGGGCTGCGGCGTGAGCATGTGGGCTGGGTCGTGCTGGTTTGCTGTGCCTCGGAGGGGATGCTGATCGCGGCGGGCGTGGCCGGGTTTGGCGCGCTGGCCGAGGCCGCCCCCTGGGCGCTGGAGGCGATGCGCTGGGGCGGCGTCGCGTTCCTGACGGTCTACGGGGTGAAAAGCCTGCGTGCGGCGCTGCTGGTGTCCGAGGCGCTGACCGCCGGCAGCGGGCCTGCGATGAGCCGGCGCGCGGCGATCAGCACGACGCTGGTGATGACCTGGGCCAACCCGCATGTCTATCTCGACACCGTTGGCCTGATCGGCGCGGTGGCCGCGCAGTACCGCCCCGACCATTGGGCTTTCGGCGCAGGGGCGCTGTCGGCCTCGTGCCTGTTCTTCTTGCTTCTGGGTTACGGCGCGCGGGGGCTGGCCCCGGTCTTTGCCCGGCCGGCGGCGTGGCGGGTGCTGGACGTGGTCGTGGGCGCGACGATGCTGGCGCTGGCGGGAAAGCTCGCGATCTTCGGCTGAGGGTGCTTGCGGCTGTCGCGGCTTTGGGGTCTGTTCGCGCAAATGGAACCAAGCGCGTCCCCCCCAGCCAAACCGGACAGAGCCCCGCCCCACCGTCCCGTGCTCGGCGTGATCTGGATGATCGTGACGGGCCTGTGCTTCGTGGCGGTGACGGCCACCGTTAAGATGGTCGGCTCCGACGTGCCGGCGGCGCAGGCGGCCTTCCTGCGCTACGTGCTGGGGCTGGTGTTCCTGATCCCGATGCTGCCGGCGGTGCGCGCGACGCGGCTGAGCGGGCGGGCGCTGCGCCTGTTCGGCGTGCGCGGCGTGGCGCATACGGCGGGGGTGATCTGCTGGTTCTACGCCATGACGATGATCCCCATCGCCGAGGTGACGGCGATGAACTACCTCAACCCGGTCTACGTCTCGGTGCTGGCGGTCTTCGTGCTGGGCGAGCGCATGGCGTTCCGGCGGCTCATGGCGGTGGTGCTGGCGCTGGTCGGCGCGCTGATCATCCTGCGCCCGGGCTTCCGCGAGCTGAACCCCGGCCATTTCGCCATGCTGTTCACGGCGGCGAGTTTCGCCGTCGGCTACCTGATCGCCAAGATCATGGCCGACGAGACGCCGCCGCAGGTGGTGGTCTTCATGCTGTCGGTGACGGTGACGCTGGGGCTTGCGCCCTTCGCGGCCTGGGTCTGGGTGCCGGTCAGCTGGGAGAACCTGGGCTGGCTGTCGCTGACGGCCGTTTTCGCGACGGGGGGGCATTACGCGATGACGCTGGCCTTCCGCGCCGCGCCGCTGACGGTGACGCAGCCCGTCACCTTCCTGCAACTGGTCTGGGCAACCCTTCTGGGGGCGGTCGTTTTCGGCGAGCCGGCGGATATCTTCGTGATCCTCGGCGGGGCGCTGATCATCGCGGCGGTCAGCTACATCACCTGGCGCGAGGCGGTGTTGCGTCGCCGTGCGGCGCAGGGGCGATAGGTCCGAAACGGTTTCGATTGCGCCTGCAAATTAGGCAGCCTCCCGGTCCTGCGCCCATGGCGCCGACAAAGGGCGATGCTGCGCCGCCGCAAACGCCTCCCGGTTGCTTGAATGAAAGAGTCGTACGTCTTCGTTCTGGAAAGGACGGAGGTATCGATGACATTGGAAGCCCTGATTTTTGGCGGGATGGGAAGCCTCGCCGAATGCGCCGAGATCGACCGGCGCGCGTGGAACGCCGCGTTCCGGATGCACGACGTGCCGTGGGAATGGTCCTGGGATGTCTATGCCGAGTTGATGCGTCCGGGGGGCGACAGGCAACTGGCCGCGCGCTATGCCGCGCATCTGGGGCAGGTGATCGAGGCCGAGGCGCTGGATGTCACGCACCAGCGGCTTTTCGCGGCGATGATCGTGGACGAGGTCCCCTTGCGCCCGGGCGTGGCGCGCGTGTTGACATGGGCGGCGCGCGGCGGGGTGAAACTGGCGCTGGCCAGCCGGGCCGAAGAGGCGCCGGTGGGCGCAGTTCTGAAGGCGACGGCGCGGGCGCGGGCGGGGATCTCGTTCGACGTGGCGGTGCTGCGCCCCGACGTGGAGCGCATGGCCCCCGACCCGGAGGCGATGCAGCTTGCCGTCAGCCGCCTGGGCGTGGGTAATGGCCGCTCGGTCGTGGTGGCCGACACGTTAGTGGCGGCGCAGGCCGCGCGGGCGGCGGACCTGCCGGTGCTGGCCTTTCCGGGGCGGATGGCGCAGATCGACGGCGATGGGTTCGAGGGCCTGCCGGTCGCCGATGTCCTCAGCCCCGAGGCCGTGATGCGGGCCTGGCGCGGCACCCTCGATACGGCAGCGGAATAGACCCGGATTCATTCCACGGTTGATCTGGCTCAAGGCCGTGGTGCGCGCGCGCCGTCTATCTTCCTTTTCGGACCCGACAGGAAGGAGACACGCAATGTCGAACACGCCGCATCTTTTGGCCGAGGAATTCCCGAACGACGCCGACAAGATCCATACGCTCAAGATGTCTGACCCGCATTTTTCGAAGCTGATGGACGAGTATCACGAGGTGAACCGCGCCGTGCACCGCGCCGAGACCGGGGTCGAGCCGATCGACCAGTCGGCGGAAACGCAGATGCGCAAGGAACGGATGCGCCTGAAGGATGAAATCGCGGGCATGCTGGCCAAGGCCTGACCGCGGCAACAGCGTCTGCGCCCCGATCCCACGCGAAGGGACGACCCGGCCAAGGCGGCTGGCGGGTGGATCGGAAGGCGCGGTCCGGGGGGCAGCGGCCCCGCGCCCAGGGGACTGGCGCGGCCGCCGCGCCCTCCGATAATTTTCTCGTATTTGACGGCGGCTGCGGGTCCGTCGCGCAACCGGTGCCGTGCCCGCCTTCGTGTCGGAAGCGTTAACTGGTCGCCGGCCCGTCGTCGCCATCGCCTTGCGCAAGGGGATCGTCCTCGGTCCCCTCGACATGGGCCTGGAAGCGCTCGAAGAACTGGTCGGCCATCTTCTTGGCGAAACTGTCGATCAGGCGCGAACCCAATTGCGCCAGCTTGCCGCCCACCTTGGCGTCGACGTCATAGTGCAGGTCCGTTCCGCCACCCTCGGCATCCGACAGGATGACCTGCGCCGAGCCCTTGGCGAAGCCCGCCACGCCGCCCTTGCCCTCGCCCGAGATGACGTAGCTTTCCAGCGGCTTCACGTCCGACAGGGTCACGTCGCCCTTGAAGGTCGCTTTCACCGGGCCGACCTTTTGCTTCACCTCGGCGTGGAAGCCTTCCTCGGGCGAGCCGTGGAGTTCCTGACAGCCGGGGATGCAGGCCTCCAGCACCCTGGCATCGTTGAGCGCCGCCCAAACGGTTTCACGGTCCGCGTTCAGCGTCCGTGTCGCGTGCATTTCCATTCTGGCCGTCCTCCCTGTCCGTCGCAGTCCAGATGTAGGGGCGCAACTGTCGAAGCGTCAACGGCTTTGCTTATCCACCGATCTGGTAGGGCAGGGTGCCGCGATGGTCCGGGTCGACTGTCAACTGCCGTTCCAGCGGCGGCACCGAGCGTTGGTGGCAATGCGCGCGCTCGCAGATCCGGCAGGAGATGCCGATGGGCTGGAACGCCTCGTCCCGGTCGAGGTCGAGCCCGTCGGCATAGACCAGCTTGGGCGCGTGGCGCAGCTCGCATCCCAGCGAAATGGCGAAGCGGCGGGTGGGTGTGCCCCAGGCCCCGCCGGATTTCGACACGTCGCGGGCCAGGATCACGTAGCGTATGCCATCGGGCGTTTCGGCCAGTTGGCGCAGGAAGCGCCCGGGCGTCTCGAAGGCCTGGTGCACGTTCCACAGCGGGCAGGCCCCGCCGAAGCGCGCGAATTGCAGTCGCGTGGCCGAGTGGCGTTTGGTGACGGTCCCGGCCTGGTCGACGCGCGCAAAGAAGAAGGGCACGCCCTTGGCGCCGGGGCGTTGCAGGGTCGAAAGACGATGGGCGATCTGCTCGATCGAGGCGCCGAACTGGATCGACATGCGCTCTAGGTCATGGCGGGTTTCGTCGGCGGCCTCGGCAAAGCGGGTGTAGGGCATCAGAACCGCGCCCGCGAAGTAATTGGCCATGCCGATGCGGGCGATCTCGCGCGCGGTGTCGGTCTGGAACCGGGCCAGGTCAAGCGTGGCTTCCAGCAGCTGGCTTTGCGCCAGAAGCGCGTATTGATGCAAAAGCTGGAAGCGCTGCGTCTCGGGGGCCGCGCGGGGCGACAGGGTCAGGGTTCGGCTGGCGCGGTCGTAATGGCGCACGCCTTCGCCCGCGGCGTGGCGGATTTGGACGCCCATGCCCTCAAGGACGCGCTCCGTGTGCTGCGCGAGGTCCCCTTGCGCCTGTCCGGCAAAGCGTTCGGCGGCGCGGTCCACGGCGTCGATGTAGTTGTCGCAATAATGGAAGAAATCGCGCACTTCCTCCCACGGGCTGGGGGTGGCGCGCCCTTCATGCCCGAGCGCTTCGTCCAGCGAGGCGAGGCGCTCGTGCGTCTGGCGATAGGCGCGGTGCAGGTCGAGGAAGGCGCGCGCGAGTGCCGGCGCGTTCGAGGCGGCAAGGCGCAGGTCGGCCAGCGGCGGGCTATCCTCGGCAAAGACGGGGTCGGCCAGCGCCTCGCGCATGTCCGAGACGAGGCGTTCGGTGTCGCCGGAACTCAGCTCGGTCACGTCGAGGCCGAATTCCTGCGCCAGCCCCAGCACGACCGTGGTCGAGACGGGGCGGTTGTTGTTCTCCATCTGGTTCAGATAAGGCAGCGAGATGCCGAGCTTGCCGGCGAAATCCTTTTGCGTGAGGCCAAGCCGCGTGCGCAGTTCGCGCAGCTTGGCCCCGGCATAGAGCTTGCGATTGGGCATGGGGGCTCCAGGTGCTTTGCAAAATCACTAGTGGGTTTTGCAAAGAGATGGAAGCGCAGGCCTCAGCCGGGGTTCACCTGCCGCTCGCGGCGGATGGTGTAGAGGATCGAGAGCACGGCCAGGATCGAGGTGGTCAGCATGATGAAGATCAGCGGGTAGGCCCCATTCCCCCCGGTCAGAAGGGCCCCCGCCAGCGCGGACAAGGCCGCGCCGCCGCCGATCATGATCGCCCCGCCAAGGCCGCTGGCGGTTCCGGCCAGATGCGGACGCACCGACAACATGCCCGAGGTCGCGTTGGGCAGGACCATGCCGTTGCCCAGGCCCACGAAGGTCATGAAGCCGAAAAACACCAGCGCAGTCTTGAACCCGATCAGGAACAGCAGCAGCGAAAGGCTCAGGCCGACCGCCGTCAGGATGGTGCCCCACAGGATCATCCCGTTGATGCCCACGCGGACGGAAAAGCGGCCCGAGATGAAATTGCCGAAGAAATAGCCGACGGCGGGCGCGCCGAAATAGAACCCGACCTCGGCCGCCGACAGGCCGAACACCTCCGAGCCGACATAGGGCGCGCCGCCGAGATAGGCGAAGAACGCCCCCGAGGCGAAGGCGGCGGCCATGCAGTAGCCCCAGAAGCGGCGCGAGGTCAGAAGCTCGGGGTATTGCGCGAACTGGTCGCGGAAACTGCCGCGACCGGGGGCGGCGGTCTCGCCCAGGTCGCGCCAGATCAGGAGGCAGACGGCCAGCCCCAGCACGCCCAGAAGCCAGAAATTCGCCTGCCAGCCCAGCGTCTCGTCCAGCGCGCCGCCGATGGCCGGGCCGATCATCGGCACCACGGCCATGCCCATCGTGACGTAACCGATCTGGCTGGCGGCCTGGTCGGCGGGGTACATGTCGCGCACCACCGCGCGGCCAAGGACAAGCCCCGCCACGATCACCGCCTGCAACATGCGAAAGGCCAGAAAGACCTCGACCGTCGTCGCCAGCAGGCAGCCAATGGTGGCAAGGATGAAGATCGCGACGCTGCCCAGCAGGACGGGGCGTCGGCCCAAGCGGTCCGACACGGGGCCGATGACCACCTGCAATACCGCGTTCACGGCGAGGTACAGCGCCACCGACAGTTGCATCAGCCGGTAGTCGGTGTCGAAGAACGTCGTCATCGCGGGCAGCGACGGCAGGAAGATGTTCATCGACAGCGCGCCGATCCCGGTCAGCACGATGAGGGTGAAGATATGCGGTGGCGTGGAGCGGTCGAGAAAGCGGACCGTCGGGGCGATACTCATGCCCTAGGGCTTAGGTCGCGGCGCGGGTCTTGTCCATGTGCGGCCATGCACATCGGTTTCCAACACCGCGCAGTTGATTGAATAATTTGCAATTACGCAGTTTTCCAAAGTCCTTCGCTAATTTATTTGCAAATATGCCAGTTCAGACTCGCCCGAGGCCCGGCGCCTCATTAGGGTGCGCCGCCAAAGGGGGCGCGTGCGCAGCATAAGGCGGCCGCCCGGGGGAAGGCCAGCCACGGAAGGGACCGAGATGAAAGACATCCTGCATGAGTTGGAGGAGCGCCGCGGCGAGGCGCGTCTGGGCGGCGGACAGAAGCGGATCGACAGCCAGCATGCCAAGGGCAAGCTGACCGCGCGCGAGCGGATCGAACTGCTGCTCGACGAGGGCAGCTTCGAGGAATACGACATGTTCGTCACCCACCGCTGCACCGAGTTCGGCATGCAGGAGAACAAGCCCCGCGGCGATGGTGTCGTCACCGGCTGGGGCACGATCAATGGCCGCATGGTCTATGTCTTCAGCCAGGATTTCACGGTTCTGGGCGGCTCGGTCTCGGCCACCCATGCGCAGAAGATCTGCAAGATCATGGACATGGCGATGCAGAACGGCGCGCCCGTGATCGGCATCAACGACTCCGGCGGCGCGCGCATCCAGGAAGGCGTCGACAGCCTCGCGGGCTATGGCGAGGTCTTCCAGCGCAACATCGAGGCCTCGGGCGTGGTGCCGCAGATCAGCCTGATCATGGGCCCCTGCGCGGGCGGCGCGGTCTATTCGCCCGCCATGACCGACTTCATCTTCATGGTGAAGGACAGCTCCTACATGTTCGTGACCGGCCCCGACGTGGTGAAGACCGTGACGAATGAACATGTCACCGCCGAGGAACTGGGCGGGGCCACGACCCATACGCGCAAATCCTCGGTCGCCGACGGCGCCTTCGAAAACGACGTCGAGGCGCTGAGCGAAATTCGCCGCCTCGTCGATTTCCTGCCGCTCTCGAACCGCGAAAAGCCGCCCGTTCGCCCCTTCTACGACAGCCCCGACCGGATCGAGGACAGCCTCGACACGCTGGTGCCCGACAACCCCAACATGCCCTATGACATGAAGGAGTTGATCACCAAGATCGCGGACGAGGGCGATTTCTACGAGATCCAGCAGGATTTCGCGGGCAACATCATCACCGGCTTCATCCGGCTCGAGGGGCAGACGGTCGGCGTGGTTGCCAACCAGCCGATGGTGCTGGCGGGTGTTCTGGATATCGACAGCGCGCGCAAGGCCGCGCGGTTCGTGCGGTTCTGCGACTGTTTCGAGATCCCGATCCTGACGCTGGTGGACGTGCCCGGCTTCCTCCCCGGGACGGGGCAGGAATATAACGGCGTCATCAAGCATGGGGCCAAGCTGCTGTTCGCTTATGGCGAGGCGACGGTGCCGAAGGTCACGGTCATCACCCGCAAGGCCTATGGCGGGGCCTATGTGGTGATGTCGTCCAAGCACCTGCGCGGCGACGTGAACTATGCCTGGCCCACCAGCGAGATCGCGGTGATGGGCGCGAAGGGCGCGGTCGAGATCCTGCACCGGGCCGATCTCGGCGATGCCGAGAAAACGGCGCATCACACGCAGGAATACGAGGACCGCTTCGCCAACCCCTTCGTCGCGGCCGAGCGCGGTTTCATCGACGAGGTGATCCAGCCGCGCAGCACGCGCAAACGGGTCGCCCGCGCCTTCGCCATGCTGCGGCGCAAGGAAAAGAAGATGCCGTGGAAGAAGCACGACAACATCCCGCTGTAAGGCGGGTGGTCTGATCCGGTGAGGGACGGCGGGGCCAGCCCCGCCCTACGGAGAGCGCAATGCCTGACCCCATCTTCCACATGATCGCCGGCGGTCCGCGCCCGGTTGCCCCCTTCTCCCACGCGGTGGAGGTGGATGGCTGGGTGATCCTGACGGGCCAGATGCCGACCGATCCGGCCGCCCCTGACGCGCCCCTGCCCGAGGGGGTGGAGGCGCAGACGCGGCGGGTGATGGAGAACCTGCGCGTGGTGTTGCGGGGCGTGGGGCTGGACCTGGAGCACGTGGTGCAGATGCGCGCCTACCTGACCGAGTTCGAGCGCGACTACGCCGCCTTCAACGAGACCTACCAGGGCTTCTTCCCGCCCGACCGTCGGCCCGCCCGCACGACCGTGGGCGTGACCGCCCTGGCGGTGGGGACCCTGGTCGAGATCGACTGCATCGCGCGCCGACCGGAGGGGGCTGATCGTGCATGAACGTCCTCTCCCGTCTCCCTCTCAGCCCGCTGGGATGGGCGGCCTTGGGCGCGGTGGCGCTTGGGGTGGCGGTGCTGCTCTGGCCACGGGGCGAGGCGTCGTTTGCCTGCCCGTTGGATCGGGCGCTGACCTTGCCCTCGGGGCAGGCGGCGGCGCTGTGCGAGGTTGTGCCGGAACCGCAACCCTTCACCGGGGCGACATGGCTGGTTCTGCGCGTGGTGGCGCCCGACCTGCCGCCCGCGGATGCCGATGGCACGCATGGCGATCAAGACTGGATCTGCTCCGAGATCGGTCTGACGCGGGCCGAGGCCCTGGCGCGCCCGCCCGAGCGCATCGTGGTGCAACTGATGACCGCGCCCTTTCTGCGGGGCGAAGCCGCGCCCGGCATTCGGCAGGCCATCGAGGCTTATACAATCGCGACCGGTTCCTGCATGTGGGAGCTTTTGTGATGCAGCTACAAGATTTTGCGATGCATTCTTCATGCGGATCGAAAGGTGATGCAGCGGAGTCACAGGCGCGGTTTGGTTGTGGAAAACTCTGTGGATCGGTGGCGCGGCAAGGTATCTTCGGTCTCGGCTGCTCAATTGCAGCTGTACCTCGGGTCGTGGCCGGGTCTGAGCGCCCGGTCACGCACCCTGTTTCGCGCGCCGCACCTGCCGCGCCCCATTCGGAGGGCGCGCAATGATCAAGCATCGCGGTTTCCCCTCGCGCCTGCCGGGCACGGATTACCAGTTCACCATCCGCCGCGAGAACAAGTCCGGCGCGACCAGGCTGATCCGGCGCGAGCGCTACGCCGACCGTCGTCCGGCCGACCGCCGCGCCGATGCCGCCTTCATGGAGGCGCTGTGGCTGTTCTTCGGGGATGAGCCGTTCGAGCGCGGCAATCTCGACGCGGGCCGGCTGTCGTGGCTCTTCGGGCGCGAAGTGATCGCGGCCGAGGATCCGTTCGATCCCGAAAGCTACGAGGCGCTTCTGGTCATCGACGAGAACGTCGCGCGCGCCTCCTTCCCCGAGGCCTTCGACGGCTCGGGCGTGTGGGAGGACGGTTCGGCATGATTTCGCGCAGCCATCTTCAGCTTGGGCAATTTCGCGCGCATCGCGCCGGGCAAGTCGATTGCCCCCTTCTGCGTGCTGAAAACCATGGCATTGTCGTCATGTCGGCCCCTGTCCCCAATGGTTTCCGGGCCGGCAACGACAAGACGTGTTACCCTTCCCCTTCAAAGCGGTCGGCCAGCTTTCTGTGCCGACCGCCTTTTTTTCGGCAGAACCGCGCCTATCGCGTTGCGTTCAACAGTGGTGCTGTTGCACGACGCCCGTTCCGTGTATGCCTGACCGCACGAGGCATATCGACAGGAGCAGACGCAAAATGCGCGCCAAACTCATTCTTCCCACGACCCTTTTCGCCGCTGTCATCGCGCTTTCGGGCTGCATGGCCAGCGACATCGAACGCGCCGGGATCGGCGCGCTTGGGGGCGGCGTCACCGCTGCCGCGCTCAACGGCAATGTCGGCACGGGCATCCTCATCGGCGCGGCCGGTGGGGCGCTGTGCGACGACGTCAACCTCTGCTGATCGGGGCCGCGCGGGCCGTCTGACCGCCCGTCCCCCTTATCGTCTGACACGGGACCAACGGGGCCTTCGCGCCCCGATGGTCCCTTTTTGTTTGGGAGATGCCGCGGGCGCGCCGCGCCGGGCCAAAAGGAAGGGACAGGACGCATGTTCAAGAAGCTGCTGATCGCCAACCGGGGCGAGATCGCCTGCCGGGTGATCAAGACCGCGCGGAAAATGGGGATCGAGACGGTCGCCGTCTATTCGGATGCGGACAAGCACGCGCTGCATGTCAAGATGGCCGACGAGTCGGTGCATATCGGCCCGCCGCCCGCCTCTGAAAGCTACATCGTGATCGACAAGATCATGGCCGCGATCAAGGAGACCGGCGCCGAGGCGGTGCATCCCGGGTATGGCTTCCTGTCGGAGAACATGAAATTCGCCCAGGCGCTCGAGGCGGCTGGCGTCGCCTTTGTCGGCCCGCCGGCGGGGGCCATCGAGGCCATGGGTGACAAGATCACCTCGAAAAAGATCGCCGCCGAGGCGGGCGTGTCGACGGTGCCCGGCCATATGGGCCTGATCGAGGATGCCGACGAAGCGATCAAGATCTCGGGCCAGATCGGCTACCCGGTGATGCTGAAGGCGTCGGCGGGCGGCGGCGGCAAGGGGATGCGCATCGCGTGGAACGAGGAAGAGGTGCGCGAAGGCTTCCAGGCGTCGAAGAACGAGGCGGCCAGCAGTTTCGGCGATGACCGCATGTTCATCGAGAAATTCGTCACCCAGCCGCGCCATATCGAGATCCAGGTGCTGGCCGACCAGCATGGCAACGCGATCTACCTGGGCGAGCGGGAATGTTCGATCCAGCGCCGCAACCAGAAGGTCATCGAAGAAGCGCCCAGCCCCTTCCTCGACGAGGCGACGCGCAAGGCGATGGGCGAACAGGCCGTGGCGCTGGCCAAGGCCGTGGGTTATTCCAGCGCGGGCACGGTGGAATTCATCGTCGACGCCGACAAGAATTTCTACTTCCTCGAAATGAACACCCGCTTGCAGGTGGAACACCCGGTGACCGAGCTGATCACGGGCGTGGACCTCGTCGAACAGATGATCCGCGTCGCCAGCGGCGAGCCGCTGTCGATCGCGCAGGAGGATGTGACGCTGACCGGCTGGGCCATGGAAAGCCGCCTTTATGCCGAGGACCCGTATCGCAACTTCCTGCCGTCGATCGGGCGTCTGACCCGCTATCGCCCCCCGCAGGAGGTGCAGGCCGGTCCGCTGAACGACACCGGGAAATGGCAGGGCGAGGCGCCCCACGGCGACACGGCGGTGCGCAACGATACCGGCGTCTACGAGGGCGGCGAGATCTCCATGTATTACGACCCGATGATCGCCAAGCTCTGCACCTGGGCGCCGGATCGCGCGGGGGCCATCGAGGCGATGCGCGTGGCGCTGGACAGTTTCGAGGTCGAGGGGATCGGCCACAACCTGCCGTTCCTGTCGGCCGTGATGGACCATGACCGCTTCACCAGAGGCAACATCACCACCGCCTTCATCGCCGAGGAATATCCCGACGGTTTCGAGGGCGTGACGCTGGGGGACGGCGCGCTGCGCCGCGTGGCCGCCGCCGCCGCCGCGATGCACCGCGTGGCCGAGATCCGGCGCACCCGCGTCTCGGGCCGGATGGACAACCACGAACGCCGCGTCGGCACCGATTGGGTGGTCAGCCTTCAGGGCGAGGCGTTCCCCGTCACCATCGCCGCCGATCCGAACGGGTCCACCGTGACCTTCGAGGATGGCCACGCGATGCGGATCACGTCGGACTGGACGCCGGGCGATGCCTTGGCAACCCTCAGCGTCGACGGTGAAACCCTGGTTCTGAAGGTCGGCAAGATCCCCGGCGGTTTCCGCATCCGGACCCGCGGGGCCGAGTTGAAGGTCCATGTGCGCAGCCCGCGCCAGGCCGAGTTGGCCCGCCTGATGCCCGAGAAGCTGCCGCCCGACACCTCCAAGATGCTGCTTTGCCCCATGCCCGGCCTGATCGTGAAGATCGATGTCGAGGAAGGGCAGGAGGTGCAGGAGGGACAGGCGCTCTGCACCGTCGAGGCGATGAAGATGGAGAACATCCTGCGCGCCGAGCGCAAGGGCGTGGTGTCCAAGATCAACGCGGGCCCCGGCGACAGCCTCGCCGTGGACGAAGTGATCATGGAGTTCGAATAAGGCCATGCGCGGCTGCGTTTCATATCACGCAGCCATGGCGGCGGGTCACTGCCCGCCGCTGCGCAACTCTTCCTGCCGGAACGAGAAATTGTCGATGCCGCGGATGATCTCTCGCACGTCGCGGGGGCTGGGACGGCGGAACCCGACGCTGCCGTCCTTCTGCATCACGACCAGCGAGAAACCGCGCGGGCGCAACTCGGTGCGGATGGCCGAGCGGGAGGCGGGGTCGGTATCGACGATGATGACCGCGTCCCGCTCGATCAGCGGATCGGGCCGCGCGGCCAGCAATTGCATCTGCTCGATGAAGCGCGGATCGGCGGGCGTGTCGGCAAAGACGATGATGGGCCGCGCGGTCCACAGGAATTCTTCCAGCGTCACGTCGGCGGCGTCCCGCGGGGCCATCGGGTCGACGGCCTCGATCTCGGTGTCGCCGGGCTCCGAGGCGGCCATCGCGAGCGCATCATCGGCCTGCTGCGCGGGGATCGCGGCAGGGGCCAGCATCAGGGCGGCAGCAAGGGCAAGGGGGGTCGGTCGCATCACTCCTCCAGTCCTGCCAGATATAGGCAGGGTCCCGGGAATTGCGAAGCCTTTCCGCAGCTTTCGCCGCGGCAATCGGCCCCTGCGGTCCGGCGCATTCACCCGATCTTCATCGCTTTCGGGGCAGGCTGGGCGGTATTCCGTCCTCACAGCCGCGGGAGATCGCAAGATGGAGGTGATCCTGCACGCGGGCGCCCACCGAACCGCAACCGCCACGCTGCACCACGTCATGCGGCAGGGGCGCGCGGCCATGGTCGCCAAGGGCATCGCCGTCTGGGACCCGGAGGTGACGCGCGCGGGCCTGTTGCAGGGGATCACCGGCCCGGGCGGAGAGCGTCTGACCGGTCGCATGGCGCTGCGCGTGCGGCAGGCGCAGGAGAAGGGGGCGGCCCTGCTGATCGTGAGCGACCCCGACATGATCGGGTCGCTGGCCGAGGTCATCGCCGAGACCCGCCTTTATCCGCGTGTCCCCCTGCGCCTCAGCCGGATCGCGGGCGGGATCGACCCGGCCAAGGTGAAGATCGCCTTGGCCATCCGCTCGTACGATGCGTGGTGGGCCTCGGCGCTCGCGATGCAGATCGCGCGCGGTGGCGCGGCGCCGGGGCCCGACCTTTGCGACCGGCTCATCACCCAGCCGCGCCGGTGGCGTCACGTGATCGCCGATTTCGCCCAGGCACTGCCCGCTGCCCGCATCGCGGTCTGGAGCCACGAGGCGATGGCCGGACGCCCCGATATCCTGCTGCGCCGCCTGACGCACCGACGCCTGGCCTTCGGCCGCAGCCATGAACACCTGAACGCGGCGCCGGGTGCCCCGTCGCTTGCCAGGCTTCTGGCCGATGCGGGCGACGATGCGTCGTCGCTTGGCAGCGTCGCGGGCCGTTACATGCCCTTCGACCCCCATCAGCGCGCCATCCTGCGCGCCCAATATGCCGAGGACCTCGCCTGGCTGCGCGCCGGGGCCGGGGGCCTTGCCGACTACCTAGATGAGCCCGCGCTGCAGATGCGGGCCAGGACAGACGTAGGAAGAGGAACCCCCGATGACCCAGACCCCCGAGACCCCCGGCCCCGAGACCCCCGGCATCGACGCCTGGCGTGAGCGCGCCGAGAAGGAGCTGAAGGGACGCGACCCCGACAGTCTGACCTGGGAAACGCTGGAAGGTATCCGCGTCAAACCGCTTTACACCGAGGCCGATACACAAGGGCTTGGCCACATGGGCAGCCTGCCGGGCTTCGCCCCGTTCACGCGCGGCCCCAAGGCGACGATGTATGCCGGCCGGCCCTGGACCATCCGCCAATACGCGGGCTTTTCAACGGCGGAGGAATCCAACGCCTTCTACCGCCGCAACCTCGCCGCCGGTCAGCAGGGTGTCTCGGTCGCCTTCGACCTTGCCACGCATCGCGGCTATGACAGCGACCACCCCCGCGTTCTGGGCGACGTGGGCAAGGCGGGCGTCGCCATCGACAGCGTCGAGGACATGAAGATCCTGTTCGACGGTATCCCGCTGGATCAGGTCAGCGTCTCGATGACGATGAACGGCGCGGTCATCCCGATCCTCGCCAATTTCATCGTTGCCGGCGAAGAGCAGGGCCATGACAAGTCGCTGCTGTCGGGGACCATCCAGAACGACATCCTCAAGGAGTTCATGGTCCGCAACACCTATATCTACCCGCCCGAGCCGAGCATGCGGATCATTTCGGACATCATCGGCTACACGTCGGAAAACATGCCGAAATTCAACTCGATCTCGATCTCCGGCTACCACATGCAGGAGGCGGGCGCGAACCTGGTGCAGGAGCTGGCCTACACGCTGGCCGACGGGCGCGAATACGTGCGCGCCGCGATCGACGCCGGGATGGACGTGGACAAGTTCGCCGGGCGGCTGAGCTTCTTCTTCGCCATCGGCATGAACTTCTTCATGGAGATCGCCAAGCTGCGCGCCGCGCGCACGCTGTGGTACGAGATCATGGAGGGGTTCGGCGCGAAATCCGACCGCTCCAAGATGCTGCGCACGCATTGCCAGACCTCGGGCGTCAGCCTGCAGGAACAGGACCCCTACAACAACGTCGTGCGCACCGCCTACGAGGCGATGTCGGCGGTTCTGGGCGGCACGCAGTCGCTGCACACCAACGCGCTGGACGAGGCCATCGCGCTGCCGACCGAGTTCTCGGCCCGGATCGCGCGCAACACCCAGTTGATCTTGCAGGAAGAGACCGGCGTGACCAATGTCGTCGATCCGCTGGCGGGCTCCTACTATGTCGAAAGCCTCACCAACGAGCTGATCGAGCAGGCCCGCGTCCTGATGGCCGAGGTCGAAGAGATGGGCGGCATGACCAAGGCCGTTGCCTCCGGCCTGCCCAAGCTGCGGATCGAGGAATCGGCGGCGCGGCGGCAGGCCATGATCGACCGCGGCGAAGAGGTGATCGTCGGCGTCAACAAGTACCGCAAGGACAAGGAAGACCCGATCGACATCCTCGAGATCGACAACGAGAAGGTGCGCGAAAGCCAGATCGCGCGGCTGGAAAAGATCCGCGCCACGCGCGATGCGGCGGCCTGCGACGCGGCGCTGGCCGAGTTGGAGCGGCGCGCGAACGAGGGCGGCAACCTGCTCGAAGCGGCGGTCGAGGCCGCCCGTCACCGGGCCAGCGTGGGGGAAATCAGCATGGCGATGGAAAAGGTGTTCGGCCGCCACAGGGCCGAGGTGAAGACGCTGGCCGGCGTCTATGGCTCGGCCTACGAGGGCGACGAGGGCTTTGCCCAGATCCAGCGCGACGTGGACGCCTTCGCCGAGGAAGAAGGCCGCCGCCCGCGCATGCTGGTGGTCAAGATGGGCCAGGACGGGCATGACCGCGGCGCCAAGGTGATCGCCACGGCATTCGCCGATATCGGCTTCGACGTGGATGTGGGCCCGCTGTTCCAGACCCCGGAAGAGGCCGCGCAGGACGCCATCGACAACGACGTGCACGTGATCGGCATCTCGTCGCAGGCCGCCGGTCACAAGACGCTGGCGCCCAGGCTGATCGAGGCGCTGAAGGCCGAGGGCGCGGGCGATATCATCGTGATCTGCGGCGGCGTCATTCCGCACCAGGATTACGAGTTCCTGCAGAAGGCCGGGGTCAAGGCGATCTTCGGGCCGGGCACGAACATCCCCTCGGCGGCGCGCGACATTCTCGATCTGATCCGCGCCACGCGGGCCTGAGCGGTCCGCCCGCAGGGCGGGGCCGGAAAACCCGGGTTTTCCGGGCAGGAAATCTCGAGATTTCCTGCCCGTTTTCCTTGGGGAAAACGGGTTTGTCCCCCCGCTTTCCCCTTGCCCCATGGCCCTCCCTGCCGCATCTATCGCGACAAAGGAGACGCCATGGCCCTGCCTGTCCGCAAACAGCTGCTCTACTGGGGGATCGCCTTTGCGGTGTTCTTCGTGCTGCTGTGGTTGCTTGGCAACGTGATCCTGCCCTTCCTCGTGGGCGGGGCGATCTCCTACTTCCTCGACCCGGTCGCGGACCGGCTGGAGAAGATGGGCTTCAGCCGCGTCCTGTCGACCGCCATCATCTTCGTGATCCTTGTGCTGGTCGTCGTGCTGACGATGCTGGTGATCGTGCCGCTGTTAATCCAGCAAACCACCGACCTGATCCAGTCCGCGCCCGATCTGTTCAACCAGTTGCGTAGCTGGCTGACCGAACGCTTCCCCGGGTTCATGGACGACACCTCGCCCCTCCGCCAATCGCTGAGTTCCATCGGCGAGACGATCCAGTCGCGCGGCGGGGAGCTGTTGCAAAGCGTGCTGAGTTCGGCAGCGGGCGTGGTGAACGTGCTGGTCTTCATGGTCGTCGCGCCGGTCGTCGCATTCTACCTGCTTCTGGACTGGGACAACATGGTGGCGCGCATCGACCTCCTTCTGCCGCGCGACCACGCCCCCACCATCCGCCGCCTCGCGAAAGAGATCGACAAGACGCTGGCCGGCTTTGTGCGCGGGCAGGGGACGGTCTGCCTGATCCTCGGCACCTTCTACGCCGTGGCGCTGATGGTGATCGGTCTGCAATTCGGCCTCGTCGTCGGGTTGGCGGCGGGGCTTTTGACCTTCATCCCCTATGTCGGCGCGTTGGTGGGCGGGGTGCTGTCCATCGGGCTGGCGCTGTTCCAGTTCTGGGGCGACTGGTGGATGATCGTCGCCGTGGCGGCCGTTTTCCAGGTGGGCCAGATGGTCGAGGGCAACATCCTGACGCCCAAGCTGGTCGGCTCGTCGGTCGGTCTGCACCCGGTCTGGCTGATCTTCGCGCTCTCGGCCTTTGGAACGCTGTTCGGCTTCGTCGGCATGCTGGTGGCCGTGCCGGTCGCCGCCGCGCTCGGCGTGCTGGTCCGCTTCGGGATCGAGCAATATACCGACAGCCTGCTCTATCGCGGGCTCGAGGGGCGGCCGATCCCCGAGGAATACCGTGATGACCCGGACGAGGACGGGGCACAGAGCTGATGGCCGAACAACTCGTTTTCAACCTCGCCCTTCGCCCCGCGATGGGGCGAGAGGATTTCTTCGTCTCGACCGCCAACGCTGGCGCCGTCGCCCAGATCGATGCCTGGCGCGACTGGCCCCATGGCAAGCTTGTGCTGGCCGGCCCCGAAGGCGCGGGCAAGACGCATCTTGCGCATGTCTGGGCCGGGATGAGTGGCGCAGCATTCGTCGAGGCGAGGGACCTCGATGAAGCCGCGGCGGAACAGCAGGCCGCCGCGCCCGCCTTGGTCGTCGAGAATGCCCACCGCATCGCCGGTCACGCCGCCGCCGAAGCCGCGCTGTTTCACCTGCACAACGCGCTTGTGCTGCGTGGTGCGCCGATCCTCTTCACCGCGACGGACGGGCCCGAACGCTGGGACCTGACGCTGCCCGACCTCGACAGCCGTATGCGGCAGGCCGGGCTGGCGCGGGTGGCGCCGCCGGACGATGCGCTCTTGATGGCGGTGATGATGAAACTGGCCCATGACCGCGCCTTGCGCCTGACGCCGTCGATGCTGACCCATGTCGCGGCGCGCATCGAGCGCTCCTTTGCCGCGGTGCGCACCTTCGTCGACGCGCTGGACGCCCGCGCGCTTGCGGCGAAACGCCCGCCCCGGTTCAAGGATGCCAAGGCGGTCCTTGCCGAGATGCAACAGCCCGTGTCACGCTGATGTCACAGGCCCCACCTAGGTCAGCATCATGAGCTTTGCCGATTTCCTCTCCGCCCCGATCCCCGAACCCGTCGACCTGCCCGAGGCGCAGATCAGCGGGCCGCGTCGTTTCTTCAACCGTGAACTGAGCTGGCTCGCCTTCAACTGGCGCGTGCTGGAAGAGGCCGAGAACCCGCGCGTGCCGCTGTTGGAACGGGTGCGCTTCGTGTCGATCTCGGCGGGTAACCTCGACGAATTTTACACCGTGCGTGTCGCGGGCCTGCGTGAACTGGCGCAGGAGGGCAACACGACCCCCTCCGACGATGGCCGTACGCCCGCCGAACAGCTCAAGCTGATCAATGCCGACGCCCGCAGCCTGATGCAGCACCAGCAGGCGGCCTGGGTCACCCTGCGCAAGGAGCTGGAGGCCGAGGGGATCACCGTCGTCACCCGCTCGGGCCTCAAACCCGCGGATAAACGTTACCTCGAAGAGGTGTTCCTGACGCAGGTCTTCCCGGTGCTTTCGCCGCTGGCGATCGACCCGGCGCATCCGTTCCCCTTCATCCCGAACGAGGGGATCGCGCTGGCGCTGCACATGAAGCGGGAACGCGACGGGCGCGAGTTGCAGGCGCTTCTGCCGATCCCCAGCCAGATCGACCGCTTCCTGCGCCTGCCCGCGCCCGAGGGCGAGGCGCGCTTTCTGCCGCTGGAAGAGCTGTTGCTGACCCATATCGGCGCGCTGTTTCCGGGCTACAAACTCGCCGGACATTGCGCCTTCCGCGTGCTGCGCGACAGCGATCTTGAGGTCGAGGAAGAGGCCGAGGACCTCGTGCGCGAATTCGAGACCGCGCTGAAGCGCCGCCGCCGCGGCGAGGTCGTGCGCCTTCAGATCAGCGCAGGCGCGCCCGAGCATCTGATGGCCGAGATCGTGGACCAGATGCACGTCACCGGCGACGAGGTGGTGCAGGTCAAGGGCATGATCGGCCTCGTCAGTCTGAAAGAGCTGGTGATCGACACAAGGCCCGACCTGCTGTGGAAATCCTTCACGCCGCGCGTGCCGGAACGGGTGCAGGACCATGACGGCGACATGTTCGCGGCGATCCGTCAGAAGGACATGCTGCTGCACCACCCGTACGAGACCTTCGACATGGTCATCCGCTTCCTGGCGCAGGCCGCGCGGGACCCCAACGTGGTGGCGATCAAGCAGACGCTTTACCGGACGTCGAACGAGTCCCCCATCGTCGAGGCGCTGTGCGAGGCCGCCGAGAACGGCAAATCCGTCACCGCGTTGGTCGAGTTGAAGGCCCGCTTCGACGAGGCCGCCAATATCCGCCAGTCGCGCAAGCTGGAACGCTCGGGCGCGCATGTGATCTACGGGTTCATCACCTACAAGACCCACGCCAAGATCAGCACCGTTGTCCGGCGCGAGGGCGACAGGCTGGTGACCTATACCCATTTCGGCACCGGCAACTACCACCCGATCACCGCGCGTATCTACACCGACCTCAGCCTTTTCACCTGCGACGACGCACTTGGTCGGGACGCCACCAAGGTGTTCAACTATGTCGGCGGTTATGCCGAACCCGAGGGGCTGGAGAACCTGTCGATCTCGCCCCTGTCGCTGAAATCCACGATCATCGAGAACCTGCGCGCCGAGGCCGAGCATGCCCGTGCCGGAAAGCCCGCGATGGTCTGGGCCAAGATGAACAGCCTGATCGAGCCCGACGTGATCGACGCGCTTTACGAGGCGAGCCAGGCGGGGGTGAAGATCGACCTCGTGATCCGGGGCATCTGTGGCATTCGCCCCGGTGTGAAGGGATTGTCGGAAAATATCCGCGTGAAATCCATCGTGGGCCGCTTCCTCGAACATTCCCGCATCGTGTGCTTCGGCAATGGTGCGGGCCTGCCCTCGAAAAAGGCGCGGGTCTATATCAGCTCTGCCGACTGGATGGGGCGCAACCTGAACCGGCGCGTCGAAACGCTGGTTGAATGCACCAACAACACGGTGAAGGCGCAGATCGTCAGCCAGATCATGGCGGCCAACCTTGCCGATGTGGCGCAGACCTGGGTGCTGCAACCCGACGGGAGTTTCCTGCGCCCGGACCTGTCCGAGTTGGAGAACCCGTTCTCGTGCCACCGCTTCTTCATGGAGAACCCCTCGCTCTCCGGGCGGGGGTCGGCAGGGGCCAAGGATGTGCCGGAACTGACCCACGGCGACGATTGAGGCGACCGCCCGTGACGATTGACGCCGTCCATGGCCCCGTGCGAACACTCGATCCATGACGCAGCGCGCGACCGCTTCGGGCCCGATGGGCCCGGTTGAACTGCATCCCGAATGGGGACCCTTCGGGGTGCCCTTGTTCGACGCCCCCGAGGCGCAGGCGCTCAAACGTGTGGGCGTGATCGACATCGGGTCGAACTCGGTCCGGCTGGTGGTGTTCGACGGGGCCGCGCGTAGCCCCGCCTATTTCTACAACGAAAAGATCCTGTGCGGCCTTGGCGCCGGCTTCTCGCAGACGGGGCGTCTGAACCCCGAGGGGCGCGTCCGCGCGCTGGCCGCGCTTCGCCGCTTTGCCGCGCTGACCAGGGGCATGGGCGTCGCGCCGCTATTGACCGTGGCGACGGCGGCGGTGCGCGATGCCGAGGACGGGCCCGAGTTCCGCGCCGAGGTGATGGCCGAGACGGGCCTCTCCATCCGGATCGTCGACGGCGCGGAAGAGGCGCGGCTGTCGGCGCAGGGCGTTCTGGTCGGCTGGCCCGGGGCCGAGGGGCTGATCTGCGATATCGGCGGATCGTCCATGGAACTGGCGCAACTGACCGGCGACGGGCAGGTGGGGATGCGCCAGACCTCCAGCCTCGGGCCGCTCAAGCTGATGGGGATCAAGGGCGGCAAGAAAGCCATCCGCGCGCATATCAAGTCGCGCGTGACCGAGTTGGTGTCCCATTTCGAGACCAGGCCCAAGCGCCTGTTCCTGGTCGGCGGAAGCTGGCGGGCCATCGCGCGGGTCGACATGGAGCGGCGCGGCTACCCGCTCAAGGTGCTGCACGAATACCGGATGAAGCCCAAGGCGATCCTCGACACGATCAAGTACATCGCCAAGTCCGACCTTGAAGAGTTGCGCGCCCGCACCGGCACCTCGGCGGAACGGATGAAACTTGTGCCGCTGGCCTCCGAAGTGCTGAAGCGCCTCGTGCGGGAACTCCAGCCGCAGGAGGTCGCGATTTCCTCTTACGGGATCCGCGAAGGGCTGCTCTACGAACAGATGACACCCGCGCTGCGCCAGCGCGACCCGCTGATCGAGGCTGCCCGCCATGCCGAGGCGTCCTCGGCCCGGATGCCCGGCTTTGGCCGCGCGCTGTATTACTTCGTCGAGCCGCTCTTTCCCCGTGCCCGGCCCGAGAAGCGCCGCCTGATCCGCGCCGCCTGCCTGCTGCATGACGTCAGTTGGCGCGCCCATCCCGACTACCGCGCCGAGGTCTGTTTCGACAACGCCACCCGCGCCAATCTCGGCGGGTTGACCCATGGTGAGCGGGTCTTCCTGGGTCTGGCGCTGCTGCACCGCTACAAGGGCAACCGCGCGGCCACCAATTTCGACGAGGCGCTGCTTCAGTTGATCCCCGAAGACAAGGTGAAAGAAGCCGAGATCCTTGGCCGCGCCATGCGGTTCGGCGCGATGTTCACGGTGGAAAAGCCCTCGGATCACGGCGCGCTGCGCTATCGTCCGCAGCGGCACGAGTTGATCCTGACGCTGAAAACCGACCAGGGCCGCGCGCTGTTCGGCGAGGTGGCCGAGGCACGGTTCAGGGCGCTGGCCACGGCGCTCGGGGCCGAGCCGATCGTCGAAGGCGCCGCTTAACCGGCTGGTAGGGATTCCCTGCATAGTCTGCGCCGGAGCGTTGGCCTACCGTTGGCTCAGCGCCTGGATCTGCCCCAGTGCCGGAGTACCTGCCATGACCTTGCTGAACTACCTCGCGGTTTCCCTCGTCTTCGTGATCGTCGTGATGTTTTCGGTCCTGGTATTCGGCCCGACCGCCGTTTCGGCGATGCCGGTCTAGGCGCGCCCCTGCCGGGGCTGGCGTCTTGTCCCTTTTCCCCTCGCCAGCCCCGGCGCCCCTTTCCAAGACTGCGGCCCCCTTGCGGGGCCGCTTTTTTTGCGGTCGGGGTAGGGAAAGCCTGACTGCCGCGGCGACGGCCAAGCGGGTAGAGTGCCGCCCATCCAAGTGATGGGAGGCTGCCATGTCCCTTCTGAACAAGCTTTCGCTGACCCTGATCGCGCTTCTGGTCGTGATGGCCGCCGCGCTCTGGATCGGGATGCGCCCTGCTTCGGCCGGCGTATTCGGCACGCCCACGGGCGGCTGGGGGAGCGACGCCCCGGCACCCGCCCCGGCCCCCGGCCCGCGGGGTGGCGGGTTCGCATCTTCGGCCGGCGGATCGCCGAATGTCTGAGCACCGCTTGTGAGCGGTTTCACCTTGGCTTAGACCCGACGGGACAACCAGAGTCCAAAGGGTCCGCCAGATGCGCCTTTCCCGCTACTTCCTTCCCGTTCTGAAAGAGACGCCCGCCGAGGCGCAGATCGTCAGTCACCGCTACATGCTGCGCGCCGGCATGATCAAGCAGGCCAGCGCCGGGATCTATTCCTGGCTGCCGCTTGGCTTCAAGGTGCTGCGCCGGATCGAGCAGATCGTGCACGAGGAACAGGTCCGCGCCGGCCATATCCCCATGCTGATGCCGACCCTGCAATCGGCCGACCTCTGGAAAGAGTCGGGGCGCTACGACGCCTATGGCCCAGAGATGCTCCGCATTCGCGACCGCCATGATCGCGACATGCTCTATGGTCCCACCAACGAAGAGCTGATCACCGACATCTTCCGCAGCCACGTGACCAGCTACAAGGACCTGCCGCTGACGCTGTATCACATCCAGTGGAAGTTCCGCGACGAGATCCGCCCCCGCTTCGGCGTGATGCGCGGCCGCGAATTCCTGATGAAGGACGGCTACAATTTCGACCTGACGAAAGAGGACGCGCTGCACGCCTATAACCGTCACCTCGTCAGCTACCTGCGCACCTACGAGCGCATGGGCCTGCAGGCCATCCCGATGCGGGCCGACAGCGGCCCCATCGGCGGCGACGACACCCATGAATTCCTCGTGCTGGCCGAGACGGGCGAGTCCGAGGTTTTCTACGACAGCGAGATCACCGACCTGAAATTCGGCGACCGCGAGATCGACTATGACAGCGTCGAGCAGTGCCGCGCCGTGCTGGAGGAATTCACCAGCCGCTACGCCCGCACCGACGAGACCCATGACGAAGCCGTCTGGGCCGACATCCCCGAGGATCGCCGCCGCGTCGCCCGCGGAATCGAGGTGGGACAGATCTTCTATTTCGGCACCAAGTATTCCGAGCCGATGGGCGCCGTCGTGACCGATCGCGACGGCAACCGCGTGCCGGTGCACATGGGCTCTCACGGGATCGGCGTCAGCCGCCTTGTCGGCGCGATCATCGAGGCGAGCCATGACGAGAACGGCATCATCTGGCCCGAGGGGGTCACGCCTTACCATGTCGGCATCGTGAACCTGAAACAGGGCGACGCCAGCTGTGACGCGGCCTGCGAGGATCTTTACAAAGCCTTCACCGCCAAGGGGCTGGAGCCGCTTTACGATGACCGCGAGGAACGCGCCGGTGCCAAATTCGCCACGATGGACCTGATCGGCCTGCCCTGGCGGATCACGGTCGGCCCGCGGGGCCTCAAGAACGGCATGGTCGAACTGACCAGCCGCCGCACCGGCGAAAGCGAAGAGATGACGCCCGAGGCCGCCATCGCCCGCGTGGCCGAGATCTATGCGCCGCACCTGCCGCTGATCGCGGGCTGAGCCGCGCGGCTGGCCTTACTCTCCGAACACGAAAACGCCCGGACCTGATGGTCCGGGCGGTCTTGTTTCCCGGCTGGGGCTTCACTTCGTGGCGGGCACCATTGCGCCGGACCCCACCGTGCCGGTGCTGCCGCCCTGGCCCGCCATCGCCCACATCTCGTTGACGATATACTCGGAATACATCGCGACGTTCTGGTCGAACTCCTCGCGCGGCATGGCGTTGGTGTGGGACTCGATCCCGATGACCCGATAGCGCCCGTCCGTCTCGATAAAGAGCGGCGAGCCCGAGTCGCCCTGCAACGTGTCGCATTGGTGGATCAGGCGGTTCTGGCTGCCGATCTCGACGAAGGGGCAATCCAGGTTGCCGGTCATCAGCCCCTGCTGGTCGTAGGAATACCCGGCCTGCATGATGTCGGGGCCGTCACCCGCTAGCGCTTCGGCGATCTCGGCCTCGCTCAGGACGGTGACGTCCATCCAGCCGACCTGGTCGCCGATCGGGTTGGTCAGGTAGAGGAAGGCGAAATCATACCCCTCCTGCTCGCCCGCCATCCAGTTCGCGGGCACGTGGTAGCCGCTGATGGGCGAGCGGGCGACGAAATCGCCCCGGTCGAACCCCGCGATGAACTCCACCGGCAGGGTGGTGATCTGGCCCTCGTCGGCCAGGCAATGACCCGCCGTCAGCACCGTCGCCGGCCCGATCAGGACGCCCGTGCAACTGGCCGAGGACAGGTCCACGAAGCCGATCATGTTCCACGGCGCCTGCGACGGGTCGACCACGATGCGGTCATCCTCGCCGAAGAAGGCGCGGGCGAAGGTGGCGGCGAAGGGCGCCTCGCCCGACATCGACAGGATGGCCGAGGGGTAGTCGCCGTTGCTGGGCTGATAGGTGCCCACCCAGATGTCGTATTGCCCCGCCAGCGGGTCCTCGAAGCTCAGCCCCGGGTTCAGGCCCGAGCTGTCATCGTTGCAATGCCACTGCGTGTCGGGGGTGTTGACGAGGAGGACGGTGTCGTCGCGGGATTCGACGTAGATGGAGAGGGGGCCGCCCTCGGACGGGTCGTAGAACAGGCGGAAATCGGGGGCGTCGGCGAAATGGCCGGTGCAGCGATTGCCCGTCACGGCATCGGGAAACTCGCGCCGGATCTCCCCGCCGGCCAGGACGTGAAGCCAGTTCGGATCGGGCTGGAATCCGCCGGTGATCGAGATCTCGCCGAAGGTCGAGGGCAGGGACCAATCCTGTGCAAACAAGGGGTTAGCAGAGGCCACACAGCCGAGAACAAGGGCCGCGGCGACCTGCGCGCGAGGGGAAAAGACTTGCATCGAATACTCCCGAAAACGTCATGGGGCGGGGTGTGCGACGCTCAGGGTAGGGGCCGGGGGCGGACCTGTCCACGATCCTCTGCGGGGAAAAACCCGCGATCGCGGACGCGGCCCTTGGGCCGAAAACGACACGTCACACCCCGTACACACCCTGTACACACCCCGTGCAGACACGCCCCCTCAACGATTTCTTAACCACTCCACGCCAGACTGGCCGCCTTCCACATCAGAGCGACAAGGGGGCCCGGAGATGACGACTCTGGACGAGGCCATGCACGGCAAGCCGCTGACCATGGCGCAGCGCAAACACCACTTCTACCTCGCCGATGCGCTGAGGCGGTTCGAATGGGACATGCACTCGGCCATCTTCATGGACCAGCGCATCCCGATGGAATGGCGCGAGATCGCCACCCGCCGCGAAAGCGCCAAGACGCGGATCACGGTGCGGCTGGACGAGGACGTGGTGAAATGGTTCCGCTCGATGGGGCCGGGTTACCAGCCGCGCATGAACGACGTGCTGCGCGCCTTCATGCATGCGCGCCTGGGCGGGCTGATCCGTGGCCACGACACGATCGAGCCGTTCAAGGAGTCGACCACCAGCCAGACGGCCCCGCCGCAATGGGGCGAGGCGGCAAGGGTGATGGGGGAGGAGGAGTGAGGCTTGCCGATTTGACCGCTGCATGCTGAACTGTTGAGGGACTGCCGGAGGATTTGGCCATGGCCCGGATCACTATCAGGCTACCGCAATCCTTGAAGGCGGCGGCGGGGGAATTCGCGGAATGGGACGGTGTGTCGCTGAACCATTTCATCGCGCTGGCGCTGGCCGAAAAGGTCGGCATCATGGGCGGCGCGGAATTCTTTGCCGTGCGCAGCAAGGGCGCGGATGCGGAGCGCGCGGTACGGTTGCTGGAGGGGCGGCCGGGATGAAAGGAGCGTCATTGCTCCTTCTCCTTGCGGTTGGAGCGGCTGTAGTTTGGACGTTGCTGACACCCGATCGTTGGCTGGCCACGGTCTACCCGGAAGCTCCCAGCCTGCTTACCCACGTCCACCTTGATGAATATGACACGCTCCAAGAATGTCGAATGGCCGCCCGAAGCTATCTTCGCCAACTGGGCGCGACTGATGGCTTGTATGAGTGTGGACTGAATTGCGAGCCCTTCGGGAACTCCGGCGATATGATGCTGTGCGATGAAACGACCGAGTGAGCAACAGGAGCTTTGTGCTTCCGCTGGGCTTGGTTCGCTTACGAAAGTCTTCTGAGGTGCCGGGCTGAAGCCCGGTCTACGGGGGATGGTGGGGTGGAACCCACCATTAGAAGCGCAAGGTGATGATGGGTGCCACCCACCCTACAGGGTCACGCCTGCAACGACCGCACGCCCAGCTTGCCGTCCTTGGCGGCGACCATGGCTTGGGCGGCGGCATGTGACCCCGCCAGCGTCGTGAAATAGGGGATCTTGTCGGCCAGCGTGACCGCGCGCATGGAGCGGCTGTCTTCGACCGCCTGTGCGCCCTCGGTCGTGTTCAGCACCAGTTGCACGCCGCCATCCTTGATGATGTCGACGATGCTGCGCCCGCCCTCGTAGGCCTTGTTGACCAGCGTGCTTTCGATGCCGTGCTCGGCCAGGTAGGCCGCCGTGCCGCGGGTCGCGATAATGTCGAAGCCGAGGGTTTTCAGCATCTCGGCGGCCTCGATCAGGAGCGGGCCCTTGTCGGCGTCCTTGATCGAGATGAAGACGGTGCCGGTCTTGGGCAGGTGGGTGCCCGCGCCAAGCTGCGCCTTGAGGAAGGCGCGGGGGAAGGTGCGGTCCCAGCCCATCACCTCGCCGGTCGAGCGCATTTCCGGCCCCAGCAGCGTGTCGACGCCGGGGAAGCGGGCGAAGGGCAGAACGGCCTCTTTCACCGAGAACCAGGGCGTGCGGAAATCGGCCAGCGCCATCGGGTCGCCGGGGATGATCGGGGTGTCGTCATCGACGGGTTGGTGCGGCTCGGCCATCGGGAAATCGGAGAGCTTTTCGCCCGCCATGAGGCGCGCGGCGATGGAGGCGATGGCGCTATCGGTCGCCTTGGCGACGAAGGGCACGGTGCGCGAAGCGCGGGGGTTGACCTCGATCAGGTAGATCTCGTCGTCTTTCACCGCGAACTGGACGTTCATCAGGCCGACCACGTTCAGCGCGCGGGCGAGCGCGTGGGTCTGTTCGATGATGCGGTCCTGGATCTCGGGCGAGAGGGTGTGCGGCGGGAGCGAACAGGCGCTGTCGCCGGAATGGACGCCCGCCTCTTCGATATGCTGCATGATGCCCGCGACATGGACGGCCTCACCATCGCAGAGGGCATCGACATCGACCTCGGTCGCGCCGTCGAGATAGCTGTCGAGGAGCACCGGGCTGTCGCCGGAGACGACAACGGCGTCGCGGATGTAGCGGTCGAGTTGCGCGCTGTCGCGCACGATCTCCATCGCGCGGCCACCCAGCACGTAGGAGGGGCGGATCACCAGCGGGTAGCCGAGTTGCTCGGCCGCGGATTTGGCCTGCGCGTCGGTGGTGGCGATGGCGTTCTCGGGCTGTTTCAGACCGAGCTTCTGGACGAGCTGCTGGAAGCGTTCGCGGTCCTCGGCCAGGTCGATGGCGTCGGGCGTGGTGCCGAGGATGGGGATGCCCGCGTCATGCAGCGCATTGGCCAGTTTCAGGGGCGTCTGGCCGCCGAACTGGACGATGACGCCGTGCAGCGTGCCGCGCTCCTGCTCGACGCGCAGGATCTCCATGACGTGTTCGTAGGTCAGCGGCTCGAAATAGAGGCGGTCTGAGGTGTCGTAATCGGTCGAGACCGTCTCGGGGTTGCAGTTGACCATGATGGTCTCATAGCCCGCGTCGCTGAGCGCGAAACAGGCGTGACAGCAGCAATAGTCGAACTCGATCCCTTGCCCGATACGGTTGGGGCCGCCGCCGAGGATGACGACCTTCTTGCGGTCGCTGGGGCGTGCCTCGCATTCCGGTTCGCCCATGACGGGGGTCTCGTAGGTGGAATACATGTAGGGCGTCTGCGCCTCGAACTCGGCGGCGCAGGTGTCGATGCGCTTGAACTGGGCGGTGACGCCGAGGTTCTTGCGGGCGCGGGCGATGTTCGTCTCGGTCCGGCCAGTCAGCTTGGCGAGGCGGGCATCGGTGAAGCCCATCATCTTGAGCGCGCGCAGGCCCTCCTCGGTCATCGGCAGGCCGTCGCGGCGGATATCGTCCTCGGTCTCGACAATCTCGCGGATGCGCGACAGGAACCACGGGTCGAAATGGGTGACCGCCTGGATCGTGTCGTTGGAGAGGCCGTGGCGCATGGCCTGCGCGATGACGCGCAGCCGGTCCGGGGTCTGCTTGCTGAGGGCCTTGATGATGGCGGCCTCGTCCGGCGCGCCCTCGATCTCGATCTCGTCGAAGCCGGTCAGGCCGGTTTCCATCGAGGCCAGCGCCTTTTGCACGGATTCGTGGAAGGTGCGGCCGATGGCCATGGCCTCGCCCACCGATTTCATCGCGGTGGTCAGGGTGGGCTCGGAGCCCGGAAATTTCTCGAACGCGAAGCGCGGGATCTTGGTGACGACATAGTCGATGGTCGGCTCGAAGCTGGCCGGCGTGACCTTGGTGATGTCGTTGTCCAACTCGTCCAGCGTGTAGCCCACGGCCAGTTTCGCGGCGATCTTGGCGATGGGAAAGCCCGTGGCCTTGGAGGCCAGCGCCGAGGAGCGCGAGACGCGCGGGTTCATCTCGATCACGACCATGCGGCCGTCTTCGGGGTTCACGGCCCATTGCACGTTGGACCCGCCGGTTTCCACCCCGATCTCGCGCAGCACGGCGATCGAGCCGTTGCGCATGATCTGGTATTCCTTGTCGGTCAGCGTCAGTGCGGGGGCGACGGTGATCGAGTCGCCCGTGTGCACGCCCATCGGGTCCACGTTCTCGATGGAACAGACGATGATCGCGTTGTCCGCCTTGTCGCGGACGACCTCCATCTCGTATTCCTTCCAGCCCAGCAGGCTTTCATCGACGAGGATCTGCGCGACCGGAGAGGCCTCCATCCCCGTGCGGCAGTAATACTCGTATTCCTCGCGGTTGTAGGCCACGCCGCCGCCCGTTCCGCCGAGCGTGAAGGCGGGGCGGATGATGGCGGGCAGGCCGACATATTCGATGGCCTCGATGGCGTTCTTCATGCCGGCGGCGATGTCGTATTTGCCATCCGCGCCCTTGGGCGCGCTGACGATGGTGGCCTTGGGGTTTTCCAGCCCGATCCGGTCCATCGCTTCGCGGAACAGCTTGCGATCCTCGGCCATCTCGATGGCGTCGCGCTTGGCGCCGATCATCTCGACGCCGAATTTTTCCAGCACGCCCATCTCTTCCAGGGCGAGCGAGGTGTTCAGCCCCGTCTGCCCGCCCATCGTCGGCAAGAGCGCGTCGGGGCGTTCCTTTTCGATGATCTTGGCGACGACCTCGGGGGTGATCGGCTCGATATAGGTGGCGTCGGCCAGTTCCGGGTCGGTCATGATCGTGGCCGGGTTCGAGTTGACCAGGATGACGCGGTAGCCTTCCTCGCGCAGGGCCTTGCAGGCCTGGGCGCCGGAATAGTCGAACTCGCAGGCCTGGCCGATGACGATGGGGCCCGCTCCGATGATCATGATCGACTGGATATCGGTTCTTTTCGGCATGTCATTCCCCAGGGTCAGCAGGCACCGGTCGAGGGACCGGGCCGGGCAGCGCGCAAATTGCTGGCGTTATAGACAGGCAAGCGTTGCGCGCAAGGGGCGATCCGGGCTGACGCACCATCCGGGGGCTGCGGCGCACCCGAAATGAACCGGAATGCCTTCTGGTGCGTAGACCTGTACGGGAAACGTGACACGTGGAGGTCACCCATGCCCATCAAGGCCATTTTCTTCGGCGCTATCGGAACGCTGGCCGAAACCTCGGAAGTGCAGCCCGAGACGTTCAACCTTTCCTTCAAGCAATCCGGCCTCGACTGGGTGTGGGACCGGGTCAGCTATGTCCGGATGCTGGAGGGGCTGGCGGGCTCCATCCCGCGGGATCGATTCGACTATATCGGCGACGGCACGCGGGTCGCGGCGCGCAAACCCGCGCCCGACATCTACCTCGATGCGCTGTCGGCGGATCTGCTGAAAACCCGCTCGCCGCCTGAGGCTTGCCCGCGCGCGCGCCCCGGTCTAGGCCGGTCGCGGATTGCATGGGGGTCTTCGGATGATCTGGCTTTATCTTGTCATCGCCATCGCGGGCGAGGTCATCGCCACGACCGCGCTGAAGGCCAGCGACGGGTTCACCCGCGCGGGCCCCGTGGCCATCGTCGTGGTGGGGTATGGCGTGGCGTTCTACTTTCTCGCGCTTGTGCTGCGCAGCCTGCCCCTTGGCGTGACCTACGCGATCTGGTCGGGCCTCGGCGTGGCGCTGGTCACGCTGATCGGCTGGCTGGTCTATGACCAGAGGCTGGACGGCGCGGCGATGATCGGGATCGGGTTGATCGTGGCGGGGGTGCTGGTGCTGAACCTGTTCTCGGGGACGACGCCGCATTGAGGCGCCGGAAAACGCGCGTTTTCCGGCCCGTTTCCGCCGGCGAAAACGGAGTCGCGCGTGCCGTCTATTCCGCCGCCATCCGGCGCGGGCGGTCGGCGGGGTAGAGGTAGTCGCGGGTCAGCGGCACGGCCTCTTGCCGGCGGGTCATCTGGTACTGGAAGACGCATTGCCCATGGTGGCGGAAGGTCACCTCGCAGGCCTTCAGGTAATAGCGCCACATCCGGCAGAAGCGCTCGTCATACAGCGCGCGGGCCATGTCCTCGTTCGCCACGAAACGGTTGAACCAATGGCGCAGCGTCTCGGCGTAATGCAGGCGCCAGACCTCGATATCGGTCGGATAGAGCCCGGCCTTTTCCACCGCCGCCGCCATTTCCGACAGGGCGGGCACATAGCCGCCAGGGAAGATGTATTTCGTGATCCAAGGGCTGGTGGCGCCAGGCGGGGTGGAGCGCCCGATGGTGTGGATCAGGGCCACGCCATCGTCCTTGAGCCGGTCATGGACCGTCTCGAAATACTCGCGGTAATGGGGCACGCCGACATGTTCGAACATGCCGATGGAGACGATCCGGTCGAACTGCCCGGTGACCGAGCGATAGTCCCGCAACTCGAACCGCACCCGGTCTGACAGGCCGGCGGCTGCCGCGCGCTCGGTCGCGATCTTGTGCTGTTCCTCGCTGAGGGTGACGCCCAGCACCTTGACCCCGTAATCGCGCGCCAGCGTCAGCGCCATGCCGCCCCAGCCGCAGCCGATCTCGAACACCTCCATGCCCGGTTCCAGCAGAAGCTTGCCCGCGATGTGATGCTTCTTGGCGTCCTGCGCGGCCTCGAGCGTCATTTCGGGATCGGCGAAATAGGCGCAGGAATACTGCCGGTCGGCATCGAGGAAGAGATCGTACAGCTCGCCCGACAGGTCGTAGTGATGCGCCACGTTCTGGCGCGCCTTGTAGGCCGGGTTCCACTGGTCGAAGCGGCGGCGCGCGCGGCGGGCCTTTTGCCCGATCTCGCGCCACCAGACCTTTTCCTTGCGGTGGGAGTTCTGAACGGCGAGGGCAAGCAGCCCCTCGACATCGTCCTGCGCCACGGTCAGCCGGCCATCCATATAGGCTTCGCCCAGGGCGATCTCGGTGTTCAGGACCAGCTGTCGCGGCAGGCTCGGGTCGGTCATGGTGACGCGAACGGGCACCTCCCCGTTCTCGCCATAGCGCCGCGTGGTGCCGTCGGGATAGGTAATTTCGACTGCGCCGATCACGAACAGATCCCGCAGCATACGGTCAAGGATACGATCCCACATCGCGGCTCTCCTCGCGGGTGTCGGTGCTTCCCTTCCTGCGACAATCAGTCTGCCGGATTGCGATAATTTTTCAAGAGGCGCGTGGAAACGCCTGTCTTTCCTAGGAAAAGCTTGATCTGCGTCAACCTGATCCGACCTGTTTCGTGGTCTTGTAAGCCAACGCCGGACCGGAGAGTCGCGCCGCTGCGCCGCCCTCCGACGATCTGGCCGGCGACCCGATGGAGGTGGGATATGAACGCACAGATGGGCCGGATCGGACCGAATGCCATTCTGCAACTTGTCCCCGTTCTGGAGGACGAGGCCGGCCCCGAGGTCACGGCGCATCTGATGGCCATGGCGGGGGTGATCGAGATGCCCGATCCGGCCGAGGGGCTGATCGACGAGGGGCCTGCCGCGCGGCTGCACCAGGCCATGCGGGCCGAGATGCCCGATGCCGCGCCGCGCCTGGCCAAGGAAGCGGGGAAAAGGACCGGGGACTACATCCTCGCCCACCGGATCCCGTCCAAGGCGCAAGCCATCCTGCGGCTCTTGCCGGCACGTCTTGCCGCGCCGATCCTGGCCAAGGCCGTGGCGAAGCATGCCTGGACCTTTTGCGGGTCGGGCGGTTTCCGACTGGTTTCGACATGGCCCGTGGTGTTCGAGATCGGCGACAACCCGGTGGTGCGGGGGGAACGTTCGGACGTGCCGCTTTGCCATTGGCACGCGGCGGTGTTCGAGCGGTTGTTCTCAGAACTCTGCGGGCCCGGCTGGAACTGCGAAGAGGTCACTTGCTGCGCCCAAGGGGCCGAGGCGTGCCGCTTCGAGATGACCCGCGTGCGGTGATCCGAGGTATTGCGCCGCGGCTTCGCCGCGTCGCCCGGCGGGCTGCGCCCTCGGACCCCCTCCGGGGGCCACTCGGGCGCAGCGGGGCGTGGAACGCCCCTGCATATTTGAAGGATAAAGATGGGTGCTGTTAACGCCTTCTTTACCGTGGCGCTCCATATTCAGGGCACGGTACAGGCAGGCATGCCGATGACCGTGGATGAAGATGCACGCCCTGCCTCGTGAAGCCGGTTCGGATAGCGGGGCAGGGCGTCGCCTTTCGCGCCCTTCCCATCTTTATCCAGAAAAATATGCCGGCTCGCGGGTCACGACCCCATGCCGAGGTCGAAAACCTGGCGCCACCGGCCGCTTGCGGCCGGGCGGGTTGTCGATGGCTTCCCATGGGAAGCTTGAGACAGGCCGCACAAACGCCCGTCAGGGCAGGAATTGCGCCGGATCGACCGATTCGAACCCGCGACGGACTTCGAAATGCAGGAAGGACGGGTCGCCCGCGCCCACCTCGGCCACGCTCTGACCGCGGCTGACGCTGTCTCCGCGCGACACGCGGATGTTCTGGATATTGGCATAAACGGTCAGCAGCCCGTCCTCGTGTCGGATCACGAGGATCGGGATCTGGTCGGTGTCCTGCGTGATCGCGGCGACGGTGCCGTTGGCGGCGGCGCGCACCGCGGTGCCGGCCGGGGCGGCATAGTCGATCCCGTCGGTTCCGGCCGAGAAATCGCGCAGGACCGACCCGTCGACGGGCCGCACGAAGCGTGCGTTGGTGTCGGGCTGCGGTGCCGGGGCGGGGGCAGCCGGCCCGCCGCCCGTCGCCGGCGGCAGGGGGGCGGCCTCGATCGCGTCGGGCAGCGGGTTGGCGGCCGAGGGCGGCGGCGGCGCGATCGAGGCGCCCGGACGCTGTGCCTCGGTCTCGGCGGCGGCCTGCTCGATCACGATCGGGATAATCAGGTACTGCCCCTCGCGCACGGCCAGGTCGGGGCCCAGCCCGTTCCATTCGGCCAGCGACCGCACCGACACGCCGTAGAGCCGCGCGATGGAATAGGCCGTTTCGCCGCGTCCGACGCGGTGCTGCACCGGTTCCTGCCCGGGCTGGAGGGCCGGGCCGGACGCCGAGGGGCCCCGCGCCTCGGCCTCGTCGATCGCCCCGCGGGCGAGCGCGGCGATATCGGTGCCGGCTCCGGCGCCCGGCGTCACGCGGCGCGGCATCGCCAGGACCTCGTCGGCGCGCAGCGTGTCCGTCGCATTGCGCCCGTTGAACCGCGCCAGTTCCTCGGGGCTCAGCCCCACGCGCGTGGCCACATCGGCCACGGTATCGCCGCGGCGGGCCACGACCATCTGGTAGCTTTCATAGGTGATCAGACCGTTGGCATCGGGTTCGGGGCGCGGTGCCGTTTCGGACCCGACACCGGACGAGATCGGCCCGCCGCGAAAATCGAAATCGAGCTCCGACACGGCCCCGACGCAGCCGGCCAGCAAAGGGACGGAGAGGCCGAGGGCGAGGATCGGGGTCAATCGGGGCATGGTGCGGTCCTGTGCTCGGGCCGGCCGGAACATGGGCCGGAGGTGCTCGTCACTCGTCATCAGGGGCATCGCCCCCTGTTTTGCAAGGCTTCTACACCGAAGCGCGGTCCGGTTTCCACCCCCCGCGCCGCTCAGTCCCGCGCCAGCCCTTCGACCAGCGGCACGAAGCGCACGGGCATCAGTTCCTCGTAGTCGAACCCGTCGGCCCTGCGCGTCACCTTGATGAGGCTTTGCAAGTGATCGGACTGTCCGACCGGCAGAACCATGACCCCGCCCTCCTTCAATTGTGCCAGCAGCGGGCCCGGCGGGTCCTCGGCCGCTGCGGTCACGAGGATGCGGTCGAACGGCCCCTGGTCCGGCAGCCCGAAACACCCATCCGAAGTCAGCACCGTGATGTTGGAATAGCCGCCACGGGTAAAGATCAGCTCCGCTGCGCGGGTCAGGCTGCGGTGCCGGTCGACGGTGTAGACGCGCCGCGCCAGGTGGCTCAGCACCGCCGCCTGGTAGCCCGAGCCGGTGCCGATCTCCAGCACCGTGTCGCGCGGCTGCACCTGCAAGGCCTGCGTCATGAGCCCGACGACCGAGGGCTGGCTGATGGTCTGGCCGCAGGAAATCGGCAGGGGCATGTCGTCATAGGCGCGATCGGCGAAATGCCCGCGGACGAATTGCCCCCGATCGACCTTCTCCATCGCCGACAAGACGCGCGCATCCGTTACGCCCTTCTGGCGCAACTGGAACAGGAACTGCATCTTGCGTTCGGCGTCGTCCATCATTCCAGCGCGGTCCTCAGCCCGTCCAGCGCCTCGTGCGCGGTCAGGTCCGCCCGCAGCGGCGTGACCGAGATGTAGCCGTCGAGATTGGCGTGCGCGTCGGTGCCGGGCTGGGTCGGCACATCCTGCGGCCCGCCCCGGATCCACAGGAAGCGACGGCCATTGGGGGCGACCTGCGGCGACATGCCGAACCCCGTGCCGCGCCGGAACCCCTGCGCGGTCACGCGGGTGCCCTTCACCTCCGAGGCGGGCAGGGGCGGGAAATTCACGTTGTAGAACACGCGGTAATCCTCGCGGTCCCAATGCCCCTGCTCCCAAAGCGCGCGAACCAGCGCCGCGCCATGGGCGACGGCGGCCTCGAACGGATCGTCGAGGCCGATGTTCTTCGGCCCGAGATACTGGCTCAGCGCAATCGCGGGCAGGCCCTGAAGCGCGGCTTCCATCGCGCCGCCGATGGTGCCGGAATACAGCACGTTCTCGGCGGCGTTGTTGCCCCGGTTCACCCCCGACAGGACAAGGTCGGGCGGCGTGTCGGCCAGCACGTCGCTCAGCCCCGCCAGCACGCAATCGGCCGGCGTGCCCTCGGCGGCGAACCGGCGCGGGCCCAGCTCGGCGATCATCGTGGGGTGGACGTAGGAAATGCAATGCGCCACGCCCGATTGCTCGAAGGCCGGCGCGACGGTCCAGACCTCGCCCGAGGGGCCGGCCACCTCGGCGGCGATGGCCTCCAGCACCGTCAGGCCCGGGGCGTTGATGCCGTCGTCATTGGTGATCAGAATGCGCATGGAAACTCCGGCAGGTCAGGCGTGGGTGGCGCAAAAGGGCCGCTTTCGCGTGTAGCCCGTGGGCCTTGGGCGAACAAGGGGGCCACCGCAGCGCACCCCTGCGCCGTGAGCCTGTGGTCACGCCCCGCGGACAGCAGAGCCCGCCCCTTTACATCTTTATCCCGGAAAATATGCCCGCCGGAGGCGTCAGCGCGGCCAGGGGCTCGATGCCCCTTGTCGCGCTTGCCTGGGCGACGCGGCAAGGCCGCGGCGCACCCCCTCGGATCAGGCGCGCAAGGCCACCCCTTGCCTCGCGGCCTGTCCCAGCAGAAGCACGGCGCCCGCCACCGCCGCAAAGCCATAGAGCGTGGGCCAGTTCGCTACCGCGATGCCCACGGCGGCCCAGCCGGCGGCGAAGGCATAGGTCGGCGCGCGCAGCCGCTGGCTCAGCGGCAGGGCAATCAGCAGCGCCAGCGCCAGGCCCGCCCAACTGGCGGTCATCGGTGCCAATAGCCCGAAACCCATGACCACCGTTGCCGTCGCGACCGAACTGGCCGCCGTCAGCCACCCGGCATAGAGCCCGATCGGCCAGGCCAGCCACCCCCGGTCCCGTGCGGGCGCGCGCAAGAGCGCCCAGACGGCCCCGGCCCACATCACCCAGATCAGCACCGTGGCCGTCACCGGCGAGCTCAGCGCGATGGGAATCCATGCCGCCCCCACCGCGAGCGACAGGAACAGCGGCCAGCGCATCGCGTCCCAGTCCGGCGCAGTGTCGCGCTTGACCAGGCCGAACAGCGCCGAGGCGACCAGCCAGATGTAGATCACGCCCCAGATCGAGAACGCGTAGCCCGCGGGCGTGACCGGCGGCTCCACCACCTCGACCGGCATCTGCCCCGGCTCGAACCCGGTGAAAGGCTCGCTCAGGAAGGGCGAGACGAAAAACGCCACCGCCGCGATCACGACGAAGACGGCCTTCATCCGCGCCGTGTCGCGCGGGTCGTCGGGGTTTTCGGGCGGCGGGTCGTTTGGGTTGATTTCAGTCAAGGGTTCCCTCGGCGGTGATGCGGGTTCTCCCCCCCATGTAGGGATGCAGCACCTGAGGCAACAGGACCGAGCCGTCTTCCTGCTGCCCGTTTTCCAGAACCGCGATCAGGCAGCGCCCCACGGCCAGGCCCGATCCGTTCAGCGTATGGACGAACTCGGGCTTGCCGCCGCTTGTCGGACGGAAGCGCGCGTTCATCCGCCGCGCCTGGAAATCGCCGCAGGTCGAGACCGAGGAAATCTCGCGATAGGTGTTCTGCCCCGGCAGCCACGCCTCGATGTCATAGGTGCGCCGCGCGCCAAAGCCCATGTCTCCGGTGCATAGCACGACCGTGCGGTAAGGGATGTTCAGCGCTTCGAGGATGCCCTCGGCACAGCGCAGCATGCGCTTTTGTTCAGCGTCGGAGTGGTCGGGATGGGTGATCGAGACCATCTCGACCTTCTCGAACTGGTGCTGGCGCAGCATGCCCGCCGTGTCGCGCCCCGCCGAGCCCGCCTCGGACCGGAAGCACAGCGAATGCGCGGTGTAGCGGCGCGGCAGATAGCTTTCCTCGACGATCGTGTCGTTGACGATATTGGTCAGCGACACCTCCGAGGTCGGGATCAGCCACCAGCCATTGGTCGTCTGGTAGCTGTCCTCGCCGAACTTGGGCAGTTGGCCCGTGCCGTACATGATGTCGTCGCGGACGAGGACGGGGGCGTTGACCTCGGTCAGGCCGTTTTCGAGCGTGTGGGTGTCGAGCATGAACTGCGCGAGCGCGCGGTGCAGGCGGGCGACGGCGCCGGACATCAGCACGAAACGCGAGCCGGAAAGCTTGGCCGCCGTCTCGAAATCCATGCCGTCCTGAACGGCGGCCAGCTCGTAATGTTCCTTGGGCTGGAAGTCGAAGTCGCGCGGCGCGCCCCAGCGGTGGATCTCGACATTGTCGGCCTCGTCCGCGCCCTCGGGCACGTCGTCATAGGGCAGGTTCGGGATGCCCGACAGCAGGTCGCGGAGGGCGGCGTCCTTCTCCTTGGCCTCGTCCTCAAGCCGGGCGATTTCCTCTTTCTTTTCAGAGACAAGCGCGCGGAGACGTTCGAACTCCGCCTCGTCCCCGCTGGCCTTTGCCTTCCCGACTTCCTTGGAGGCGGCATTGCGCTCGGCCTGCGCGGCCTCGGCCTTCTGGATGCAGGCGCGGCGGGCCTCGTCGAGGGCGAGGATCGCGGGCGATTGCGGCGCGAGGCCCCGGCGGGCCAGCGCGGCGTCGAAGGCGTCAGGGGTCTCGCGGATGGCGCGGATGTCGTGCATGGGGGCCTCGGCTCAGCGAATGCGGTCGCGCGCGGGTATGCCAGAGCCCGGGGCGGGGGAAAAGCCCGGATCAGGGGGGCACAGCCGGTACACATGGCGTACACAGCCTGTACATACGCGCTTAATGATTGGCGTTGTCACTTTTGTTGGGTCTTCCCAGTGCTCTTAATCCTTGCGGTAGTCAGGCGCGATGGCAATGGGCGGTTCAATCGAACTTGCCCATTTTCGCCATTCTTGAATAAACTCACTACTGCATGGTGCTTGCGGGTCGTAATCCAGTTTTTTCAGCGGCCAGTGTTGCGGCCAACTGTTGGAGATATCTTTTCCTATTTTTGACTTCCAGCGGCTTGCTAAGGCGATGAATGATTTTCTGCTAGATCCGTCCGAGAAAATTTGGCTTGATATAAGTGAAAATTGCCCCAGCGTAGTCTCGCTCATATTGATCACCGCGCTTCCAGAAAAATTTCCGCCTATTGGGCCATAGTTGGGGCTAGCATTAAACCATGCTTTCTCGAAAAAGCAGCCAATAAAAGAGGCCGTAGAGAAATTGTTGTGCTGAAATCTAACATGGCGAAATGTACATTGGAAAAATGAGGTTTGGTGAAGGTAGGTGCTGTCGAATGCCGCTCTTTCAAAAACTACGCCCCTGACTTGCATATTGCTCATATTACAGTGGCTGAGATTAATTCCTCTCAAAGTTGAATCATTGATTTTGGACTTTGAAAGATTAGCGGCCAAAAGGTTTGCGTCATCCAATTGGGATCCTCGGAAGTTCAAGTTTGATAAATCAAAAAACTGTAAGTTGCAGCGACGTAGGTCGATGTTTGATGGCATGAATGAAGTGCGAGTATCTTCATTCATTGGGTTGATCCGTCCTAGCGCTTGTGCGGCGCGCTCCATATCGGATCGTACGAGAGGTCTTAGCTTTGAAGCCCAGTCCTGAAATTCGAGGCTATCAGAAAAGCTTGGCGTCTGATGTGGTGGGTGATCGAGGCTTAGTTCCTGCACATATATCGACAGCATCCGCGCGATGCGTTGCGCGGGCGCGAAATCTCCACGATCCATTGCCTCCAGCGCCAGCCCCTCCAGCCGGTCGATGGCGGCGGCGCGCGTGACGAGGTCATCTTCCCACTCGGTCAGCACGACGTCTTTGCCGTCCTGCTGGACGATCCGTGTTACCTGCCGCCGCGCGGCGAGGTCGGTGGCGGCGGCATTGATCTTATCGTTGAAGAGCGCCTCGTCTTGCAGGTCCGTCTGGCGCTGCGCGGTGTCCAGTGTTTTTTGGGCGACCACTGTGCGCCAGATCAGGAAAGGCGCGCCGATCAGGGCGACCAGCAACGCGCCAAGGCCCAAAGTCGTATTCGGGCTGGCGTCCGCCCCAGAGGACGTCTCGCCATGAAACACCATCCAAAGCAATCGGAACGTCACGAGCAGAGCGAGGAGAAATAGGATCACATAAGCCGACCCGACCGCGAGCAGCGAGACTTTGCCAACGCCTGTCTTGAGCGGCATGCCCAAAGTGCTGCGGAGGTCGGTCCACATATCCTTGCCCTTGCTCGCGCCCATCGCGGCCAGAACGGCATAGACCACCAAACTGAGCAGGGTGATGCCCACCACCGCTGCGACCGCTATCGCGGCGTGTTGGTCCATCGGCAGCGTGATCGTAACCTGATCGTCCATACTCAACTCTTTCGCAGCGTGGTCACCAAACCACGTTCTGCCTTGATCGCAAAGGAAAAGGCCGGGTTGGGTTTGGTCTCATTGAGATCCGTGCACCGAGGCACACCCTCCCCATTACCCCTTTCCCCTTGCCGCCGTCCCTCTCTGCGCCCATGTGACCCGGACCACCCGCCGGGGCGCTGCCTTGCCAAGGCAGCGCCCCGGAATTAGGGTGCCGCGACTTTTGACCGGGGGGGACCGATCCGCCCCGACAGACATGACAGAGGACCCCGATGGAAGCCTTCGCCCAGTTCGTCCCGCTGATCCTGATCTTCGCGATCATGTATCTCCTCCTGATCCGCCCGCAGCAGAAGAAGGTGAAGGAGCATCAGGCCATGGTCGCGGCGCTGCGCCGGGGGGACGAGATCGTCACGCAGGGCGGGCTGATCGGCAAGATCACCAAGGTCAAGGACGACAACGAGGTCGAAGTCGAGCTGAGCCAGGGTGTGAAGGTGCGCGTGCTGCGCCCGACCATCGCGCAGGTCCGCTCCAAGACCGAGCCCGCCGCCAACGACTGAGCCCCTCGCGCCCCGGGGCCTGACGGCCCCGCGCCAAGACAGACAGGCCCCAGATGCTGCAAATCCCCCTATGGAACCGGCTGTTCATCATCGCCGTGGTGCTGGCCGGGCTGGCCTTTGCCATGCCCAACCTGTTCTACGAGCGGGTCGAGCGGTACAATGACGCGGTTGCCGAGGTCGAAGACACCGGCGTGACGAGCGAGGCCGCGGCCGAGGCGCTGTCGGGCTGGCCGTCCTTCCTGCCCTCGACGCTGGTGAACCTGGGGCTGGACCTGCGGGGCGGGGCGCATTTGCTGGCCGAGGTCAGCGTTGCGGATGTCTACGAGGCGCGGATGGACGCGCTCTGGCCCGAGGTGCGGGACACGTTGCGCGATCTGCGCGACACGGTGGGCACGATCCGCCGCCAGGACGCGCCGCTGGGCGAGTTGCATGTGCGCGTGAGCCAGCCCGAGGGGTTGGCGCAGGCCGTGGCCGCCGTGCGTGGCTTGGCCCAGCCGGTGGCGAGTCTGACCGGCGTCGGCGCCTCGACGCTTTATGTGCGGGGGGAGGGCGATCTGCTGATCGTGACCCTGTCGGAGGCCGAGCGCGAGGCCACCGACGATCGCACCATGCAGCAATCGGTGGAGATCGTGCGCCGCCGCGTCGACGAGGCCGGCACGCGCGAGCCGACGATCCAGCGCCAGGGTTCCGACCGCATCCTGATCCAGGTGCCGGGCATCGGCAGCGCGCAGGAACTCAAGGACCTGATCGGCACCACCGCGCGGCTGACCTTCCACCCGGTCGTGGGCCGCACCGACGATGCCGAGGCGGATGTGGAAAGCCGCCAGATCCTGCTGCCCTCGATGGACGAGGAGGGGGTGTTCTACATCCTCGAACAGACGCCGGTCGTCACCGGCGACGACCTTGTCGACAGCCAGCCGAGCTTTGACCAGCAATCGGGCCTGCCGGTGGTGACCTTCCGGTTCAACTCGACCGGGGCGCGGGCCTTTGGCGAATACACCTCGGCCAATGTGGGCGCGCCCTTTGCCATCGTGCTGGACGAAGAGGTGATCTCGGCCCCCGTGATCCGGCAGGCCATCACCGGCGGGTCGGGGCAGATCAGCGGCAATTTCAACGTGGAAAGCTCGACCGAACTGGCGGTTCTGCTGCGCGCAGGCGCGCTGCCGGCCGAGATGACCTTCCTCGAAGAACGGACCATCGGGCCGGAACTGGGCGCGGACAGTATCGCGGCGGGGGAAATGGCCGCGCTGGTGGCCTTCGCCGCCGTGCTGGTCTTCATGATCCTGAGCTACGGCTTGTTCGGCGTCTTCGCCTCCATCGCGCTGGTCCTGAATGTGGGGCTGATCTTTGGCGTGCTCAGCCTGATCGGGGCGACGCTGACCCTGCCGGGCATCGCGGGGATCGTGCTGACCATCGGTATGGCGGTCGACGCGAACGTGCTGGTCTTCGAACGCATCCGCGAAGAGTTGAAAACCGCGCGTGGCCCGGCCCGCGCCATCGAGCTGGGCTATGAACGCGCGCTGAGCGCCATCATCGACGCCAACCTGACGACCTTCATCATCGCGGTGATCCTCTTCGCGCTGGGCTCGGGTCCCGTGCGCGGCTTCTCGGTGACGCTGGGGATCGGCATCGTGACCTCGGTCTTCACCGCCATCTACGTCACCCGCCTGCTGATCGTGACCTGGTTCGACCGGGCCCGTCCCAAGAAAATCGAGGTCTGAGCCATGCGCCTGAAACTGGTTCCGCAGGATACGAATTTCGACTTCTTCAAATACGCCAAGGCGACTTTCGGCGCCTCGGTGGTGGCCATGATCCTGTCCATCGGGATCTGGCTGACCATGGGACTGAATTTCGGCATCGACTTCCTGGGCGGCACGACGATCCGGACGGAGTCGACCCAGGCCGTGGACGTGGGCGAATACCGCGCCGTTCTGGACCCGCTGGGGCTGGGGGACGTGTCGATCACCGAGGTGTTCGACCCGACCTTCGACGAGGATCAGCATGTCGCCATGGTGCGTATCCAGGCGCAGGAAGGGGCCGAGGCGGTCACCCCCGAAACCATTACCGCCGTGGAAGAGGCGCTGCGCGGCCTCGACCCCGAGATGACCTTTCCGTCGGTGGAATCCGTCGGCCCCAAGGTCTCGGGCGAGTTGATCCAGACCGCGCTTCTGGCCGTGGGTGCGGCGCTTGCCGCGCTGCTGGTCTATATCTGGCTGCGCTTCGAATGGCAGTTCTCGGTCGGCGCCATCGCGGCGCTGGTGCATGACATCGTGCTGACCATCGGCGTGTTCAGCCTGCTGCAAATCCGGTTCGACCTGGCCACCATCGCGGCACTGCTGACGATCATCGGCTATTCGATCAACGACACGGTGGTGATCTTCGACCGGCTGCGCGAGAACCTGATCAAGTACAAGCAGCGCGCCTTGCGCGACGTGATGAACCTGTCGGCCAACGAAACGCTGAGCCGGACGCTGATGACGAGCGGAACGACGCTGATCGCGCTGATCGCCCTGCTGGTGCTGGGCGGCGACGTGATCCGTGGCTTCGTCTTCGCCATCTTCTGGGGCGTGATCGTGGGGACCTATTCCTCGATCTACGTGGCCAAGAACGTGGTGCTGATGATCGGGGTCAAGCGCGACTGGTCCAAGCCGTCCTCGGGCGGGGGCACTCAATTCGCCAATATCGATGCCTGACTGGCTGGCGCCGGCACTGAGCGAGCCGGGGCTGATCTGGGTTTGTGGCGCGTCGCTTCTGGCGGGGCTGATCTATGGCTTTGCCGGGTTCGGCGCGGCGCTGGTCTTCATGCCGCTGGCCACGATCTTTCTGCCGCCGCCCATCGCCGTGGCGGCGTTTTCCCTGTCGGCGCTGGCCTCACTCTTCACGGTTGTTCCCGGCGCGTGGAAGGTGGCCGACCGCCGTGCGACGGCGGTGATGATCGTGGCGTGCCTTCTGACGACACCCCTGGGGGTGGCGGCGCTGCGGGTGGCCCCCGAGGACGCGATCCGCACCGGGGTCTGCGCGCTGACCCTGCTGACATTGGCCGCGCTTCTGGCGGGCTGGCGGATGCCGCTGACGCCCGGGGTCGCGACGCGCGCGGGGATCGGGGCGTTGGCCGGTCTGACGGGCGGGTCGACCGGGCTGAACGGGCCGCCGGTGATCCTGTTCAACCTCGGGACCGAGGGGCAGCCGGTGGCGGTCACGCGCGCCAACCTGGCGCTGTTCCTGACGCTGACCTCGCTGAGCTTTCTGCCGCAGCTTTGGTTGCAGGGGCTGTTGCCGCCCCGCGCGCTGGCCCTTGGCGTCCTGCTGCTGATCCCCTATGGCGTGGGGACGTGGACGGGCGCGCGGCTGTTCCGGCCCGATTGGGCGGGATTTTATCGCGGCGCGGCCTATCTGTTGATCGGGGCGGCGGGGCTTGCGGGCCTGCCGTTCTGGACCTGAGACACGACACGCGAGCAACCCGAGGGGAGGCACCCCATGCGCATCACCGAGATCACCTATGACGACAGCGTGCCCGTGGACGGCTATGGCCCCGGCTTCTTCCGGCTGGGCGGCGAGCGGGTCGAGGGCGCGGTGTTGCTGATGCCCTCGGGGGTGCGGGCCTGGCTGGGCTACGGCGAGGCGCAGCCGATCCTCGACCGGGCGGGTGAGATCGACGTCCTGCTGGTGGGCACGGGGCCGGAAATCGCGCATCTGCCGGCTGATTTGCGGGCCGTCCTGGAAGAGGCGGGCATCGGGGTCGAGGTGATGGCCAGCCCCGCCGCCTGCCGCACCTATAACGTGTTGATCGCCGAGGGGCGCCGGGTGGGCGCGGCCCTGCTGCCAGTCTGAGACCCGAGGGATTGCGCCGCGTTTCACGCGTCGCCCGGTGGCGCCGTGCAAGGGGCATCGAGCCCCTTGCACGGCGCGCGCGTGCCGCGCGGTGCATATTTGAAGGATAAAGATGGGGGCGGGGCGCGCGCCGGGTCAGTCGGCGTCGAGTTGGCCGAGGATGACCACGCGCAATTCCCGTTCGAGCTTGCGGCGCATGGCCTCGGCGAACTCGTCATGGTTGCGGGCGAATTCGACGAAGGCGCCGGGGCCCTGGATGACCTGGTCGCGGTAATAGAGTTCGATCTCGCGCGAGGCGCCGCCGATGGCGAGCCCGTTTACGGTGACGCCCGCCAGCGGGAAATGGGCATAGGCGGCCTCGGGGGGGAAGCCATCATTGTTCTGCCCGTCGCCCGAGAGGTCGAGGGTCTGGAACAGGCAGGGGGGCGCGTCGGCGAAATGGGAGGCGGCGAAGCCAAGCGCGTAGCCGAGCGCCGTGGGGAAATCCTCGGTCCGGCGGGTGGCGCGCAGCACGCGTTCGGCCACGGTGGTCAGGTCTTCTTCGGAGCGGATCAGGGTCCAGTCGACGAGGATGTCCTGCTGGAAGCGCCCTGACCATTCATAGATCGACAGCGCCACGGGGCCGTTGCCCGAAAGCGCCGCCTCGACCACGTTGGGGTCGATCAGGGCGGCGGCGAGCCCCTCGATCTGCTGGGCGTATTCCCCGGCATCGACCGAGGCCGACACGTCGAGCCCGAGGAGCAGCGCGAGGCGGCACTGTTCCTGCGCGGTGCCGGGCGCGGCGAGGCCCGCCGCCACCGCAAGGGCCAGAAGGGCGCGACGGATCACCAATGCCCGGTGTTTTCCATCGAGGCCCAGGGCTCGGCCGGGGCCAGCGCTTCGCCGGCCTGCAGCAATTCGACCGAGATGTTGTCGGGCGAGCGGACGAAGGCCATGCGGCCATCGCGCGGCGGGCGGTTGATGGTCACGCCTTTGTCCATCAGGTGCTGGCAGGTCTCGTAGATATTGTCGACCGAGTAGGCGAGGTGGCCGAAATGGCGGCTGTCCGAGGGCAGCCCCTCGTCGCCGTCCCAGTTGTAGGTCAGCTCGACCGGGCACTCCTCCTGCCCCGGGGGGGCCATGAAGATCAGCGAAAAGCGGCCCTGTTCGTTCTCCATCCGGCGCGTCTCGCGCAGGCCGAGCAATTCGTAGAAAGCCATGGATTTTTCGAGGTCCTTCACGCGGACCATCGTGTGCAGGTATTTCAGACCCATACCGCTCCCCTTTTGGTTGGATACCGTTCGGGGCAACTCTAGCGCGGGATGGGCGTGAACACAGCCCGGCAGGGCGGTAAATTTCACGTGGCCGCCCGCGCCGCCGCGCGATGCGACACCGCACCCCGCAGGAGTCGCCCCCTTTATCTTGCGGCCCGCCCTTTGCGTGATGCAAAATGTTGTGAACGCGCCCCTGCGAATCCCATGCCAAGGAAAGGCCCGATCCCATGCCCCTGACCGAAGACCAACTGGCCGAGATCGAGGCCGCCCGCGCGAACCCCCAGCCCACGCTGCGCGCCGTGGCCCCGGGCATGGAGCAGCATCTCTACACCGCGGTGCCGGTGCTGGACCACGGCTTTGTCCGGGTGATCGACTACATGGGCGACGACGCGGCCATCGTGCAGGCGGCGCGGGTCAGCTACGGCGCGGGGACGAAAAAGGCGCGCGATGACAGCGGGTTGATCCGCTACCTGATGCGGCACTGGCACTCGACCCCGTTCGAGATGTGCGAGATCAAGCTGCATGTCAAACTGCCCGTCTTCGTGGCGCGGCAGTGGATCCGCCATCGCACGGCGAACGTGAACGAATACTCGGCGCGCTACTCGATCCTCGACCGGGAATTCTACATCCCCGAACCCGACGCACTGGCCGCGCAATCCACGGTCAACAACCAGGGCCGGGGCGAGGTGTTGCAGGGGGCCGAGGCCGCGCGGGTGCTGGAGATCCTGAAATCCGACGCGGGCCGCGCCTATGACCATTACGAGGAAATGCTGTCACAGGAGGGGCAGCAGGGCCTGGCCCGCGAGCTGGCGCGGATGAACCTGCCCGCCAATATCTACACGCAATGGTATTGGAAGGTCGACCTGCACAACCTGTTCCACTTCCTGCGGCTGCGGGCGGACGAGCACGCGCAATACGAGATCCGCGTCTATGCGCAGGCGATTGCTGACATGGTGAAGGACTGGGTCCCGGCGGCCTATGGCGCCTTCGAGGATTACCGCGTGGGCGGCGTGGCGCTGAGCGCGAAAGGGGTCGAGGTGTTGAAGCGGCGTCTGGCGGGGGAGGCCGTGACGCAGGAGAATAGCGGGATGAGCAAAGGGGAATGGCGGGAGTTTGAAGAGGTGTTTCCCGCGACCCCGGCGTAGGCCGGGGTCAAATCGCTCCAGTGGAGCGATTTGAGCGGGAAACGGGCGCGCCGAGAGGCGCGGCCAAGCAGTTTTTCAATTGCGTGAATTTCTATGTTCTTGACTTATTGCCATTAACTTTGTGTTTATTTGAAAGGTGTAGGTGGTTCAGTAGTATGGGAGCTTGATGATTTGCTGCGGTTTGTAGTTGCCTTTTTTTGCTGTTTGGGGTCTTCCGTCGCTGCTCACGAGTGTAGCGATATTAGCGCAGATGTAGAACGCTTGGAATGCTTTGATCTGGCTTTCCCAGCGTCTGAGGTTTCCGAAACTGGCCCGGAGCGAGGGTCTCAGTGGACTGTTCAAAGCGAAACTTCTGCTATGACAGATGAGACAAGTGTCTTCTTGTCGGTGCGGTCAGAAAACCCAGTGACGTGTAGCTGGAACCGGGGTGGATACCCAGTTCTGTTTGTCAGATGCTTGGAAAACACTACGTCCATTATTTTTTCGACCGACTGTCATATGACATCAAGTCGTTACAACAACTACGGCGACGTCACTTATCGGTTAGACAATGAAGAGCCTAGGACGAGAGGGTTCACTGAAAGCACCAACAATAGATCTCTAGGTTTGTGGAGTGGCGGAGAGGCTATTCCTTTCATCCGGGCTATGCTTGATAATGAAAGACTATTGGCCCGCATGACCCCGTTTAGTGACAGCCCCATTGAAATGGAGTTCAATATCTCCGGCCTGGATCAAGCCATTGTGCCGCTCAGGGAAGCCTGTGGGTGGTAAGCGAAGGAAAAGCCGGCGCTATTCTTTATTGGTTTGATTCGATCTTGTCGCCGTTTGGATTAGGCGGCAGATTTTGCGAGTCATTTTTCGAGACGCCTTTTCTGTTTTTGGGTTGCCAGGATTTCTTGGGGCAAGGCAGGCGGCCTCCAAGTCTACCGCTGCCTTCTGGTGGTGTTGGGTACGCGGGAGCGGCGGGATAAATCCCGCCCTACTCGGGAGGCGCGACGCCCTTTAACGGGTCGCCGTCTTCACTTGCGCCATGGCGGGACAAGTCCCGCCCTACGGGTCTCGACACCTCCCCCTTTCACCCTACCTCCGCTCCACCCCAACCGCCGGAGCGCCCATGTCCCTCGTCCTCCTCTTCGTCGCGACCTCGCTTATCTTCCTGATCGCCGATGCGGTCATGTTGCGCGGGGTGATCCAGCCGATCTTTGCGCGGCATCTGGGCGACGGGCTCTACGAGGGCGGGTTTCGCTTGGCTCCGGCGGTGCTGTTCTATTTCACCTACATGTTCGGCGTGCTCTATTTCGCCGGGTGGCCCGCGCTGCGTGACGGGGTGCCGGTGCAGGCGCTCGTGAACGGGGCGGCGCTGGGGTTCGTCGCCTACGGCACCTATGAATTCACGTCCTGGGCGGTGATGCGCGACTGGCACCCGCAAATGGTGGCCGTGGACCTCGCCTGGGGCACGGCGGTGACGGGCCTGTCGGCCTGGGGCGGGGTTGTGATCGCGCGGGCGGTGGCGGGCTGAAGCCCGCCCTACGGCGGCGCAAGATCCCGTGCCGCGCCGCAACCGGCGCGGGGGCGTGAGGGCTGACGAGATCAGGGGCCGCCGGGGCGACCCTTTGCCGGTCAGAGCTTGACGAGATCCACCGCCGAGGCGCGGCCGTCGCGCCCCTCTTTCAACTCGTACTGGATCTTGGTGTCATCGGCGAGGCCGGTCATGCCCGCGCGCTCCACGGCGGAGATGTGCACGAACACGTCCTTGCCGCCGTCGTCGGGTGCGATGAAGCCATAGCCTTTGGTGGTGTTGAACCATTTCACGGTGCCGGTGGGCATCGGTCTTTCCTTCTCAAGTCTCACGTTCTCGCCCGCCCGCGTCATGCGGCGGGATGGTGCAGCAGCCGTCTCCGTGACCGATTTTCTGCCTTCTTGAGAGGGGCGGTTCACCGGGAAACCTGTCGTCACGCGAAAAAGGATGGCGCAGCGCCGGGGCAAAACAAGGGCGAAGTGCTGGCCCCCGCCGCGATTGGCGTTAATTTGCGCAACCGTGACATGACGGTGCTGGAAAAGGGGGCTTTGATGATCGTTTACGGGCTGAAAGCGTGCGATACCTGCCGCAAGGCGGTGAAGGCGTTGCAGGGGGCGGGCCATGAGGTGCGGCTGGTCGATGTGCGGGCCGAGCCGTTGTCGGCGGCGCAGATCGAGGCCTTCGTCGCGGCTTTTGGCGAGAAGATCGTCAATCGCCGCTCGACCACGTGGCGGGGCCTCTCCGAGGAGGATCGCGCGCTGCCCGAGGCGGAGATCATCGCCGCGCATCCGTCGGTGATGAAGCGCCCGGTGATCGAGGCGGGCGAGACGCTTTATCTCGGCTGGGATGCGGGCGTGCGCGATGCGCTGATCTGACGGCCCAGCATCGTGTCGACCGAGACCGGCCCGGCCCCGCGCAGGACGATCACGGCAAGCAGGAAGACCCAGTAGGCGCGCTGATCGGCGATGAGGCTGGAGGCGTCGTTGTCGAACCACGCGCCGAGATCCGCGCCGCCGACGCCGTGGCCCATGATGTCCACCCAGGTCTGCACCGCGACGAAGCCGATCATGCCCAGCGCCGAGAGCCGGGTGAACAGCCCCAGCACGATCAGCGCGGGCAGAAGGAACTCGGCCCATGTGCCCAAGAGGACAATGGGCGTGGCCAGCGGCCCGAGGCCCGAGGGGTCATATCCCGCGGCTTCGAACTGGCGCGGCAGGATCTGGATATAGGCGCCCAGCTCCAACGAGAACGGCCCGCCCGACAGCTTCGTCAGCCCCGAGTTCCAGTAATAGACGAGAAGGGTGCCGGCGAAGATCACCCGCGCTGCGGTGGGGATGAGCCACGGGGCGACCGCTTCCTCCAATGCGCTGAAAAGGCGGGTGTGCAACTGGATCAATGCGTGCATCGGCTAGGCCTCCGGCAGGGGGGAGTCGAGCGTCAGCGCGCCCGAGGTCAGGAACAGGGTGAGAAGGGCGGCCATGTCGGCCCCCGGATGGGCGGCTTGCGTGGCGGTCAGCGCCTCGGCCAGCGTCAGTTTGCCCTTCAGGTGACGGGCCAGCGTCAGCCCGCCCTCGGGCAGCGCATGGGGGGCTGGGTCGAACCGCGCGCGGGCGATCAGGATGTCTTCGGGACCGGGGGCGGGTTTCGGCCCGCCCCCGGTGTTGAACCGCCAGATGGACAGGACCGGGTGGGGCGAGGATAGGACCAGCGTGGCAGGCGCAAGCCGGGGGCGCAGGGACAGGACGCTGCCCGCGTCGTGGTGCGAGACGTCCAGCGGGCGCGCATCGGCGGCGTGGTAGCTTTGGCGCAGGCCCAGTTCCAGCCGCGCCATATCGGGCAGGTAGGGCAGCTGCGCGACGGGCGGAAACGCTGACAGGAAGCCGGGGAGCTTCCCGCCCCAGAGCGGCAGGCGCGGGTCCTCGGGCGGGCAGGCGCGGAAGAAGACCCCGGCCATGGCGTCGAAGAACTCTGCCCCCACCAGCCGCTTGATGACCGGGAACCCGTCGCCCAGCGCCGCGATCAGCGAGGCCGCGACGTTGTTGCGGTAAACGGCGAAGCGTTTGGGCGCGGGACGGCCCGCGGGGTCCGTCAGGCCGGGGGGCACGGGGGCGTCCGCGTCCAGCAGGGCGGCGGCAAAGGCATCTTGCGTCATGCGCCCACCTCCACCGGCGACAGGATGGCGTCGGCGCGCGCCGCCTCGGCCCGCAGCGTCAGCCAGTCGGGCACATCCGTGTCCCATTCGATCAGCGTGGGGCGCGGGCCGCCGCGCGCGAGGGTGTGGGCGTAGAGCGTCCAGACCGGATCGACCACTTCGCGCCCATGGCTGTCGATCAACAGCGGCGCGCCGTGGTCGTCCTGATCCTCGTCATGGCCGCCGAGATGGATCTCGCCCACCGCATCCAGCGGAAAGGCGTCGATATAGGCGCGGGCGTCCCAATCCTGGTTGGTGGCCGAAACGAAAACGTTGTTCACGTCCAGCAGCAACCCGCAGCCGGTGCGCCGCGCGATCTCGGACAGGAAAGTGACCTCGTCCATCTCGGTCTCGGCGAAGGCAAGGTAGGTCGAGGGGTTTTCCAGCAGGATGCGGCGGCCCAGCGCCTCTTGCACCTGATCGATATGGGTGCAGACGCGGGCGAGCGTGGCCTCGGTATAGGGCAGGGGCAGCAGGTCGTTGAGGAACCCGGTGTCATGGGTCGACCATGCCAGATGTTCCGAGAAACTGGCCGGGTGCAGCCAGTCGCACAGGTGGCGCAGCCGGGCGAGGTGGGCAGGGTCCAGGGGGCGTTCGCCACCGATCGACAGGCCCACCCCGTGGACGGAGACAGGGAAGCGCTCGGCCAAGGCGCGCAGTTGCGCCAGCGGGCGGCCGCCCTCTCCGAGGTAGTTCTCGGCGTGGATCTCGATCCAGCCGACCGGGCCGGGGTCTTCCGTCAGCCCGGTGAAATGCGCGGGCTTGTAGCCGACGCCAACGGTGGCGGGCAGGGCTGTGCTGGGGGGATGGTCGAACATGGGCGGCCTCGTATGGCGAAGCGCGCGCCGCCCGGTCGGGGGCGGCGCGCTGATTGGTCGGCTCAGCCGTCCATCATCATGTCAACGGGCATGTATCGCGCCACGACATCCTCGGACAGACCCTCGGGCAGGTCGCGGGCGATGCCGATATAGCCGTCCTCTTCCAGCTCGGCCTCGGTCATGCCCATGCGGCCGTCGGGCAGTTCGATATCGCCGCAGGTGCCGGCGGGCACCAGCGTCCAGGCGTTGCCCTGGTAATCGACGGTGGAGGAGCCGGCGCAGGTCGTGCCCGGCCCGGCGGCACAGCTGTTTTCCCCGGCGAGGCTGACGCCGTAGCATTTCTCGTTTTCCTGCGCGGCAGCCTCGGTCGTGGCATAGGCGCTGACGGCGGCGGTGGCGGCGCCCAGAAGGGCGATGGATTTGGTGACGTTGGTCATGGGTTTCTCATGGCTCCCGAATGGTTCGTGACAGCGCGGCCTGTTGCGCGACCGCTGCCAAAAGACTGGTCGGGGCAGCCCATCACAGGCCAGTCACAGGGCTGTGCAGCACGGGCGCGTGACGCGGGGCGAGCGGTGCGTGAAGATCGAGGTTGGTTTAAAATTTATTATTTTCAGACGCCTAGAGGAGATTCCAGCGCTGGAATCTTGGCGGTGTCAACCAGATTGTTTCCGTTCGGTAGCGGGAAAGCCAGCAATTGTTTCACCGTCCGGTTGCAGGATCGCCCCTTGGGTAGGACATCCTGTACCTCTATCTGCTAGGAACGCAGTGAGATGACAGGAGTGTGACCATGCGCAACGCCGCCCTTGTGCTCGGGCTGATCGGTGGGATCTGGGCGATGATCGTCGGATTCTTCGTCTATGGCTATATCGAGTTCATCGACTGGTTCGGCGAGGTGCCGGATCTGGCCCGGCAGGTCGAGGACCCGGCGCTGTTTCGCACGGTGTCGATCCTGTCGCCCGTCCTCGCCATCGCGGGCGCGGCCATGGCCAAGGTGCGCGCGCTCTGGGGCGGGGTGTTGTTGCTGATTGCCACGGCGGGGATCTGGCACGCCTTTGGCTTCGGCGTGTTCACCATGTTCTCCATCGCCATGTGCGGCATCGCCGGGCTGCTCGCCATCGCGGCTGGCAAGCCGGACGAGGAAAAGGCCCATTTCTGAGGCCGCGCGGCCCGGTCAGTCGCCGATCTGCACGCAGATATTGCCGAAAGTGGCTTGCGCCTCCAGCGCACGGAAGGCCTCGGGCGCGTCGTCGAAGGCGACGGTCTGCCCTACGACGGGGTGGATTTCATGGGCGGCCAGCGCGCGGTTCAGCGCCTCAAACCCTTGTTTCGAGCCGACGGTAACGGAACGCAGCGTCATCTGACGGGTCAGGATCGCGGGCAGGAAAAGCTCGGCCGTGTTGCCGGTGACGTTGCCGACAAGGATGATCTGCCCGCCGACGCGCGTGGCCTTGATCGAATGGGGCAGCGTCGCCGCCCCGCCCAGTTCCAGCACCCGGTCCACCCCGCCGTCGCTGGCTGCGCGTGCGGCTTTTGCCCAATCCTCGGTCACCGAGCGGTCGATCACGAGGTCCGCGCCCATGGCGCTGACCCGCGCGGCCTTCTCCGCCGAGGAGGTCGTGACGATGGTCCGGATCCCCGCCGATTTGGCCAGTTGCAGCGCCATCAGCGCGACGCCCCCGGTTCCGAGGATCAGGAGCGTCTCGCCCACCCGCATCGGGGCCTCGCCGAACAGCGCGCTCCACGCGGTCAGCCCGGCGCAGGGCAGCGTCGCGGCCTCGGCGTCGCTCAGGTGGCTTGGCACATGGACAAGGCCGCTGGCCGGGAACACCCGGTCCGTCGCCAGCACCCCGTCGAGCGGCCCGCCCAAACGCCCGATCTCAAGGTCACGGGGCGGGGCGCCGCCCTCCCAGTTCTGGAAGAAGACGGGCGAGACCCGGTCGCCCGCGGCGAACCCGGTCACCGCCGCGCCCACGGCCAGCACCTCGCCCACGCCATCCGAAAGCGGGATCAGCGGCGGCTGCACCGCGCGCCCGTGCTGGCCGCGCAGCACGACGAGGTCGCGGAAATTGAGCGAGGCCGCGCGCATCCCAACCAGCACCTCGCGCGGGCCGGGGGTGGGGCTGTCCCCCTCCCGCAAAACCAGATTGTCGTAGCCGAAGCCTGCCTCGAACGACCAGTAGCGCATGAAACCCCTCCCTTATCCGTGCGCAGCATGGCAGGGGACGGCGCAACAAAAAAGGGCGATGCAGCGTCAGCCACATCGCCCCGTTTGTTGGTATGCCCGGTTTCAGCCCTTGCGCTTGACGTCCGGGGCCACGGCCTCGGCGGCCAGCGCCGCGACGACATCGTCCAGCGCCTCGACCGAGGTCTGCTTTTCGCCCAGCCGCCGCAGGGTGACGGTGCGGTCCTCGACCTCCTTGCGGCCGATGGCGAGGATGACGGGCACCTTGCCGACCGAGTGTTCGCGCACCTTGTAGTTGATCTTTTCGTTGCGGATGTCTGCCTCGGCCCGGATGCCCTTGGCGCGCAGGGCTGCGACCACCTCGTGCACGTAGTCATCCGCCTCGGACACGATCGAGGCGACGACCACCTGGCGGGGGGCCAGCCAGAAGGGCAGCTTGCCCGCGAAGCTTTCGATCAGGATGCCGATGAAACGCTCGAACGAGCCCAGGATCGCGCGGTGCAGCATGACGGGGCGATGCTTGGCCCCGTCCTCGGCCACGAAATCGGCGTCCAGACGGTCGGGCAGCACGAAATCCACCTGCAGCGTGCCGCATTGCCAGTCGCGCCCGATGGCGTCTGTCAGCACGAATTCCAGTTTCGGGCCGTAGAAAGCGCCTTCGCCGGGGTTCAGCTCGAAATCGTAGCCGGCGGCTTCGGTCGCGGCCTTGAGCGCGCCTTCGGCCTTGTCCCACACCTCGTCCGAGCCCGCGCGCTTTTCAGGGCGGTCCGAGAATTTCACCTTGAAGGACTCAAACCCCAGATCGGTGTAGACCGAGGCCAGAAGGTCGATGAATTTCTTGGTCTCGGCTTCGATCTGTTCCTCGCGGCAGAAGATATGCGCGTCGTCTTGGGTAAAGCCACGCACGCGCATGATGCCGTGCAGCGCGCCCGAAGGCTCGTACCGGTTGCAAGAGCCGAATTCGGCCATGCGCAGGGGCAGGTCGCGATAGGATTTGAGGCCCTGGTTGAAGATCTGCACGTGGCCCGGGCAGTTCATCGGTTTCAGCGCGTTGATGGTCTTTTCGCGCGCGTGTTCCTCGTCGACTTCGACGATGAACATGTGTTCCTGGTATTTCTCCCAGTGGCCCGAGGCCTCCCACAGGCGGCGGTCGACGACCTGCGGCGTGTTCACCTCGACATAGCCGCCCTCTTCCTGGCGGCGGCGCATGTAGTTCTGCAACTCGGTGTAGATGCGCCAGCCATTGGGGTGCCAGAAGATCTGGCCGGGCGCTTCCTCCTGCATATGGAACAGGTCCATCTCGCGGCCCAGCTTGCGGTGGTCGCGCTTGGCGGCCTCCTCCAGCATGGTCAGGTGCTTTTTCAGGTCGTCGCGGTTCTTGAAGGCGACGCCGTAGATGCGTTGCAGCATGGGGCGGTCGCTGTCGCCGCGCCAATAGGCGCCCGCGACGCTCATCAGCTTGAAGGCGTCGGCGGGCAGTTGCCCGGTGTGCTGCAAATGCGGGCCGCGGCACAGGTCCTGCCAATGGCCGTGCCAATACATGCGGATCGGCTGCCCCTCGGGGATCATGCCGACCAGCTCGACCTTGTAGGGCTCGTTATTGGCCTCGTAGAAGGCCACGGCGCGGTCGCGGTCCCAAACTTCGGTCGTGACCGGATCGCGGCGGTTGATGATCTCTTTCATCTTCGCCTCGATCTGGCCGAGGTCTTCGGGGGTGAAGGGCTCTTGCCGGTCGAAATCGTAATACCAGCCGTTCTCGATCACGGGGCCGATGGTGACCTTCACGTCGGGCCAGATCTCCTGCACGGCGCGGGCCATGACATGGGCGAGGTCGTGGCGGATCAGCTCCAGCGCCGGGGCGTCGTCCTTCATCGTGTGAATGGCGATCTGCGCGTCGGCCTCGATGGGCCATTGCAGGTCCCAATGCGCGCCGTTCACCGAGGCGGAAATCGCCTTCTTCGCGAGCGAGTTGGAAATGCCGGCGGCGACCTCCGCGGGCGTGATGCCAGCGTCGAAGTCACGCGAATTGCCATCGGGAAAGGTGAGGGAAATCTGGGCCATCTTGGCTTCCTCGTCAGTTTGGCGCCCACGGAACGCCCGGTTGCGGGTTATGTGATGCGCGCTATGTGACCCTCCCTGATAGTGAAGTCAACGGTGGAAGGCACGGTATGGGCCGGGACCTGCAGGATGCGACGTTCGAGTTGCTGTTCGACACGGAACAGGACGGTGCGGAGACGCTCAAGGACAAGGCCGCTGAGGCCGAGGAAGGCAACGCGCTGCGCCATGTCGCCAGCCTGTCGATGACCAAGCTGGCGGACGGGTTCATCAACCCCAAGCTGGTCCTGTCATGGCTGGTCGGCGCATTGGGGGCGCCTGCCGTTTTCGCGGGGCTTCTGGTGCCGATCCGCGAGGCCGGGGCGCTTTTGCCGCAGCTCTTCTCGGCGGGCTGGGTGCAGGCGCAGACGCGACGCAAGTGGATCTGGGCGGCGGGCAGCCTCGTGCAGGGGCTGGCGGCGGCGGGCATCGTCGTGGCGGCGTTGGCCTTGGAAGGCTGGGCCGCGGGGGCTACGATCTGCGCGCTTCTGGCGGTCTTGGCGGTGGGGCGGTCTTTCTGCTCGGTCAGCTACAAGGACATCCTGGGCCGCACCGTCGGCCAGACGCGCCGTGGCACGGTGACGGGGCTGGCGGGCTCGGTCGCCTCGGTCGGGGTGATCGGTTTCGCGCTTTACCTGATGGTCGGGCCGGGGGCCGAGATGACCGTGATCCTTGTCGCCATAGGCATGGCGGCGGCGCTCTGGATCGCGGCGAGCCTGCTGTTCTCGACCCTCGACGAGCAACCGGCCGAGACCGCGGATGCGGGCGAGGAGGGGCCGTTCGCGGCGCTCTCCTATCTGAACGAAGACAGCATCCTCGTCCGGTTCATCCTCACGCGCGGTTTGCTCACGGCGACGGCGCTGGCCCCGCCCTTCCTCGTCCTGATGGCCGGTGGCGAAGAGGGCTCGGGCCTTGGGCAATTGGGGGCGCTGGTGCTGGCCTCGGCGCTGGCCTCCTTCGCGTCCTCCTATGTCTGGGGGCGGCTGGCCGACCGGTCATCGCGGCAGGTCCTCATACGGTCGGGCCTGCTGGGCGCGGTGGCCTTGGCGCTGGCCGTGGGCCTCTACCTTGCCGGGGTCTTCGCGCAGGTCTGGGTCGCCTCGGGCGTGCTGTTCCTGGTGATGATCGCCTATCACGGCGTGCGGCAGGGGCGGTCCACCTACCTGACCGACATGGCCCCGGACGAGGCACGGGCCGGCTATTCGGCGGTGGCCAACACGGTGATCGGCACGCTGTTGCTGATCTCGGGGGCGTTCGGCGGGGTAGCGAGCCTGCTGGGCTCGGAATGGGCGGTGGCGGGTTTCTGCCTGATGAGCCTTGCCGCGGCGGCGGTGGCCCGCGGATTGCCCGAGGTCGAGGAGATCGACCGCGGCTGATCGCTTGCCCCTGTGGCGCCGCTGTCCCAGAAAGGCGGCAAAATTTTCAGGGGAGTACGCATGTCTGCATCCTATCTCGACACCGCCCAGGGGCGGCGGCTGGCCTATCATCGCTTTTCGGGGCGCGAACCCGGGGTGGTGTTCCTGGGTGGTCTGCGCTCGGACATGACCGGCACCAAGGCCGTGCATCTGGAGGATTGGGCGCGCCGCACGGGCCGTGCCTTTCTGCGGTTCGACTATTCGGGGCATGGCGAAAGCTCGGGCAATTTCACCGAAGGGTGCATCGGCGACTGGGCCGAGGATGCGCAGGCCGCGATCGAGGGGCTGACCGAGGGGCCGGTGATCCTGGTGGGCTCCTCGATGGGGGGCTGGATCAGCCTGTTGATGGCCAAGCGCATGCCCGAGCGGGTGGCGGGGCTGGTGACCATCGCCGCCGCGCCGGATTTCACCGAGGATGGCATGTGGGCCGACTGGACCGAAGAGCAGCGCACCGCCTGCATGGAGGAGGGGCAGGTGGCGCTGCCCTCCGAATACGGTGAGGACATGATCATCACGCGGCGCATGATCGAGGATGGGCGCACGCACCTGGTCCTGCGCGACCCGCTGCCCTTGCCCATCCCCGTGCGGATGTTGCAGGGCACGGCGGATGCGGATGTGCCCATGTCCGTCGCGCTGCGGCTGCTCGACCATCTCGACGGCGACGATATCCGGCTGGAACTGGTGAAGGGCGCCGATCACCGCTTCTCGGACGAGCCCTGCCTGGCCACCATCGCCCGTGCCGTCGAGGAGGTACTGGCGCGTGCGTGATGTCGGGCGCTGGCTGGGCCGGGTCCTGCTGGCGCTGGTCGTCCTCGGCGCGGCGTTCTGGTTTCTCGCCCCCCGCGAACAGGTCGTACGCTCTGCCACGGGATCGGCAGCCTTGGTGGCCGACCCGGGCCTGTTGGCCGCGCGCGAGGCCGGGTTTGGCGATATCGTGCCGGGGACAGAGGCGCGCGTTGTCTGGGCGGGGGACGAGGGCGCGGTGACGCGCTGGGCGGTCCTCTACCTGCACGGGTTTTCCGCGACATCGGAAGAGCTTCGCCCCGTGCCCGACCGCGTGGCCGGTGCGCTGGGCGCGAACCTCGTCTTTGCGCGTCTGCCGGGGCATGGCCGGACGGGGGCCGCCATGGCCGAGGTGCGGGCGAGCGACTGGGTGGACGACACCGACCTGATGCTGGATGTCGCGCGCGCCGTGGGCGACAGGGTGCTGGTGATCGGCACCTCGACCGGCGCGACGCTGGCCGCCTATGCGGCGACCGAGGGCGATATGGCGGTGGACGTGGCGGGCATGGTGCTGATCTCGCCCAATTTTCGCGTGGCCGATCCGGCGGGGATGGTGCTGGGATGGCCGCTGGCCCGGGTCTGGGTGCCGTGGATCACCGGCCCCGAGCGCGGGTTCGAACCCGTGAACGAGGCGCAGGCGGCCTATTGGACCACGGCCTACCCGTCGCCGGTTCTGGCGTCCCTCGGGGCGTTGCTGCGCGAGCTGCGGGGGCGGGACCTGTCGGCGGTGACGGTGCCGGCGTTGTTCCTGTTCTCGGATGCCGATGCCGTGGTCGATCCGCGCGCCACCCGCGCCGCGGCGGAGCGCTGGGGCGGGCCGGTCACGCTGCGCCCGGTGACCCTGCCGGACGCGGGGGTGGACCCGTATGCCCATGTGATCGCGGGGGATATCCTGAGCCCGGTGATGACGGATCGCGTGGTGGAGGAAATCCTCGATTTCGCGGGCGGGGTGCAGGACTGACCCCGAGGGGTTGCGCCGCCTTTGGCGTCGCCCGGGGAAAGCCGCGCAAGGGGCATCGAGCCCCTTGCGCGGCTGACGCCTCCGGCGGGCATATTTGCAGGATAAAGATGGGGCAGGATCGGGTGCCTGGCGGGCGGCGGTCGAAGATTGGAAAAGAAAGCCCTTGCCGAAACCGGTTTCGGACGTGAGCCTCCCGACTCGGGAGAGAGGTTTCCATGACGCCACCGGGCGAAAACGGACCGCGCCGCGCGCGGGTCACCATCAACGATCTGGCAGCCGAGCTGGGCCTGGCCAAGGGCACGGTGAGCCGTGCGCTGAACGGCTACCCGGATATCGCCGAGGCGACGCGGCTGCGCGTGGCGAAGGCGGCCGAGCGCATGGGCTATCGCCCGCTGGCGCAGGCGCAGGCGATCCGCACCGGGCGGGCGCGGTCGCTGGGACTTGTCCTGAATGCCGGGCGGTCGGATGCGCACAAGCCCTTCCTGACCGATTTCCTCGATGGGATCAGCCGCGGCGCGTCGGAAGAGAACTGGACGCTGACCGTCGCGACCGCCCTGGACGAGGCGGACGAGGTGGCGACGCTCGACCGGCTGGTGGACGAGCACAAGGTGGACGGGTTCATCCTGCCGCGCACCAAGTTGCACGATCCGCGCATCGAACTCTTGCGGCGGCGCGCGGTGCCCTTCGTGCTTTATGGCCGCACCGGCGACCCGGAGGGCTGCGCCTGGTTCGACATCTCGGGCGAAGACGCCATGGCGGGCGCGGTGGCGCGGCTGGCGAAGCAGGGGCATCGTCGCATCGGGTTCCTCGGCGGGCATCCGGATTTCAACTTTTCGCACCTGCGCCGCGACGGCTACCTCGCCGGGTTGGAGACCGCCGGGCTGCCCCAGGATCCGGCCTTGATCCGCGAGGGGATCTTCACCGTGCCCGAGGGCGAGGTGGCGGCGCTGGACCTGCTGGACCTGCCCGACGCCCCCAGTGCCATCGTCTGCGCCCTCGACCTTGCCGCGCTGGGGCTTTACCGCGCCGCGCTCCGGGCCGGGCGGCAGATCGGGCGCGACCTGGCCGTGATCTCCTATGACGGCATCCCCGAGGCGGCCACGCTGGACCCGCCGCTGACCACCTATGTCGTCGATACCCGCGCGGCGGGGCGGCGGCTGGCGCAGATGCTCTTGGCGCGTATTCGCGGCGCCGCCCCCGAAACGTTGCGCGAGATTGTCCCCGCCCGCCTGATCCCGCGCGGATCGGACCGGATCTGGAGCGACGCGCGCCCCGACAGGGCACGACCCGATCCGGTCAGCCCCGGCACGACAGGACAAGACGCGCAGGAAACGCGTGCATCCAAACCCCAACCTTTTGCCTGAAGAAAACCAATGGGAGGTTATGACATGGCAATGATGAACCCCACGGGCCGCGCGGCCCTTTTGGCGGCGGCCTCGGTGCTGGCGCTGACCACGGTGGCGGGGGCGGACACGATCCGCTTCTGGACGACCGAGGAACAGCCCGAGCGCCTCGCCCGGCAGGAGGCGATGGCCGCGGACTTCACCGCCGAGACCGGCATCGAGGTCGAGGTCATCCCGGTTACCGAAAGCGACCTCGGCACGCGCGCCACGGCCGCCTTCGCCGCCGGTGACCTGCCCGACGTGATCTACCACACGCTGCAATACGCGCTGCCCTGGTACGAGGCGGGCATCCTCGATGCCGATGCCGCGACCGAGGTGATCGAGACCCTTGGCGTGGACACCTTCGCCTCGGGGGCGATGGAAATGGCCGCCGTGGAAGAGGGCTATGCCAGCGTGCCGGTCGATGGCTGGACGCAGATGATCGTCTACCGCGCCGACCTGTTCGAAGAGAACAGGCTGGAGCCGCCGACCTCGTACGAAAACGTGCTGGCCGCCATCGAGGCGCTGCACAATCCGCCCGAGATGTTCGGCTTCGTCGCCGCCACCAAGGTGGACGAGAACTTCATGAGCCAGGTGCTGGAGCATGTCTTCCTCGCCAACGGCGTCTCGCCGGTGGATGAGAACGGCTTTGCCCCGCTCGACGAGGCCGCCACGATCGAGGTGCTGGAATTCTACCGCGCCATCGTCGAGGCCAGCCCCGAGGGCGAGCTGTTCTGGCAGCAGTCGCGCGAGCTCTATTTCGCGGGGCGCGCGGCGATGATCATCTGGTCGCCCTTCATCCTCGATGAACTGGCCGGCCTGCGCGACAGTGCGCCGCCGACCATCAACGATGATCCGACCAGCACCGAACTGGCCGGCATGACCGGGATCGTCACCAACTTCGCCGGTCCGTCGAACCCCGATGGCGCGGCCTGGGCCGATATCCGCTATTTCGGCGTGACGGCCGATGCCGATACCGAGGCCGCGCAGGCCTTCATCGAGTATTCGCTGTCGGACGGCTATACCGCCACGCTCGCCATCGCGCCCGAGGGCAAGTTCCCCGTGCGCCAGGGGGATAGCGAGAACCCGACCGCCTTCACCGAGGCATGGGCGCAGCTGGACGTCGGTGTCGACCGCCGCGCGCCGCTGGGTGACCTTTATGCCGCGGAGATGATCGACGAGATCGTTGGCGGCCTGGACGTGGCGCAGCGCTGGGGCGTGGCCGAGGGACAGCTGGCGCTGGCCTCGAACATGATCAACAGCCAGGTCATCAACCGCCTCGTGCGCGAATACATCGACGGTGTGCGCAGCGCCGAAGAAACCGTCGCGCTGATGAACGGGGAGCTTTCGGGGATCGAATGATCCTGCGCGAGACCTGCCGGGGCCGCCGATGTGCGGCCCCGCACCCACCCGGACCCGTAGCTGCCGGAGCCTGACCCATGACGACCGCGACCCCACCGAAAGGACGGGGCCCGCTGGCCCGCCGCGAGGCGCGGCTGGCCTGGAGCCTCCTTCTTCCGACGCTGACCAGCGTGATGCTGGTGGTCATCCTTCCCTTGCTGGCGATCTTCTGGATCTCCTTCAAGCCGGTGGGGCTGGCCGACCTGCGCCCGCCCGCGCCGGTGGTCCGCGAGGATCTGCGCGATGCCGATGAAGAGGTGGCGACGCTGCGCTACCGCATCCGCAATTCCAGCCAGGACGAGCCGATCCGCAACACGGTGCTGACCGATACGCTGCCCGCGGGGGTCACGGTGCAGGCCTTGCCCGAGATCTGCACGCTGGAGGGCGCGGCGCTGCGCTGCGACATCGGCGAGTTGGAGCCGGGCGGACGCCTGACGCTGGAAATCCCCGCCCTGCTCGATGGCGACCCGGATGCGCTGGAGGACGCGATCGAGGACGCGACCCCGGTCGAGATCACCGGCGAGGCGGACAATATCCTCGCGAATTTCGAATTCACGCTGGAGAATTTCCGCGACGTGTTCGACGCGCGCGAATTCTGGACGGTGATTTTCGCGACCGTCTTCTACACGGTTTTCGGCACGATCGGTGCGCTGGTCGTGGGCCTGTTTGCGGCGATGCTCTTGAACAAGTCGTTCAAGGGGCAGGGCGTGCTGCGGGGGCTGTACCTGTTTCCCTACGTGGCCCCGGTGATCGCGGTGGCCTTTACCTGGGTGATCCTGCTCGACCCGTTCTCGGGCAGCGTGAACGCGCTTCTGGTGCAGATGGGCGTGACCGAGGACACGATCAATTTCTTCGGCGAGCGGCCCCTGGCGCTGATCATGGTGACGGTGTTCGAGATCTGGCGCTACTTTCCGCTGTCCTTCCTGTTCATCCTCGCGCGGATGCAGTCGATCGACCACGACATGTACGAGGCGGCGGATGTGGACGGGGCCAGCCCGTTCCAGAAATTCCGCTACCTGTCGCTGCCGATGCTGATGGGCATCCTGTCGGTCCTGTTCCTGCTGCGCTTCATCTGGACGTTCAACAAGTTCGACGACATCTTCCTGCTGACGGGCGGCAACGCGGGCACGCGGACGCTGACGGTGAATGTCTATGAACAGGCCTTCGCGGTCAGCAATATCGGCGCGGGCGCGGCGGTGGCCGTGGTCATCCTGATCTGCCTTCTGATCTTCAGCTGGGCCTTCTTCCGCTTCATCTCGCGGGAGGAGGGGTTGTGAGCGGTTCGGCGCAGCCGATGAAACGTCCAGTGGACGTTTCAAGCGAACAACGGGCGGAGCCCAATGGCGGTTCGGCGCAGCCGATGAAACGTCCAGTGGACGTTTCAAGCGAACAACGGGCGGAGCCCAATGGCGGTGCGGCGCAGCCGATGAAACGTCCAGTGGACGTTTCAAGCGAACAACGGGCGGAGCCCAATGGCGGTGCGGCGCAGCCGATGAAATGTCCAGTGGACGGGTCAAGCGACGGGCGGGCGGAGCCCTTTGGCGCAGGTGTTTCGCTGCCTGCGGCAGCGACCCGTGCGAGGGGGCTGTCTGCCCCCTCGCGCTCCCCCGAGAGTTTTCGGGCCAAGATGAAGGGAGGGGGGATCGTATGAGCCTGCTCAGATACGGATATGTCACCGGCCCGATCCTCGGCGTCTTGTGGGCCTTCATCATGGCGACGACGCTGGCGGTGCTGCTCAGCTTCACCACCGGCGAGGCGTTCCGCCCCGGCCTGTGGGGCTGCATCCTGCTGGGTGCGCTGGTCGGGCTGGCCGCGCCGGAAAACCGGAAGGGGTGGCTTTTGACGGTGGGGGCGGCGGTTCTGGGTGTCGCGCTCAGCTACACGCCGTTCAGCCCGATCCACGTGGCCGAGACCGTCGGGATGGGCGGGCACCTGTCGGCCGGGATCGGCTTCGGCATCGGCCTGGCCTGGCCCGTCACGGTGATGATGGCCGGGGCGCCGCGCGGGGCGCTGAACCGCCATGAGTGGGAAGAGGCCGTGATCCGCTTCCTGACCGGGTTCGGCTACATCTTCTTCACCGCGATCGTGGCGATCCCCTTCTACGTCATGGTGATGACCAGCCTGAAGACACAAGGCGAACTCATCGCCAACCCGCTCGATTTCTCGATCGATCTCAGCCAGGGCTGGGGGCTGTTCCGCAGCTATTCCGAGCTGTTCCGGGACTTCAATTTCGGCAGCTACATGTGGACGTCTTTCTACGTCTCGGTGCTGACCGTCTTCATCACCTTGGCCTTCTCGATCCCCGGGGCCTACGCGGTGGCGCGGCTGAAATTCCGCGGGCAGAAGGCGCTCAGCCGGTCGATCCTGCTGATTTACATGGTGCCGATGATCGTTCTGGCGTTGCCGATCTATATCGTCTTCTCGATGACGGGCTTGCGCAACTCGATCCTCGGGATCGTCATGATCTACCCGGTCACGACCATCCCCGTCGCGCTCTACATGTTGCAGGGCTATTTCCGCGGCCTGCCGGGCGAGGTGGAAGAGGCCGGGCTGATGGACGGGCTGAACCGGTTGCAGGTGATCTGGAAGATCACGCTGCCCCTGTCGCTTCCGGCGCTGGCGAGCGTGTCGCTCTATGTCTTCATGATCGCGTGGAACGAGTTCCTGCTGGCCTTCATGCTGCTGGACGATCCGTCGAAATTCACGCTGACGCGGGGGATCGCCTCGCTCAACAGTTCCGAGATTCCCCGTCAGCACCTGATGGCGGGCGCGGTGATCGCCACCGTTCCCGTGATGGCCCTGTTCCTGGGGCTGGAGAAATTCATGACGCGCGGCCTGACCGCGGGGAGTGTGAAAGGGTGAGGCATGGTTTTGCGCCAGCAAAATAAAAGGCCCCGGTGGGGCGTTTCAAATGCCGAACGCGGCGGCCCTGTGGCCGTCGCTGGCCCTTGCATGGTTTTGCGCCAGCAAAATGAAAGGCCCCAGGAGCCTGTCTTGGGGGGCGTTTCAAATGCCGAACGCGGCGGCCCCCCGGCCGTCGCCGGAGAAGGACAATGATGCACGAACTGACCGAAATCGACGTGGCCCCCCTCGATGCCGAGGCGCGGCGCATTCTGGAGCTGAACGACCGGGGCGGCTACACGGTGCCGACCGACGGTCTTTACCCCTACCAGTGGAACTGGGACTCGGCCTTTGCGGGGCTGGGGTTCGCCGCGGTGAATATCGACCGCGCCTGGGCCGAGATCGAAACGCTGTTCTCGGGCCAGTGGGACAACGGCATGGTGCCCCATATCCTGTTCCACCGCCCCGATCCGGGCTATTTCCCCGGCCCCGATGTCTGGGGGACCGAGGATGCGGTGGGCCGGGGGGCGTGCGCTGTCGCCTCCTCTGGCATCAGCCAGCCGCCCGTTGCGGCCTCGCTGGCGTGGCGCATCCACCAGGCCAACACGGCTGCGGGCGCAGATCGCTTGCGGGCGCTGTTCCCGAAGCTTCTGGCCTATCACCGCTGGATCATGGCGGCGCGGGCCGAGACCGGGGCCGTGGTCATCACCCACCCGTGGGAAGCCGGCCGCGACAACGCCCCCGATTGGGACGAGGCGATGGCCGGTGTCGATCCGGTGGGCGTGCAGCCCTACACGCGGCGCGACACGGGCCATGTGGACCCGCGCATGCGCCCCACGAAAGAGGATTACGACCGCTACATCTGGCTGGTGCAGTTCGGGCGCGACCGCAAATGGGACGAGGCCGCGATTGCCACTGAGAGCCCCTTCCGCGTGGCCGACCCGACGATGACCTTCACAACCCTGCGCTCGACCCGCGACCTGGCCGCGATGGCGGATCTGCTGGGCGAGGATGCGGGCGAGATCCGCGATTGGGTCGCCACGCTGGAAGAGGGGGCCGAGACCCTGTGGAACCCCGCGCTCGGGGCCTATGACGCCAAGAACCTGCGCACGGGCAACTTCGCCGGGTCGCTGTCGAACGCGTCCTTCCTGTGCTGGTGGGGCGGTTTGCGGGGCGACCGCGCCGTGCCCGCACTCGACGCCCTTCTGGCGCGCAGCCCCTATGCGCTGCCCAGCTATGACCCCGAGGGGCCGAAATTCGACCACCTGCGCTACTGGCGCGGGCCGGTCTGGGGGGTGATGAACTACCTCGCCGGGAACGGCATGGCCGAGGCGGGGCTGACCGCGCAAGCCGACCGCGTGCGCCGCGACACCGCGCGGCTGATCGCCGAGAACGGCTTTGCCGAGTATTTCAGCCCGATCGACGGCACGCCCGCCGGTGGGGCCACGTTCACCTGGACGGCGGCGGTGTGGCTGGCATGGGCCAGCCCCTCGGCCGCCTCCGGGCAGGGAAAGGACTGAGCGATGGGATCGATCGAGCTGAAATCCGTCGAGAAATGGTTCGGCGATGTGCAGGTCATCAAGGGCGTGGACCTGTCCATCGGGGATGGCGAGTTCGTCATCTTCGTCGGCCCCTCGGGCTGCGGGAAATCCACGCTTCTGCGCATGATCGCGGGGCTGGAGGAAACCAGCCGCGGCCAGATCATGATCGACGGGCGCGACGCCACGGCCGAGCCGCCCAGCAAGCGGGGCCTTGCCATGGTGTTCCAGTCCTACGCGCTTTACCCCCATATGTCGGTGGCCGAGAACATGGGCTTCTCGCTGAAAACCGCCGGCGCCCCGAAAGAGGAACAACAGGCCAAGGTGGCCGAGGCCGCCCGCGTGCTGCGGCTGGAACCCTACCTTGAACGGCGGCCCAAGGACCTGTCGGGCGGTCAGCGCCAGCGGGTCGCCATCGGGCGTTCCATTGTGCGCGACCCCACGGCGTTCCTGTTCGACGAGCCGCTGTCGAACCTCGACGCCGCGCTGCGGGTCGAGATGCGCTACGAGATCGCCAAGCTGCACGAGCATCTCGACTCGACCATGATCTACGTGACCCACGACCAGGTCGAAGCGATGACGCTGGCCGACCGCATCGTGGTGCTGGATTTCGGCACCATCGCGCAAGTGGGCACGCCGAAGGAGCTTTATGAAAACCCCGGCAACCTCTTCGTGGCCGAGTTCATCGGCAGCCCCAAGATGAACATCCTGCCCTGTTCCGTCTCGGGCGGGGAGTACCACCTCGAAGACGGGCGCAGCGGTGCTGCGCCGGGCAAGGATGGCGCGGTCAAGCTGGGCATCCGGCCCGAGGCGATCGAGATCGTGGCCCCCGGCACGGGCGATCTGGACGGGCGGATCGACCTGGTGGAATACTTGGGCGCCGATACGTTCCTGATCGTGGATTGCGGCGGGGCAGGCAAGCTGACCGTCCGCGTGGATGGCGAGGCCGAGCATCGCAATGGCGAAAAGGTCGGCCTGAGCTTCGCCTCCGGCAAGCTGCATTTCTTCGACCCCGAGGGGCAGGCCATTCGCTAAGGGCTTGGGCGCGGGGCGAAAACCGGTCTAGCCTGCGGTCAGTTGCAGATTGACCGGAGTGCCTCATGCCCATCCGCCCCGTTCGTGCCGCCACGGCGCTTGCCCTCGCGCTATGCGCCGCGTCCCCATTATCGGCGCAGGCGGGCGACCCGGCCGCGCTCGCCGCCCTGATCGTGGACGTGGCCGATAACGAGACGCTCCATCGCGAGATGACCGTCACGCTGGAAGGCTGCGCGCTGCGGATCGAGACCTTCACGCCGTCGCCCGTCTGGATCGACGCGCCTGATGGGCAGCGCTACGAGGTCCTCGCCGGGCGGGACGAGATGCGCTTCGACCTGTCGCTGTTGGCGCCGGTCGTCGAGTCGATGATCGTGACGCAAGATGACAGCGTCCCCGCCTTCAGCATCGCCGAATTTCCGGTGGATGCCGCGCATCTGCCCGAGTTGCAGGCCGCAGCCAACACCATCCTCGACACGATGGAAGAGGAATTCGCCCGCGGCCTGCCGCAGGAGGGTTTGAACAGCGCCCTCCGCGCGTTGTTCCAGCGGGTGCAGGCAGGCGCATACGGCCCCTTGGCGGCACGGGTCAATTTCCTGCGCGAGGATGTCTTTCCCCGCATGGATGGCAGCGGTGAGGCGGATGTGGGCCTGTCGATCTATATCGACGAGACGCTCTACCTCAACGTCCTGCCCAGGCGGGCCGAGGCGCTTGCACAGGCCATCGCGGCCTACCGGGCCGCAGTCTGCCCCGACTGACCGTTCCGTGTTGCATTCGTATGCAAATTGCGGAATCCTGCGCCCGACATGTCCGGGGAAGGATCAGCGATGGCGGAGTATCTCAAGCGCGGCAAGCCCGAGGCCGAACGGGCCGAGGATGACGCGAAAACGCGAACGGTGGTCGAAGGCATCCTGTCGGATATCGAAACACGCGGCGATGCCGCCGTGCGCGATTTGTCCACGAAGTTCGACGGCTACACGCCCGAGGCGTTCCGCCTGACCCCGTCCGAGATCGAAGCGGCGATGAGCCAGGTCTCGACCCGCGAGATGGAAGATATCCGCTTCGCGCAGGACCAGATCCGCCGCTTCGCCGAGGCGCAGAAGGCCTCGATGCGCGATATCGAGGTCGAAACGCTGCCCGGCGTGATCCTGGGCCACCGCAATATCCCGGTGAACTCGGTCGGCTGCTACGTGCCGGGCGGCAAGTTTCCCATGGTCGCTTCGGCGCATATGTCGGTGCTGACCGCCAAGGTCGCGGGCGTGGGGCGGATCGTTGCCAGCGCGCCGCCGGTGGGGGGCAAACCGCACCCCGCCATCGTGGCCGCGATGCACGAGGGCGGCGCGGACGAGATCCTGTGCCTCGGTGGCGTGCAGGCTGTGGGCGCCATGGCGCTGGGGACCGAGAGCATCGCGCCGGTCGACATGCTGGTGGGACCCGGCAACGCCTTCGTGGCCGAGGCCAAGCGGCAGCTTTTCGGGCGCGTGGGGATCGACCTGTTCGCCGGGCCGACCGAGACCATGGTCATCGCCGATGACACGGTGGATGCGGAACTGGTGGCGACCGATCTGCTGGGCCAGGCCGAGCATGGCTACAACTCCCCCGCCTGCCTGATCACGAATTCGCGCACACTCGCGGAGGCCACGCTGGCCGAGGTGGACCGTCTGCTGGGAATTTTGCCCACGGCAGAGACGGCCTCGGCCAGCTGGCAGGATTACGGCGACGTGATCCTGTGCGAGGGGCACGACGAGATACTGCGCGTGGCCGACGAGATGGCCTATGAGCATGTGCAGGTGATGACCGACCGCGATGACTGGTACCTGGAGAAAATGACGAATTACGGGGCGCTGTTCCTTGGGCCGCGGACCAACGTGGCCAATGGCGACAAGGTGATCGGCACGAACCACACCCTGCCGACCAAGCGCGCCGGGCGCTACACCGGCGGTCTCTGGGTGGGCAAGTTCCTCAAGACCCATTCCTACCAGAAGGTGCTGACCGACGAGGCGGCGACCCTGGTGGGCGAATATGGCTCGCGGCTGTGCATGCTGGAAGGGTTCGTGGGCCATGCCGAGCAATGCAACATCCGGGTGCGCCGCTACGGGGGTCGGAACGTGCCCTATGGCGAGGGCGCGCCCTATCGCGGCGCGGCGGAATGAGATCGGGGGTGGGCGGGCCCGCCCGCCCACCCCTTTTGGGGGCTGCGCCCCCTTGCCCCCGCTTCGCATATTTTTCGGGATAAAGATGGGGTGGTGGATTTTCTTCGTTTCCACAGCTTGTGCAGAGATTTATCCACGGAACTGATGCAGAGACACCGGAACGATCCACAGGAGCCGAGATGACCCTTCCCCGCACCCCGAGCTTTCGATTGGACGGCCGCCGCGCCCTTGTGGCCGGTGGATCGCGCGGGATCGGGCTGGGCTGCGCGATGGCGCTGGCCGAAGCGGGGGCGCATGTGATCGTGGCCGCGCGCGGGGAAGCGGAGTTGGATCGAGCGGTGGCAGAGATGCTGGCCGCGGGCCTGTCGGCGGAGGCGCTGGTCCTCGACGTGACCGACCGGGGCGCGGTTGTGGCCGCGATGGACCGGATCGGGCCGTTGGACGTGCTGGTCAACTCGGCCGGCATGGCGCGGCATGGCCCGGCCCTGGAGACGGAAGAGGGCGATTATGACGCGGTGATGGCGGTCAACGTGAAGGCCGCCTATCACCTCGCGCAGGAGGCCGCGCGGCGCATGGGGGAGGCGGGCGGCGCGATCATCCAGATCTCCAGCCAGATGGGCCATGTCGGCGGCATCGACCGGGCGGTCTATTGCGCCTCGAAGCACGCGGTGGAGGGGATGACCAAGGCGATGGCGATCGAATGGGGCGCGCGGGGCATCCGGGTGAACACGGTCTGCCCGACCTTCATCCGCACGCCCCTGACCGAAGCCACCTTTGCCGATCCCGAGAAGCGCGCCTGGATCGAAAGCAAGATCAAGCTGGGCCGCGTGGGGCGGGTCGAGGACATCATGGGCGCGGTGCTGTTCGTCGCCTCGGATGCCGCGGCGATGGTGACAGGCACCTCGATCCTGGTCGATGGGGGCTGGACGGCGGGCTAGCCCGCCGCGCGCGTCACTCGGCGGCGGTCGCGGTCTCTTTCACCGGCGTTTTCGGCACGTCGCAATTGGCGTCGATGAAATCGAGCACCAGCGGGCGGATGTTGTTGCGCCAGCTTTTGCCCGCGAAGATGCCGTAATGGCCCGCGTTCGGTTCGAGGTAATTGGCCTTCTTCTCGGGCGGCAAGCCGGTGCACAGGTCCAGCGCGGCGACGCATTGGCCGGGGGCCGAGATGTCATCCTTGCCGCCCTCGACGGTCTTGACCGCGACGGTGGTGATCTTGCCGATATCGACCTGTTTGCCGTCCACCACGAACTTGTTCTGCGCGATTTCAAGCCCCTTGAAGATCCGCTCGACCGTCGAGAGGTAGAACTCGGCGGTCATGTCCATCACGGCGAGGTATTCGTCGTAGAACTTGTTGTGCTTGTCGTGATCGCCCGCCTCGCCCTTGGCGACGCGCATGATCTGGTCGGTGAAGGCCTTGGCGTGTTTCTCGGCGTTCATCGCCATGAAGCTGGTCAACTGTTGCAACCCCGGATAGACCAGCCGCCCCGCGCCGCGATACTTGAAGCCGACGCGCTGGATCACGTGGCGCTCCAACTGGCCCATGGTGACGCGGTTGCCGAAATCGGTGACGTCGGTCGCCGCCGCGTCGGGGTCGATCGGGCCGCCGATCAGGGTCAGGGTGCGCGGCTGCGCGTCGGGGTCTTCCTCGGCCAGGTAGGCGGTCGCGGCCAGCGCCAGGGGCGCGGGCTGGCAGACGGCGATCACATGGGTGTCCGGCCCCATCTCTTTGAGGAAATCGACGAGGTAGAGCGTGTAATCCTCGACATCGAACTTGCCCTCGCTGACGGGGATGTCGCGGGCGTTGTGCCAGTCGGTGATGTAGACGTCGCAATCGGGCAGCAGGCTAAGCACGGTCGAGCGCAGCAGCGTCGCGTAATGGCCCGACATCGGCGCCACCAGCAGAACCTTGCGGCCCGTCGGCTCGCGGCCATGCACCTTGAAGCGGATCAGGTCGCCGAAGGGGCGGGGCAGGACCGTCTCGACCGAGATGATGTGATCGCGCCCGTCATCGCCGGGGATCGAGTAGATGCCCCAGTCGGGTTTCGCGACCATCCGCGCGAAGCTGCGCTCGGTCACCTCGCCCCAGGCGGCGGTCAGGTTGATGAAGGGATTCGCCGCAAGGCCAAGCTGCGGGTAGGAGCACATCGCCCGCGCGGTCGAGCCCAACCACTGGTTGGTCACGCGCATGGATTCCATGAAATCATAGGTGAGAAGGTAACGCATCACTGTCTCCTGCCGCGGGGCCACGTCGCCGGACAAAGGCCACAGGGGCAATATTTCATGCCCCACCCGGTTGAATTCGGTGCTTTGCCCCCTCACCAAGGCATCGCCATACTTGGAAATGACGCATAAAAGGGATGAAATCAAGGTGGGACAAAGCGACTTGGGAGGAGCCGCGATGGGAGAGAACCTGGATCGCGTCAGCGAAAACCTGCAAAAGATCGAGTCGCTCTCCAAGCGCCTCGTCGCGGCGTTGGCCGAGAAATCGCCGGGCGATGTCGGCCTCGAGGGGCCGGGGCAGGACCTCTACCTGAAGGCGAGCACGGCCTATTGGTCGGACATGATGACCAACCCCACCAAGCTGATCGAGACGCAGGTGGAATACTGGGGCAAGACCATGGCCCAGTTCATCGAGATGCAGAACGCCATGGCGCAGGGCCAGTTCACCCTGCCCGAGAATGGCGAGGCGCCCAGGGACAAGCGGTTCGCCAACCCGCTGTGGCGCACGCATCCCTATTTCGCCTTCGTTCGCCAGCAATACGAGTTGGGCGCCAAGGCCATCGAAGACGCGCTGGCCGATCTCGACGGGTTGGAGCCGCGCGACAAGCAGCGGGTGGAGTTCTTTGCGCGGCAGGTGATCGACCTGTTTTCGCCCACCAACTACCTCGCCACCAATCCCGATGCGCTGGAACGCGCGGTCGAGACCGAGGGCGCAAGCCTGGTGCAGGGGTTGGAGAACCTCGTGCGGGACATCGAGGCGCGCCGCGGCGACCTGTTGCCGACGCTGGCCGACCCCGAAGCGTTCAAGGTGGGCGAGAACCTTGGCGTCTCGGAAGGATCGGTGGTTTTTCGCAACCGGATGATGGAGGTGATCCAATACGCCCCCAAGACCGAGACGGTGCATCGCACGCCGCTGGTGATCTTTCCGCCCTGGATCAACAAGTTCTACATCCTCGATCTCAAGCCGCAGAACAGCCTGATCAAGTGGATCGTCGAGCAGGGCTTTACCCTCTTCGTGGTCAGCTGGAAGAACCCCGATGAAACCTATGCCGATGCCGGGCTCGATACCTATATCGAGGAAGGCTATCTCGAAGCGATCCGCGTCGCCAAGGAGATCACCGGCGAGTCGCAGGTGAACGCGGTGGGCTATTGCGTGGCGGGCACGACGCTGGCCCTGACCCTCTCGCTCCTGAAAAAGCGGGGCGACAAGTCGATCAAATCGGCCACCTTCTTCACCACGCTCGTTGATTTCTCCGAGCAGGGGGAATTCACCGTCTTCCTGCAGGACGATTTCGTCGATGCGATCGAACGGCAGGTCGATGCCTCCGGCTATCTGGACAGTTACTACATGTCCAAGACCTTCTCGTTCCTGCGCGCGCAGGACCTTGTCTACCAGCCTGCGATCCGCAGCTACATGATGGGGGAATCGCCCCCGGCCTTCGATCTGCTGTTCTGGAACGGCGACTCGACCAACCTGCCGGGCAAGATGACGGTGCAATACCTGCGCGGCCTGTGCCAGGCGAACGCGCTGACCCATGACGGGTTCGACCTGCTGGGCGAGACGCTCAGCGTCAAGGACGTGACCGTGCCCGTCTGCGCCGTGGCCTGCGAGACCGACCATATCGCCGCCTGGAAGGACAGCTATCGCGGGTTCCAGCAGCTGGGGTCGAAGAACAAGACCTTCATCCTGTCGGAGTCGGGGCATATCGCCGGCATCATCAACCCGCCCTCCAAGAAGAAATACGGCCATTACACGAATGACGATCCAAGCCTCTCGCCCGAGGAGTGGCAGTCCACCGGGGACTACCACGAAGGCTCGTGGTGGCCGCGTTGGGGCAAGTGGCTGGCGAGTCGCTCCGGCAAGCAGGTCGCGGCCCGCGTGCCGGGAGAGGGCGGCTACAAAGTGCTGGCCCCGGCCCCCGGAACTTACGTTCTCGAAAAGGTAAACGGCTGATTTCCCTAGGGGAAGTTTCGCACACGCTCCGGTAATGCTGCAGTGCAGAATAATCTTGACTTTCTGCAGTGCAGCATCCATATTCTGTGCAGATGCAGCAAAGCCCGCTCACCCGGCGGATCAAGGAGCAAACAAATGGCTAACACCGATTTCACCAAATACATGACCGAAATGATGAACGCGTTCCCGATGGACATGACGGCCTACAGCGACGCTTTCAAAAGCTCGGCCGCAATGGGCGAGAAGATGTCGAAGGTTGTCCTCGACGCCGCCGAAAAGTCGACCGAGATCTCCTCGAAGTGGACGAAAGACACCATCGCCAAGATGGGTGACGTCGCCGCCGTCAAGGAAGAGCCGACCGACTACACCAAAGCCATGACCGATTTCGCATCGGCCCAGGCCGAGATGACCGCCGAATCCATGGCCGCCTTCGCCGAGATCGCGAAGAAGGTGCAGATGGAAACCGTCGAGCTGATGATGGCTGCCGGCAAGGAAGCTTCCGAAGAAGCCACCGCTGCCGTCAAGAAAGCCACCTCCGAGGTGACCACCGCTGCCAAGAAGGCATCGGCGAAGTAATTGCGCGGCGCCACCCGGCGCCAGCAAGCCTGATTTCGCGCCCGGCGTCCTCCCCGCCGCCGCGAAACACAAGAAGGGCGGGCCGGTTCGGTCCGCCCTTTCCTCTATAAGATCACGTGAAATGGTTGATTGCTTTTCCCGTCGATGCGCTTAGGCTGACCGATGCTGCATCGCAGGAAGGGAGAAGAGCATGGCCGAGCCGACCGAGCCGCTGCTGATCAAGCGTTACGCCAGCCGGCGTCTCTACAACACCGAGACCTCGGACTATGTCACCTTGGAGGATATCGCGGGCTTCATCCGCGCGGGCCGCGAGGTCAAGATCGTCGACCTGAAATCCGGTGATGACCTGACCCGCCAGTATCTTCTTCAAATCATTGCCGAACATGAAAGCCGCGGCGAAAGCGTCCTGCCCATTGCGGTGCTGACCGACCTCGTGCGCAGCTACACCACGCAGGCGCAATCGGTCGTGCCCGATTTCCTCGCCATGAGTTTCGACATGCTGAAAGAGGGGCAGTCGAAGATGGTCGAGAACATGACCGCGATGAACCCGATGGCGAACATGCCCGGCTTCGAGGCAATGCGCGCGCAGCAAGAGGCCTTCATGAAGGCGATGATGGGCGGCATGGGCAACAGCTGGTCCGGCCCGTCCGGCGATGACAGGGCCGAGACTGCGGAAGCCGGCAGCGGCGGCCAAAGCTCGGACGAGGAACTGGCCGACATCAAGAAGCAACTCGCCGACCTGCAATCGAAACTCAGCAAGATGTAGGGATCGCCGGATTCGCCAAGCAAAAGGGCGCCGCGCGGCGCCCTTTCTCATGTGACGGGGAAGGGTCAGACGACTTCGGCGAAGACCTGCTTCAGCGAGGCGTCCAGCTTTTCGAACATCTCGTCCATCTGCGCATCGGTCAGGATGAAGGGCGGGCACAGCACGACCGACTGCCCCAGCGGGCGGCAGATCAACCCGTGATCGGTGCAGGCATTGGCGATCCGCTCGCTGACCGACAGCGACCCGTCGAAGGGCACCTTGCCCTCGCGGTCCTTCACCGCCTCCAGCGCCCACATGTAGCCGATGCCGCGCAACTCCCCGATATTTGGGTGCTTGGCGATCTCGGCGAGGCCCGCCTCCATCCGGCCCGCGCCCTCGCGCACCATGTCCAGCAGCCCTTCTTCGAGGACCACGTCGATCGCTTTCAGCGCCACGGCGCAGCCGACCGGGTGACCCGAGGCGGTAAAGCCGTGCGGGAACTCCTCGATCGCGTCGATGGCCGCCTGCAGCTTGTCGGTCATCTCGGGGCCGAGGATCACCGCGCCCATCGGGAAATACCCCGCCGTCAGCGCCTTGGACGAGATGATGGCGTCGGGCACGAACCCGTAGGTCTCGCAGCCCCAGACCTCGCCCGTCCGGCCGAAGCCGCAGATCACCTCGTCCGAGATCAGCGGGATGCCGTGCTTTTTCAGGATCGGCTGGATCGCCTGGAAATAGCCCGCCGACGGCGGGATGACCCCGCCTGCGCCCATGACCGGTTCGGCGAAGAAGCCCGCGATCGTGTCGGCCCCTTCGCGCGCGATCACCTCTTCCAGTTCCGCCGCCAACCGCGCGGTGAACTGTTCTTCCGTCTCGCCCTCCGCGCCGAAGCGCCAGTAATGCGGGCAGGTCAGGTGGATGAACCCGTCCAGCGGCAGGCCGAACACCTCGTTATAGGGCTTGCCCGTCATCGAGGCCGAGATCGCCGTCACCCCGTGATAGGCGTTCCAGCGCGTCAGGATCTTGCGCGCCTGCGGGCGGCCCGTGGCGCGGTTCAGGAACCACAGCATCTTGACCATGGTGTCATTCGCCTCGGAGCCCGAGTTGGTGTAGAACACCTTGCCCCGGTCGAAGGGGGACACCTCGATCAGGCGTTCCGACAGGGCGACGGTCTGGTCCGACATGCGCCCGAAAAACGCGTGATAGCCGGGAAAGCGGTCGTATTGCGCCTTGGCGGCCTCGGCCAAACCCTTGTGATCGAAGCCCGCGACCATGTTCCAAAGGCCCGAGTTGCTGTCGAGATAGCGGGTGCCGTTGGTGTCGACGATATAGGGCCCTTCGCCATGGGTGACGACGACGGTGCCGCGTTCGCGGACCGAGGGCAGATCGGTAAAGCCATAGAGCGAGTATTCCTCGGCCCGGGCTTCCCAGGAATTGGGGGCATGGTCTTTCATGGCGTCCTCATGGATATCGCGCGACGATTGCAGGCACGCTATCCACGGCCCGTCAGACTGTCCATCACCCATGACGATCTGCCGATGCGTCTGGCAGAAACGCGACGGGAAGAGTTTTCACGAAAACTCTTCCCACCCGAAAAATCTTCGAGAAGATTTTTCGGCTCAGGTGCCGTAGGCGCGCGCCTCGCCCATCACGTCCTCGGCGGCGGCCAGCAGCGCGCCCGCCACGAAATCCAGTTCGGGCTTTGTCAGCCGGGCGGGCAGGCGCACGTCGCAGGCGCGCATCAGCATCGCGCGGGTCTGCGGCAGGTCGGGCAGGTCGCCGGGGATGAACTGCCAGTTCCAGTAGGCGCGGGCATTGTCGGTCGACAGGCCGAAAACCTGCACCTTCACGCCGCGCGCTTCCGCCGCCTCTGCAAAGGCCTTGGCCTGGTCGTCGGTCTCGACGCCCACGAGGTTGAACTGGATCGAGTCGGGCGCGCGCTCTTCCGGGCCGAGCGGGTCGGGCACGTTCAGCCAGGGCGAGGCGTTCAGCAGACCGGCCACGTAATCGTGGTTCGCGCGGCCATCGCGGACGCGGCGGGCCAGCTCGGGGATCTGCGGGCGGATCACGGCGGCGCTGAGGTTCTGCAACCGCATGTTGTAGAGCGGCAGCTTGTTCTGCCAGCGGGCAAAGGCCATCGCCAGTTCCGGGTCGTTCTGCCCCTCGGGGCCCTTGTGCTTTTTCCAGTTGTGCTCGTAGGCGCCCGACAGGATCACGGCGCGCGCGATCACGTCGGCGTCGTTCGAGATCAGGATGCCGCCTTCGCCCGCGTTCAGCATCTTGTAGGACTGGAACGAGAAGCAACCGACCGCGCCGATCGTGCCGATCTTCTTGCCGTGCCAGGTGGTGCCCAGTGAATGGGCCGCGTCCTCGATCACGGGGATGCCGGCCGCATCGCACAGCGCCATGATCGCGTCCATGTCCGAGGTATGGCCGCGCATGTGGCTGATGATGACCGCCGAGATGCTGTCATCGAGCTTGGCTTTGAAATCCTCGATGTCGATGCGGTAATTCTCGCCCACCTCGACCAGCACGGGCTGCATCCGCGCATGGACAATGGCCGAGGGGACCGCCGCGAAGGTGAAGGCGGGGATCAGCACGCGCGCGCCCGGTTCCAGCCCCAGCGCCTCCAGCGACAGGAAGATCGCGGCGGAGCAGGAGGAGACAGCCAGCGCGTATTTCACGCCCATCATGTCGGCAAATTCGCGTTCCAGCAGGGCCACGGGCGCATCCGCAGGCGCGGTATAGCGGAACAGGTCGCCCGATTGCATCAGCCGGTCGATCTCGGCCCGGGCCGCCTCGGGGATCGGTTCGGCATCGTAGACATTGGGGGCGAGGCCGGTCTGCGTGGGCGCCATGATTTCACCTTTTCGAAATGTCCCTTTTCGAAATTCTTATACTCCCAAACGCGCGAAAAGGGCCAGTGAAAGAAAAATGACGCTGCCAGAAGGTCATATACCCAGGCGGTCGCGCAGCGAGAACCACGTCATCGCCAGCGTCAGGATCGGCGCGCGCAGCGCCGTGCCGCCCGGAAAACGCGGGATCGGAAGGGCCTCGAAGGCGGCGAGGTCGTCCTCCTGCCCCATCACGGCCTCGGCCATGATTCGCCCCGCCATGCCCGAAAGCGCCACGCCATGCCCCGAGAACCCGGCGGCCGACAGCATCCGGGGGCTGAGGCGGGCAAGGTAGGGCAGGCGCGGCACCGTGATCCCCAGCGACCCGCCCCAGACATGGGTGACCGCGACGCCCTTCAGTTGCGGGAACAGGCGCGTCATGCGGGCCACCAATGCCGTCGAGATGTCCGAGGGGAAGCCGATGGAATAGCTCTCGCGCCCGCCGAAGAGGAACCGGCGATCCTCGGAAAAGCGGTAGTAATTCACCACGAAGCGGGAATCGGCCACGGCGATATCCTCGGCCAGAACGTCGCGCCAGGTGTCGGGCAGCGGCTCGGTCGCGGCGATGAAGGAGTTGATCGGCATCACCCGCGCATTCACCTGCGGCAGGATGTTCGGCAAATAGCCATTGCCCGCGATGATGGCGTGATCGGCGGAGACGCGGCCCCCGGCGGTGGTCAGCACCACCTGCGCGCCGTCCTCGATCCCCGTGACTTCGCTTTGCTCGTAGATCGCCGCGCCCGCCGCCTCGGCCTCGCGCGCCAGGGCGCGGGCATAGGCCAGCGGGTTCAGGTGACCGCCGCTATGGTCGAGAATACCGCCCTGGTAGAGGGGGGATTTGACCAGCGCGCCGAACGTGTCCGCGTCCATCACCTCGGCGGTCTGGCCGGTCCTGGCGGCGATATGATCGGCCTCGGCGCGGGCCTCGTCCAACTCGGCGGCGCTGTAGACACCATGGGCGATGCCCGGGCGAAAGGCGGCCTCGGGCGCATGGGCGGCGCAGAAATCGCGCAGCTGGTCCTTCGCCCTTTCGGACAGGTCCCACAGCGCGCGCGCGCGCGCGTCGCCCAGTTTCGCCTCCAGCCAATCCAGCGGCTTGTTGTAGCCCGAATGGACTTGCCCGCCATTCCGCCCCGAAGCGCCGAAGCCCACGCGATGCGCATCCAGCACCACCACTTGCCGCCCCGCGCGGGCCAGCACCAGCGCGGCCCACAGCCCGGTGAACCCGGCCCCCAGGATCGCCACATCCGCCCTGACCTCGCCCAGCAGGGCGGGGCGTGTCGGTGGCGCGGGCAGGGCCGAGGCATACCAGGACGGCGCATGGCTGCCGGGGCGGTCGTTGCGGTAAAGCGCGCTCATGACGGGCGTCACACGTTCAGGAGCAGATGCTCCCGCTCCCACGGGCTGATCACTTGCAGGAACTCGTTGTATTCGAGGTCTTTGACGGCGGCATAGACGTCGCAGAACTCGGTGCCGAGCACCTCGCGGATGGCCGTGTCCTCGCGCAGCAGGTCGAGCGCCGCGCCAAGGCCGCGCGGGATATTGTCGTCGCCGGTATAGGCATCGCCCACCCATGGCTCGCCCGGTGCGGTGGCGTTCACCAGACCCAGGTAGCCACAGGCGAGCGAGGCCGCGATCCCCAGATAGGGGTTGCAATCCATCCCCGGCAGGCGGTTTTCCACGCGCCGCCCTGCGGCATCCGAGATCGGCACGCGCAGCCCCGTGGTGCGGTTGTCGCGCGCCCATTCGAGGTTGATGGGCGCGGCGAAATCCGGGACGTAGCGGCGGTAGCTGTTCACGTAAGGCGCAAGGAGCGCGATGACCGAGGGCAGGTGCCGCTGCATCCCGCCGATGAAATGACCGAAGGCCGGGGTCTCGTCGCCCTCGGCGTCGGAAAAGATGTTCTGCCCGGTCTCCATGTCGACCACCGAATGGTGGATATGCATGGCGCTGCCCGGCTCGCCCTCGATCGGCTTGGCCATGAAGGTCGCGTAGCAGTCGTGCTTCAGCGCGGCCTCGCGGATCATGCGCTTGAAATAGAACATCTCGTCGGCCAGCCGCACCGGGTCGCCGTGGCGCAGGTTCAACTCCACCTGACCCGCGCCGCCCTCTTGCAGGATGCCGTCGATTTCCAGGCCCATCGCCTCGGCGAAATCGTAGATGTCGTCGATGACGGGGCCGTATTCATCGACCGCCGACATGGAATAGGCCTGCCGCGCGGCGGCGCGCCGCCCCGACCGGCCCATCGGCGGTTCGATCGCGCGGGCGGGGTCGGTGTTGGGCGCCACGAGGTAGAATTCCATCTCGGGCGCGACGATGGGGGTCCAGCCGCGCGCGTTGTAAAGCGCCACCACCCGTTTGAGGACGTTGCGCGGGGCGAAGGGCACCGGCTGACCCTGCTGGTCGTCGATGTCGTGGATCACCTGCAGTGTCCAGTCGGCGGTCCAGGGCGCGGGCAGGGCGGTGGTGAAATCCGGGGTCAGGACCATGTCCGGCTCGGTAAAGCCCACGTCCAGCGGATTGTCGGCCCAATCGCCGGTGATCGTCTGGAAGAAGATCGAGTTGGGCAGGTAGAAATGTGTCTGCTGGGCGAATTTGCCGCCCGGCATCGCCTTGCCCCGCGCGACCCCGGCGAGGTCGGCGACGATGCACTCCACCTCGTCGATGCTGCGCCCTTCGAGATAGACCTGCGCCACCTCGGGCAGGCGTTCGACAAGGTTGCTCATCGCGCTCATGCGCTGACCTTTCGCGTGAAATTTCCGGGCAGGACGGTGGCGTCCGCCCCTTCCAGCACATCGGCCAGCCAATCGGCGACGGGCGGGTTGTCGGTGGGCCGCGACAGCCCCTCGCGCGCGGCGTCGACCAGCGGGTCGGGCACGGTGGCCGAGCGGTGCTCGATCAGGCCCTGCACGACGGAGGCGCCGAATTCGGGATGCGGCTGCACTGTCAGGATGCGCGGACCGAAGGCCAGCACCGCGTTGGCGCAGAAATCGTTATGGCCCAGAACGGTCGTCCCCTCGGGCAGGGCGACCACCTGGTCCTGGTGCCACGCGTTGAGGTAGAGCGTCCGGTCGCCCACCTGGTAGCTGCGCCGCCCGACGGACCAGCCGCCGGCGAATTTCTCGACCGTGCCGCCAAGCGCCTGCGCGATGATCTGGTGGCCGAAACAGATGCCCACCAACGGCGCGCCCGCATCGCGGATGGCGCGGATCAGCTCCTCCAACGGCGGAATCCAGGGGTGATCTTCGTAGGCGCCATGGCGCGAGCCGGTGATCAGCCAGCCCTCCGCCGCCGCGGCGCCGTCGGGAAACTCCATGTCGACGACGTTATAGACGTCATAGGTGAACTCGCGCCCTTCGAAGAGGCGGGCGAACATGTCGGCATATTCGCCGTCCGTGGCCTTGATCTCGTCCGGGACATGGCCGGTTTGCAGGATGCCGATACGCATGGGGGTAATCCGTCAAAAGGGTATGGCGCGAAGCTATGCCTGCCCGCGATCCGGCACAAGTGGGCGCGCATCGGGGTTTGCCATGCGCCGCCGGTCCATGCTGTGCTGCAGCTGCGAAACCTCGCGAGGTAGGGCATGAAGGTCGGACTCGTGGGCGCCATCGCGGGGGATGAACAGGCGGTGCTGTCGGTCTCGACCGTCGAGGGCGAGGTTCTGGGCGTGCCCGACGTGGCGCTGTCGCTGCCGCGTCTGGTGGGGCGCGAGGGCGTGTCGGCGACCCTGATGCCCGAATTGAACCGCGACGAGACCGAGGGGCTGCGCGCCTCGGCCGAATTGCTGAAAAACCTTGTCGAGCAGATGGCGACCTGACGCGCCGCGTCAAACGGTGTCGAGGTAGAGTTCCTGCTGCTCGTCCTCGGACAGTTCGGCCATGTAGCGCAACTCCTGCCGCTTGGTGGCGAGGAAGTTGCGGCGGATTTCCTCGGGGAAAATCCGCGCGATCTCGGGGCTTTGGTCGAAGGCCTCGATTGCGTCGGCCCAGGAGCCGGGCAGTTGCGCGAGATCCTTGTCATAGGCGTTGCCGGTGATCGGCGGCGGCGGCGGCGCCTCGTCCTCCAGCCCGTTCAGCGCGGCGCCCAGCACCGCGGCGAGGAACAGGTAGGGGTTGATGTCACCGCCCGCGACGCGGTGTTCGATCCGCCGCGCGGCAGGTCCGCCCGAGGGCACGCGCAGGGCGGTCGTGCGGTTCTCATGCGCCCAGGCGATGCCGGTGGGTGCATGGGCGCCGGGCACAAGGCGATCATAGCTGCTGGCGTGCGGCGCAAAGACCAGCATCGAGCCGGGCATCGCCGCCATGCAGCCCGCGATGGCATGGCCAAGCCGCGCCTCGCCCCCCGCGCGGCGTTCGTCGAATATGTTGTTGCCCTCGGCATCGAGGACCGAGAAATGCGTGTGCAGCCCGTTGCCCGAGTAATCGGGATAGGGTTTCGCCATGAAGCTGGCGGCAAAGCCGTGCTGACGCGCCAGCCCCTTGACCGCGATCTTGAACAACCACGCATCGTCGGCGGCCTTCAGCGCGTCGGCCTGGTGCATCAGGTTGATCTCGAACTGGCCCGGTCCGGCCTCGGAAATCGTGGTGTCGGCGGGAATGTCCATCGCCTCGCAGGCGTCGTAGAGCGCGGTGAAGAAATTGTCCCACGCATCGAGTTGCCGCATGGCGAGGATTTCCGCCTGGTGCCGCCGCTTGCCGGAGCGGGGCGAGGGCGGCACGCGCAATTCGCGGCCCCGGTCGTCGATCAGGTAGAACTCCATCTCGGTGGCAACCACGGGGGTCAGGCCGCGCTCGGCATAGCGGGCGACGACGCGGGCCAGGGCCTGCCGCGGGTCGCCCTCGTAGGGGCGCCCGTCATGGTGAAACATCCAGATCGGCAGAAGGGCGGTCGGCGCGTCCAGCCACGGCATCGGGACGAAGCCGCGCTCGGTCGGCATCAGGATGCCGTCGGGATCGCCTGCCTCGAAAACCAGGGGGCTGTCGTCGATATCCTCGCCCCAGATGTCGAGGTTCAGCACCGAGTAGGGAAAGCGCGTCCCCTGGGTGATGGCCTTGTCGGCGTAGCGGCGGGCGATGCGTTTGCCGCGCGGCTGGCCGTTGAGATCGGCGGCGGCGACGCGGATCGATTTGATCTGCGGATTGTCGTGAAGATAGGCTTCCATGCGCCGATATAGCTATCGGATCAGGGTTGGACGCAAGCGCAATCGCGGCCTCTGTTCCGAGGGAAGGTGGCGGTTCAGCCGCCGGTTCATCGCGCCGAACACGCCGATGATGACCAGCGTGAAGATCACGAAATAGACCGCCACGATCGGGTAGGGGATGAACGGATTGAACGTCCGGTCCGCGAAATAGCTGGCGTAATAGAGCGCGTCGCCCTTTTGCTGGAAGGCCGGGAAGGAGGCGAAGAAGACCAGCGCCGTGGCGTGAAACAGGAAGATCGCCTCGTTCGTGTAGGCGGGCCAGGCCAGCCGCAGCATCGTCGGGAAGGTGATGCGGCGAAACTTCTTCCAACCGGACAGGCCGTAGGCATCCGCCGCCTCCAGGTCGCCTTTCGGCACCGCGCGCAGCGCGCCGTAAAAGATCTCGGCGGTGTAGGCCGAGGTGTTGAGAAAGAGCACGATCAGCGCCCCCAGCCAGGCGCGCGCGAACCAGCGGGTCTCGGCCTCGATCATGATGCCGAACAGCTCGAACTCGACGCCCAGGCGGGGCAGCATCACGAAGGCCTCGTAGGCCATGAAGAACTGGATGAAGAGGGGCGAGCCCCGGAAGACGAAGATGAACCATTCCGCCGGTTTGCGCGTCAGCCGCGAGGGCGTGTTCTTGGCCACCGCCAGCAGCACGGCGAAGGCGAAGCCGAAAAGCAGCGCCAGCACCGCGAAATAGACGTTCCATATCATGCCCGAGCCGATCAGAACGACCTGGTCGCACAGCGTGATCTCGCCGCGCGGCAGCAGGCGCTCGCCATATCCCAGCGCGCGCAGCCCGTAGGACTGGAGGGCTTCGCCGCAGATCATGCCGCCGCCTTTCGCATGTCTTCGCCCGCCATCGTCGCCTGTCCGTGGCTCAGCTTGCGGGTCAGGCGCGCCAGCACGATTTCCGAGACACGGGTGAAGGACAGGTAGAACACCAGCAGCCCGAGGAAGTACCAGAAGCGCCAGTCGGGATGCGGGTACTGGTAGGCTCCGCTGCGGCTGCCGCCCAGCTCGCGCGCCCAGTAGACGACATCCTCGATCCCCAGAAGGAACAGAAGCGGCGTGGCCTTGATCAGGATCATCCAGATGTTCGACAGGCCCGGAAGCGCGTAGATCCACATCTGCGGAACGAGGATGCGCCAGAAGGTCTGGCGCCGCGTCATGCCATAGGCCTCGGCGGTTTCAAGTTGCGCACGCGGCACGGCGCGCATCGCCCCGAACAGGACATTGCCGCAGAAGGCGCCGAAGACGATGGCGTAGGTGAAGACCGCCAGCGCGAAATTGTAGACCTCGTGCACCCATTGCGGGCTGGTCGATTGCGGTGTGCGGGCCGCGTCGCAGACGAGGAAATTCGCGCCCTGCCGGATCGGTTCGTCCCAGTCGGGGCAGGTCACGATATGGCGCAGATACTCGATCCCCTGGTCGAGCACGAGCACGAAGAAGAGGAAAAAGACGATGTCGGGCACACCGCGCACCATCGCGGTATAGCCCTTGCCCACCCAGCGCAGCGGGGCGACATGGCTGCGCGACGCGGCGGCGGCGGCAAAGCCGAAGGCCAGCGAAATCGGCGCGGTCACGGCCAGCAGCGCGAACACGGTCAGAAAGCTCTGGTAGAATCGGAAATGCGCCCCGTTGGTCAGGTAGCAACTGAACCAGTTCAGGGTCGAGAGCGTGTCTGGATCTGAGCAGTATTCGAACATCGGCCCACCGCCGATCTGTGGATAAGACGGGCTTTTCCACAGGCCGGTTCAAAAAATGCGACGGAGGGCAAGGTATCCCCAGCCCCCCCGCCGCGATCGGGTCACCAGGTCACGGCGTCGTCGCCGAACCACTCGACGATCAGCGCGTTCAGCGTGCCGTCTTCCTTCATCGAGGTGATGGCCGCGTCGAAGGTCGCGATCAGCTCGTCGCCCTCGCGCAGGCCCATGCCGATGCCGCCGCCCAGGGCGACCGGGTCGCCGACGACCATCAGGTCGGGGTCGGAGCCCACGGCATCGAGCAGGAAGTCGGCATCGGCCAGAGCGGCGTCCGCCTCGCCGTTGCGCACGGCGGCCACGGTTTCGTCGGGCGTTGCGAACTCGACCAGCACGGCGTCGGTCTCGGCGGCGATATAGCCCGCCTGGATGGTGTTGGTCTGCGCTGCGATCACGCCGCCGCTCAGGTCGACATCCTCGTCCAGCGCCACGAAGAGCGACGGGGTCGGCGGGATGTAGGCCTGGGTGAAGTCGATCACCTCATCGCGTTCGTCGGTGATGCTCATCCCGGCGATGATCGTGTCGTAGTTGCCAGAGGTCAGGTTCGGGATGATCGAATCCCAGTCGTTCAGAACCCACTCGCAGGTCAGCTCGGCGCGGGCGCACAGCTCGTCGCCCAGGGCGCGCTCGAAGCCGTCGATTTCGCCGTCATCGTTGATGAAATTGTACGGAGGGTAGGCGCCCTCGGTGCCCATGCGGACGACATCCTGGGCGGCGGCGGCGCCGGCGATCAGGCCCATGAGGGCGGTGGTCAGGATCAGTTTTTTCATTCGGGTAGTCTCCCTGGTTGGGTTTGAAGGGTCTCGGCCCCCGGTCAGGCGGCCTGACTGTGGCTGAGAAATTGGCGAAGCCGTTCGGACTTCGGGTTGGCGAAGAGGTCGGCGGGTTCCCCCTCTTCCTCGATCTTGCCCTGGTGCAGGAAAATCACGTGGTCGCTGAGGTCGCGCGCCATGCGCATGTCATGGGTCACGAGGACCATGGTGCGGCCTTCCTCGGCCAGCGCGCGGATCACGCGAACGACTTCCTGCTCAAGCTCGGGGTCGAGGGCGGATGTCGGCTCGTCGAACAGAAGCGCGCGCGGCTCCATGCACAATGCGCGGGCGATGGCGGCGCGCTGCTGCTGGCCGCCGGAAAGCTGCGCGGGCCAGGCGTCGGCCTTGTCGCCGATGCCGACCTTGTCGAGAAGCGCGCGGGCGCGATCCTCGACCGCGGCGCGATCTTCGCCCAGCACCGTCACGGGCGCTTCCATGACGTTTTGCAGGATGGTCATGTGGGACCACAGGTTGAACTGCTGAAAGACCATCGACAGGTTGGTGCGAATGCGCCGGACCTGCGCGGCATCGCCGGGGTGGCGATTGCGCCCCGTGCCGCGCCATGTGACCGGCTCCCCCTCGAACAGGATCTCGCCCTGCTGGCTGTCTTCCAGCAGGTTGGCGCAGCGCAGCAGCGTGGATTTCCCCGAGCCGGAGGAGCCGATCAGCGACACGACATCGCCCGCGCGGGCGGTCAGGTCGACCCCGCGCAGCACGTCCAGTGTGCCGAAGCTTTTGTGCAGGCCGGTGATCTGGATCACGGGCGGTGTCTGGTCGGTCACGTTTGGCAGCGTCCCTTCGAGTTTCCCGCGATTTGTGCTCATGAAGGCGGCAAATGCAACGTCCCTGTGCAGCGTGACGCACGGGAAAGAGTCGGTTTTCGCCAATTTCAGCGCCGATTGCCTATTCCGGCGGCGGCGGTGGAACCGGCAATGCGGCATGGCGCGCCGGGTCGGCGGGGGTGATGGCGCGGATGCCGAGGGTTGCGCGATGCTCCGGCGCCAGCGCGTCCAGCGCCTCGGCCAAGGCGGCGCGGCAGGGGGCCGGGTCGGCATCGCCCGCGGTGATGAAGCCAAGGCCGGGGCTGGCCGCGGTGCGCCCGATGATGCGCAGATCGGTCGTGACCCCCTCCCACCTCTCCAGCATGGCCCAGGTCACGGCGTCGATGGCGGCGAAATCGGCCCGCCCCTCTGCCACTGCACGGGCGCTGTCACGGTGGCCTCCGGTGATGATGCAGCGGGTGGGTGCATAGCCATGCTCTTGCATGTGCATCCACGGCGCGCACCAGCCAGAATGACTGTCGGCGGAGTTGATCGCGAGAACCGCGTCCTCGAAGGCCTGCGGCGCCTCGCGCGGGTCGTCGCGACGGGCGATGAACCACGAGCGGTAATCGCCCGGCGGCGTGTCCGGCAGGCCGTAATCGGCATTGGCGATCAGCGTGACGCGGTCCTTGTAAGCGCTGCGATAGGGCAGGTTGCAGATCTGTCCGAGCACAAGGTCGGGTCGGCCCCACGTGTCGTGGATCGGGGCGTCGTGGGCGAGCGTGTCGGGCGCGTCGATGCCACGGGCGCGCAAGCCGTCGCGGATCAACTCCCACCAGGCGTCATGGGCGGCCCGGTTTTCGGGCCGCAGATACATCGGCAGGGAGGCGATCATTTCCGCGCGGCTTCGACCCTCTGGCGGGCGAGGTTCGAATCGCGGTCGTTCACCCCCAGCATCGGCGCGACGAGGCGTAGCAGCGCGTCTTCCTCGTGGTCGCGTTCGCCATCGGCCAGCACGATGTCCCACATCGCCTCGACCACCTTTTCGCGGGCCTCGTAGGGGACCGAATCCTTGATGGCGCGGGTGAAGCGGACGGTGTCGGGGGCCTCGGCCTCCATCGCTTCGGCTTCGATGCGCAGGGCGGTGGCCGCCTGGGCGGAGAGGCCGTAGCGTTTGGCGAGCAGGGTTTCGATCCGGTCCTTCTCGATCTCGGCGTAATCATCGTCGGAGCGGGCGATACGCACCAGAAGGGCGGCGAGCGCGAGGCGCGCGTCGTCGAAGGGGAGCGGGTCGGGGTCGGGGGCCGTCAGGCGGCGCAGGATGTCAGCGATCATGGGGCAGATATAGGCAGGTCGCGGGCCGGGGGAAAGCCGCGCTCACGGAATCCGGATCTGGCCCGAGGCGACGGGCACGGCGGATCCCGCGACACGGATCGCGGTCAGCGCGCCATCTGCCACGTCGACCGAGAGGCGCAGGGCGGAGGGACGGCCCATCTCGACCCCTTGGCGGAGGCTGAGGGTGGTGGTGCCATCGGAAAGCGCCCCATTGGCGAGGAGTTGCCCGGCGAGGAGCGCGGTGGCCGAGCCGGTGGCCGGGTCCTCCGGGACGCCGTCATCGGGGGCGAACATGCGCGCCTGCCAGTCGCAGCCCGCGCCGGGGGTATAGAGGTAGAGACCCACGGGGGAACGGCCGGTGTCGTCGATACCCGCCGTCGCGATCATGGTCCCCCATCCGGGCTGTGCCGGGGCGGCGGCGGCCAGCGCGGCAGGGTCGGTTAGCTGCGCGTAAAGAAAGGCCGGGCCGCCCTCGAACGCGCCGGGCGCGTGGGGGCCGATCTGCGCAGGCGAAAGGCCGATGGCGGCGGCGATGGTGGCGGCATCGGGCGCGGTGCCGATGGGGGCCGGGATGCGCGGGGCGGTGAACTCGGCCAGCGTGCCGGACTGGCTGATCGCGACGTGAACGAGGCCCGCGCGTTCTTCGAGGGTGATCGTGCCGTCCTGTCCGCCCGCGAGGTGCAGGGCGCAACCGATGGTGGGGTGCCCTGCAAAGGGGATCTCGGCCCCGGGCGTGAAGATGCGCACCTTGGCGCTGTGGGCGGGGTCGTCGGGCGCCTGGATGAAGATGGTCTCGGACAGGTTGAACTGCCGCGCGATGGTCTGCATCTGCGCGTCGCTCAGGCCGTCGGCCCCCTCGACGATGGCCAGCGGATTGCCGGAAAACGGCCTGTCGGTGAAAACATCGGTGACTTGGTAGCTGAGCATGGCGGGGCCTTTCGTCGGGTCGGCCGGCAGGGAACAGCCTGGCACGCGGGATGGCAAGGGGGGCGTTTTCCGCAACGGAAAACGGCGGAAAACTCGCGTTTTCCGGGTCGGACATGGGGCCATGTCCGATGGAGCCGTCTGGTTGGCGATATCTCGGGGGAGGGGCGCGTCGCACCTCTGGTCAGGTCGCAAGGATGGCGGCGCCGCCAAGGGGGCGGTGTCCACACCCCGGGATCGTCCGGGGCCTTTGAGCTTGCTCGGTGGCCCGCCGCCTTGGCCCTTTGGGGGCTGTCTTGGGCAGCGGCTGGGACCCTGATCTTGCGGGCCGGGCGGTGTCAGCGCCCGGCGGGACATGTCCATGACCGGGGAGATTGGCACGGATGTGTTAAGAAACGGTGAACGCAGTTCCCCTTTGACTCGACTCACCCATGTTCGTATTAAATGAACAACTGTTCAATTAAAGGGAGGGCGAGGGCATGTTCAAGGCCTCGATGAACTTCGATCTCGGCGAAGACGTGAACGCGCTGCGCGAGATGGTGCACCGCTGGGCGCAGGAGCGGGTGAAGCCGCTGGCCGCCGAGACCGACAAATCCAATGCGTTTCCGAACGAGCTGTGGACCGAGATGGGCGAGTTGGGCCTTTTGGGCATTACGGTGGACGAGGCCTATGGCGGCGCGGGGATGGGATACCTCGCCCATACCATCGCGGTGGAGGAGATCAGCCGCGTCTCGGCCTCGATCGGCCTCAGCTACGGGGCGCATTCGAACCTTTGCGTCAACCAGATCAAGCTGAACGCGACCGAAGAGCAGAAGAGTAAATACCTGCCCAAGCTGATCTCGGGCGAGCATGTCGGCGCGCTGGCCATGTCCGAGGCGGGCGCGGGGTCGGACGTGGTGGGCATGAAGCTGCGCGCCGAGAAGAAGAACGGCTATTACACGCTGAACGGCACGAAATACTGGATCACCAACGGCCCCGATGCGGACACGCTGGTGGTCTATGCCAAGACCGACCCCGAGGCCGGATCGAAGGGCATCACCGCCTTTATCGTCGAGAGATCGATGAAGGGTTTTTCGACCAGCGGGCATTTCGACAAGATGGGCATGCGCGGGTCGAACACGGCCGAACTGGTCTTCGAGGATGTCGAAGTGCCGTTCGAGAATGTCCTTGGCGAAGAGGGCCGCGGCGTGCGCGTCCTGATGTCGGGCCTCGATTACGAGCGCGTGGTGCTGTCGGGCGTCAATATCGGCATCATGGCCGGCTGCCTCGACGAGATCATGCCTTACATGGCCGAGCGCAAGCAGTTCGGCCAGCCGGTCGGAAACTTCCAGCTGATGCAGGGCAAGATCGCGGACATGTATGTCGCGCTGAACACCTCGCGCGCCTATGCCTACGAGGTCGCGCGCGCTTGTGATCGCGGCGAGGTCACGCGGCAGGATGCGGCGGGCTGCGTGCTCTATGCCTCGGAAGAGGGGATGAAGGTCGCCCACCAGGCGGTGCAGGCGATGGGCGGCGCGGGCTTCATGAATGACAGCGCGGTCAGCCGGATGTTCCGCGATGCCAAGCTGATGGAGATCGGGGCAGGCACCTCCGAGATCCGGCGGATGCTGATCGGGCGGGAATTGATGGCGGCGATGGGCTGAGGCGATGGGCGGGCGGCGTGGCCTGATCCTGCCGCTTGCGGCGCTTCTGGCCTTTGGCGGGGCGCTGGGCGTGTTGCTGGGCCTGCGGGCCGCGCCGCCCGGCGAGACGGCGATCATCGAGGCGGTGGCGGAGGGTTACGCGGCCGAGACCGGCGGCGCGCGCACCGATTGCTTCGCGCGCCCCTCGGCCCTGCCGGAGGTGCGCATGGTGGTCATCTGCGCGCCCGAGGGCGGCACGGCGCGGGCCTATCCGGTCGACCGGCTGGGACGGCCGGTCGAGATTGATGCAGCCGCCCTGGAGGCGGAGCTTGGGACATGAGGCGCGGGGAGGCGTGAGATGAGATTGAAATCTGCTCTGGTGACGGGATCGGAGGAGGCGCGGGCGAACCGGGCCGCGCATCTCGACGCGCTGCGCGTGATCGAGGAGGCCGCCGCGCTGGCCGCCGCCGGTGGCGGCGCGCGCGCGCGGGAGCGGCACCTGTCGCGGGGCAAGATGCTGCCGCGCGAGCGCGTGGCGAACCTGCTCGACCCGGGGTCGCCGTTCCTGGAGGTCGGTGCGACGGCGGCGCATGGCATGTATGACGGCGCGGCCCCGGCGGCGGGCGTGATCGCGGGCGTGGGCCGGGTGCAGGGCCGCGAGGTCATGGTGGTGTGCAACGACGCCACGGTGAAGGGCGGCACCTATTACCCGATGACGGTGAAAAAGCACCTGCGCGCGCAGGAGATCGCCGAGGAATGCCATCTGCCCTGCATCTACCTGGTGGACAGCGGCGGCGCGAACCTGCCGCAGCAGGACGAGGTCTTCCCCGACCGCGACCATTTCGGGCGCATCTTCTACAACCAGGCGCGGATGAGCGCGAAGGGGATCGCGCAGATCGCCGTCGTGATGGGCTCCTGCACCGCCGGGGGCGCCTATGTGCCCGCTATGTCGGACGTGACGATCATCGTGAAGGAACAGGGGACGATCTTCCTCGCCGGGCCGCCGCTGGTGAAGGCGGCGACGGGTGAGGTGGTCAGCGCCGAGGACCTGGGCGGTGGCGATGTGCATACGCGCCTGTCGGGCGTGGCCGATTACCTTGCCGAGGATGACGCCCACGCGCTGGCGCTGGCGCGGCGGGCGGTCGGGTCGTTGAAGGGTGTGGGGGATGGCGGGCTGAAGCCCGCCCTACAGGGGCGGCCCCCGGCCTATGATCCGGAGGAGCTGTTCGACGTGGTGCCGGCCTCGCTCTCGACGCCGTATGACATTCGCGAGGTGATCGCGCGGCTGGTCGATGACAGCTGGTTCGACGAATTCAAGCCGCGCTTCGGCGAGACGATCGTGACGGGCTTTGCCGAGGTGATGGGCCTGCCCGTGGGCATCATCGCCAACAATGGCGTGCTGTTTTCCGAAAGCGCGCAGAAGGCTGCGCATTTCGTGGAGCTGTGTTCGCAACGGAAGATCCCGCTGGTCTTCTTGCAGAACATCACCGGCTTCATGGTGGGCCGCAAATACGAGAACGAGGGGATCGCGCGGCACGGCGCCAAGATGGTGACGGCGGTCGCCACGACCTCGGTGCCGAAGGTGACGATGCTGGTGGGCGGATCCTTTGGCGCGGGCAATTACGGCATGGCCGGGCGGGCTTATTCGCCGCGCTTCCTGTGGACCTGGCCGAATTCGCGGATCTCGGTGATGGGCGGCGCGCAGGCGGCGGGTGTTCTGGCGACGGTGAAACGCGCCGCGCTGGAGAAGGCGGGCGAAGAGTGGTCCGCCGAGGCGGAGGCCGAGTTCAAGCGCCCGACCATCGAGATGTTCGAACGGCAGTCGCATCCCCTCTATGCCTCGGCGCGGCTGTGGGATGACGGGGTCGTGGACCCGCGCAAATCGCGCGAGGTGTTGGGGCTGAGCCTGTCGGCGGCGCTGAACGCGCCCATCGAGGAGACACGCTTTGGCGTGTTCCGGATGTGACGGTGAGCCTGGACGATCTGCGGCGGCGCTATCCCGGGGCTGTGACCTACCGCTTCGGTGACGGTCCGAAGCTGTGCGCGGAGTTGATCGCGCTTGTTCGGGCGGGAAAGAAGCGGGCGACCTGCAGTTCCGAGGCAGAGATCGCGGCAGGGCAGGATGCGCCGGTCGTCGGGCGTTGCGATATCGCGGTCGATTTCCACGACGTGCCGCAGCTTGTGACGCGGACACTGGACCTTGTGCCCGTGCGCTTTTGCGACATGACCGAGGAGATGGCGCTGATGGAGGGCGAGGATGACAGCCTCGCCGGCTGGCGCGCGGGGCATGAACGCTATTACCGCCGCAAGGGGATTTTCGCCCCCGACATGAAGCTGATCTGGGAGCGGTTCGAGGTGGTCGAGGACCTGGGGGAGGCAAGCGTTTGAAGGGGCGGCGGGTCTGTGACGGGCCGGTCCTTAAAGGATCGAACGGTGCCGCTGGTGCCGGGCGCGGGAGCGAGGGGGCTGTCTGCCCCCTCGCGCTCCCCCGAGAGGTTTTTGGCCAAGATGAAGGGGCGGGACGGGGGCGACCCCCTGCGCGTCCGAGGGAGGGATGATGTTTCACAAGATCCTGATTGCGAACCGGGGCGAGATTGCCTGTCGGGTGATCGAGACCGCGCGCAAGCTGGGCGTGGGCACGGTGGCGGTCTATTCCGACGCGGATGCGGAGGCGCGCCACGTGGCCATGGCCGACGAAGCGGTGCATATCGGCGGGCCGCGCCCGGCGGACAGCTACCTGCGGGGAGACGCGATCATCGCGGCGGCGCAGGCGACGGGGGCGCAGGCGATCCATCCGGGCTATGGCTTCCTGAGCGAGAACCCCGATTTCGTGGACGCGGTCGAGGCGGCGGGGCTTGTCTTCATCGGGCCGTCGGCCAAGGCGATCCGCGCCATGGGGCTGAAGGATGCCGCCAAGGCGCTGATGCACGAGGCCGGGGTACCTGTCGTGCCGGGCTATCATGGCGCGAACCAGGACCCCGAGCATCTGTCGGGCGCGGCGGAGGCCATCGGCTACCCGGTGCTGATCAAGGCCGTTGCGGGCGGCGGCGGCAAGGGGATGCGCAAGGTGGATGCGCCCGCCGGGTTCATGGAGGCGCTGGCCTCGGCCAAGGGGGAGGCCGCGACGGCCTTTGGCAATGACGCGGTGCTGATCGAGAAATTCGTCGAGAAACCGCGCCATATCGAGGTGCAGGTCTTCGGCGATGGGACGCATGCGGTGCATCTCTTCGAGCGGGATTGCTCGCTCCAGCGCCGCCACCAGAAGGTGATCGAGGAAGCGCCCGCCCCCGGCATGACCGAGGAGATGCGCGCCGAGATGGGGGCGGCGGCCGTGCGCGCGGCCGAGGCCATCGGCTATAGCGGGGCGGGGACCGTCGAGTTCATCGTCGATGCCAGTGCCGGGCTGCGGCCCGACCGGTTCTACTTCATGGAGATGAACACGCGGTTGCAGGTCGAGCACCCGGTGACCGAGGCGATCACGGGCGCGGACCTCGTGGAGTGGCAGTTGCGCGTGGCGGCCGGCGAGGCCCTGCCCGCGCGGCAGGAGGATCTGTCGATCACCGGCCATGCCTTCGAAGCGCGGCTTTATGCCGAGGACGTGCCGAAAGGCTTCTTGCCCGCGACGGGCCGTCTGGCGCATCTGCGCTTTCCCGATGGCGTGCGGGCCGATACCGGCGTGCGGGTAGGCGATGAGATCAGCCCGTGGTACGACCCGATGATCGCCAAGCTGATCGTGCATGGGCCCACGCGCGCGGTGGCGCTGCGGCAGTTGGACCGCGCCTTGGCCGAGACCGAGGTGGCGGGATCGGTCACAAACCTGACTTTCCTGCGGCGGTTGGCGACGCATGAGCGGTTCGCGGCCGGCGACGTGGATACCGGATTGATCGACCGCGACGTGGCGGCCTTGTCCGAGGAGGTTGCGGCCGGCTCCGACGCGGTGGCACTGGCGCTGGCGGGGGCGGCGCTTGGGGCCGGTGTGCGGGATGCAGCTCCGGGCTTCGCACTGTGGGTGCCCTTGGAGCGGGCGGTGTGCGTGGCGGAAGGGGACACGCTGCACGCAGGACGCGTCGCGGTTCTGGGCGCTGGCCGGGCGCGGTTGATCCGAGAAGGCGGCGAGACCGAGGTCACATGCGAGGGTGGCCGTTGGTCCCTGGACGGGCAGCCGGTTCCGGCGCGGGTGGTGCACCATGACGCCGGGCTGTCAATCTTCTGGGGGGAGGCTGCGCATTTCACCATCCCCGATCCGCTGGACGTGGCCGCCGGGCCGGGGGCGGCGGCGGGCCGGATCGAGGCGCCGATGCCCGGGCTGGTGAAGGCCGTGCTGGTCGCGCCGGGGCAGGCCGTGTCGGCGGGCGACCGCCTGGCCGTGCTGGAGGCGATGAAGATGGAGCACGCGCTGACGGCGGGCCGTGACGGCGTGGTGGCCGAGGTTCTGGTGACCGAGGGTGCGCAGGTCGAGGCCGGGGCGGCGCTGATCGTTCTGGCCGAGGAGGAGGCCGCATGATCCGCCTGCATCACGTGCCGCAGAGCCGCTCGATGCGGACGCTGTGGCTGCTGCATGAACTGGGCATAGAGTTCGAGGTGGTGCAATGGCCCTTCGACAAGACCCTGCGCAGCCCGGAATACCTGAAGCTGAACCCGGCGGGCCGCGTGCCTGCGCTGGAGATGGACGGTCGCTGCATCTGGGAAACCGGCGCGATCACCGAGGTTCTGTGCGAGCGCTTTCCCGAGACCGGCATGGGCCGGATGCCGGGCGATGACGAACGGATCGACTGGCTGATCTGGGTGCATTTCGCGGAGACGCTCAGCCAGCATGTCGCGGCGCTGACCCAGCAGCACCTTGCGCTGTACGACGACGCGATGCGCAGCCCTGTCGTCATGCAGATCGAGGCGAAGCGGGCGGCGAAATGCTACGAGGCGATCGAGGCGCGGCTGGAGGGGCGGGATTATCTGCTCGACAGCGGCTTCTCGGCGGCGGATGTGAGCGTGGGGCAGGCGGTTTACATGGCGCGCCATTTCGCGCCGATCGAACCTTACGCGCGTCTTGCAGATTGGTACGGGCGCATAACCGCGCGGCCCGGCTTCATCGCGAGCTTGCCGATCTCGGACAGTGAGCGGCTCTATACGCGGGACTATTACGAAGCATGGGAGGCGTGAGATGGCGGAATTCGTCGAGATTTTCGAGGTCGGCCCGCGCGACGGGTTGCAGAACGAAAAGCGCCAGATCCCGACGGCCGACAAGATCGCGCTGGTCGATCTGCTGAGCCGCGCAGGCTTTCGCCGGATCGAGGTGGCGAGTTTCGTCAGCCCCAAATGGGTGCCGCAGATGGCCGATTCGGGCGAGGTGCTGGCCGGGATCGCGCGGGCGCCGGGTGTCTCCTATGCCGCGCTGACGCCGAACATGAAGGGCTATGAGCGCGCGAGGGAGGCCGGGGCCGACGAGGTCGCGATTTTCGGCGCGGCGACGGAAGGGTTCAGCAAGGCCAATATCAACGCGAGCATCGAGGAAAGCCTTGAGCGGTTCCGCCCCGTGGCCGAGGCGGCCAAGGGGGATGGCGTGCCGGTGCGGGGCTATATCTCTTGCGTCACGGATTGCCCCTATGACGGGCCGGTTGCGCCCGAGGCGGTGGCGCGGGTTGCCGCGGCCCTGCGCGACATGGGGTGTTACGAGATCTCGCTGGGCGACACGATCGGGCAGGGCGTGCCGGAAACGGTGGACGCGATGCTGGCCGCCGTGCTGGAGGAGGTGCCGGCGGAGAAACTGGCAGGCCACTTCCACGACACGGGCCGCCGCGCGCTCGACAATATCGAGGCGGCGCTGGGGCGCGGCCTGCGCGTCTTCGATGCGGCGGTGGGGGGCTTGGGCGGCTGCCCCTATGCGCCGGGCGCTGCGGGCAATGTAGCGACCGAGGCCGTGGCGCGGCGGTTGGCGGATTTGGGCTATGACACCGGCCTTGATCTGTCGGTGATCGACGAGGCGGCGGGGATGGCCCGCGCGATGCGCGGCGTCGCGGCCTGACGCAGGAAAACGGAGGCGAGAGATGAGCGAAACGATCCGCGTGGACGTGGACGAGCGCGGGGTTGCGACCCTGACGCTGGCGCGACCCGACAAGCACAACGCTATGAATGCCGAGATGATCGGCGCGCTGACCGAGGCCGCCGCACGGTTGGGCCGCGACCCGGCGGTGCGGGTGGTCGTGCTGACCGGTGAGGGCAAAAGCTTCTGTGCCGGGGGCGATCTGGGCTGGATGAAGGACCAGATGCAGGCCGATGCCGCGACCCGCGCGCGGGAGGCCCGCAGCCTTGCCGAGATGCTGGGCGCGCTCGACCGGATGCCGAAACCCCTGATCGGGCGCGTGCAGGGGCAGAGTTTCGGCGGCGGCGTGGGCCTGATGAGCGTGTGCGACGTGGCCATCGGTGTCGAGACGGCCAAGATCGGCCTGACCGAGGTGCGCCTTGGCCTGATCCCGGCCACCATCGGACCCTATGTGGTGGCGCGCATGGGCGCGGCGAACGCGCGGCGGGTGTTCTTCTCGGGCCGGATCTTTGGCGCGGCGGAAGCGGTCGAATTGGGCCTTCTGGCGCGCGCGGTGTCGGCAGAGGATCTCGACGCGGCTGTCGAGGCCGAGGTTGCGCCCTACCTGTCCGCGGCACCGGGCGCGGTGGCCGCGGGCAAGAAGCTGGTCGCGGACCTTGTGGCCCCGGTGGACGAGGCCAGGATCGCGCTGTCGATCGACGCGCTGGTGGCGCGCTGGGAAGGCGAGGAAAGCGCCGAGGGGATCGGGGCGTTCTTCGACAAACGCAAACCGCGTTGGGCCGAGTAGGCGCGCAACGCGGACAAAGGGAAGGACGGGACATGAAGGCGGTTTGGTACGAGCGGTTCGGCCCGGCGGCAGAGGTTCTGACCCTCGGCGAGATGGCCGATCCGGTGGCAGGGTCCGGCGAGGTCCTGGTGCGGGTCCATGCCTCGGGCATCAACCCGTCGGATGTGAAGCTGCGGGCCGGCGCGCGACCCGGGGCCGAGATGGCCTATCCGCGCGTCATCCCGCATTCGGACGGCGCGGGCGTGATCGAGGCCGTCGGCGAAGGCGTCGATGCCGCCCGCGTGGGCGAGCGGGTGTGGATCTGGAACGCGGGCTGGCAGCGGGCTTTCGGCACGGCGGCGGAGTATGTCGCGCTCCCCTCGGAACAAGCGGTGCGGCTGCCTGAAGGGACAAGTTTCGCGGAAGGGGCCTGTTTCGGCATCCCGGCGATGACGGCGTGGTATGCCGTTTGCGGCGACGGGCCGGTGGCGGGGCAGACCGTGCTGGTGACGGGCGGCGCGGGAACGGTCGGGCGTTACGCCTGCCAGATGACGCGGCTGTCGGGCGCGCGGGTCATCACCACGGTCTCCTCCGAGGAAAAGGCCGCCCATTCCGGGGCCGAGGCGTGGGTGAATTACCGCGAGGCGGACGTGGTCGACGCGGTGATGGACCTGACCGATGGCGCGGGCGTGGACCGCATCGTTGAGGTCGATTTTGCCGCGAACCAGGACGCGTCGCTTGCGCTGCTCAAGCCGGGCGGCACCATCGCCGCCTATGCCTCGGCCAGCGATATGGCGCCGGTGCTGCAATTCTACCCGCTGATGTTCCGCAATATCCGCCTGCATATGCTGATCGTCTATCAACTGGCGGGCGCGGCGCGGCGCATGGGCGAGGCGCAACTGACCAAATGGCTGGAGGCGGGCGCGCTCAGCCATGCGGTGGTGCCGGGCGGCGGGCTGGCCGAGTGCGCGGCGGCGCATGATCGTGTCGCCTCGGGGGACAAGCTGGGCACCGTGGTGCTGGACATCTGATGCCGGCTTGCTAGCCTTCCCCGGACGCCCCACGGGAGGAAACGGGGCGCGCGAGGGAGGACAACCAGATGACGATTTTTCCGAGCCTTCACGGCACGGTCGAGGTGCCACGTATCTCGATCACCGAGCGGCTATTCCAGGGTCTCGCGCCGCGCGTGGACGAGGTGGCGATGATCGACGGCCCAACCGGCCGCGAAGTGACGGCAGGTGCCTTGATCGAGGGGATCAAGCGGCTGGCCGGGGGGCTGACCGAGCGGGGCATCCTGCCCGGTGGAACGGTCGCACTGCTGGCCCCCAACATTCCCGAATACACTGTGGTCTTTCACGGCGTGGCCTTCGGCGGCGGGACGGTGACGACGCTGAACCCCACCTACACCGCGCCCGAGATCCAGCACCAGTTGGAAGATGCCGGGGCGACGGTTCTGGTGACGATCCCCATGTTCGAAGAGGTCGCCCGCGCCGGGATGAAGGGCACCGCCGTGCGCGACCTGGTCGTGATCGGCGGTGGCGGCGAGGGGAGCCTGTCGCTGGACGATGTCATGGGCGCCCCGCTTGAGGCGCAGGCGCCGGTGGATCTCGACGAGCATATCGTCGTGCTGCCCTATTCCTCGGGCACCACCGGTCAGCCCAAGGGGGTGATGCTGACCCATGCGAACCTCGTCGCCAACCTGACCCAGTCGGGTGCCGTGGCCGGGGTTGGTCCGAACGATACGGCGGTGGCCTTCCTGCCGTTTTTCCACATCTACGGCATGACGGTGTTGATGAACCTGTTCCTCGCGCAGCAGGCCAGGTTGGTGACGATGCCGCGTTTCGATCTGGAGCTGTTCCTGAAGCTGATCGAAACGCACCGTGCGACGCGGCTCTATATCGTGCCGCCCGTGGCGCTGGCGCTGGCCAAGCACCCGATGGTGGACCAATTCGACCTGTCCAGCGTCGAGGAGATCTTTTCGGGCGCGGCCCCGCTGGGGCCGGAGACCGAGGCGGCGGTGGGCGACCGCTTCGGCGCGCGGTCGGTGCAGGGCTACGGCATGACCGAGATGTCGCCCATCAGCCACATGACCATCGGCGGCAACGTCCGCCACGGCTCCAGCGGGCAGGCCGTGCCCTCGACCGAATGCCGGATCGTGGACCCGGTGACGATGCGCAACCTCGGGCCGAACGAGGAGGGGGAACTGTGGGTGCGCGGCCCGCAGGTGATGAAGGGCTACCTGAACAACCCCGAGGCCACCGCCGAGTCGCTGGTGGAGGGCGGTTGGCTGCGCACGGGCGACCTGGCCGTGATCGACGAGGACGGCTTCATGTCGATCCGCGACCGGTTGAAAGAGCTGATCAAGTTCAAGGGCTTCCAGGTCGCCCCCGCCGAGGTCGAGGCGGCCCTGATCGCCCATCCCGGCGTCGTGGATGCCGCCGTGATCGGACGCCCGGACGAGGAAGCGGGCGAGGTGCCCGTGGCCTTCGTCGTGCGCGCGCCGGGGAGCGAGGTGAGCGAGGGGGAGTTGCGCGCCCATTGCGAGGGCTGCCTTGCCCATTACAAGCACCCGGTCGAATACCGCTTCGTCGAGAGTGTCCCGAAATCGGCCAGCGGCAAGATCCTGCGCCGGGAATTGCGGGACCAGATGGCCGGCAAAACATAACGCGCCGGGTCGCATCACGCGGCGGACAAGGCTAGGCTCTGCGCATGTTGAGTGTCCTGTCCCACCCGGTTTTCGCGCGCCTCTTCGCGGCGCAGATCATCGCGTTGATCGGCACGGGCCTGATGACCGTGGCGCTTGGCCTGCTGGCCTATGACCTGGCCGGCGACAGCGCGGGCGCGGTGCTTGGCACCGCGCTGACCATCAAGATGGTGGCCTATGTGGGCCTGTCGCCGATCACCAATGCTCTGGTCGAACGCGCCTCGCGCAAGGCGGTCCTGATCGGGGCGGACCTGCTGCGGGCGGCCATCGTGCTGGCGCTGCCTTTCGTCACGCAGATCTGGCAGGTCTATGCCCTCGTCTTCGCCTTGCAGGCGGCCTCGGCCACCTTCACGCCTGCGTTCCAGGCCACGATCCCCGACATCCTGCCCGACGAGGGTGATTACACGCGGGCGCTGTCTCTGTCGCGGCTGGCCTATGAGCTGGAGAACCTGGTCAGCCCGGCGCTGGCGGGGCTGCTGCTGACGCTGGTCAGTTTCCACTGGCTGTTCGCGGGCACGGCGCTGGGCTTCGTCGGATCGGCGATGCTGGTGCGGATCGCGGCTGTTCCGCCACGCGGCGCGGCGCGCGCGCGTCCGTTTCTCGACCGGGTGACGCGGGGCGTGCGCATCTATGTCCGGACGCCAAGGCTGCGCGGATTGTGGATGCTGAACTTCGCGGCCGCCTCGGCCGGGGCCTTCGTGATCGTGAACACGGTCGTGCTGGTGCGTGCGGAGTATGGCGGGGCCGAAAGCGCGGTCGCGATTGCGCTGGCCGCTTTCGGGGGCGGCTCGATGCTGGCCGCGCTGGGCTTGCCGCGCCTGCTCGACCATGTGCCGGACAGGCCGGTGATGCTCGGCGCGGCCTTTGCCCTGTCGATGGCGAGCGTGGGCTACGCGCTTTACTGGCTGCGCGCGGACTTGCCGGAGTGGCCCGTGATGCTGGCGGTCTGGCTGCTGTTCGGGATGCTCTACGCCGCGATCCTGACTCCATCGGGGCGGCTTTTGCGCCGGTCCGTCCACCCCGAGGACCTGCCCGCGATCTTCACTGCGCAATTCGCGCTCAGCCATGCGGGGTGGCTGGTGACCTACCCGATGGCGGGCTGGATCGGCGATGCGCTGGGGCTGCCGCAGGCGATGCTGGCCCTGGGGATCTGCGCGACCTTCGCCAGCCTTGCCGCCCTGCGCCTCTGGCCCGCTGGCGACCCGCGAAGCGTTGACCACGCCCATGACGACCTGCCGCCGGATCACCCGCATCTCGATCGGCACCCGCTGCAAAACGGGCGACATGCCCACGCCTACGTCATCGACGACATGCACCACCGCTGGCCGCGACCGGGGGCGTGACGCGTGTTCCTGCCAGTGCCAAAAGCCCGTTTGACGCAGGAGGCCCGGTTGACCCGTCCGCGGGTCGAGAGTAGATCACGAGAAACGACCGGAGCCGTTCCGTGCGCACGAGCGGGACGCGACCCATTTGGACAGGCAGTCGCCGCCATGGAGGGCCTAGAGTGCAAGAGTTCCTGACGAATTACGCGCCGATTCTCATTTTCATGGGAATCGCGATCGGGTTGGGCCTCGTCCTGATCCTTGCCGCCGTCATCATCGCGGTGCGCAATCCGGACCCTGAAAAGGTGTCGGCCTATGAATGTGGCTTCAACGCGTTCGACGACGCCCGCATGAAGTTCGACGTGCGATTCTACCTCGTGTCGATCCTCTTCATCATCTTCGACCTCGAAATCGCGTTCCTGTTTCCCTGGGCGGTCAGCTTTGCCGACATGTCGATGACGGCCTTCTGGTCGATGATGGTCTTCCTCGCCGTTCTGACGGTGGGCTTCGCCTACGAATGGAAGAAAGGGGCGCTGGAATGGGAGTGATGACAGGGCCGAACACCGCCGGGGCCGACCGCGAGGTCACCACGCAGGCGCTGAACCGGCAATTGCAGGACAAGGGCTTTCTCGTCACCTCGACCGAGGACCTGATCAACTGGGCCCGCACCGGGTCGCTGCACTGGATGACCTTCGGCCTTGCCTGTTGCGCGGTCGAGATGATGCACACCTCCATGCCGCGCTACGACGCGGAACGCTTCGGCATCGCGCCGCGCGCCACGCCGCGCCAGTCGGACGTGATGATCGTGGCGGGCACGCTGACCAACAAGATGGCCCCGGCGCTGCGCAAGGTCTACGACCAGATGCCCGAGCCGCGCTACGTGATCTCGATGGGGTCCTGTGCGAATGGCGGCGGCTACTACCACTACAGCTATTCGGTGGTGCGCGGCTGTGACCGGATCGTGCCGGTGGACCTGTACGTGCCGGGCTGCCCGCCGACGGCCGAGGCGCTGCTCTACGGCATCCTGCAATTGCAGCGGAAGATCCGCCGCGAAGGCACCATCACGCGCTGAGCGACCAGAGATCGGGGCGGCGACAGACCCGAACGGGAGAGACGAGAGATGACCAACGAGGCCCTGCGCGAGCTTGCCGAATACGTCTCGGAGCGGATGCCCGATGCCGTGCGCGCGACGTCGATCACCAATGGCGAATTGACCGTCGAGATCAGCGCGTCCGAGGCCGCAACCTTCATCGAGTTCCTGAAGTCGGATCGCAGCTGCTCCTTCTCGACGCTGGTGGACATCACCGCCGTCGACTGGCCCGAGCGCGACCGCCGCTTCGACGTGGTCTGGCATTTCCTGTCGATGTACCAGAACCACCGCATCCGCGTGAAAGCGGCCGTGCGCGAGGATGACATCGTCCCCTCGATCGTCGAGACGCACCCCTCGGCCGGGTGGTGCGAGCGCGAGGTCTACGACATGTTCGGGATCATTTTCTCGGGCAACCCGGACCTGCGTCGCATCCTGACCGATTACGGTTTCCGCGGGCATCCGCTGCGCAAGGACTTCCCGACCACCGGCTATACCGAGGTTCGCTTCGACGACGAATTGAAGCGCGTCGTCTACGAGCCGGTGAAACTGGTTCAGGAATACCGCCAGTTCGATTTCATGAGCCCGTGGGAAGGCGCGGATTACATCCTGCCGGGTGACGAGAAAGCCGAGGAAAAGGCCTGATCCCCGTGGCACCCGCGGGCGACACCGCCTTCGATTTTGGCCGTACGCTCCTGATCGGGATCGGGGCGCAAAAGGCGGGCACCACATGGCTTGCACGGAAGCTGGCCGCCCACCCGGAGGTGCATGCCCCGATCAAGGAAGTGCATTACTGGGACCGCATCCGCGCGCCGTTCCATGATGCCAAACGCTGGCGCAGCGCGATCACCAATCGGCGCGACCGGTTCGTGCGGAACCTGCCGCAGCGTTTCTGGCGCAAGAAATGGTCCACCAGCCTGATGGTGCGGCCCGACCCCTGCGATCACTCCGGCTATGTCGACATGTTTCGCTGGGGCTATGGCGGACAACCCGTGCTGCATGAGTTCACGCCCGCTTACGGGTTGCTGGCGCCCGAGGTTTTCAACGAGATGCGCGCCCTGCATGCCGATGTGCGGTTTCTGTTGCTGCTGCGCGATCCCGTGGCGCGGTTCTGGTCGGGGATTCGCCACGCCCACCGGGTGCAACTGGCCAACGGGATGACGGAGGAGAGCCTCGTTCACCTGGCGCGGCTCGCCCTCGCCGATCCGCATGATCCGCACCGGCGCCGGTCGGACTATGCCGCGCTCTTGTCCGCGCCCGCGCTGGGGGAGGGGCGGATGCATGTCGCCTTCTTCGAGACGCTGTTCACGCAGGAGAGTTACGACGCTGTGCTGGAGTTCGCGGGCCTTGCGCGAGAGACGATCGGCGCGGTCGAGAATCCGAACCCCAGCCGGTTTGGCAAGGTGGCGATGCCGAAGGATCTGGCCGCGCAAGCGCGCGAGGTTTTTGCCTCCAGCTACGAACAGGTCTATGATCGGTTCAAAGACCGCGTTCCGGCCCGATGGGGCGGCGCATGACGATACTTGCGGCAATCGAGTCCTTGCATGCCAGTGCCCGGCAATGGCAGAGGGGGCTTACATCCGAAATGGCGCCGTGGCGCGCCGAACGACCGATGAGATGTGAGACATGATGGACGGCTCGATGGACGATCCGCGCGGGTTCCACGACGCGGAGACGCACGAACAGCATATTCGGAACTTCAACATCAACTTCGGGCCGCAGCACCCGGCGGCCCACGGCGTGTTGCGCCTTGTGCTGGAGCTGGACGGCGAGATCTGCGAGCGCTGCGACCCGCATATCGGGCTGCTGCACCGTGGCACCGAAAAGCTGATGGAGAGCCGCACCTACCTGCAGAACCTGCCCTATTTCGACCGGCTCGATTACGTGGGCACGATGAACCAGGAACATGCCTGGTGCCTCGCCATCGAGAAGCTGACCGGCGTCGAGGTGCCGCGCCGGGCGCAACTGATCCGCGTGCTGTATTGCGAGATCGGGCGCATCCTGAACCACCTGCTGAACGTGACGACCCAGGCGATGGACGTGGGCGCGCTGACCCCGCCGCTCTGGGGGTTCGAGGAACGCGAGAAGCTGATGGTCTTCTACGAACGCGCCTCGGGCGCGCGTCTGCACGCGGCCTATTTCCGCCCCGGCGGCGTGCACCAGGACCTTCCGCCCAAGCTGATCGACGATATCGAGGAATGGGCCAGGGAATTCCCCAAGGTTCTCGACGATATCGACGGGCTGCTGACGGAAAACCGCATTTTCAAGCAGCGCAATGTCGATATCGGCATCGTCACCGAGGAAGACATTCAGAACTGGGCGTTCTCGGGCGTGATGGTGCGCGGGTCGGGTTTTGCCTGGGACCTGCGGCGCGCGCAGCCCTATGAATGCTACGACGAGTTCGAGTTCCAGATCCCCATCGGCAAGAACGGCGACTGCTATGACCGCTATCTCTGCCGGATGGAGGAGATGCGCCAGTCGATCCACATCATCCACCAGGCCATCGAGAAGCTGCGGATGCCGGAGAACCAGGGCGATGTGCTGGCGCGGGGCAAGCTGACGCCGCCGAAACGCTCGGACATGAAGACCTCGATGGAAGCGCTCATCCATCACTTCAAGCTTTATACCGAGGGGTTCCACGTCCCCGAGGGCGAGATCTATGCCGCGGTCGAGGCGCCCAAGGGCGAGTTCGGCGTCTACCTCGTGGCGGATGGCACGAACAAACCTTACCGCGCCAAGCTGCGCGCGCCGGGCTTCGCCCATCTGCAGGCGATGGATTACATGTGCACCGGCCACCAGCTGGCGGATGTGTCGGCCATCCTCGGCTCGCTCGATATCGTGTTCGGCGAGGTGGACCGGTAGCACCGACACCACCGCATTTGATCAAGGCCGCGCCCGCGACGGAGCGCGGCCTTTTTGGTTGTCGGCTTCGCCGCGCGTGCCGCGCGTCGACCCGCGCGCCTTCGGCGCGTGTTCGGGGGCTCTGCCCCCGCCGCGCTTTGCGCGGCTCCCCCGGCATTTTCAGGGGATAAAGAGGGGATGGGCCGCCCCGGGTGGGGTTTTCCGTCAATGGACAAGCGCGGCGGCGTCTGGCACCGATGGTGTCAGACGCCATCACAGGAGTTTTGCCATGCGGATCGCCCCGGTTCTTGCCAGCGCCTGCCTTGCCGTTCCCGCCTGGGCCGAGGATGCGCCAACGCCCGAGGCGCATATCGGCTTTCCCTTGGCGGAAACCATCGCGCAGTTCGGCTGCGTGCTGCACGAGGAGGCGACCAACATGGTCCTGTTCGAAGCGGGGCTGACGGCGGATGATTTCCCGCCCATGGCGATCGCGCTGATGCAGGACGGCATCTTGCGCCCGACCGGCAACGGGACGCTGACACTGGTCAACTGGGGGCCATGCACCGGCGCAGAGGCGGCGGCGCTGCTGGGTGCGGGCGAGGCGGCGGCGCAGGACTGAGCGGCGGGCCCGAGGCCCGGTCGCCGTGATTTTCGACGCCTGTATGCGGCTGCGCACAAAACGGCGCATGGACATTCCCGGCCCGACGTGGCAACCCGTCGCCCGAACGGACGACCGACGGACAGGACGCCATGCTCAGACGCCTCCACCCCGACCAACCTGACAGTTTCGCCTTCACGCCCGCCAACCGGGCCTGGGCCGAGGCGCAGATCACGAAATATCCCGAGGGCCGGCAGGCCAGCGCGATCATTCCGCTGTTGTGGCGGGCCCAGGAACAGGAAGGCTGGCTGACGCGGCCGGCCATCGAATATGTCGCCGATATGCTGGACATGGCCTATATCCGGGCGCTGGAGGTGGCGACCTTCTACTTCATGTTCCAGCTGCAGCCGGTCGGATCGGTGGCGCATCTGCAGATCTGCGGCACGACATCGTGCATGATCTGCGGCGCCGAGGATCTGGTCGCCGTCTGCAAGGACAAGATCGCGGCCAATGCGCATGAATTGTCCGCCGACGGCAAGTTCAGCTGGGAAGAGGTGGAATGCCTCGGCGCCTGCGCCAACGCGCCGATGGCGCAGATCGGCAAGGATTACTACGAGGATCTGACCGCAGAGAAGCTCGCCTGGATCATCGACGAGATGGCCGCCGGTCGCGTGCCCACGCCGGGGCCGCAGAACGGGCGCTACGCCTCGGAGCCCGCGAACGGGCTGACCTCGCTGACCGAGCACGAGGCGGGGCGGGACCCGCTGAACGCCTCGGCGCGTCTTGCGGCCGATATCGGGGACACGATCAAGCGGATCGACGGGACCGAGGTGCCGCTGCTGGCGCCCTGGGGCAAGCAGTCGGGCCGCGACGTGGATGTGGAGCCGACGCCGAAAAAACCCGTGCTGGCCGAGGATGTGCCGGCGGACGAGACCGGGATCGACAAGCGCGAGGCCGCCGTGCAGGGCACGGCGCATCCCGCAAGCGGGGCACCCGCCGCCGCAGCGGAGGCCGAAGGCGCGGCGGACCGGCCCGAGGAACAGCCGGAGCTGTTGAGCGGCCCGCGCGAAGGTGGGGCCGACGATCTGAAACGGATTTCGGGGGTCGGCCCGAAACTGGAAGGTGTGCTGAACGAACTGGGCTTCTACCATTTCGACCAGATCGCCGCCTGGACCCCCGAGCAGATCGCCTGGGTCGACAATCGCCTGAAATTCAAGGGCCGGATCGAGCGTGACGACTGGATCGCGCAGGCCCGCGCCCTGGCCGCCGAAGGCTGAGGTGCAGGCGACGGCATTCCCCTGACCAACACCAACTCTCCTGCGCGGGGATCTCCCCCCGCGCTTTGACCTCGCGCTTGTAGCATAATCTTGAAAGGTGCCCGAAATGCTGAAGATCCGAACCGGCCGTCAATTCCTTCTCGCGCTTGCCAGCTGGTCGATTGCCGCGATCGTCGGGATCACGGTTGCCTTTGTGGCCGTCGGCTTTTTCCACCTTTGGGTGATCGTGGGCGTCGTGGGCGCAGTGGGTGCGGCCATTGCGACCGGCCTGGTGCTGCAATTTGCGCTGGTGACCGATTTCGACGCCGTCCTCGATGCGCGAAAGGCCGACGTCGCGGACGATTGAGCGCCATGTTCCAACGCTGCGCAACAGGCCCGGTCCTTGCAGTCCGGGCCTGTTGTGTGTCTGCCGCGCCGGACAGCGAACTGTTCCGTCAGGCTAACAGCGTTGCAGACAGGCGGAAATTCTCGGGTTACAACTACCCGTGAACTGACCATCGAGTGACAGGGGGATGTGGATCATGAACAGTGTTCAAGGTCTGATTTGTGCGGCTGTCAGCTGGGGGGTTGCGGCCCTCGTCGGGCTGATTGCCATGGCGATGCTGATGATCGTGGGGGATTGGACCCTGATCCAGGCGCTGTATGTGAGTGTAATCTTGATCTTGGTCCTCGGCGTTCTGCTGATGGTGACGATGTGCGGCCCGATGCCCGCGGCGCGCGCGCCGGGGGATGCCGACGCGGCTGCCGCGCCGAAAGCGCCTGCGCCGGCCAGCGCCGCACCCGCGCCCGCGGCAAGCGCCCCCGCCGCGGCGCCCGAGCCCGCGCCCGCGGCTGAGGCTCCGGAACCGGCCCCCGCACCCGAGCCTGCCCCGGCGGCGGTCGAGGTCGAGGGGGAAGGCACCCGCCCCGAGGCGCTGTCGGCTCCGCGCGGTGGCGCAGCCGATGACCTCAAGCGCATCAAGGGGATCGGCCCGAAACTGGAGAAACTGTGCAACAGCCTCGGCTTCTACCATTTCGACCAGATTGCCGCCTGGACGGCAGAAGAGGTCGCCTGGGTTGACCAGAACCTCGAAGGGTTCAAGGGGCGCGTGACCCGCGACAACTGGGTCGAACAGGCGCGGCTTCTCGCCTCTGGCGAAGAAACGGAATTTTCGCAACGAGTCGATAAAGGTGATGTATACTGATCTTCGGGAGGCTGTGTGAACACAACCCGAGGAGTAGGTCATGAACCTTGCCGAAGACATCTGGCTGCGCGGTCAGGCCGCGCAGCGTTCCTTTCTGGAACTGTCCGCCTATAACGTCGCGTTCCTGAGCAATGCGACCGTGCAGGCCATCGAACTGGGGCTGACGGCGCCCTCGACCTTCTGGTCGGCCATCGGTCGTGCCGGCCGCGCCGATCTCGCGTCCGAAACATCCGATCCCTCACCTGTCGCGACGGTCGTGCCGTTGCATGAGGCCCCGGCACCTGTGGCCGAGACGCCCGAGGTCGTGGCGGATGCGCCGGTCGCGGAAGAGGCCCTGGGCCCAAGCCCGCACCTGCTGGACGCGCCACGCGGCGGTGTGGCGGACGACCTGACCGAGTTGAAGGGTGTCGGCGCCAAGCTGGCCGAGGCGCTGAACGAGTTCGGCATTTTCCATTTCGACCAGATCGCCACCCTGGACGAGGACGGCGTGGCGTGGCTGAACGATCAACAGCCGGGCTTCAAGATGACCTGCGCCCGCTATGACCTGATCGCGCAGGCGCAGGCGCGGACGGCCTGAGGCGCAAAGGATCGTGACAGGCGCGGGGATTGCTCCGCGCTTGTCGGCACGCTAGGTCGTGGCCCGAAGGACCGCGAGACCACTGCCCATGCCCGCACGATCGAAAATCACCGTCACGGATCGGGACCGCCGGCTTGCCCGGCAGGGACGGCGCGCGGCGCTGGTGATCGCGGCGACCATGCTGCTGTGGATGGGCGGTCAATACATCGGCGGGCAGATGGGCTGGCCGCTGCGCTATGCCTTCCTGATGGATCTTGCGGCGATTGCCGCACTGGTATGGGCGCTTGTTGTGACGTATTGGGTATGGAAAGCGCGCCGGTCCGATCCCGACAGGGGGTAGGCCGGAGGACACCGGGGCCTGACCGGACCAAGGCCCGCGCGACGGACAAGAGCGAACGGAAAGCTGGATATGCTGCAGGACAAAGACCGGATCTTCACCAATATCTACGGCATGCACGAGCGCACGCTTGCCGGGGCGCAAAAGCGCGGCCATTGGGATGGCACCAAGGACCTGATCGGCCTTGGCCGTGACAAGATTATCGAGATCATGAAGGCCAGCGGCTTGCGCGGCCGGGGCGGCGCGGGCTTCCCGACCGGTCTCAAGTGGTCCTTCATGCCCAAGGAATCCGACGGGCGGCCCAGCTACCTCGTGGTCAATGCCGACGAATCCGAGCCGGGCACCTGCAAGGACCGCGAGATCATGCGCAATGATCCGCATACCCTGATCGAGGGCTGCCTGATCGCGTCTTTCGCGATGCAGGCCCATGCCTGCTACATCTACATCCGCGGTGAATACATCCGCGAGCGCGAGGCGCTTCAGGCCGCCATCGACGAGGCCTATGACGCGGGCCTTTTGGGCAAGAACGCCGCGAATTCCGGTTGGGATTTCGACCTCTACCTGCATCACGGTGCGGGCGCCTATATCTGCGGCGAGGAAACCGCGCTGCTCGAATCGCTCGAAGGGCGCAAGGGCATGCCGCGCATGAAGCCGCCGTTTCCGGCGGGGGCGGGGCTTTATGGCTGCCCGACCACGGTGAACAACGTCGAATCGATTGCCGTCGTGCCGACGATCCTACGCCGGGGCGCGGAATGGTTCGCGGGCTTTGGCCGCCCCAACAACGCGGGCACCAAACTGTTCGCGATCTCGGGCCACGTGAACAACCCCTGCGTCGTCGAAGAGGCGATGTCGATCACCTTCGAAGAACTGATCGACCGGCATTGCGGCGGGATTCGCGGCGGGTGGGACAACCTCAAGGCGGTGATCCCCGGCGGGTCCTCGGTGCCTTGCGTGCGCGGCGAGAACATGCGCGACGCGATCATGGATTTCGACTACCTGCGCGGCGAGTTGCAGTCGGGCCTCGGTACGGCGGCGGTCATCGTGATGGACAAGCAGACCGACATCATCAAGGCGATCTGGCGCCTGTCGAAATTCTACAAGCACGAAAGCTGCGGCCAGTGCACGCCCTGTCGTGAAGGCACGGGCTGGATGATGCGGGTGATGGATCGCCTCGTGCGCGGCGAGGCGCGGGTTGAGGAAATCGACATGCTCTTCGAGGTGACCAAGCAGGTCGAGGGCCACACGATCTGCGCGCTCGGCGATGCGGCGGCCTGGCCGATCCAGGGCCTGATCCGCAATTTCCGCGACGAGATCGAGGATCGGATCCGCACGCGCCGGGACGGCACGGTCCAGGTCGCTGCCGAGTGATCCGGTGAGGGCTGCTGCCCTGATCGCGATTGCGTTGCCGAGTGCAGGGGCGGCCCTGCCGGCTGGCTACCCATGCGGGGCGATGGTGCAAAACCTGTTCAACGAATGAAAAGAAGTCGGAGGAAGATCATGTCGTCAGTGCTTCGCATCGGTTTGGTCTTTTGCCTTGCCGTGCCCTTGGCGGGCTGTGGAATCGGCCAGCGGGTTTCGAACTTCGTTGGCGGGACAGGCTCGAACCAATCGGTCGACCTGCCGTATGCCGCGTCGCTGAGAACCGGCGAGACACAGCGCGACTTCACCGTCACCGCCCGCGCACCGGGCGCCTCTCTGGCAGAAGCGCGCGAAAGCCTGCGCTACCCGGCCACGTCGCACTGCGTGGACCGCTACGGCAATTCCGAGATCGATTGGGTGATGGATCCGGCAACCGGCGACTGGGCGGTCAGCCGCCTTGAAAACGGTGACCTGGTCGTGACCGGCCGCTGCGCCCGTATCTGACGCCCCCTGCAGTCTGGCGCGGCATTCGCGCCACAGCTTTCGCGCAATGCTGGCTGTCGCGTGCCCCAACGCGTTGCCGATTTGTCAGCGTTTCCCTATGGTTGGCCCACAAAAAGAGGTTCGGCGCGGGGGCAAGCCCGACAGCGCCGACACGAGGCTGAATCGAGGGCAGGTAACATGGTTCGTTTTTACTGGTACGGGCTCACCTTCATCTATTTGTCGTGCTGCGTCACGGGCATGATTCTCGGCTATGGCTGGGGCGTGGGCGGATCGATCCTCGGGATCGTGATGGGCGCGATGCTGGCCGCCGCGGTGGCGCTGATTCTGAATTCCCCCGAGCGGATGGAGGCGGCCGTCTATGGCGTTCTCTCCATCGCGGTCGTGATTACGCTGGTCTGGCTGATCGTCACCTTCTGGGGGGTGCGGCTCTGAGCACCGCGCATCCGCCGGCGGCGAAATCGCGCCCAGTGGGGCGCTCACTTCATCGTGTCATTGAATAACAAGGCCGACCGCGTCCAGATCGAGCGCGGAAACGGGGCTTTCCCCGAGTTTAGGCGAACGAATGAAGACGGAAATGAAGATCATGATGGCCTGCGCCCTTGCGGTGGTGACGGGCCTCTTCACGACGATCGGGCATGCCCAGGAGGATCGCTGGCAGGTCCTGCGCGATGATCCGACGCTGCGCAGCGGCCTGACGGTGTTTGCCGTGGGCCGCCGGATCGACCGGCGCTGCGATGACATCTCGGCCCGCCCGATCCGGGCCTATGCCTTTCTGCAAGGCCTTGTGACCCATGCCGAGGGCCTTGGATTCACCCGCGACGAAATCGAGGATTACGTCGAGAACGAGGACGAACAGGACCGCTATACCGAGATCGCCCGCGCCTATTTCGCCGAACGCGGCGTCGAGTGGCGCGACAATGACGGGATCTGCCGTGTCGGGCGCGACGAAATTTCTTCGGGTTCGCAGATTGGCAGACTGCTCCGAGGCGGTTAGAAGGCGGTCTATCGTGGCATACCGCCGGCGGGACAGGACCAGACCACCCGCCCGGCGGTCCAGGAAGGGACCTACCCCATGAGCGACCTGCGCAAGATCATCATCGACGACCGCGAGATCGAGGTCGATCCGGCCATGACCCTGATTCAGGCCTGTGAAGAGGCCGGGATCGAGATTCCCCGATTCTGCTACCACGAGCGTCTGTCGATTGCCGGCAACTGCCGCATGTGCCTTGTCGAGGTGGTCGGCGGCCCGCCCAAGCCCGCCGCGTCCTGCGCCATGCAGGTGCGTGACCTGCGCCCCGGGCCCGAAGGCCAGCCGCCCGTTGTCAAGACGAACTCGCCCATGGTGAAGAAGGCGCGCGAAGGGGTGATGGAGTTCCTGCTCATCAACCATCCGCTGGATTGCCCGATCTGCGACCAGGGCGGCGAGTGCGATCTCCAGGACCAGGCCATGGCCTATGGCGTTGATTTCAGCCGCTACCGCGAGCCCAAGCGCGCCACCGAGGATCTGGACCTCGGGCCGCTTGTCGAAACCCACATGACGCGCTGCATCTCCTGCACGCGCTGTGTCCGCTTCACCACCGAGGTCGCGGGCATCACCCAGATGGGCCAGACCGGTCGCGGCGAAGATGCCGAGATCACCAGCTACCTGGGCCAGACGCTGGACAGCGAATTGCAGGGCAACATCGTCGATCTGTGCCCGGTCGGCGCGCTGACGAACAAGCCCTACGCGTTTACCGCGCGGCCCTGGGAATTGACCAAGACCGAAACCATCGACGTGATGGATGCGCTCGGGTCGAACATCCGCGTCGACACCAAGGGCCGCGAGGTCATGCGCATCCTGCCCCGCAATAATGACGGGGTGAACGAGGAATGGCTGGCCGACCGCTCGCGCTATGTCTGGGACGGGCTGCGCCGCCAGCGCCTCGACCGCCCCTATATCCGCGAGAACGGCAAACTGCGCCCGGCCAGCTGGCCCGAGGCCCTGTCGACCGCCGCGGACGCGATGCGCGGTGCCAGCAAGTTGGCGGGCCTGGTCGGGGATCTGGCCCCGGTCGAGGCGGCGTTCAGCCTCAAGACGCTGATCGAAGGGCTGGGCGGCAATGTCGAATGCCGCACCGATGGGGCGAAACTGCCTGCCGGGAACCGCTCGGGCTATGTCGGAACGGCGGCGATCGAGGAGATCGACAGCGCCAGGGCCGTGATGCTGATCGGCACCAACCCGCGCGTCGAGGCCCCGGTTCTGAACGCCCGTATCCGCAAGGCTTGGTTGGCCGGCGCCTCGGTCGGCCTGATCGGCCCGGCGGTGGACCTGACCTATGACTACGACCATCTCGGGACCGACCGCGCCGCGCTGGAAAGCCTTGTGGGCGGGTCGCATGGCGACGAGATTCGCGAAAAGCCGTCCATCGTGATCGTTGGGCAGGGCGCGCTGCGCGAGGCCGATGGCGAGGCCGTTCTGGCCGCCGCGATGAAACTGGCCGAGGAGACCGGCTCGGGCCTGCTGATCCTGCACACCGCCGCCGGGCGTGTCGGCGCCATGGATGTCGACGCCGTGACCGAGGGCGGGATGTCCGCCGCGACCGACGGGGCCGACGTGATCTACAACATGGGCGCGGACGAGATCGACATCGATCCGGGCGCTTTCGTGATCTACCAGGGCAGCCATGGCGACCGGGGTGCACATCGCGCCGACGTCATTCTGCCTGCCGCGGCCTACCCGGAAGAGGCGGGGCTGTTCGTGAACACCGAAGGCCGCCCGCAACTGGCCTTCCGCGCCAGTTTCCCGCCGGGCGAGGCCAAGGAAAACTGGGCCATCCTGCGCGCCCTTTCGGCCGAGGTCGGCAAGACGCTGCCATGGAACACGCTGGCGCAACTCCGCCATGAGGTGGTCGCGGACGTGCCCTACCTCGAACTGGTCGATGAAGTGATCGAGAACGAGTGGCTGCCGCTTCCGGCCAAGCCGCTTGCCAAGGCGGATTTCGTCCTCGCGATCCACGACCACTACCTGGTGAACCCGGTCGCACGGGCCTCGACCGTCATGGCCGAGCTGAGCGCCAACGCCAAGGCCCGCGCCAACGCGCCCATGGCGGCGGAGTAACCGGTTTTGAGCAAGACAACCGGGTTCAAGGCCTCGGCGGCGTTGGCCGCCGTTCTGGCCTTGGCTGCGTGCCAGCCGGAAGGGCCGGAACCCGGCACGCAGCCGCCTGCGAGCTATGACGGCGTCGAGACGCGGCTTCTGGATGACGATCTGGTGAATTTCAGGGTACAAATGACAGGTGTGGCAACGCGGGATGAGCTTAGTGCCTATGCGCGGTGCGCCGCTGCGCAATACACTCTGATCCGGGGTTTCGGATTCGCGCGACATCTGCGCACAAATGTGTACGAAGAGGGTGGCGTTTGGGTCGCAGATGCGGTTTACACCGTTTCGCCGGCGCTCCCGCGAGGGTTGCAGACACTGGACGCCGAGATCGTGGCGGCCGACTGCGCCGAGCTAGGCATACCGACGGTTTGAGGACGACCAATGGACGGCTTCTTTTCGACGACACCGGGCCTGATCCTGATCATGGCGGCGCAAAGCCTCTTGGTGGTCGGGTTCGTGATGATCTCGCTGTTGTTCCTTGTTTACGGCGACCGCAAGATCTGGGCTGCCGTCCAGATGCGCCGGGGCCCGAACGTGGTGGGCGCTTTCGGCCTGTTGCAGACGGTGGCCGACGCCCTGAAATACGTGGTGAAAGAGGTCGTGGTGCCCGCCGGTGCCGACCGGCCCGTCTTCATCCTCGCGCCGATCACCAGTTTCGTGCTGGCGCTGATCGCCTGGGCGGTGATTCCGTTCAACGACACCTGGGTTCTGGCCGATATCAACGTCGCCATCCTCTATGTCTTCGCCGTCTCCTCGCTGGAGGTGTATGGCGTCATCATGGGGGGCTGGGCGTCGAACTCGAAATACCCGTTCCTCGGCTCGCTGCGCTCGGCGGCGCAGATGATTTCCTACGAGGTGTCGATCGGCCTGATCATCATCGGGGTAATCATCTCCACGGGCTCGATGAATTTCGGTGACATCGTGCGCGCGCAGGACGGGGATTTCGGCCTGTTCAACTGGTACTGGCTGCCGCACCTGCCGATGGTGTTCCTGTTCTTCATCTCGGCGCTGGCCGAGACGAACCGCCCGCCTTTCGACCTGCCCGAGGCGGAATCGGAACTGGTCGCGGGCTACCAGGTGGAATATTCCTCGACGCCGTTCCTGCTGTTCATGGCGGGCGAATACATCGCCATCTTCCTGATGTGCGCGCTGATCACGCTGCTGTTCTTCGGCGGCTGGCTGTCGCCCATCCCCTTCATCCCCGACAGCCCGTTGTGGATGGTGGCGAAGATGGCCTTCTTCTTCTTCCTCTTCGCGATGGTGAAGGCGATCGTGCCGCGCTACCGCTATGACCAGCTGATGCGGCTGGGGTGGAAAGTGTTCCTGCCCTTCTCGCTGGTGTGGGTGGTGCTGGTGGCCTTCGCCGCGAAATTCGAGATGTTCGGCGGCGCCTATGCCCGCTGGATGGTGGGGGGCTGACATGACCCAGATCGACTATACCCGCGCCGCGAAATACTTCCTTCTGGCCGATTTCTTCAAAGGCATGAAGCTGGGCCTGAAGTATTTCTTCGCGCCCAAGGTCACGCTGAACTACCCGCACGAGAAGGGGCCGCTTTCCCCTCGTTTCCGCGGAGAGCACGCGCTGCGCCGCTACCCGAATGGCGAGGAACGCTGCATCGCCTGCAAGCTGTGCGAGGCCGTGTGTCCCGCGCAGGCGATCACCATCGATGCCGAACCGCGCGACGACGGCAGCCGCCGCACGACGCGCTACGACATCGACATGACCAAGTGCATCTATTGCGGCTTCTGCCAGGAGGCCTGCCCGGTCGATGCCATCGTCGAAGGGCCGAATTTCGAGTTTGCCACCGAAACCCGCGAAGAGCTGTTCTACGACAAGGCCAAGCTTCTGGAGAACGGGGAGCGCTGGGAAGCCGAGATCGCCCGCAACCTTGAAATGGATGCGCCCTACCGATGACATCCGACAAGCCCACAAACCCGTTCGAAGCGATGATGCGCCAGTCCCAGGAAATGGCCGAGACCTGGGTCAAGGCCGTGAACCCGGCGCTGGCCAACATGAGCCCGCTCGGCTTTGACAAGGCCTGGCCGACCGTGCCCGCCGACATGCTGGAAATGTTCATGGGCAAGCAGTTCAACCCGCAGGGGCTGGACGCCAAGACGCGCCTGTTGCTGACCCTGATGGGCCTGACGATCCAGGGCGCGCAGGCCGAGGCACAGGTGCGCCTGACCGTGCGCCACGCCATCGAGGCCGGGGCGAGCAGCCAGGAAGTCGCGGAAACCATCGCGATGGCCGCGCTGTTCGGCGGTGTTCCGGCGATGAACAAGGCGATGGACCTCGCGAAAGAGGTCATCGACGGAGAGAAGGAGTGACCGGGCGATGAACGTTGCTGATATCACCTTCTATGTCTACTCGGTCACGATCATCGTGGCGGGTCTGTTGACGGTCACGTCGCGCAGCCCCGTGCATTCGGTGCTTTGGCTGATCCTGTGCTTCATCAGCGCGGCGACCATGTTCATCCTGCTCGGCGCCGAGTTCGTCGCCATGCTGCTGGTGATCGTCTATATCGGCGCGGTCGCGGTGCTGTTCCTGTTCGTGGTCATGATGCTGGATGTCGACTTTGCCCAGCTTCGGGCGGAGATGTCGAAATACCTGCCGATCGCCTTGCTGATCGGAGTGGTCTTGCTGATGCAGCTGGTGCTGGCCTATGGCACCTGGACCTATTCCGAGGGGATGGAAGCCCGGCTGGTCAACCCGACCCCGGCGCCTGACGAGATCCATAACACGCAGGCGATCGGCGCGCTGCTCTATGACCGCTACATGCTGCCGTTCCAGCTTTCGGGGCTGGTGCTGCTGGTGGCGATGATCGGCGCCATCGTGCTGACGCTGCGCCACCGCGCCGACGTCAAGCGCCAGAACGTTCTGGCGCAGATGTACCGCGACCCGGCCAAGGCGATGGAACTGAAGGACGTGAAACCGGGGCAGGGCCTGTAAGGCGCAGCCCCAGAGAACATGCTAAGACCACGAGCGAACGTGGCATGTGTGGATTGACGGTGCGGGGCAGGGGCCTCGCGGAGGGACGACATGACGATTGGTCTTGAACACTACCTGACGGTGGCCGCGGCGTTGTTCGTCATCGGCATCTTTGGCCTCTTCCTGAACCGGAAGAACGTCATCATCATCCTGATGTCGATCGAACTGATACTGCTGTCGGTCAACATCAACCTCGTCGCCTTTTCGCACTACCTGGGCGATCTGACGGGGCAGATCTTCACACTGTTCATCCTGACCGTGGCCGCGGCCGAGGCCGCGATCGGCCTTGCGATCCTCGTGTGTTTCTTCCGGAACCACGGAGATATCGCGGTCGAAGACGTCTCGAACATGAAGGGCTGACCAGATGGAAACGATCCTGCTATTCGCGCCCCTGGTCGGCGCCCTGATCTGCGGCTTCACCTGGCGGATGATCGGCGAACAGGCGGCCTGCGTCACGGCGACGGCGCTGCTGTTCCTGTCCTGCGTGCTGAGCTGGGTGGTCTTCCTCGGCTTCGACGGCGAGACCACGACGCGCAGCCTGTTCACCTGGATCGAAAGCGGCAGCTTCTTTGCCGACTGGGGCATCCGGGTCGACCGCCTGACGACCATCATGCTGATCGTGGTGACGACGGTTTCGGCGCTCGTGCACCTGTATTCCTTCGGCTACATGGCCCATGACGACAACTTCAAGGAAGGCGAAAGCTACAAGCCGCGCTTCTTTGCCTACCTGTCGTTCTTCACCTTCACCATGCTGATGCTGGTGACCGCCGACAACCTGCTGCAACTCTTCTTCGGCTGGGAAGGTGTGGGCGTCGCCTCCTACCTTCTGATCGGGTTCTATTACCGCAAACCGTCGGCAGGGGCCGCCGCGATGAAGGCCTTCATCGTCAACCGTGTAGGCGATTTCGGCTTCCTGCTGGGGATCTTCGCGATCTTCTGGATGGCGGATTCGATCCAGTTCGACGTGATCCTGCCGATGGGCGCCGAGTTCGCCGAGATGACGATCAACTTCCTCGGGATGGAACTGGACGCGGCCAACACCATCGCCTTCCTGTTGTTCATCGGGGCGATGGGCAAATCGGCGCAACTGCTGCTGCACACCTGGCTGCCGGACGCGATGGAAGGCCCGACGCCGGTGTCGGCCCTGATCCACGCGGCCACCATGGTGACGGCGGGCGTGTTCCTTGTCTGCCGCATGTCGCCGATCATGGAATATGCGCCGGTCGCCACGAATTTCGTCGTCATCATCGGCGCGGTCACCGCTTTCTTCGCCGCGACCGTTGGGCTGGTTCAAAACGACATCAAGCGGGTGATCGCCTATTCGACCTGCTCGCAGCTGGGCTACATGTTCGTGGCTGCCGGCGTGGGCGTCTACTCCGTCGCGATGTTCCACCTGCTGACGCATGCCTTCTTCAAGGCGATGCTGTTCCTCGGCGCGGGCTCGGTCATCCACGGGATGCATCACGAGCAGGACATGCGGAATTATGGCGGGCTGCGAAAGAAACTGCCCTACACTTTCTGGGCCATGCTGATCGGCACCCTGGCCATCACCGGTGTCGGCATCCCGCTGACCGGGTGGATCGGCTTTGCCGGCTTCGCCTCGAAGGACGCGGTCATCGAAAGCGCCTTTGCCTTTGGCGGCGATATCGGCCAGTTCGCCTTCTGGTCGCTGGTCATCGCGGCGCTGTTCACCAGCTTCTACAGCTGGCGTCTGATGTTCCTGACCTTCTGGGGGGAACCGCGCGGCAACAAGCACACCCATGACCACGCCCATGAAAGCCCCAAGGTCATGCTGATCCCGCTGGGGGTTCTGGCCATCGGCGCCGTGTTCTCGGGGATGGTCTGGTACAACTCCTTCTTCGGGCACACCAATGACGTCGCCCGCTTCTTCGGCGTGCCCTATGCCGAGGAGGGCGCGCATGGCGACGAGGCCCATGCCGAGGAAGACACCCATGCCGCCGCCGACGAAGCCCATGGCGAGGAGGCCGTCGCGATGGACGAGGCCCACGGGGCCGAGGGTGGGTACGGCGAGACGCATCACTACGTCTTCACCGGCGCACCGGGCGAGGGGGCGATCCACCACGCCCCGGACAACCACGTGCTCAATGACGCCCACGAAGTGCCGAAATGGGTCAAGGTCTCGCCCTTCGTCGCCATGCTGCTCGGCTTCGCGACGGCCTTCCTGTTCTACATCGTCAACCCGTCGCTGCCGCGCCGCCTGGCGCAAAGCCAGCGCCCGCTCTACCAGTTCCTGCTGAACAAGTGGTATTTCGACGAGATCTACGACTTCCTCTTCGTCCGGCCCGCCCGCGCGCTTGGCCGCCTGTTGTGGAAGGGCGGGGACGGCAAGATCATCGACGGCGGCATCAACGGGCTTGCGATGGGGGTCATCCCCTTCTTCACCCGGCTCGCGGGCCGCGCGCAGTCCGGTTACATCTTTCACTACGCCTTCGCGATGGTGATGGGGATCGTGGTGCTGGTCACCTGGGTCACCCTTTCGGTCGGAGGCTGAGGTCGGATCCATGGACAATCTTCTTTCCATCGTCACCTTCCTCCCGCTGGTTGCGGCGCTGATCCTTGCCGTGTTCCTGCGCGGCGAGGACGAGGCCGCGCAGCTGAACGCCAAGCGCCTGGCGCTGGCCGCGACCACGGCGACCTTCATCACCTCGATCTTCATCCTGGTGCAGTTCGATGCCTCGAACACCGGCTTCCAGCTGGTCGAGGAGACCGAGTGGATGTTCGGCCTGACCTACAAGGTCGGGGTCGATGGCATCTCGGTCCTGTTCGTGATGCTGACGACCTTCCTGATGCCGCTGACCATCGCGGCCTGCTGGGGCGTGACGCACCGCGTGAAGGAATACATGATCGCCATGCTGGTGCTCGAGACGCTGATGCTCGGCGTGTTCGTGGCACTGGACCTTGTGCTGTTCTACCTGTTCTTCGAGGCCGGCCTGATCCCCATGTTCCTGATCATCGGGATCTGGGGCGGCAAGGACCGCATCTACGCGGCCTTCAAGTTCTTCCTCTACACCTTCCTCGGCTCGGTCCTGATGCTGGTCGCGATGATCACGATGTATGTGGATGCGGGCACGACCGATATCCCGAGCTTGCTGAACCACCAGTTCAACGCGGGCCCGATCACGGTGATGGGCTGGCAGGTGGCCGGCGGGGTGCAGACGCTGCTTTGGGTCGCCTTCTTCGCCAGCTTCGCGGTCAAGATGCCGATGTGGCCGGTGCACACCTGGTTGCCGGATGCCCACGTGCAGGCGCCGACGGCCGGCTCGGTCGTGCTGGCGGCGATCCTGCTGAAGATGGGGGGCTACGGTTTCCTGCGGTTCAGCCTGCCGATGTTCCCCGTCGCCTCGGACCTCATGGCGCCCTTCGTTCTGTGGCTGTCGGTCATCGCCATCGTCTACACCTCGCTTGTCGCGATGGTGCAGGAGGACATGAAGAAGCTGATCGCCTATTCGTCGGTCGCCCATATGGGCTATGTCACGATGGGGATCTTCGCGGCCAACCAGCAGGGCGTGGACGGCGCGATCTTCCAGATGATCAGCCACGGTTTCGTTTCGGGTGCGCTGTTCCTGTGCGTCGGCGTGATCTACGATCGGATGCACACGCGCGAGATCGACGCCTATGGCGGGCTTGCCGTGCGGATGCCGGCCTATGCGCTGATCTTCATGCTCTTCACCATGGCCAATGTCGGCCTGCCCGGCACCTCGGGCTTCGTCGGTGAATTCCTGACGCTGATGGGTGTGTTCCAGGTCAACACCTGGGTGGGCCTGATCGCCACGACCGGCGTGATCCTGTCGGCAGCCTATGCGCTCTGGCTCTATCGCCGGGTGGTCTTTGGCGACCTGATCAAGGAAAGCCTGAAGTCGATCACCGACATGACCCGCCGCGAGAAGGCGATCTTTGCGCCGCTCGTGGTCATGACGCTCCTGCTCGGCGTGTATCCCAGCCTTGTCACCGACATCATCGGACCGTCGGTCGAGGCGCTCCTGACGCAATACGACATCGCGGTGGCCAACCACGTCCCCGGCACGCATGTCGCCGCCAACCACTGAGGTGATCCGATGATCGGTGCCGATCTCTCCATCCTGATCCCCGAAATCGTCCTGTCGCTTTACGCGATGGGGGCCATGATGCTGGCGGTCTACACGTCGAAGGACGCGATGGCACCGGCCCTGACCTGGGCCACGGCGCTGGTCCTGGCGATCATGGGCTTCTACATCGCCGTGACCGGGGGCGGGCAGAACCCGGCCTTCGACGGCATGTTCGTCGATGACGCCTTCTCGCGCTTTGCCAAGGTCACGATCCTGTTCGCCGCGGCAGCCGTGCTGCTGATCGGCCTGGACTACATGGTCAAACACGACCTGCTGCGTTTCGAATACCCGATCCTGATGGTTCTGGCCGTCGTGGGCATGATGGTGATGGTCTCGGCGGGCGACCTGATCACGCTTTACATGGGGCTCGAGCTGCAATCGCTGGCCCTTTACGTGGTGGCCGCCGTGCGCCGCGACAGCGTGCGCTCGACCGAAGCGGGCCTGAAGTATTTCGTCCTCGGCGCGCTGTCCTCGGGCCTGTTCCTGTATGGCGCATCGCTCACCTATGGCTACGCGGGCACCACGGCCTTCGAGGGCATCATTGCAGCGGCGTCGGGCGACGACATCTCGCTGGGGCTTCTGTTCGGTCTGGTCTTCGTGATCTCGGCGCTGGCCTTCAAGGTGTCGGCCGCCCCGTTCCACATGTGGACGCCGGACGTCTACGAAGGCTCCCCCACGGCGATCACGGCGCTGTTCTCGACCGCGCCGAAGGTTGCGGCCATGGCGCTCTTTGCCCGCGTCGTGCATGACGCCTTCGGTGGGGTGGTCGATCAATGGCAGCAGATCGTGGCCTTCCTTGCCGTGCTGTCGATGTTCCTTGGCGCCATCGCCGCCATCGGGCAGACGGATATCAAGCGCCTGATGGCCTATTCCTCGATCTCGCACATGGGCTTTGCGCTGATGGGCCTTGCGGCCGGCACCGCGCAGGGTGTCGAGGCGATGCTGATCTACATGGCGATCTACGTGACCATGAACATGGGCACCTTCGCCTTCATCATGACGATGGGCAAGGACGGGCGCTCGGTGACGCAAATCAGTGCGCTGTCGAGTTTCGCCAGCCGGGAACCGGCCAAGGCGCTGGCGCTTCTGGTCTTGATGTTCAGCCTTGCAGGCGTGCCGCCGCTGGTCGGGTTCTTCGGCAAATACGCCGTGCTTCTGGCCGCGATCGAGGCCGACATGGCGTGGCTTGCGATTGCCGGTGTGATCGCGTCGGTGATCGGCGCCTATTACTACCTGCGGATCGTCTACCTGATGTATTTCGGCGAAACCCGCGAGGAGATCGACGGCAAGATGAGCCTCGTTCCCTATGTCGCGCTTGTCGCGTGCGCGGCCATCATCGGGCTGGCCTGGCTTCCGGGGATCAACCTGTTCGGTCTTGAAGCCAGCGCTGCGCATGCAGCCGAAATCCTGCTGCGCTGAATGAGTTTGGCCTGGCCCGAAGGCGTCGGGCGCCATGTCCTGCCCAGCACCGACAGCACCATGGCCGAGGCCGCCCGGCGCGCGCCCTCGGCGCTTGGCCCGGAATGGGTGCTTGCGCTTGAACAGACCGCAGGGCGCGGTCGCCGCGGCCGGGCGTGGTCCATGCCCGCGGGCAATTTCGCCGCGTCGCTGATCCTGCATCCCAAGGAACCGCCGCAACGGGTGGCCCTGCGCAGTTTCGTGGCGGCCCTGGCCTTGCATGACGCACTGGTCGCGCTGGGGGTGCCCGCAACGGACCTAACGCTGAAATGGCCGAACGACGTGCTGCTCAAGGGCGGCAAGCTGGCGGGCATCCTGCTGGAAAGCCTTGGCGATGGGCGCGGGGGGCTGGCGCATCTGGTGATCGGGATCGGCGTGAACCTGGCCGCCGCACCCGAGCCATCGACGCTGGAAGCGACGGCCGTTGCACCGGTCAGCCTTGCCGCCGATGCCGGGGTGCAGGTCGGCCCCGAGGACGTCCTGAACGCCTTGGCACCCGCCTATGCCGATCTGGAGGCGCAGTTCACGACCTACGGCTTCGCGCCGATCCGCAACGCGTGGCTCTCGAAGGCCGCGCGTTTGGGCGAGGTCATCACCGCGCGTCTGCCGAGCGAAGAGATCACCGGCACCTTCACCGACGTGGACATGGACGGCAATCTCGTGTTGGAAACGCCGAAAGGCCGGCGGACCATCGCGGCGGCGGACATCTTTTTCTGACCCGGGCAACGGAGGGCGCGGCCCATGCTTCTGTGCATCGATTGCGGCAACACCAATACCGTCTTTTCAGTATGGGACGGGGCGCGGTTCCTGTGCACGCTGCGCACCGCGACGGACCATCAGAGGACAGCCGACCAGTATTACGTCTGGTTCTCGACCCTGATGGAGCACAACAAGCTCGATATCGACATCACCGAAGTCATCCTCTCCTCGACCGTGCCGAGGGTCGTGTTCAACCTGCGCGTTCTCTGCGACCGCTATTTCGACACGCGCCCGCTGGTTGTCGGCAAGCCGGACTGCCTGTTGCCGCATCCCCCCCGCGTGGACGAGGGCACGCAGGTGGGCCCTGACCGCCTGGTCAACACCGCCGGGGCCTGTGACCGCCATGGCGGGGACCTGATCGTGGTCGATTTCGGCACCGCCACCACCTTCGATGTGGTCGACCATGACGGGGCCTATATCGGCGGCGTGATCGCGCCGGGCGTGAACCTCAGCCTCGAAGCGCTGCACCATGCCGCCGCCGCCCTGCCGCATGTGGATGTGACGAAACCGCAGCGTGTCGTCGGCACGAACACCGTGGCCTGCATGCAATCGGGCGTGTTCTGGGGCTATGTCGGGCTGGTGCGCGGCATTTGCGACCGCATCCGCGAAGAGGTGGAGCGCCCCATGCGCATCGTCGGCACCGGGGGGCTGGCCTCGTTGTTCTCGCAGGGCGATGTGCTATTTGACGATATCGAAGATGACCTGACCATGCATGGCCTGACGGTCATCCATCAATACAATAAGGATCACGCGCAGAAATGACCGATCGCAACAGGCTGATCTACCTCCCCCTCGGCGGCGCGGGGGAGATCGGGATGAATTGCTACGTCTACGGCTACGGGCCGCAGGGCGCAGAACGCTTGATCGTCGTCGATACGGGCGTGGCCTTTCCCGACATGGACGGACAGCCCGGTGTGGACCTGATCCTGCCCGATATCGACTGGCTGGCAGAACGTGCCGACCGGATCGAGGGGATCTTCATCACCCACGCTCACGAAGATCATGTCGGCGCGCTGGGGCATCTGTGGGGCCGTCTGCGCGCGCCGGTCTACGCGCGGAAATTCACCGCCATTCACGCCATGCGCAAGATGGAAGAGGCCGGCCACGACCCGTTGCAGGTGCATGTCACCGGCCCCTATCCCGCCGTGATCGAGGCCGGGCCGTTCAAGGTGCAGTTCGCGCCGGTCAGCCACTCGATCCCCGAAGCCTCGGCGCTGGTGATCGACACGCCCGAGGGGCGCGTTGTGCATTCGGGTGATTTCAAGATCGACCGTAACCCCGTGGTGGGTGAGCCGTTCGACCCCGAGATGTGGGGCCAGATCGCCGCCGATGGCGTCCGCGCCTTCATCTGCGACTCGACCAACGTGTTCTCGCGTCATCCCGGTCGCTCGGAAAGCCAGTTGCCCGAACCGATTGGTGAGTTGGTGGCGAATGCCAAGGGCATGGTCGTGGCCACGACCTTTGCCTCGAACATCGCGCGGCTGAAGACGCTGGCGGATGCGGGCACGGCGAACGGGCGTACGATCTGCCTTCTGGGGCGGGCCATGAAGCGCATGGTCGCCGCCGGGGTCGAATCGGGCGTCCTGACCGGCTTTCCCGCGACGGTCAGCCCCGAGGAAGCCAGCGAGATCCCGCGCGAGAACCTGATGCTGATCGTGACCGGAAGCCAGGGAGAGCGGCGCGCAGCCTCGGCCGCCCTGTCGCGCGGCAGCTACCTTGGGCTGGAACTCAAGGAAGGCGACACGTTCCTGTTCTCCTCCAAGACCATCCCCGGCAACGAGGTCGGCGTGGCCCGCATCCAGAATGCGCTCGCCGAAAAGGGCGTCGAGATCGTGGACGAAAGCGCGGGCTTCTACCATGTCTCGGGCCATGCGAACCGGCCCGACCTGGAGGCGATGCACGACATCCTGCGGCCGCAAATCCTGATCCCGAACCACGGCGAATTCCGGCATCTGCGCGAACATGCCCGGCTGGCCCTGTCGAAGGGGATGCAGGGTGTCGTCGCGGCCAACGGATCAATGGTGGAACTGTCGGGCAACGCCCCCCAGATCGTCGAGTATCACGAGGTCGGGCGAACCTATCTCGATGGCTCGGCCTTTGTCGGGGCGTTTGACGGTGTCATCCGTGATCGGATGAAGCTGGCGCTGAACGGCGTGGTCTTCGTCGCCCTGATCGTGGATGAGGATGACGAGATCCTCGAAGATTGCTGGGTCGCGTTGCGCGGGTTGCCCGAGGTCGGAAACACCGGGGCGGATCTGGCGGAGATGATCGAGGAGGACCTTGCGGCTCTCTTGCCCCGGCTCGACGCGAAGACCGTCGACGATGACGACAAGCTGGAAGAGGCAGTCAAGCGCGTCGTGCGCCAGGTCTGCATGAGCGAGATCGGGAAAAAGCCGGAGGTCACCGTTTTGACCAGCCGACTGATGGCCGGTTGAGCCGTCAACTAAGGCGAAAAAGAAAACGGCGGCCTCGCTCGGGCCGCCGTTTTCTTTTTCAGGATCGGTCCTGGCGTCTCAGGCCGCGTCTTCGTTCGACCCGTCAACGTCGTCTGTCGGGGCGGTCTGCTCACCGCTTTCCTGCTCGGTGTCGGAGACGGTTGTTGCCTCGTCCGGTTGCGCCTCGACCGGGTCTGCCTTCTTGCGGCGGCGGCGCTTCGGTTTCGGGGCTTCCGCCTCGGCTTCCGGCGTCTCGGATGCGCTGCCTTCGTCCACACCGGTTTCCGGCTCATCCTCGCGCGCCGGGCCGCCGCGCCGTTCGTCAAAGCTCAGCGCGATGAAATCGGGCATGTGATCGCCCATTCCGACGACCGTATTGCCGCGCCCGCCGCCCGAGGACGCGCGGCCACGCCCACCACGGCTGCGACCGCGCCCTTGCCCGTCATTGGTCGGCGCGTCGGTCTCCTGCGCCTCGGGGGTCGCGGTTGCCGGCGTCGCCTGATCGTCATCCGTGGATGTCGACCGGCGTGACCGGCTGCGGCGCTTCGGTTTGTCGTCGTCGGCGTCGGTGTCCCGGTCATCGGATTTCGGACGGCGCGACGAGGTCTCTTCCGGCGTCCAGGGCAGCTCGGCCCGCGGGATCGTCATTTCCGCCAGCGATTCGATGGCGGTGAGGTATTTTTCATCCGAAGGCACGGCCAGCGTGATGGCCACGCCCTTCAGGCCAGCGCGCCCCGTCCGCCCGATGCGGTGGATGTAATCCTCGGCATGGCTGGGCACGTCGTAGTTTACCACGTGGCTGACCGCCGGGATGTCGAGGCCGCGCGCGGCCACGTCCGAGGCGACGAGGAACTGGATCGTCCCGTCCCGGAACCCGTCCAGCGTGCGCATCCGGTGCGACTGGTCGAGATCGCCATGGATCGGCTCGGCATTCATGCCATGCTTTTTCAGCGACTTGGCGACGATATCGACATCGACCTTGCGGTTGCAGAAGATGATGGCGTTCTTGCAGGCCTCGCCCTCGGCCTTGATGGCGGCGCGCAGCATCTCGCGTTTTTGCTTGGCGGCCATGTCGCGGCGGGTCGGTTTGAACTCCAGCAGGCGCTGCTCGATCGTGTCCGAGGTGGTGGCCTGACGCGCAACTTCGACCCGGGCCGGGTTCGACAGGAAGGTGTTGGTGATCCGCTCGATCTCGGGCGCCATGGTCGCCGAGAAGAACAGCGTCTGGCGGGTGAAGGGCACAAGGCCGAAGATCCGCTCGATATCGGGGATGAACCCCATGTCGAGCATGCGGTCGGCCTCGTCCACCACCATGATCTGCACGCCGGTCAGCAGGAGCTTGCCGCGCTCGAAATGATCCAGCAGGCGGCCCGGCGTCGCGATCAGAACGTCCACGCCCTTGTCGATCAGCGCATCCTGTTCCTTGAAGCTGACCCCGCCGATCAGAAGCGCCTTGGTCAGTTTCACGTGCTTGGCATAGGTGTCGAAGTTTTCGGCGACCTGCGCGGCCAGTTCCCGCGTGGGGCAAAGCACAAGGCTGCGCGGCATCCGCGCGCGGGCGCGGCCACGGGCCAGCATGCAGATCATCGGCAGGGTGAAACTGGCGGTCTTGCCGGTGCCGGTCTGCGCGATCCCCAGAACGTCGCGCCCTTCCAGCGCGGCGGGGATGGCCCCTTCCTGGATCGGGGTGGGCGTTTCATAGCCCGCCTCTGCAACGGCCTTGAGTACTTTGGGATTCAGATTGAGGTCGGAAAACGTTGTCATATGCGTCCAATCATGCCGGGCGGTTCCGCGGCGTGGAAAACTGGAGCGCATGATATCCGGTCGCGCTCCGCGGCGAAGAACCCTGCGCGGACCGCAGGGAGTGGGCGCGACATAGGCCAAAACCGGGGCGCAGTCAAATTTATGAAGTTCGGGTCAGTCGGGAGGGTTATCCTCCAACAGGCCGGTGACGCTCGCCCGCGTGTGCGCCTCGGAAAAAAGGGAGGCTGGCACAACGAGGTCGATGGCCCCCGATCGCCCGGTCAGCCGCGCCGTCAGCCCGGTCGTGGAGAAATGGCGCAGCATCTCGGGGCTAAGCGCGATCAGCCCCACCGGCCGATCCCGGCAATGGCCATGGTTGCAGGTCTGGCCGGTCATGCGCCGGAACGGGAGTTCCATGCCGCCCGCGAAGGCCTGGGAATATCGCAGGTAATGCACGCCATCGCGGCGCTGCTGGATGACGAGCGCGATGTGGCGTTCACCGCCGCGGGTCGCGACGATGATATGCCCCATCAGCACGTGATGGGCACCGCGCGAGATCACGGTCTGATCGGTGAAAACGCCGGTGAGCCCCGTTTGCGGGGCACGCAGCACACCACCGCCCTCTGCCAAGGCCATGTCTGGCAGGGGGAGGGTTAAAAGCGAAACAACGACGAACAAGCAGCCCAGTTTGGCCATGCGCAATGGTCGTGCGCAGAGGTTAAGAATTCGTAAAGACCCAAGGCTTTCAGCCCGAGACGAGGTTGCGCCAGCTCAGGAAGAGGGCGGGCAAGAGCGCCGCATGCCCGACCAGGACGACGAGCCCATCGCGCATGGTCAGGCCGATGCCGAAGACCAGCACCGGCAGCGCCAGCAGGATCGGCAGAAGCGGGACGAAGCCAATGAACACCATCGCGACCCCGACCACCAGCAGGACCATGCCGATCCCGAGGAGAGACAGGCGACCTTCCGCAAGGATCGTCAAGCGTCGGTGCAGATAGCGGCCCAGCCATTGCAGGCGAGGACGCAGCAGCCCGATGGCCTGGCTGACCTCGCGGGCAGCAATGTTCAACCGGCGCACGCGCTTTGGCAGCCACAGGCCCTTGCGACCCCGAATGACCTGCGCGCCGATCCCGGCGACCACGAGGCCGATCGCGGCGGGAACACCCGGGATCGCGCCGACCGGTACAAGCAGGAAGAGCGACAGGATCATCAAGAGCGGGCCGAACCCGCGCGCGCCGAGGGTCTCGACGATATCACCGAAGGCGACGGGGTCCGCGCCATCGGCCAAGGCTTCGAGGTCATCCAGCACGCCATTCAGCGTGCCGGCCCCATCCTCGTCCTTTCCGTCGATGTCAGGGGCTTGGTGGGTCATCGGCGGTCCAGTTCAGGATGAAGGCGCAGCGGAAATCCCGCACGCAGAACCGGAAGGAGCGGCGCCGGGGTGCAGACCTGCGCCATGCCACCGCGCGGTCGGCGGTGCGATGCCCCGTATCCCGAGGGGGCGAAGGGGCGCAGCGTCTCGCCAAGCACGAGGCACGGGGTGTCGTCATGCAGGATGAAGGCCCCATCGGGCAAGTCATCCAATCGGGCGACATGCCTGCGTTGGGTTCGACGGCCCCCGTCGACGCGATGCGCGTGAAGCTGCGTGTCGAGCTGCCTCGCGCTCGGCCTGTGGCCATGCCCGCGCTCCCACGCGTCGAGAAACGTGGTGTAATCGCTGCGGCGGCAATAGGCGCAGGGGCGGTGTCCCGCGGCCATCGCAACCGCCTCATCATGGAAGAACAACTCGGTCCAGCTGCGTTGTGACATCGGCTCTCTGCGGCGCCCTTTGAAGTCGAGTTCGCAACAGATCCAGGCGTGATGCGTCCAGCGCCGCGCGCCCAGTTTTTTGTCCGCGTCGTGCAGAATCCCGCGATTGCCGGTCAGCGTCCCGCGATAGGCCGGGGCAGCCACGATATCGCCTGTCGGCAGAACGCGGTTTTGCAGGGTCATGTCCGACCGTGTGGCAAGCTGTAGCGCGCGCATTCCATGGCGGGCATCAATGAGGAAGGACAGCGCACGCAACCTGCTCCGCTCGTAAACAGACGGCGAAAGATTAGCGGCTGGCCCATGCTCCGCAAGCCCGCGGGATCACACCATCAGCTCTTTCGTGGCGCTCAAGGTCACGTCCGGGTAATCGCGCTCGATTCGGTCGATGTCCCATTGCATCCGCGTCAGGTACACCGGGTCGCCGTCATTGTCGGTGGCCATGTGCTGCTTGTTGGCGGCCATGAACTTGTCCACGGCCTCTTTCGCGCCATGCACCCAGCGGGCCGAGGTGAATTGCGACGCCTCGAAGCGGACAGGCAGGCCGTATTCCATCTCGATCCGGCTGGCCAGAACCTCGAACTGAAGCGCGCCGACGACGCCGACGATGAAACCCGAGCCGATACTGGGCTTGAAGACCTTGGCCGCGCCTTCCTCGGCGAATTGCATCAACGCCTTGTCCAGATGCTTGGCCTTGAGCGGGTCGCCCGCGCGGCAGGATTGGAGCAGTTCCGGCGCGAAGCTGGGGATGCCGGTGAAGCGCAGCGCCTCGCCCTCGGTCAGGGCGTCGCCGATGCGCAACTGCCCGTGGTTGGGGATGCCGATGATGTCGCCGGCCCAGGCCTCTTCGGCCAGTTCCCGGTCGGAGGCCAGGAACATCACCGGGTTGGTGATCGCCATGGGTTTCTTCGACCGCACATGCGTCAGCTTCATGCCGCGCTGGAAATGGCCCGAGGCGAGGCGGACAAAGGCCACGCGGTCGCGGTGCTTGGGGTCCATGTTGGCCTGCACCTTGAAAACAAAGCTCGCGACCTTCTTTTCCTCGGGTGCGACCTCGCGCGGTTCGGCGGTCTGAACCTGCGGCTCGGGGCCGTATTCGGCGATGCCGTCCATCAGTTCCTTGACCCCGAAGGAGTTGATCGCGCTGCCGAACCAGATCGGCGTCAGGTGCCCTTCGAGGAAGGATTGGCGGTTCATGGCTGGCAACAGCTCGCGCGCCATCTCGACTTCTTCACGGAGCTTTTCCAGAAGGTCCGCAGGGATGTGATCGTCGAGGCGCGGGTCGTCCAGACCTTCCAACTTGACCGACTCGGCCACCTTGTTGCGGTCGGCGCGGTCCATCAGCTCCAGCCGGTCGTGGATCAGGTCATAGCAGCCCAGGAAATCGCGGCCGACGCCGATGGGCCAGGATGCGGGCGTCACGTCGATGGCCAGGTTTTCCTGGATCTCGTCGATGATCTCGAACGTGTCGCGGCTTTCGCGGTCCATCTTGTTACAGAAGGTCAGGATCGGCAGGTCGCGCAACCGGCAGACCTCGAACAGCTTGCGGGTCTGGCTTTCGACACCCTTGGCCCCGTCGATCACCATGATGGCGGCGTCCACGGCGGTCAGCGTGCGATAGGTATCTTCCGAGAAATCGCTGTGGCCGGGCGTATCGACCAGGTTGAAGCGATACTGCCGCTCGGGGCGGGCGTAGTCGAAGGACATGGCCGAGGCCGAGACGGAAATGCCCCGGTCCTTTTCCATCTGCATGAAATCCGAGCGCGTGCGCCGCGCCTCGCCCTTGGCGCGGACCTGACCGGCCATCTGGATGGCGCCCCCGTAAAGCAGGAACTTCTCGGTCAGCGTCGTCTTGCCCGCATCCGGGTGCGAGATGATCGCAAAGGTCCGCCGCCGCGCGATCTCGGGCGGCAGGTCGGGGCGATTGGTCGGGGTGTCTTGCGCGGCGTCCAGCATGGGCGGGCATATATAGACCGCGCGGCGCCGCGACAATGCGCAAGCGGATCGCTCAGGCCGGGGTGGCCTGCGCTGGCCAACCCGATAGCTGATCGGCCAGCCCGTTGCGTTGCGTCGCGGTCAGGGGACAGGGGATCGACACGGTGACGGCAGGGCGGTGCCCGCGCTTGGCACAGGCCTCGGGGTGCAGGTCGCCGGTCAGATGCGCGACCACGCCTTGCGGAACCCTCGAAAAGCTGAGGTCGGGCTGGGCGAAGGTCAGTTCTTCGCCGCCGCGTCCGCGCAGCCAGTCGGCGAGTTTCGGCAATTCATCGAGGATCAGGCACGGACATTCCACGTGCCAGCGGCGCCCGGTGCGCCGGTGCATCGCCGTGACCGTCATCAGCACACCGTCCTCCCACAGGCCGGCAAAACCGGGGACCGGCACGATCCCGGCGGCGGCGAGGCGCAGGTCGGGTCCGAACCCGAGGTCGAGGGGGCGAAGCGGTGTCATGGCAGCAGGTTGCCCCAACGGAAGGTAGGGGGCCAAGGCAGGGATTCCCCACCTTTTCCGTTCGCTTAACCGATTGGTCGGCCGGTTTGACGCCGAAATAGGCCCCGTTCACACGGTCGCCGCGTAAAAACAGGACACGGTCGCCGACAGGGTGTCGCCGCGCGCCCAATTCACTCGCCCTTTGGGCCGGGCCATGGACACCTCGGTTTGCAGCGGACAGATGGATAGAGAGGGCGGTTCAAGCGCCGTTAGTCCGGGTCACCCCGGCTGGCGCGGGTCAGGCGCTCGACCATGTCACCGTCCTTGGCGGCGCTGTCGTGGATCTCGATCTCGGCCGCGTCGGTCTGGTCGGCGGGGTCGGTGGCGAGGGTCAGGTCTTCGGGCAGCAAGGCTCGGGTCGGTCCGGTCACCAGGAGAGACTCGACCGCGATGCCCTCGGCATAGATGATTTCATGCGTGTCGAAGATGATCTGGTAGCTGTCGACATGCCCGCCTTCTTCCCGCAGCACGGTGGTGCCGTTCACCAGCAGCTCGGCCTTGACCATCACTTCGGCCCGGCCCGCCCCGATCTCGTCGCGGCGTTGCCAGATGAACAGGCGATGTTGCGGCAACAGGCGCAGGTCGCGCGCGGAGTTCAGCGTGCCGCTTGTGATTCGCACCGGGGCGGCGGCCCCGGTTGCGCGGCGGGTCTGGTGGGTGATCCAGCGAATGGGGCGGGGGCCGTTGTCGCGCGTCAGGACCCTGTCGCCGACCTTCACCTGCTCGACCGGCACCTGTTTGCCGTTCGACATGGTCAGGTGCGTGCCGGCCAGGAAGCTGACGCTGGCGATATCGGCAAAACGGTGCGGCGCGCTCTCCGTTTCGGTGCCGACCAGTTCGTATTCGGTATTGGGGGCCAGTCGGGCCAGCGGCAGCAGGTGGAGGACGGTGCCGTCTTCGCCATCCTGCAGTTTCAGGATCAGGATCTCGACCATGTCCCCGTTCGGCCCCATCAGCATGTGGCAAGCGGCGATGGTCAGCGCTGCACCCGGCTGGCCCACCTCGGAGCCATCGGCGACACAAGGGCCGACGCTGCCGTCGTCGCTGATGGCCAGGCGTTCGGTCTTTGCTTGCCTGACAAGGCGATAGGTGTCGCCCGGCACGGCGGCATCCCCAAGGCCGATGGGGTCGCCCTCATTCGCGCCGGCCTGCACCTTGAAGGCGCGCGCGGGCAGCGTGTCGAACCGGAACAGGGCAGGGTGGGGCATGGTGGGCGTCACTTGCAGAAGGTGCCCCCTCGGTAGGGGGGTTGTAACATCAGGTCAACTGCCGCCACCGTGCCGGGCTGGTCGCGGGTCGGTCCGCCTGCTAGATCCAGTATCGACACAACCGGACCGTCAGAAGGAGAGTGCCGTATGGATCTCGGGATCAAGGGACGCCGCGCACTGGTCTGCGCCTCGTCGAAAGGCTTGGGGCGCGGCTGCGCCGAAGCCCTGGCCGAAGCGGGCGTGGATCTTGTCTTGAACGCGCGCGGGGCCGACGCCCTGCAGCAGACGGCCGATGCGATCCGCGGGGCGCATGGCGTGAACGTCACCGCCGTCGCGGCCGACATCACCAGCGAAGAGGGCCGCGCAGAGGTTCTGGATGCCGCTGGCGAGATCGACATCCTCGTGACCAATGCAGGCGGGCCGCCCCCCGGTCTCTGGTCCGATTGGGGGCATGACGATTTCATCAAGGCGCTGGAAGCGAACATGCTGACCCCGATCGCGCTGATGTCGGCGACCCTGCCGAAGATGATCGACCGGGGCTGGGGCCGCGTCGTCAACATCACCTCGCAATCGGTCAAGGCGCCGATCCCGCAACTGGGCTTGTCCAATGCCGCACGCACGGGCCTGACCGGTTACGTGGCGGGCACCGCGCGGCAGGTCGCGGCCAAGGGTGTGAACATCAACAACCTTTTGCCGGGGTCCCACGATACCGACCGGATCGTCGCCCTGGAAACGGCCGTGTCGAAGGCGCAGAACGTCTCGATGGAGGAGGCGCGCAAGATCCGCTGGTCCGGCATCCCCGCCGGACGCTACGGAACGGTCGAGGAGTTCGGCGCGATGTGCGCCTTCCTGTGCTCGCAGCATGCGGGTTTCATCGTCGGGCAGAACATCCTGCTCGATGGTGGTCAGACCAACGCCACCATCTGATCCAGCTTGCAACCGGGCGGCGGCGCTTGAAACGCTGCCGCCCGGCTGTTACCTGCGGAGCCTGATGAAATTGATCGGGAATGCGCGCTCGTGCGGCTGGACGCTCCTCAAACCATAGGCGTGAAAAAGGCCACCGCCCCGCGCCTCGAAGTGCGCAACGTGTCCTGCACCTTCGATGGGCGCGAGGTCGTGCGCAATGTGTCGTTCCAGGTCGAACCGGGCGAGATCATGTGCCTGCTGGGTCCGTCGGGCTGCGGCAAGTCGACGACCCTGCGCGTCGTGGCCGGAATCGAGCGGCAAAGCGCGGGCAGCGTCCATGCCGATGGCAAGATGCTGTGCAACGAGGTGTTCGCAACCCCGCCCGAGGCGCGCGGCGTTGGCCTGATTTTCCAGGATTTCGCGCTTTTCCCGCATTTGACGGTCGGGCAGAATATCGCCTTCGGCCTCAAGGGTTCGAAATCCGAGATGCGCGCCCGGGTCGATGAATTGCTGGAACGGGTCGATCTGGCCGGTTACGCCGACAAGACGCCTCACATGCTGTCAGGGGGGGAACAGCAGCGCGTGGCGTTGGCCCGCGCCTTGGCGCCCCGTCCGCGCATCATGCTGATGGACGAACCGTTTTCGGGCCTCGACAACCGGCTGCGCGACGGTATCCGGGACGAGACGCTGCAACTTCTGAAGGAAGAGGGCACGGCGGTCGTCCTTGTCACCCACGAACCCGAGGAAGCCATGCGCATGGCCGACCAGATCGCCCTGATGCGTGACGGGCAGATTGTCCAGAAAGGCGCGCCCTACAACATCTACAACGCGCCTTGCGACAAGGCGGCCGCTGCATTCTTCAGCGATATCAACGTGATCCGCGGCCGTGTTGAAGGACTTCTGACCAACACCGTCTTTGGCCAGTTCCTTGCCCCCGCCGTGGCGGACGGTGCCGAGGTCGAGATCGTCTTTCGCCCTCAGCACGTAAAGCTCGACTTCGACCGCAACGGTCGCGGCCCCAACCCGACCCCACAGGACGGTGTACCGGCAAGGGGCGTGGTGGAGCGCGCACGCTTCATGGGACACGAAAGCCTCGTGGAATTCCGCATGGATTTCGACGGCGGCAAGCTCAAGGCGACGGTGCCGGGCGTGTTCCTGCCAAAGCCGGGAACGCCGCTGTGGCTGTCGGTGCGGCGCGACCGGTGTTTCGTCTTCCCGCCGAAGGGCTGACGTCGGGTCTGCGGCGATCTGCGCCAATTGCGCACCCTCTCCCTGCCGCCCCTTGCAGCGATGGCCTGTCTCCCGGTATTTGGGGTCGGCCCGCCTTTTTGGGCTTTGATCTCCCATCATGAGTCCATACCTATGGGAGAGGAACACTGAACAAGGCGGACGCCGGGGGTAAGGGAGCCTGCCGCGCGGCTGCATAGGGAGATCGAAATGCTCAACAATATCGGACCGGCTGGCCTGCTTCTTATCGCCGTCGTGGTTCTGGTGCTTTTCGGGCGCGGCAAGATCGCGGGCCTGATGGGCGAAGTCGGCAAGGGCATCACTGCCTTCAAGCGCGGCGTCAAGGATTCGTCGGAAGAGATCGAAGACCAGTCCGAGACCGCCGAAGACGGCGCGGCCGCCCGTGACGTGACGCCCGCCGAGGCGGAGCGCCGCGACAACGCCTGATCCGCGTTGCGCGTTGCCGCACCCATCGTGCACCGGGGTTCACCAGTGAAGGTCCGCCGCCATGCCTGATATCGGCTGGATGGAATTGCTTGTCATCGGCGTCGTCGCGCTGATCGTCGTGGGTCCCAAGGACCTGCCGATGATGTTTCGCAGGCTGGGCCAGATCACGGGCAAGATCCGCGGCATGGCCAAGGATTTCCAGCGCGCCATGGACGAAGCTGCGGACGAGTCCGGCATGTCCGAGATCAACCGCGACCTGAGAAGCGCCGCGCGCTTCACCAACCCGCGCAAGATGGGCATGGATGCCTTGAACGAGGCGTTCGAGGACGTGGACCTCGACCCGTCGAAATACGCCGAAGGGTCGAACACGCGCATCATCGCCGAAAAACAGGTGGCGCGGAAACAGGAACTCGCCGCCAAGGCCGAGGCTGCACGCAAGGCGCGGGAAGACAAGCTGTCGGGCATCGACGCAGGCGCCGCCGAGCTGGAGGCCGACATGGCGGACGCGCCGGCGCCGGCCCCGGCACCCGCCGCAGCGGCACCGACAGACACAGCGCCCGCCGCCGATGAGGCCGACGCGCCCAAGACCGGAACCGGCAAGACATGAGTTCCGAAGATCATATCGAAGACAGCTCCGCCCCGCTGATCGAGCACCTCGCAGAATTGCGCACGCGGCTGATCCGCTCGGTGCTGGCATTCGTCGTGGCAATGGTCGCCTGTTTCACGGTGGCCGAGCCGATCCTCAACTTCATCTCCACCCCGCTGGCCGAAGTGCTCCGGTCCCGTGGCGAAGACGCGCGCCTGATCTTTACCGCGCCGCAGGAAAAGTTCTTCGTGCTGATCCGCATCTCGATCGTGATGGGCTTCGCGGTCAGCTTCCCGGTGATCGCGCACCAGCTTTGGCGCTTTGTCGCGCCGGGCCTGTATCGCTCCGAGCAATCGGCGATCCTGCCGTTCCTCGTGGCCTCGCCGGTCCTGTTCCTGATGGGCGCGTCCTTTGCCCATTACGTCGTGACGCCGCTGGCGATGAATTTCTTCATCGGGTTCTCCGACGCGATCCCTGCGCTGGCCAACCTGATCGCGGGCGATGGCACCTTCTCGAACCCCGAGGCGGCTGCGAACGAGGAATTGCAGACGGTGTTCCTCGGGTCAGTCAAGGAATCCCTCGACCTCGCGCTCAAGTTCATCTTTGCCTTCGGCCTCTGTTTCCAATTGCCCGTGCTGCTGACCCTGCTGGGCAAGGCGGGGCTGGTCACGGCCGAGGGCCTTGGCAACGTGCGCAAATACGCGGTGGTGGGCATCCTGACGCTTGCCGCGCTGGTCACGCCGCCCGATGTCATCACGCAGGTGATCCTCTTCGTCGTCGTCTACGGCCTGTACGAGATCTCGATCTGGCTGGTTCGGATCGTGGAGCGGCAGCGCGTGAACCGCCTGCGCGCCGAAGGGATCCTCGACGAGGATGAAGAGCTCTGAGCGGCCCGATGTCCGACGAGGTTTTGACCCGCATAGCCGAGGCCCTGGAACGCCTGCGCCCGCCCCCGGCGGAAGCGCCGGATTGGAGCGCGGCCTCGGCCTTTGTCTGGCACGCGGACCCCGACAGGCTGGAACCCGTCGCGCAGGTGAACCGCGTGGACCTGTCACTCCTGCTGGGTGTCGACCGGGCGCGCGACACGCTGGTGCAGAACACGCGCCAGTTCGCCCGTGGCCTGCCGGCCAACAACGCGCTTCTTTGGGGCGCCCGCGGCATGGGTAAAAGCTCCCTGGTCAAGGCCGTGCATGCCGCGGTCCACGCCGAGGAAGGGGGGCTGGCACTGGTCGAGATGCAGCGCGAGGACCTGCCGACGATTTCGCGGTTGTTGACCTTGCTTCGGGATGCGCCTGCGCGGGTCATCCTGTTCTGTGACGACCTCTCGTTTTCCCATGACGACCAGCATTACAAGTCGCTGAAGGCGGTGCTGGATGGCGGGGTCGAGGGGCGGCCGGACAACGTGGTGTTCTATGCCACGTCGAACCGGCGTCACCTGATGCCGCGCGATATGATCGAGAACGAGCGATCCTCGGCGATCAACCCGTCCGAAGCGGTCGAGGAAAAGGTCTCCTTGTCCGACCGGTTCGGCCTGTGGCTCGGGTTTCACCCCTGTAGCCAGGACGAGTATCTCGACATGATTCGCGGCTATTGCGAGGCCTATGGCGTCGAGATTTCGGACGAGGATCTGCGGGCCGAGGCCGTGGAATGGCAGGCGACGCGCGGGTCGCGGTCGGGCCGCGTGGCATGGCAGTATTTCACCGATCTCGCCGGGCGGAAGGGCGTGCGCCTCTGATCCGGCGGTGCGGCTTGCGCCGCATTGCGCTTGCCTCGCTGCGCTCAGGTGCGGGGGCTCTGCCCCCATGCCGCCCTGACGGGCGGCATTCCCCCGGAGTTTTTCAGCCAAGATGAAGCTGTGTGTCAGTCCAGCTGGCTTCGCACGCGGGCGATGACATCTTCGGCGGCGTCGGCAGCAGGTCGGGCAGGGCGCTGCTGTGCGGCAGCCGGCGCGCGCGATGGCTGTACCGGCCGGGTTTGCCCTGTTTCGAGACGGGCTTGCGCCGCCTCCATCACGCGCAGCGCGCGGCGGTCCATGACCCGGTGCCAGACCGGGGGGATGGTCGCCAGCATCGCCATGATCGGCACGGACCACGGCATCATCGGCACGTCCGCCTCGGGGTCGAGCCGGTCATAGGGGCGGTCGGGGTGCATGTGGTGTTCGGAATGGGCGGGCGCGTTCATCATCATGTAGCTGGTGAAGCCGCGCGGCGCGTTCCAGCTATGGTGCGGCGCGACCGGTTCGAGCCGTCCATTGGGCAGGGGCAGCCGTTGCAGCCCGTAATGCTGGATATAGTCGCTGAGCAGGATCTGTGCGCCGGTCAGCCCGCCGAGCGCGACAAGGCCCAGAAAGCCGACAGGACCCGCGACGAGGGTGGCCATGACAAGCGACAGAAGCGCGCCGCCGCCCCAGATCCAGTAGGGATTGCGCCAGCCGCGATCCGGGAGACCACGGCGTTCGAGCCGGTCTTCCTCCTGCTCCAGCCCGGCGCGGATCGACCCCGCCCAGGCGCGCGGCAGATAGGCCCAGTAGCTTTCGCCCGGCAGAGGGGTGTTCGGATCGTCCGTGGTGCCGACAAAGCGATGATGAACAAGGCGATGCGCCGAGACATGGTGGCCAAAGCCCACCGATGTGTAGACCGCCGCGCCAAGCGCCTTGAGCGGCCAGGGACGGCGATGGATCAACTCATGGGCATTCGGGTGGCTGACCTGGCCGAAGAAGGAGGCGGTGGCGAAGAACAGGGCGACCTTTTGTCCGAAGCCGAGGCCATCCCCGGCGAGGGCGACGAGCACGACGGGAAGAAGGACGAGGTGGCCGAGCCCCAGCGCGACGGACAGGCGGTCTGACCATGGCTCGTGATCGGCCAGGTCACGATGCGGTTTCTTGAGCAAGCGGTCGAGAAGCGCGGCAAGAAGTGTCAGCCAGACAAGTGCGATCACGGCGAACCCGCCCCAGACGGTCGCCCCGAGCAGCAGAAGCGACAGCGGCGTGAGGGTGACGAGGGCGTAGCGGGCAATGACAGGCATGGGTCAGGATCCTCATGTGCAGGGCCGTTCGCACGCGGTGTCTAGCATGGCAGTTGGGCGAAAGCATGGCCCGAACGGCCTTTCCAAGCCGCGTGCGGCATATTACGTCAGGCTGACCCATGAGTGAGAGGCCGTGCCTATGTCGTTCTTCCGCAAGCTGAAGGATCGTTTGACGAAATCTTCGTCGAAGCTGGACGAAGGGTTGGATGCGATCATCGAGGAGGGCGCGGTCGAGGACGCGGCCGAGCCTGCGCCCGCCGTGGACGAGGTGCTGGGGGCGGGGGATGCAGCGCCCGAACGGGTGGAGCCCTCGGTTGCGGCCCCGGACCGCGCGGTGCCGCCGGGCGATGGGGCAGCGGCGGGAGATGACGCGCAGCCTGAGCCCCTGCTTCCGCCCGATATGCGCGAGCCTGAGCCGACCCCCGAGCCGACCCCTGAGCCGGAACCCGAACCGGAACCGGTCCCGACCCCGGCCGAGGAGATTGCCGGGCCCGAGGCCATGCCGGTGGAGGAGGCCGCCGAGGCGCAGCCGGCGAAGAAGGCAGGTCTCTTCGGGCGGTTGATGGGCCGCAGCGCAGCGCCGCGGCGCGCGCTGGACGATGACATGCTGGAGCAGTTGGAAGAACTGCTGATCACGGCCGACATGGGTGTCGAGACCGCCATGCGCGTGACCGCCAACATGGCCGAGGGTCGCTATGGCAAATTGATGAGCGCCGAGGACATCAAGGCGCTTCTTGCGCAGGAGATCGCGGCGGTGATGGAGCCCGTCGCGCGCCCCTTGCCGATCTATCCGAAGAAACCGCAAGTCGTGCTGGTGGTGGGTGTGAACGGGTCGGGCAAGACCACGACGATCGGGAAGCTCGCCAGCCAGTTCCGGGCGGCGGGCAAGTCGGTGGTGATCGCGGCGGGCGATACGTTCCGCGCGGCGGCGGTGGAGCAGTTGCAGATCTGGGGCGAGCGCGCGGGTGTGCCCGTGCTGACCGCGCCGGAGGGGTCGGACCCGGCGGCGCTCTCCTATGATGCGATGGTCAAGGCCGAGGCCGAGGGCGCGGACCTGCTGATGATCGACACGGCGGGCCGGTTGCAGAACCGCGCCGACCTGATGGAGGAACTGGCCAAGATCGTGCGCGTCATCCGCAAGAAGGATCCGGACGCGCCGCATAACACCCTTCTCGTGCTGGATGCGACCACCGGGCAGAATGCGCTCAACCAGGTGGACCTGTTCGGCAAGATGGCGGACGTTACCGGCCTTGTGATGACCAAGCTGGACGGGACGGCCAAGGGCGGTGTCCTGGTGGCCTTGGCAGACCGCTTCGGCCTGCCGATCCATGCCATCGGTGTGGGGGAGCAGATTGATGATCTGCAACCCTTCGATCCGCAGGATTTCGCTGACGCCCTCGTGGGAATTGACAGTTCCACGCGTTGATCCACACCCCTGTGAGTAAATGTTCGATCAGTGTTGAGTGCGCCTGGAGGCTTGGTTGAGCGACTGGATCAATGCCATCGAGGGAACCGAGGCGGGCGCCACGGCGGCGATGATCCTCGCGCTGACGGCGGCGCTGCTGCACGCGGTGTTTGGCGCCCTGCAAAAGGGGCGGCACGATCCGTTGCTGGCCCGCGGCGCGATCGACGCCGCCTATGGCTTGATGGCAGCACCCTTTGCGCTGTTCGTGGTGCCATGGCCCGAGCCGCATATGTGGCCGATCTTTGTCGGCGTCTTCATCATCCACGCGCTCTATAAATGGGCGACGCTCGCCTCCTATCGGCGGGGGGCCTACACCGTCGTCTATCCGGTCATGCGCGGGACGGGGCCGCTGTTCGCGATCATCGGGGCATGGCTGGTCTTCGGCGAGACCTTCAGCCTGATCCAGTGGGCCGGTGTCCTCGTCCTTTTGGCGGGGCTTTATGGGCTGGCGCTTTACAACATGGCGCGGCTGACGGTGGCGCGGGATACGCTGGTGCCCGCCTTGTGGTTCGCGGTGCTGACAGGGCTGTTCGTGGCGCTCTATACCACCTTCGACGCCTACGGCATTCGGGCCACGGCGGACCCGTTCACCTTTCTCGCGTGGTTCTTCTTCATCGACGGGGTGCTTTACCCGTTCATCGCGGCGGCCTTCTATCGCCGGATGGAGGTCCCGCCGCCGCTTGGCCCGCTGGCCCTGCGCGGGGTGATCGGCGGCTTTGTCGCCTTTGCAAGTTTCGGCTCTATCATGTTGGCCACGCGGCTGGACCAGGTGGGCGAGGCCGCCGTGCTGCGCGAAACCTCGACCGTGTTCGCGGCGCTGATCGGCTGGCTGGTTCTGAAGGAAAAGGTGGGGCCGGTTCGGCTGGGATTCATGGCTTTGATCGCGGCAGGCGCGGTGATAGTCGAGTTTGGTGGCTAGAAAGAGATCTGAATGAAACCCGGCCAAGACCCCAAGCCGATCAATCCATGGCTCAAATCCGCGTTGGAGCTTGGGCCGCCGATCCTGTTCTTCGTCGCCTACATGCGGATGCAGGATGTCACCTACACGGTTGGCGGCACCGAGTATGACGGGTTCATCATCGCGACCGCTGCTTTCGTGCCGATCCTTCTGGCCTCGATCGCGGTGCTGTGGAAGCTGACCGGCCAGATCAGCCGCATTCAGGTGTTCACCGCCGTGATGGTGGTGTTTTTCGGTGGCCTGACCGTTTGGTTGAACGACGAGCGCTTCTTCAAGATGAAGACGACCTTGGTCTATGGGTTCTTCGCCGGTGTGCTGGGGCTGGGGCTGTTGCGGGGCCAGTCCTGGCTCAAGTTCCTGATGGGAGAGCTGTTGCCCATGAAGGACGAAGGCTGGATGATCCTGACCAAGCGCATCGCCGGAGCCTTTGCCCTTATGGCCATCGCGAACGAGGTTGTCTGGCGGACCCAATCGACCGAGTTCTGGGTGACCTTCGAAACCTTCGGCCTTCCCGCGTTCCTGTTCGTCATGTTCATGACGCAGGCCAAGCTGATCGAGCGTTACGCGATCACCGAGGACGACGGGGCGGCCTAGCGCCGCTGCCTTGGCGCGGTTTGGCCGGTGCCTTGCGCCGTGGCTTGGGACCCGCTTTGCCCTTGGGCTGTGCGGGTTTCGCGTGACCTTCCAGCAATTCGGGCATGCCCAACTGGTCGGCCATGACGCGCAGCTTCACTTCTTCGACCTCGCCCGGTTTCAACTCCCCAAGGCGGAACGGCCCGTAAGAGACACGCAAGAGGCGGTTCACATCGAACCCGATCTCGGACATAGCGCGCCGGATCTCGCGGTTCTTGCCTTCGCGCAGGCCGACGGTGACCCAGGCGTTCGCACCCTGCTGGCGGTCGAGTTTCACCTGCATCGGCTGGAATTTCTCGCCATCGGCCTCGATCCCGCGGCGTAGTGGCTCGAAATCGGTGTCTTTCGGGGTGCCCTTCATCCGCACGCGGTACTTCCGCAGCCAGCCAGTCGAGGGCAGTTCCAGCTTGCGCTTGATGCCGCCGTCATTGGTCAGAAGCAAAAGCCCCTCGGAATTGAGGTCGAGCCGCCCGACGCTCATCACCCGTGGCATACCCTCCGGCAGCTTGTCGAACACCGTCTCGCGGCCCTTCTCGTCCGAGGTGGTCGTCACCAGCCCCGCGGGCTTGTGGTAAAGCCACAGGCGCGGGCGGTCGGGTTCGCCGACCGGTTCTCCATCCACGGTGATCTGGTCCGCCGCCGTTACGTTCAGCGCCGGGCTGTCGATCAGTTTGCCATTCACGGCGACCCGGCCGGCTTCGATCATGCGCTCGGCTTCCCGGCGCGAGGCGATGCCCGCGCGGCTGAGGCGTTTTGCGATGCGTTCTCCGTCAGTCATGCCTTGCCCCTAGCGGTTTGACAGCGTCGTGGAAAGCGGCAACAGGGGGATATGAGCGTATTTCGCAGCCATATGGACGTGGCCCTGGCCGAGGCCCGCGCCGCCGCAGACCGCGGGGAGGTGCCCGTGGGCGCCGTGGTGACGCGCGGGGATCGAGTGATCGCGCGGGCTGGAAACCGGATGCGCGAATTGCGCGACCCGACCGCGCATGCCGAGATGCTGGCGATCCGGGCGGCCTGCGCGGCGCTGGGGCAGGAACGGCTGACCGATTGCGATCTCTGGGTGACGTTGGAGCCATGCCCGGCCTGCGCCGGCGCCGTCGCGGCGGCGCGGATCGGGCGGCTGTATTACGGCGCGGCAGACCCGAAATCGGGCGGCGTTGCGCAAGGCCCCCGCGTCTTTGACCACCCGCAGGCCCATTGGAAGCCCGAGGTCTATGCCGGTATCGCCGAGGACGAGGCCGCGCACCTGCTCAAGGCCTTTTTCGCCGCCCGCCGCGATCAGGACCCGCGATAGGTCGAGTAGCCGTAGGGCGACAGAAGCAACGGCACGTGGTAATGCGCCGCCGCGTCGCTCATCCCGAAGCGGATCGGCACCTGGTCGAGGAATAGCGGTTCTTCGGCGGCCAGACCATTGGCCCGCAGGTAGTCGCCTGCGAAGAAGATCAGCTCGTAGCTGCCGATCTCGAACTTCTCGGCGGGCAGGATCGGCGCATCGGTGCGGCCATCGGCATTGGTCACGGTCTCCGCGATCTTGCGGTGCAAATTGCCCGAGACGCGGTAAAGCGCGATCTTCAGCCCCTCGGCCGGGCAGCCGCGCGCCGTATCGAGCACATGGGTTGTCAGGAATCCGGTCATCTGCGCCTCCTTTTTCGGCGCCACTTTCGGTGCAACGGCGGGCGGCGTCAAACCGCTTGGCGCGGGGGCGCCGCGCTTGCTAGACCAAGCCGTCCGACAAAGAGGTCCGAGCATGAACCGCTACCCCCGAGATTTCACCGGCTACGGCCCGACAGCCCCCGACCCGAACTGGCCGGGAGGCGCGAAAATCGCCGTGCAGATCGTGGTGAACTACGAAGAAGGCGGCGAGAACAACATCCTGCATGGCGACATGGCGTCCGAGGCGTTCCTGTCCGAGATCGTCAGCGCCGAGCCCTGGCCGGGGCAGCGCCACTGGAACAAGGAATCGATCTACGAATACGGCGCGCGCGCGGGGTTCTGGCGGTTGCATAGGATGTTGGGGCACCTGCCCGTCACCGTCTACGGCGTGGCGACCGCGCTGGCCCGCGCGCCGGAACAGGTTGTCGCGATGAAAAGCGCGGGCTGGGAGATCGCGAGCCATGGCCTCAAGTGGATCGAGTACAAGGATTACTCCAAGGCCGAGGAGCGCGCGCATATGGACGAGGCCATCGCGCTGCATACCGAGGTCGTGGGTGAGCGCCCGCGCGGCTGGTACACCGGGCGCTGTTCGATGCACACGGTCGAGATCGCGGCCGAGGAGGGCGGCTTTGCCTATGTCGCCGACAGCTATGCCGATGAGCTGCCCTACTGGGTCAAGGCCGGCGGGCGTGACCAGTTGATCGTGCCCTACACGCTCGATGCCAATGACATGCGCTTCGCCACGCCGCAGGGCTTCAACTCGGGCTACCAGTTCGAGGCCTATCTGAAAGACAGTTTCGACACCCTCTATGCCGAGGGCGTGGCGGGCGCGCCCAAGATGCTGTCGATCGGCCTGCATTGCCGCCTCGTCGGGCGGCCCGGGCGGGCGGCTGCACTGAAACGCGCGATCGATTACATGACGTCCCATGACGGCGTCTGGTTCGCGACACGCTTGCAGATCGCCGAGCATTGGGCCGCGACCCACCCTGCGCCGGTGGCCGAACGCCCCTCCGAAATGAGCCTTGAGGATTTCGTCGCGGCCTTCGGCGGAATCTACGAGCACTCCCCCTGGATTGCCGAGCGCGCCCACGCACTGGAACTGGGCCCAACCCATGACAGTGCGCTTGGCGTGCATTCCGCCCTGACGCGCATCTTCCGGCGCGCCGGTGAGGATGAACGCCTCGGTGTCCTGCGGGCCCACCCCGACCTCGCCGGGAAACTCGCCGCCGCCAAGCGCCTGACCGCCGAGTCGACGGCGGAACAGGCCAGCGCGGGCCTAGATGCCCTGACCGACGAGGAACGCGCGACCTTCACGCGGCTGAACAGCGCCTATGTCGAAAAGCACGGATTTCCGTTCATCATCGCCGTGCGCGATCATGACAAGGCGGGGATCCTTGCGGCCTTCGAGCGGCGCTTGGCCAACGACACCGCGACCGAGTTTTCCGAGGCCTGCCGCCAGGTCGAGCGGATCGCCGAACTGCGTCTGTTGGAGAAGCTCGGATGAAACGCATCGCGATCCAGCCGCTGACGGCCGAGGCCTTCGCCCCGTTCGGCGACGTGCTGGAGGCCGAGGGCGCGCCCGACAAGATCATCAACGAGGGGCTCTGCGGCCGGTTCCACGACCGCGCGCGGCTGGATTTCTCGGACGGCCAGGCCGGGATCAGCATCTTCAAATCCGAGGCGCGCGCATTGCCGTACCGGTTGACCATGGTGGAACGGCATCCCCTCGGGTCCCAGGCCTTTCTGCCGATGTCGTTCGATCCGTTTCTCGTGATCGTCGCGCCGGATGAGGGTGGGGCGCCGGGCGACCCGTTGGCATTCCGAACGGCACCCGGACAGGGGATCAACCTGTTGCGCGGAACATGGCACGGGGTGTTGACGCCGCTTGCCGAGCCGGGGCTGTTTGCCGTGGTTGACCGGATCGGAACAGGGGCGAACCTTGAAGAGCACTGGTTCGAGGCGCCCTACGAGATCGCGTCGGTCTGAGGGCTTTCGCCGCGCTGTCGCGCGTCGACCCGCGCGCGCTTTCGCGCGCGAGAGTCATGGTGAGGGGGCTCTGCCCCCGTCGCCTTGCGGCGCCTCCCCCGGCATATTTTCCGGGATAAAGATGGAGGGGGGGGCGGACAGAGGCCCGGTGTTACATCTCGACCTCGATGGCGACGCCTTTCTCGATCGCCGTTTCGACGACCGCCGCGGCGACGGCGAGGTCCTGAAGCCCGACTCCTGTGCCGTCGAAAAGCGTGATCTCGTCGGCCGATTGACGCCCCGGATGCGTGCCGTTGATCACGGCGCCGATCTCGGAGATGTCGCTATCCGAGATCAACCCCTCGGCGATGGCATGCTGCGCCTCGCCGATGCTGGTGCTTTGCGCGACCTCGTCGCAGAAGACCGTCGCGCGGGCCAGAAGCGCGGCCTCGACCTCCTGCTTGCCCTTCGTGTCGGTCCCCATGCAGGCCAGATGGGTGCCGGGCGCGACATGGTCGGCCATCAGGGTCGGCGCAAAGCTGGACGTGATGGTGATGATGACATCCGCCTCCGTCATGCCGTCCAGATCGACCGCTTCGAACGGCAGCCCCAACTCCGCCGCTGTTTCGCCGAGCTTGGGGAGCATATCGGGATGCATGTTCCAGGCGATGACCTTCTCGGCCTGCATCTGCTCCGCCGCCGCTCGCAGCTGGAAATGCGACTGGTGCCCCGCGCCGATCATGCCGATCACCTTGGCATCCGGCCGGGCGAGATGCCGGATCGACACGGCCGAAGCTGCCGCGGTCCGCAGGGCCGTCAACAGGTTGCCGCCGACCATCGCCGCCGGCTTGCCGGTGTCGGGATCGAACAGGAACACGGTCGACTGGTGGTTGATCAGCCCGCGCTTTTCGAGGTTGTGCGGCCAATAGCCCCCCGCCTTCAGGCCAAGCGTCCCGCCGGCCCGGTCGAACCCGCCCTTGAAGCCGTAAAGCGCGTCCTCATGTCCGATCGCTTCGCGGACCACGGGGAAGTTGTAGGCGTCCCGCGCCGCCATCGCGGCGAATACCTTTTCCACCGCGTCGAAACTCGCTTCACGCGACACCAGATCGGCTATCGCGGCCTCGGGGACGATCCACATGGGTCAAGCTCCTGTATCGGGCGAACTTACCTGTTCACCTCTTCATCTTGGCAAAAAACTCTGGGGGAGCGCGAGGGGGCAAAGCCCCCTCGCACGGGTCGCCGCCGACAGGCGGCGAAATCGCTCAGTAGGCCTTTCCGCGGGCCGAGACGGGCCAGACGGTTTCCACCACGCCGTTCCGCACGCCAACGTACCAGTCATGGACATTGGCCGTCGGGTCGCAATGGCCGGGCACCAGCTTCAGCTTTTCGCCAACCTTAAGCACGCCTTGCGGGTCCATGACCACGCCATGCTCGTCCGAGCATTTCACGTATTCCACGTCGTCGCGTCCGTAGATCACCGGCAGGCCGCTATCGACCGATTGCGCCTTCAGGCCCGCATCGACGATGGCCTTGTCGGCCTTGGCATGGCTCATGACCTGGGTCAGGATGAAGAACGCGTTCTCCCATTCGCCCTGGTCGATGCGATTGCCATCCTTGTCGAGGATGCGGCCGTAATCGGCATCCATGAACGCGTAGGAGCCGCATTGCAGCTCGTTATAGACGCCGGAGGTGCTTTCGAAATAGTAACTGCCGGTGCCGCCGCCGCCGACGATGTCGCACTCCAGCCCCTCGGCTTTCAGCCCGTCGACCGCGTCCTTCACCATGGCCACGGCCACGTCGATCTTGGCCTTGCGGTCGTCATAGCTGTCGAGATGCTGCATCGCGCCCTGGTAGGCCTGGATGCCCGCGAATTTCAGCCCGGGGGCTGCATCGATGGCCTTGGCGATCTTCACCACGTCTTCGGTGGTCGTCACGCCGCAACGGCCCGCGCCGCAGTCGATCTCGACCAGGCACTCGATCTCGGTTCCGTGCTTCTGCGCGGCTGCCGACAGATCGGCCACGTTCTCTACATCGTCGACACAGCACAGCGCCCGAGCCCCCAGCTTGGGCATCCGGGCGAGGCGGTCGATCTTCTGCGGGTCGCGCACCTGGTTCGAGACCAGCACGTCCTTGATCCCGCCACGGGCGAAGACCTCGGCTTCGCTGACCTTCTGGCAGCAGACGCCACAGGCACCGCCCATCTCGACCTGCAGCTTCGCCACGTCCACCGACTTGTGCATCTTGCCATGCACGCGGTGGCGCATGCCGTGTTCCCTGGCGTAATCGCCCATCTTCTTGATGTTGCGCTCCAGCGCATCGAGGTCCAGCACAAGACAGGGTGTCTGGATCTCGTCCTCGCTCATGCCGGGCACTGCGGGAATGTCATAGCCCACTTCCAGCCCGTCGAAATCGCTCATGTCCTTCATCGTGTCTCTCCCTGTTCGTCGTTTCCCGTAGGATGCGCCGTGGCGCACCGCCCGGCTCAGCCCTTCATCCAGGGCAATTTGTCGAGGTCGACGTTGCCGCCGGTGATGATCACGCCCACGCGCTTGCCGCGGAACACCTCGGGGTTCTTGAGGATGGTGGCCAGCGGCACGGCGCAGCTTGGCTCCATCACGATCTTCATGCGCTGCCAGGTCAGCTTCATCGCGTCGATGATTTCCTGCTCGCTGGCCGTCAGGATGTCGGTCACGTGATGCGACACGAAATGCCAGGTGTTTTCCTTCAGCGGCACCTTGAGGCCATCGGCCACCGTCACCGGCGCATCGTCGGCGATGATATGGCCCGCCTTGAAGCTGCGATAGGCGTCGTCGGCCTGCTCCGGCTCGGCGGCGTAGATTTCCACGTTCGGCGCGATGTTGGACAGCGTCAGGCAGCAGCCCGAGATCATGCCGCCGCCCCCGATCGGGGCGATCACGGCGTCGAGCCCGTCGACCTGCTCCATCAACTCGCGCGAACAGGTGCCCTGACCGGCGATCACGCGCGGGTCGTTGTAGGGGTGGACGAAATCCGCGCCGGTGCGCTCGTGCACCTCGGCGAAGACCGCCTCGCGCGAACTGGTCGAGGGTTCGCATTCGGTGATCTGGCCCCCGTAGCCACGCACGGCGGCCTTCTTGGCGTCCGGGGCCGTCCGCGGCATGACGACGTGGCAGGGGATCCCGCGCCGACCGGCCGCATAGCTGAGAGACAGGGCATGGTTGCCTGAGGAATGGGTCGCCACGCCTTTCGCCGCCTGTTCGTCCGACAGGCCGAAGACCGCGTTACAGGCACCGCGCACCTTGAAAGCGCCGGCTTTCTGGAAGTTCTCGCATTTGAAGAACAGCTCGGCCCCGGTCAGCTCGTTGAAATAGGTCGAGGTCAGCACCGGCGTGCGGTGGATATAGGGCGCGATCCGCTCATGCGCGGCGATCACGTCGTCATAAGTCGGCAGGGAATCGGCCACGTCTTTCATCAATGCCTCCCTTATTCGGCGGCCAGCGCCATCGCGCCCGCCGTACTGCGGTAAACCTCCTGCGCGGCGGCGACGCCCGACCCGAGCGTGACGGGCAGGCCAAGGTCGACCATGCACATCTCGGCGGTCGCGATGCCAGATAGTGCCATCACGTCGGTCAGCAAACCCAGGTGCCCAATGCGGAACACCTTGCCCGCCACGTCGCCAAGGCCGACGCCGAAGGCGACGCCGTAGACCTCGGAGGCATGGGTGACGATCTTGGTCGAGTCGAACCCGTCCGGTGTGCGGATCGCGCTGACCGAGTTGGAATAGAGGTCGGGCGATGCGGCGCAAAGCTCCATCCCCCAGGCCGAGACCGCGGCGCGGACGCCATCGGCAATGCGGGCGTGACGGGCAAAGACATTGTCCAGCCCTTCGCTCAGCAGCATCTCGCAGCTCAGCTTCAGCCCGTTCAGCAGGCCCACGGCGGGCGTATAGGGGTAGCCGTTATTCGCGTAGGTTTTGGCCATGTCGCGCACGTCGAAGAAGCAGCGCGGCAGCCCCGCGGTTTCGACGGCTTTCTTCGCCTTGTCCGAGAAGGCCGTGATCGCAAGCCCCGCGGGCAGCATGAACCCTTTCTGCGATCCGGTGACGGCCACATCCACGCCCCAACTGTCGAACTCGAACGGCATGGAGCCGATGGAGGACACGCCATCGACGAACAGAAGGGCAGGGTGGCCGGCCGCATCCATCGCCTTGCGCAGGGCGGCGATGTCGGACAGGACGCCGGTCGCCGTCTCGTTGTGGGTGGCCAGAACGGCCTTGATCTCGTGGGCTTTGTCGGCTGCGAGGATCTCGCCGTAGCGATCGGCCGGCAGACCTTCGCCCCATGTCACGTCGATCACTTCAACCGTCAGGCCGTGGCGCTGACACATGTCGATCCAGCGGTGGCTGAACATCCCGTTGCGCGCCGCGACCACCTTGTCGCCGGGATTGAGCGTGTTGGTAATGGCGGTTTCCCAGCCGCCGGTCCCCGAGGCCGGGAAAATGAAGATCTCGGCACTGTCGGACCGGATGATCTCCTGCACACCGGCACGGGCGGGCTGAAGAATGTCGGCGAACAGGCTCGACCGGTGATCGAGCGTCGGCATGTCACAGGCCCGGCGCAACGCCTCGGGCATGTTGGTCGGTCCCGGAATGAACACCGGATTCTGAAAGCTCATGGCCGTCTCCTTCCCATCTCTCGCGAACAGGCTACGCCGCAGGCCCGCGCTGCACAATTTTTTTGAAAAATCATTTCAGAAATGGTAGGCGTGTATGAATGCAAATGAAAACAATGTCTTAAATTTTTCATCCGTTGAAAAGATTTTTCATTTATTTCCTGCGAGGTGCCGATGCGCGACGACCACAACCCCGATTCCGCCTCTCGCCGCGCCCGTGGCCGGCCCAAGGCCTGGGATGACAAGACGGCCCAGAACACCATCAAATCGCTCGACCGCGCGATGGAGGTGTTCGAACACCTGTCCGAGACACCGGGCGCGACCCTGTCGGAATTGGCGCAGGATCTGGGGCAGTCGCCCGCCACCGTCTACCGCATCCTTGTGACGCTGGAAGGGCGCGGGTTGGTGGAATTCGACGCCGCCGCCCAGCTTTGGCAGATCGGGCCGCGCGCCTTCCTGATCGGCGCGCGGTTCCTGCGCCGAACCTCGCTGGTCGAACGGGCGCGCCCGGTGTTGCGGGACCTGATGGAGGCAACGGGCGAAACGGCCAATCTCGGCATTGCGCGCGAGTCGAACGTGCTGTTCGTCAGCCAGGTGGAGACGACGGCTTCGATCCGGGCCTTCTTTCCGCCGGGCACGCTGTCGCCGATGCACGCCTCGGGGATCGGTAAGGCGCTGTTGTCGCAGATGCCTGAGGAGCGGTTGGTCCGGATGCTCGCCGCGCATCCGCGCGAACGCTTCACCGACAAGACATTGACCGAGCCGGCTGCGTTGATCGCGGATCTGGCCGTCAGCCGGACCCGTGGCTATGCCATTGACGACGAGGAAAAGAACGACGGCATGCGCTGCATCGCGGCGCCCGTGCGCGACCTTCACGGCGAGGCGGTGGCGGGCATCTCTGTTTCGGGGCCATCCAGCCGTGTCACGCCGGATGACATTCCACGATTGGCGAAGGCCGTGACGCGGGCGGCAGAGGCCCTTTCTGCCGCGATGGGCGCGACTGTCAATAATTGACCTATGTCATGGACCGGGGCGCGCGCGCATGGAATCTGCGCCGCATCCCGCGCGTTCGCGGTCACGCCCCAGAGGTCCCCATGAAACAGATGCTTCTTCAGCAGAAATACCCGGTTTTTCACCTCGAGATTCCGAAGGAAGAGACCAGCTGCCAGTCGGTCGATGACGTGATCGCCGCGCTTCAGGCGCGCATCGACGCCGAACCGAACGTGGCCGAGATCGCGATTTTCGACCATTTCGCCCACACCAGCGCCTTTGGCGGAGACATCCACCCCGAGATCGTCGCCGCCAAGAACCTCGTCTTCTGCTTTGGTTACAAGCTGCCCGATCCGGTGATGCTGGCCGTGCGCCCCCGCTCCATCGGGGTCAGCGACATGGGCAATCGCTTTGTGATCTCTTTCCTCGAAGCGCCGATGGAAATCGCGACGACGCGCATGGAGGCGTGGTGCAAGGAGATTGCCGATCTCGCCCCGGCTGCTTGAGGGAGGGGGTCATTTGAAGATCGCCGTTGCTTCTCAGAACTACCGGACCATCACGCCCCATGCCGGCAAGACGCGCCGTTGGATCGTGTTCGATGCCACCGACCCGGCCGCCCCGGTCGAGGTCGATCGTCTCGACCTGCCGCGCGAGATGTCCTTGCACGAGTGGAAGGGCCGCGATGACAGCCATCCGCTCTATGCCATGCACGCGCTCTTGGTGGGCAGTTGTGGCGAGGGGTTCGTGACGCGCCTCGGGGCACGGGGCATTCGCGTGGCGGTTCCCGCGAGCGCCGACCCGATCGAAGCCGTGCGCGCCTATCTCGCCTCGGGCGAGGTGACGCGACCGCTGGACGAGGTGGTGGCGACCGCGGCAGCCAAAGCGGCGCACGACCACCATCACTGATCCTTCGGATCGCGCCCCGCCTTGCCGATCTTGAACAGGTGCGCCGCCACCGGCGCCCCCATGATGACAAGAAACACCCGCGTCAGGTGGTGGACGACGACATAGCCAAGGTCGGCGCCCACCACGATGGCCAGCACCGTCATCTCGGCCTGTCCCGCCGGGGCGAAGGCAAGGAACGCATCCACGGGCGGGGCCAGCCCGGTCAGGATAACCAGTTCCGTGAAGCCAAGCGTCACGGCAGACAGCATGAGGACGAAGAAGACGGCGGCCACCACGTCGCGGCGGATCTCGTGCCAGGTGACCCCTATATAGCCTGCGCCAAGCGTGATCCCGATGAAGAACTGCGCGGCAAGGATCGCCTCGGCGGGTGGGCGATGGTGAATCACGTCTGTCAGCGTCAGGATGCCGGCCACGATCAAAGGCCCCAACATCGGTGCGCCGAAGAGGCCGATCCGAACCGCCAGTGCCCAACCGCCGATGGCCGCCAGCGCCATGATCGCAAGCTCGTGCAGGGGAATGTCGCTCGCGGGCTGGCCGATCGGGTTGTCCAGCGAGACGCCGAACCCCTGCGTCAGCACAATCGGCGCGATGGTGACGACAATCATCATCCGGGTCGCGTGGATCAATGCCAGCGCCCGGGTGTCGGCCCCGGCCTCCTGTCCGAACATCACCATGTCCTGCAACCCGCCGGGCATCGCCGCGTACCAGGCCGTCGGGGCGTCGAACTTGTAGACCTTGCGGAAGAACGGGACGCCGATGAGGGCGATCACAACGATATAGAGCGGCACCAGCGCGACCGAGGCCGCCATCTGGGGCAGCAAGCCGATGACCGCCGGCGTCAGCGATGCCCCGATCGCCACCCCGAGGATCGTGCGCATCCCCTGGCTGAGGGGGCGCACACCCTTGAGCGGCGCACCGGCAAGCGATGCGACGAGGCAGGCGGCAAGGGGGCCGAAGAGAACGGGCAGGGGAAAGCCGAGGGCCCAGAACAGCACCGCGCCGATCCCGGCCAGCACAAGGGTCAATCCCTGTCGCCGGACAGGATGGGCGCGAAACCAGGCGTCGGCCGGGAAGCTCATGGGGTCACGACTTTCATGTGCCGGCTCAGGTCGTCTCGCCCCCGTTCACGGCAATCATCTGGCCGGTGACGAATTTCGCAGCCGGGGAGGCGAGGAAGGCGGCCATTGCGGCGATGTCATCGGGCTGGCCCATGAAACCCGTCGGGATCCTGGCGGCGCGGGCGGGGTCATCCTCGGTCGCCGTTTCCTTGCGGATCTGACCGGGGGAGATGACGTTCGCCGTGATCCCCTTGCACGCGAACTCGGTCGAGAGCGCCTTGGTGAGCCCCCAGACCCCGTGTTTCGCGGCCGAGATCGGAGCCCCTTCGAAATAGCCCTTGATGGCCTTCATCCCAGCGAGGTTGATGATCCGGCCCCAGCTCTTGTCGACCATGCCCGGCAGGAATGCCTGGCTGGTGTGAAAGACGGCGCTCAACGCGACGTCCATCACGCCGTGCCAATCCTGGGTCGTCATCTCCAGGAACGGTTTATGCGGTCGGCGCGCCGCGTTGTTCACGAGGATATCGACGGTTCCAAACTGCGCCAACGCGGCCTCGGCGATCCGGGAAATGTCGTCGGGATTGCCCATGTCGCCCATCGCAACCAGCGCCTCGGCGCCTGCGTCCTTGACCATCGCCGCGGTCGTTTCCGCCGCCGACTCGTCGCTCGATCCGTTGACCACGACATTGCTCCCCGCGCGTGCAAGATGCAGCGCGATAGCCCGCCCGATATTCTGTCCGGAGCCGGAGACGAAGGCCGTTTTCCCCCTGAGTGGCAAATCCGTCATCTTTCCCTCCGTCCATTTGTTCAAATCAATCAGCGCGTTGTATGTTTCGCGGCGTTTCGGTGCCAACGCGTTGCCATGCGCTGCAAATGTTCAGCGCGGCTCTCGGATTGTCAATCAGCAGAATAATGTTGACAATCTACAATCCATGTTGCGTGATGACATCATGGAAATGCGCACGGATATTCGGGCTTCGGTCCAGCGTTTGCGGCAGCGGTCCCTCGTGACTGAGGTGCGTGACGAGTTGGAGCGCATGATCCTGAACGGGGAGATCCGCAGTGGTGAGCGCCTGAACGAGGCCAGCCTTGCGGATCAGCTTGGGGTCAGCCGCAGCCCGGTGCGCGAAGCTGCCCGGTCGCTTGAGCGCGAGGGGCTGGTTCGCACCGTTGCGAACAAGGGCGTTTTCGTGCGCGACCTGTCGCTGGAGGAGGCGGCCGAGCTTTACGACCTGCGCGCCATGATCGCCGGTTATCTCTGTGGTTTGGCGGCAAAACATGCCGATGCGGACGCCAAGGCCGAGCTTGCGACATTCATCGCCCGCATGGATGAGGCCGCCGCATGCGGCGATGAGCAGGCCTATTTCGGGCTGAACCTCGAATTTCATGACTACATCGCCACCATTTCAGGCGCGGGGCGGGCCGTGGCGCTCTACTCGTCGCTGGGGAAGGAAGTGCGGCTGATGCGCTTGCGCGTTCTGTCTGGCGCCGAGTCGCTGGCCCTGTCGAACACCGAACACAAGCGCATCGTGGCGGCCATCGAGCGTGGCGATGCGGACGCGGCGCGGGCGGAAGGGGCCCAGCACCACACGAACGGCAAGAGGAGACTTCTGGAGACGCTTTGAACAGCCGTGTCGGGAGGGCACGTCGAGCGTTCCATCACCTGTGGCAGATGGCCCCTTGGGAGGGGGCGCCACATGCAAACCAAGAGGGAGGACAAGATGACCACCACCAATGAAAGCCAAAGCGGCTGGGTGCGGGCAACCGCCATTGCAGCAGCCTTCGCCGTGCCCGCAGCCTTCGCGGCCCCGGCAATCGCCCAGGAATACCCGTCGCCGGACGAAACGCTCGACTGGACCATCGCCTTCGGTCCGGGCGGCGGCAACGACATCATGGCCCGCACCATCATCGAGATCCTGAACACCTACGACCTCTACCCGGGCGACATCTCGGCCGAGAACCGCGCTGGCGGCTCGGGGGCCGTTGGATGGGGCTATCTCTATGCGCAGTCGGGTAACCCCTACGGCATCTCGACCACCTCGGGCAGCTTCGTGACCACCCCGCTCCAGGCGGATACGCCGTGGCAACCCGAAGACTTCACGCCGGTGGCGTTGCTGGCCACCGATGACCTCGTGCTGGTCGTGAACGGCTCGTCCGAGATCGAAACGGTCGAGGAATTCATCGCCGCGGCGCAGGAGCGTCCGATGAACATCGGCGGCACCGGCACCGTGAACGTGGACTTCATCGTACCGACGCTCTTCGCGCAGCGCGCCGGGTTCGAGTTCGACTACGTGTCCTTCAACTCGATGTCCGAACAGACCACCGCGCTCTTGTCGGATGCGCTGGACGCGATGGTCGGCAACCCGGGCGAGATCCTCGGCCTGATCGAGTCGGGCGAACTGCGTCCGCTGGTCTTCTCGGGCCAGAACACGCCCGCGGCCCTCGAAGGCGTGCCGACCATGGCCGAGCTTGGCTATGACATCGGCGTGTCCATGCCGCGCGGCCTGATCCTTGCGCCCGACGCCCCTGCCGAGGCGCAGGAATGGTGGATCAACACCATGCAGCAGGTCGTCGAGACCCCGGAATGGGACGAGTACATCGCAAGCAACACGCTGACGCCGACGGTGATCTACGGCGAGGACTTCCGTACCTTCCTCGAGAACACCAAGAACGGTTTCGAGGAAGTGCTGCGGTCGGTCGGCGCCATCGACTGAGCCAGCGCCCGTCCGAATAGTCGGGCTGGCCGGACAGATGGTCCGGCCAGCCCCTTCCATCGCACATCCCGGGGACTGGTTTCCATGCGTATCGCCTTCCTGCTCGTCGTGCTCGCAGGGGCTGTCTTCTACAGCTACATTGCCTTCGTCGATCTCGATTTCCTGACCCGCCGGGGGCGGCTGGGGCCGGGGTTCTTCCCGCGGATCGTGGGTGTCGGGATGGTTCTGCTGATGATCTGGGTCACCGTCGATGCGCTGATGAAGCGCGAGGCCGATACCAGCCCGGCGCAGAAATGGGCGGATGTGGTGACCCTGATGGCGCTGGCCATCGGCTATGCCGTGCTGCTGAGACTGTTCGGCGGGTTCATCGCCACGGTGATCTACCTCGGGGTGGCGCTCAGCGTGCTGAACCGGGGCCGCTACGTGCAGAACGCGGTTTTGACCGTCGCCATACCGGGCGGCGTCTACCTGCTCTTCGATCGGCTGCTCAACGCGAACATGCCGCCCGCCCTTATCGACCTTCCTTTCTGACGCAACCCCAGACCCCGCCCGTCGGGGACAAAGGACGACCTCATGGATATCTTCGGCGATCTCCTGATGGGCCTTTCGGTCGCCATCACCCCGATCAACATGCTTTACCTGCTCGCCGGTGCGATGGTGGGAATGATCGTGGGTGTGATCCCGGGCTTCGGCCCCTCGGCCGGCCTGGCCATCCTGCTGCCCGTGACCTTCGGCATGGACCCGATCTCGGCCATCATGATGCTGGCGGCGATCTACTACGGGGCGATGTACGGCGGCACGATCACCTCGATCCTGTTGAATACGCCGGGGGAAAGCGCCACCGTCGCCTCGACCTTCGACGGATTCCCCTTGGCCAAGAAGGGCCGGGCCGGTCCCGCGCTGGTGATGCAGGCGGTCGCGTCCTTCGTGGGCGGCACCGTGGGCGTGATCCTCATCACCATCCTCGCCCCGATGTTCGCCCAGGTCTCGCGCAGCTTTGGGCCGCCGGAATATTTCCTTCTGGCCATCATGGGGATGCTGACGCTTGTCGTGATGATCGGGAAGGAATGGAAACTTGGCCTGGTCTCGGCGCTGATCGGTTTCGCGCTGGGCACGGTCGGGGTCGACCTCGAAACCGGGCAGGGGCGCTACACCTTCGGCTCGGCGGAACTGATCGGCGGCATCTATTTCATTCCCATCGCCATCGGTCTGTTCGGCCTCGGCGAATTGTTCTTCGCCTTCTACAAGGGCCTGCACAAGACCGGCTCGGGCGGGATCATCCAGTACGAAAACGAAGAGCGGTTCTGGCCCACGGCGCAGGACTGGATCTCGACCCGCATGACCATGGCGCGCCATTCCGTCCTCGGTTTCGTGGTGGGTGTCATTCCGGGGGCTGGCGCGACGATCGCGTCGCTCATGGCCTATTCGACCGAACGCTCGATCTCGAAGAACTCCGAGAACTTCGGCAAGGGCGAGATGGCGGGACTTGTCGCGCCTGAAACGGCGAACAATGCGGCATCCTCGGGGGCGATGATCCCGCTGCTGACACTGGGCATCCCCGGCTCGGCCTCGACCGCCGTTCTGCTGGCAGCCTTCCTGTTGTGGGGGCTGCGCCCCGGCCCGCTTTTCATGGAGCAAAATCCAGAGCTTGCCTGGGGCCTGATCGCCTCGATGTACCTGGGCAACATGGCGCTGCTGGCGATCTCGATCTTCGCCATCCCGCTGTTCGTCCAGCTGATCAAGGTGCCCTACCGGGTGCTCGGACCCACGGTCGTGGTGATCTGTACGCTGGGCACGTTCAGCGTCCACGCCTCCTTCGTCGAAACTTACCTGATGTTTGCCGCCGGGATCATCGGGTTCTTCATGCGGCTTTACGGGTTCTCTCCGGCGGCCCTTGTCCTGGCGCTGGTGCTCGGGCCCTTGGCGGAAGAGGCGTTGCGCCAGACGCTGACCATCTCGCGCGGGTCTTTCATGATCTTCGTCGAACGCGCCGCCTCGCTCTGGATCATCGCCATCACCATCGCGCTGGTGGTCTTCCTGCCGCTGCTCAATCGCTTCGGCAAATCCGCGGGGCAGGCTGAAAAGGCCGGAGGCTGACGCGGGTGACGATAAGCGAAACAGAGGCGCGGGCTTTGGCGGCCCGCGCCTTTTGCATTGCGGGCGTTGACCCGGAGGCCGCCGAGGCCGCCGCCGATGCGCTGGTGCTGGCCGAGATGATGGGGATCGCCACACACGGCCTGTCGCGCGTCGCTGTCTATCGTGACCGTATCGCAGCGGGCGGCATCGACCCAACGGCGCGCCCCGTGGTGACTGCACCGGCACCAGCGCTGCGCCATGTCGACGGCCGGAACGGACTGGGCCCGGCGATCGCCCGCGCGGCGCTCGACGCGGCGATGGAGGCTGCACGCGACACGGGCCTCGGCGCGGCCTTCGTGCGTGGGGGCAACCATCTCGGCGCGCTGGTGCCCTATCTCTGGCGCGCAACCGAGGCGGGCTTTGCCGCGCTCATCACCACCAACACCGCCCCCATGATCGCACCGCCCGGTGGACGAGAGGCCAGGATCGGCAACAACCCCTTGGGCATCGGCGTTCCCAATCCGGGCGGGGTGCCGGTTCTTCTCGACATCGCCTTGTCCGTTGCGGCCCGGTCCAAGGTGCGTGCGGCGGCGCGGGGCGGGCGGGCGATCCCCGAAACCTGGGCGACGGATATCTTGGGGCGCCCGACAACCGACCCAACGGCGGCGATGGACGGCTTGATGCAGGCCATCGGCGGGGCGAAAGGCGCGAACCTCGCGCTCTGCCTCGACCTTTTGTCAGCCGGGCTATCGGGGGCAACGATGCTGGGGGCGGTCACGAACAGCGCGCGGGAGCCGGGCAGGGAGCAGGACCTTGGCCAATTGGTCCTCGTGATCGATGCTGCCCGGCTTATGCCGCCCGAGACGCTGTCGGCGCGCATGAACCGTGCGTCAGGGGATCTCACCAACTCCGCCCCGGTCGATCCAGCTCGGCCCGTTCGTTTGCCCGGCGCCCGGGCGGTCCAATCCCTGAAAACGGCACGGGAGAGGGGCCTGGGCCTCTCTCCCGAGATATTATCCGGTTTGCGCGCGATGGCCGAGGGTTAGTCCGTCTCTTCCACGATCTCGCGCATGGCTTGCAGGAACTGCGCCACCTCGGCCTCGGTGTTGTAGTGGCACATCGACACGCGGATCGCACCGGGCAGGCCAAGCGGGTCGAGGATGTTGCCCGAGTAATGGTCGGCCTTGCGCGTGTGCGTGCGGATGCCCCGCTCGCGCAGCTTGGTCACCACGTCGGGCGCATCCATGCCCTTGACCGAGATCGAGACCAGCCCCTCGCGGCGCGGGTTGTCCACGCCGCCGATGATCGTGACCTCGGGCATGTCGGCCAACCCCTTGAGATTGCCGGTGCCGTGGATCATCGCGTCGGTCAGAGCGGCCTCATGCGCGTGGATCGCGGCCCCGGCGGCAACGATGCGGTCGCGCCGGTCGGTCGCGTGGGACACCTGCCCGCCCAGCCAGTCGAAGTAATCGACCACGTCCGAGAAGGTCACGTAGGCGCCGGTGTCCCGCGTGCCCAGTTCCCAGGGCTCGCCCGGCGCGTTCAGCAGGTGGTCATGCGGCAGGGCCGACAGACGGTCCGAGGCCCAGGCCACGCCATAGCCGTGGCGCGAAAAGACCTTGTAGGGCGACACGACATAGCCGTCGATGCCGTAGCTGGCGATGTCCAGCCGGCCATGGGCCGCGTGCTGGATGCCATCGACGATGATGAAGGCCTCGGGCGCGACGGCGCGGATCGCCTTGGCGATGGCGGCCACGTCCATGCCCATCCCCGTCACCGGCGAGGTGTGCAGGATGGTCGCCACCTGCGTATCCGGTGTCACCGCCGCCGCGTAGGCTTCGGCGGACACCGCGCCCGTGTCGTCGTCATGGGCGATCAGGACATGTGTCTTGCCAGCGGCCTCGGCCCATTTGGCGCAGGCGCTGCGGGTCGCGGGGTGTTCCACGGTCGAGCCCAGCACGATGCCGTCGGGCGTCCCCATCACCGCCGTACGGATCAGGCGGAACAACAGTTCCGTGCCGCTTTCGCCGACGAAGAACTGTCCCTCGGGTGCGTTGAACAGCACCCGCATATCGTCCTTGGCCTTGTCGATCATGGCGACCAGCGCATGGGCGGCCGGGTTGTCGCGGCCCTGGTTGTCGGGGATCGCGGCCATTTTGGCCGAGGTTTCGACCACGGTATTCAGCGTCAGCGCGCCGCCCGCGTTCTCGAAGAACACGCGTTTGCCCTCGAAGGGGCACTCCTCGACAAGGGCGAAGCGGTCCCGCACCGCTGTCATCAACTCGGGGGAAAAGAAGGTCATTGTCTGTCTCGTGCCTCTTCAGGACGGTGGCATCTTCCACGTTGCCGTGGCAAGGGCCGCCAATTTGCCATCCGGTCCCGTCAACCGGCTTTCCATGAACGACATCGTGCGGCCGCGGCGGGTGAACCGCCCCTCGACCGTCACGGTGCCCTCTGTGACGGGGCGCATGAACTGCACCTTCATCTCGATCGTCGCGCCGGGACCCGCCACCTTGTTGACCAGATGTCCCATGGAAATGTCCATGGCCGACGCCATCGCCCCGCCATGAAGCGACCCTTGCGGGTTCTTCACCATGTCCGTTACCTCGAAGGTCAGGCGGCAGCAGTCCTTTTCGGTATCCGGTGCATCGTGCGGCAGGTAATCGAAGCTCAGACCCAGAAACCGGGCGAAGAAGAAGGTTTCGAAATCCTGCGCGTGACCGGCCAGCGCCGCATCGACATGGGCGCGGGCGGCGGCTTCGTCTATGCGACTGGGGCTGTCACCGGCCATCAGGCGCCCACGAAATTCGGTTTGCGTTTCTCGAGGAAGGCGCGCCGACCCTCGATGTAATCCTTGCTGTCGAAGCAGGCCTTCACCCGCGCCGCGCATTTATCGAGGTCGCGCTGGCTTTCTGGGGCCACCACCTGGCTGACGATGTATTTCACCGACTCGACCGTCATCGGAGCGTTGCCTGCGATCATTTCGGCCGTTTCCTGCGCTGTCTGCCCGACCTGGTCGTCGGGGACGACGCGATTGACCAACCCCATCACCTTCGCCTCGTCGGATGTGAAACGCCGCGCGGTAAAGAAGATTTCCTTGGCGAAGGAGGGGCCGACCACGTTGACCAGCCGGTTGATGCCTTCGAACCCGTAGCCCAGCCCCAGCTTGGCCGCGGGCACGGCGAATTGAGAGCTTTCGCCACAGATCCGCAGGTCGCAACACAGCGACAGGGCCACGCCGCCGCCGATGCAATAGCCGTCGATCTGGGCGATGGTGGGCTTGGGAAAGGCCTCGACCATGTCATAGACGCGCTTGGTGGTGGCGTTGTAATGGGCCACGGCCTCGGCGCTGGCGCGCTCGGTCTCGAATTTCGAGATGTCGGCACCCGAGACGAAGGCCTTTCCGCCTGCGCCCGACAGGATCAGGATGCGCACGGACGGGTCGGCGGCGAAGCGCGTCATCGCCTCTTCCACGGCTTCCCACATCTCAAGCGAGACGGCGTTCCGCTTTTCGGGCTGGTTGAAGATGATCCGGGCGATTTCGCCCGACTGCTCGGTCAGGATCTTGTCGGTCATGGCTGGTCCGTCTTTCTGTCGGATGGGTCAGGTGGCGCCCGCGGCTTTCATCTCTGCGATTTCGGCTTCGGAATAGCCGATCTCGGACAGGATGTCGGCACTGTGCTGTCCGGCCATCGGCGGCGGCGCGGCGATCTGGCTGGGCGTTCGGCTCATGATGATTGGCTGGCCCACAAGCTCGGTGTCGCCGCGTTCCTGGCTGGTCACGGGCTGGGCAAGGCCGAGGTGGCGTACCTGCGGCGTCTCGAATACCTGCGAGATGTCGTTGATCTCTCCCGCCGGCACACCGGCCTCGATCAGCATATCGATCCAGTGCGCGGTGGGCTGGGTGGCCGTGATCCCGGCAATCTCGGCGTTGAGCGCCTCGCGGTTTTTCGAACGGTCCGGCGCGGTCCCGTAGCGGGCATCCTCGATCCAGTCTTCACGCCCGAGCGCCTTGGCGAAGCGTTGCCAGATGACTTCGCCCGCGACGGCGATATTCATGAACCCGTCCGAGGTGGGAAACACGCCGGTCGGGATCGTGGTCGGGTGGTTGTTGCCGGCCTGTCCGGCCACTTCGCCGTTCATGAGCCAGCGCGCGGCCTGGAAATCCAGCATGAAGACTTGCGCCTGCAACAGAGAGGTCTGGATCCACTGCCCCTTGCCGGATTTCTGCCGCTCGAACAGCGCGATCAGGATGCCCTGCGCCGCGAATAGGCCTGCGCAGAGATCCGCAATCGGGATGCCCACGCGCATCGGTCCCCGACCGGGCTCGCCCGTGATCGACATGAGCCCGCCCATGCCCTGCGCGATCTGGTCGAAGCCGGGGCGGTCAGCCAGGGGGCCATCCTGCCCGAAGCCCGAGATCGAGGCATAGATCAACCCCGGGTTGGTCTGCGAGAGCGTGTCGTAGTCGATGCCGAGGCGTTTCTTCACGCCGGGGCGGAAATTCTCGACAACGATATCGGCGCTGTCGGCCAACCGCTTGAACGCCTCGAGGCCCTTCTCGGTCTTCAGGTCCAGGGTCAGGCTGCGCTTGTTGCGGTGCAGGTTCTGGAAATCCGGCCCCGAGCGTGGCCCGCCGAACTGCGCGGTGTCGACGGGCGCCTCGATCTTGATCACGTCGGCGCCCCAGTCCGCCAATTGGCGCACGCAGGTCGGTCCCGAGCGCACGCGCGTCAGGTCGAGAACACGCAGGCCTTGCAGCGCGGTGCTGGCCACGGGTGCGGCATCATGCGCGGCGGCCGAGGTCTGATTTGCGGGCTGGGCCATGTTCCTCCCCCATGGTCGTTCGGTTGCGTACTGGTGTATGGTAAACGTCGGCAGATGACAATAAAAATGTTAATTGTTGACAAAATGCCGTTGGCCGCAGCAAGACAAGGGCGATGGACATGAACATGAAACCGATCGGGGCGCGGCGGGCGACGCTGGCCACCGAAGTGCGGGCGGAAATCGAGCGCATGATCGTCGATGGCGAGTTGGCCGCCGGGGAAAAGATGAACGAACTGGCGCTGTCGAACGCGATGGGGGTCAGCCGCGGCACGGTCCGCGAGGCGATCCGCTCGCTTGCCGATAGTGGCCTGATCGACCTGATCGCCAACCGCGGCGCCTTCGTGCACGAGACCACGCTGGCCGAGGTGCGCAACCTCTACGATCTGCGCGGCGCGGTGTTCGCGATGGCCTGCGCGGCGGCGGCGCGGCGGGTGAACGAAGGCCTCGAGCCCGACTTGCCGGGCGCGCTTCAGGCCAATATCGAGCAGATGAAAGCGGCCATCGCGGAGGAGGATGTGCCGCGTTACTACGAACTGAACATCGAGTTTCACGACTTGCTTCTGGCCGGCGCGCAAAACCCCAAGGCGAAACTCATTTACGATAATCTCGTCAAGGAAATGCACCTGTTTCGCCGCAAGGGCCTGTCTCTGCCCACGAACATGGAAAAGTCGCTGGCCGAACACCTCGACATCGCCGCCGCTGTCGATAACGGCAAGCCCGAGGCCGCGCGCCGGGCTGCCATCGTGCATATCACCGAAGGCTTCTCGCGCTACATGAAGCTTCAGGAACAAGAGGCCGAGCCGGGCGCCTGATCCCGGCCCGCGCCGACCACTCTGCTTGCAGGAAGAGGACCCATGACCAACCCGCTTTTTGACGCCCTTTTCGCACCGCATGCCGGGCAGCAGACGCCCTTTCTTCACCTGCCCGATGGGGGCGCGATCGGTTACGCGGATTTCCTCGGCATGGCGGCGCAATATGCAAACGCGCTGGACAGCCTTGGCGTGACCCCGGGCGACCGCGTGGCGGTCCATATCCAGAAATCACCCGAGGCGCTGGCGCTTTATGCCGGGTGCGTCCAGCGCGGCGCGGTCTTCTTGCCATTGAACACGGCCTATACCCCGGCCGAGCTGGAATATTTCGTCGGCGACAGCGGGGCCGCGCTCTTCGTCTGCGATCCGGGCGAAGTGGCCGAGGTCGAGGGCATCGCGAAGGACAACGGCTGCCTTCTGTACACTCTGGCGGGCGATGGCAGCGGCTCGCTGAAAGATCTTCGTGCGGATCAAGCAACAACGGCCGCAGTGGCCGAGCGGGGTGAAGACGATCTCGCGGCGCTTCTCTACACCTCGGGAACAACGGGGCGGTCGAAGGGCGCGATGCTGACCCACCGCAACCTTCTGTCCAACGCCGAGGCGCTGGTCGAGGCGTGGCGCTTCACCGCCGAGGACGTGCTTTTGCATGCGCTGCCGATCTTCCATAGCCATGGCCTGTTCGTCGCCACCAACGTCTCGCTTCTGGCGGGCGGCTCGATGATCTTCCTGCCGAAATTCGACGTGGACACGGTACTGGCGCGGCTGCCCGAGGCGACGACCATGATGGGCGTGCCGACCTTCTACACCCGGCTTCTGGACGATGCGCGCTTCACCCGGGATCTTGCGGCCCATATGCGCCTGTTCATTTCCGGTTCAGCCCCGCTTCTGGCCGAGACCCATGAACGCTTCGCCGAGCGCACCGGGCACCGCATTCTGGAGCGCTACGGCATGACCGAAACCTCGATGAACACGTCGAACCCCTATGACGGCGACCGCCGGGCGGGCACGGTCGGCTTCCCGCTTCCGGGCGTCGAGGTGAAGGTCTGCGATCCCGAAACCGGGGCCGAGCTGCCGACGGGCGAGATCGGTGTGCTGGAGGTGCGCGGACCGAACGTCTTCAAGGGCTATTGGCAGATGCCCGAGAAGACGAAGGAAGAGTTGCGCGAAGACGGCTTCTTCATCACGGGCGATTTGTCGATGATCGACGCGGACGGCTATGTCACCATCGTCGGGCGCGGCAAGGACCTGATCATTTCCGGCGGCTACAACATCTATCCCAAGGAGATCGAACTGTTCCTCGACGAGCAGCCCGGCGTCCTGGAAAGCGCAGTCATCGGCGCACCGCATCCCGATTTCGGCGAGAGTGTCGTGGCGGTTCTGGTGGCGGAACCGGGCGGCACGCTCGACCTCGACGGCATCGAGGCCGCGACCCGCGCCAATCTTGCCGGGTTCAAGCGTCCCCGGCACGTCGCCGTGCTGGACGAGTTGCCGCGCAATACCATGGGCAAGGTCCAGAAAAAGGAACTGCGCGACCGCTTCGCGCATGTGTTCCAGGCGCAGGCCAGCTGACGCACACCGTCCCGAGGCGTATCTCGCGACATCGGGGCGGCTGGAGGCCGTCTGCGCGATAGGGTAGGGCGGTGGCAGGTCCACCCGTGCCGGAGCGCGCCCGATGCCCAGTGACGCGACCCTCGTCTTTTACCTGATGGGATTGGCGGCCATCATGATGGCCTCCAACCGCGTGCGCTATGACCTGATCGCGCTGTTCGTGCTGGTCGCGCTGGCGCTCTCGGGCATCCTGACCCCGGCCGAGGCCGTGGCGGGGTTCGGAGCGACCATCATCATCATGGTCGCGGGCCTGTTCGTCGTGGGCGAGATGCTGGACCGGACCGGCGTTGCGCGCAGCGTGGGCGACCTGATCCTGCGCCACGGCCGCGGACAGGAGGTGCGCCTCATGATCCCGCTCAGTGTCGGCGCGGCGATCCTCGGGTCGGTCATGTCCTCGACGGCCGTCGTGGCGATCTTCATTCCCATCGTCCTGCGCATCGCACGCGACAGCGGTATAAATGCCGCGCGCCTGCTGCTGCCCATGTCCTTCGGCGCGCTCATCTCGGGGATGCTGACGCTGATCGGCACGCCCGGCAATCTCGCCGTCTCTGACGCCTTGCGCGCCGCGACGGGGCAGCCGCTTGGCTTTTTCAGCTTCAGCCTCGTGGGTGCGCTCGTCCTTCTGGCGATGCTGCTTTTCTTCGTGCTGGTGGGCCGTCATCTGCTTGGTCCGCTGACGACCGACGGGACCGGACGGATGCGCCGCACCGACCGTTCCTTTGCCGAGCTTTACCGCAACCACGGTTTCGATCGGGTCGAGGTTCTGCGGCTTGAACGCGATGTCACCGGAAGTGCCGCCCGCGACCTGACCAGGACCGCGCCGCGGATCCTGTCGCGGTGGCGACGCGGGCCCGCGGGCACGCCCCATACGGCGCTGTTTTCCATCGGGATGGAGTTTCAGCGCGGCGACCTGATCGTGGTCACCGGCTCCGATGAAGAGATTGCCCGGTTTGGCGAGACCCCGGGCGTTGCGCCGTTTCGGTCCTTTTACAAGGATATGAACCGCTGGATCGACACGCTTGGCATCATGGAAATCATGATCCACCCCGAGGCCGGGATCAGGGGGCGTACCCTGTCCGACCTCGACTTTCGCGGGACCTACGGGCTCGAAGTGCTGGGTATCCTTCGCGACACGTCGCGCCTTGGCGAGATGCAGTCCACGCCCCTGCGCGGCGGCGACCGTCTGCTGGTCGCCGGGCCTTGGCCGAGGCTCGACGGGATCAACGCGGAGGGGCGCGATTTCGTCATTCTCGAAGAGCCAGCCGAGCGGGCACAATCGGTCCCGAATTCGAACAAGCTCTGGATCGCGCTGCTGATCCTGGCAGCCATGATCGGGGTGTCGGTCGGGGGGCTGTCCATCACGATCGCCGTGATCCTTGCGGCCGTCGCCGCCGTGATGACGGGCACGATCTCCGCGAACCAGGCCTATCGCTCGATCCGGCTGGAAACACTGGTTCTCATCGCGGGGATGCTGCCGCTCTCGACCGCGCTCGACAAGACCGGCGGCGCGGACATGATCGTGGACGCGTTGCTGCACATGGCCGGCAACGACAGTCCGCGTGCCGTCCTTCTGGCCCTTTTCGTTCTGACCATGTCGCTGAGTTGGATCCTGTCGAACACCGCGACCCTCGTCCTTGTCGCGCCAATCGCGGTGGAGGCGGCGCTCTCGATGGGCGTGTCGCCTGTCCCGATGGCCGTCGCCGTCCTGATCGCGGGGTCCTCGGGGTTCGCCTCGCCGGTTTCGTCGCCCGTTGTGACCCTGGTGGTCAACCCGGGCGGCTATCGCTTTGGCGATTTCCTGAAAACGGGTGGGCCGCTGACCGTCGTGGTCGCGGCGATCACCTTGCTGGTCGTGCCGCTGATCTTCCCGTTCTGATGCGATACAGCGCGGGGCGGACAACCGGATGAAACCGGCGCGCACCGGCCATCGCTATCGCATCCGGTTTTCTTCTTTGAATGAAACCACATGAGGCGGCGGGATCCCCGATCTGGTCACCCTGGTTATGGCCTGGATGCCGCGCAGTTCGGGAACGTTGAGGTGGGGCTGTCTTTCCGGTTCAAGTCTGGACGCGAGGTGCGGTAGGCGCTAGCCAAAACCGGTAGCGAAGCGCGGATCGCGGCGGGATCCGCCAGAAGATGGGACGGCTATGACCAGTGCTCTAGTTCATTTCAATCACACCGAAAGCCGCAACCTGACGACCTGGCCCGATATGCGGCGCTCGGCCTGGAAGCCGAACTACGGCGACATGCTGGTCTGTATCGCGATCCTGCGCGAGCTTGACCTGGGCGAGACCGTTCGCGTCGGCTTCGGCGGCACGCTCTCGCAGCCGGTGGAGCGGGCGATCATTCGCGGGTCGACCTATCTGCACAAGCATTTCAATTTCGACGATGCGAACAAGACCCTCGACAGCATCGACGCCCCCATGGCAATCGTCGGGCTTGGCGCGCAGAACCCGACGCAGGACGCCTCGTATCTCGACGGCAACGAGGGCGCGCGCGACTTCATCGCACGGCTGAACGAGAAATCCGCAAGCATCTCGGTCCGGGGCGATTTCACCGCCGCCGTGGTGGAGCGGCTCGGCGGCAAGAACATCCGCGTCACCGGATGCCCGTCGCTGTTCTATACGCTGAGCGCCCCGCAGGTCCGGGTGCCCGAGATGCTGGCCATGCCCGAGCGGTCGGTCGGCGTGTCGATCCATTCCGGCTTGTCGGCGAACATCTTCTGCCACGCGCCGCACGAGGCGCGCGCAATGCATGGCCGGGTCATCGCCTGGGCGCTGGAGAACGCGGCGAACCTCTCGGTCTTCGAACAGGGCGTGTTGCGGGAGTACGACATCGCCGACCACGACCTGCCCTTCGACGAACGACGGCAGGCCGCGTCCGAGGTGATCGCCCGCATGAAGGCCGAGGAGCTGTTTTCGCCCGAACGGCTGATGGCGCATATGGTCAGCGTCAAAAGCATCGAGGAGTGGCTGGCCAAGGCGCGGGACCTCGACGCGATCCTCGGCTTCCGATTCCACGGTAACATGGTGGCTCTGCTGCAGGGCAAGCCCTGTTACTACTACGTCTACGACTCGCGCCTGACGGAGTTCTGCGACGTCTACGGCTTGCCCTATCAGGACGTCACCGAAGATTGGCGCGACCCGGCGCAGGCGATGATCGACCATGACTGGGACGGTGCAAACGCCCGGATCGCGGCCTGTTTCGACGAGATGAAAGCGTTTTATTCGGAGAACGGGTTTGCGGCGCGATTTGCCTGACCCGTTTGCCATGCGCCGCCAGGCAGTTTTCTACATATCCTGGAGTGGCGGTGCCAAGCGATGCGTCACGCCTTGCCGTTCGAGGTAGTCGTAGAAGCGTGCGTAATTCTTGGGGTAAACGGCGTTGAAGCGGGATGAGTCGAGATGTTCGCCAATAATTTCGCGTATCGGTGTACCATTCTGGAATGTGCTTAGCTGAGCATGCGGTAGGCCGAGATGGTCGCAGAATTCCTGCGTCCGGCTGTCATGAACCACCCACAAGGCTGGGACCCCGCCATGCATCGCCGTCATATTGCCGTGGAAACGCGTACCAAGCGCGAGGTCGAAGCGGCCCCTGATGAAGTCGAGCCATTCGGGAACGTTGTAGAACTGCTGGAAGTTCTTCCGAACCCAGTCCTGATACTCCGAAAAATCGATACTGCCCTTGGCAAAACAGTTCGAGTGCCCTTTGGTCAACAGTGCCCGCGTTTCATCGGGGAGGTCATCGAGAGCAGCAACAGGTGGATGCTCCTTGAGCTGGTATTCGAAATGCGCCGATTGACCAATATGCGTTGCTCCACTCTTCATTGCAGGAACAACATATTCCAGTTCTTGCGATATATTCGTGATCGAAACCAGCGTTCGGTCCCATGGGGTGTCCGCGAATCCTTTACATATCTCGGGAAAGCGAAAGTCAGGCCGTCGACTTAGAAATGCAGATTGACAACCAATGATCTCGGCATTTCCGATCCCATACTTCAAGAGCAACTCTGCGGTAAACGCTCCTCGAACGGCAATGGCCTGTGAATGCGCGGCAAGAACGTTCATGAGGCGCAAAGTGTTTTCGTTAACCCAAGCGTCCTCGACTGTGGCATTTAAAGGTGCCTGTGCCCCAAGGCCGAAGACCACGACTGGGAGCCCAAGTGCTTCGATGAAGTCGGCCAACTCGGCATGCTTCTTGGTAAACTCAGGCTCGCGGTTCACTGGAATGGTAGTGGCTGCGACAAAGCCTAAATGGGTTATCTCTTCGCGAAGCTTTGCCAGCGTTGCTGGATCGGTATCCAGACGCTTGATCTCTTGATAGCCGCCTACGATTTGACGAGCTGCGAAGCCGTGGAGAAAGTTTCCAGTATTTTCTTTGGACCCAACATTGCCGCGGTCACGAATGCCGACAAAACCAATTTTACCCATCGAACTTATCAACTCCGAAAGTATGCTTCATTCTTTTGAAAAACACCTACGTGCCAACAGATTGAACGCGTGGCTTTTCTTGTGGAGTAATTATTGCCGCCAGGTCCGCCGTCGCGGCCGTCCAGTCCCGTACAGCGCCTGCCGCAACCGCGCGTTCGGCCAGGGGGGCGAGGTCTGGGCGGTTCTGGCTGAACCGGCGCAAGGCGGCCATGCACTCATCCACCGCGTTGTCTTGCGGCACCAGCACGCCGGTCTCCCCGTCCCGGAGCACCTCGCCCGTTGCGCCGACATCCGTGGCGATCACCACGGCGCCCGCGCGCATCGCCTCCAGCACCGTCAGCGGCAGCCCCTCGTAGCGCGACAGGAGCACGACCACGTCCGCCCAGGCATAGGCGGCGGCAAGGTCGCGGGGGCGCGACACCGGCGGCTCCAGCACGGCGGCAACCTCGGGCGGGAGGGCCGGGGCGTCTTCCGCGATCACGGCCTTGCCGAGCACCCGCCACGTGACGTTCAGCCGTTCCGCCTTTGACAGCCGGATCACCTCGGCCAGCCGGTCGAGGCCCTTCTGACGATCGAGACGGCCGAGATAGAGCACCCGCAGCGGCTCGGACTCGGAGCGCATGCGGCGGGCCGCGATGCGGCGCGCGGTGATATCGGGGTCAATCTCGAACCCTGGGGCGTTCTGAACCGGCACGATCTTGTCCTGCGGCACCCCCAAACCGTTCAGCCAGTCGCCGAGTTGGTGGGAACAGGGAACGAAATAGTCGAAGGCGTGTTCGTAGGCGACGCCGAGATAGGTGTTTCCCACCGGCCGCCCGAGTGGCGTGAGGTCGTTAAGGTGCAGGGAATTCAGTGTTTTGACCCCCATGCGCCGTAGCTGGCCCATAAGGCCGACGGCCGCGCCGCCATGGAAGTTGATCGCGGCGTCGAGCCAGTGCAGCAGTCCGAGGACAACGCCATGCCGGCCCGACTCGGCCCATTTCGGCACGTTGGTGCCGAGGTAGTCGCGCGCGCCGCCGCCCCAGGCGGAGAACCCGGCATCAGCCAGCAGATTGGTGGTTTCGAATGTCTCGCTCCAGTCCGGGGTCAGGGCGATGTCGTCGCAGCCGAGAACGAAGGCGTGGGGCACCCACCCGTGGGCGCGCAGGCCCCGGGCCATCTGCTGGGCCACCTTCTCGACCCCGCCGAATTCCACCAGTGGCAGCAAGAAACCGATATGGCGCCGCCCGTCGGGAACGCGGGGGAGGAGGGGGGCGCCGTCGAAGGCACGGCGTGGGAGCGTGTGTTCCCGCCCGCGCAGGTGCACGCCGGCGACGCGGTGGGTCCAGCGATGGTCAGCCGCGGCAGCCCATTGCGACGCCCGCATGCGGTGGACGAGCGACAGGGTGTCGAAGATCGCGCTGGGGCGCTTGAGCTTGGTCAGGATCGACGCGGCCTGCGGCAACTGCACCTCCAGCGTGGTGACCGGTGGGTCCGGGTTGCGGCGGGCGAGGCTGTCGATCCAGTCGGACTGCGGGTCGCGGATCACGTCGGAGAACAGTCGCGTCGGGACGGCGACGGCGACGGCCTTGCTGTGCTGGCCCGGCTTGTCGGTGTGGGAGGTGACGGAGACCGAAAGGCGGTCGCGCGCGCCGGTCTGCACGCTCAACGCCGCGATGGCGCCGGTTTCGCAGATCGTCTCAAGCTTCCAAAGCACCCAGTGCAGCAGTCGCGCCTCGCGCAACCCGTCGAGCACGGTCGAGGACAGAACGATATTGAAGGGCGGCGTCCGGTCGCGCCCGGGCGAAATTTGCGCATTCCAGTAATTCTGCTCGAACTCGGCGAAACCGATCCGATGGATGCCCGGTGCGTCGGGATCGACGCAACAGATGATCTCGCCCCGGTCAGCGATGTGGATGGCATAACGCGGCGCTTCGGCATGCTCCAGCGCGACGAGGCTGCGCGGCGTGTAGAGCGGTTTGTGCTTTTGCTGCATGGCCCCTTGCAGGGCCCCCCTGTCGCGCTCGGAGTCGGCCAGCATGCTTTCGGGACGCTTGCGGTAGAGGAAACCGAAATCCTCGATGTTCTTGCCGCGAAACCCCGACTGCGCTGCGGAAAGGAAGAAATCCCAATCCTCCCAGCCCATCTTGAAGCCGGTATCGAACAACACCCCTGCCTCGAAGACCCGTCGGCGGATCAGGCTCCCAGCTTCGCAGATATTCATGCCCGAATGGATCAGAAGCGAATAGTCGCCGCCGTAATCCCACTGTTTTTCAAGGCCGAACATGTCGATATTCGGATAGATCCAGTCCACCTCCGGCGCGGCGTCGAGCGCGGCGAGCGCGCGGGCCAGGGCGTCGGGATGGAGGCGGTTGTCGGCGTCGAGCATGTAGAGTGCCTCGACGCTCGGCAGATGCGCGAGCACATGCCGGATGCCGCAGTCGCGCGCGTCGCTCAGCCCGCCATTTGCCTTGCGCAGATAGGTCACGATTTCCGGATAGGCCATCGCATAGGTTGCGCAGACCTCGTCCGTTTCCTGAAACGGGCAGCCATCATTGACCAGGAGCAGCCGCAGGCCGCCCTCAAGCCGCTGCGCAAGCACCGACTCGATGGCCTCGATCAGGAGTGACGCATGCCTGAAGATTGGCACGATGACGGCCAGCCGTGGGGCGGCTGAAGCGAGGTCGGCTACCATGTCCGCACCTATGCCACCGTGAACCGGATCCGGGAGAACGTCGACCAGGCCCAGGACGTGTCGCCGGGCTGAACCGCCAGCCGCGTCATCAGTACGAGATCGTGATCATCCGACAGGGCCGTTTCGAGCGGGAGATGCAGTTCGCCGTTCGCCTGCGGGCTGAGCGTGACCCAGGGGGTTACGGCAACCAGATCGTCCGGTTCAAAGGTTTGCGGCCTGAAGCCTGCCTGTTCCGAAGGGGCGATGCCCATGGCGTATTCGATCATCGGCGCCTGGTTTTGTAGCGTTCGGATTCGCGCATCGAGGTGGACAGTTCCCGCTGGCGCGCCGGCTGAAAGTCGCATCGCGGATACCCCTTGCGGCATGGGGTGAACCAGGAGCGCCCCCTTGTCGGCCAGAAAACGGGAATGCTTGCTTTCCGGCGTCAGGTCCTCGGCCTGACCGAGCACGAGGTCGTCCAGGATGCGACTGCGTCGCGGGTCTGTCCCCGGATCTGCCGGGAGATGCGCGCTGGCCGGGATCGGCGCTTTGCTGTCCGGCAGGTAGGACCAGCAACGCAGCGCCAAGACACGCGGGTCGCTTCGGCCGCCGATACGGGCCTGTAGCCTTGGATCGGGATGGCTCAGCGAAGTGGCCAGCCACAAAGCGCCTTCTCCCTCCCAGCTCAGTTCGAGGATTGGCGTGAGCGCCGATGCCTCGAGCGAGCTGTGCAGGGCGAGGCGCACCGGCCCCTCCTTGATGTGTGGACCCGACAGCGTCCAGTGCCCTCTGACCTTATCGTCTTCCTTCGTCAGCAGGGTGATCGACAGCGTTCCCTGATCGGCAATATCGACATCCTCGATGAAGACCGCGACATCGCTGAGACCGGCGCTCGAGATCGGCAACCGCTGGACGAGGATATCGCCCTCGCGCAGTTCCAATGGTGCCATGTCATGCCCGGGCAGCAGGGACAGCGCGTCGGTTCTCTGCGCGAGATTGTTGTCGAGAACGAACTTCTCCACCTGCGCGAAGGCAGCCTGCATCTGGCTATGGCTCTGCCGCAAGGTGGCCAGCGACCGGGAGAGGTCCGCAGACCGGCGTGCCTGTCGTTCAAGAAGCCCGGTGAGGCTTTCCGTCAGGAAACGCAGCAACTCCGCCTCGCGCGCCTCTGGCTTCACCCGTGTCAGGTCGCATAGCGGGGGCGGCTCTGTTCCGGCCGCCTCGGCAATACTGGGAAGGAATTGTTCGACAGCCGTCATACCTGTCGCACTGCTTGCAGCCGTTCCAATGCAACGCGTCGCCAATTCATGGACCGAGTAGACCGCGCGGTCCGTGGCTGACACCACCTCTGCACCGCATTCATCGAGCACGGCCAACTCAACGGGTAAGCCAAGGGAGGTGACAAGCTCCACGTCCTGTTCCGGGATCGTCAGTAGGAGAGTCATGTACTGCCGGTAACCTTTTAAGTTGGTACATTTTTTTGGGGGGAACTTGCAAAATTTTGGAAGCTGCGCAACCCGGTATTTTCTACCCGAAAGCCTATCCGAAAAAGGTGAAAAAAGTGTTAATGGGCGGCCGGTTTCGGCATGTCTCAGCGGGGCTGTTCAGATGTGTTCTGAGCAACCAAGTGGCCAATTTCGTTCCGTTCAATCGCAATCCGCGAGACGTTGGCCGCTTCCTCGACTCCGTTTCCGACGGACGTGCGGCGGATTGCCGTACTGGCGGGCCTGTCAGGTGCCAATGGATCGGGGGTAGATGCGGATTGGTATGCCGCTCTGATCGAGAGGCGCGTGGTCGCCCCCGGCGTGGAGGTTCTGGTGGCCCTGGCGGACGCTCCCGATACCCCGCACGCCGACTTCGCCGCGCGCGGGGGGGGGCAGGCACCTCCTTGAAGCCGCTCTTCGGTCGGCTGGAAATGATTGCTCATCGTCACCCTCCGGCAGTTCGGGTGGGTGAAACGCGCAGTGACGGCAATTCAAATGGGTCAACGGTGCCCGACCCGACGCGACACCTGCATCGGGTTCATGTGATCTCTGTCAACGAATGATGTTCGTGTTTTCACACCACGCTGCTGGCGATGTATTTCATCTCGAGATATTCCTCGAGGCCGTGGCGGGAGCCTTCGCGCCCCAACCCGGATTGCTTGATGCCGCCAAACGGCGCCACCTCGTTTGAGATCATGCCGGTGTTGTGGCCGACGATGCCGTATTCAAGCGCCTCGGCGACGCGGGTCGATCGCCGCACTCCCTCCGAGTAGAAATAGGCCGCGAGGCCGAAGATCGTGTCATTGGCGCGGGCAATGACTTCTTCTTCGGTATCGAAGATGAAGAGGGGCGCGAGTGGTGCAAAGGTCTCCTCCCGCGCGACTGCCATGTCCTCGGTCACGCCTGAAATCACTGCAGGTGTGACGAACAGCCCCTCGCGGCGGTCGCCTCCGTGTAGGAGTTGGGCGCCGCGGGCGGTGGCGTCGCTGATATGCGCTTGGAACTTGGTGATGGCTTTTTCCTCTATCATCGGACCGATCTGCACATCTGCGTCGGTGCCGGGGCCGATTTTCAGCGCTGCGACCTTTTCGACCAGTTTTTTTGTGAAGGGCTTGGCGACTCCTCGTTGCACATAGATGCGGTTGGCACAGACGCAGGTTTGCCCGCCATTCCGGAATTTCGACGCCAGTGCCCCATCCACAGCAGCATCCAGATCGGCATCGTCGAACACGATAAACGGCGCGTTGCCGCCCAATTCGAGGCTGAGGCGTTTGATCGTGGGAGCGCATTGCGCCATCAGGAGCCGGCCCACCTCGGTGGAGCCGGTGAACGACAGCTTGCGCACCACCGGGCTTGCGGTGAGCACAGAGCCGATAGGTTGCGCTGGCCCGGTCACAATCTGCAGTACACCGGCCGGTAGCCCCGCGCGTTGCGCCAGTTCCCCCAGCGCCAGTGCGGTCAGGGGCGTGAGATCGGCTGGCCGTACAATCATGCTGCACCCGGCCGCTAGCGCAGGCGCAGCCTTGCGAGTGATCATGGCGGCGGGAAAGTTCCACGGGGTGATAGCGGCCACCACGCCGACCGGCTGGCGGATGACGGTGAGGCGATTGCCTTGCGTCGGGCTGGGAATGGTCTCGCCATAAACGCGCTTACCCTCTTCGGCGAACCACTCGATAAAACTGGCGGAATAGCTGATTTCTCCCACTGCTTCGGCCAAGGGCTTGCCCTGTTCGCAGGTCATGATCCGGGCCAGGTCGTCGGTATTCTCGATCACCAGATCGAACCAGCGACGCAGGATCGTGGCGCGGTCTTTGGCGGTGCGCTTGGCCCAGGCGCGCTGCGCTTGGGCCGAGATTTCGATCGCGGCTTCGACCTCGTCCGGTCCCAGCGAGGCAACATGGGTGATCTCGTCGCCGGTGGCGGGGTTGATCACGGCGAAACGCGCGCCGTTGCGCGCTGGGGTCCATCGCCCGTCAATCAGGGCATCGTGGCGCAAAAGCGATGGGTCTCTCAGATCAAGCATCTTGCATTCCGTATGGTTGTTCATTATACTGAAAACAGTTCAGCAGAGGGAACATTGCCGCAGGGCCTGATCCAAGTCAAGCCGGGTGCAGGCGGCGAAATTGGGGGAGGGCTTGATGTCTGACGACGCGAAGCTGGTGCCTGCCGTAGCGCGCGCCGTGGCGATACTTGACCTGATTGCCGGCGAAGGGCGGCCTCTGCGTCTGAGCGAGGTCGCGCAGCGGCTCGGCCTGCCAAAAAGCAGCGCGCACGGACTGTGCCAGACCTTGGTGAATTTGCGGCTCTTGATCGCGCATGGCGATGGTTTCGCCATTGGCCCCGGCGCCTTGCGATGGGCCGGGGCCTTCGATGGGCAGTTCGAGCTGTCGCGGAACTTTCACGATCAAGCCGCCGTAAATGGCGAACTTGCGTCTTACACGGTGAACCTTTCGGTGCTGGACGGAACCGATATCGTTTATGTGGCTTGCCGCAACGCGCCCTCCACGCTGGGCATAACCTTTCGTGTGGGCATGCGGATACCGGCAGCGTTTCCAGCCACTGGCAAGGCGATTCTTGCGGCACTCCCCGATGAAGAGCTGGCGCCGTTCCTGTCGCAGCTTCCGGCGCCGCTGACGTCATCAGGTGTGCGGACGCCCGACGCCCTTAGGGCGCAGATCGAAACTATCCGGGCATGCGGCTATTCAATCGATGCCGGCGAGGTGCGCCCGGGCATGACCTGTTTCGGCGCGGCGGTACGCGACCACCTTGGCCGCCCTGTTGCCGGTGTCGCGCTTTCGATGACCAGCGAAGAGGCGCGCAGTAGCCTTTGGTCGGAAGCCGGTGCGCGCATTGCCCGCTTGGCCGACTGTCTGTCAGGCCTGCTTCGCTGAGCCGGAAAAATCACTGAACGGCTTTTTCATCCGCACCTGGCGCACAGCGTCTGGGTGCCTGCCTGCGAATGTCACCCCTGAAAATGTCTCACAATGTGATACAAAGATTCTTTTGACATTAAGTTCGCCCACAATGTAAGACATTAGAAGAAGTCGAAGTTGGATTCGACCACATGATGGGACAGCGAAAGGACAGATAAGATGAGTGCGAATGCAGCGTCCGCGGGGGCGCGGTTTAGGCAGGCCCTGAATGAAGAGAGCCCGCTCCAGGTCATGGGCGCGATCAACGCTTACACCGCGATGATGGCCGAGCGTGTCGGTTACAAGGCGCTCTATTTGGCGGGTGCAGGGGTGGCGAATGCCTCCTACGGGTTGCCCGATCTGGGGGTCACCAACCTGACTGATGTGCTGACCGACTTGCGCCGCGTGACCGATGCGACGGATCTACCGGTGCTGGTCGATGTTGATACCGGTTTCGGCGGTGCTTTTACCATCGCGCGCCTCGTCCGCGGGCTGATCAAGGATGGTGCGGCGGCAATGCATATGGAAGATCAGGTGCAGCTCAAGCGCTGCGGTCATCGCCCGGGCAAGGAGATCGTGACCAAGCAGGAAATGCTTGATCGGATCAAGGCCGCAGTCGATGCCAAGACCGATCCGGATTTCTTTATCGTGGCGCGCACAGATGCGCTGGCGATCGAGGGGCTGCAAGGTGCAGTGGATCGCGCCAGCGCCTATGTCGAGGCCGGTGCCGACATGGTGTTCGCCGAGGCTTGTACCACGCTTGAGGAATACAAGGCCTTTGTCGAGGCTATCGATAGCCCGCACCCGGTTCTTGCCAACATCACCGAATTCTCCAAGACTCCGAATTTCACTTTGGACGAGTTGCGCAGCGTCGGCGTATCGGCCGCGCTCTATCCGCTTTCGGCAAACCGGGCGATGAACGCCGCAGCGCTCAAGGTGTATCGGCATATCCGCGAACATGGCGGTGCCAAGGAGCTTCTCGACATCATGCAGACCCGCGAGGAGTTGTATGACTTCCTAAACTATCATGATTACGAGAAAAAAATCGACGAGCTGTTCCAGAAGCAGAATTCCTAATCTCAAAACTGGCAGGGGAGGGCCGGTATGAAACGGACAATCACCACAGCAGCAATTTGCGCTTTCGGGCTGACAGCTGGGGCGCAGGGCGCCCTGGCGCAGACTTTCCCGAGCGAGCCGATCCGCATGATCGTTCCCTATAACCCGGGTGGCGGCACCGATGTGACGGCGCGCATTCTGGCCGAGGCGCTTGCCGATGTGCTGCCGCAGCCAGTCGTCATTGAGAACCGGCCCGGTGCATCGGGCATCGTCGGCACGGTTCTGGCGACAACGGCCGAGCCGGACGGGCACACGTTGCTATTCGCCATTCAGGCGACGGTCGCGTTGAACCCGTCATTGTTCCATGCGGCGACCTACGACGCGGCGACCGATTTGGATGCGGTCGCGCTGCTGACCGAGGCGCCTTATGTGATCACTGTGCCGGGTGACTCGGCGATCGCGGATCTTGACGACCTGGTCGCCGCTGCGTCCGGTGAGGTGCGCTTCACCATGGCGAACGGTGCCAGTGCCGCCTATCTGGGGGCTGCGCTTCTGGCCGCAGAGACCGGCGCCACGTTCGAACATATCCCATATTCGGGCACCGGCGATGCCATCTCGGACGCACTTTCTGGGCGGGTCGACGCGCTGATTTCTAGCCCGGTAGCTGTGTTGCCGCACATCGAAAGCGGGGCGCTGCGCGCGATCGTCAATACCGGGGCGAACCGTTTCCCGATGCTTCCTGATGTGCCGACGGTACAGGAATCGGGGATCGACGGTTTCAATGTCGCGGGCTGGTATGCCGTCGCGGCACCGGCCGGAGTGCCGGAGGACCGGCTCGAGATTCTGAACGCAGCCTTCAATGAGGTGATCGCCCGCGAGGACGTGGTCGAGCAACTGCTGCAGGCCGGGGTTGTGGCCTCTCCGATGGGACTTGAAGCGGCCGAAGTGTCGGCCTTTTTCCAGCGCGAGATCGATCTCTGGTCGGCTGAAATCGAGGCAGCCGGCATCGAGAAGCAGTGAAGTGCCGCGCGGCAGCCGCCATTTCCGGCGGCTGCCCGCAAGATAGCAAGGAGGCGAACAATGCCGCACGCATGGATCGAATACTCAGTCAATATTGAGGAAACGCCCGAACTCCAGGACCTGGGCAAGTGCCTTTATGACGCCATGCTGCAGACCGGCATTTTTCCAGTTGCCGGGGTGCGGATCCGCATACAGCCGGTGGTCAATTGTATGATCGGCGACCTGACCCCCGCGAATGCCTTTATCCACATTGCACTCAGGATTGGAGAGGGGCGCACGAACGAAACGATCAAGGCGGCCACCGATGCGATCTTCGAGCGGGTGTCGCACCATCTCAAGCCCCTCGCCGACCGACAACCACTGGCCGTGGCGATGGAACTGAGCGAGATCGACGGTCGATACAGTTACAAAATGAACAACCTGCGCGACTACATGCGTGCCGGCTGAACTGCACTTCGATCCAATCCGGAGGTTAGCTATGAAGGTGGCCAAAACCATTGCACCCGGCCTTGGCATCATGGCCCTCGGACTTGCCTTCCTGTGGTTTGGACGTGGCTATCCGGTGGGCACGATGCGCTCCATGGGGCCGGGCATGTTCCCGATGGCCCTTGCAAGCCTCGCCATTGGGACGGGCGCGTTGATCGTGCTGAGCGACTTCCTGCGTGGCGGCGAGCAAGACCTTGAGTTTCGCTGGCGCGGCGTTTTTGCGGTACTTGGTGCGCTGATCTGCTTCGCGTTCCTCCTCGAGCGAGCGGGACTGTTGATCACCGGGCTTCTGGCGGTCGTGATCCTGGCAATCGGCGAAGGCCGTGTGCGCCCCCTTGAGGCAACGATCGTAGGCCTAGTGCTTAGTGTTGCCATCTGGGCCGTGTTCGGCCGCGGGCTGGGCATGCCGGTAGACCTTTTTCCGCGGGGGGTCTGATGCAAGACTTTCTTTCCGGTCTGGCCGTGGCTTTCGACCCTGCGAACCTCATGTATTGCCTGCTAGGGGTAACGCTTGGCAACTTGGTAGGCGTGCTGCCGGGGATCGGGGCGATCGCGGCCATTTCCATCCTGTTGCCGGTGACTTTCTACATGGATCCTATCGCCGCCATCATTATGCTGGCCGGGGTCTATTACGGCGCCGAGTACGGCGGTTCGATCGCGTCAATCCTGCTCAACCTGCCGGGCACGGCTTCCAACGCGATCACGACGATCGACGGCTATCCTATGGCGAAGCGCGGCGATGCCGGTCTGGCGCTGCTGACGACGCAGGTATCCTCCTTCGTGGGTGGGTGCATGGGGATCGTGGCAATGATTGCCCTGTCGCCCCTGATCATGCAGTTTTCTCTGTCGTTCGGGCCGGCCGAATACTTCGCGACACTAGTGCTTGGGCTTGTGGCCGCTACGGTAGCGCTGCAGGGGCAGATGCTACGTGGGCTGGCGATGGTGTTCCTGGGAATGTTGCTGGGTACGATCGGGCTGGACCTCAACAGCGGCGCGGCGCGATATACGTTCGGCATGGCAGGATTGCTGGACGGGCTGAGCATCGTTGCCGTTGCAATGGCGCTGTTCGGCTTGCCTGAGGTGATCGCCAACCTTGGCAACCGCGCGCCGGCCGGTAAGGCAGTTTCGGTTACGGCGCGGGCCATGATACAGAACGTGCGCAAACTGGCGGCATGCATCCCATCTATGCTGCGTGGCAGCGCGGTTGGTGGATTTCTCGGGCCTCTGCCGGGGGCCGGCCCAACGATTGCATCGTTGATGGCCTATTCGTTGGAGCGCTCTTTCAACCGAAAGAATCCGATGTTTGGCAAAGGGGCGGAACGCGGTGTTTCCGCACCCGAAGCCGCCAACAATGCCGCCGCACAGACGGCATTTATCCCGACAATGACGCTGGGCATACCCGGCACGCCGACCATGGCGATCATCCTGGGCGCGCTGATGATCCACGGTATCGCGCCGGGCCCGCGTCTGGTGACCGATAATCCGCAGTTGTTCTGGGGTTTGATCGCCAGTTTCTGGGTTGGTAACCTTCTGCTTCTGTTGCTGAATATTCCGCTGATCGGGCTTTGGTCAAAGCTGGTCTCGGTGCCGCGGCGGTTCCTGTTTCCGGTGATCATAGCGTTGATATGCACCGGAGTTTATGGGCTGTCGAACTCAGTCTTCAGTATCTGGGTGGTCATTGCGATAGGTCTTTTGGGGCATGTGCTGCGGGTGATGGGGTTCAGCCCGGCGCCGATGCTGATCGGTTTTGTACTAGGCCCGATGGTCGAGCAGTATTTCCGCCGTGCCATGCTGATCTCGGGTGGCGACTTCACCTATCTCTTCGAAACGCCGACCAGTCTCGTTCTGCACGGGCTCACGGCGGCCATCCTGGCGTGGATGATGTTGCGCCCCATCGTTGGCTGGCTGCGCAGGAGCGCTTCCCAAAACCCTGACGCGAAGAATGGCGCGGGTGGGTGAACCTGCCGTCCGACCGCTTCGCCAAACCACCTCCAAGGAGTTTTGCCCATGTCAATGCAAGCTTGTCTTGCTTCGTTTACCTTGCCGGAAGATCGCGATGGACGCGTGCGCTACGGCTATCTGAGCGATGCAGGAATCGTCGATCTTTCCGTCCGGTTTTCCCACCGCTGGAGTAGCCTCGAAACTGCGGTTTCGATGGGTGCCCTGGAAGAGATGATGCAACTTGGCGAGCGCATGGCGCCTGATTTTGCACTCGCCGATGCGTGCCTCGAAGTGCCAATAACAACCCCTGAAAAGATCATCTGCGTCGGCGTTAACTATCCCGCCCGCAACGAAGAATACAACGACGGCAAAGATGCTCCGCCGAACCCGTCCTTGTTTCCGCGCTTTCGCCGATCATTTACTGGACATGATCGCCCGCTGATCCGGCCGAACGTGTCAACGCAGCTGGATTATGAAGGCGAGATCGTACTCGTTATCGGCAAGCCCGGGCGCCACATCCCTGAAGCTTCGGCCCTTGAGCATGTTGCTGCGTTGACCCTTTGCAACGAAGGTTCGGTGCGCGACTGGCTGCGCCATGCGAAGTTCAATGTGACACAGGGTAAAAACTTCGACGCCTCCGGTGCGATGGGGCCGGGGCTGGTGCCGTTCTCGGGCGAGGCGCAAATCGCCGATATCCGCCTGGAAACCCGCGTCAATGGCGAAACACGTCAGTCCGATAGGACCGGGCGAATGTTGTTCGGGTTTCGGCGGCTCATCAATTATATCTCGACATTCACCACGCTGATGCCGGGCGATATGATTGTGACCGGCACGCCCACTGGCGCGGGGGCACGCTTCGATCCGCCAAAATGGCTTGTGCCTGGCGACGTGATCGAGGTTGAGGCAGAGGGAATCGGTCTGCTTCGCAATACGGTGGCAGACGAGGCCGCGCGATGACCCTGACGTCGCAACAGATCACCGAGCTTGCGAACGAACTCGACGCCGCGGAGCGGGAGCGCAACCAAATCCCGCTGATTTCACAGCGCCATCCCGATGCCGGGTTGCAGGAGGCTTATGCAATTCAGGGCGAATGGGTGTCTCGCAAGGTAGCTGCCGGGCGCAGTCGGATTGGATGGAAGATCGGTCTGACGTCGCGCGCGATGCAGCAGGCGTTGAATATCGACACCCCCGATTCAGGCGTGCTGCTAGATGATATGCGTTTTGACGACGGCGGATCGGTGCCGGCCGGGCGGTTCATCCAACCTCGGATCGAGGCCGAGTTGGCCTTCGTCCTCGCGCGCGATCTGGCAGGACCGTCGCTTGAGGTCTGGGACATCTTTGCGGCGACTGAATGCGTCGTGCCCGCGATCGAGATTCTCGATACCCGAGTGGTCCGTCGTGATCCGCTGACCGGAGCATTGCGTACGGTGATTGACACCATCTCAGACAATGCAGCCAATGCGGGGATTGTGACGGGTGGGCGGCCATGCAAACCCACTGAAAACGATCTGCGCTGGACCGGGGCGATCGTGTCACGCAATGGCCAGATTGAAGAAACCGGCCTCGCCGCCGGGGTTTTAAACCACCCGGCTGTCGGCATCGCCTGGCTCGCGCGCGATCTGCACCGCAGGGGCCAAGCACTCAGAGCGGGCGAGATCGTCCTCTCGGGCTCTTTCATCCGCCCGGTCGAAACGGGCAATGACACAACAATCCATGCTGATTTCGGCCCGATGGGTACGGTCAGCGTGCATTTCGAATGAGGCGCGCGATGACAGCACATCTCAACGGCTTCAAGGCGGCGCTGTCAGCCTCGAAATTGCAGATTGGGCTCTGGCTTGGGCTAACCAGCCCGGTGACAGCAGAAGTCTGCGCGACGGCAGGCTATGACTGGCTTGTAATTGACGGGGAGCATGCTCCAAACGACGTTCCCGCCATGCTCAGTCAGTTGCAGGTCCTTGCAGCCTATGACGTCCATCCGGTGGTGCGCACGGTGGCAGGCGAGACCTGGATGATCAAGCAGGCGCTTGATCTCGGGGCGCAGACAGTCTTGGTGCCCATGGTCGAAACGCCCGAAGCCGCTGCCGAACTGGTTCGCGCCACCCGCTATCCGCCGATGGGATGCCGCGGAGTGGGCGCTGCACTGGCGCGGGCATCGAGATATAATCGCATTCCCGATTACCTTGCCACTGCGAATGATCAGGTCGCGTTGATCGTTCAGGTGGAAAGCCGCAGCGCACTGGCACAAGTGGCTGAGATCGCGGCCGTTCCCGGGGTCGATGGTGTGTTTATCGGCCCGGCTGATCTGGCGGCCGACATGGGGTTTCTAGGCGACCCCAGCGCGCCGGAGGTTCGCGCGGCGGTCCTGAGCGCGATCCGAGCGATCACCCGTGTGGGAAAGCCTGCCGGTTTGCTAACCTCGGACCGGTCGTTTGCAATGGAGTGCATTGCCGAAGGAGCGGTCTTCGTCGCCGTGGGCAGCGATGTGGGGCTACTGACCTCAAGCACCGCGGCCCTGCGCTCAGGATTTCCGAAATCCATCTGACATGGGCTAGGACCCGGATGCGCGCAAAGGCTCAGGCCGGGTTAAGCGGACGCTGCTTGGCCAGTTCGGAGCTGATTGCTTGGGTGGCGCCTGCCAGGGCGTCGATCACCATGGTTAGATGCGCGCCCGCCATACGCTCCATGATGGTTGAAACACTAAGTGAGGCTGCAGGTTTTCCCGAACTGTCGTGAATCGCCATAGCGACTGTACGCACGCCCAGATGACCAATATTGCGAACCACATGCCCGGTTTCGCGGGCGGCGGCGACATGGCGGGCAATATCCTCCGGGTCAGCATTCGCGGAAAGAAAGGCTTCGCGGTTGCGCGCGAGGATTTCGTCGGCTTCGGCGGGGCGTGTGGCGGCAAGGATCGCCACCCCTCCCGCACCAAGTCCGAGTGGACGGCGCATGCCGACCTCAAGTACGAAAGCCTTGACCGGAAAGCTCCCCGACTCTCGTGCAAGGCAGATGTTTTCATCACCGATACGGCGGGTGAGAAAGGCCGTGTCTCCGGTTTTTTCAACTAGCCCAGATATTGCCGGGGCATAGATATCTCGAAAATCGAAAAACGGCATGGCCGTCATCGCCCAGAGATTCAGCTTGGCGCCCAAGAAATAGCGTCGTGCCTTCACATCATGATCGACGATGCCTCGTTCGACCATGGAAGCCAGCAATCTGTGAAGTGTCGCCCGGCTCAATCTGGTGTCGTTGACCAGATCGTTCAGGCGAACGCCATCGCGACTCTGCACAGCAATCTGTTCGAGAATATCCAGCGCGCGATCAAGGCTCTGAGTGCCCTTGGCCATTACGTTGTCCGCCTTGATGGATCAGTTTCTGGTTTGGCGTGGTTATGAATTTTAGGTGCGCGCATGGCAAGGTTGTTGGATATAACTGAGACCTAGCGTCAGGATGCATTGATTTCTGTGGCGCTGCCTGACTCACGGCTCCTGAACGGAGCGGGCACATGAGCGATCGTTTCTGGCTGAGCGACGCGCAGATGGCAGGTTTGGCCGCTGAGCACGGCGAAGAGCAAACCGTGATGTTCGGCGCGACATACCTCCTGTTCGGAAAGGCTCAAGGACTGGAGGCGCGCCGCGACCCGTTTTGACCGCTGCCCCAAGGTGGTCCTGTCTGACATCGCGCCCGCAGCTCTCGTCATCTATTGGTTATGAACCCTGACCCTAAGGGGATAGTCAGCCAATTTGAATCTCCACACAGATTTGGCTTGGTCAGGGTGAGTTGGTGTTGGCGCACCGCTTTTCCATAACATAATATGCATACATATTATGTCTGGCCGACATCAAGAGCGCATGCTGGAAAGAAATGATGAGTCGTCCGCCCAGGTTCCCGGTGAAGAAGCTGATCAGCCTGAGCCAGGACCAGGCCGATCAGATCCGTGACTGCCGCTTCGATAAACGCATCGACAGCGAGACCGAGGCCATCCGCAAGCTCATCGAATTGGGGCTGGAGGCCGCGCGGAAGCAGTAGGACGAGGGGTAGGGCGGTCGGTGCAGAGGCAGAGCGGCGGCCTGAACGAAGCCCGCGGCGGCAAACAGGTGGGCGAAGCCTGGACAAAGCCTGGGCGCGTCCGGCCGGCCCGCATCACGCGGAGAACGCGTCTGGCATCACCCCAGAGAGACTGACCGTTGAAACAGTGCCCGCTCGATCGCCGCGCAGAAAGATGGGATAGCAAGATACCTCACGCGCCGGGGTGAAACCCCATGATCGACGCGAAGATGGGCGAGCGGTTTCGCTGCCGCTTGGCGCCCTCGCGACGAAAGCTGAAGAGGTTTCGAGGTGAATATCCGGTGCCAGCCGTTTCCGCAGTGCGAATGTTGCGAGACTGGTCCAAAGGGTCTCGTGTTGTCGCTCTCATTGATCGTCTTGCGGCTCTGGCGAAAGGGCGTCACAGCTAGTTCATGTCCGAGTACCCCGATCCCGTCATCGTCCGTCACCGCCACCTCGAACAAATCGCGATGGCGGCGCTGGCCGTCGGGCGGTTGTTGATGGAGACGGGGGCCAAATCCTCGGTGGTCAAGACGGGGATGCAGAAGATCGCGGCGGGGCTGGGGGCGGAGTCCTCGCACAGCCGCATCGGCTATGCCTCGATCACCATGACGGTCACCCACGGCGCCAACACCATCACGCGTATGATCTCGATCGGGCATCACCGCGTCGACATGCGCCTGAACCACGCGGTGCGCGACCTCTGCACACGGGCCGAGCGGGGCGGCATGTCGCCCGAGGATGTCTCGGCCGGGCTGGCGGGTCTGACGGGCCGGGTGCCTCACTATAGCAAAATCGCCATTGCGGTGGCCGCCGGGGTGGCTTGCGCAGCGTTCGGGCGTTTGCTGGGCACGGACTGGATCTCGGTCGCGCCGATCCTCGTGGCGAGCACGGTCGCGCAAGGGGTGCGCATGGCGCTGATCGCGCGCGGCACCAACGTGTTCGTCCTGATTGCCATCGTGGCCTTCCTCGCCTCGGCCATTGCCGGGGTGGGCAGCATCCTGGCCGGTAGCGAAACGCTTGGCATCGCCATGACGGCAGCCGTGTTGCTGCTGGTGCCGGGGGTGCCGTCGATGAACGCGCAGACCGACATCATGGAGGGGTTCCCGACCCTTGGCAGCGCGCGCTTCGTGACGGTGGCGATGATCCTGATCTTCATCACCGTGGGCATGGGAGTGGCCCGCATGATCGTGGCGCCGGGTCTGGACAGCCTGCTGGCGCCGCCGGCCTCGCTGCTGCACCAGGCTGTGTTCGGCGGGCTGGCCGCGGCGGGCTTTGGCCTGATGTTCAACTTCGGGATCGGCACCTTGGTCTGGGCGGCGGTGGCGGGGACATTGGCGCTGGCGGTGCGCACGACGGGGCTGGAGTTCGGCTGGTCGCTGACGGCGGCGTCTTTCGTCGGAGCGGTGGCGGTGGCGCTGTGGGTCGAGATACTGGGGGAGCGGTTCCTGAAGGTGCCCCATGCGGGTCAGACCTTGGCCGTGGCAGGTTGCATCCCGATGGTGCCGGGCGGGGCAGCGGCGCAATGCATCACGGGTCTGCTCGAGATATCGACCCTGTCGGCGGCCGAGGCGCAGGCCGCGCTGGTGGGCTCGGCCAGCGCCGGGCTGGAGGTGGTCTTTACCCTCGGCGCAATCGGCGCGGGTTTGACCATCGTGTGGTCCTTGGCGCCGCGACGCGAGTTTCCCTGAACGGTGGTCGGCAGGGCGCAAGAGAGGCGGTGAGATGCGAGCCGCTGTGGTCGTCGCCAAGGCCTTCCATGAGAGCGGAGCATGCCGACCGAACACCTCTTCATAGGCGCAAGCCTGTGCTTCGGGCAGCGGTGGCAGCCATCGGCTTTCCGGGGGTTGGGCCATGTTATCGCGGCATGCTGTTCCACGACTGTTGCGGATTGCCACTTTTGAAACACGACGTTCCTGTCCGCCGCCAAATGCCATGACGGATACGCGAAGGTTGCCCTCTCAGCATGGGGCTTCGCCGCTGTCACTATCGACTGGCTATGATTCCTGACCGAAGTCGATGTAGGTTTCTGCCATGGATAACAAACCAAAGCTCAGCGAGATCATAGTTGGTGGCTTTACAGTCACCTACGTGGCGGCCTTCACCATCTGGTTCCTGTCCACCGGCAACTTCGAGTTCATTGTCTACGTCGCGACCATGTTGGCCTTGATACTTCTGGTGGGATTGTCGCTGCGCAAGGCCGACTATCCGACGGCCATGCTTTGGGGCCTATCGATCTGGGGACTGGCCCATATGGCCGGCGGCGGTGTGCCGGTGTCCGGTTCGGTCCTCTACAACCTGCACCTGGTTCCGATCGTCGACAATGAACGCATGTTCATTCTGAAATACGATCAACTCGTGCATGCCTACGGGTTCGGCGTCACCGCGTGGGTGCTCCATCACCTGTTGACGCGTCACTTTCCCGACACGCGCGGAACGGCGACAGCCTTGATTTATCCGGCCCTGGCCTCGATGGGGCTGGGAGCGGTCAACGAGATCATCGAATTCTCGGCTGTTCTCATGGTTCCAGACACCAATGTCGGCGGCTACATCAATACCGCTCTTGACCTTTGCTTCAACGCCCTCGGTGCCGTCCTCGCGATGATCATCGTCGCGTTTGCGCGCCCCCGCGGCCAAGGGATCTAGCAACTGAATCTGCCAGGTCGTATGAGCCGCCCATTTCTGACGTCTTCTACACAACGCGTTCGCTATGGTGATCAGCTTTCTGACGACAGCGATGGTGATGACCCTATGGGGCTTGCCAGCTTTGCAGAGGCGATTTGCAAAGGGCTTCAGGCTTGGATTGTGATGTGCAGCGACCAAGGCGGCTTGGAACACCACGTGCCGAAGGGCGCGGCGCCCGTCAGCGATGGCTCGTTTCCTTCGAAGAGGTCCGCTGTCGTGTGCGACCGGCGCCAATCCAATGAGCGCTGCGGCCTCTTCGCCGGTGAATGTGCCGATCCCGGGCAGAATGCCTGAACGCGCACTGGTTTCTGACGCTTGCGGACGCCGCGGCAAAGTTGGAGCCTTGGCGTCGGCACTACAACGAGGACAGACCCCATAGCGCGATCGGATACAACGTCCCGATCGCCATGCATTATCCCGATGGCGTCACCAGCCCGTCATCGTGAAAGAGCCGGAAAAATCCAGCTTCCGGCGGTCCAACGTTGGGGAGCAGAGCAACACAAACCGGGCTCCGGTCGCGGCTGGAGGAAAGTTCGGTGACAGGTCACGGCCTCCAACCCAACTGGACGGGGCCGCGACGGAGCGGCGAGGACTGGCCGCAGCCCAATCGCTGACCGGGCGCGGCTCTGCCCAAGGTCTCAGGGCGCTTTTGCGTTGGGCGCAACTGCTCTACGTTCCGGTGACAACAGCCGGTCGCGATTCCAACGAACATGACGTCAGACACATTCGACACGAGCGATGCGGCGGCGGACTTGCTGGCCACGTGGGTCGCGCAGCCGCCGCGAGCGGCGCGGTTCATCGTCACGATCTATGGCGATGTCGTGGTGCCGCGCGGCGGCATCCTGTGGATGGGCACCTTGATCGAGATCGCCAATGCCGCCGGGCTGAGCGAGTCGCTGGTGCGCACGGCGGTTTCGCGGCTGGTGGCGGCTGGCCAGCTGATCGGCGAACGGGTGGGACGGCGCAGCTACTACCGCCTTACCGACCGCGCCCGGATCGAGTTCGCCGCCGCCGAACGGGTGCTGTTCTCGGGGCACGACGATGCCGAGGGCTGGGTATTTTTCGTGCCGGAGAACCCCGACACGCCCGCGCCCGACGGGTTTGCGCCCATCGCTAAGGGGGTGTGCCTGGGCCCGGCACGGCCCGACCAAGCCTTGCCGCCCGGACTGGTGTTTCAGAGCCAACTGGCCAAGGGCGTGTCGATGCTGCCTGACTACGCTGTGAAGCACTGGGACTTGCACGATGTGTCCGACGCCTATGCACGCATGATCGCGCGGTTCGCGCCCATGGCCCAGATGTACGCGGCGGGCGCGCGCCTGTTGCCGCGCGACAGCCTGGTGGCGCGTCTCATTCTGGTCGACGATTTCCGCGCGGCCTTCCTGCGCGACCCGCGCCTGCCCGCCGCGGCCTTGCCGGCGGACTGGCCCAGCCGGCAGGCGCGGGCGCTTTTCGCGTCGCTCTACCTTGCCTTGAGCGATTCCGCCGATTCGCATGTCGGCACCACGTTTCGCGACGCGGCGGGCCTGTTGCCGGGCGCAACCGTGCAGACCCGCAGCCGGCTTGCGACCCTGTCGGCGCAACGAAGCCCTGGGTAAACCCCCGGTTTGTCGGGCCGTTGAGCGCCGGACCGGTGCCGCGCAAAAGCATCACTAAATCGGTGAAAAAAGATTTTGTGTGTGATGTTTTCTCGTGTATAAGGTGACCGAACGGTCGGTCAAAGTGAGATCTTGCCCGACCTGTAAGGGGAGGAATTCTGAATGTCGGATGCTTTCATCTGCGATGCGGTGCGTACGCCAATCGGGCGCTACGGCGGGGCGCTGGCCTCGGTCCGGGCCGATGACCTGGCCGCGCTGCCGCTCAAGGCGTTGATGGAGCGCAACCCGCAGGTGGACTGGTCCAAGGTCGACGATCTGATCTATGGCTGCGCCAACCAGGCGGGCGAGGATAACCGCAATGTCGGCCGTATGGCGGTGTTGCTGGCGGGCATGCCCGTTGCCGTGCCGGGGACCACGATCAACCGGCTTTGCGGGTCGGGCATGGACGCGGTCGGCATGGCCGCGCGGGCGATCCGGGCGGGCGATTGCGACATGGTCATCGCCGGCGGGGTCGAAAGCATGAGCCGCGCCCCCTTCGTCATGCCCAAGGCCGAGGCCGCCTTTTCCCGCGCCAACGCGGTCTATGACACGACGATCGGCTGGCGCTTTCCGAACCCGAAACTGCATGACGCCTACGGCACCCATTCGATGCCGCAGACCGCCGACAACGTGGCCGAGCAATTCGGCATTTCCCGCGCCGATCAGGATGCTTTCGCCGCCCGCAGCCAGGCGCGCTGGGCCGCCGCGCAGCAAGCCGGGGTGTTCGGGGACGAGATCGTTCCCGTGCATGTGCCACAACGCAAGGGCGAGCCGCTGATCGTCGATACCGACGAGCATCCGCGCCCCGGCACCACGGTCGAGACGCTGGCCAAGCTGCGGGGCGTGAACGGACCCGATCTGACGGTGACGGCCGGCAATGCCTCGGGCGTGAATGACGGGGCCGGTGCGTTGGTCATCGCCTCGGAGGCGGCGGCGCGCGCCCAGGGCCTGACGCCCAAGGGACGGGTCGTGGCCATGGCCGCCGCCGGGGTCGAGCCGCGCATCATGGGCGTCGGTCCCGCACCCGCCGTGCGCAAGGTTCTGGACCGCGCAGGCATGACGCTTGACCAGATGGACCTGATCGAGCTCAATGAGGCATTCGCAGCCCAGGCGCTGGCCGTTCTGCGGGATCTGGGTCTGCCGGACGATGCAGACCATGTGAACCCGAACGGCGGCGCCATTGCCATGGGGCACCCCCTTGGCATGAGCGGTGCGCGATTGGTGACGACGGCGCTGTATCAGCTTCACCGCACCGGCGGGCGCTACGCGCTCTGCACAATGTGCATCGGGGTGGGGCAGGGGATCGCCCTTATCGTGGAACGCGTGTGAGCAGGAGATAGCCAAGATGTATGCCCAGATGGTCAAGACAGACGCCAGCGACATCAAGAAGCATCACCAGATGACGCCCGAGGAACGCGCGTTCCAAGAGCGGGTGGACCGTGGTGAAAAGATCGAGCCCAAGGAATGGATGCCCGAAGGGTATCGCAAGACGCTGATCCGCCAGATCGGTCAGCATGCCCATTCCGAGATCGTCGGCCAGCTGCCCGAGGGCAACTGGATCACCCGCGCCCCCACGCTCGAGCGCAAGGCGATCCTGCTGGCCAAGGTGCAGGACGAGGCCGGGCATGGCCTCTACCTCTACTGTGCGGCCGAAACGCTGGGTGTCAGCCGCGACGAGCTGTTGGAAAAGCTGCACAGCGGCAAGATGAAGTATTCGTCGATCTTCAACTACCCGACGCTGAACTGGGCCGATATCGGCGCGGTCGGCTGGCTGGTCGATGGCGCGGCAATCATGAACCAGGTGCCGCTGCAGCGCACCAGCTACGGCCCCTACAGCCGCGCTATGATCCGCATCTGCAAGGAAGAGTCCTTCCACCAGCGGCAGGGCTACGACATCATGATGAAGATGGCCCAGGGCACGCCCGAGCAGAAGGCGATGGCGCAGGATGCGCTGAACCGCTTCTGGTACCCGTCGCTGATGATGTTCGGCCCGTCGGACAAGGACTCGGTCCATTCCGCGCAGTCGATGGCGTGGAAAATCAAGATCAACACCAATGACGAGTTGCGCCAGAAATTCGTCGACCAGACGGTGCCGCAGGCCGATTACCTTGGTCTGACCATCCCCGACCCCAACCTTGCGTGGAACGAGGAAAAGGGCTGCTACGATTTCTCGGAGCCCGACTGGTCGGAATTCTACGATGTGCTCGCGGGCAACGGCCCCTGCAATAAGGAACGCCTGGGCGCACGGGTCAAGGCCTGGGACGACGGCGCCTGGTTCCGCGATGCGCTCAGCGCCCATGCCGAAAAGGCCGAGGCACGCCGCCGGTCGGCGATCCCTGCCGCCGAGTAAACCAGATCAGGCGCCGCGGGGCGCCTGAACCGCCAGACAAACGCAGTTTTTGCAACCCGCTCGCGGGAGGAGGAGAGTTATGTCCAGCGAATGGCCCCTTTGGGAGATCTTCATCCGAGGTCAGCACGGCCTCAACCACCGCCATGTCGGCAGCTTGCACGCGCCCGACGCCGAAATGGCGATCAAGAACGCCCGCGACGTCTATACCCGCCGCAACGAGGGTGTGTCGATCTGGGTGGTGAAATCGGGCGATATCACCGCCTCCAGCCCGTCCGACAAGGGCCCGCTCTTCGAGCCGTCGAACTCCAAGGTATACCGCCACCCGACCTTCTACGACATTCCCGATGAAGTGGGGCATATGTGATGCCGTCGCTGCCTGATATGACCACCCCGAATGTCGATGCCCTGGCCGCCGAACGTGCGGCCGGGCAGGGCGCCGCCGCCCCGGTCGAGATGACGCCGGATCTGCAGGCCGCGCTGGTCGAGTTCCTGCTGCGCATGGGCGACAACACGCTGATCCTCGGGCACCGGGTGTCGGAATGGTGCGGCCATTCGCCGGTGCTGGAGGAAGACATCGCGCTGGCCAACACCGCCCTGGACCTGATCGGTCAGACACAGCTTTGGCTGGGCCTGGCCGGCGAGATCGAGGGGCAGGAGCGGACCGCCGACAATCTGGCCTATTTGCGCGACGCCGCGCAATTCCGCAACGTGCTGCTGGTCGAACGCCCGAACGGCGATTTCGGCAACACGCTGATGCGCCAGTTCCTGTTCGACGCCTGGCATCACGTGATGCTGACGGCGCTGCAACGCTCGTCCGATCCGCGCGTGGCCGAGATTGCCGCCAAGGCGATCAAGGAAGTGGCCTATCACCTCGAACGCTCGGCCGATCTGGTGATCCGACTGGGCGACGGGACCGAGGAAAGCCACAAGCGCATGCAAGCGTCGCTGGAGGACAACTGGTCCTACACGGGCGAGTTGTTCGTGGCCGACGACAGCGACGTGGCCGTGGCCGAGGCCGGCATCGCGCCCGCCCCCGACAGCCTGCGGGCCGGGTGGGACGCGGTCGTGAACGACGTGCTGGAACAGGCGACGCTCAAGCGCCCCGAGGGCACCTATGTCCACCAGGGCGGCAAGCGCGGCATCCATACCGAGCACCTGGGATACATCCTGGCCGACATGCAGTTCCTGCAACGCGCCTATCCCGGCGCGACCTGGTAAGGGGGCAAGGCGATGCATCCGTCGACCCTGCCCTCGACCGAGCAGGTCTGGCGCTGGCTGTCAGAGGTGCCGGACCCGGAAATTCCGGTCATCAGCCTGACCGACCTGGGCATCATCCGCGACGTGGCCTGGGATGGCGACACGCTGGTGGTCACGGTCACGCCGACCTATTCGGGCTGTCCCGCGACCACGGTGATCAACCTCGATATCGAGCGGAAACTGCGCGACGAGGGGATCGGGAAGCTGCGGCTGGAGCGGCAGCTTTCGCCGCCCTGGACGACGGACTGGATCAGCGCCGAGGGCCGCGAAAAGCTGCGCGATTACGGCATTGCCCCGCCGGTCGACGGCACCGCCGCCGACGGGCGCCTGATGGCGCGGGTCGACCGGCTGTCCGGGTCCTCGAACCTGGTGATCGCCTGTCCGCATTGCGGATCGAACAACACCGAACGGGTCAGCCAGTTCGGCTCCACCCCCTGCAAGGCATCCTATCGCTGCAAGGACTGCCTTGAACCTTTCGACTATTTCAAATGCATCTGAGGATGCGGAGGTAACGCATCATGGCACGTTTCCATCCCCTCGAGGTCACCGAGGTGCGCCGCGAAACCCGCGACGCGGTTGTCGTCACGCTGAGGCCGCGGCCCGAGGACGTCGGGGCCTTCGATTTCACCCAAGGTCAGTATCTGACCTTCCGCCGCGACTTCGACGGCGAAGAACTGCGCCGCTCCTACTCGATCTGCGCGGGCAAGGATGAGGGCGTGCTGCGCGTCGGCATCAAGCGCGTCGATGGCGGCGCCTTCTCGACCTGGGCGAACGAGGAACTGGCCGCCGGCGCCGTGCTGGACGCAATGCCGCCGATGGGCAAGTTCTACACCCCGATCGAGCCGGACGCGGACAAGCATTACCTGGGCTTTGCGGGCGGGTCGGGCATCACGCCGCTTCTGTCGATCGTCAAGACCGTGCTGACTCGCGAGCCGAAGTCGAAATTCACGCTGGTTTATGCCAATCGGCAGGTCAGCTCGATCATGTTCCGCGAGGAGCTTGAGGATCTCAAGAACCTCTATCTCGGGCGGTTCTCGGTGATCCATGTGCTGGAAACCGAGGGGCAGGAGATCGACCTGTTCACCGGCCGCATCGACGCCGAAAAGATGACGGCACTGTTCGACCGCTGGATCGACGCCAAATCTGTCGACACGGCCTTTATCTGCGGGCCTGAGCCGATGATGCTGACCATCGCGGCCTCGCTGCGCGACCACGGCCTCAGCGACGATCAGATCAAGTTCGAGCTCTTCGCCTCGAGCCAGCCGGGCCGCGCCAAGGCCCGCCCGGTCAGCAAGACGGCCACCGGCACTGCCGAGTCGACCGAGGCGACCGTGACGCTGGATGGCGCCAGCCGCACCTTCCAGATGGAAACGCGCGACATGAGCATTCTCGATGCCGCGCTCGCCAACGATCTGGACGCGCCCTATTCCTGCAAGGCCGGGGTCTGTTCGACCTGCCGCTGCAAGGTGCTGGAGGGCGAGGTCGAGATGGCGATCAACCACGCGCTCGAGGATTACGAGGTGCGCGCGGGTTATGCGCTCAGCTGCCAGGCCATCCCGCTGACCGACAAGGTCGTCGTCAGCTACGACGAATGATCGCGAGAGGGAGGAACCCATGTCCGACACGATGAATATCGAAGACTACCTTGAACAGGGTGGGGTGTTGACCTCGCCGGCGAATGTGCCGGCCCGCTACCGGGGCGAGTTGCTGCGGCTGATGGGTTCGTTCGTCGACAGCGAACTGGCCGGATCGGCCGGGTTCGCCGCATCGATCAACTTTGCCCCCGGCATCAAGGAACGCATTTCCGCCAGTCGCATCACGCTGGAAAAGGCCGACCATGCCGAACGCGTGCTGGACGTGATGGGCAGTTTCGGCACCGACACGGGCCGCTATCAGAAACAGCATGACTGGGCCGCCCGCGTCGCACGCGATGCCGAGATCGGCACCATGCGGACCGGCGGCGATATGCGCCTGTCGGTCTTTCACTACCCGATCATCGGCTGGACGGACGCGGTTGTGATGAACGTGCTGATGGGCCTGGCCACCGGCGTTCAGATGACCGAGTTGACGCGCCTGTCCTATGCGCCGCTGGCCGAGGTGTTTCGCGAGATCGCCCCGCGCGAGGCCCGCCATGCCGAGTTGGGGATCGAGGGGCTGACCCGTATCGCCGCCACCGAAGAGGGGCGCGCCGAGGCCATGCAGTCGATCGCCTATTGGCGGCCGCGCGTCGCGTCGAGTTTCGGGCTTGCCGGCTCGCAGCGGTTCGAGACGCAAAAGCGCTTTGGCCTGCGCCGCACCCCCAACGAGGACCTGCTGGCCGCCTGGACCGATCGGCTCGACACGCAACTGTCGGCGCTGAACCTGACCTGAACAAAGGAAGACCCGATGACTATCACGACCAGGGCCCCGCGCCGACTGGAAAGCTATGTCTGTGGGGAATGGACCCGCGGCGCGAAGGACGGGGTCCCCCTGCTGGATGCCGCGACGGGCGATCCCGTTGCGCTGATTGACGCGACCGGCCTCGATTTCGGGGCCGCGCTGGACTGGGGCCGCGACCGGGGCGGGCGGGCGCTGCGCGCGATGACCTTTCACGAGCGCGCCCTGATGCTCAAGGCGCTGGGCCAGGCCCTGATGGGCATGAAGGAAGAGTTCTACGCCGAGAGCCTCGCCACCGGCGCCACGCGTGCCGATGCCTGGATCGATATCGAGGGCGGGATCGGCACGCTGTTGACCTTTGCCTCCAAGGCGCGGCGCGAATTGCCCAACGCCCGTGTCCTGACCGATGGCGAGGTCGAGCCGCTGTCCAGGGATGGCAGTTTCGCGGGCCAGCATATCTATACCCCGCTGCAAGGCATCGCGATCCATATCAACGCCTACAATTTCCCCTGCTGGGGGATGCTGGAAAAGATCGGGCCGAACCTGCTGGCCGGCGTGCCCTGCATCGTCAAGCCCGCCTCGCAGACCGCCTATCTGACCGAGTTGATGGTGCGCCGGATGATCGGCACCGGCATTCTGCCCGAGGGCGCGCTGCAACTGGTCAGCGGCTCGGCCGGGGACATGCTGGATCATGTCACCGGGCAGGACGCGATCACCTTCACCGGCTCGGCCGCGACCGGGCGCAAGCTCAAGACGCATCCGGCGGTCATCGAGAACGCCGCGCGTTTCACGATGGAGGCCGACAGCCTGAATGCCTCGGTTCTTGGCCCCGATGCCGCGCCGGGCAGCGAGGAGTTCGACCTGTTCGTCAAGGAGGTCGCGCGCGAGATGACCGTCAAGGCGGGCCAGAAATGCACCGCGATCCGCCGCGTGATCGCCCCGCGCGCCCATGTCGATGCGCTGGTGGCGGCGCTGTCCGAGCGTCTGGGCAATGCGGCGCTTGGCAACCCGGCGGACGAGGGCGTCCGCATGGGGCCCTTGGCCAGCCTCGACCAGCGCGTCGAGGTGCGTGACCGGATCGCCGCCTTGCGCGCCGATGCCGAGATCGTGGCCGGAAACCCCGACGATGTTCGCATCGTGTCGGGCAATGCCGAGAAAGGTGCCTTCCTGAACCCGGTGCTGTTGTATTGCGACACGCCCTTTGCGGCGCAGGCGGTCCACGATGTCGAGGCGTTCGGCCCGGTCTCGACCGTCATGCCCTATGACACGATGGACGAGGCGGTGGAGCTGACCCGACGCGGCAAGGGCTCGCTCGTGGCGTCGGTCTTTACCGATGACAAGACGGTTGCCGAAGAGATGGTGATCGGCATGGCGCCCTTCCATGGCCGGGTTCTGATCGGCAATCGCCGCTCGGCCAAGACCTCGACCGGCCATGGCTCTCCGCTGGCGCCGCTGGTGCATGGCGGGCCGGGCCGCGCCGGCGGGGGCGAGGAGATGGGCGGCATGCGCGGGGTCAAGCACTACATGCAGCGCAGCGCCGTTCAGGGCACCCCGCGTCTGCTGTCTGCGGTCACGGGCCGCTGGATCGACGGGGCCGAGGCGCAGCAGGGCACGCACCCGTTCCGCAAACCGCTGTCCGAGTTGCAGATCGGCGATCAACTGGTCACCGCCACCCGCCAGATCACGCAGGAAGATGTCGAGCATTTCGCCGCGTTCACGGGCGATACCTTCTACGCCCATATGGACAGCGACGCGGCCGCCGCGAACCCGTTCTTCGACGATCGCGTGGCCCATGGCTACCTGATTGCGTCTTTCGCGGCCGGTCTCTTCGTCGATCCCGCACCGGGCCCGGTTCTGGCCAATTACGGCGTGGACAATCTGCGCTTTCTGACGCCGGTCTATTTTGGTGACACGCTACAGGTGCGCCTGACCTGCAAGGAGATCAATCCCCGCGAGACCGCCGATCACGGCGAGGTGCGCTGGGATTGCCAGGTCACGAACCAGGATGGCGCCGTGGTCGCGCAATATGACGTTCTGACCATGGTCGCCAAGACATGGCCGCAGGCATGAACCGCATCTACGCCTGGGACGGGATCGTGCCGGTCATCGACCCCGCCGCTTTCGTTCACCCCGAGGCGGTGGTGATCGGCGACGTGCTGATCGGCCCGATGTGTTATGTCGGGCCGGGTGCGGTGCTGCGCGGCGATTTCGGCCGGATCGTCCTGGAAAAGGGGGCGAACGTGCAGGAAACCTGCGTCGTGCATTCCTTTCCCGACAAGGATGTCGTCGTCGAGGAGGCCGGGCATATCGGCCACGGGGCTGTCCTGCATGGCTGCCATATCGGGCGCAACGCGATGGTCGGCATGAACGCCGTGGTGATGGACGAGGCGGTGGTGGGCGAAAACAGCATCATCGGGGCGATGGCCTTTGTCAGGGCGGGGGCGCAGATCCCGCCCAACAGCATGGCGGTGGGTTCACCCGCCAAGGTGGTGCGCGTGTTGACCGAGGATGAGATCGACTGGAAACGCCGGGGCACCGGCGTCTATCAGCAACTGGCGATGGAGGCGCGCGACAAGCTGCGCCCGGCCACGCCGCTGGCCGCGCCCGAGGAAAACCGCCGCCGGGTCACCGCGCCGGTTTACGATCCGCTGATCGTGGAACGCGCGCGGTTCAGCGCACGGCCTTGACGCCCTCGAGCACCAGGGTCGTCGCGATATCGGCGTAATCCTCGCGGGTGATCGGGCCGCCATCCTTGAACCACATGTAGACCCAGTTCATGATCCCGAACAGCGACATGGTCACCGGCATCAACAGGGGGCGTTCTTTGCTGTCGAGCGCGGGGTTCAGGTCGCGCAGCACCGCAGAAAACCGCCGCACGATCCGTCGCTCGATCGCGAACAGGGCGGCTTTCTGATCGTCGTTCAGGGCCGATGTCGCGTTCAGCTGCACCTTGTGCTCGATATCGGCGCCCCGGTAGCAGTCCAGCACCGTCCCGACCAAACGGCGCAGCCGCTGCCGCGGCGGCAGGGATGCATCATCGGCCCCGGCAATCGTTTCGTCCAGTTCCTGCAGATGCGTGTGGATGATCGCAAAGATCAGCGCATCCTTGCTGGGGTAATAGTGGTAGAGCAGCGCCTTCGACACGCCCGCCTGCTTTGCGATCAACGACATCGAAGCCTTGTCCATGCCCTGTTCGGCAAAGACCGCAGCCGCGTTGTGAAGGATGCTGCGCTGTTTGTCCTCGAAATCATCCGCCCGTGTTCGCGCCATAGCCGCTCTCTTTCGCCCCCTGCTCATCGTGCCTGCGTCTCCGCAGGCACGGTCTGATTGTCATATTGGGTTAATGACTTTCTGTCACCAACCGGCCGGTCAATTCTTCGGGCGGTTGTCCACCACCCGCTTGGCCTTGCCCTCGGAGCGGGCAATCGCCTCGGGGTCGCGCACGTCGATCCGGGTCGAGACGCCGACCACCGATTTGATGTGATGCGCCAGTTCCTTGGCCGACGCAGCGCGGGCGCCCTCGTCGGTAAAGTTGGGCGCGCATTCGACATGCACGGTCATGTTATCCATCCGCCCGTCGCGGCGCAGTTCGATCTGGAAATGCGGCGTCAGCCCCGCGCATTTCAGGATCTGTTCCTCGATCTGGGTGGGGAAGACATTGACGCCGCGCAGGATGATCATGTCGTCGCTGCGCCCGGTGATCTTCTCGATCCGCCGCATCGTGCGGGCCGTGCCCGGCATCAGGCGGGTCAGGTCGCGGGTGCGGTAGCGCACCATCGGCAGCCCTTCCTTGGTCAGCGTTGTAAAGACCAGTTCGCCCATCTCGCCATCGGGCAGAACCTCACCCGTGTTGGGGTCGATGATCTCGGGGTAGAAGTGATCTTCCCAGATATGCAGCCCGTCCTTGGTTTCCACGCATTCCTGGGCGACGCCGGGGCCCATCACCTCGGACAGGCCGTAGATATCGACCGCCTGCATGTTGAACGCCTCTTCGATTTCCTGGCGCATGGCGTTGGTCCAGGGCTCGGCCCCGAAAATGCCGACCTCGAGCGAGCTTTCGCGCGGGTCGAGGCCCTGGCGGCGGAACTCGTCCAGGATCGACAGCATGTAGGAGGGCGTGACCATGATGATGCGCGGCTTGAAATCGTGGATCAGCGTCACCTGGCGTTCGGTCATCCCGCCCGAGATCGGCACGACGGTGCAGCCCAGACGCTCGGCCCCGTAATGCGCGCCAAGCCCCCCGGTGAACAGGCCATAGCCATAGGCATTGTGCAGCATGTCGCCGGGCCGCCCGCCGGCGGCCCGGATCGAGCGCGCGATCAGGTTCGACCAATGGTCGATATCGTCCTTGGTATAGCCCACGACGGTAGGTTTGCCGGTGGTCCCCGACGAGCCGTGGATGCGCACCAGCTTCGTCTGCGGCACGGCGAACATGCCGAACGGGTAGGTGTCGCGCAGATCCTGCTTGGTGGTGAAGGGAAACTTCGCGATATCGGCCAGCGTCTTCAGCTCTTCGGGGTGGACGTCATGTTCGATGAAGCGGTTGCGATAGAAGGGCGAGTTCTCGAAGGCATGTTTCAGCGACCGCTTCATGCGGTGAAACTGCAGCGCCTCGATTTCATCGCGCGAGGCGATTTCGATCGGGTCGAGATCCTGGCTGCGGGGCGTAAGGTCTTGCATTCTGTCCTCCCTTGGAAATGCGGCGCCGGTCAGACCGGCAGATGCGTACCCGAGACGGTACGCGAATGGCCGCGAAACTCGGCCACATGCGCCCCATCCTGATTGGTGATGCGGATATCGTAGATGCCCGACCGGCCGCGGCGCGACACCTCGGTCGCGGTGGCGGTCAGCCGGTCGCCTATGCGAACGGGCTGCAGGTAGGTGACCGAGCAGTGCTGCGCGACCGTCACGGCATTGTAGCTGTTGCAGGCAAAGGCAAAGGCGCTGTCAGCCAACGTGAAGATGTAGCCGCCGTGGCAATTGCCATGCCCGTTCGACATCGCGCCCGTGATGGTCATCGACAGGGTCGCCGCGCCGGGGGCGACATGGTCCAGCACCATGCCGAGGCGCTGGCTGGCACTGTCATCGTTCCACATGGCCTGGGCCGAGGCCTCGGCCAGTTCCTGCGGGCTCATATCGGAGACGGCCTTCATGCGCCCTTGAACTCCGGCTTGCGCTTGTCGAGGAAGGCCGCGACCCCCTCGGCATAGTCGGCGCTGCGCCCGGCCGTCTGTTGCAGGTCGCGTTCCATGTCGAGCTGTTCATCCAGAGTGTTGGTCGCGGCGGCCTGGATCAGCCGCTTGGTCAGGCCAAGCCCCAGTGTCGGCCCCGCGGCAAGACGGCTGGCCAGGGCCATGGCCTCGTCCATCAGGGTGTCGTCGGGCAGCGCCTTCCAGATCATGCCCCAGGCGGCGGCGGTGTCGGCATCGACGGGTTCGGCGGTCAGCGCCAGCGCCTTGGCGCGCGGCTCGCCCAGGATGCGCGCCAGGCTCCAGCTGCCGCCGGCATCGGGGATCAGGCCGATCTTGGAAAACGCCTGGATGAAGCGCGCCGATTGCGCGGCCAGAACGATGTCGCAGGCTAGCGCGATATTCGCGCCCGCCCCGGCGGCGACCCCGTTCACGGCACAGATCACCGGCTTTTCGAGGCTGCGAATCAGCCGCAGCGTCGGGTTGTAGAAGGTCTCCAGCGTATGGCCGAGATCGGGGGCTGGCCCGCCCTTGCGCGGGTCGCGATCGCCCAGGTCCTGCCCGGCACAGAACCCGCGCCCCGCCCCCGTCAACAGCACCGCCCGGATGGCCGGGTCCTCGTGCGCGCGCTCGATTTGTACCCGCAGGGCAAGGTGCATCTCCTCGTTGAAGGAATTCAGCTTGTCCGGCCGGTTCAGCGTCAGGCACAGCACGCCCTGTTGCAGCTCGGCCAATACGGTTTCGGTCTCGGTCATCGCAAATCCCTCCCTCGGTGCTGCAATTCCAGGCACTGAAAAAAAACCTTGCATAGACCGACCGTCCGGTCAATGATAATCCATGCCAACGAGGGGGGAGCTTCATTGGGCACGTTATTCGAGCAGCATCGGGGGCTATTGGACGACGCGCAGCGCGCCCTGGTCGCGCGCGGTTTCTGGACGCCGTTCCCCGAGATCCCCAGCGGCAAGGTTTATGGCGAAACGGCCCGCGACGATGGCCAGGTGGCGTTCGATTCGGCGCTGGGCGCCGCTTTCGAAATGCCCGGTCATCCGCAGGAGCGCCGCGTCGGGGCCGAGGCCTCGCCCTGGGGGTTTGATCTCGATATCACCTATCCGGCTGCCGATGCGCCCGCGCTGATCGCGGCGTCGCAGGCCGCCGCACCCGCCTGGACCGAGGCCGGGCCAGAGGCGTGGGTGGGTGTCTGCCTTGAAATCCTGACGCGGCTGAACGCCATGAGCTTTTTCATGGGCCATGCGGTGATGCACACGACCGGGCAGGCCTTTCCGATGGCATTTCAGGCCGGTGGGCCGCATGCGCAGGATCGGGGCCTCGAGGCCGTGGCGATGGCCTGGGCCGAAATGTCCCGCGTGCCCGAGATGGTCCTTTGGGAGAAGCCGCAGGGCAAGGCGGCGCCGCTGGTCATCGAAAAGCACTGGCAGGTCGTGCCGCGCGGCGTGGCGCTGGTCATCGGCTGCAACACCTTTCCGACCTGGAACAGCTATCCGGGCCTCTTTGCCAGCCTGGCCACCGGCAATACCGTGATCGTCAAGCCGCACCCATCGGCCATCCTGCCGCTGGCCCTGACCGTCCGCGTCGCGCGCGAGGTTCTGGCCGAGGCGGGGTATCCGGCCGACGCCGTGCTGTTGGCCGCCGACGCGCCGGGGGGCGAGATCACGCAGGATCTGGTGCCGGACCCGGCCGTACGGATGATCGACTACACCGGCTCGAACGCCTTTGGCGATTGGGTGCGCAGTCATGCGGCGCGTGACACGCAGGTCTATACCGAAGAGGCCGGGGTCAACAGCATCGTGATTGCCGGCACCGACGATTTCGCCGGCATGTGCGCGAATATCGCTTTCTCGCTGTCGCTCTATTCCGGCCAGATGTGTACCGCGCCGCAAGACATCTTTGTTCCGCGCGGCGGCATCGACACCGACCTTGGCCACAAGAGCTTTGACGAGGTCGCACAGGGAATCGTGGCCGCCGTCGATGCGCTGCTGGCGGACCCGGCCCGCGCCTCGGGCGTTTGTGGCACCTTGGCCAATCCCGCGACGCTGGACCGCGTCGCGCAGGCCCGCGGCCTTGGCCGCGTGATCCGCGACAGCCAGCCCTTGGGCGAGGGGCGCAGCGCGAGCCCCCTGATCCTGGCGGTCGAGGCGGGCGAGACAGACGCACACGAGGCGGAATGCTTCGGCCCGATCTCATTCGTCGTTGCGGTCGACGATGCCGAGGCGGGCGTGGTCCGTGCCGCCGATCTGGCACAGCGCAAGGGTGCCATCACCGCCGCGCTTTACGACACCGACGAGGACAGGATCCCCCGCGTGGCCGCCGTCTTTGCGCGCGCCGGGGTGAACCTGTCGGTCAACCTGACAGGCAACATCTACGTGAACCAAAGTGCCGCGTTCAGTGACTTTCACGTCACCGGGGCGAACCCGGCCGGCAATGCCAGCCTGACAGATGCCGCCTTCGTCGCGAACCGGTTCCGGGTCGCGATGTGGCGTCGACCGCATGCGGCCTGAGGACCGCCTGCACCAGTACCAAAGGGAGGAGAAACCCATGACGACGAAGACCCTGACGACGACGGCCCTGACCGGTATTCTCGCATTCGGCCTTGCGGGTGTGGCGATGGCCGAAATTCGGATCGGCGCCACGCTTTCGGAAACCGGCCCGGCCTCGTTCCTCGGCGACCCCGAGGCCAAGACCCTGCGCATGCTGGTCGACGAGGTAAACGCAGCCGGCGGCATCAACGGCGAACAGATCGAACTGATCATGTATGACGACGCCGGCGACCCGAACCGCGCGCGCACTTTCGCCACCCGCCTGATCGAGGATGACGAGGTCGTGGCCATCATCGGCGGCACCACCACCGGCACCACCATGTCGATCATGCCGATGGTCGACGATGCCGAGATCCCCTTCATCTCGCTGGCCGGTGCGATCCAGATCATCGATCCGGTCCAGCCCTTCACCTTCAAGACGCCGCATACCGACCGCATGGCCTGTGCGCGCATCTTCGAAGACATGCAGGCGCGCGAGATCACGCGCATCGGCATGATCTCGGGCACCGACGGCTTCGGCGCGTCGATGCGCGAGCAGTGCCTGTCGATCGTGGGCGAGCACGGGATCGAGGTCGTGGCCGACGAACGCTATGGCCCGCAGGATGCCGACATGACCCCGCAGCTGACCAATATCCGCGGCGAAGAGGGCATCCAGGCCGTTCTGAACCCGGGCTTCGGCCAGGGCCCGTCGATCGTGACGCGCAACTACGCCCAGCTTGGCATCGACATGCCGCTTTACCAGTCGCATGGCGTCGCCTCGCAGGGCTTCATCGATCTGGCCGGCGCCGAGGCCGCCGAGGGTGTCCGCCTGCCGGGCACGGCGCTTCTGGTCGCCGATCTGCTGGCCGAGGACGATCCGCAATACGCCGTGGTTCAGGCCTATACCCAAGCCTACGAGGCCGCCTACGACATGCCCGTGACCACCTTTGGCGGGTATGCGCATGACGCCTTCCGCATCCTCGTCGATGCCATCGAGCGTGCCGGGTCGAGCGACCCGCAGGACATCCGCGACGCCATCGAGGCGACCGACGGTCTGGTCGGGACCACCGGCATCTACACGATGTCGCCCGACGATCACCTTGGCCTCGACATCACCGCCTTCCGGATGCTGGAAATCCGCGACGGCGGCTGGACGCTGGTCGACTGATCGCCAGAGACATCACGGCCGGGCGCGTTCCTGCGGCCGGCCATTTCCGGATCCCCCTAGCGTTGCCCGCCTGCGGAGTGCCCCGACATGTCTGAACTCATGCAATTTCTCTTTTCCGGCGTGACGGTCGGCGCGGTCTACGCGCTCGTCGCGTTGGGGTTCACCATCATCTACAATGCCTCGGACGTCGTGAATTTCGCCCAGGGCGAATTCGTGATGCTGGGGGGGATGATCACCGTTTTCGCCCATGCCGCCGGTCTGCCCCTGCCGCTGGCGGCGGTGCTGGCCATCGTGGTCACCGGCGCGATCGGTGTGGCCTTGAACAAGCTGGCGATCGAGCCCGCGCGCGGCGCGCCGGTGGTCTCGCTGATCATCATCACCATCGGGGCGGCCATTTTCATCAAGGGTGTCACCAAGCTGGTCTTCGACAAGCAGTTGCACCGCTTTCCGGCCTTTTCCGGCGACACGCCGATCCAGATCATGGGCGCGACCATCCTGCCGCAAAGCCTGTGGGTGATCGCGGGCGCCGTTGCCGTGTTCATCGGGCTGTGGCTGTTCTTCACCCGCACCCTGACGGGGCGTGCGGTGCTGGCCACCTCGAACAACCGCCTTGCGGCGCAACTGGTTGGCATCAACACCAAATGGGTGATGACGCTGGCCTTCAGCCTGTCGGCGGCCATCGGTGCGCTGGCGGGGGTGCTGGTCACGCCCATCACGCTGACCAGCTATGACGTCGGCATCGCGCTGGCGCTCAAGGGGTTCGCCGCCGCGATGCTGGGCGGCATGGGCAACCCCAAGGGCGCGTTGGTGGGCGGCATCCTGCTGGGCCTGCTCGAGGCGCTGACCGCCGGTTACATCAGCTCGCAATACAAGGACGCGGCGGCCTTCATCGTGATCCTGGCGGTGCTCTTCGTCATGCCCCAGGGCCTCTTCGGTAGCAAATCAATGGATCGGGTGTAATCATGCGTCTCAGTTCCAAACAGATCAGCCTTCTGGTGCTGACGGCGCTGATCGTGCTGGCACCCTTGTTCTTCCCCTCGTCCTTTTATTACCGCGTGGGCGCGCTGGTCTTCATCAACGGGCTGGCCGTGGTGGGGATCGTGATCCTGACCGGCTATGCGGGTCAGATCAGCCTGGGGCATGCGGGCTTCGCCGGGATCGGTGCCTATGCCTGCGCGCTGGCGCCGGAACATTTCGGCATCCATGTGGGCCTTGCCGCCCTGCTGGGGGCCGCGATCTCGGCGATCCTGGCCTATCTGGTGGGCCGTCCCATCCTGCGGTTGCAGGGCTATTACCTGGGGGTGGCCAGTCTGGGCTTTGGTATCCTCGTGGCAATGGTCCTGTCGAACGAGGCCGCGGTGACCGGGGGGCCGGACGGCATCCAGGTCGATGATCTGGGCCTGCGCCGCCTGCTGAACGATCTCGGCCTCAGCCTCAGCAATTCCGAGTTCTGGTATGCGTTCAGCGGTTTTGCCCTGCTGGTCGGGGCCTGGATCGCCCTGAACCTGCACAACAGCCCGACCGGGCGGGCCTGGCGCGCGCTGCACGGCTCCGAGGTGGCGGCCCGCACGGTCGGTGTCGACGTCGCCCGCCTGAAACTGCAGGCCTTCGTGGTCTCGGCGGTCTATGCCTCGGCCTCGGGCTCGCTTCTGGCGCTGCAGAACCGCTTCATTACGCCCGAGGTGGCGGGATACATGCACTCGATCGAGATGGTAACCATGGCCGTTCTTGGCGGGGCCGGGTCGGTTCTGGGCGCGATCTTCGGTGCGACCATCCTGACGGTGCTGCCGCAGGTGCTGACCGTCTTTGCCGAATACGAGATGATGATGCTCGGGCTGGTGATGATGCTTGTTATGATCTTCATGCGCGAAGGGGTTCTTCCGTCGCTCCTGCGCCTGTTCCGGGGGAGGGAAGAATGAGCCTTCTGTCAGTCGAAGGGCTGGGCATCGAGTTCGGCGGCCTGCGCGCCGTCCACGATGTCAGCTTCAACGTGAAACCGGGTGAAATCGTCTCGGTCATCGGGCCGAACGGGGCCGGCAAGACCACGCTGTTCAACATGATCTCGGGCGTCTACCTGCCCGGTGGCGGCAAGGTGGTGCTGGACGGGGAGGACGTGACCGGCATGGCCCCGCATCTGCTGGCGCGGCGCGGGTTGTCGCGGACCTTCCAGAACCTGCAGATCTTTCAGCAGATGACCGTCCTGGAAAACGCCATCGCGGGCTATCACCTGCAGGAAAGCGGCCATGTCCTGTCGGACATGTTCAACCTGCCATCGTCGCGCAAGCGGGCCAGGGCGGCGGCCGAGGGGGCCTATGCCCTGCTGGAACGGGTGCGCCTGTCGCGCGCGGCCGAGCAGGAGGCCGGCAACCTGTCCTACGGGGCGCTCAAGCGGCTGGAGATCGCCCGCGCGCTGGCGCTGAACCCGCGCGTTCTGCTGCTCGACGAACCGGCGGCGGGCTGCAACGCCGTCGAAACCGAGGAGATCGACACCCTCATCGCCGAGGTGGCGAAAGAGGGCGTCGCCATTCTGCTGGTGGAACATGACATGAAACTGGTGATGCGGATCTCGAACCACATCGTCGTGCTGGATCACGGCGAAAAGATCGCCGAGGGCGACCCGGCCACGGTCAGCCGGAACCCCGACGTGATCGCCGCCTATCTGGGAACGCAAGCCGAGGAGGCGACCCATGCTGACAGTTGAGGGGCTGCGCTCGCGCTACGGGCGGATCGAGGTGCTGCACGGGATCGACCTGACCGTGACATCGGGTGAGATCGTCACCGTGGTGGGGGCCAACGGGGCGGGCAAGACGACGCTTCTGCGCTGCCTTTCGGGGGTGCAGCCGGTCACCGCGGGGGCGATCACCTTTCGCGGCGAGCCATTTACCACGGTGCCGGCGCACCGGCGGTTGAAGCTGGGCCTGGCCCAGTCGCCGGAGGGGCGGCAGATCTTCACCAACCTCTCGGTCGAGGAAAACCTGCGCCTCGGGGCCTTCCTGTTCACCGATGGCCGCGTCGATCGCGACATGGAAGATGCCTTCACCATGTTCCCGATCCTCAAGCAAAAGCGCAACCAGGTCGCGGGCGGTTTGTCGGGCGGGCAGCAGCAGATGCTGGCTATTGCCCGTGCGCTGATGGGTCGGCCCGCCTGTTTGCTGCTGGACGAACCCAGCATGGGCCTCGCGCCCTTGCTGGTGCAGCAGATCTTCGATGTGGTCAAAGGGTTGAAGGCGCTGGACGTCACCGTCCTGCTGGTCGAGCAGAACGCCTTTGGCGCGCTGTCGATCGCCGACCGGGGCTATGTGATGGAAACCGGGCAGATCGTGATGGACGGCCCGGCCGAGGATCTCATCGCCGACCCGCGCATCCGCGAAGCCTATCTGGGGATCTGATCATGGTCGTTTCCATTGCCCGCGAGGGCGAGATCGCTGTCGTCACCGTCGACAACCCGCCGGTCAATGCGTTGGGCCACGCCCTGCGCCAGGGTCTGTGGGAGGCCGCCGAAACGCTGGATGCCGACCCCGACATCCGCGCGGTCGTGCTGATCTGTGCGGGGCGCACCTTCATCGCCGGGGCCGACGTGACCGAGTTCGGCAAACCGCCCGTGCCGCCGCATCTGCCCGACCTCGTTGCGCGGATCGAGACGGCGGCCAAGCCCTGGGTCGCGGCGATCCACGGCTCGGCCCTTGGGGGCGGGTTTGAGGTGGCGCTTGGCTGCCGCTTCCGCGTGGCGCTGGCCGATGCGTCTGTCGGCCTGCCCGAGGTGACGCTGGGCATCGTACCCGGCGCGGGGGGCACCGTGCGCACCCCGCGGCTGGTGGGCGCGGAACAGGCGGTGGCGATGGTGACCACGGGCAAGCCGGTCAAGGCCCCCAAGGCGCTGTCGCTGGGCCTGATCGACACACTGATCGAGGGCGATCTGCGCGCGGGCGCGGTGGGTTTCGTCACCCAAGCGCTTGCGCTGCCATTGCCCGCGCCGCTGTGTGATCGGCCTCCGTCGGCCCCTCCCGGGGGGTTCTGGGCCGAGCAGGAAACCACCGTTGCCAAGGCCGCCAAGGGCGCGGCTGCCCCCTTGCGGGCACTGGCCTGCGTGAAACGGGCCGTGACGGGCGATTTCACAAGCGCGCTGGCCTTTGAACGCGAGACCTTCCTTGATCTGCGCGGCTCGGAGCAAGCGGCGGCGCTGCGCCACGTGTTCTTTGCCGAACGCGCCGCGCCGCGTCCGAAATCCCTGCAGGGGGTGACGCCGCGGTCGGTGGCCACCACCGCCGTGATCGGCGGCGGCACCATGGGGGCGGGCATTGCCGCTGCGCTGCGCAACGCCGGCCTGCCGGTGGTGATGGTGGAACGCGACGACGACGCGCTGGAGCGGGGCCTTGCCAATCTGGGCGGCATCTTCGACGGCGCGGTCAAGCGTGGCCGCCTGACGCCCGAGGGGCGGGCGGACCGCATGGCCGGCGTCACCGCAACAACGGATTACGCCGGTCTGGCCGATGTCGATCTGGTGATCGAGGCCGTGTTCGAGGAAATCTCGGTCAAACGCGCCGTGTTCGCGCAGTTGGGCGCGGTCTGCCGCCCCGACGCGGTGCTGGCCACCAACACCTCCTACCTCGATCCGCGCGACATCGCGGCGGGCCTGCCGACACCCGAGCGCTTCATCGGCCTGCATTTCTTCAGCCCGGCCCATGTGATGAAACTGCTGGAAATCGTGCCGACCCCCGACACCGCGCCCGAGGTGCTGTCCACCGGGTTTGCCTTGGCCAAGCGATTGGGCAAGATGCCCGTCCAGGCCGGGATCTGTGACGGGTTCATCGGCAACCGCATCCTCAAGCATTATCGCGCCGCGGCCGAGGACCTCGTGCGCGCGGGCGTCCCGATTGCCGAGATCGACGCCGCCATGCGCGGGTTCGGCATGGCGATGGGGCCGTTTCAGGCGCAGGATCTAGGCGGCTTGGACATCGCCTTCCTCCAGCGCGAGGGCGCGCGCGCCCGCGGCGAGAACGTTCCTCCCACGCTGAGCGATATCCTTGTGCGTGCGGGCCGCAAGGGCCAGAAATCCGGCGGCGGGTGGTATGATTACACGCCGGGCGACCGCACGCCGCAGCCCTCGGACGCGGTGGCCGACCTGCTGGCCGGCGAGGTCCAGCCAGGGCCCGCGATGGACCGCAACGCCATCGCCCGCCGTCTTGTGGCCGAAATGGCCGAAGAGGCGGCGTCGATCCTTGCCGAAGGCGTCGCAACGCAGCCGTCCGATATCGATCTGGTCAAGATCCACGGCTACGGCTTTCCCCGCTGGCGGGGCGGGCCGATGTTCCATGCCATGCAACGCGGCGCCGAGGGGCTGACGCAGGATCTGGGACACCCGCCCTCGGACGCGCTCATGGCATTAGTAGGCGAGTCATGACGGCCGCTTCCGGCCCTCGGATCCGGGGCAAACCCGACCGCGAACGCAGGCCCGTCGCAACCCGATCGCCCGAGGAGTTCATTCGGTCTTGCGAGAGAAACCGTTCTTGAGGCGGGGCAGGGGCGCATTGGCGTCTTGACGCAACCCAACCTGTTCAAGTGGTCATAGTCCGGCCCCGTGATCATCGGCTTGGCGGTGATGCCTTGCGTCCGTTTTCCGCTTTGGCGCGGCGAAATCGATGCTTCGCCAATGCCGCAACGGACACGGAAATGAAGCCAATTTGAGCCCAGGTTACTGGATGCTGCACCCTGCACCAATGTCGGATTCTGGGGCTGCGGCCAAAAAACGTGACAGAATCAAACCGAGTTTCGCCAAGGGTTTGTGGCACAAGGTTCTTCAACGCTTGCGGGCGCAACTCCACCCATGTCAAATACGACCCTTTTTGAGGCTGGCTTGTCGGGACACCCTTGTCGGAAGCCTGCCGCCATTCAACTCACTTGGTCAGCAGGACGGCCATATAGTATATTCCTGCGATAAACGCCTGGCCAAATACTCACAGCTCAGGCTTTACCTCTTGAAAAATTGTTCCACTGTAAAACTGATTAATGTTCAATGTGGAGGTGTCCTTGATCATGCTGCGATGAAATTTTTCAAATCTTGATGGTAGGTAAGCCAAAGAAGATAATTTCTGCCTCAATCATTATCACGATAATCAATAACAAAAAGAACGAAGCTTAAAACAAGGCAAGCGACAAATATAATTCTTACCGCAATGCCGGCTTCGGCCAAAAAAATGAAAGTCGATATAAAACTATAAATCATAAAAAGTGAGAAAAAGGGGATGAGGAATCCAAATACAAAAATTGCCAGTGATGGGTTGGCGGCCGGAAACCCACGCTCTTTGCGTCGCCACATCTTAAATAGCCTGATGTAAAACACAGAACACCTCCGAGTTGATGGACGGCTTTAGCGACAATGCAATGGTCAATTGGATCGACCACTTGCATTGATCAAAAAGCCATGGATCGACTCATTTGAAATATATGCTGGCCTGGATGGAGTTGCAACTGCAGTCGCCGCAGTCGTGGCTGGGGGGCTTGGAGGTTTTGCCGAATGGGAAATTGAACAAGCACTGCGTGCAATGCCTGAAATGTCAAAGTAGCAAGACACTGTGTCGGGATTTACTTCAGCTGGTGAATGGATTTCTCAAGACGGTCTTGCTACATATGGTTATATGGAGGCGTTAATAGCCGACTTCCCTGAGAATGCTCACGAAGCTATATAAAATATGGTTGATTTCATCGCTGACGCACTCGTTGGTGTTTTGACTTCTTTGAAACCCCGCCTCCTTCCCCACTTGTGCTCGATCTCGACGGCGATGGCATCGAATTGATGTCGCTGGATGGCAGCATCATAGGGCGTGTGTCCCACTTTGTGTCCCACTCGGCCGTCAAGCCGCGAAGCCTATGATTTAGAATGAAATGGAGGCGAGTACCGGAATCGAACCGGTGTACACGGATTTGCAATCCGCCGAACGGCCGTAACCGGTGGCAATTCGTCGTCACTCGGGGGCGTACGGTCCCTTGATAACAAAGTAGAATCTGTCCCGTAGCACCACCCGGCGTCATCCGGCGTCAACCCAGAAACTGTACTCGGGACCGTACTTATCATGGCCATATTCAAGTTCACGGAGGCGCGCGTCAGGGACCTGCCGCTCGGCTCGGGCATCCACCGCGACACCGAGGTCAAGGGCCTCATGTGCATCGCCCACAAGACAACCCGCACCTACGCCGTCCAAGGAGACGTGCGGCGCAACAAGAGACTGGTCCGTTCGGTCAGGGTCAAGATCGGCAAGACCGACCACATCCGCCTGGCCGAGGCCAGGAAGAAGGCCCGCGAGCTGATGAACCAGATACAGAGCGGGGTGGACCCGACCGCGGGCCCCGAGGAGAGCGGGATAACCCTGGAGCAGGCGCTTGAGGCCCACCTGTCCGAGCGCGACCTCCGCGAGCGTACCGCCAGCGACTATCGATACCACGTCGAGAAGTACCTGAGCCGCTTTCGGCGTCGGGCCGTGGCTGACATCTCACGCCAGGACGTCCGAGACCTCTACGACCAGATGCGGACGCGCAACGGGCCGACCGTGGCGGCCGGGGTCATGCGGTCGCTGCGTGCCTTGGTAAACACGGCGATGCGGCTGGACGAGACGATCAAGCGGAACCCGGTCGAGGCCGTTCGGGTGCCGCAGCCCAAGCGTCGGCGCGTCGGCGAGCTGGACGTCGGGGAGTTCTGGCTCCGCACTGGTGACATGGCACCCTGCGCACGGGACCTCGCAAGGGCGTTCCTGCTGACGGGCGCACGCCGCTCGACTCTGCTGTCGATCCGGCGCGAAGACGTCGACCTCGAACGCGGCGTCCTGCGGTTCGGCCACATGAAGACGATGGAGGAGTGGGCTTTCCCGATGGGCCCGCACCTGACCCGCATGGTGGCGGAGAGGATGGAGGCGGACGTTCCGCTATGCAGCGAATGGCTGTGGCCCTCTACAGTCAGCAAGACCGGTCACGTCGAGGCCCCGCGTCGGCGGGAGGGCGTGCCGAGCCCGCACGAGCTCCGGCACCATGCACGGACCCTGATGATCGCCGCCGGCGTGCCATACGCGGAGTCCGCGCTGCTGCTGGGCCAGCGTCTGCCCGGCGCCAGCGGCGGCTACGTGCACCAGGCGCACCTCGTCGAGGCGCTCCGACCGCACGCCGCGGCCTACGAGGCCCTGATCCTGCGGGAGGCGGGCGTCGCACCCGTTAACGTGGTCCAAATGGACCGCGCGGTGGGGGCCTGAGCGCTCGAAACAATAGTCCCCAAGCGGCCCTCGGGCGCGTATTCTGCTTGCATCGGGTGACACAGACCGACCCCGGATGACGAATCGGGGCCGGGGCCTCACCCACCGAACCCACAATCGAGCACACCGACGACGCGGGGTCTCCCCGCGCGAGGAGGACTTGCATGCAAGCACAATCGAACAAGACCACGGCCAGCCCGTGGATGACCACCGAGCAGGCCGCCGCCTACCTGAGCGTCTCAGGCGGGACCATGCGCAACTGGCGCTCACGCGGCGAGGGCCCGCGATACCACCTGCTCGGTGGTAGGCTGGTGCGGTACGAGGTGGAGGACCTCGACGCCTACATGCGGGAGGGCGCGGCGTGATCCGGACGCGCTCCTACGACCAACAGCGCGAGCCCGACCCCGACTACTCTAACGAGGAGGAGCGTGCAGTGCTTGCGGAGCGGATGCTCGAAGTAGTCCCCGAGATCAGGTCGATGGAAGCCTGCGACGGGATCGTCGAGGCCTGCTACCGCGTCGGCTTCAACGGCATGGACTGCCACACGCTGCGGCTGATCGCCCGCAGGCTCGGCCGGTTCCCCGTGTGTGTGGAGACCCTGGACGTGACCGACGGGAGGCCACGGACCGTTCGCGTGCATCTCGACGACGCCGCCGGGGCGTTGCGTTCACCACCGGACGAGAACGCCGACTTCTGGGAGGATCCGGTCCTGGTCGAGGAGGCCAAGCGCCGGGCACCGCGGGAGTGGTCGAAGGTGGAGGCGCGGCTTGAACGTGAGGCGCGACGCATAAGGCGCGACTTCGACCGTTCGCGTCCCTAAACCGCGCCAGCCCGACCACCAGCGCCGGAACTCGCCAAGGCCGCCTCGCCGCCCGGCGGTCTGCCAGCACTTGGAGCGCGGGCTACCCACGTTGGCATACGCGGGCGCGTCCGCGCGGCATCGTTTCAGAGAGAGTGAGCCGGTCGCCCTCACCGCCTGACGACGACCGGCCTCTTGATCCACCATGCGAGATTAGGAAGACCACATGACTGAGAAGAACAATACCGCCACGGCCGTCCCCGCCGTACCCTCGTTCGCCCCGGGACCCGACCTCCTGACCCCCGCCGAGGTCGCCCGGATGACCGGCCACACCCTCAACACCCTGGCGCAGTACCGATCGCGCCGGCTGAAGGGCCGGGACGCGCTCGGTCCCGACTTCGTCAAGGTCGGCCGCGAGCCCTACTATCCGCGTGCCGCCGTCGATGCATACCTCGCGGGACGGCGGGGCTGAGCCATGGCGGGACAATCTGAGGCGACCCGGGCGGGCCTGCGCTCGCTGCACGCCGCCTGCCGAGAGACCGACATAGAGCCAGCCTACGTCCTGCTGAGGGGCAAGAACGCCTTCCAGAAGGACTGGCCGAAACTGCGCCCAACGCTAGCCGAGGTCCTGGAGCACCTGGGCCGCTCGGCGGACAACTCGGTCGGCGTGCAGCCCGCATCCCTGGGCTGCGTCGTACTGGACTGCGACCACGGCGACGGGCCGGATGTCGGGGTCGAGTGGGCCGGTGACGCGCACGCCGTCACCACCCCGTCGTCATCTGGCAGCGCCCGCAAAGGCCACGTTTGGGTCCGCTGCGACGCCGCCGACGCCGTGGGCAATTGGAAGTTCCGGGTGGTGGACCCGATCGAGGGCGAGGCGGAGGGCGAGCTCAGGACGCAAGGCGGACAGGTGCGGTTGAACCCGCAGTCGGTCACGCTGCTCGCCCGCGCCGTCGAGGAGGGCAGGATGCGTGACGGTCGCCGCCTGTCCCCGTTGGCCTTCGCGGGCATAAGGACGAGCGGGGGCGCCGCAGCTTCGGACGACGTTGCCCTGGACTGGGACGATGGCGCCGACGTGGAATTCGACGAACTACCTGAGGCCCTGCGTGATCGCCTCGTGGAGCCGGTCGGTCCGGGTGAACGGTCGGAGGCCGTCGCGTCCCTGGTCTGGCAGCTCCTCGCCCGTGGCCTGTCGGCCGCTTCGGCGCTTTCTGTCCTCGCCGAGCACTGCGGCTTCGCCGTCGAGAAGTACGGCGACAGGCTGGAAGCCCAGGTCGAGAAGATCGCCCGAGACTACCTCGCCACCCGCGAGGCCGGGATAGCCAACGACTTCGACGACGTGGTAGAGGCTGGCGACCTGCCGGAGGGTGCGCAGCCCGAAGGCGGCGGGAACCCTATGACCCGCGTCGTGAAGGAGATGAACGAGCGGTTCTGCGCCGTCCTGGACGGCGGACAGTTCCAGGTCTTCATGGAGGAGCCCGACCCGATATTCGAGGGGCGCACCGCCTGGACCAGGCTGAGCCGCGAGGCGTTCCGGCACTACTTCGAGGACGAGACCCTGGCGCAGATCGGCGAGAAGAAGCGGATCAGCAAGGCGGACCTGTGGCTGTCGAGCCCGCATCGACGCAAGTACCCAGGCATCGTGATGGACCCTCAGGGCCTGGCGCACAACAAAGGCAAGCTGAACCTTTGGAAGGGGTGGGCCGTCGAGCCCGCGCCGGGCGACTGGTCGATGATGCGCGAGCTGATCGGAGAGGTTCTCTGCGACGGCGACGCGGCCTCGGAGGAGTACGTCCTCCGCTGGATCGCCTACATGTTACAGAGGCCCTGGGAGACGCCCGAGGTCGCCATCGCGTTCCGCGGCGAGGAGGGCACCGGCAAGGGCACCCTGGGCAGGTCGCTGATGCGCATCGCCGGCCAGCACGGGCTGACGGTCTCGCACCGTTCGCAGTTCGCGGGGCGCTTCAACTCGCACCTACGCAACTGCGTGTTCCTGTTCGCCGACGAGGCGGTCTGGCCCGGCGACAAGGAGGGCGAGGGCGTGCTCAAGCAGCTCGTGACCGAGCCGATCCTGTCCTACGAGGCCAAGGGGCGGGACATCACGCAGGGCAGGAACATGTTCCACATGATGCTGGCCTCCAACGAGGAGTGGATCGTGCCGGCGGGACCCGAGGCGAGGCGCTTCTTCGTGTCGGACGTATCGGACAGACGTCGCCAGGACCACGAGTACTTCGGCAGGCTCGGACGGCAGATGGACCAAGGCGGCCTCGCCGGGATGGCCCATGACCTGCTTGCCATGGACCTGAAGGGGTGGCGCCCGTCGATGGAGATACCGCAGACACGGGCGCTGGCCGACCAGAAGCTGAGGAGCATGAAGCCCGCCGCGCGCTTCTGGTTCGAGCTGCTGGGTTCGGGCGAGCTGCCGGTCGGCTTCGACGCAGATGGTAGAGAGATCGACTGGCGCACGGGCGCCGTGGTGCTCGGCCCACAGGAGAAAGACGCAACCGTCGAGGCCTTTGACGGCTTCCTCCGCCGCAACCAGCTCCGCAGCGAGAGGGCCACGCACAGGGCTCTGGTCAAAGAGGGCAAGCGGCTCGTGGGCCTGACGACAGGCAAACGGGAGGGTGGCTCAGAACGCACCTGGAACCTGCCCGCCCTGGACGATGCCCGGGCCAAGTTCGAGGCACGCTCTGGCGCCTTTGAGCTGTTCGACTAACTGGCGTGGGGACCGCCCACGGTAGCGGTCCCATCTTGCCATCGGGCTTCCTTTTCGGTGTGTTTGACCTGAACGAGCACCTGACTTCACGCCTGTGTGAGGTCTCAGAGCTGCCCCTCAGGACGCTTAGGACGCTTGCATAATATAAGCGTCCTGGCCTAAGCGCATGTTTCGGAAGCGAAAAAGACGCTAGGGCGCTATGACGCATAGGTTCTGGTTTCGTGGCTTTTTGCGTCTCGCTCTGGTCGCTCCCTTCGCCGAATTCGGTGCGGCTTGCCTGGTCGTTCAGAAAGCCGAAATGCAATATTAAGTGTCCTAAGTGTCTTAGTGTCATTTAGGTAATAAAAACAATAAGATACTGAAGGACGCTTTCAGGACGCTATGACACTTAGGCCGAACGGGGGCCAGGCCCCCTCTGTGTCCCGACCTCACGCCAGTGAGAGGTAGGCTCGCTCACATGTGTATTCGCTGGCGTACGACGCCGACGGGACGTGGCATCCTGACCTCGAACAGTGAGGAGCGAGCCGCCCGGAAAAACCTCGACGCCCGCCCGCCTGCCCACCAAAGGGCGCCCCTCCGATACACGATCAGGGGGCCTCGCGAAAGGAAGGGCAATCGAGTCAGGGGCTTGCCCGGGCGACGCCCCTCCAAGCACAGCCACGAGCACCGCGGATGCCGCACACGGCGGCCCCCTCGGCCCCCGAGATGGCGTGAAGCGAGGAGCTCGATCAGGTCGAATAGGAGTAACCAGCGTGAGCATCATGCGGATGAACAGGATCAGGCCGGCGCCCGATCCACACAGGCCGAGCCAACTGGCCCCGGTCGTGGCCCAGGTGTACGGCGAGAAGGGCGACGAGTTCCTCGGCTACCTGAGGCAGTTCGGGCACGTCACCTACGCCGCCAACATGACTGGCCTCACCCGGCGCACCTTCTACGACCGCCGGGCCAAGAACCCCGACTTCGCGGAGGCGTGGGACGACGCGGTGACCGCCTTCGAGGAGGAGCTCACCCAGCGCGTGGTCCAGACGGCCCTGGAGATGGGCACGGGCAGGTGGGTGCCGGTGATCGACCCGAAGACCGGCAGGCCCGAGCTGGATGACGACTTCGAGGTGGTCCACCGCTTCGAGACCAGCCACGTGGACCCACGGGTGCTTACGAAGCTGCTGGCCCTCCGCATGAGCTCCGCGGACGGCCCGGCCCAGACCAACGTCCAGATCAACAACCAGACGAACGTGCACAACGAGCTTCCGACCCGGAAGCCCAAGCTCGTCGGCGGCACCACCGGGTCCATACGGAGACCCCTGGGCAATCCCGAGGCTCCGGGTGCACATCCGGGCGTCGATGACGCCGAGGTGATCCAGGGGACGACACACGAGCCCGACGGAGACGACGATGCCTGATCCCTATCCACACGTGACCCTGGTGTCGCCGGGCGGCGTGCTCACGAAGCCATTCGCGGACGGCTCGCACCTCACGATGCGCGTCACCCTCGGCTACCTGTTCGGCGAGGAGGGCGTCCTGACCGAGATGCGTGAAAGGCGTGAGCCGGTGCCCTGGGAAAACGTGGAGGCCAGAGATACGGCCCTGGCGTCCATCCGAACGCGCATCGACCTCGAGGACGAAGTCAGGGCCGACCTGCTGGAGTGGGTCGGTGCCTCCCCGTTCTACGAGGACTGACGGGTGCCCGAAGCGGTCCAGCCCTGTGCCCGGCACTGTGCTCGTCCTGGTCGAACTGTCCTAAGCACCTGATCCGGCTGGGTCCGTCGCTTCCGGTCCCCCTGATCGTCAGTCAGGCGCGCGCCCTCACTGGCTTACGCGGAGCAGCCCGCGCGGCATCGTGCGTCGTAAACCCTCACGAGGAGACCGACGATGGACCAGACGCCGACCAGGATCATCACGCGCGAGAAGCAACAGCTCGCCGAGATGGAACGCAAGTTCGCCGAGGTGAAGCTACAACAAGAGGAACGTTTCGACCTCATGGAAAGGAAGCGCGCCCGCCTCGCTGAGATGGGCGTAGTGCTAGATGACTGAGCCGACCGAGGCGAGGCCGGTCCCGCCGCTGCCGGTGATACGGTACGCCGCCACCCAGCAGGAGGCCGAGGCCCTGGTCGAGGAGGCCGTGGCCGACTGGCCGCCGCTCCCCGGCCTGACCATGCGCGCCAACGCGGTGCGCCTCCTCGCCTCGATGTACCACGTCCACGGCTCGACGCGCTTCCCCCGCGGATGGGTCCGCCCCGCCATGCAGGCGTTCATCGCGGCGGGGGTGGATTGTCCGAACGCACGATGCTGGCGCTCCTATCGCTCCGACGTCCAGGACAACCCCGGCAGCTTCCTGTCCACGAAGGGCACCCCGACCCACCTGCTGCGGCAGATGGAGCTGGACCTCCTGGCCGAGTGACGCGCCAACAATCGACGCCCGAGACGCACACGCTGGTCCCCCACGCCGAGCCGACGCGACAGTGTGTGACGGTGCCGAGGTTCATGTCAGCCCTCCTTCCCGGCACGCGGACGGCGCGGTCCCGACTCCTTCTCCGGGGTCGTGCCGTCCGCCCCCCGACACGAGCCGAGAGGAACCCGACTGGATGAAAAACAGACAGGAAATTGAGACCCGCATCGCCGAGCTGCGCGACGAACGCGCCCGCCTGACCGACGAGCTGGACAGGGCGCGCGACGAGGCAAAGCAGGCCATCATCGAAGGCAGGAAGCCCGGCGGGACCGCCGCCGCTCTGGCCGAGCGCATCGCCATCGTGGACGAGGCCCTGGCCGAGCTCCAGGAACGGCGGGGCGCGGCGGCCGCGAGCGCGGAACGCCGTCAGCGGACTGTGCGGGCCGAGAACGCCCTCCAGACCACCGCCGAGCGGGCGAAGCTGGCCAAGGCAGTTGACGACGCGCTCTCCGAGCTGGCCGCCGCTTGGCCCGCCTACGTGGACGCACTGCGTAGGGACCTCGGAGCGACCTCCGCCGCCGGCGGCGACCTGACCGCAGTCGAGCGGTCGCTGACCAACAACCGCGCCGCCGAGCCCCTCGTCAAGGCGCTGATCCATGCCGGCGAGCTGACCATGACGCGGGCCCTCGGGATCGAGACCCCGATCCGGCCCCGCCACGCGATCAGCCTGGCAGCCGCCGAGGAGCGGGTCGCGGAGAGCCTGCGAACCGAGCTCCTGCGTGTCCGTGCCGAGAGCCCGCAACCGAACGTGGCCCGCGAGGCCAGACAGGAACTGGAACAGATGGAGAGAGCGAGATGAGCGCCAAGGATGGCCAGCGACACGCCGCGGAACTGAGGCGGCTGCAGGACCGCAAGAAGGAACTGGAGGACGCCCTCGGTCGCCTGGCGCGCGACGAGTCCGACGCCGAGGAAGTGTTGGAGCTCGCCAAGGAGGTCGAGCTCCTAGAGGAACAGGTCGCGACAGCGCGCGCGGCCGTGCAATCACAGGAGAACGACATGACCAAGAAAGAACCGGCCAACCCGCCCGTCGACGTGCGGAAGGCCGCAGCGGCGAACCGCCAGGCAGCCGAGCGGCAGCTCGACGAGCTGGCCAAGAGCATCCAGCAGCCCGGCGAGACCTTCGAGAAGGCCTACTCGCGGGCGCTCGACACCGACATGGGCCGATCGCTCATGATGACCCGCGACGACGCGCAGGAGCTGGAACGCGGCGGCGTGACCTCGATGCACCTCGCCGACGCCCGCAAGAGCCTGGCCCGATGACAGCCTGAACGACCGGGATCCGAGAAGGCCTGTGTCTCCATCCGAGACGCGGGCCTGCCCTTTTTGCGGTGTGTCTTCCGGGCCACACCATTATTTGCGCCTCCCCCTTCAAACGTTGGGTTACTCGCCCGAAGCCGTCTGCGATTCTCCTCCCACGGTCGCTGAGACCAGTTTCATCGAGAAGGAGTGCCGACATGGCCAAGACAAGACTGAAGATCGACGGCGAGACCACCGCGGACGGCGCCGAGGTCGTCGAACGCTACCGCGCCCTTAAAAAAGACGACCGGGTGGAAGTCCGCATTCGCCTGCCGCGTTCCGCCCTGAAAAACGCCGCCACCGCCCGCCTGCGCGAATACGTCAACATGCCCGAGGGCGACCTCGCCCTGGTCGGCGCGGTCCCGTTCCTGATGCGGGACTACGGCCATTGGTACGACGGCGAGCTGGTCGGCGACGCGCTGGTGACGGCCTACGGCGGCCGGAGCCGCGACGAGCTGAAGGCAGCTCGTGCGCAGGTCATGGATTGGTTCGACGCAGAGATCAGGGTCGCGAACTGCTGACCGCCAATCCGCCCACATTGCGAACCCCCGTAGGGGCAAATCGATCAAGGAGACACTGATGAAGATCGAGAACTTTCAAGTCGCGGACAACCCCAGCTCCGCTCTAGTCCAGTTCACCTACAGCGTACCGAGGCACGAACTGGCCCTGCCTGCAGAAGAAGAAGACGGGATCATCGAGGACGTCTACCTCTCGGAGATGCTGCACCACATCCTCCTGAACCACGGCCACCGCCTTCGTAGCGCAATCTTCGATCCGCTCATGGAGGGGATGCTCGTTTCCGGCGAGGACGTGATCGACCCTGCACTGGTGGAGGAGCTACGCGTCGACTTCGACTGTGCCCTGCGCGCCCGGTTGTGGGCTGGCTCGACGCCGAAGTCAGGCTCGTGAACTTTTGAAACCAACGAAAGGGAAAATCGTGAGAACAGATAACCTGTATGAAATCGCTGCCCTCATCATCAATCACAACCCGAAAGTAACCAGTGTACAACTTGCCTCCGTGCTGAACTGCTCCGAGAAAACCGCAGCAACCCTACGCAGCCTTTGGCGGCGCGCTGATGGTGATTGGAGAAAAATGCAAGAAATGAAAAACACGGCAAGTCGTGATTGCAAAGCAATAGCCCGAGCAAAGCTGAAGAGGGCGGCCTGATTGGTCAAGGCTCGATCCACGCAGAGCCGGACGCCACGCCCGGCGCTGCTACAAGGTCTATTCTAATCTCTCACTGCCCCTGCGACGCGCGTCGCAAAGTATTGTTGATTGGGAAGATCTGAATGTTCGATATCACACTCCGAACTCATAAAACTGCAAAGTGTCTCATATGCTTCTTTTGAAGCGATCATTACTTCGGGCAAGGTAGCATCCGTATTTAACTTAGGCCCTTTCTCAAAGCCCTCCGCACTGACTGAGCAAACCTCTGCGGTCCGGCCATGATCCCTGAGACATTGCGCTGTCAAATCCAGATGCATCAGATCAATGGTGTATTCCTTGCGATCTCGAAAATTTGAAACTTTGAGTGGGAAAGGAATGATTACCGCAGTCATGTGACGGCTCCTAATTCGAGTTGTTTTTCTGGATTGTGAAGCTGTTGAAGTTTCGGGGAAACCTTCGAAGCGCAGAGTGTTTGCCGGATTGCCGGACGGTAGCTTCGGCTCCATCCCAGTTCCGAAGCAATATGTGAGCGCCCAGCGGGGCTCGCGGGCTCCTCGCTTCGCGACATGGTGGACCCATCAACGCTGAGAAGGAGACCAGCCATGAGCAAGACCACCTACGTCGCCATCGCCCCTGACGGCTCACAGCACACCCGCAAGACCGACCGGACCTACACCCACGCCGTTCTGCTCGAAGGCAAGGAGGGATGGGGTGCGGTCGGCTTCTGCGGTCGTCCCGACCTAGCCGAGAAGAAGCGCGGAGAGCACCCCGGATCGATCGTGGTCGAGTGCGATGTCCTCGGTGACCGCGCGGCTGACATGCCCGCGCCTGAGGCCGCCGAGAACGCCGAGCCGACTGTGCCGGTCGCCAACGACGCGCCCGAGTGCGAGCAGACTGTGGACGAGAAGATCGCAGCGGCCACGGTGCACGGCCCTAAGCCGAAACGGACCATCGGCTCACTGGTGCAAGAGTTGCTGATGGACCCTGACCTCCGTTACCTTGCAATCGTGGATCGGGTCGTGGCCGAATTCCCCGACGCAAAGACTTCCGTCCGCTCGGTCGCGTCGATCGCCGCGGTCCTTCGCAAGAACGGTATCGATGTCCCGATGCGACGGCGCAATAATGTACAACGATAATCCGATACTTGGTCTGAGAGTCTCGCGGGTGCTACGTCCTCACAACCCCGCGAAATTCTCATCGAAATCGTCGAAGCATGAGGCGACCTTCTGACCAGGCCGTCCTGGGGTGTGGAGCGCAGGTGGCGCGGTACGACCCGAAAAATTCTGAGGCTCCATCGGGCATATCTTCTTGAAATCACATGCGGAACACTTCTGTTGAGACGGGCGCATCGGAAAGTCCTGAGATACGATCCCTTCAACTGCCCACTCAATATTAGCAATTGCCGCGTCCAGCGCCGCGTTTGTGATTGGCACCTCAACCCGCTGACCATCCTTCAGCAGATGTACAAATCCCGCTTCGGTTACGTTTCCAAGTATATCGACCGCTGCTTTTGCGTAGAGTTGAACCTGCAGGGACAGCTCAGTCCACTCCAAGTCGGAATTGGCCGCTGGGTCGTCTCCGCCCTCCATAGTCTTGAAGTCCACGACACACGCATCAATCACGTTTCCCTGATCGTCTTCCTCTATCATCAGGTCAATTGCACCCGATACGACAGTCCCTTCGGCGGGAATCTCAAAGCGTGCTTCAAGCTGCCTGCTTTGCGCAAAGTCCGACGCAAACCTTTCCACATAGTCTTTTACCAAGCCCGTCGCTCTGTCCTTGGCGCGTTCGTAAGGTCCTGGATTTGTGCTCGGATTGCGGCTTGGAAGCACATGCTTCAAGTTGAAGTTGGCTTCAGCAATCCTCTCAGCATCGGCAATTGTAGGAGTTGTGTGTGAAAACTCTTGATGAAGCTTCCCGATAGACGCGTGGACAGTTGAACCAAACCCAAACAAGTCGGGAATGGCGGGGCTGAAACCGAAAATCTTCCTGATCTGGTAGTCCTTTGGGCAGCGTAGATAGTATTTGACGTCCGAGAAACTGGTTGGAAAGTTGATTGCCTCAATGCGCTGCTGCGGTTGTTCATTCCCGCTGGAAACTGGAGGGGTACTTGCGTCGGTTGAGATTGCGGGATCGTTAAGATGTCCTGCGAAGGGTGAAACTCGCATGGCGCGGCGTCCTCCAGGCACCTGTGCTGAACCCGTCACATAAAGATATCGCTCAGCTCTCGTCAGCGCAGTATAAAACAGTCTGGCTTCCTCATCGCGTGTCGATTGATATGCCCCTCTATCGAGCGAGGTCTGCAACAGCGGTTCAGGAATCCATCCTGAATAACGGCTTCGGTTCTTAGGGAATCTTTGTGCTTCCACATCCACGACGAAGACAACTGGGAACTCTAGTCCCTTCATCTTGTGCACAGTTGACACAGTGACGGCATTCGGCCGATTGAGAATTTCACTTGAACTCGTATCGTAACCTTTCTCTGCAACAACAGAAAGGAAATTCAGGATACTGTTGAAGCGCCCAGTACTATCAACACTTGGAAATACAGCCTCTACGTCTTGAATTATACGGCTAAAAACACCAAGGTCCTGTACAACTGCATCATCGAAATTCGATTGCGCTAGCCCAAACGCCTCAAGGAGGTCAAATACGAAATTCTGTGGATACACCCGCCGCCTGGGTTGACCGGGAGTGACCGGCGCATGAATCATCCGGCCCCAACTTGCGAACACTGAGGCGAGCTTAGAAAAGTCGGAGTGGGGAAACGCAGGCTGGACCTCAGACGTGAAGAAAGCCGATAGAGTCGATCGATCTGGTGTCCCGCTGCGCAAAAGCTCAAACGAGCTTCTCATTGCTGCGACCTGAGGTCGATCGAATAGGCTACCTCCGGCCTCCAAGCTGAACGGGATTCCGCGCGCCGACAGTTCGCTTGAGTATGCCACATGACGCGGTGGATGATCGTTTGGTTCTGGTTGGCGGGTGGACCTCATAAGGATCGCGAAGTCCGAAGGAGCTAAACCGCGTATGCGCCCACTGTCTTCAACGTACCGGGTTCCGATCAGTGTTTCGATCGTCTGTGCGACCCAACTGGCTTCGTCCGCGCGATCATCGAACCAGAGGTTGCGAAACTCTCCCGGTTCGCTTGATGGGACAGCGGATGGGTTCTTCACGATCCTGTTGGCACCTAGTTCAGCGTGCGCCATTGCATCCGCGCTCCTGACAATAAGCTCAGTGCTACGGTAATTTGTGCCGATTGTGTGGGCGCTCGCGCCTGGGAATCTCGACTGGAATGTCTGGATTCGAGTAACGTCGGCGCCCCGCCAGCCATAGATCGATTGATCGTCGTCGCCCACGACCAAGAGCGAGTCACCTCCGGAATGCAGTTGCCTAATTAATTCGTCTTGGATTGGATTAATATCTTGATACTCATCCACCAAGAGATGTTGTACCTTGGAGACGACATGGGTTGCATTGCCCGCCTGCATGGCTTCAACCGCAAGCCGCTGCATGAATGAAAAGTCCAGAAACTCTCGTTGCAGAAGAAGGTCATTGAGGGCCGCAATGAAATTGCCAAGTTCGGCATCATGCGCTGCCACAGCTGCCTGCGAAAGCAACTCCTCATTGTAGAGGTTCCAGGTCTGCGCGGCGCCCGCAATTGTCTCAAAATAGGCATTACCCCGCGCGCGACTTCTCAGTCGATGCAAGTCCAAAGCCGGATAGTTTTCGATGAGGAATAGCTTTAGTCTATTCTCGTCGAGCACCTCAAATTGCCTGTATCGTGCGTCAATATCACCCAAGATGTACTGACAAAATGAGTGGATGGTGCCGATGAACATCCTGCCGAGGAAATTAGGATCGAGACCACTCGCCGCAAGCGCCTGAGATACCCTTAGCTTGATTGAGTCGGCAGCCTTTTCGGTAAAGGTGAATGCGACGATACTCTCCGGATTTGCACCACGATCAGCGATCAGCCATGCAATTCGATACGCTAGCGTCCTTGACTTCCCTGAACCAGCGCACGCCAAGGTAAGCACTTCACCAGCTGGGTCAGTGGCCGCTGCGAATTGCTCCTGGTTCAAATTCGCATGCAGGATTGAATCAATGTTTGGCATGTTCCACCAGTTATTGGGTTTGGAGGTTGTCCAGGCAGTTCGCAATTTCCCGTGCGTGATGTTCTGCGAACTTGGGCGGGAAAGCATTGCCAATCATCTGTGCGGCAGGGTATCTTCCTCGCTCCAAGCTGAAGTGATATCCACGCGGGAATCCCTGAAGCAAAGCTGCCTCACGAAGCGTGATGGGCCTGTCCTGTTCCGGATGAAGGAAACGCCCCTTGGACGGATTGATGCACCCGCCTGTGATTGTAGGGCTTTGGGTTGCCCAACTCATTCGCCCGTAAACATCTTTGAAACCATCTACTTTGGCGTGGCAATCGAGCCTAAGGTCTTTGGGCAAAGCGGCACGGCTGCCGCCATCAACCGGTATGGCCGCAATAATCTGCTCGACGCGTTGAGAGCGCTTTACCGTATAGTCGTGGAGCGGATCACTGCCGTGCCCGGGCTGAGGCATTTTCCCAATTGTTTGCCGGACAGTTCGTCGACGGCTTTTCGCTTTTGCAAAAACAGGCTCAGTGCCTCGTAGCGCAATGAGCACCATCCGGCGGCGGCGTTGAGGGACACCGAAGTCTCTTGCGTTCAGAACTCTTGCTTCGGACTCATAGCCTGCACATCTCAAGTGCTCTTGTACTGAAGCGAGACGGGCGTCGCCGTATAGCCCGGGGACGTTCTCCATCATCACCGCCTTCGGTTCTAGCTCTCTGACAAATCGTAGAAAATCAAAGATAAGCTCGTTTTGGGGGTCATCGATCCCAACTTTTCCGTTCAACGTTCTGAGCGTGGAAAAGCCCTGACAGGGCGGGCAGCCGGCAAGCAGGTCTAGCTCGCCAACCTCGAAACGCGCAGTTCTGGCCAGCGTAGCTGGCTCAATGGTCTTGATATCTCCTTCAAGGAGTCTGACACGTGGATGGTTCTTTCGATAGGTTGATGCTGCGAGAGCATCTGCCTCAACGGCACCGACAACTGAGAAGCCGGCTCGCTTCAAGCCGACGGTTAGTCCGCCTGATCCTGCAAATAGGTCAACGGCTAATTTCTTACTCATTGGGCAAACAGCACTCGATCGATCCTCGCTAGATTTATGCCACACGTATAGGCAGTCTACAAGGTATTGAGAAATGGGATTGCTAGGATGACTGATCATGTAGATCAAGCAACACGCAGTAGAATGATGGCGAAGGTCCGGAGCCAGAACACCAAGCCCGAGTTGGCAGTCCGCCGTTACCTGCATGCCCGAGGATTGCGCTTCCGGCTCCACCGCAGGGACCTGCCCGGAAAGCCGGACATGGTTTTTCCCTCCCGCCGCGTCGCAGTCTTCGTCCACGGTTGTTTCTGGCACCAGCACCCTGGATGCAGGCGGGCCAAGCTGCCGCAAACGCGGGCAGACTTCTGGCGAGAGAAGCTTGAGGCGAATGTCCGGAGGGACGCGGCCGCGCTGGCGGCACTTGAGATTTTGGGCTGGACCGCACTGGTTGTGTGGGAGTGTGAGATCGAAGGTGATGCGCTGGAAGAACTTTATCAGCGTATACAGGGGTCTTCGATCCACAAGTGACGGGCAGCGCCTGGAACAGTTTTTCGCCCCAAAACTGTGTCTATACTGTTCTCGGTAGTGGTGCCCAAGACGGATTTTCTGTAACGTATTGTTTTATATAAGGAATTTTGGAGGCGAGTACCGGAATCGAACCGGTGTACACGGATTTGCAATCCGCTGCGTCACCACTCCGCCAACTCGCCGCCGTGGTGTGATCGGTCAGGTAGCCCATCGTTGGGTCCAGCGCAAGATGCCTTGCATGGAGCGCTCGTGGCGACCGGCTATGGACGTCACGCCACATGTGGCGCGAAACCACCTTCCTCGGGCATCCGCGTGGTTGCGCGGCCCTGCGGCCTGTGCGAAGACACGTGACAACGCTAACTAGACGACGCGGTTCAGCTACATGACGGATTTCGCTTCCCGTCGCGTTACCATGGTGGACACGCAGGTGCGCCCCTCGGACGTGACCAAGTTTACCATCATCGATGCGATGCTCGAGGTTCCGCGCGAGGAATTCGTGCCGGATACCAAGCGCGAGCTGGCTTACGTTGGCGGCCCGATCGAGATCGCGCCGCACCGTCAGCTTCTCGACGCGCGCTCCACGGCCAAGATGCTCGATGCGCTGGAACTCGAACCCACGGACGTGGTGCTCGAAATCGGCTCGGGCCTTGGCTACATCACGGCGCTTCTGGCCCGCATGACCGAAGCGGTCGTGGCGCTGGAGGAAGACGGCGAACTTGCCGCCGAGGCCGAGGCGACGCTTGGCGCCCAAGGCGTCGTGAATGCCGCCGTCATCACCGGGCCGCTGCCCGAGGGCGCGGCAAAGCACGGCCCCTTCGACGCCATCGTGATCTCGGGCGGTGTCGAGGAGATCCCGACGTCGCTTTACGATCAGCTCAAGCCGGGCGGTCAGATCATCGCGATCTTCATGGAAGGTGCCTTGGGTGAGGTCCGTATGGGCTTCAAATCGCCCGAGGGCCATGTCAGCTGGCGGATGGAATTCAACGCGACGGCCGAGGTTTTGCCGGGCTTTGCCCGCGCCCCGAGCTTCGTGTTCTGAACAGCGCTCGGGCGACGGAAACCGGCGCCCGCTGCGTGCAAACCAAAGCGAAACCGGGCAGGCCGGAGCGGTCTTCGGATGCCCAGCACAGGGTGGTATGAGCGCATGCAGTTTCCGATGAAGCCGACCTTCCAAAGGATCAGGGCAGGGCTGCGCCTGACTTTGGCAGCGGGCGCGTTGGCCCTGGGTGGGATGGCAATGCCCGCCTCGGCGGATTCACTCCGGCAGGCCATGGTCGATGCCTATGCCAATTCCTTCCTTCTGGAGCAGAACCGCTACCTTCTTCGGATCGACGATGAGGGCGTGGCGCAGGCCATGGCGGCCCTGCGCCCGGTGCTGAGTTTCGTGGCCTCCATGGACCGGGACCTTGTTGCGGATACCACCACATCGACGGCCTCGCTGGTCGCGGAATGGGTGATCTACCAGGGTGGCGGCCGACGTGCCGCGATCGAAGGCGCGCGCGAGACCTTGCTGGCCGCCCGTCAGGAGCTTGTCGCGCTCGAGCAGCAGGTGCTGCTCGATGCAGTCACGGCCTACATGAATGTCTGGCGCGATATCCAGGTGGTCAACGTGCGCGAACGCAACGTGCGCGTGATCACCCAGCAATTGCGCGCCGCGCGCGACCGGTTCGAGGTGGGCGAAGACACGCGCACCGACGTGGCCCAGGCCGAAGCGGCACTGGCGCAAGCGCGCTCGGAACTGGCCGCTGCGCAGGGGACGCTGGAGATCAGCCGCGAACTCTTCAATCTCGCCATCGGGCGTTATCCGAGCGGTCTGTCGGGGCCTGGGTCGATTCCGGGCCTGCCGCGGACCGAGGCCGAGGCCGAGGCGCTGGCCCGTCAGAGCCACCCCAACGTGCTTGCGCTTCAGCACGAGGTGACCGCCGCAGAACTCGCCGTGGCCGAGGCACGGTCCGCCTACCTGCCGAGCGTTACGTTGGATGGCCGGTATTCCTACACCGATGTCGACCCTGCGCCTCTCACCGGCAATCCGGGGGAGGGGGCCTCCATCGGCATCACCCTGACCCAACCGATCTACCGGGGCGGGCAGCTTGCCTCGTTCGAGCGTCAGGCGTTGGCGCAGGCCGCCGCCGTGCGCGCGGGCCTCAACCAGCAGGTACTGGTCAACGTGCAGCAGGTCGGCAATGCCTGGGCGCAGATGCGTATCGCCAACGCCCAGATCCAGGCCGCGGATCAGCAGATCACGGCCGCTGAACTGGCGTTCGAGGGCGTGCAGGAAGAGGCATCGCTGGGCGCGCGCACCACGCTCGACGTGCTCGATGCCGAACAGGACGTGCTCGATGCCCGGATCGCGCGCATCCAGGCGCAGGCCGATCTTTACGTCGCCTCCTATTCCCTGCTGGCCGCGTCCGGCCTTTTGACCGTGGAGCATCTGGGCCTTCAGGTGCCCGAATACGATCCGGCGGCCTATGCCGAGCTCTTCGGCCGTGCCCCCGCCCGCTTTGCCTCGCCGCAGGGCGCGCAACTGGACAGCGTGTTGCAGCGGGTCGGCCGCTCGGATTGAATCCACGTGAAGCGGAGCGTTTAAGCCGCTCAAAACCTTTGAATTTAGCTATCCGTTGTGCGGATGGCCTCTTGCCTGTATCCTGCTGCGAAAGCCTCGGCGACACGGCCCGAAGAAACGGGCGGTTGCGCAAAGGGGCGCCGCGTCCGTGCGCGGCCACGGTTGAGGAGTGAGCAAGATGTCAAAGACCGCCAAGAGTTCCGACGAGATCGAGGACGTCCTGTCCTCTATCCGGCGTCTTGTCTCGGATCACCACGCCTCGGCGGTTCCCAAAGCGCAGCCGGGCCCTGCAGAGGTGGCCCGGGGCGACACTGATAAACTGGTACTGACGCCCGCGCTGCGCGTGACCGACCCGGATGATCCCTGGGCGCCTGTCCCTGTGCGCGATGATCCCGAGGCGGAGTTGTCCGAAGCCGAGGATGCAGCTTGTTCAGATGCGGAAGGCGGCCCCCTGTCCGAGGCAGATGAAGGGCAGGGCGACTGGCATCCGGATGACCGCCTGTCCGAGTTTGCCTCGGTCGGGTCCGAGGGCGATCACGATCAGGCCCCCAACGCCGAAGCGCCCTCGATGGCGACCGACCCGGAAGGGATCGCGGCCGGGCTGGAGTTCGACCCGACGAAGGATATGGACCTAATTGACGGCGCCCCCCCGGCAGAGGCGCAGGACAATGCACCGACCGACGAGCCGGTAACTGTCGATCAGGCCGTCGCCGAGCTTTTGGGCGAAACGCTGTCGGATGCCCCCGCCGAGTTCGAGCCCGAGACCGGGGATGTCGATTGGCCCGGCAGCAACGCCGACCGGGCCCTGCGCGAGCTTGCCACTGTCCGCGGTGTGCACCCCGTCGACCCGCCCGAGGCGGACTCTGCGCCCGAAGGCGAGGAAGGATCGAACATGACAGACCACGGGCCGACAGGCGACCCGGAGAACGCGGATTTCACACCGATCTTTTCGCGGCGGCCAGATGCCGAAACGCGGCACCACTCCGACGCCGAGGGCGCGGGAAAGGGCGACACCCCCATCGAAGCCGAAGTCGTGGAATTCGATCGGGCGGCCGACACGTCGGTCCCCGGGCCAAGGCCGGAACCGGGTTCGAAGGTCGAGGACGCCGCCGCCGACATAGAACACGGTCGCGACATGCGCCCCGGTGACCCCGAGGCCGGGCGTGCCATGCACTGGAAAACGGGGCCTGCCAATCGCGGCGACATGGCGCCCGATGAAGCCGATTACGAGGATCTGGGCGATGATCGCCCCTTCTCCTTCCCGGAGGATGAAACCGGAATTCTTGACGAGGAAACGCTTCGGGAAATCGTGGCCGAGGTGGTGCGCGAGGAGTTGCAGGGGGCGTTGGGGCAGCGCATCACGCGCAACGTCCGCAAGATGGTCCGGCGCGAAATCCGTCTGATGCTGGCGGCCGACGACCTCGACTGAGCGCGCTCACGCGCTTGACCTCTGCGCTTCGGCCCCCAAGTGTCGGACAGGCATGTTTCCGTTTCGCGATCATAACCCGTCCGACCGCACGCCCTATGTCACCTGGGCGCTGATCGCGGCGAATGTCGTCATTTTCCTCAGTTACTTCCCGTCGCTTTCGGGCAGCGAGGCGATGCTGGGCGCTTTCTTCGACCAATGGGCGCTGGTCCCGCGCGAGGTTCTTTCGGGTTTCGATCAGCACACGGTCCTGACCTCGATGTTCCTGCACGGCGGCTGGATGCACCTGCTGGGCAACATGCTGTTCCTCTACATCTTCGGCGACAACCTCGAGGATCTGCTTGGCCATCTCGGCTTCCTGGCCTTCTACCTCGCCTCGGGCGTTGCGGCAGCCGGTGGCCAGATCCTTGCCGACCCCACGTCGTCCATCCCGATGGTGGGCGCCTCCGGGGCCATCGCGGGGGTGATGGGGGGCTACCTGCTGCTGTTTCCACGCGCGCGTATCGACGTTCTGGTCATCATTGTCGTTATCTTCAAGGTGTTCACCATCCCCGCCTGGCTGATGCTGGGCATCTGGTTCGGGCTGCAACTGGTGAACGGCCTGGCGATGGATGTCGCGGGCGGCGGGGTTGCCTATTGGGCCCATGCGGGCGGCTTCATCGCGGGGCTCGTGCTGGTTCTGCCGGCCTGGCTGAAACGCGGGGGGCCTGAGTGGTGGTCGCGAACCCACGGCAAACCCCCGCATGAAGAGGTCAACTACGTGCTCGACCGTGACCGGCGCAGTCCCATTCCGAGGGTGCGCCGCGTCTCAACCCCGCGCGATGCGAAGGCGCCGCTGGCCGACCTCGGACGCATCCCGCGCTCGGGCACACGGCGCACGCCACGCTCGCCCTGGTCGGGCGGCAGAGATTGACGTCGCATTCCTGTAGCCAATGCAAAAAGGCCGGCGCCCTTGGCCCCGGCCTTTGAAATTTGGCGCTGATATCGGGGTCAGGCCCGCTCGGCGTATTCCATCGTTTCGGTGTTCACGACGATATCTTCGTCCTGCCCCACGAAGGGCGGCACCATCACCTTCACGCCGTTATCCAGCACGGCCGGCTTGAAGCTGTTGGCCGCAGTCTGGCCTTTGACCACCGGTTCGGTCTCGACCACCTTGCAGGTCACCTTTTGCGGCAACGTCGCGTTCAGCGCTTCGGAGTCGTAGAACTCCACCACGATCGTCATGCCGTCCTGGAGGAAGGGGCGGCGGTCGCCAAGGATCTCGGCCGGCAGTTCGATCTGTTCGTAGGTTTCGGCATCCATGAAGACGAGCATACCGTCCTGTTCATACAGGAATTGCTGGTCTTTCTGTTCCAGCCGCACGCGCTCGACCTTGTCGGCCGAGCGGAAGCGTACGTTGTCCTTGGACCCGTTGCGCAGGTTGCGCAATTCGACCTGCGCAAAGGCGCCGCCCTTGCCGGGCTTGACGTGGTCGACCTTCACCGCCGCCCAGAGGCCGCCGTTATGTTCCAGCACATTTCCGGGGCGGATCTCGTTCCCGTTGATCTTGGGCATCGTGTCAAAACCTTGGCAATAACTTGAGATAGTGTTGAGCGTCCCTATATCTGGCGCTGGAGACGCTGACAATACACCGGAACCTGTGGGGACTGACCACCAGCCATGCGCTGGAAGAATACCACACTTGCAATATTCGCATCCCTGCGCTGCATAGAATCTGGGCATAAGAGGCGTCACGCCGAAATTGCAAGAGCAAAAACAAAGGACGACGAAATGCGAGATTTCGTTGATGGCACCGCCTTCAACTTCGAACAGGGTCAGCGCGCGCGAAAACTTTTCGCGGCGGTCGTTCTGGCTGCGCTCGATGATGCGATTGCTGACGACAAGAAGTATGGCAACGGCCCTGAGCAAATCGCCCGCTGGGCGCGGTCGCGCGACGGGCGCGAGGTGCTTAGCTGTGCCGGGATCGACCCGAACGAACGCGTGGTCGAAGGCCTGATGAAATTCGTGGCCTGCGGTGTCCGCACCTCGGTGGCGCTGAGCCGCGAGGAAAGCGAACGTCGCAACCAGGCCGAGGCCGAAGCCGCCTGAGCCGACTTGACCCAAGCTGGCCGGTAAGGAGAAGCGCGCCCATGGAGGCGCGTTTTTCTTTTCTTGATCGCTTTTCCCTATCCGGACTGTGCTGGCTGTCGGCGCGTGCTAGGTTCCTCATTGCGGTCGTTGACGTCTTTCGAGGCCCTGAATGCGCTGCTGTCCAAAACGGAGCCAAGCCAAGATCATGAAGCTGCCCCACCTTGTTGCCGTACTCGCCTGCATGCCCTTTGCGGCGCAGGCCCAATCCGATTTCGAGCTGTCCTTCTCGGCCGGTCTCGGCGGGCAGGTGTCGCCGGACTATTTCGGGTCGGAGGATTACAGCGCCGGCGTCGCGGGTGGGTTTCAGTTTGGCCATCTGCGCCTGGGCGGCGTTGAAATCGGGGACCCCGATCCGAACGCGACGTCCTACGGCTGGCGGCCGCGCGGATCGTTCCGCTTCATCGGTGAACGGACGGATGACGATTCCCCCGAACTGGCAGGCCTCGACGATGTCGATTTCAGCGTCGAACTGGGTGGGGGCATCGGGTACACGGCGCAGAATTTCGCAGCCTTCGCCGATATCCGCTATGGCGTGATCGGCCACGAAAGCTTCGTGGGAGAGCTTGGAGCAGACGCTATTTTCCGCCCTTCGCAGGATCTGACCGTCACGGCAGGCCCGCGCATGCTCTGGGGATCCGAGGATTACACGGCCACCTATTTCGGCGTGACACCGGCCGAGGCCGGCGCCTCGTCCTTCACCGCCTATGACCCCGGCGCAGGGCTTGTCAGCTACGGGCTGGAGATCGGCGCGACCTACCAGTTGTCCAATGACTGGAGCCTCGACGGCACGCTGACCTGGGACCGGCTGGCCGGTGATGCCGCGGACTCGCCCATCGTGCAGAGCGAAGACAGCTTCGGCGTGTCGCTCGTGCTGATGCGGCGCTTTTCTTTCGGGTTCTGACCGGCATCCGCCGCTGTCCAAACGGGAGCTTGCATGGTGCGGGCGGTGGGACTCGAACCCACACGGCCATACGGCCCACGGATTTTAAGTCCGATATGTCTACCAATTCCATCACGCCCGCGACGGTCATGGGCTAGCCTTTTGGCGCGGGAAATACAATCGCGACAAATGGTTGGAAAGGTGGGCTGCGCACCGAAACTGGGACAGGGCGCGCAGCCCCTTTGACGTGACACGTCGTCAGACATCCGCGCCTTGGAGAAACGCGAACGCCCTCAGGATGTCGTTCAACGGTAAACAAATCGTAAATTTTCCGGCTTGCCCGGTTTGCGTCAGATCAATGTAGACCGTCGGATACTGCGGCAATTTGGCCTTGGGTCGCGCGACCGGATGCTCATGCGGGGAGCCCGCCATGCCGCGGAAGTTGAAAGAACTGGTGACGGTGTCACCGCCTACATTCGACAGATGCTCGTTCCAGCGGGTGGACCGGATGCTGGCCGCCCCGCACGCCCCCTACGATCGAGACTGGTTGATGGCCCGCTTCGCCGAGGGGCTCGAAATCCGAATGGTACGCCCCCCGCTGAAGGGGTTCGTCATGTTCCAGCCCGGCCGCCTGTCCTGGCGGCCGATCGAGGGCGGGACGCGCGCCGTCGTGGTGCATGATCTTCGCGTTGCGCCCGGCCCCGACGCGGCCGAGGCGGTGCGCCGCCTCTGGGCTGGCGTGGAAGGGTTCGCGACATACTATGGCTATGCCGCTGTTCTGGCCGTCACCGGGCGGGACGAGGGGCTGATTTCCCCCGATCTCGCGCCCGGTCGCGGTTGGATGACGCTGGATGAGACGGCGCGCAAGGCACGGCTTTGGGGGCGGGTTCTGCACGGGCCATGGCCGTTGGCGCGTCTGCCGCGCGATTGGCAAACCCGCGCGGCCTTGCTCGGGGCGGGTCCGGTGCTTCAGACCACCGGGGAAAGCGCGGCCCTTGAGGCGCGCGCCACCCGGCTGATCGAAGCAGCGGCGGCACGGGGGATCGTGCTGCGCCATGACAAGCTCATGGACCCCGAAAGCGCCCGGCACCGCGCCGTCTACCCGGCCGCGGTGTTCTCGGTCCTGCGCGATGGCGTGCGGATTGGCGGCGCTGAAATGCCCGACGCGGCGATCCTTGCGGCACTCGGGGGCGCCTAGGCCCCCTCGTAGTGGCACAGGGCGTGGACGGCCATGCCCATCGCCTCGAGCTTCTGTCGGCCACCGATTTCGGGCAGGTCCACCACGAAAGCGCAGCCCACGACCTCGGCCCCCAGCCGTTCGATCAATTTGATACCGGCCTCTGCCGTGCCGCCGGTGGCCAGCAGGTCGTCGACCAGCAGAACCTTGTCGCCGGGCTTCAGCGCATCGTCGTGAATCTCGACCGTCGCGCGCCCGTATTCCAGCGCGTATTCCTGCTCGATGGTCGCGGCGGGCAGTTTGCCTTCCTTGCGGATCGGAACGAAGCCCTTGGACAACTGGTGCGCCACCGCTCCGCCCAGGATGAAACCGCGCGCTTCGAGGCCCGCCACCATGTCGATCCGCTGTCCCACGAAAGGGGCGAGCAACTGGTCGATGGCCAGCCGAAAGCCCCGCGGGTCCTGGAACAGGGTCGTCACGTCACGGAACATGATGCCCTCGTGCGGGAAGTCGGGAATGGTGCGGATGTAGTCCTGCAGAACCTTGGTATCGAGCATCGGGCGGGGCCTTTCAGGTGACGAGGGGCGGTCAGAGCCGCGGGTAATGACGACGCAGGGCGGCAAGATCCTGCCCCCTGAGCCGGACGGTGGAGTTGCCGTTCTCGGCAAAGATCGAACGTTCGTAGGCGGGCGAGTCGATGTCGGTGACAAGGCCCATGGCCTGGACCAGTTCCTCCAGCACGACCGAGGCGATCTCGCGGCGGCGGATATCGGCGGAAATGGCAATGGCGGCTGCCGTGATCTCGGCCCCGCGCGACCGGATGGCGACGCGGCCGATGGCGATGTTGCTGCCGTCGAGCTCGGGCACACCGGTTCCGGTGATCCGGCCCCCTTGGCGTGCCCCGACCAGATGCAGGGGAATGTCGAAGGGCGGCTCGTAGACCCGCTCCAGAAAGAGGTGCGCGCCGGCGCCGTTGATCTCGTCTATGGCGTCATCCAGCGCCACATCCACGAGGTCGAAGCGGTAGTCGGGAAAGCCCGGCGCGATCTGCGCGATCCCGATGCGCAGCGACAGGCGTCGGTCCTCGGGCCAGCGGATGAACGGCTTGTTGCACGGACCATCCGGTGGCGCGGCGCAGGCGACAAGCCGATAGAACGCCTCGTCCGAGATCAGGCCGGGCACCTCGATATACTCCTGCGCGTCGGCGCGCAGGGGCGTCAGTCCGAGAAGGGCCAGGGTGATCAAGAGCCGAGACATGCGGTGTTGATGGCAAGCGCGCCGGGCGGGATCAAGGCGGCGGGTGCGCACACGGGCAGGGGTGTGGCGGCGCTGCCGGGTCATGCCAGGGCGTGGCGCAGGAAGGACAGCACGGCATCGCGCATTGCGCATGTCTCCGCATGTCCGCTGCCGGGTTCCGTCAGGATGGAGAGGGCGCCTGGGCAAGCCGCGTAGGCTGCGCGCAGGCGCGAAAGCGCCGGGGTCAAGGCCTCGGGCGGGGTCAGCGGATCATCGGCACCGGAACAGACCAACTGCGGGCGCGGCGCGATCAGGGCCGCGACATCGCCCATGTCCCCCGCTGCCAGCAGGCCCGGCACGGTCATGTACGGCCCATGTAGGTCATGGGCCCCGCTGTCGATCAGCGGGGCGATCTCGGCGAAGGCGCAAAGATGCGCGCAGGCACGAACACGCGGGTCCAGGGCCGCAAGCCAATAGGCATGCGTCGCGCCCATCGAGATCCCGAGCGTGGCGAGGCGGGTGGCGTCGATGCCGGGATCGCGGCAGAGAAAGTCCAGGCCTCCGGACAACTCCGACAGCATTTGCCCCAGGAGTGTTCGCCCGCGCCACAGCGCGGCCTTCGCCAGGGCGCTCTCCGGCCCGTCCTTTTGCCGGTCGCCAAAGCCCGGCATGTCGAGGCAGAGAACCGCAAACCCCGCTTCGACAAGGGCCGGCCCGTACGGGGACAGCAGCGCAGGCCGACCTGACAGCAGCTCAGTGCGTCCGATGCCGGGGGCGTTGCCATGGGCATGTGCATAGAGGAGGGCAGGGCGTGGACCGGCAGCGCGTGGGCGCAGCAGCGTTCCGGGCACGTCTTTGCCCGAGATGGTCAGGCGCACCGCCTCGACTGTCATCGTACCTTCTGTGGAGGCCTCTACGATGGCAACGCTTTCCAGCCCCGGCGGTCCGCCGGGATACCCCAGCAGGGACCACAGCGTGCCGGGTGTCAGTCCCATGGCCTCAGGCGCGGCGCAGGGTGGCCGTCAGCACACCCATGCCGATCAGCGTCGCGCCGCCGGCCCGCGTCAGCCACGCGATCGCCGAGGGCCGCACGAGGTGGCGGCGCAGGGTGTCGGCCAGAAGGGCGTAGGCCAGCGCGTTCAGGGCGGCGAGGCTGACGAAACTGGCGATCAGGATGCCGAATTGCGGCAGAAGCGGCGCGCCGGGGTCAAGGAATTGCGGCACGAAGGCGATGAAGAAGGCGATGGATTTCGGGTTCAGCGCCGTGACCGCCGCCGCATGCCCGAAGGTGTGGCGCGGGCTGACGATACCGGTTTCCGGCAGGGCGACCTCACCCGCGCGGGCCGAGCGGATCAGTTTGATCCCGAGCCAGACCAGGTAAACCGCCCCGACCCATTTCAGAAGGGTGAACAGGGTAGCTGAGGCCAGTACCAGCGCGCCGAGACCGGCGAGTGACGCGCTCATCGCGACGAGATCGCCCAAGGCGACGCCCGCCGCTGTCGACAGCGCCACGCGCCGCCCCTGGCTGAGGGCATAGGACAGGACCAGCAGGATGGTCGGCCCCGGTATGATCAGCAGCACGAAGGACGCGGCAAGAAAGGTCAGCCAGGTATCGAGGGGCATGATCAGATCCTATCCCAGGACGCGGCCCGCAACGGCGGCCAGTTTCTCGACCATCGCCGGGTCGCGTTTCTCCGGCGCGGTCAGGATCGCGTAGTCAAGCGCACGGTCGCAGCCATGGGGGCAGGGCGCGCGCTCCGCGCCCAACAGCGCGGGCAGGCGGGCTACCAGCGCACGGGCCTTGTCGGCATTGCCGGTCAGCGTGGCGATGATGTCGCCGATATCGACCGCCCCGTGCTCGGGGTGCCAGCTGTCATAATCGGTGATCATCGCGACCGAGGCATAGCAGAGCTCGGCCTCGCGGGCGAGCTTGGCCTCGGGCATGTTGGTCATGCCGATCACGTCGCAGCCCCAGGCGTCGCGATACATCTTCGACTCGGCCATCGACGAGAATTGCGGCCCCTCCATCGCGAGGTATGTGCCGCCGTCATGCACGGTGATCCCCTCGGCGGTCGCGGCCTCAAGGCAGGCCTTGGACAGGCGCGGGCAGGTCGGGTGCGCGACCGAGACATGGGCGACGAGGCCGGTTCCGAAAAAGCTCTTTTCGCGGGCGAAGGTGCGGTCGATGAACTGGTCGACGATCACGAAATCGCCCGGCGCCATCTCTTCGCGGAACGAGCCGCAGGCCGAAACGCTGATCACGTCGGTCACGCCAAGCCGCTTCAGCGCGTCGATATTCGCGCGGTAGGGCACGGTCGAGGGGGAATGCACATGCCCCCGCCCGTGACGCGGAAGGAAGGCCATGTCGACACCGCCCAGGCGCCCGGTCAGGATCTGGTCGGAGGGTGTGCCGAAGGGGCTGTCGACAGACACCCATTCCGCATTTTCCAACCCGTCGATGTCATAGACGCCCGATCCGCCGATCACGGCAATCTTCGTGAACATGGCTCGCTACCCTCATGATGTTTGCGACCACCAAGCAGAACCATCCTCTGGCCCGGGTTGCAAGACTCGCCAAGTTGACACATTTAGTGTCAAATAGAGTTTACAGGATGAAAATTTTTCATCCGAAAGAATAATGAACCGGAAGGACAAGGGTGCAGGCGCGGATTGTCATCTATTCCCGATCGGGACACAGCCGGGCCGTTGCGCGCGCGCTCGCGGATGAGACCGGGTGCGAGATCCTGGAAATCCTGTGTCCACGGTATCGCGGCCACTTGGGGTGGGCCCGCGCCCAAATCGATGCGCTGCGTGGCACCCTGCCTGATATTTCCATGTCCCAAGCGATCGGCCCGGCCGACCTGTTGATCGTCGGGGGCCCTATCTGGCGGGGCCGGTTGGCCGCGCCGTTGCGCCGCTTTCTCGAAGATCCGGCGCGTTTGCCGCCCGTTATCGGGGTGTTCGTCACGCGGGCGCGGGTGGGGTCGACCGCCTTTCTCGAGCCGGATATCAAGCACCTCACGGGCGTCGTGCCGCTCGAGGTGTTGAGCCTGCGCAGGCGCGATATTCGCAAGGCATTGGCCGCTCCCAGCGGCGAAGGGGTGATCGGGGCCTTTCTGAAAAGGTTGAAACCGCTCTTGGAAAAATCGACGATCCGTCCCTTCGTGCCCGCCGTCGTTCGCCCCTGACGTCATAAATCGCAGGGCAGCTATGCTGCTGTCGCATGCCGGCCACCCGCTGAGAGCGGTTTACGCTGCGGTGCAGCGATGGCAGTATGCACAAGAATACCGTGCTTTGGCCGGCCATTTGGCCTATGCGCGGGCCAAACATACGTGACGGCGCGCCGGCGACGCGAACCCTGGCGCCCTCCCCGAACCGGAAAGTGACGACATGACCCGCACCCTTCTGGCGGCGGTCGCCGGCCGCCTGTCGACCTCCGATCTGAATATCGTGCAAAACGGGATGAGCTTCGACCGGCTTCGGATCGAACTGCTCTCTGGCCTGACGGTCGCGCTGGCGCTGGTGCCCGAGGCCGTGGCTTTCGCCTTTGTCGCGGGCGTGCACCCGCTGGTCGGCCTTTACGCCGCGTTCATCGTGGGCCTCATCACCGCGCTGATCGGTGGGCGTCCCGGCATGATCTCGGGCGCCACGGGCGCGCTGGCGGTCGTCATGGTCAGCCTCGTGGCCGAGCATGGCGTGGAATACCTGTTCGCGACCGTTGTCCTGATGGGGATCATCCAGATCGCGGCCGGCGTGTTCAAGCTGGGCAAGTTCATCCGGCTGGTGCCGCACCCGGTCATGCTGGGCTTCGTGAACGGGCTGGCCATCGTGATCTTCCTCGCCCAACTCAGCCAGTTCCAGGTGCCGGGCAGCGCCGAACATGCCGGCCATGGCATGGCGAATGGCGAGTGGCTGTCGGGCCTGCCGCTTTACCTGATGCTGGGGCTTGTCGCGCTGACCATGGCGGTGATCTGGCTGCTGCCGCGCGTGACGACGATCATTCCCGCCCCGCTGGCGGGCATCGCCGTGACGGCGGCCATCGTGATCGGCTTCGGCCTCGACGTGCCGCGCGTGGGCGACATGGCCTCGATCGAGGGCGGTCTTCCCGCCTTCCACATCCCGGCCGTGCCGATGACGCTGGAAACGCTGTGGATCATCCTGCCCTATGCCCTGATCCTTGCCGCCATCGGCCTGATCGAAAGCCTTCTGACCCTGAACCTCGTCGGCGAGATCACCGGCGAACGCGGCGGCGCCAGCCAGGAATGCGTGGCCCAAGGCGTGGCCAATACCGTGACCGGCGTCTTCGGCGGCATGGGCGGCTGCGCCATGATCGGTCAATCCATGATCAACGTGAAATCGGGCGGGCGCACGCGCATCGCCGGCACGGCGGCGGCGCTGTTCCTGCTGGTGTTCATCCTGTTCGCCGCGCCCCTGATCGAGCAGATCCCGCTGGCCGCGCTGGTGGGCGTGATGTTCATGGTCGTGATCGGGACCTTCGCGTGGAACTCGCTCAAGATCCTGACCAAGGTGCCCCTGACCGATGCCGTCGTGATCGTGCTGGTGACCGTGGTGACGGTCTTGACCGACCTCGCCACGGCGGTGGTCGTGGGCGTCATCGTCTCGGCGCTGGCCTATGCCTGGCAGAACGCGACCCGCATCCATGCCAAGACCTACGAAACCCCCGAAGGCGCCAAGGTCTACCAGGTGCAGGGACCGCTTTTCTTCGGCTCGGCCGAGGGGTTCAACGAGTTGTTCGATGTCGAGAATGACCCGGGCCGCGTGGTGGTGGATTTCGCAGATAGCCGGGTCGCGGACCAATCCGCGCTGCAAGCCATCGAGAAACTGGCCGGTCGCTACGAGGCCGCCGGCAAGAGGATCGAACTGCGCCACCTGTCGCGGGATTGCCACCGCCTGCTGACCAAGGCCGGGCACCTGATGATCGATAGCGACGATGACCCCGATTACCAGATCGCCACGAACTACTCGGTGCGCACGGGTATCCTCGGCGGGCACTGACCCATCGGCGGGGGCGGGCCGGTCAGGCCTGCCTCACTCGCCCGGGCGCTTGAGGCTGAAGACCTCTCGCACGACAGAATAGTCGCGGTACCCCAGCCGGGTCAGCGGGTTGAAGGACAAGACGTCGAACAGGCCATCCTTCATGCAGTCGTCGCGCATGTGCACGCCCACGACCTCGCCGAAGACGGCAAAATTCGCCTCGCCCTCCAGCTTCACGATCTGCGTGAGGCGGCATTCCAGGTTGGCGGGCGCGGCGGCCACACGGGAACAGGCGATCGTCTCGCACTCGGCCCGATCGATAGCGGCCAGGTCGAACTCGTCCGTTTCCTTGGGCCATGGCCCGGAGGTCTGGTTCATCACGTCGCGCATCGCGTATTCCACGATGTTGATGCAGAACACGCCCGTGTCGCGGATATTGGCCACACTGTCCTTCGTGTCGCCGCGGTCATCCTTGCTGCCTGTCGATGCGAACATGACCTGCGGCGGGACATAGGCCACCGCGTTGAAGAACGAGTAGGGGGCAAGGTTTTCCGATCCATCCGCCCCGCGCGTCGAGATCCAGCCAATCGGGCGCGGCGTGACGATGGCGTTGAACGGGTTGTGGGGCAGGCCGTGGCCGTCCTCGGGTCGGTAGAACATGAGATGCGCGTCTTTCCTGGCGTGTTTGGCAAAGGGGTAGCGCCGTGCTAGGCCCTCGGCCAGAGGCAACCGGGCAATATTTTCGACCATGTACGCGCTGACCCGCGAAAATCCTGACGACCGCTGGGAGGTCGAGGCGCTTTACGACCTGTGCTTTGCACCGGGGCGAGAGGCCCTGTCGAGCTACCGTTTGCGCGATGGCATCCCCGCCGTGCGCGAATTGTGCCTCGTTGCACGCGATCCCGATGGCATTCTGGGGGGGGCGATCCGGTTCTGGCCGGTGCGTATCGGGCGCGCCGAGGCGCTTTTGCTCGGGCCGGTCGCCGTGCATCCGACCCGGCAGGGCGAGGGCTTGGGCGGTATGCTGATCCGCGAGGGTGTCGCGCGGGCCGAGGCGCTCAGTTGGCCGCGCATCCTGTTGGTCGGCGATGAGCCCTACTACAGCCGCTTCGGGTTTCGGCGTCTGGACGGGGTCGAGATGCCGCCGCCGACGAACCCCGCGCGTGTGCTGGGCGTGGGCGACTGGGACGGCGTCTCAGGCCGGGTGACCCGCTGGGGCGCCGAGGAAGGGCACTAGGCCCGCAGCCGCGCCCGGATCATGTCGCTGGCCTTTTCGGCGATCATCGTGACGGGGGCATGCGTGTTGCCCGAGGTGATCGTCGGCATGACCGAGGCATCCGCGATGGACAGGCCCGCGATGCCGTTTACCGTCAGCTCCGGGCTGACCACGGCCTCGGCATCCGACCCCATCCGCGCGGTCGAGACCGGGTGGAAGATCGTGGTCGAGATGTCGCCCGCCGCTTTCAACAGGGCCTCTTCGCCATCCACCTCGGGGCCCGGTTTGATCTCGACCGGGTTGAACTGCGCCATGGTCCTGGTCGCCATCAGCCGCCGCGCATGCTTGATCGAGTCCACCGCAACGCGCTGGTCCGCCGGGGCCGAGAAGTAATTGGGTGTGATCGCAGGGGCCGCGTCCGGCTCGGGGCTGGTGATGTGGCAGGAGCCGCGGCTTTCGGGCCGCAGGTTGCAGACCGAGACGGTCAGCGCCGGGAACGGGTGGAGCGGCTCGCCGAATTTTTCCAGCGACAGCGGCTGCACGTGATACTCGATATTCGGGGTTTCATGCTCGGGGCTGGAGCGCGTGAAAATCCCGAACTGCGAGGGCGCCATGGCCAGCGGACCCTTCCGCCCGAGCGCGTAGTCGAGCCCGATTTTCAGCTTGCCCATCGGGTTGGCGTAGTAGTCGTTCAGCGTGCGCGCGCCCTCGATCCGGTAGATCGTGCGGATCTGCAGGTGATCGGCAAGGTTCTCGCCCACGCCCGGTGTGTCCTGCACCACCTCGATGCCATGCGCGCGCAGGATCTCGCCGCGCCCTATGCCCGAGAGTTCGAGGATCTTGGGCGTTCCGATGGCACCGGCCGACAAGACCACCTCGCCGCGCGCCTTGGCGTGGAACAGCTGCCCGCCCTGGCGGAAGATCACACCCGTCGCGCGGCGGCCATCGAGGCTGAGGCGCTGCACCTCGGCATCGGTGACAATGCGCAGGTTCTCCCGCCCTCTCGCCGGGTCGAGGAACGCCTTGCGCGCGTTCCAGCGCACGCCACCGCGCTGGTTGACCTCGAAATAGCCCGCGCCCTCGTTGTTGCCGCGGTTGAAATCGTGGGTCTCGGGGATGCCCAGTTCCTTGGCGGCCTCGATCACCGCGTCGAGGATGGGCCAGTTGAGCCGTTGCTTCTCGACGCGCAACTCGCCCTCTGCGCCATGCTCGTCATCCGCGCCGCCGTGGTAGTTTTCGGAGCGTTTGAAATAGGGCAACACATCGTCCCAGCCCCAGCCGGGATTGCCCATCTGCCGCCAGAGATCGTAGTCGCGGGCCTGACCGCGCATGTAGATCATGCCATTGATCGACGAACAGCCGCCCAGAACCTTGCCGCGCGGGTAGTTCAGCGTGCGTCCGTTCAGCCCCGGTTCGGCCTCGGTCTTGAGGCACCAGTCGAGGCGCGGGTTGCCCATGGCGTAAAGATAACCGACCGGGACATGTACCCACGGATGGTTGTCATGCCCGCCCGCTTCCAACAGCAGGACGCGCGTTTTGGGATCTGCGGACAACCGGTTGGCCAAGACACATCCGGCCGAGCCTGCGCCGACGATGATGACATCCCAATCGCCGAACCCCTTCACGCCCTGTCCCATGCCTGACCCTCCCGTTGACGTGGGGTCTGGCTAGGCCAATCGTGCAGGGGCGTCCAGTGGGCGCGGGGTTATTGCCGCCGCAGCCACTCCATCACGGCCGGGCGCACCGACTGCGCGCCCTCGGCGCGGGCCTCGTTGATGACGCTGCGTGCCTCGCGCAGATCGACGCGGCGCAGGATCGACTTGACCGGCCCGATCGAGGCTGGCCGCATCGACAAGGTGCGCAAGCCCATCGCGGCAAAGCAGATCGCCTCGAGCGGGCGTCCGGCATCCTCGCCACAGAAACTCAGCGGCGTGCCCGTGTCCGAGCAGCGATGCACGATCTGTTCCAGGAAGGTCAGGAAGGACACGTTCAGGGTGTCATACCGCTTGCGCACGCGCTCGTTCTCGCGGTCGGCGGCAAAGAAGAACTGCTTGAGGTCGTTGCCCCCGATCGAGATGAAATCGGCCATCTCGAAGAATTGGCGCGGCGCAAAGGCAAGGCTGGGCGTCTCCAGCATCGCGCCGATTTCCAGCTTTTCGGGCAGGGTATGGCCGAGAGTCGCCTCGCGCTCCATCTCGCGCATGAGATGGTCACGGGCCGCCGTGAACTCCTCCAACTGGGCGATGAAGGGGAACATGACCGACAGGGGGCCGCCGTTCGCGGCGCGGATCAAGGCCTGCAACTGCATCCGCATGACGCCCGGCTTGTCGAGGCCCACACGGATCGCGCGCCAGCCGAGGGCCGGGTTCGGCTCCTCGGTGGGTTTCATGTAGGGCAGAACCTTGTCCGACCCGATATCGAGCGTGCGGAACACGACGCGCTTGCCCTGCGCCGCGTCGATCACACGCGCATACAGCGCCGCCAACTCGCCCCGGCGCGGCACCTTGTTGCGCGTCAGGAACTGCAACTCGGTGCGGAACAGGCCCACGCCTTCTGCACCCGAGGACGGCAAGGACGGCAGATCGGCCATGAGCCCCGCGTTCATCTGCAGCGACACGACCGTTCCGCAGAGGCTTTCCGCGGGCTTGTCGCGGATCGAGGCGTAGCGTTCCTGCGCTTCGGCCTGCATGGCCAGCTTGTCGCGAAAGGCCTGCGCCACGGTTTCCTCGGGGCGCAGGTGAACGATGCCCTCGTCGCCATCGACAAGGATGGGATCGCCGTTCAGCGCTTCGGTGGTGATGCGCTTGGCATGGATCACGAGGGGGATCGCCAGCGCCCGCGCCACGATGGCGGCATGCGACCCGACGGAGCCTTCCTCCAGCACGACGCCCTTGAGGCGGCGACCATAATCGAGCAACTCGGCCGGACCGATATTTCGCGCCACGAGGATCGGGTCGGGCGGCAGTTCCGCACCCGTATCCGTTCCCTGTCCCGTCAGCAGGCGCAGCAAGCGGTTCGACAAATCGTCGAGGTCGTGCAGCCGTTCGCGCAGGTAGGCGTCGGGCAGCGTTTCCATCCGCGCGCGGGCTGTCGATTGTTCCTTCTCGACGGCGGCTTCGGCCGACAGGCCGCGCTGGATGTCTTCCTCCATCCGGCGCATCCAGCCGCGTGAGCGGGCGAACATGCGGTAGGCTTCCAGCACTTCGCGCTGCTCGGCGTCTGCGGTCGGGGCGCGGGTCAGCAATTCGTCCACGTCGAGGCGAAGCTGGGCGATCGCATCGCGAAGGCGCTGGGCCTCGGTCTCGGGATCGTCGGACACGGGCTTGGTCACCACCACGCGGGGTTCGTGCAGCCACACATGGCCCATCGCCGCGCCTTCCTGGGCCACGGACCCGCGTAGCAACACCTGCTGCTGGTGCCGCGCGCTCATCGCCGCGCCCTCGCCGATGAAGGCGCCAAGCTCGGTCATCTCGGCGATGACCATGGCGACGACTTCAAGCGCGTAGACCTCGTCGCCCGAGAATTTCCGTGCTTCCTTGGACTGCACGACCAGCACGCCAAGCCGTTCGCCCAGGCGCTGGATCGGCACGCCGAGGAACGAGGAATAGGCCTCTTCCCCGGTTTCCGGCATGTAGCGAAAGCCGCGTTCGGCGGGGGCGTTCGGCGTGTTGATGGGCCGGGCCTGCCGTGCCACGCGGCCGACAAGGCCCTCGCCGATGCGCATACGCGTCACGTGCACGGCCTCTGCGGCAAGGCCTTGCGTCGCGCAGAGCTCCAGCGTGTCGGCGTCGCGCAGCAGGTAGATCGAGCAAACCTCGGTCCCCATCGAGTCCGCGATCAGGTGCGTGATCCGGTCCAGCCGTTCCTGGCCGGCAGCAGCCTCGGCCATCACGGCCTGCAACCGTGACAGCAGCTTGCGGCTTTCGCTTTCGGATTGCTCGACCATGACCCTCGCGCCTTTTGGCGCCAAGTTGGCGCCTGCCCCGGAAACGAGTCCTAGCGTGCGGGGCAGGGGGCGCGCAACGGAAGATGGGTTAATGGCCTGATCGGGCGGTCATTCCGCCAAGTCACGCATCACCGAGATGAGGTCTGATTTTCCGTCGAACCCGATGCCGGGCAGATCCGGCATGGTGATATGGCCATCCTCGACCGCGACGCCATCGGGAAAGCCGCCATAGGGTTGGAACAGGTCCGGGTAGCTTTCGTTGCCCCCGAGGCCCAGACCCGCCGCGATGTTCAGCGACATCTGGTGCCCGCCATGCGGGATGCAGCGCCGCCGGGACCAGCCCAATTGGTCCAACACCTCCAACGTGCGTTTGTATTCGACCAGCCCGTAGGACAGCGCGCAGTCGAATTGCAGCCAGTCGCGGTCCGGCCGCATCCCGCCATAACGCAGCAGGTTGCGCGCATCCTGGTGACTGAACAGGTTTTCGCCGGTGGCCATCGGGCCGGGGTAGAACTCGGACAGCGCGGCCTGAAGCTGGTAGTCGAGCGGGTCGCCGACCTCCTCGTACCAGAACAGCGGGTAGTCGCGCAGCATCTTGGCATAGGCGATCCCGGTTTCGAGGTCGAAGCGCCCGTTGGCATCGACGGCCAGTTGCGCCTCGGTGCCGATCTCGTCCAGTACGGCTTCGATCCTGCGCTTGTCCTCGTCGATCGAAGCGCCGCCGATCTTCATCTTCACGACGGTGTAACCCCGGTCGAGGTAGCTGCGCATCTCGGCGCGCAACTGCGTATCGTCCTTGCCGGGGTAGTAGTATCCGCCCGCCGCATAGACGAAGACGCGCGGCTCGGGTGCGCGCCCCTCGCTTTCGGCCAGCATGTGAAACAGCGGCTTTTCCGCCAGCTTTGCCACCGCGTCCCAGACCGCCATGTCGATGGTGCCAACCGCCACCGAGCGTTCGCCATGCCCGCCCGGTTTCTCGTTCACCATCATCGCGGCCCAGACCTTGGACGGGTCGATCAGGCCAGTGTCGTCCAGCAGGCTGTCGGGGTCGGCCTCAAGCACACGGTCGCGGAAGCGTTCGCGGATCAGCCCGCCTTGTCCGTACCGCCCATTGGAGTTGAAGCCGTAACCAACGACCCGCCGCCCATCGCGAAACTCGTCCGTGACCACCGCCACAAGGCTCGCGGTCATCTTGGAGAAGTCGATATAGGCGTTGCGGATCGGCGAGGCGATCGGCTTGGTCACCTCGCGAATGTCGATGATGCGCATCTGGTCTCGTCCCGTTGGTCCTGTTCGCGCCCCATGAGGGGGGACAGACGCGCCGGAGTGTCAAGGTCGGGACGGAAGGGCGCTGTGCATTGGACGAGGGATTTCTGTGCGGTAAGCGTCCTTGAGACCTTCGCACTCGCGGCGCGGGTCAGGCATCTGTCGGAGAACGGGAAGGACCCAAAGCGGTCGCCAGTCTGGGGACCTGGAGGGCCAGATGTAGCGAGATCACCGGCGCGGCTTCCATTGCCGCGCCGCAGCGGTGTTGCGCGAGGTCGCTTCGCCGTTGGCCCGGGCAACATACGGCACGTCCGGTGCGAACCCCGGACACAGCCTCAAGATATCGAAGGATCAGGACTTGATGAAATCGTCGAAGACATGCGCGACGATATCGTCGCGTGCGATGCCGCGCTCGGCCAGTTCCGCGTCGCTCAGCGCCTGAAGCGCATGGATGCGGTCGATACGCTGCTCTGCACCTGCGCTGACCGACAGCGCATGGGCAATGGCGGCGAAGATCTCGGCGACGCGCGCGCCGAAATGGGCAAAGGGGGAAGCGGCGGCGTGGGCCAGGCTGCTGGTCGTCATTGGAACCTCACGGATGCAAGTTGCCGGGTCGAGTTTCCAGGATATTATGCAGGTGCAGCATTTTTTGCACCGCCCAACCCCGCAAGCCCGCCTTGCGCCAGCCGCAATGGTCCCTTCGGATCAGGCCGCCTTGTCCAGCTCGAACGCGTCGTGCAGCGCCTGAACGGCCAGTTCCATGTATTTCCGGTCGATCAGGACCGAGACCTTGATCTCGGAGGTGGTGATGACCTTGATGTTGATCCCCTCGTCGCGGAGGGTCTTGAACATCTTCGCCGCCACGCCCGCATGGCTGCGCATGCCGATCCCCACGATGGAAACCTTGGCGACCTCGGTATCGGCGATCAACTCGGCAAAGCCCATCTCGCCGGCATCCCGCGCGTCCTTCAGCGCCTTCTCGGCGCGCTTCACCTCGTTCACCGGGCAGGAGAAGGTCATGTCGGTCATCCCCGCATCCGAGATGTTCTGCACGATCATGTCCACGTTCACACCCGCATCGGCGAGGGGGCCGAAGATCGCGGCGGCGATGCCGGGCCGGTCCTCGACATGGGTCAGCGTCAGCTTCGCTTCTTCGCGGGAATAGGCCACACCGGCCACGACATTGCTTTCCACGATATCCTCCTCGGCACAGACCAGCGTGCCCGCCTCGTCGCTGGGTTCCTCGAAGCTCGACAGAACCCGCAGTTTGACATTGTAGCGCATGGCCAGCTCGACCGACCGGGTTTGCAGCACCTTGGCCCCGAGGCTGGCAAGCTCCAGCATCTCCTCGAAGGCGATGCGGTCGAGTTTGCGGGCCTTGGCGGTGATGCGCGGGTCGGTGGTATAGACCCCGTCCACGTCGGTGTAGATATCGCACCGCTCGGCCCCGAAAGCGGCGGCAAAGGCAACGGCGGTGGTGTCCGACCCGCCGCGTCCCAACGTGGTGATGCGCCCCTCGGGGCTGATCCCCTGGAAGCCCGCGACAACGGCAACCTTCATGCCTTCGCCGAACTTGGCGAGGATGTTCTCGCTCGGGATTTCCTCGATCCGGGCGCTGGCATGGGCGCTGGTGGTCTTGACCGGCACCTGCCAGCCCTGCCAGCTGCGCGCGGGGACATCCATTTCCTGCAAGGTCATGGCCATCAGGCCGGCGGTCACGTTCTCGCCCGAGGACACGACGGCGTCATACTCGCGGGCATCGAACAGCGGCGAGGTTTCCTCGACATAGCCGACCAGCTTGTTGGTCTCGCCCGACATGGCGCTGACGATGACGATCACGTCATAGCCATTGGCCACCTCGCGGCCCACGCGCTTTGCGGCGCGTTGAATGCGGTCGAGCGAGCCAACGCTCGTGCCGCCGAATTTCATCACCAGAATGGGCATGAAATGCGCCCCGTCCCTCTTTGTCTCAGCGCGCCTCATAGGCCGCTGAACCCAGTGCCGCAAGGGCCGATCTGTCGGGGAGGGGCCATGTCAGAACGGGTGTGGCCGTCCGTCCCATGTCTCGAAACAGCCCGTCGTCTCCAGCGACAGGGCGTCGAACCGCGCGATCAGTCCCGATACGCTGTCGTCCAGGCCGATATCGGCGGCCTCGGTGCCCATGTCGGTGCGGACCCAGCCGGGGTGATAGATCCCCACCGCGATCCCGCGCGGGCGCAGGTCGGTGGCGAGGTTCCGGCCCAGGTTCAGCGCGGCGGCCTTCGAGGCGCGGTAGATATAGCTTCCCCCCGGTGCCCGCGTGTCCGACCCCATCTGGCTGGAGATGATGGCGATTTTCGGGGCGGCGGATTTCGACAGGTTCGGCAGAAGCGCCTGCACCGTCAGGAATACGCCCGTCACGTTCACCGCAAAGACCTCGGCCCACATCTCGGGCGGATAGCCGGTGTCGAGCGATTGATCCTTGTCGGGATAAACCCCGGCATTGCAGATCAGCAGGTCGATGGCCTGCCCATCCAGCCCTTTGGCCAGCGCGGTGACCGAGGCCGGATCGGCCACGTCCAGCGGTGCGCAGCCCTCGGCGCTGCGGGCGGTCGAGATGACGGTCTCGCCGCGACCCGCATAGGCCTCGGACAGCGCCTTGCCGATGCCACGGTTTGCGCCGGTGATAAGTATCGTCATGCCGTCCCTCCTGTCTGCCTGGCGCGACCCTAGGCCTCGCAGTGGGCTGCATACAAGGCGGCCTGCGCAGGGTAGGCTTCGCGAAAACGCACCGCGCCCGGAGGTTTTCGATGCAGTTCACACGTTCCGACCTTGAACAGGCCCACGCCCTCGTCACCCGCCAGATGCTGCCGACCCCGCAATATGCATGGCCGCAACTGGCCGAGCGGTTCGGAGCCGAGATCTGGATCAAGCACGAGAACCACACGCCCACCGGGTCGTTCAAGGTGCGCGGCGCGATCACCTTCATCGACTGGCTGAAACGCACCCATCCCGATGTGCCGGGCATCTGCACGGCGACGCGCGGCAACCACGGACAGGGGCAGGCGCGGGCGGCGGTGGCCGCCGGGCTGACGGCCAAGGTCTATGTCCCGCATGGCAACTCGGTGGAAAAGAACGCCGCGATGCGCGCCTTCGGGGCCGAGCTGGTCGAGTTCGGAGAGGATTTCGATACCGCCAAGGAAGAAGCGTTCCGCGTCGCCGGGGAAGAGGGGCTCTTCATCGTGCCGCCTTTCCACGAGGAACTGGTGCGCGGCGTGGCGACCTATGGGTTCGAGCTGTTCTCGGCCATACCCGACCTCGACACCGTCTATGTCCCCATCGGCTGCGGGTCGGGCATCTGCGGCACGATCCTTGCGCGCGATGCCCTCGGGGCCAAGGCCGAGATCGTGGGCGTCGTCAGCGAGAATGCCCAGACCGCCAAGCTGTCGGCCGAGGCGGGCCACGCGGTCGAAACGCAAACCGCGCGCACCTTCGCCGATGGCATGGCCGTCCGCGTCCCGGTGCAGGAGGCGCTGGACATCTACGGCGAAAAGGCCGCCCGGATCATCACCGTTTCCGACGAGGAGGTGGCCGAGGCGATTCGCGTCTACTATCGCGACATTCACAACCTTGCCGAAGGGGCAGGGGCCGCGCCGCTGGCCGGGCTGATGCAGGAACGCGCGGCGATGAAAGGCAAGAAGGTCGGCGTGATCCTGTGCGGCGGCAATATCGACACCGACTGGTTTCTGACCGTGATGCAGGGCGGGGTTCCCGAGGTTTGACCGCCGGGCGGGCGCCCTGGCCCCGCCCGGCGACCCTTCGGGCCAGCCGCGTCGTGGCACAGCGCGCTTGACGGAGATCAAGGAGCGCGCCGCCGCGCCCGTTTAGCCTGGGGCCATCCACAGGCTGGTGAACGCGAGAGGAGCATCCGATGTCCATGATGAAAGCGGCCGTCTTCGTCGAGAAGAACCGCATCGAACTGGCGGACAAGAAAATCCCTGATGTCGGGCCGAAGGACGCGCTGATCCGGGTGACGACCACGACCATCTGCGGCACGGATGTGCACATCCTGAAGGCCGAGTACCCTGTCGAAAAGGGACTGACCATCGGTCACGAACCTGTCGGCGTGATCGAGAAGCTGGGGTCTGCCGTCGAGGGCTTCGCAGAAGGCCAGCGTGTGATCGCGGGGGCCATCACGCCATCTGGCGTGTCGAATGCCTGTCTCTGCGGACAGTGTAGCCAGGACGGGCGCGGCACGCGGCATGGGTTCAAGCCGATGGGTGGCTGGCGGTTCGGCAACACGATCGACGGTTGTCAGGCCGAATACCTGTTGGTGCCGGATGCCGAGGCCAACCTTGCGCTTGTGCCGGACCATCTGACCGACGAACAGGTCCTGATGTGCCCCGACATCATGTCGACCGGGTTCGCCGGGGCCGAGGCGGGCAAGGTCCGGATTGGCGACACGGTCGCCGTTTTCGCACAGGGGCCAATCGGGCTATGCGCCACGGCGGGCGCCAAGCTGATGGGCGCGACGCGGATCATCGCCGTCGACGGCAACCCGAAGCGGCTCGAGATCGCGCGGAAGATGGGGGCCGACGAGGTCGTCGACATCTCGGCCGGCAATCCGGTCGACAAGATCCTCGAAATGACCGACGGTCGCGGCGTCGATGTCGCCATCGAGGCGCTGGGGCTGCAGACGACCTTTCAGAACTGCCTCGAGGTGTTGCGCCCGGGCGGCACGCTGTCCAGCCTCGGTGTTTATTCGGGGGATATCACGATCCCGCTTTCGGGGTTTCACGCGGGCCTTGGCGACCATACCATCGTGACCTCGCTCTGTCCCGGCGGCAAGGAGCGCATGCGCCGCCTGATGGACGTGATCTCGAGCGGTCGCCTCGATCTGAACGCAATGGTGACCCATGAGCGCAAGCTTGACGATATCGTGGAGGCCTATGACCTCTTTTCACACCAGCGCGACGGGGTTCTGAAGGTTGCGATCAAGCCGTTCTGAGCGCGGCGCGCCTTAGCGCGGGCGCGCCAGCTGCCAGTCGAGATGGCTGCGCACCGCGGGCCATTCGGGCGCGGTGATCGAGTAGACCGCCGTGTCGCGCAACGTGCCGTTCGGCATCCGCATATGCGCCCGCAGGATGCCGTCCAGCTGCGCCCCCAGCCGTTCGATGGCGCGGCGCGACTGGGTGTTCAGTCGATGCGTGCGGAATTCGACCGCCGTGCAGCCCCAGACCTCGAAGGCATGGCCCAGCATCAGCCGCTTGGCCTCGGTGTTCACAGGCCCGCGCTGCGCCGATGGGCCAATCCAGGTGGACCCGATCTCGACCCGGGGCAGGCCCGCGTCAATATTCATGTAGGTGGTCATGCCAACGGCACGCCCCTCGGCGTCGAGCGTTGCGAACGGCACCATGCTGCCGGCGGCCTTCAAGGCAAGGCGTCGGTTGATCTCGGTCGCCATACCCTGCGGCGACGGAACGGTTGTGTATCACAGACGGTCCAGCGCCCCCTCGGCCGAGGCGGCAGACAGGGCCTCGGCGTGGTCGTGGGACAGCGGCACAAGCTGCACGAAACGACCGGTCAAGGTGAGGTTGGCGGACCCCGGCAAGCTCATTCGACCGTCACCGATTTGGCGAGGTTGCGCGGCTGGTCCACGTCCGTGCCCTTATGCAGCGCCGTGTGGTAGGCGATCAGTTGTGCCGGAACCGCGTAAAGCATCGGGGCAAAGATCGGGTCGATCCGCGGCATGACCAGCGTCTGCCAGACTCCATCCCCGGCGATCTCGGCGCCTTCGGCATCGGTGATCAGCCAGACGCGTCCCTCGCGCGCCAGCACTTCCTGCATGTTCGACACGGTCTTGTCGAACAGGGCATCGCGCGGGGCCATGACGATCACCGGCACCGTCTTGTCGACCAGCGCGATGGGGCCGTGCTTTAGCTCGCCGCTGGCATAGCCCTCGGCATGGATATAGCTGATTTCCTTGAGTTTCAGCGCGCCCTCCAGCGCCAGCGGGAACATCGCCCCGCGCCCGAAGAACAGGACCGAGCGCGCCTCGGCCAGCTTGCCGGTGCGTTTGTGGATGCGTTCCTCCAGCGCGAGGGCCTGGTTGATCAGCCCCGGAAGGCCGCGCAGCGTTTCCAGCAACTCCGCCTCGCGGGCCGCGTCGATGCGACCCCGCTGGCGGGCGGCGAGGATGGCGAGGTTCGCCAGAACGCCCAACTGGTTCATGAAGGCCTTGGTCGAGGCGACGCCCACCTCGATCCCGGCGAGGATCGGCAGGGCAAGGTCGCTTTCGCGCGCGATCGAGCTTTCGGGCACGTTCACCACCGAAACGATCCGCGCGGCCTTGCCCTGGGCGTAGCGCAGGGCGGCCAGCGTGTCGGCGGTCTCCCCGGACTGGCTGACGAAAAGCGCGGTGGCCCGGTCCGACACGGGAGGCTCGCGATAGCGGAACTCGCTGGCGATATCGACATCGCAGGGCAGGCCGGCCAGTTGCTCGAACCAGTATTTCGCGACCGAGCAGGCGTAATGCGCCGTGCCGCAGGCCACGAGGATCAGGCGGTCGGTCTCGGCGAAATCGAGCGCGCCTTCGGGCAGGGCGACCCGCTCACCCGCAGAGTAATGGGTCAGACACTCGGCCAGCACGGTCGGTTGTTCGAAGATCTCCTTCGACATGAAATGCTTGTGCCCGGCCTTGTCGATCTGCGCGGTCTGGGCCGAGATCGTCCGCGCGTCGCGGTTCGCCAGCCTGCCCTTGGCGTCCCGGATCTCGACGCCGTCGCGGGTGACGAAAGCATAGTCGCCTTCTTCGAGATAGGTGATGAGGTTGGTCAGCGGCGACAAAGCGATGGCGTCCGAACCCACATACATCTCGCCGTCGCCATGGCCGATGCAAAGCGGGCTGCCCTTGCGCGCGGCGACGATCAGGTCCTCTTCGCCCTCGAACAGGAAGGCCAGCGCGAAGGCCCCTTCGAGATGCTTGAGCGTCTCGGTCGCCGCCTCGCGCGGGGTTTTCCCCTCATCGAGGAAAGACGCGCAGAGTTGCGCCACGGTCTCGGTATCGGTCTCGGATTCGAAGTTGCGGTCGGACAGGCGGCTGCGCAACTCGCGGAAATTCTCGATGATCCCGTTATGCACGACCGCGACGCGGCCCGTCTGGTGCGGGTGGGCGTTCTTGACGCTCGGCCCGCCATGGGTGGCCCACCGGGTGTGGCCGATGCCCGACTTGCCCGCCAGCGGGTCATGCACCAGCAGGTCCGAGAGGTTGTGCAACTTGCCCACCGCGCGGCGGCGGTCCAGCCGGCCATCCTGCACCGTGGCGATTCCCGCGCTGTCATAGCCGCGATATTCCAGCCGTTTCAGCGCCTCGACGAGGATGGGGGCGACCTCGTGCTTGCCCAGAACTCCGACGATCCCGCACATGGGGTTTCCTTTCCTGCTCTAGCCCTTGGCCTTTTCGGCCTTTATCGCGCGCAGGCGGTCCATCAGGCGCACCGCCAACCCTGCCTTGTTCACCTGTTTCGCCCGCCCCAGCGCCAATGCGCCGTCGGGGATGTCTTGCGTGATGACCGAGCCCGAGCCCGTCATCGCGTTGTCGCCCACCGTCACCGGCGCCACCAGCATCGTGTCCGACCCGATGAAGGCGTTCTTGCCCACCACCGTGCGGTGCTTGAAGACGCCGTCGTAATTGCAGGTGATCGTGCCCGCGCCGACATTCGTGCCGTCGCCGATCTCGGCATTGCCGATATAGGTCAGGTGGTTGACCTTGGTGCCTTCGCCGATCAGCGAGGCCTTCACCTCGACGAAATTGCCGATATGGGCGTTGTTGCCGATCTCGGCGCCGGGGCGCAGCCGGGCATAGGGGCCGACGATGGCGCCCGCGCTGACATGGGCGTCTTCCAGATGAGAGAAGGCCCGGATCGTCGCGCCGGACTCGACCGTCACGCCGGGCCCGAAGACCACGTAAGGCTCGATCACCGCATCGCGCCCGACCCAGGTATCCGCCGACAGGATGACCGTCTCGGGCGCGGTCATGGTCACGCCGTCTTCCAGTACCTCGGCCCGTTTCATGGTCTGGAACTGGGCCTCGGCGGCGGCCAGTTCGGCACGCGAATTGACCCCGAGCGTCTCAGCCTCGGAACACAGGACCGCCGTCGCCGACAGGTCGCGGCTCGCGGCAATCTCGGCGAGGTCGGTCAGGTAGTATTCGCCGGCGGCGTTGTCGGTATCCACCTGCCCCAGCAGATCCATCAGCAGGCGCGCATCGGCGGCCAGCAGACCCGAGTTGCACAGGTCGATCCCAAGCTGTTCGGGCGTCGCGTCCTTGGCCTCGACGATGCGCACCAGTCGCTCGCCCTCCATCATCAGCCGCCCGTAGCGCCCGGGATCGGCGGCGCGAAAGCCCAGAACGACGATGTCGTGGGCGGCGCGGGCCGCCTGCATCCGGCGCAGCGTGTCCTCGCTGACGAAGGGGGTGTCGGCGTAAAGAACGACGGCATCGCCCTCGAACCCCTCAAGCGCCGGGGCTGCCTGCAATACCGCGTGTCCGGTGCCGAGTTGCACCTCCTGCCGCACGCAGACCGCCTCTGGCGCGATCTCGTCCAGCGCGGCTTCGACCGCCTCCGCGCCGTGGCCCGTGACAACGACGATGCGCGATGGCTCCAGCGCGCGGCCCGTCGCCAGGGCATGGGCGATCATCGGCGCACCCCCGATCGGATGCAGCGGTTTCGGAAGGTCCGAGTTCATCCGCGTGCCGGCACCTGCGGCCAGGACGATCAAAGCGACAGGGCGATCGGGGTCGTGCGCCATTTCTTCGGTTTCCCTTGTTTTCTTTGCGTTCTATCCAAGGACACGAAGGGTGCCAAGCAGGGGCCCGGTCACTTTGCCCGACAGGCTGTTTCAGCGATGGGCAAAAAGACGCCGAAACCGAAAGGGCAGCCATGACGCGCACCGTGATCTTCGACCTCGATGGAACGCTGGCCGATACCAGCGGCGACCTGATCGCGGCGGCCAACATGGCCCTGTCCGAGATGGGATTTGCCCCGCAATTGAACCGGGGGCAGGACGATGCCACCGCCTTTCGCGGCGGGCGCGCCATGCTGCGCCTGGCCGCCGAGCGCATGGCGCTGGCCGAGGCCGAGGCGATGATCGAACGGGGCTACCCCCTGCTGCTCGACGCCTATGGCCGCGACATCGACCGCCATACCAGCCTTTATCCCGGCGCGATGGCGGCGGTAGGCCGCTTGCGCGCGGCGGGTGTCGCGGTGGGCATCTGCACCAACAAGCCCGAGGGGCTGGCCATCCAGTTGCTTGATCGCCTCGGCATCTCGGATCAGTTCGCCTCGCTGATCGGGGCCGACACCCTGCCCACGCGCAAACCCGACGCGGCCCCGTACCGCGCCGCCGTCGATGCGGCGGGCGGGGCGCTGGAGCGATCTTTCCTCGTGGGCGATACCGAGACCGACCGGAAAACCGCGCGGGCGGCGGGTGTGCCATGCGCGCTGGTCACCTTCGGGCCGACCGGCCGCGCCGTGGCAGAGCTTGAGCCCGAGGCGTTGGTCGATCACTTCGACGCCTTCGATACGGTCGTCGCACAGCTTCTTCCCTGACCTTGACGCGCAGCCTCTTCGGGCAAAAGGTGCCTCGCATGGACAAACCCGTTTTCACCGGCAGCTTCACCCAGCAAGAGCCGATCCCCGAGGCCGCCATCGAGGCCGCCATTGGCGTCATGCGCTCGGGGCGTCTGCATCGTTACAACCTCGCCGAGGGAGAGGTCGGCGAGGTGGCCTTGATGGAACAGGAGTTCGCGGCCCTCACCGGGGCGAAATACTGCCTTGCCGTGGCCTCGGGCGGATATGCCATGTCCTGCGCCTTGCGCGCGCTTGGCGTCGGGCCGGGCGACAAGGTGCTATCCAACGGGTTCACCCTTGCCCCGGTGCCGGGGGCCATCGCCAGCGTCGGGGCCGAGCCCGTCTTCGTCGAAACGACCGAGGCGCTGACCATCGACCTCGATGACCTCGCCGGACAGATCGGCGAAAGCGGCGCGAGGGTGCTGCTGCTCAGCCACATGCGCGGGCATATCTGCGACATGGATCGCCTGATGCAGATCTGCGACGGGGCCGGTGTCGCGGTGATCGAGGATTGCGCTCACACCATGGGCGCGGCCTGGGACGGGTTGCCCTCCGGCCGCCATGGGGTGATCGGCTGTTACTCGACCCAGACCTACAAACACATCAATTCCGGCGAGGGCGGACTATTGACCTCGGATGATGACGAGGTCATGGCCCGCGCTGTATTGTTGTCGGGAAGCTACATGCTTTATCCCCGTCACACGGCAAGGCCGCCTGTGGAAACGTTCGAAAAGGTAAAGTGGACCACGCCGAACGTGTCCGGGCGCATGGACCATTTGCGGGCCGCGATCCTGCGTGTTCAACTGGCCGACCTGCCGCGCCAGGTGGCGCGTTGGAACGCGCTCTACAAGATCGTGGAGGATGGGCTCCGCAACACCGCCGGGTTGCAGGTGATCGAACGCGCCCCGAAGGAATCCATCGTCGGGTCGTCCATCCAGTTCCTGTTGCCGGGCGCATCGCCCGAGACGATCGGGCAGGTCCTTCGCGGCTGTGCCACGCGCGGTGTCGAACTGAAGTGGTTTGGCGCGAAAGAGCCCGTCGCCTTCACCTCGCGCTACGATAGCTGGAGATACGCGAGGCCCAGGTCGCTGCCGCGCACCGATGCAATCCTGGCCGGGTTGCTGGACATGCGCCTGCCGCTGACATTCTCGACCGGGGACGCGGCCCAAATCGCCGGGATCATTCGCGACGAGGTTGGGCAAGCGCACCATCAGGCGGTGGATCGAGCGGGATAAGCACCACGCAGAAGAAACGGAAATCTCGAGATTTCCGTCCAGAAAATCTTCAGATTTTCTTACGGTTTTCTCGAGAAAACCGCCCCTTCGGTCAGACGAGGCGCGAGTTTTCCTTCGCCGCGCGGATGAAATCGGCAAACAGCGGATGCGGCTCGAACGGTTTCGATTTCAGTTCCGGGTGGAATTGCACACCGATGAACCAGGGGTGATCGGCCACTTCCACAATCTCGGGCAACCGGCCATCGGGCGACATGCCGGAGAACACCAGCCCCTTGTCTTCCAGCGCATCGCGGTACTTGATGTCCACCTCGTAGCGGTGACGGTGGCGTTCCTCGATCTGGCAGGAGCCATAGACCTGCGCCACCTTCGAGCCTTCCTTCAGCACGGCGTCATACGCGCCAAGGCGCATCGTGCCGCCCTTGTCGTCATCGGCCTTGCGCGTGACCTTGTAGTTGCCCTGCACCCATTCCTTCAGGTGGTAAACCACCGGGGTAAAACGCTTTTTCCCGGCCTCGTGGTCGAATTCCTCGGACCCGGCATCGCCCAGTTCGGCCAGGTTGCGGGCCGCCTCGATCACCGCCATCTGCATGCCCAGGCAGATCCCCAGGTAGGGGACCTTGCGGGTACGGGCGAACTCGGCCGCCTTGATCTTGCCCTCGGTGCCGCGCTCGCCAAAGCCGCCCGGCACGAGGATCGCGTCGAATTCTTCGAGGTAGGGGGCGGGATCCTCGCGCTCGAAAATCTCCGCGTCGATCCAATCGGCCGTGACCCGCACGCGATTGGCCATGCCGCCATGGGTCAGGGCCTCGGCGATGGATTTATAGGCGTCTTCCAGTTGCGTGTATTTACCGACTATGGCCACGCGTACCTCGCCCTCGGGGTTGTGGATGCGGTCGGCCACGTCTTCCCAGCGGGACAGTTCCGGCTTCGGGGCCGGGCTGATCTGGAACGCATCCAGCACCGCCTGGTCCAGCCCTTCGCGGTGATAGGCCAGCGGCGCCTCGTAGATCGACTTCAGGTCCTGCGCCGCGATCACGGCGTCCGGCCGCACGTTGCAGAACAGCGCCAGTTTCTCGCGCTCCTTCTGCGGGATCGGCCCCTCGGAGCGGCAGACGAGGATATCCGGGGCTAGCCCGATGGACCGCAACTCCTTGACCGAGTGCTGCGTCGGCTTGGTTTTCAACTCGCCCGAAGCCTTAATGTAAGGCAGCAGCGTCAGGTGCATGAACACGCATTGCCCGCGCGGCTTTTCCTGGCTGAACTGCCGGATCGCTTCGAAGAACGGCAGGCCCTCGATATCGCCGACCGTGCCGCCGATCTCGCAGAGCATGAAATCCACCTCGTCTTCGCCGATCGAGATGAAATCCTTGATCTCGTTGGTGACGTGCGGAATCACCTGGATCGTCTTGCCGAGGTAATCGCCGCGACGTTCCTTCTCGAGCACGTTCGAATAGATCCGGCCCGATGACACGCTGTCGGTCTTGCGCGCGGCAACCCCGGTGAAGCGTTCGTAGTGACCGAGGTCGAGGTCCGTCTCGGCGCCGTCGTCGGTGACGAAGACCTCGCCATGCTCGAAGGGCGACATCGTGCCCGGATCGACGTTGAGATAGGGGTCGAGCTTGCGCAGCCGCACGGTAAAGCCGCGGGCCTGCAACAGGGCGCCCAGTGCCGCCGATGCCAAACCCTTGCCAAGCGAGGATACAACACCGCCGGTGATGAAAATGAAGCGCGCCATATGTGCAGTCTCTCCCGTGTAAGGGGCGTCGAATCCAATCCGAATCCGATGCCTCAATCCCTTGGCCACGGGATTTGAGGATAACAGAATTCGGATGCGCTCTTCAAGCGCCCCCGCAAGATCATGTGAGGAATGGGGCTATGTCCCCAAGATATGCGGCGGAATTGTCCGCCGCGGCGTGTGTCAGTCGGCCCGCGGCGGCAGGGCCGGGGCATCGCCGGAGATCGGCGGCAACAGGTCATCGACCGGCGGCAGGATGTCGGCATCCTCGCCGGCACCGTCCTCGATGGCGGCGGGGCCTGCACCGATCCGGTCCAGGACCGAGTCGCTGGCCGAATTCTGCGCCGCGATGATCGTCAGCGTGATCGAGGTGGCCAGAAACGCAATTGCGAAGGCCCAGGTCAGCTTGCCCAGGGCGGTCGCGGCCTGACGGCCTGTCATGACACCGCCACCCCCGCCCATTCCAAGGCCGCCCCCTTCGGAACGCTGGAGCAGAACCACGCCGATCAGGCAGATGGCGAGGATGAGGTGGACGACGAGTATGACATTTTCCATTGGCGGGTCCTTGACGGCCGGGCTTTGGATTTGCGCCTACTTATGAGATGCGACAGGCCGCCGCAAGACCCAGGCGGCACAACTTTAAGGCGAAGAATGCCTGTTATTGCAAGCAATTTTCGATCCTCCCGTCATGTGCCGATGGATTTCCACGTCGTCGATGCCGCCACGAGGCCGATGCGCGCTCAGGCAGGCACGCGGCGAATGGGCGATTCGTCCGGGCGCCTTGCACGGTGCCCCTGAGAAATCGGTTTTCCCCGCGGGCGTGCGCGGCTATAGCTGCCGCGGTTTTCGCCTCGGGCGGATCGAACGGATAAAGGGACCAGCGGAATGGCAAACGTTGTCGTGGTCGGCGCCCAGTGGGGCGACGAGGGCAAAGGCAAGATCGTGGATTGGCTGAGCGAACGCGCCGATGTCATCGCGCGGTTCCAGGGCGGTCACAATGCCGGTCATACCCTGGTCATCGATGGCGCGGTCTACAAGCTGCATGCGCTGCCGTCCGGTGTCGTGCGCGGCGGAAAGCTGAGCGTGATCGGCAATGGCGTGGTGCTGGACCCGTGGCACCTGCTGAACGAGATCGAGACGATCCGCGCGCAGGGGGTCGAGATCACGCCCGAAACCCTGATGATCGCCGAGAATACGCCGCTGATCCTGCCGATCCACGGCGAGCTGGACCGCGCCCGCGAAGAAGCCGCCAGCAAGGGCGCCAAGATCGGCACGACCGGGCGCGGTATCGGCCCGGCCTATGAGGACAAGGTCGGACGCCGCTCGGTCCGCGTGGCAGACCTGGCAGACGATGCGACGCTGGAGGCGCGCGTGGATCGCGCCCTGACCCATCACAACGCCCTGCGCAAAGGCCTCGGCATCGACCCGATCGACCGCGAGGCGCTGATTGCGCAGCTGAAAGAGATCGCGCCGAAGATCCTCGAATATGCCGGACCCGTGTGGAAGGTGATGACCGAGAAGCGCAAGGCCGGCAAACGCATCCTCTTCGAAGGGGCGCAGGGCGCGCTGCTGGATATCGATTTCGGCACCTATCCCTTCGTGACCTCGTCTAACGTGATCGCCGGGCAGGCGGCCACGGGCGTGGGCATCGGCCCGGGCGCCATCGATTACGTGCTGGGGATCGTGAAGGCCTACACCACCCGCGTGGGCGAGGGGCCGTTCCCGACCGAGCTTGACGATGCCGACGGTCAGCGCCTTGGCGAGCGCGGGCATGAATTCGGCACCACCACGGGGCGCAAGCGGCGCTGCGGCTGGTTCGACGCCGCCCTGGTGCGCCAGACCTGCGCGACCTCGGGCGTGTCGGGCATCTCGCTGACCAAGCTCGATGTGCTGGACGGGTTCGAAACCCTGAAAATCTGCGTCGGCTACGAGTTGGACGGCGCGCGGCTGGATTACCTGCCGACCGCGGCCGACCAGCAGGCGCGCTGCACCCCCATCTACGAGGAAATGCCGGGCTGGTCCGAGTCGACCGAAGGCGCGCGCAGTTGGGCCGATCTGCCGGGCGAAGCGGTCAAATACGTCCGCCGGATCGAAGAGTTGATCGAATGCCCGGTCGCCCTACTTTCCACCTCTCCCGAGCGGGACGACACGATCCTCGTGACCGATCCCTTCGCGGATTGATCGAGCCAAGAACAAAGGGTGTGACATGGCGCTCAGCTACAAGGCCCGCAAACGCTGGTCCCTCGTGATCCTTCTGGTGGGGTTGCCGGCCTACATTGCCGCCGCCTGGTTCGTGATCAGCCTGTTCGACCGCCCGCCGATCTGGGTCGAACTGGTGGTCTATGTCGCCCTGGGCTTCGTCTGGGCCTTTCCGTTCCGCACGGTGTTCCGTGGCGTTGGCCAGGCGGACCCGGAGGCACGGCGCGAAGCGCCCAAGCCCGGCGAAGACCGGTAAGGTCGTCGCAGGCGGGTCGTTTCAACAGGACCGTCTGACGCGATCAGCCGTTGGTGCGAGAGCGCGCGGGCGCGGTCGCCATGCGATAGACGCCGGGGTCGGCTTCGACCAGAACGCCGTTGCGCATCAGGCTCCGGATGGCGTCGATTGCATCCTGCCGGGTGATGCTGTCGTCGGTCGCGAGGCGCACAAGCCGGATCAACTGGATCCGCTTGAAGTTTTCCTCGCCCAGATCGTGCGTGATGTATTCCGCCCCCATCTCGACCACTTCCTCGATCTCGACGGCATCGCTCGCTTCGAGTTGTTTCACGAAGGGCGTCACGAAATCGGGGAGATCCGGCTGCGCGCCGTCCTCTGATGCCGAAGCGGAGGCTGTCGGCTCAGCGCTCTGCTCCGCGGTGCTCAATTCCGGCCGGTCATCCCCATAGGTGCCGAGCGTGTCGTCGGACACCGTCATGGCGGCGGGGGCCTCCGCGAGGGCCTCGGGGGTCTCGGGGGCTTCGGTGGAATTCGCTTGTGCAGCGGGGCTGCCGCCACGCGACAGCGCGCGACGGGTCACGCCCGACATGGCCATCCCGGCCCGTTCCGCAAGGAAGGCGAGCGAGTTGGCCATCTTGCGCGGCGGCGGGGGTGTGTCATCATCCGCCATCGGACCGCCAATCGCGGCCTCCGACGGCGCGGACGGGCGCGGTTCAAGCTGCTCGGCCACATCCTCGACCGGAGGCAACGTATCGGCGGCGCTCGGTTCGGCTGGGGTCGGGCGAGGGGCCTCTGCCACGGTCGCGGAGGCCGTATCGGCCAGGGCGGCGTCCGTCCGGTCACGCCCTGCGGCCCCACTCGGCCGCGACGAAGCCTCGGCGCCAAGGCGGAAGGCGCGGACGTCGTTGGCACTGACGCGGCGGGGCCGGACGGGTTCGCTGGGGGCCGCGGCAACAGCCTCGTCCACGCGCTGTTCCGACACCAACACCAGCGGCGCCGGTCGCGCGGCGCGGCGGCGGCTGACATCGACCCGGACGCGGCTGGGGCGCATCACGCGGGCGAGGTCCTCGCGGTATTCTGCGGTTTCGTCCTGGGGCTCTTCGGGCACGCCGTCGATTTCGGCCAGACGCTTTTCTGCGACCCTGGCCGCGACGGCGGCCTTGAGATGTTCGATATTCGCCCGGCGCCGGGTCGTTTCGGCGTTGGACATCCGGCTATCGGTCGCGTTGAACAACCGGTCCACGTCCTGATCGCTGTCGCCCGCGCCCGGCGCTGCGGTGGGGGCGACCGGCTCTGCGTCCGGTTCCGGGCCCGCCACGGCCTCGTCGGAGGCCCCGGCGGCGTCATCTCCGTCATCGCCGGCCTTCGGCAGGCTCCCGGCGGCGGCGATCGCGGCAAGCTCGGCTTGCAGCGCGGCTTCATCCTCGGGCGGCAGTTCCGCCGTCTCGCTTTCCGCCTCATACTCCGCGTCCGCGGTCGACGGCTCCGCCGCGGCGGTCAGCGTGTTTTCCTCACCGAGCAGCGTCGCAATGGCCGAGAGCGTGTCCGCATCCGTGTCCCGATCCTCGGGCGTGGTCTCGGGTTCCGGTTCGGTGGAGGCCGCCTCAGGAGCGATCTCGATCGGGGTGTTGTCTGCATCCTCGGCATCGGCGTTTTCTTCGGCCAGCGCAGCCGCGCGGATCCGTGCAAGACGTGCCGCGACCGAGTCGCCCGCGACACCACGGGCATCCTCGAACAGCGCATCGGTTTCTTCGCGGCTCCAGGAGGCAATCGTGTCCTCGGCGCCGCTGAAAAACGCGTCATCGACGATGTCCTCGGCGGGGCTGGCCTCCGGTTCGTCCGCGGTCGCCGTGACCTCCTCGGCGTCGTCCTGTGGGGCCTCCGCGTCGCCCAGTTCCTGCGCGGCATTTGCGGCGGCCATGGCAGCGGCCATGGCGATCAGCGTATCCGCGCCCTCGGGGATCGACGCATCCGCAGGATCGGCCTGCGCATGATCTTCGTCCTCGGCCTCGGCAGCGTCTTCATCCACGTCATCGGCGGCATGCGTGTCGGCCAGATCCTCCGCCAGCGCGGCAAGGATGCTGTCGTCGCCAGCGCTCGTTTCATCCTCCGGCTCAACGTCTGCCTCGGCTTCGGAACCGGTTCCATCGTCAACGCCAGGCTCGTCCATCACCGTGTCGGCGAAGGCGGCGATGCCTTCTTCGTCGGACGCGGCGGGACGGTCTGTCTCCTCGGCCTGGGCTTCGGCGGGCGCTGGCCCGTCTGCCTCGGTCGCGACCTCTGTCTCTGTCTCAACCGTGCTGGGGTCGGCCTCGGGCTGTGTGTCGTCTGCCGTGTCGTCCTTTGCCTCCACCTCGAAATCACCCATGTCGGGGGCTTCGACGGGCGGCATGTAGGTGCCCGGCACCAGGCTGCTGGGCATCACCGTCTCGGCGCCGCGCAGCATGGTCGTCTGCGCCGCCGGTGTTTCGGCGGGCGACACGCTGTCGTCGGGGCGCAGGACGAGACTGTTTTCGGAAAAGCGCGCCTCGACCCGGCGCTGGATGGCGGCCTCGGTGATGCGATGCAGGGCTTCGGCGTCGGGCGTCGGCGGTTCGGCGCCGAAATACCGGTCCTCGGCGGCAAGGTCGCGGAAATACTCCGCAATGGCCTTCATGGCCGAAAACGGTTCGTCGAATCCTTCCAGTGTGCACGAAAAGGTGCCGTAGGAGACTGTAAGAATCTTGTTCGCGTCGCCCATATCACTATCACTCTGCTCGTCCGGCAGATGCCGGAAGTTATCACTTTGATGTTCGTTGGGACAAATTGATTCCAAATAATCTGGCCGGGAATTGGGCGCTTCGAAGGAGATTGATCGGTATGAAGGACAGAATTTGCCCTCAGAACCGCCATTGTTGACCAGATCGAGGCCCGTGACATTGCTTGGCGGCGGGGTCGTCGGGCCGGGCGATCTTGACCTTGCTTTGTCGCGCGCGCCCACGCTCATCGCCGCCGATGGCGGGGCAGGGGTGGCGTTGTCGGCAGGCTACCTGCCCGAGGCCGTGATCGGCGACATGGATTCGCTGGCCCCCGCCGACCGCGCCCGGCTGGACGGTCGGTTGTTTCCGATCGAGGAACAGGAAAGCACCGATTTCGACAAGGCGCTGCGCTCGGTCGCGGCGCCGCTGGTCATTGCCGTGGGGTTTGCCGGGGCGCGGATCGATCACGAGCTTGCGGCCTATCACACGCTAGTGACGCGCCCCGACAAAGCCTGCATCATGCTGGGCGCGGTGGATGTCGTCTTTCACATGCCGCCGCAGCTGACGCTTGCTCTGCCGGCCGGCACGCGATTCTCGCTGTTTCCGCTGGCCGAGTTGCAGGGCAGTGCGACGGGCCTGCGCTGGCCCATCGACGACCTCCTGTTCCACCCCGCACGCCGCATCGGAACCTCGAACCAGACTGTTGATCCCAACGTGACACTGCGTTTCGAGATGCCGGGGATGCTGGGAATATTGCCCCGCGCGCATCTCGATGCGGTGATCTCGGCGTTGACTGCGCGCGTTTAACACTCGCACAGCGCGCGCTCATTGGCTAAAGACATCGAAACGCTGTCAGACCCGCCAGACCACGGAGATCGCCCATGCCGGCCGAGCTGTCGCCCATCGACAAGGCAAAATACGTATCCGCCCGCCGCGCCGTGGAATTCGTCGAGGACGGGATGCGGGTGGGCCTCGGGACCGGGTCGACCGCCGCCTGGATGGTGCGTTGCCTGGGCGAGATGGTCCGCGAAGAGGGGATGATGGTCACCGGGGTCGCGACCTCGAAGCGCACGGCGGATCTCGCGCGCGAGGTGGGCCTCACCGTCAAGACGCTGGACGAGGTGCGCTGGCTCGACCTGACCATCGACGGCGCGGATGAATTCGACCCCAACCTCAACCTCATCAAGGGCGGGGGCGGCGCGCTCTTGCATGAAAAGATCGTGGCGACGGCCAGCGACCAGATGGTGGTGATCGCGGACCTCTCCAAAGAGGTGGACCGCCTCGGCACCTTCCCGCTTCCGGTCGAGGTCATCCCGTTCGGCTGGCAGACGACCAAGGCGCTGGTCGAAGAGATGCTGTCGAATGTCGAGGTCCTTGGCCGCTCGGCCAGCCTGCGCCTCAACGGGTCCGAGCCGTTCCGCACGGACGAGGGCAACTATATCCTCGATCTGCACCTGCGCCGCATCTCGAATCCCGCGCAGCTCAGCCTTGTGCTGAACCAGATCCCGGGCGTGGTCGAGAATGGGCTGTTCCTCGACATCTGCGACATCCTTGTGATCGGCAATGCCGACGGCACCGTCGAGGTGCGCGACATCAACAACGGCACCGTCGAGCATGAACGCGTCGACCTTGTCGACAGCGAGAACCTTTTCGTGGATAGCGGCGACTGATCGCCCCTCTGGCACGCGCCGCCCGACTATGGGATACCGACGCCCGACGTAGACCTGACCGAAGGGATCGGAAGCCATGGCGACATTCGACTATGACCTGTTCGTGATCGGTGGCGGATCGGGTGGGGTGCGCGCGGCGCGCGTTGCGGCGGCCGAGGGCGCCAAGGTGGCGCTGGCCGAGGAAAGCCGCATGGGCGGCACCTGTGTCATCCGTGGCTGCGTGCCGAAAAAGCTCATGGTTTTCGCTTCCGGCTACCGGGAAAGCTTTGCCGATGCCCGCGCCTATGGCTGGGATGTCGAGGATGGCGTGTTCCAGTGGGACAAGTTCCAGCCTCAACTCCACAAGGAACTGGACCGGCTGGAAGGGGTCTATCGCCACCTGCTCGACAATTCCGGCGTCGAGGTGTTCGACAGCCGCGCCGCCCTGGACGATCCGCACACCGTGCGCCTCGCCGATGGCGTCACCAAGACCGCCAAGCATATCCTGATCGCCACCGGCGGCCGGCCCGTGCGGCCCGATTTCCCCTGTGCCGACCTGGGGATCGTGTCGGACGACATTTTCGACCTGCCGGAATTGCCCAAATCCATCCTGATCGTGGGCGGCGGCTACATCGCCTGCGAATTCGCCTGCATCCTCTCGGGCATGGGCGTCGAGGTCACGCAGTTCTACCGCGGCGCGCAGATCCTGCGCGGCTTCGACGAGGAAGCGCGCGGCCTGATCGCCGAGATGATGCGCGAGCAGGGGATCGACCTGCATCTCGGCACCAACATCGTCGACATGGCCCCGGCCTCGGAGCGCCCCGACCCGGACGAGGAAAACCAGGCCGGCATGGGCGCCGACGTGCACCAGATGACCGCGCTGCAAACCGATGCGAGCGGCGGCGAGGCCTCGGCCAGGGGCGGCCCGCTCTGGGTCAAGTCCACCAACGGGCACGAGGGTGTGTTCGACCAGGTGCTCTTCGCCACCGGTCGCCGCCCAAACACGGACAACATGGGCCTTGAAGCGGCGGGCGTGAAACTTGGCCGCAACGGCGAGGTCATCGTCGACGCGTTCTCGCAAACGGCGGTGCCCTCGATTTACGCGATCGGCGATGCGACCGACCGCGTCAACCTGACGCCCGTGGCGATCCGCGAGGGCATGGCTTTCGTCGAGACGGTGTTCAAGGGCAACCCGACGCCGGTCGATCATGACCTGATCCCCTCCGCGGTCTTCACCCAGCCCGAGTTCGGCACCGTGGGTCTGACCGAGGAACAGGCGCGCGAAAATCACGAGATCGAGGTCTACTGCACCTCGTTCCGCCCGATGCAGACGGCCTTTGCGGGCAAGCCGGGGCGCGTTCTGATGAAGCTCATCGTGGATCGCGGCGACCGCAAGGTTCTGGGCTGTCATATCGTCGCGCCGAACGCGGGCGAGATGATCCAGATGGCCGGCATCGCGGTGAAGATGGGCGCCACAAAAGAGGATTTCGACCGCACGGTCGCGGTGCACCCGACAATGGCCGAGGAACTGGTGACGATGAAAACGCCCGTGCGCACGGTCTGACCAAGCTTGATTTTGCGGCGAAAACGCACAGCTTCCGATGCAATCACGGGCCCGAGGCCCATATATTAATCAAAGACACTCAATGTGTGAGGGAACGACAATCTATGGCTGGCAATAGTGGCGGCCCCTGGGGCGGCGGAGGCGGCTCAGGCGGTGGAAATCGCGGAAACAACAACGGGGGTGGGCGCGACGAAGGCCCACGCCGCCCGAGCGGCGGTGACCAGCAGATCCCCGAGATCGACGAGATTGTCCGCAGGGGGCAGGAACAGCTGCGCGTCCTGATGGGCGGTCGCGGCGGCGGCGGTCGTGGCCCCGGCGGTGGGGGCACTGGCCCTGCGCCGCGCGTGATCTGGATCGTCGGCGCCATCGCGGCGCTGTTGCTCTGGGCGTTCAATTCCTTCTACACGGTCCGCCCGGAAGAGCAGTCCGTCGAACTGTTCCTGGGGGAATTCAGCTCGGTCGGCGGCCCCGGCCTCAACTTCGCTCCCTGGCCGCTTGTGACCGCCGAGGTTCTGGCCGTGACGCGGGAAAACACCGTCACCATCGGCGCTAACCGTCCCGGCGCCTCGGATGACGGCCTGATGCTGACCACCGATGAAAACATCGTCGATATCGATTTCGAAGTGGTCTGGAACATCAACGACCCGGCGCTGTATCTCTTCAACCTGCGCGACCCCGAGGCGACGATCCGCGCCGTGTCCGAGGCCGCCATGCGCGAAGTGATCTCGCAGTCGCAACTGGCCCCGATCCTGAACCGTGATCGTGGCCTCATCGCCGACCGCGTCCAGCAGTTGATCCAGACCACGCTGGACAGCTACGACTCGGGCGTGAACATCGTGCGTCTGAACCTCGACCGCGCCGACCCGCCCGCCGAGGTGATCGACGCCTTCCGCGAGGTGCAGGCCGCCGAACAGGAACGCGACCGGCTGGAGCGTCAGGCCGACGCCTACGCCAACCGCGTTCTCGCCGGGGCCCGTGGTGAAGCCGCCCAGCTTCTCGAAGAAGCTGAAGGCTATCGCGCGCAGGTTATCAACGAAGCCCAGGGTGAGGCCGCGCGCTTCCTCTCGGTTCTGACGGAATACTCCAATGCCCCCGAGGTGACGCGCCGTCGTCTCTACCTCGAAACGATGGAGCGCGTTCTGGGCGATACCGACCTTGTCATCCTCGATGACAACGGCTCGGGCGGCGGCTCCGGCGTGGTGCCCTACCTGCCTCTGAACGAGCTGCGCCGCACGCAGCCTGACACTTCCACCGCAACGGGGAGCAGCAACTGATGAAACGTCTTGCCTATCTTGTGCCCGTTCTCGTTCTGGGCCTCGCGGTGCTGTCCAGCTCGATCTTCGTGGTCGATGAACGCCAGCGCGCGCTGGTGCTGCAATTCGGCCAGATCCGCCAGGTGATCGAAGAACCGGGCCTCAACTTCAAGCTCCCGTTCTTCCAGGAGGTGGTCTACTACGACGACCGCATCCTGTCGCTCGACACCGCCGAGATCGAGGTGACGCCCTCGGATGACCGGCGTCTCGTGATCGACGCCTTCGCGCGTTACCGGATCAATGATGTGGTGCAGTTCCGCCAGGCTGTCGGCGTCGGCGGCCTGCGGGCCGGCGAGGATCGCCTCGAAGGCATCATCAACCCCACCATCCGTGCCGTTCTGGGTTCGGACGGGGTGACTTCGAACACGATCCTGTCGCCGGAACGCGCCGCGCTGATGGACCAGATCACCGAGCAGGCCCGCGCACGGGCCGCGGTGCTGGGCTTGGAGGTGCTGGATGTGCGCCTGAAGCAGACGAACCTGCCGGCGCAGAACCTCGAAGCGACCTTCGCCCGGATGCGGGCCGAGCGTGAACGCGAAGCCACCGACGAGATCGCCCGTGGTAACGAAGCCGCGCAGCGTGTCCGCGCCCAGGCTGACCGGACCGTGGTCGAGCTGACCTCCGAAGCGCAGCGCGAGGCCGAGATCACCCGCGGTGAGGCTGACGCCGAACGCAACCGCATCTTCGCCGACGCCTTCGGCCAGGACCCCGAGTTCTTCGAGTTCTACCGCTCGATGACGGCCTATGAACGCGCCTTGCGCAACAACACCACCATGGTGATCACGCCTGACAGCGAGTTCTTCGAATATCTCGATGGGTCCGCCGGCGGCACGCCACCGGCCAACAGGTAACTTTCACCAGAGCGGGCGGCCAAGTGCCGCCCGTTTGCGTTTCACGAGACGACCGACGAGATCATGAGCGTGTTCTACATCCTGCTTCTCGGCTTTGGCACCGCGCTTGTCATCGAAGGTCTGATCTTTGCCTTCGCGCCCTCGCGATTGGACCAGATCCTGCGCATGTTCGCCGAAATCCCCGTCGAGACGCGCCGCCTGATCGGCCTTGTCGCCGTGGCCCTGGGGGCGGTTCTGGTCTCATGGGCGGTGAGTGGCGGGCTTTGATCCGCCTCCCGATATTACGGCCGCGTCACGCGCATGTGACGGACCCTGGCAACCGCGCGAGGCTCGAAAAGGTTGATCCGGGCGCAGTCTGCGCAAATATGAACATCAGCATTTGCAGCGATATTGCCGCTGCCCATCCGGCTTGACAGGAGGGAAGTCCGTGACGATCCAACAGGCCCCGGTTGAATTTCAGCCGTCCCCAGACCGCCATTCCGCGACCCCGGCCCGCGCCGCCGTGGCCCGCATGACCCACCAGGGCGCGATGACCTACCGGGCGATGATGACCGCGCTGATCGCGGCGCTGAGCATGCTGGCCCTCGTGATTGCAACGACGGACGCGCGCGCCCAATCCGCACCGCCGTCGTTTGCCGACCTCGTGGACGAGGTCGGCGATGCCGTGGTCAACATCACGACCTCGGCCGTCGTTGCCGGACGCCAGGGCGGTCCCGGCCCGATGCTGCCCGAAGGCAGCCCGCTCGACGATTTCTTCAACGACTTCCTCGACCGTCAGCAAGGCCCCGAGCAGCAACGCCGCCGGAGCCAGGCCCTCGGCTCGGGCTTCGTGATTTCCGAGGACGGGTTCATCGTCACCAACAACCACGTCATCGAAGGCGCCGACGAGATCCTCATCGAGTTCCGCTCGGGGATGGAGCTTGAGGCGACGCTGATCGGCACCGACCCCAACACCGATATCGCCCTTCTGAAGGTCGAAACGGACGACCCGCTGCCCTTCGTCACGTTGGGTGACAGCGAGGCGATGCGCGTGGGCGACTGGGTCATGGCCATGGGCAACCCGCTGGGGCAGGGCTTCTCGGTGTCTGTCGGCGTCGTGTCGGCCCGCGGCCGCGAACTGTCGGGCAGCTATGACGACTACATCCAGACCGACGCCGCCATCAACCGCGGCAACTCGGGCGGACCGCTGTTCAACATGGATGGCGAGGTGATCGGCGTGAACACCGCGATCCTGTCGCCCACGGGCGGGTCCATTGGCATCGGCTTCGCCATGTCGTCGGACGTGGTCACGAATGTCGTCGCGCAACTGCGTGAGTTCGGCGAAACCCGCCGCGGCTGGCTGGGTGTCCGCATCCAGGACGTGACCGCCGATATCGCCGAAGGCCTTGGCCTCGAAGATGCACGCGGCGCCCTCGTCACCGACGTCCCCGAGGGGCCGGCCCGTGACGGCGGCATCGAGGTGGGCGATGTGATCATCTCCTTCGCCGGGGAAGAGATCGACGATACGCGTGAACTGGTCCGCGTCGTCGGCGACTCGGGCGTTGACGAAACCGTGCGCGTCGTCGTCCTGCGCGACGGGGAAACCCAGACCCTGCGCGTGACGCTCGGCCGTCGCGAAACCGCCGAAGGCATGGGGCCGTCGGGCAATGGCAACGCACAGGGCCCCGAGCAATCCTCGGGCGAGGTGCTGGGGCTGGTCGTCACGCCGCTGACCGACGCGATGCGCCAGCAACTGGATGCGCAGGGCGTGTCGGGCGGTCTGGTGATCGAACAGGTCGACCCGGCCTCGGACGCCGCCGCGAAGGGTTTGCAGGTGGGCGACATCATCACCGAGGTCGCGCAGCAGCCGGTGCGCACCGCCGATGATTTCCGCGCACGGATCGAAACCGCCGAAGAGGCAGGGCAGAAGTCGATCCTTCTGCTCATCCGCCGCGCCGGCAACCCGCGCTTCGTGGCGCTGAGCCTCGAAGAAGACGAATAAGGCGCCCCGCCTTTCACAGACGAAACCCCCGGCACCGCGCGCCGGGGGTTTTTTCTTGCAGAAGTAGGGGGCGGGATCAGCCGCCGTCGCCGCCCTGCGCCGCCAGCTCCGGGTCCCAGATGGCGATGCCAAGCTGCCGCGCGGCGGCCAGCGACAGGATCGGGCTGTCGAGCCCTTGTGGCCGCTGGTAGGCGCGGATCGCGCGGCGTGTGCGGGTGTCCATCTCGCCGTTGATCGGCCCGTGGTAATGGCCGCGCGCCTCCAGGGCGCGTTGCAGCGAGGCGATGAATTCCGGGTCGCGCTCGGCCTGGCAGGGGGTCTCGAACCACAGCTCGCGCCGTTCCTGAACGATGCGCTGCTGCGTTTCGGTCATGAAGACCGCGGGTTCGCGCACCGCGCCATCGGTCGAGATCTGCGGCGGTTGCAGCATCACCTGTTCGGTCACGGTTTCGATCACGGCAGGCGTCACCTCGCGCCCGTAGCAGGCATTCGGGTCGGCATCGGGCGGACCCATCCCGCGGGTCACCTGGATGTCGGTTTCCACCGGGTCGATCACGGCCGAGAACACCTCCTCCGTTGTCGGCGTGCAGGCCGACAGGCCGCCCCAAAGGGCCGCAAGAAGGATCGGGTATCGCATGGGTCTGCTCTGACCTGCCGTTTATCGTTGCCCGCATCATAGCGCGTTTTGCCCCCTCGCGGAAGCGTTGTGCGCTCAGGGGCCATCGGCGGCGCGGGTCTGCTCATGCAGATGCACAAGCGCGTCCAGCATGTCCGAGATATCCTCGACATGCTCGGCGATCACATGCGCCACGCCCGATTGGCGCTGCACCCGTCCGGTCACGCGCAACAGCCGCCCCGCGATCACCGCACGGCGGAAGCGCTGGTAGATCTTCTGCCAGACGATGATGTTGGCGACGCCGAACTCGTCCTCCAGCGTCAGGAAGATCACCCCCTTGGCGGTACCGGGCCGCTGGCGCACCAGGACCAGCCCCGCCACCATGATCCGCGCCCCCTCGGGCGGCAGGTGCAAAAGGTGATGCGGCAGGCAATCGGGCGGCCTTGGCCAGTCGGGGGGGCGGATATCGGGCTCCATGAGAACAAAAATAGAACATACCCTGCGGCATGCAATCCCGAGTTTTTGTCTGGAAAGCCATGGCCCGGCATATTACCTGTCACCCGGATTTGCAGCACCGAGGAAAAGGGCAAGGCAGGACATGGCCAAGATCACCTATATCGAACACAACGGCACCGAGCATGTCGTGGACGTGCCCAACGGCCTGACCGTGATGGAAGGCGCGCGCGACAACAACATTCCCGGCATCGAGGCCGATTGCGGCGGCGCCTGCGCCTGTTCGACCTGCCATGTCTACGTCCATCCCGACTGGATCTCGAAACTGCCCGAGATCGACCCGATGGAAGAGGACATGCTGGAATTCGCCTATCAGCCCGATCCCGAACGCTCGCGCCTGACCTGCCAGTTGAAGGTGACGGACGCGTTGGACGGCCTGGTCGTGCAGATGCCCGAAAAGCAGATCTGAGGACCGCGCCGGTGGCGCCGCGCCTGCCGTTGCGCGCCTGTCGCGCGGGCGCCCGCGGCGCGGGGCTGGCCCTGGGCCTGTTGCTGGCGGGGGCAGGGGGCGCGCTTGCCTGCGATCAGCCGACCTGGGTCGGCGTCGCGATGGAGGGCTCCGTCACGCAGGCCAGCGGCCCGCACGGACCTGTCGCCGCCTGGTTCGAAGACCCCACGACGCGCTACGCGCACGCCGTCCTTGGCGACGCGATCGAGGCGGGCACGCTGGCCGTGCAACTCGATGATGTCCCCGATTGCACCACGGCCCGGATCATCCTGCCCGAGGCCGAGGTGTTCGAGGATCTCGCCCCGCGCCTGGCCGACCTGACCGGGGATGGCCGCCCCGAGATCATCGTGGTGCAAAGCCATGCCACCCAGGGTGCGCGCCTGTCCGTCTATGGCGTGGCCCCGAACGGCACGGATCTGACCCTTTATGCCGCCACCCCCCATATCGGGCGCGCAAACCGCTGGCTCGCACCGGTGGGCGTGGCGGATCTCGACGGGGACGGGACGCAGGACATCGCCTATGTCGACCGCCCGCATCTTGCCCGCACCCTGCGCGTCTGGCGCTTCACGCCCGATGGCGCGACCGGCGGCCGCCTGCAGGGGATCGCCAACCTGCCCGGCCTGTCGAACCACCGCATCGGCGAGGCCTTCATCACCGGCGGCATCCGCGACTGCGGCGCCGGCCCCGAGATCATCACCGCCGATGCGGGCTGGTCGCAGGTCATGGCGACGCGCCTGACGGAGGGTGCCCTGACCGCGCGCGCACTGGCGCCTTTCAGCCCCGAGGCCGTCGCGAACGCCCTTTCCTGCACGCCCTGACGCCTTGTCGGGGTTGACTTCGCCCGCCCCGCGCGGTGTATCGGCGCGACCCATGAGACGCGCCGGACGGCGCCGCAAAACCAAAGCCCAAAGGGACCGTAGATGCACGCCTATCGCAGCCACACCTGTGCCGAGCTCAGCAAGGAAAACGTGGGCGACACCGTTCGCCTGTCGGGGTGGGTGCACCGCATCCGCGACCATGGCGGGGTGCTCTTCATCGACCTGCGCGACCATTACGGGATGACGCAGCTGCTCTGCGACCCGGACAGCCCGGTGTTCAACGAGGTCGAGAAGCTGCGCGCCGAATACTGCATCCGCATCGACGGCAACGTGAAGGCCCGTGACGACGCGCTGGTGAACCCCAAGATCCCCACCGGCGAGATCGAGGTGTTCATCCGCGACATGGAAGTCCTGGGGCAGGTGAAGGGCGATCTGCCGCTCCAGGTCTTTGGCGATCAGGAATACCCCGAGGAAACGCGCCTGCGCTTTCGCTACCTCGACCTGCGGCGCGAGGCGATGCAGTCGAACATGACGCTGCGCTCGGACGTGGTGGCCTCGATCCGTCGCCGCATGTGGGATATCGGCTTTCGCGAATACCAGACGCCGATCATCACGGCCTCGTCCCCCGAGGGCGCGCGCGACTTCCTCGTGCCCTCGCGCCTGCATCCGGGCAAGTTCTACGCGCTGCCGCAGGCCCCGCAGCAGTTCAAGCAGTTGCTGATGGTGTCGGGCTTCGACAAGTATTTCCAGATCGCGCCCTGTTTCCGCGACGAAGACCCGCGCGCCGACCGCTCGCCCACCGATTTCTACCAGCTCGACATGGAGATGTCCTTCGTCGAGCAGGAGGACGTGTTCGGCACGGTCGAGCCGGTGCTGAAGGGCCTGTTCGAGGAATTCGGCGGCGGCAAGAAGGTGGACCAGGACTGGCCGCGCATCCCCTATGCCGAGGCGGCGCTGAAATACGGCACCGACAAGCCCGACCTGCGCAACCCGATCGAGATGCAGGTCGTGAGCGAGCATTTCGCGGGCTCGGGCTTTGCCATCTTCGCCAAGATCCTTGAACAGGACGGCACCGAGGTGCGCGCGATCCCCGCGCCCACGGGCGGGTCGCGCAAGTTCTGCGACCGGATGAATTCCTGGGCGCAGGGGCAGGGCCTGCCGGGGATGGGCTACATCTTCTGGCGCGAGGCCGAGGGCGCCCTGGAAGGCGCAGGCCCGCTGGCCAAGAATATCGGCCCCGAGCGGACCGAGGCGATCCGGCAGCAACTGGGCCTTGGCGCGGGCGACGCGGCCTTCTTCCTGGCGGGCAAACCGTCGGAATTCGAGGCCGTCGCGGGCCGCGCGCGGACCGAGGTGGGCGAGCAGCTCGACCTGATCGACAAGGATCGCTACGCCTTCGCCTGGGTTGTCGATTTCCCAATGTACGAGGCGGACGAGGAAACCGGCAAGGTCGATTTCAGCCACAACCCCTTCTCCATGCCGCAAGGCGGGCTGGAGGCGCTGGAGGGCGACCCGCTGGACGTGATGGGCTACCAGTACGACCTGGCGTGCAATGGCTACGAGATCGTGTCGGGCGCGATCCGGAACCACAAGCCCGAGATCATGTTCAAGGCGTTTGAACTGGCGGGCTATGGCGAGGACGAGGTGCGCAAGCGCTTCGGCGGCATGGTCAACGCGTTCCAGTATGGCGCCCCGCCGCATGGCGGTTGCGCGGCCGGGATCGACCGGATCGTGATGATCCTGGCCGACACCGCGAATATCCGCGAGGTCATCCTGTTCCCGATGAACCAGCGCGCCGAGGACCTGATGATGAACGCCCCGTCCGAGCCGACGGCGGAGCAGTTGATGGAACTGGGCCTGCGCGTGATCCCGCAGGAGTAAGTTTTCCACATGCTGTGGATAGGCCGCAGAAATCATGCGGTTTCTCCTTTGAAATTGCCCAAGGCGGTGTGGAGGCAGGTTGAAATCCTGCCAGCCGCCGGGGGCCTGAAATGAAAAGAGCGGCGCCTGCCGGATGCGGGCGCCGCTCTATTTTTGTCGGGCGGGGTGGAAAATGCCCCGGGGACGGTCAGTCTTCGAGACTGTCCTCTTTCTTCTCTTCGATCAGCTCGCCTTCCTGCGCCTTGCGCTTGAGGAAACGGTCGCCGTAGCCCTCGATCTCGGCCTCGTCGATCACCTCCCTGGCGCGGGTGAAGACCTCATCCTCTTCCTCCTCGATATGGTGGAGGTAGTCGTGCCGGAGCGTCTTGAACTTTTGCAGCCAGCCGGGCGAGGACATGTCCATCCCGTTCAGCTCTTCCATCAGGTCGTCGAGCTGCTGGTGTTCGTGGACCGAATGGCGGGCGGAATCCTGGCCCCAGGTTTTCGAGATCAGCTTAGAGTAAAACGTCTCTTCCTCGGCGGCGGCGTGGGCTTTCACGTCGTGGTAGAACTCGGACCACGCTTTTTTGCGACGGTCGCTGTCGCCGGAGGTGTCGGCGATCGTGTCCATCAGGTCGCGGTGGCAATCGTGGTCGGACTTGATGGCGGCGTAGATGGACGGCATGGCGAAACTCCCTGGCTGTGCTGCCGGGACAACCCGCGTGCGCGTCATCGGTTCCGCAAGACAGGTCATCGGGGTCACATCGCCATCGGGATGGATTGCAGCCGCCGCGAGATCATCGCGCGCAGATCGGCCTTGTCCTGACCGGCGAAGCCGCCATCCATGGCAAGCGCCCGGCCTTCCAGCGCGTCGTCCTCGGCGGACCGGGCCAGACCGAGAAGGAAGCGGCGCAGGTAGCCCACGGGCGGCGCATCGAGCGCGAGAAGGTCCATCGCGTGGGACAGATCCTCGCGCAGGGCGAAGGGGTCGGGGGTGACGGGCGTGACCTCGGCCTCGCGCGGGCCGGAGGGGCGCAACTCGGCGGGCAGGTGGCGCAGGATCTCGGCCTGGAAGGCGGCCAGCGAGTCGAGCGGCTTGGGCAGGAACCCGTTCGCGCCCGCGCTGAGCGCCTGTTTTGCCGCGGCCTCCCGCTCGGCGCCGGAGGTGCCGAGGATGATCGGCACGCGCGGCGTCAGCGCGTGCATCGCCGCGATCAGGTCAAGGCCCGAGCCGTCGGGCAGGCCCAGGTCGACGATGGCGACCGCCGGGCGGTAGACGTTGAGGTGACGTTCCGCCGAGGCGAGGCAATCGGCCCGGCGCAGCCGCGCGCCCGAGCGCAGGCACATCAGGCGCAGCGCCTCGGAGGCGAACACGCTATCCTCGACCGCGAGGATCGTCAGGCCCAGCAGCGGCCGGTCCGCCGACGGGCGCGGCCGGTAGAGAAGGTCGGTGAGTGCATCATCCATGCGAGCCATCCCCAGAAAATTCGAAACGAATCCCTTTGATCCGGACCAGTTCACACTGGCAGGGTTGAGAAAGGATTAAGATCGACCGCGCGCTGCCCGGTTTTTCGGCCCGTGCGCTTGCCCCCGCGTCCCTTCGCCCCTTGGCAAGGGCGGGGCAGGCGGGCCATATCGTGCCCCAACGCAAGGGACCTAAGGGAGAGACCCATGATCGGACGCCTGAACCATGTTGCCATCGCCGTGCCCGACCTCGAGGCCGCGAGCGCGCAATACCGCGACACGCTGGGCGCGCGCGTCGGCGCGCCGCAGGACGAGCCGGACCACGGCGTCACGGTCGTGTTCATCGAATTGCCGAACACCAAGATCGAGTTGCTCTACCCGCTGGGCGAGAACTCTCCCATCGCGGGGTTCCTGGAAAAGAACCCCTCGGGCGGGATTCACCATGTCTGCTACGAGGTCGATGACATCCTGGCCGCGCGTGACAAGCTGAAGGAGGCCGGCGCCCGCGTTCTGGGCGATGGCGAGCCCAAGATCGGCGCGCATGGCAAGCCGGTCCTGTTCCTGCATCCCAAGGATTTCAACGGCACGCTGGTCGAGTTGGAGCAGGTCTGATGAACGTCGTCACCGGGATCGTGCTTTACGCGATCATCTGGTTCATGACGCTTCTGATCGTGCTGCAAACCGGTGTCACCAGCCAGGACGAGGCGGGCGAACGGGTGCGCGGCACGCATGGCTCGGCGCCCGAGAATCCGCAGTTGAAGAAGCGGTTCCTGATCACGACGGTTGCCGCCTTTGCGGTCTGGGCCGTGGTGGCTGCGATCATCCTGACCGATTTCGTGACGATCGAGGATTTCGACCTGTTCACGCGCTTCGGGCTGGGCTCGACGAATTGAGGCGGTGATAGAGGTGGGTGAAGGTCGCGGCCCCGAGGATGGGGACGAGGATGTTCACCACCGGGATGGTCAGCGGAACGGTCATCAGCACCCCGGCGGCAAAGATCGTGGGACGGTTGCGGCGGCGGAAGGCGGCCGCGCCCGCCGCATCCGAGCGGCGTAGCGCCACGAGCTGCGCGTATTCGCGCCCCAGAAGAATGCCGTTCACCACCCAGAAGATGATGGGCGCAAGCGGGGCCACCAAGAGGTAGGCGATCAGCGCGACAAGGTTCACCGCGATCAGCACGCCGAGGAATTTCAGCGCGTCCAGCATCCCCTCGAGGATGCCGACCGAGCGGGCGGGCGGCAGCGAGGGGTAGTGCTTGCGCTCGACCGCGTCGGCGATGGTCTCAAGGAAAATGCCCATGAAGGCCGAGGCCACGGGCACCATCAGGAAGATCGACAAGACCAGCATCAGCGGCACCCCCGCCCAGGTCAGCGCGTTGTCGACCCAGGTGATGTCACCGATCCAGGGCAGGGTGATCGTTTCGGGCAAGAGCCAGCCCACCAGCACGACGAAGCCCGCGTAGAACCCCACCAGAAGCAGCAGGGTAAGGCCGATCCCGGCGGCAAGCACGCCGAGGAATTTCGGGTCGGTCAACTGGCGCAGGGCTTTGAGGAAACTGTCGAAAATCATGTGGTGATCCAACTGGTCAAGGTGTCGATATCGGGGCGCGGGCGATCGGGGGGAACGCGCGCCTCCTCCCCGATATGGATGAAACCGGCGATGGATTCACCGGGGAAAAGGTCCAGCCCCCGCGTCAGGAAGTCCGGGTCGGTCGCGCGCCAGCCGGTCAGCCAGCACGCGCCCCAGCCGCTGGCCAGCGCGGCGTTCACAAGGCTGAGGCAGGCGGCGGCGGCCGACATGAGCTGTTCGCGTTCGGGGATCTTGTCGGAAGGTTTCGGGCTGAACACGACGGCGACGATCAGGCCCGCTTCGGCGAAGCCGGTTGCGTCCTTTTCGATCCGCTCGGGGGCGAGGCCCTTGTCGGTGCCGATCTGCCGCGTGAGGTCGGCGAGGCGGGCGCAGGCGGCGCGGTCGAGCACGAGAAAGCGCCACGGCTCCAGCTTGCCATGGTCGGGGACGCGGGCGGCGGCGGTGAGCATGGTTTTCAGCGTCTCGCGGTCGGGCGCGGTGCGGCCCTGCATGCGCGGCGGGCGCGACCGGCGTGTCAGCAGGAAGTCCATCGCCTCGGGGTTCGGAGAAAGCGGGGGTGTCTCGACACTCATCACGGGTCCTGTTCGCGTGGCCACATGCGACATGTCGGCCTATCTTCCCCACATATCAAGATGCTGGCCCAATGGCGGCTTGCCCGGCGGTGGCCGGGGCCATTAGGCTCGCATGTGTTGGGGGAAGCATCGGACATGGCTGTGTTGGGGATCCGAGCCGTATTCTTGGTGTGCGTCGTCATCGCCGTCGCGGGCTGTGGCATGTCCGGGCCGACCACGCCCTCGGGGCGGCTGGCCGCCGCCTATGTGCCCCTGTCGGCGGAGGGGCCTGCGCAGCCTGACCAGCCTTTTGCCCTGTCCGATATCGGCGCCCGCGCGCTGCGGGTCGCGTTGGAGCCGCAATGGCGCGGTCTGCGGCCCGTGCGGGCGCAATGCGAGGGGCGGGCGATGCTGCTGGCCGGGGACACGCAAATCCCCTTGTCGCCGGATCGACCGCGCACGGCGCTGGTCGATGGCGCGGAGGAGGCGGCCTTGCTGTGGCAGCCCGACACGGGGGAGTGCACCCTTCAGGTCGGGCAGGCGGCCCCGCTGCGGCTGGCTCCGGAAACCGAGGTCGCGCCCCACTTGTCGCGACTGGCGCTCAGGGCCGATGACTGCCCGCGCGTTCCCGTTGCGCGCGGGGATCGCCTCGCGCAACTGGTGCAGGCCGAGTACGGGATGGTGGGCAGTTGCGTCCTGCCTGCGCAGGGGGCGCGGCTGTTGCATGACGGGATCGAGGCGTTGCAGTCCCGGCTGGACTCGCTGCTGGGCTACACGGTGCCGCGCGCGGCGCTGCTACAGGGCAACCCGGACATGGCGCTGGATTTCACGCGTGCGCCCGAGCTGGACCTGATCGCGATCTCGTCGCTGTTCCTGCGGGCCGACATGCAGGGCAGCCTGATCCAGCGCGCGTTGGAACATCACGCCCGCGCCGGGACCGAGATCCGCATCGCGCTGAACGAGGCGTTGATGCACGGGATCGACCGGGATTTCATCGACCGGTTCGCGGCGCGCTATCCCAGCGTGCAGGTCCAGTATTTCAGCTGGCCCGCGCCTGGGCTGGCCGGGTCGGCGGAGACCCTGCACCGGGTGCATCATGCGAAACTGTTCCTGACCCTGGGGGCGGCTCCGGGCAGTTCGCGGGCCATCATCGGCGGGCGCAACCTGCATGACGGGTATTTCTACGAAGAACCGTTCGATCTGTCGGCCTGGCCGCATTTGCAGGACTACACGAACCTGAACTGGTTCGCCGAGCATTTCTTCGTGATCTTCGACGATCTCGATGTTGAATTGCGCGACCCCACGATGGTGCGCAGCATCGCGGCGCAGGCGCTGGCCTTCTGGCATCGCGACGCGCGCACGCTGGAGGAAATGGCCCCGGCCACGGTCGCGCCTGCCGCCGCACCGGCCGCGGGCGCGCCGCTGATGCGCCATCTTGTGTCCCGCCCCTGGGCCGATGACGGGGCGCTGGAGCGCTATTATGTCGACCTGATCGACGCGGCGCGCGACGATATCCTGATCTTCTCGGAGTTCTTCTACCCGCCGCCCGCGATCGAGGCCGCGCTCTTGCGGGCCGAGGCGCGCGGGGTGCGGGTGCGCATCGTCTTGATGATGAGCTCTCCGGAGATCAGCGAGCGTTTCGTGACCTCGCTGACCGGCGCGTCCGTGGCGCGCCACGCGGATCGGTTCGAGTTCTACGCCTACCAGGGTTACGCGCAGCTGATGCATGTGAAGATGCTGGTGATCGACCACCGGCTGTCCGTCACCGGCAGCGTCAATTTCAACCGCCGCACCTATTACCACGACACCGAGAACCTGCTGGTCACGTTGGACCCGGGCTTCGCCGCGCGGTTGGAGCGGTTGGCCGAAGGGTTGATCGTTCAAAGCGAACCGCAGGCGCCGGGGCAGCCGGTTCCGTGGCTGGAACCCTTGCTGCGCCGGTGGCCCGCGATGTTGAACCGGCTCTAGGCGCGACCGGCGCTCAGGCCTTTTTCTTGGCGCGGGTCGTGGTCTTTTTCTTCTTGCCGCCCTTGGCCTGCTTCTCGGCGATCAGTTCGACGGCGCGTTCCATCGTGATGTCCTGCGGGTCGAGATCCTTGGGCAGGGTCGCGTTGACCTTTTCCCATTTCACGTAAGGACCGTAGCGCCCGTTCATCACGTTGACCGGCCCGCCCTCGGTCGGGTGTTCGCCCAACTCCTTGAGGGGCGCGGCGGTGGTCCCGCGCCCGCCGCGCTTGGCGGCTTTCTCGGCGATCAGTTCCACGGCGCGGTTCATGCCGACGGTGAACACCTCTTCCTCGTCGGGGAGGTTGGCGTAGATGCGCCCGTGCTTCACGTAAGGCCCGTAGCGGCCGAAATTCGCCTCGATCGGCTCGCCATCATCGGGGTGCTGGCCGACGAGGCGGGGCAGGTGCAGCAGGCGCAGCGCCTTGTCGAGGTCCATCGTCTCGGGCGTCCACATCTTGGGCAGCGAGGCGCGCGGCGGTTTCTTGTTCTCCTCCGTCACCTCGCCCAGCTGGACATACCAGCCGAAGCGCCCGTTGCGCAGGTAGACCGGTTCCGAGCTGTCGGGATCGACGCCAAGCATCTTGTCGTCGAGATCGGCGGTGCCGTCCTCGGCCTCGTCGCTGGGCGGGCCGAAGGGACGGGTGTAGCGGCATTCGGGATAGTTCGAACAGCCGATGAAGGCCCCGCCAGACCGCGCGGTGCGCATCGACAGCCGCCCCGCCCCGCATTTGGGGCACAGGCGCGGGTCGGACCCGTCGGGTTTCGGCGGGAACAGGTGCGGTTCCAGCACCTCGTTGATCTTTTCCAGAACGTCGGTGATGCGCAGTTCCGACGTTTCGGCCACGGCGGCCGAGAAATCGCGCCAGAAGCGTTCGAGCACGTCCTGGTAATGCTGTTCGCCCGCGCTGACCTCGTCGAGCTCGGTTTCGAGCTTGGCGGTGTAGTCGTATTCGAGGTAGCGGCGGAAGTAGTTCACCAGGAAGGCGATGACGAGACGGCCCTTGTCCTCGGGGATGAGGCGGCCCTTGTCCTTGGTCACGTAGCCGCGCGCCTGGATCGTGTCGAGGATCGAGGCATAGGTCGAGGGACGCCCGATGCCCAGTTCTTCCATGCGCTTGACGAGGCTGGCCTCGGTATAGCGCGGGGGCGGCTGGGTGAAATGCTGCTGGCCCAGAACGGCGCCGTCCCTGGACAGAAGCGCCGCGTCGGCGCGTTTCATCTCGCCGCTTGCGCTGTCATCCTCGATCACCGCGTCGCCCTCGCCGGCGGCCTTGGCGAAATCGGCGGCCAGCGCGCCCTTGGCGGGCTTGAGCGCCTCGCCCTCGGAGATCTGCGGCAGGCGCTTGCCATCCTCGTCCTCGGCGGCGTCGTCGCGGCCTTCCTCGTAGACCTTGAGGAACCCGTCGAACAGCACGACCTGGCCCGTGGCGCGCAACTCGACCTGCCGGTCGTCGCTGGCGATGGTGACGGTGGTGCGCTCCATCCGGGCGGCTTCCATCTGGCTGGCGATGGTGCGTTTCCAGATCAGGTCATAGAGTTTGCGCTGATCCTCTTCGGACAGCCGGATCTCGTCGGCCGATTTCGTCATGTCGGTCGGGCGGATACATTCGTGCGCTTCCTGCGCGTTCTTGGCCTTGTTCTTGTAGATGCGCGGGCTGGACGGCGTGTAATTCGCGCCGAAGCGGTCGGTGATCGCGGCGCGCGCGGCCTGCACGGCCTCGGGCGCCATGTCGATGCCGTCGGTCCGCATGTAGGTGATGTGCCCCGCCTCGTAGAGGCGCTGGGCGGCGGCCATGGTCTGTTTCGCGCCGAAGCCGAACTTGCGCGACGCCTCCTGCTGGAGGGTCGAGGTCATGAAGGGCGGGGCGGGGTTGCGCGAGGTCGGCTTGGCCTCGACCTGCGTGACCGAGAGCGCGCGGGAGGCGACGGCCTGCACGGCAAGCCCCGCTTCGGCCTTGTTGGGCAGGTCGTAGCGGTCGAGTTTCTTGCCGCCGAGGCTGACGAGACGGGCCTCGAAGCTCTGGCCGCGCGGGGTGTCGAGGATCGCCTTGACCGACCAGTATTCGCGGGGGCGGAAGGCCTCGATCTCCATCTCGCGTTCGACGACGAGGCGCAGGCAGACCGATTGCACGCGGCCTGCCGATTTCGCGCCGGGCAGCTTGCGCCAGAGAACGGGCGACAGGGTAAAGCCCACGAGGTAATCCAGCGCGCGGCGGGCGAGATAGGCCTCGACCAGTTCCATGTCGACATCGCGCGGCTCGGCCATGGCGCGGGTGACCGCATCCTTGGTGATGGCGTTGAAGGTGACGCGGCTGACCTTGCTGTCCTTTTTCAGCGCGCGGCGTTTTTGCAGGGCCTCCTGCAGGTGCCAGCTGATCGCCTCCCCCTCGCGGTCGGGGTCGGTGGCGAGGATCAGGTCGGGGTCGTCTTTCAGCGCGTCGGCGATCGCCTTGAGGTGCTTCTTGCTGTCGCTGGCGACCTCCCACTCCATCGCGAAGCCCTGTTCGGGGTCGACCGAGCCGTCCTTGGAGGGCAGGTCGCGGACATGCCCGTAGGAGGCCAGAACGGTATAATCGTCGCCCAGGTACTTGTTGATTGTCTTGGCCTTGGCCGGGGATTCGACAACGACGACGGGCATGGAACGGACACCTTGGATACGGGATCGTAATGAAGTTGGGCGGCCCGCAAATCGGCCCCCCGTGTTGGCGGCGGACCATGTGGGGCCGAGGGGCCGGTTGTCAATGCGGCATCCGGGGTGCGCTGTGGACAAGGCTACGCCTTGGAAAATTTCGGGCGATTTTACGAGGTGCGGCTGACCATGCCGCCAGCGGCGCGGGTGATGCGGCCAGCCATTTCGAGGATGGCGAGGGCTTGCGCGACCTCGCGCGGGGGGCGGGCGAGGTCGCGGATCAACTGGTCCTCGGCCACGGGCGAGGGGCCGAGCGTGCCGAGGATCAGCGCCTCGACCCCGCCGGGCGGGGTGGGCTGCCGGGGGCGCGGGGGATCCTGGCGGGCGTGCTGCCGCGCGGCCATCCGGGTCGCCGTGTCGGACTGGGGCAGGGGCGCGGGGGCCGGTTGGCCCAAGGCTTCGATCACGTCCTCGGCCGAGCGGATCAGAAGCGCGCCATCGCGGATCAGGATATTGGCGCCCGAGGCGCGGCTGTCCATCGGGTGGCCGGGAACGGCCATGACCTCGCGCCCCTGGTCGGCCGCGCAGCGCGCGGTGATGAGCGAGCCTGACCGCGCCGCGGCCTCGACCACGATCACGGCCCGCGAAAGGCCCGAGACGATCCGGTTGCGGCGCGGGAAATGGCGCGCCTGCGGATGCAGGCCGAAGGGCATTTCCGACAGCCGAAGGCCCTGGCGGGCGATGTCATGAGCAAGCTCGGTGTTCTCGGTTGGGTAGATCACGTCGAGACCGCCCGCCTGCACGGCGATGGTGCCGGTGCCGAGCGCCGCGGAATGGGCCAGCGCGTCGATGCCGCGGGCCAGCCCGGAAACAACGGTGAAGCCTGCGGCACCCAGATCGGTGGCAAGGCGGCGGGCCATGCGCGCCCCGAGCGCCGAGGCGTTGCGCGTGCCGACCATGGCGAGCGCGGGCCGCGCAAGCAGCGACAGATCGCCAAGCGCCCAGAGGATCGGCGGGGCATCGGAGATCTCGGCCAGCGCGGCGGGGTAGTCGGGATCGCCGAGGCAGAGCATGCGCGCGCCCAAACGCTCGGCGGCGCGCATCTCGGCCGCCGCCACGGGTTCGGGGCAGGGGGTATAGGCCTCGACCCCGGCGGCGCGGGCGACCTCGGGCAGGGCGTCCAGCGCGGCGTGGGCCGCGCCGTGTTCGGCCATCAGGCGAAGGTAGGTGGCAGGCCCCACCCGGCGCGAGCGGATCAGGCGCAGCCGCGCCAGCCGTTCTGCCGCGCCATCGGCGGGCGGCGGGGTATAGCTGACGGGCGCCTCGTAGAAGGCGGCGTCGGCCCATTGGGCCGCAGGGGGAGAATCGGCGACGGTCCACATGCCATAACGCTGGCGCGAAATGGTTAACCGATCCTTACCGCTTCGGGGCCAAAGCGCGGCGGTTGGCGGGCAAGGTCAAGGCGCCCGCCCCGCCGGTGCCGCCCCGCCGGCCCTCAGGCCGCCGAGCCACCCACGGTCAGGCCGCCGATCATCAGTGTCGGCTGGCCCACGCCCACGGGCACCCACTGGCCTGCCTTGCCGCAATTGCCCATCCCGGGATCGAGCGCCATGTCATTGCCGATGGCGCGGATGTTTTGCAGCGCGGTGGCGCCGTCGCCGATCAGCGTGGCGCCCTTGACCGGCGCGCCGAGCTTGCCGTTCTGCACCCGGTAGGCCTCGGTGCAGGAGAAGACGAACTTGCCGTTGGTGATATCGACCTGCCCGCCGCCGAATCCCACGGCATAGATGCCGTCCTTGAGATCGGCGAGGATATCGCCCGGCTCTGCGTCGCCGCCCAGCATGTAGGTGTTCGTCATGCGGGTCATCGGCGCATGGGCATAACTTTCGCGCCGCCCGTTGCCGGTGGGCTCCACCCCCATCAGGCGGGCCGATTGCCGGTCCTGCATGTAGCCCACGAGGATGCCATCCTCGATCAGCGTGGTTTTGTGGGCGGGCGTGCCCTCGTCATCCACGGTGACGGAGCCGCGCCGGTCGGGGATGGTGCCGTCGTCCAGCACGGTGACGCCGGGCGCGGCGACACGCTGGCCCATCAGCCCGGCGAAGGCCGATTGCTTCTTGCGGTTGAAATCGCCCTCCAGACCGTGGCCCACGGCCTCGTGCAGCAGGATGCCGGGCCAGCCGGGGCCGAGGACCACGTCCATCACGCCGGCAGGGGCGGGCACCGAGCCGAGATTGACCAGCGCGATGCGCAGCGCCTCGCGCGCCACGCCTTCCCAATGGGCGCGTTCGAGCAGGCCGGTCAGGCCGATCCGCCCGCCGCCGCCCGCGCTGCCCGACTCGCGGCGGCCGTTTTCCTCGACGATGATCGACACGTTCAGGCGCACCATCGGGCGCACATCGGCCACGCGGTGACCCTCGGGGCGCAGGATCTCGACCTCTTGCAGAGACGCGGCGAGGCTGGCTGAGACCTGCACGACGCGCGGATCGAGGTCGCGGGCGAAGGCGTCGATCTCGCGCAGCGTGTCGAGTTTCACGCCGAACTCGGCCCCCGACATCGGGTCGGCGTCGGTATAGAGGCGTGCATTGGTGCCCTGGGGCGGCGCGGCCATGGTGCCGCCGCCGTCGCCCACGGCAAGGCGCGTCGTTTCAGAGGCCCGGCGCAGGGCGGCTTCGGAGATCTCGGTGGAATGGGCATAGGCCGCGACCTCGCCCTTCACGGCGCGCAGGCCGAATCCCTCGCCCGCGTCATAGCTCGCGTTGCGCACGCGACCATCGTCGAAAACCAGAACCTCGGACCGGCGGCGTTCGAGAAACAGCTCGCCATCATCCGCGCCGTCGGTCGCGGCGCGCAGAATCGAAAGTGCGGCATTTTCGTCGATCTGGGTCTCAAACGGTCGAAAAGAAGGGGGAACTTGCGACATTCGGGGCTCCGCGCAGGGGTCAAAAATGATCTATGTCAAGTTCTTGCCAGGTGAGACATTTTTGACCAATGTGTTGATACTCGCTCAAGGATATGGTCCTAGCAGCTTGGAACGCAACGGTATGCCGAAACGGAGGAGCCCCGTGTCACGGGGCAAGAGGAGCGGCAGCCGGGACAGAACGGGACTTAAACGCATGGCACTTCGCAAGAAGCTTGGCGGCCTGACGGCTGCATTCGGAGCAACCCTGACAGCCGCGGCGGCAAGCGCGCAGACCGCTGGCCTGCGCGAGGGGCTGGAGATCATCGGTGCGCCCGAGCCGGGCGGCGTCAACATGCAGCCGGGGGTGACCAGCGTCGCGCAGGACATCCGCGCGCTCGATACGCTGCTTCTGGTGATCGTCACGGCGATCGTGATCTTCGTCACCGCCCTGCTGATCTGGACGATGCTGCGCCACAACGCCAAGGCGAACCCGGTGCCGTCGAGCTTCACGCACAACACCAAGATCGAGGTGACCTGGACGGTCGTCCCGCTGATCATCCTGATCGTGATCGGGGCCTTCTCGCTGCCGGTGCTGTTCCGCCAGCAGACCATCCCCGAGGCCGATGTCGTGGTGAAGGCCACCGGCTACCAGTGGTACTGGGGCTATGAATATCCCGAGCATGGTATCGACTACCTGTCGGTCATGCTGAACGAGGATGAACTGGCCGAGTACGGCTACAGCCAGGACGAATACCTTCTGGCCACCGACACCGCGATGGTCGTGCCGACCGGTCAGACCGTGGTCGTGCAGGTGACCGCCGCCGACGTGATCCACAGCTGGGCGATGCCCGCCTTCGGTGTGAAGCAGGACGGCGTGCCGGGTCGCCTGGCCGAATTGTGGTTCGAGGTCGAGCCGGGCCAGGAAGGCGTCTATTTCGGCCAGTGTTCGGAACTGTGCGGCGTGAACCACGCCTACATGCCGATCACCGTCTTTGCCGTGACGCCCGAGGAATACGAGGCCTGGGTCGCGGGCGAGGCGACGGCCTTCAACTCGATCGACGGCATGACGGCCCCGCAGGTGATCGAGCTGGCCGCAGCCGAGTAATTCACGAGATCGGGTGGGCGGCGCTGATGCGGCCCACCCTCACTTTCGACCGGGAGGGTCCGGCGCGATGAGCGACGCAACCGTCAACACCGAAGTTCAGACCGGCGCGCCCGAAGCGCGATTCGGGGACTACGTGCTGCTTCTGAAGCCGCGCGTGATGTCGCTGGTTGTCTTCACGGCGTTGGCCGGGTTGCTTGTCGCGCCGGGTAGCCTATCCCCCATGGTCGGCTTCACCGCGATCCTGTTCATCGCGCTGGGCGGCGGCGCCTCGGGCGCGCTGAATATGTGGTATGACGCCGATATCGACCGGATCATGAAGCGCACCAAGGGCCGCCCCGTTCCGGCGGGCAAGGTCACGGGCGGCGAGGCCCTGTCCATCGGGCTTTGGCTGAGCGTGATCTCGGTGGCGATGCTGGGGCTGGCGACGAACTGGGTCGCGGCCGGGCTTCTGGCCTTCACCATCTTCTTCTACGCGGTGATCTACACGATGTGGCTGAAGCGGGCGACGCCGCAGAACATCGTGATCGGTGGCGCCGCGGGGGCCTTTCCGCCGATGATCGGCTGGGCGGCCGTGACGGGCGGCGTGTCGATCGAGTCGGTGCTGATGTTCGGCCTGATCTTCATGTGGACGCCGCCGCATTTCTGGGCGCTCGCGCTGTTCATGAAATCCGACTACCACGAGGCGAAGGTTCCGATGCTGACCGTCACCCATGGCCGCAAGGAAACCCGCCGCCAGGTCTGGATCTATTCGCTGCTGCTGGCGCCGGTGGCGCTGGGCCTTGGCCTGACCTCGATCGGTGGGCCGATCTACCTGTCGGCGGCCATCGTGCTGAACCTGATCTTCGTGCTCCGCGCCAAAGCCGTCTGGCGGCGCGACGAAGCCACGGCCGAGGCCGACAGCTATGCCGCCGAGAAGCGGCTGTTCAAATTCTCGCTGAGCTACCTGTTCCTGCATTTCGGCGCGCTGATGGCCGATGCGGCGCTGCGGGCGGCCGGCGTCTGGGGGTGGTAAGAGATGCCGATCACTGAGACCCACGAATTGCACAAGCGTCGGCTGGGCCGGAATGTCGGCGTGGCGCTGAGCCTTGTCGGCTTTGCCGCCATCGTCTTTGGCCTGACCATCGCCAAGATCCAGGAAGGCGCGTCGATGGAGGCGTTCGACCACCAGCCGCGCGTCTCGGTCACCCCGGTGACGGAGGGGGGCGATCAATGAGCGGACAGGCCTCTCACCGCAAGACGGTCTTCGGCCTTCTGGGCGTGATCGTGGTGATGGCATCCCTCGCCTGGGCCGCCGTGCCGCTTTACGACTGGTTCTGCCGCGTGACGGGCTATGGCGGGACGACCAACGTGGCCGAGACCGAAAGCGACCAGATCCTCGACCGGACGATCCGTGTGCGCTTCGACGCGAGCCTTGCGCGCGACATGCCGTGGGAATTCCGCCCGGTCGAGCCGCATATGGATATCCGCATCGGCGAGACCGGGCTGGCCTTCTACGAGGCCTATAACCCGACCGACCGCCCTGTCGCGGGCACGGCCAGCTACAATGTCGCGCCTTTCGATGCGGGCAGCTATTTCGTGAAGATCGCCTGCTTCTGTTTCGAGATGCAGGTGCTTGAGCCGGGCGAGCGCGTGCAGATGCCCGTGACCTTCTATGTCGATCCCGAAATCGTGGACGACCCCGAAATCCGCGGCACGCCCGCGATTACCCTGTCCTACACGTTCCATGTGACGGACATGCCAGAAGATTATGCCGCGCTCGAACCAGCGACATCGGGCGGCAACTGAGACGACGACCGGGAGGACGGAGACACCCATGGCTCACGCAAAACACGACTACCATATTCTGCCACCGTCCATTTGGCCGCTCATGGCCGCTGGCGGTGCCTTCGCGATGCTGTTCGGCGCCGTGAACTGGATGCATTCCGGGTCGCCCTGGCTGTTCCTGATGGGCCTCGCTGCCGTGCTTTACGTCATGTACGGCTGGTGGGCCGATGTCGTGCACGAAAGCAATGACGGCGACCATACGCCGGTCGTGCGCCTTGGCCTGCGCTATGGCTTCATCATGTTCATCATGTCCGAGGCGATGTTCTTCGTCGCGTGGTTCTGGGCCTTCTTCAAGCACGCGCTCTACCCGATGAGCGCCTACGAGGGCTCGGTTTATTCGATGCCCGAGATCCATACGGTGGACCCGTTCCACCTGCCGCTGATCAACACGCTGGTCCTGCTCTTGTCGGGTTGCGCCGTGACCTGGGCGCACCATGCGCTGGTCCATAACGAAGACCGCAAGGATGTCGAATGGGGCCTTCTGATCGGCGTCGTGCTGGGCCTCGCCTTCACCGGGCTTCAGGCCTTCGAATACTGGGAGTTGATCGTCCATGACGATTGGACCTTCGGCGGCGACAAGTTCTTCTCGACCTTCTTCCTGGCGACCGGGTTCCACGGCCTGCACGTGATCATCGGCACGATCTTCCTGTTCGTCTGCTACCTGCGGGTGAAGGCGGGTCAGTTCACGCCCGAGAAGCATGTCGGGTTCGAAGCGGCGGCATGGTACTGGCACTTCGTCGACGTGGTCTGGCTGTTCCTGTTCCTGGCCGTCTACATCTGGGGCCAGGGCCAGATCGCCCACTGAGTGGCATCGCGCCCGCCTGTCGGGCGCGACTTGAATTTCGCGCAAAGGCCTGCCACTTGGCGGGCCTTTCCATTGGAGGCGACAAGATGCGGCGTATGATCTGGCCCCTGGTCTTCGGGATCGGCGGCGTGGCGATCCTGGTCAGCCTCGGGGTCTGGCAGGTGCAGCGGCTGGCGTGGAAAGAGGCGATGCTGGCCGATATCGAGGCGCGCATCGCCGACGCCCCGGTGGCGCTGCCCGAGGCACCGGATATGGAAGCGGACCGGTTCCTGCCGGTCGAGGTGACCGGGCAGTTCCGCGATGCCTATGCCCGTGTCCTTGTCAGCCAGCGCGGGGTGGGCGCGGGCTATCGCGTGATCTCGCCCTTCGACACCGGCGCGCGGGTGATCCTTGTCGATCGCGGCATCATGCCGACCGAGGGCGCGGTGCCCGCGCATGAGGGCGCGGTCACCGTCACCGGCAATGTCCATTGGCCCGAGGAAGTGGACGGCTTCACGCCCGAGCCGGACCTCGCCCGCAACATCTGGTATGCGCGCGACGTCGATGCGCTGGCCGCGCATCTCGACGCCGAGCCCGTCTTCGTCATCGCGCGGGACCTGTCGGTGGATGATGCCCCGATCACGCCTCTGCCGGTGACGACCGAGGGCATCCCGAACGACCACTTGAACTATGCCATCACGTGGTTTTCGCTGGCGGTGCTCTGGTTGGGGATGACACTCTATCTTCTGTGGCGTATCAGGCGACGAACGGTCTGAAGGACAAGCGATGCGGTATGTATCCACGCGGGGGACCGCCCCCGAGTTGAGTTTCGAAGAAGCGATGCTGACGGGTCTGGCCCGCGACGGGGGGCTTTACGTTCCCGCCGAGGTGCCGGTGATGTCCCAGGGCGATATCGCCGCGCTGGCCGGGCTGCCCTATGAAGAGGTCGCCTTTCGCGTGATGCGCCCCTTCATCGGCGACACCTTCACCGATGACGAGTTCGGCGCGCTGATCGAAGCCGCCTATGCCGGGTTCGGCCATGCCGCCCGCGCACCGCTCAAGCAGTTGCAGCCGAACCATTTCCTGCTGGAGCTGTTCCACGGCCCGACGCTGGCCTTCAAGGATTTCGCGATGCAGCTGATCGGTCAGCTGTTCCAGGCCGCGCTGAAGCGCCGGGGCGACCGGGTGACCATCGTGGGGGCGACCTCGGGCGATACCGGCTCGGCCGCGATGGAGGCGTTTCGCGGCCTCGACAACGTGTCGGTCTTCATCCTGTTTCCGCATGGCCGCGTGTCGGACGTGCAGCGCCGCCAGATGTCCACCGTGTCCGAGGCCAATGCCCATGCCCTCGCGCTGACCGGCGATTTCGACGATTGCCAGGCGCGCGTGAAGGACATGTTCAACGATTTCGACTTCCGCGACCGGGTGCGGCTGGCGGGCGTGAACTCGATCAACTGGGCGCGGGTGCTGGCGCAGGTCGTCTATTACTTCACCGCCGCCGTCAGCCTGGGCGCGCCGCATCGCAAGGTCAGCTTCTGCGTGCCCACGGGCAATTTCGGCGACATCTTCGCGGGTCATATCGCCAAGAAGATGGGGTTGCCGATCGAGCAGCTGATCGTGGCGACCAACCAGAACGACATCCTGCACCGGGCGCTGTCCTCGGGCGATTACGTCACCCATGGCGTCACGCCCTCGATCAGCCCGTCGATGGATATCCAGGTCAGCTCGAATTTCGAGCGCGCTTTGTTCGACGCCTATGGCCGCGACGGGGCCGCCGTGGCGCAGCTGATGGACGAGTTGAAATCGGGCGGCGGGTTCCACATCAGCCAGGGCGCGCTGCAAGGGTTGCGCGAAACCTTCGCCTCCGGCCGCGCCTCGGAGGAGGAAACCAGCGCTATGATCAAACGCGCGCGGGCCGAGATGGGCGAGTTGCTGTGCCCCCATTCGGCGGTCGGCGTGCATGTCGCGCAGGATTTCCAGGGCGAAACGCCGCTGGTCACGCTCGCCACCGCGCATCCGGCGAAATTCCCCGATGCGGTCGAGGCCGCGACGGGCATCCGCCCCGCGCTGCCGCCGCGCATGGCCGACCTGTTCGACCGCGAGGAACGCGTGACGCGGGTCGAGAATGACCTCTCGGCCATAGAGGCGCTGATCGAGGAGGGCGTGTTCGCGTGACGGTAGAACTTCATACCCTGTCGAACGGGCTGCGCGTCGTGACCGAGCATATGCCCTCGATGCAGTCGGCCTCGGTCGGGCTGTGGGTCAGCGCCGGGGGACGTCACGAGCGGGCCGAGCAGAACGGCATCGCCCATTTCCTCGAACACATGGCGTTCAAGGGCACGGCGCGCCGCACGCCCCAGCAGATCGCCGAGGAGATCGAGGATGTGGGCGGCTACCTGAACGCCTATACCTCGCGCGAGGTGACGGCCTATTACGCCCGCGTGCTGGCCGATGACGTGCCGCTGGCCATCGACCTGATCGCCGATATCACGCTCAACCCCGCCTTCGACCCGCGCGAGATCGAGGTGGAGCGCGGCGTGATCCTGCAAGAGATCGGGCAGGCCGCCGACACGCCCGACGACATCATCTTCGACTGGTTGCAGGAAGAGGCCTATCCGGGCCAGCCGCTGGGGCGCACGATCCTTGGCCCCGCCGAGCGCGTGCGCGGCTTTTCGCGGGGCGATTTCGACGGATTCGTGGCCGAGCATTACGGGCCGGGGCAGCTGATCCTGTCGGCGGCGGGCGCGGTCGATCATGACCAGATCGTGCGGCTGGCCGAGGCGGCCTTCGGCCACATGACGCCCGGCTCCGTCGCGATCCCCGAGCCGGGGCGCTTCGCCGGTGGCGAGAAGCGGGTCATCAAGGAGCTTGAGCAGGCGCATTTCACCCTGGCGCTGGAGGCCCCCGGCTATCGCTCGGACGATATCCATACCGCGCAGATCTACGCGACGGCGCTGGGCGGCGGCATGTCCTCGCGCCTGTTTCAGGAAATCCGGGAACGCCGGGGCCTGTGCTACACGATCTACAGTTCGGTCGGCGCCTTCGACGATACCGGCATGCTGACGATTTACGCTGGCACCTCGGGCGACCAGCTGGGCGACCTGGTTGGGCTGACGCTCGATGAGATCCGCCGCTCGGCCGAGGACATGACGGCGGTGGAACTGGATCGCGCCCGCGCGCAGATCAAGGCGGGGCTGTTGATGGGGCTGGAAAGCCCCTCGGCCCGGGTCGAGCGCATGGCGCGCCTCGTCGCGATCTGGGGGCGCGTGCCGCCGCTGGAAGAAAGCGTCGAGAAGATTGATGCCGTCACGCTGGAGGGTCTGCGCGCCCATGCCGCCGGGCTGGTGCAATCGGGTCGCGCGGCCATGGCGCTGTATGGCCCGGTGTCGGGCGCGCCCGACCTCGCCCATGTGACGGAGCGTCTGGCGGCCTGATGCTGAGCCGGAAGCGGCACGTTCGGATCGAAACGGATCGCCTGTCGCTGCGGTTGCCGCGCCATGCCGATTACCGCCCCTGGGTCGCCCTGCGCAGCCAGTCCGAGGCCTTCCTGAAACCGTGGGAGCCCGCCTGGGCCGTCGATCACCTGACACGCAAGGCCTTCACCAACCGGGTCTACTGGGCGCAGCGCGCGCTGTCGCAGGGCAACGCGGTGCCGCTTTTTATCCATCGCCGCGCCGATGAGGTGCTGCTCGGGGCCATCACGCTGGACAACATCCGGCGCGGGCCTGCGCAGGCGGGCACGCTCGGCTACTGGATCGGCGAGGCCCATGCGCGGCAGGGCTACATGCGCGAGGCGATCGAGGCCGTGGTGCATTACGCCTTCCGCTCGCTGGACCTGAGCCGGTTGGAGGCCGCCTGCCTGCCGGAAAACGTCGCCTCGCGCGGTGTGTTGGAGAAAACCGGGTTCAAATATGAAGGCGTCGCGCAAAGCTATCTGCAGATCAACGGGCGCTGGCGCAACCACGTGCTCTACGCCAATCTGCGCGCGGATCGCCGGGGGCGGACGGATGTCGGGTGAAAAGGCCCGGCCCATTGCCTTCCACGCCCCGCGCCAACGCGCTAGGTAACACAGCATGACCGATATCCTGAGCCTCCTGGCAGAGCGTCTGCCCCCGTCCGCCCTGCGCGAGGTCGAACCGCGCTACCTCGAAGAGCCGCGCGGCCGCTGGATGGGGCAGGGGGCCGCGCTTGTCCTGCCCGCCACGACGGCGGAGGTGGCGGAGACGATCAAGGCCTGTGCCGAGACGGGCACGCCGGTGATCCCCTATGGCGGCGGCACCGGCCTTGTCGGCGGGCAATTGTCCGAGTCTGGCCCCGCGCCGGTGATCCTGTCGCTGGAACGCATGCGCGCCGTGCGCGAGATGGATGCGCAGGCGGGGACCATGACGGTGGAGGCCGGCGCGATCCTCGCCGATATCCACGCCGCGGCCGAGGCCGAGGGCTGGATCTTTCCGCTGACGCTGGCCAGCCAGGGCTCGGCCCGGATCGGGGGGCTTCTGGCGACGAATGCGGGCGGGGTGAACGTGATCCGCTACGGCAATGCACGCGATCTCTGCCTCGGGATCGAGGCGGTGCTGCCGGACGGGACGGTGATGAACACGCTCTCGCCGCTGCGCAAGAACAACACCGGCTACGACCTGCGCCACCTGTTGATCGGGGCGGAGGGGACGCTTGGCGTGATCACGGCAGCCACGCTGCGCCTGTTCCCCAAGCCCGAGGCCACCGGCGCGGCGCTGATGGTGGTGCCGCATGCCGAGGCGGCACTGGGGCTGTTGCGCATGGCACAAGCCCGGATCGGCGAAGGCGTGTCGGCCTTCGAGATCATCAGCCGCACGGGCCTCGATTTCCTGAACGAGGTCGGTCCGGAGGTGAAACAGCCTTTCGACACGCCGCCCGACTGGATGTGCCTGGTCGATCTGGGCCTGTCCGGCGGCGCGCGGCCGGAGGAGGCGTTGGAAGAGTTGTTCGCCGAGGCCTTCGAGGCGGGGCTGGTCACGGATGGCGTGATCGCCCAATCCGAGGCGCAAAGGCAGGAATTCTGGGCGCTGCGCGAGAACATCCCGCTGGCCAACCGGCGGATCGGCGCGGTGGCGTCGCATGACATCTCGGTGCCCGTGGCGCGCATCCCCGATTTCATCGCCGAGGCGCCCGGCAAACTGGCCGAGATCGGAGAGTACCGGACCAACTGCTTTGGCCACTTGGGCGACGGCAACCTGCATTACAACGTCTTCCCGATGCCCGGCCGGACGCGCGCGGATCACGAGACCGAGCGCGGCGCGATCAAGCGAGCGGTACATGACCTGGTGCATGCGATGGGGGGCTCGGTCTCGGCCGAGCACGGGATCGGGCGGTTCAAGGTGGACGATCTCGAACGCTACGGCGATCCGGGCAAGCTGGCGGCGATGCGGGCGATCAAGGCGGCGCTCGATCCCAGGGGCATCATGAACCCGGGCGCGGTTCTGAAATCCTGACAGGTGTTTCGCGGCCTTTCGGCCGCGACCGGGGGAGGCGCGCCCTCGGGCCTCCTGCCGGAGGCCGCTCGGGTGCGCCTTGTGCCTCCGGCGGGAGTTTTTTCGCCAAGATGAAGGGACAGGTAACGCTTCGTTAACGTTAACGCGCCATGGTGGGGCCGCGCCGTGAGCTGGAGAGCGAAGCGGCGTCCAAGGTGAAGCCCCGTGCCCGGACAACACCGGTAGCCAATCCGCTAAAGTCGGGTGCGGGGTGGACCGGGGCGCACCGCCCCTGTCTTCATCTTGGCCGAAAAACCTCCGGGGGAGCCCGCAGGGCGGGGGCAGAGCCCCCATTTCCCGGAACCTGTCAGGTACGGATGCCGGAAAAGCGCGCCTGCCAGTCCTCGCGCGCCTCGTCGCTGATCTTGGCGAAGAGGACATCGGGCACCGTGAAGGTATGCCCGGCCGGAAGGGTGCCGACCGCCTGCGCCACGTTCTCGGGCCAGGACAGCTCGGTGCCCATGGCCTTGGCCATCGCTGCGGCCGCGTCGGGGATGAAGGGCGCGGACAGGCCGGCGTAGAGCGGGATGAGGTTCAGCGCGAAGCGGGTGATCGCGGCGGCGCGGTCCGGGTCCTCCTTGAAGGCGGTCCAGGGGGCGGCGGATTGCAGGTACTCGTTGCCCGCGGCCCAGATGGCGCGCAGCTCGGCCGATGCCTTGCGGATCTCGATCGCGTCCATGTGGTGCTGGTAGGCGGCCAGCCGGGTTTCCAGTTCCGCGATCAGGGCCTGTTCCTGATCGCCCATCTCGCCGCCTTCAGGCACGACCTCGCCAAATTTCGAGCGGCAGAACTTGGTGATCCGGCTAACGAAATTGCCCAGCACGTCCGCAAGGTCCTTGTTCACGCCGGCCTGGAAATTCTCCCACGTGAACTCGCTGTCCGAGGTTTCGGGGGCATGGGAGAGAAGCCACCAGCGCCAGTAATCGGCGGGCAGGATTTCCAGCGCCTGGTCCATGAACACGCCGCGCCCCTGGCTGGTCGAGAACTGGCCGCCATCGTAGTTCAGGTAGTTGAAGGACTTGATGTAATCGACCAGCTTCCACGGCTCGCCCGAGCCGAGGATCGTGGCCGGGAAGCTGAGCGTGTGGAAGGGCACGTTGTCCTTGCCCATGAACTGGACGTAGCGCACGTCATCGGCACCCTTGTCGGTGCGCCACCAGCGTTCCCAATCGGTGCCCTTGCCTGCATCGACCCATTCGGCGGCACAGGCGATGTATTCGATCGGCGCGTCGAACCAGACGTAGAAGACCTTGCCTTCCATGCCGGGCCAGTCGTCTTCGCCTTTCTTGACCGGGATGCCCCAGTCGAGGTCGCGGGTGATGCCCCGGTCCTGCAGCCCGTCGCCGTCGTTCAGCCATTTCTTGGCGATGGAGGTGGTCAGCACCGGCCAGTCGGTTTTCGAATCGACCCACTCTTCAAGCTGCGCGCGCATCGCGGATTGGCGCAGGTAGAGGTGCTTGGTCTCGCGCACTTCCAGGTCGGTCGAGCCCGAGATCGCGCTGCGCGGCTCGATCAGGTCGGTCGGGTCAAGCTGCTTGGTGCAGTTCTCGCACTGGTCGCCGCGGGCCTTGTCGTAGCCGCAATTGGGGCAGGTGCCCTCGATGTAGCGGTCGGGCAGGAAGCGGCCGTCGGCGTTGGAATAGACCTGTTTCTCGGTCACTTCGCGGATCAGCCCGGCCTCGGCCAGCTTGCCCGCGAAATGCTGGGTCAGCTTGTGGTTCTGCGGGCTGGAGGACCGCCCGAAATGATCGAAGGACAGGCGAAAGCCCTCGGCCAGCCCGGCCTGAACGCCCCACATCTCGGCGCAGTATTCGTCCACCGGCTTGCCGGCCTTGGCCGCGGCCAGCTCGGCCGGGGTGCCGTGTTCGTCGGTGGCGCAGAGGAACAGAACCTCGTCGCCGCGCGCGCGGCGGTAGCGGGCGTAGAGGTCGGCGGGCAACTGGCTGCCCACGAGGTTTCCGAGATGCTTGATCCCGTTGATGTAGGGGATCGCCGAGGTGATGAGGGTGCGCGCCATAGGGGACTCCTGCCGTGCTGTCGCGCACCGTTTAGCGCCCCCTGCGGCCAGAGGCCAGAGGTGCGAATGGCGTCCGTCCCGGTCAGGCCGTGCCTATTGCGCCGTATAGCCCCCGTCGACGAGGTGGTAAGAGCCGGTGATGAAGCTGGCGGCCTCGGACAGGAGGTAACAGGTCAGCGTCGCGACCTCTTCCGGGGTGCCCATGCGTTTGAGCGCATGGAGCCCGGCGAGATAGCTTTGGGTGTCCGCGTCGAGATGCGTGTCGATCAGGGCTGTATGGATAAAGCCCGGCCCCACGGCGTTGATCCGGATGTTGTCCGCGGCATGTTCCAGCGCCGCCGTTTTGGTCAGCCCCAGCAGCGCGTGTTTCGCGGCGACATAGGGCGAGGCCGTGGCGAAGCCGACGCTGCCGAGGATCGAGGCCATATTGACGATGGACCCGCCGCCGCCCGCCTTCATGACGGGAATGGCGTAGCGCATGCCGTAGAAAACGCCATGCAGGTTCACGTTGATCACCTGGTGCCAGCCGTCGAGCGGGTAGTTGCCCGTGGGCTCTGCCGGCCCGCCGATGCCCGCGTTGTTGACGAGCAGGTCCAGCCGTCCGGTCTTGGCCACGGCGAGTTTCACCATCGCCTCGACCTGGTCGGGTTTGGCCACGTCCGTCGCGCAGGAGATCGCGCCATGCCCGATCTCTTCGGCCTTTTCGGCCGCGTCCTCGGCGCTCAGGTCGGCCAGAAGGACCGTTGCGCCGCTTTGGGCCAGTTCCTTGGCGATGGCAAAGCCGATGCCGGAGGCCGCGCCGGTGACAATGGCCGTTTTGTCGTCGAATCGAATGTCCATGAAGACCTCCTTTGCCGGTCCTGTGAGCGGTTTGGGGTGGATTTCAGATTATGTCTCGCATGGGGCGCCGACTTTGATCCGGAACAAGGCGCGCGGTTTTTAGTCGTCGCCCCGGCGAAAGATCCGCCCGACAAGGAACGAGGTGCGCGGGATCCAGACATAGGGGGCGCGCTGGTCCGTGGGGGCACGGCGACGCATGCGCCACAGGCCGAAGACGAGCAGCCCGCCATGGGCCAGCGCGACGAAGGCGAACAGCGCCGCCGGTCCGTAAGCGGCGATCAGGCTGGAGGTCAGAAGCGGCGCGACGATGGCCCCGAGCGCGTAGAAGAACATCAGCGCGGCGGACAACTCGACCCTCTGGCTGTCCTCGGCCCAGTCATGGGCATGCGCCGCCGAGATCGAATAGATCGGGAAGGTGGTCAGCCCGAAGATCAGCGCCGCAAGGAAGATCGCGGCGAGGCCGAGGCCCGCGCTTGCCACGGTCAGGCCGCAGGCCGCGACGGAGGCGACCGAGAACCAGATCAGCACCTGCCGCCGGTCATGGCGGTCTGCCAGCCAGCCGGCGGGCACCTGCGCCACCGCGCCCCCAAGGACGAACGCGGCGAGGAAGAAACCGATCTGGTCGGGCCGCAGCCCGACTTCCGCGCCGTAAAGCGGGCCGACCATGCGAAACGAGGCGCCAGAGACGCCCGCGACGATCACACCGGCCACGGCCAGCGGCGACAATCGCCACGCAAGGCCCGGGCGCAGGCGGGGGGCGGTGCCGGTCTCGGGCTGGCTGAGCCGGGTCAGCGTCAGCGGCAGAAGCGCCGCGATGCACAGGAGCGCCAGGATGTTGTAGGAGACGTAGGAGGCGGGCGCGAGCACCCCGATCAGCAATTGCGCCGCCAGCGATCCGCCCGTGTCCACCATCCGGTAGGTGCCCATGGTGCGCCCGCGCGTGGCGTTCGTGACCTTGGCCTGAAGCCAGGCCTCGATCACCGTGTAGGCCCCCGCGATGCACAGCCCCGAGGCCACCCGCATCACAGCCCAGGCGTAGGGGTGGGTGACCAGCATATGCGCGATCAGTCCGATGGCACCCATGGCAGTGAAGGCGGCGAAGGCGCGGGAATGGCCGACCGAGCCCATCAGGCGCGGGGCGAACCAGCAGCCGATGAAGAACCCGAAGAAATGCGCCGAGCCCAGAAGGCCGATCTGCCGGTTGGTAAAGCCCAGTTCCGTGCCGGACAGCACGTCCAGCGGCCCCACACCCCCCGAGGACAGTTGCAACAGGATGACGGAGAGGAAGAGGGCGGCAAAGGAAATCAGCAGGCGCATGGGATCGAGGTCATTCGGGCAATATGCCTGACCTATCGCGTCGATCCGCGCGCCGCTGGCCTGTTTGCGTCAGGGGGCGTCGATTTCGGGTCAGGCGGGTTCGCGCGCGGCCGGGGTGGCGGCGATCTCGGGCGCGCCGCGCGGTCCGCGCCGGATCGGCCAATCGCCCGGTGGCGCCTCGCGCGCGCGGATGCGGTGCAGGTGCCACGCCCCCGGCGCGGGGCTTTTGTGGGCCGGGTCCAGCCGCCAGCGCGTCTCGATCCCCGGTGCGCCGCCGTCCCCCGGCGTCAGCAAGAGCGCCAGCGGCGCGCGGCCGGTGGCCTCGGCCCCGGCCTCGGCGGCGAGATGCAGGCGGCGCACGGGTGTCAGCGCGGGCGGCTCCGGCAGGTCGCCCACCACCAGCGGAACCGCGCCGCTGCGCAGGGCCTCTTCCATCGACCAGAGCAGGTCGCTGGCGCGGGTCGGCTCCACGAAAACCAGGCGGCCCGGCGCGATCTCCTCGACCATGCCGGCCATATGGGGGCGGTCCGGGTGCCAGGCGGGGCGAATCCAGAGCACCGGGCCGGTCGTGCCGCGCGCCAGCCACAGCGCCAGGCGCCGCCGCGCCGCGCCGCAAAACTCGTGCGCGCGTCCGGTGGCCAGCGCGAAGGGGGCGCAAAACGGCACCATCGGGCGCGGCTGTCGGTGGCTGTGACGGGTGATGCGGGTGGGGTCCATATGGTAAATGATATATGTTCCTGAAATGTTCTCAAGGCCTGCTTGCCCTCGGGGATGGGCGGCTTAGGGTGCGCGGCAATCGCGAAAAGAACAGGACAAGGGACAGCCATGCGCCGCATTCAACTGGGCAGCACCGATCAGACCATCACCGATTACTGCCTCGGCACGATGACCTGGGGCAACCAGACCCCCGAGGGCGACGCCCACCGCCAGATGGACATGGCGCTGGAGGCCGGGATCGACATCGTCGACACGGCCGAGATGTACCCGGTGAACCCCGTCACCGCCGAAACCGTCGGCCTGACCGAAACGGTTCTCGGCAACTGGAACGCGGCCAATCCGGGGCGTCGCGACGATTACGTGCTGGCCACCAAGATCACGGGCAAGAACAAGGCCTTCGTCCGGCCCGAGCAGGACATCACCGCGGAAACCTTCACCGAGGCGCTGGATGCCTCGCTGACCCGTTTGCGGACCGATCATATCGACATTTACCAGCTGCACTGGCCCAACCGTGGCAGCTACCATTTCCGCCAAAGCTGGACCTACGACCCCTCGCACCAGGACAAGGCCGCGACGCTGGCCAACATGCTCGAGGTGCTGGAGGCCGCGAAAGCCGCCCAGAAGGCGGGCAAGATCGGACATTTCGCCCTGTCGAACGAAAGCGCCTGGGGCACGGCGCAATGGCTGCGCCTGTCCGAGCAGCACGACCTGCCGCGCGTGCAGACGATCCAGAACGAATACTCGCTCCTCTGCCGCCTTTATGACACCGACCTTGCCGAACTGGCGGTGAACGAGCAGGTGACGCTTATGGCCTACTCGCCCCTCGCGGCGGGGCTGTTGACCGGGAAGTACCAGAACGGGGCGGTCCCGGCGGGCAGCCGGATGGAAGGCAATGGCGATCTCGGCGGGCGCGCAACCGACCGCGCTTTCGAGGCCGTGGCGGCCTACATGGCGGTCGCCGAGAAGCACGGGGTCGACGTGGTTCACATGGCGCTTGCCTTCACCGTGCAGCGACCCTTCCCGGTCTCGACGATCTTTGGCGCGACCACGTCCGACCAGCTTCGGCGCATCCTCGATGGGGTGGACGTGCACCTGTCCGACGAGGTTCTGGAAGAGCTGGCTGCGGTCCACAAGGCGCATCCGATGCCGTATTGATGGCGTGGGATGAACCTGTGGGTGGACTGTGGATAAATGCGTAATCCTGAATCATTGGGGTGAAATACTCGCATCCTCCCAGGAATAATGTCGAGAAATGAAAAGCGGGCATTGCGCCGAAACGATCCGGCCGCCCGCTTTTCGGAACGTTCCTGGCCCGATCAGCCCTTGCACCGCCAGACGCCCCATTGTGTCATGCCCGAAACGGCACAGCAGGAGGGCAAAGGGATGCCACTGACCATGACGCGCGAGGTGTTCATCACCTGCGCGGTGACGGGGTCGGGCCAGACGCAGGACCGAAGCCCGCATGTGCCCCGCAGCCCCGAAGACATCGCCGAAGCCGCCATCGACGCGGCCAAGGCCGGGGCGGCCATCGCGCATCTCCATGTCCGCGACCCCGAGACGGGCCAGCCGTCTCGCGACCCGGCGCTCTATCGGCGCGCCGTCGACCTGATCCGCGCCAGCGACACCGATGTCATCCTGAACCTGACGGCGGGGATGGGGGGCGATCTGGTGTTCGGCCCCCCGGACCGGCCCCTGCCACTGGCCGACGGCACCGACTTCATCTCGGCCGACGACCGTTTGACCCATATCGCCGAGTGCCGGCCCGAGATCTGCACGCTCGATTGCGGGACGATGAATTTCGCCGAGGCCGATTACGTGATGACCAACACGCCCGGCATGCTGCGCGCGATGGGGCGCCGCATGGAGGCGTTGGGCGTCAAGCCGGAGGTCGAGTGTTTCGACACCGGCCATCTATGGTTCGCGAAACAGCTTGTGGCCGAAGGCGTGCTGTCCGACCCGGCGTTGGTGCAGCTTTGCATGGGGGTGCCCTGGGGCGCGCCGAACGACCTGGCCACGTTCAACGCGATGGTCGCCGCCATCCCCGAGCATTGGACCTTTTCCGCCTTCTCGTTGGGGCGCGATCAGATGGCCTATGCTGCCGCGGCCATCCTGGCCGGGGGGCATATCCGCGTCGGGCTGGAAGACAATTTGTTCTTGGAAAAGGGCGTCTTGGCGACCAATGCTCAACTTGTCGAGCGGGCGCGCGGCATTGCCGAAGCCATGGGCGCGCGCATCCTCTCGCCCGCCGAAGTGCGCGAAAAGCTCGGGCTCAAGGCGTATCATCCGGAGGCGGCCCAATGACCACGATCCTGTGTTACGGCGACAGCAACACCCACGGCACCATGCCGTTCGAGGAGTTCGGCGTGCGGCGGCGGCATCTGCAGGGCAGCCGCTGGCCCGATGCCATGGCCGCCGCGCTCGGCCCCCGCTACCAGGTGATCGCCGAAGGGTTGCCGGGGCGCACCACGGTGCATGAGGACCTTGTGGAGGGCGGCAAACGCTCGGGCCTCGACGTTCTGCCGGCGATCCTGCACAGCCACGAACCGATCGACCTGCTGATCCTGATGCTTGGCACGAACGACCTGAAACCGCGCTTTTCGGTGACGGCTTTCGAGATTGCGCGCTCGGTCGAACGGCTGGTGATCCTGTCGCGCCAGCTTCTGCCGTCCCTGCCGATCCTGCTGTTCTCGCCCGCGCCGGTGCGCGAGGTCGGAACCCTGGCCGAGGTCTTCGCAGGGGCCGAGACGCGCCAGATCGGGTTGCCCGGCCATCTGCGGGACGTGGCGGATCGGCAAGGTTGCGGGTTCCTCGATGTCGGTTTGCATGTCGATGTCTCGCCCGTCGACGGCGTGCACTGGGAGGGGGAGCTGCACCGCACCTTCGGCGCGGTTGCCGCGGATGCCGTGCGGGCGCAGATGGAGGGGGGCGAATGACCCGAAAAGCGGCGATCCTTGGCGCGGGCGTCATCGGCGCGGGTTGGGCCGCGCGCTTTGCGCTCATGGGATGGGACGTCGCGGTGTTCGATCCGTCCCCGACGGCCAAGGCGACGGTCGAGGCCGCGTTGGACCGCGCCCGCGCCAGCCTTCCGGCCCTCTACGACTCGCCGCTGCCGCCCGAGGGGCGGGTGACCCATGCCGCCGATCTTGCAGGCGCGGTGCGGGATGCCGCGTGGATACAGGAGAGTGTGCCGGAACGCCTCGACCTGAAACACACGTTATTTCAAGAGGTTCAGGCGCATTGTTCACCTGGCGCGATCCTCGCCTCCTCGACCTCGGGCTTCACGCCGACCGAATTGCAGGCAGGGGCACAGCGGCCCGGACAGATCATCGTCGCCCATCCCTTCAACCCGGTCTACCTGTTGCCTCTGGTCGAACTGGTGGGGTCGGGTGAGACGCCGAGGGACCTGCTGGCCAAGGCCGAACAGGTTCTGGACAGTCTCGGCATGGCGCCGCTGACCATCGAGGCCGAGGTGCCCGCCCATATCGCGGATCGGCTTCTGGAGGCCGTCTGGCGCGAGGCGCTGTGGCTCGTGAAGGACGGGGTGGCGACCACGGGCCAGATCGACGATGCGATCCGCCTCGGGTTCGGTCTGCGCTGGGCGCAGATGGGCCTCTTCGAGACCTATCGCATCGCCGGTGGGGACGGCGGCATGGCGCATTTCCTGCGGCAGTTCGGACCCGCCCTGAAATGGCCCTGGACCAGGCTGATGGACGTGCCGGAACTGGACGAGGCGCTTGTTCAAAAGATTGCCGCGCAATCTGATACGCAGTCCGGCGCGCATTCCATCGCCGAGCTTGAGGCCATGCGCGACGACAACCTCGTCTCGATCCTGCGCGTCCTGAAGGATCGCAATGCAGGCGCTGGCGCGGTCTTGCGCGGCCACGAAGCGGGGCTTGCCTTGCCCGCGCCGGACCCGGACACGCCCGCGATGCCCGTGACCTTGGACCGGCAGGTGCCCGTCACCTGGGTCGACTATAACGGGCACATGAATGAGGCGCGATTTCTGCAAGCCTTTTCAAATGCCTGCGACCAGCTTCTGCATTGGGCCGGCATGACGCCCGAGGCGATCGCAGCGGGCCACAGCGTCTTTACCGTCGAAACCCATATCCGGCATCTGGACGAGGTGCAGATCGGCGATCGCATCCGGGTCAAGGCCCGCGTGATCGAGGGGGGCGGTAAGAAATTCCACATCTGGCAGGAGTTGTGGGTTGGCGACCGGCTTTGCGCGACCGGCGAACAGATGCTGTTGCATGTCGATCTGGCGACGCGCCGCTCCGCCGTGCCGCCGGACCGGATCGCCAATTGGCTGGCACGGGCCAAGGCGGCCCATGCCGATCTGCCATGGCCCGAGGGCGTGGGCCGCGCGGTGGGGCAACGCGCCTAGCGCACCGCGTCGCGCAAGCTGCGCAAATGGCCGGGGATGTCACGCGCCGAAATGCTGGCCTCGCGCACCAGCCAATCGAAATGCCGCGTGATGGTGCGCACGCGATCCCGGTCGCGAAAGGCGATGTAGTGCCGCCCCATGTAGATCACCGCCATTTTGGGGCCGAACACCGTGACCGGCGAGGAGTAGACGCGCCGCGCGTCGAACAGGAACATCCGCAGGCTGGGGTAGAAACGCTCATACACCTCCAGCAGCCAATCCAGTTGCGCCATCCGGATATCGGCATCGAGGCCCGCGTAGTAGGCCTCGCCCCGCGCGAAGCTTTCCAATTCGTGCAGGGCGAGCGCCATTTCGTAGTCGCTTTCGCTCAGGCTCATCCAATCCAGCCGCGCGGCGGCGGCATCGATGGCCTCGGTCGGGCGGCGATGGGTCAGGGGGGCGTATTCCCATTGCAGCATCGCGTCGGTCTTGAGCATGTCGGGCAGGGTCGCGGGGACATGGCGGATCTTGTAGCCCTCGGCCTCGCGGTGCCACGCGAAGATCTGGTCGTCGAGGCCGGTGGCCCGGCCGGTTTCCGAGATCGACAGCGAGGACTCGAGCAGCGCGCCCGCCTGTTCCGGCCGATCCGTCAGGCCGAGCAGCCAGTCGGCCGAAACATCGAGCGCCTGCGCCGCCGCCGCCACCACATGCCCGCCCGGCATACGCGTCTCGCCCGACGCGAGGATTTGCGTCACCGTGGAGCGATCCACTCCGATCGCTCGGGCTAGGGCCGCCCGGCTTTTTCCGGTCGACATCAAGGCGGCGGTCAGGCGGTCGCGAAACAGCGCCGCGCGATCACGCTTGGAGAGTTCTATCATCATCGTTGAGAAAAACCATCAGTGTTGAATTTGAATTGAGAAAACCCGGTCTCCCGCCCGGGCGCAAGCGGCCTTAGGCTCTCGGCTGGCGCAACGCTGCGCCGTTCAATGAAAACAGGGGGATATATGCGGATCGAATGGCCGACGCTCTTGCTGATCGTGGCAACTTACGGGGTTTGGGCGGCGGCCCTGTTCTGGATCGCCCCGTTTGCCCTGGTTCTCGCGCTGGCCGTGGCGGCGGTCGCCATCGCGATGCAAAGCTCTCTTCAGCACGAGGTCCTGCATGGCCACCCCTTCGCCGAGCGCCGCCTGGGCGAGCCGCTGGTGTTCGCCTCGCTCAACCTCGCCATTCCCTACATCCGGTTTCGTGACACGCATCTGGCGCATCACATGGATGCGCGCCTGACCGATCCCTACGAAGACCCGGAGTCGAATTATCTCGACCCGGCTGTCTGGGCGGTATTGGCGCCTTGGTTGCAGCGCGTGCTTGACCTCAACAATACCCTGCTGGGCCGCATGGTTCTGGGTCCGCTGATCGGGCAGATCGCCTTCATGGCCGAGGATTGGCGGCTGATCCGTGGCGGGGATCGTGGCGTCCTGATCGCATGGCTGGTGCATCTGCCCGCCGCAGCGGCGGTTCTGGCCCTCGTCGCGGCCTCGCCCATGCCGGTCTGGGCGTATCTCCTTGCCTGTTATGCCGGCCTCGGACTGCTCAAGATCCGGACCTTCCTCGAACACCAGGCGCATGACCGCGCGCGCGGCCGCACCGTCATTATCGAGGATCGCGGGCCGCTGGCCTTCCTCTTCCTCAACAACAACCTGCACGTGGTCCATCACATGCACCCCAAGCTGCCCTGGTACCGCCTGCCGAAGATCTATTTCAACAATCGTGCCAAGTACTTGGCCCGTAATGACGGGTATCGCTACGACAGCTACGCCCAGATCTTTCGCCGCCACCTGTTCCACGCCAAGGACCCGGTGCCGCATCCGCTCTATCCGCCCGCAAGCGATTGATCCGCACTGATTTCGCTTGAGGCGCGCAAGGATCGGGGCGACACAGCGCCATGCCCCTCTGGATTCCGGTCACCATCTTCGCCGCTTTCATGCAGAACCTGCGGTTCCTGCTGCAACGGCACCTGAAGGTCACGGGCCTGTCCACCGCCGGCGCCACATGGGCGCGGTTTGCCTATTCCGCCCCGCTCGTGGCGGCGCTGGCCTTTGGGTATCTCTGGCTCAGCGGTCAGGCGACGCCCGCCGCCGACCTGCGCTTCTGGGCCTTTCTGGTCCCCGGCGCCATCGGCCAGATCCTCGCCACCATGTGCGTGGTCGCGCTGTTTGCCTTCCGCAATTTCCCCGTGGGCGTGACGCTGGCCAAGACCGAGGTGATCCTCTCGGCGATCATCGGCCTGATCCTCTTGGGTGATACCGTCTCGCCCGGGCTGGTGGCGGCCATCGCCATCGGCTTTGTCGGCGTAGTGCTCTTGTCCGACCCGCCGAAGGGGGACACGTCACTGCCCCTGCGCCAGAGGCTGTTCAACCGGGCCTCGGGCTATGGCCTTGCCTCTGGCCTGCTGTTCGGAGTGTCCGCCGTGGGCTATCGCGGCGCCTCGCTCGCGCTGGACAGCGGCGATGTGTTTCTGCGGGCCAGCCTGACGCTCGCGGCGGCAACGGCGGTGCAGACCCTGACGCTGGGCCTTTGGCTGGCGTTCCGCGAGCGCGGCGAGATCGCCCGCGTTGCCGCCAGTTGGCGGGTCTCGGCCCCGATGGGCCTGACCTCGATGCTCGGCAGCCTGGGCTGGTTCACCGCCTTCACGCTCCAGACCGCCGCCGTGGTCAAGGCGCTGGGGCAGGTGGAACTGGTCTTCACCTTTCTCGTCTCGGTCTTCTGGCTCAAGGAACGTTCGTCGGCCAAGGAAATCGGCGGCGTCGTCCTGATCCTCGCGTCCATCGGTCTCATCTTCTGGAGGAGCGTCTGAGCATGCTGTCCATCGCCCTGGCCATCGCGCCGATTTTCTTGCTCATCGTCACGGGTTACGTCCTGCGGCGCGGCGGCATCCCCAGCATGGAGTTCTGGAACCTCAACGACCGGCTGGTCTATTTCGTGCTGATGCCGGCGCTGTTCTTCGTCCGGATCTCCGAAGCCGACCTGTCGGACCCCGTCCTGATCCCCTTCGCGCTGACCCTCTATGCCGGGTTCTTCCTTGCCGTGGCGTTCGGCATCGCCGCCGCTTGGTGGCTGCGGCGCGGCGGCGCGGTCGGCACATCCGTGATGCAGGGGGCAGGGCGCTTCAACACCTTCATCGCGCTGGCTGTGGCCGAGGCGCTGCACGGCCTTCCGGGGCTGCAACTGGCCGTCCTCGGCGCGGCGGTTCTGGTGCCCGTGGTCAACCTCACCGTGGTCTCGGCCTTCGCCGTGATGCTGCCCCGTCCCGGCGGGCGGGTGGTGCGCGGCGCGGCGCTCAGCCTGGCCACCAACCCGCTGATCCTGTCGATCCTCGCCGCGATCGCCTTCAACGCGCTGGGCTGGGCGCCGATCCCGGTCCTCTCCGAGACGCTCGCGGTGCTGGGGCAGGCGGCGTTGCCGATCATGCTGCTCTGCGTCGGCGCGAACCTCAAGATCCGTGGGCTCAGCGCCGATTGGCAGCCCATGGCCCTCAGCGCCATCGGCAAGCTGCTCGTGTTCCCCCTGGCGATCCTCGCCGCAGCCGCGCTCCTGCGCCTCGACCCGCTGGCCGCCCAGGTCGCCCTGATCTACGGCGCGCTGCCCACGGGGGTCGCGGCCTATACGCTGGCGCGCCAACTGAACGGGGATGCGCCGCTCATGGCCGCGATGATCACCGTCCAGACGGCGCTCGCCTTCGCGGTCATGCCGCTCTGGCTGTCGCTCGCGGCGCGGCTCTTCGGCAACTGACCCGTCCCCTTCATCTTGGCTGAAAAACTCCCGCCGGAGGCATCAGCGGCGCCGAGGGGCCTTGTGCCCCGAGACGCCGCTTCGCCGATCGCGGCCCAAGGGGCCGCGAAACCCCTGCTCAGAGCCGGCGAAACCGGCTGACATCCGTGGAATTGTCGAAGAAGGGCACGCCGGGATGGGCCGTGCCGGTCAGCTTGGCGGTCAGTTCCGCCAGCACCACCTCGGTGATGAAGGGCATGTCATAGCGGCGCACCTCGTCCAGCGGAACCCATTGCAGGTGGCTCAACTCGTCCTCGGCCCGGCTGAAATCATCTGGGTCGCTGGCCAGGGCGCCCGTATCCGCCAGAAGGAACCGCGCATCGAAGCGGCGCGGGCGGCCCGGCGGCGTGATCGCGCGAAACACGAATTCCAGCGCCCCGCCATCGGGCAAATGCCCGGTCGAAAGGTAGCCGCGCCAGCCTTTCGGTGCCTCGATCTCGCCGGCGCGCGCATCCGGTGCGCCCAGCAAAAGCCCGGTTTCCTCCCAAAGCTCGCGCGTCGCGGCGGCCAGCACCGCCTCGGCCGGGGTCTCTGTCTCTGTCGCCAGGCGGCTCACGCAGTCTTCGGCCGGTGGGCGCGCCCAGGGGATCGTGGCATCCACGGCATCCACCGCCCCGCCCGGAAAGACGAATTTCGACGGCATGAAAGCCGCGCTCTTGCCGCGCTGGCCCATCAGCACGCGCGGGCGGGTGGCCGCGTCGCGCAGCACGATGATCGTCGCCGCGTCCCTGATCGCTGTCTTGTCCACTAGAACCCGTGCATCCGCTTGGCCCATTGCACCCCCAGGATCAGGCCCTTGAACTTCGGCAAAAGGTAGAGCGCCATCGCCACCACACCGATCGAAAAGGTCACCGCCAGCACCCAGCCCGGCGGCTGGAACGCCTCGTAGGTGACCAGCATCGCCGTGCCCATCACCTTGGCCGTCACCAGGATCGACAGGTAGGCCGGGCCGTCATCGGCGCGCGCATGGCTCAGGTCCTCGCCGCAGGTGCTGCAGGTCGGCGTCAGCTTCAGGTAGCGCTCGTAGATCGCCCCCTGCCCACAAGAGGGACAACGTCCGCGCATGGCCTTCGCGATGGCGGGCCAGGCAGGGCGTTCGGGCGTGAGTGGTTCGAATTCGGGCCGCAGGGCCGGGTCGTCGTCATTCATGGCCGCCAAGATGGGGCGCGCGGCAGGCGCTGTCCAGCCGCCAATTGGCCAAGCAGTGTTTTTGCGACGGAAAGCTGCTTCTGCCCCGTGAGTCAGGACAGACAGGCAAACAAAGGAGATGAAGCATGTCGATTTGGAAAGCAGCACTTCTGAGCGCCCTGATCCCGATGGCAGCCCTGCCGGCCTTGGCGCAGGAGCAGGCCCCTCAGCCGCAAGCGGCGGGTCCCAACGCGGCCCTGATGTTCGACCGGTTCGATATCGACGGGGACGGCACGATCACCCGCGCGGAAATCGAGAACGCCCCGCAGCTCCGCTTCGAAGCGGCCGACGCGGACGGCAATGGCACCCTGGATCGCGACGAGTTGATCGCGCGCGGCACCGACAGGGCCCAGGCCCGTGTCGCCCTCGGCGTGGATCGCATGATCGCGGCCGCCGATGCCGATGAAGACGGAGTGCTCAGCGCCGAGGAATTCGCGGCGGCCCGTCCCGACGGCGGTTTCGGCCGGGGGGGCGGCATGGACCGCGGTGACTGTGGGGATCGCGGGGACCGTCAGTTCGGGCGCTTCGGCGGTCGCGCCAGCATGCCCGATCCGGCCCGGCTCTTCGGGATGGTCGATGCCGATGGCGATGGCGTCCTGAGCGAAGACGAGTTCCAGGCCGCGATGGAGCAGTTCATGCAGCGTCGTGACGGTGATCGCCGTGGCTGGGGCGGTCGCGGCTGAGCCGGAGCGAAGGATGACCAAGCCATGGGCTGGTTTGCCTGCAAGGCCGCCCGCCCATGGCACAAAGACCTCGCACGGGGTATGGGGAGCCATGGCAGTGCCGGATGCGGAATTGGATGGTTTGGGAGATGGCGCGTTGATGGTGCTGTTCGCCAAGGGCGATTCCGCCGCGGCCCGTCTGTTGACGGAACGCCTGCTGCCACGGGCGTGGCGCCATGCCTCGCGCGTGCTGGGCGATCCCGCCGAGGCCGAGGATATCGCGCAGGAAGCGATGCTGCGGCTCTGGCGCGCGGCGCCGGAATGGCGGCAGGATGGCGCGGCGCAGCCCTCGACCTGGTTGCACCGGGTGGTGGCGAACCTCGCCATCGACCGGTTGAGGCGCGCGGGCCGGTCCACCGGCCTCGACCCCGAGATCGACCCGCCGGACGATGCACCGACCGCCGAGGCGCGCATGATCGAGGACGGGCGGCGGTCCGCCCTGGACGCGGCGCTGGCGACATTGCCCGAGCGCCAGAGACAGGCGGTGGTCTTGCGCCATATCGAGGGCTTGGCGAACCCCGAGATTGCCGAGATCCTCGGCATCGGGGTGGAGGCGGTCGAAAGCCTGACCGCGCGAGGGAAAAGGGCGCTCAAGGCAGTGCTCGAAGGACAGAAGGAGGCGTTGGGCTATGGCGAATAACGCAGATCAGGGCGACCGGCTCGACCGGATGCTGGCCGAGGCCAGGGGCGCACGGCCTTCGTCTGACCTCATGGCGCGGGTGCTGGCCGATGCGGCCGCCATCCAGTCCGAGATCGCGCCGACGCAGGCCATGTCGGGGGGCACACAGGGTGCTGGCGTGGACCAAGCCGGCCTAACCGGGCGCAGGCGTTCGCGGTCGTTCCGCCCGGCCTGGGTCGCCGCGTTGGGCGGTTGGGGCGGTGTCTCGGGCGTGACCTTGGCCGGGGTCGTCGGTCTCGCCATCGGGTTCGCGATCCCCGACACGATCGACACGCTGAGCGGCGGGCAGATCTGGACCCTGTCCGGCGGGGCGGGCTTGACGCCTGACCTGACGACACTTGCATGGGAGGATGGCGGCGATGTCTGACCCGTTGAACGAACCCGGCCCCGCCGAGACGCCGCGCCGGAAGACGAGCCTTGCGGTCAAGGTCGTGCTGGCGGTCTCTCTCGCGTTGAACCTGCTGGTGGTGGGCGTGGTCGTCGGGGCCGTGTCGGGCCGGATCGGTCCGGCGGCCGGCGACGAACCGCCGGATTTGCGCAGCCTCGGCCTTGGGCCGTTCGCGATCGCCCTGGGCCATGACGGGCGCGATGCGGTGCGCGAGGCGCTGCGCGACCGGCGGGCGGAGTTCATTGCCGAGCGGCGGGCGATTGGCAACAGCCTGCGGTCGTTGCAGCAAGCTTTGTTGCAGGACCCGTTCGACCGGGACGCGGCAGCCGCGGCCATGGCCGAGTCGCGGGCCGCCGCCGAGGCCTTGCAAAGCTTCGGGCACGAGGCGCTGCTCGATCACCTCGCGTCGCTGCCGCTCGAGGAGCGGGAAGAACTGGCACAACATCTGAACCGTGCCATGCGACGTGTCGAGGGGCATGATCGCGACGGCGACCGGGATCGCGACCATGACGGGGACCGCGACCGCGACTAAGGTCCGTCGCCGTCCGCCATGCCCCGGACAAGCAGCCGCCGCCCCGGTTTGGGCGGCGGTTTCGTTTGTCGTTTCAAGCCGCTGGCCGGTTCGACAGCGTAACCTGGTCGCGCCCGAGGCGTTTCGCGCCGTATAGCGCCCGATCCGCCCGGTCGATGATGCTTTGCGGTGTCTCGCCCGTTTCGCCCGTCTCGCCCGGCGGGACCAGCGCAAGGCCGACGCTGAGTGTGACCGAGAGCGGCGCGGTGCTGTCACCCACGTCGAACGGCGTGTCACTGATCGCGTGGCGGAGCCGTTCGGCGCAGTCGAGCGCGGCGGCCCGATCCGCATCGGGCAGGGCGACGAGAAACTCTTCCCCCCCGATCCGCGCCAGCAGGTCCGAGCCGCGCAACTGCGCGCGCAGGCGGCGTCCGACCAGGCTCAGGACCCGGTCGCCGACTGAATGGCCGTGGCAGTCATTGATCGATTTGAAATGGTCGAGATCCAGCATCATCACGGCCACGCCGCGCCCCGGTCGGGCCATCATCAGGTCCAGTTGGAAAAGCGCGTAGCGGCGGTTGTGCAGCCCCGTCAGGCTGTCCGTGACGGCCAGTTCCAGCCCGGCGCGGACCGACGCGCGCAGATGGTCCGCCTGGCGTTTGCGGCTCAGTTGCGCGCGAATGCGAATGGCCAGTTCCTCGGGGTCGAACGGGTCATAGAGGATGTCCGACGCGCCCAAGTCCAGCGCGATGGCCGCGCGTTCGCTGTCGCCCTCGGGCAGGATCACCACCTTCGCCGCGTGCCGCGTATGGGGCCGCGAGCGCAGGTCCGACAACAGGCGCAGCCCGTCGTCGCGCCGCGCCAGGTCTGCCGCGATCACGAAAACGTCCGGGGCCGGCCCGCCCTCCGTGTCGCTTTCGGCAAGCGCCGCCTCGCGCGGCAGGATCACCACCTCGTCGCGCAGGCGCAGGTCGAGGGCCGACTTCCAGATCACGGCGTTGCGTGCGCCGGGGGCGACGACGCCGATCCGCGCAGGATGCTCGATTGCGGTGAACCCGGCCGGCGCCTCGGCAAGGCCCAGTGGTACGCCCGCCTCGTGGCGTTCGTGCAATTCGCGCACCGCGTCGCGCGCCCGCAGGAGCGAGCGTACCCGCGCCAGCAGCGTCACCTCGTCCACCGGCTTGGTCAGGAAATCATCGGCCCCGGCCACCAATCCCGCCATTTTCGCGTCGCGGTCCGATTTGGCGGTGATCAGGATGACGGGGATATCGGCGGTCTGCGGGTCCGCCTTGAGCTGTTGGCACACCTCCACCCCCGTCATGTCGGGCATCGCCACGTCAAGAAGGATCAGGTCCGGCCGTCCCTGCCGCGCCGCGCGCAGCGCCTCGGCGCCGCTTCCGGCTTGTTCCACGGTGTAGCAGGCTTGGGCCAGTTTGACCTTCATGACGATGCGATTCGTCGCTACATCGTCAACGATCAGAATTCGCCCCGTCATGCCTTCCTCGTACGCTGGTCCATCCAGAATACTAAAGGTGTCGCGCGGAATAGTTAACAAACCCTTTAACTCGGAGGGATCCCTTCGCAATGAAGCAAGAAGTTGCCGAAACGCGCGCCCTGCAGGTGCTGGGATGGCTGGCCGGAGACGAAGACCTCTTGCCGGTGTTCATGGGGGCGACCGGCGTCAGCGAAGCGGATCTGCGCGCGCGCGCCGCCGAGCCCGAGTTCCTGGCCTCGGTGCTCGATTTCGTCCTGATGGACGATCAATGGGTGATCTCGGCGGTCGGTGCGCTGGGATGGCCGCCGCAGGACGTCGTGACCATCCGCACGGCGCTTCCCGGCGGTCATCTGCCGAACTGGACCTGAGGCAAGCTCGAAAGGATTAGATTTCGAACCAGCGGCTTAGGTGCCGTCTCAGTCGTCCTCGCCCGCCGTCAGGCGGCTCAGCAGGGCCTTGAGCTGCTCTTCTTCCTCGCGCGTCAGCTTGGACGAGAAATGGGACATGTTCTCGGTGCAGAGCGGCATGGCCTTCAGCATGCGCGCGCGCCCTTCCTCGGTCAGCGAGACCTCGGTCGTGCGGCGATCCTCGACGCCCATCGCGCGGGTGATCAGCCCGTCGGATTCCAGCTGGCGCAGCGCGCGGGACGTGGCCGTGCGGTCAATTCCGACGAATCCCGCGATTTCCGAAGGGTTCTTCTGACCGTCTTCTTCCACGGCAAGCAGAATGCACCAACCCACGCGGGTCAGGCCGTGCTTGCGAAGGGATTCTTCCACCCTGCGCTCGACGATACGCGCCGAGCGAGAGATGTGATGGCCGATGCTGTCATGCAGGCCGTATCTGGTCGTGCTTCCATCCATGGTAGCCACGGCCTATACCCCTCGTGTAGGGGGAAGTCACGCGGAAATGATACACATTGTCGCTGACGAAAGGGCGGGCCCGGCCCGTCAACTAGGGAGGCAGCGTGCCTGACATGCCGATCCGGGGAATTCTGTTCGACAAGGACGGGACGCTGTTCGATTTCGAAGCCAGCTGGAGCGAATGGGCAGCCGGCCTGTTCCACGACCTGGCCGAGGGCGACCCGACCCTGACCGAGGCGCTGGCCGACAGGGCGGGCTATGACCTTGCGCGCCGCCGCTTTCTGCCCGGCAGCCCGGTGATCGCGGGCACCCTGGAAGAGGTCGCGACCTGCCTGCAACCGATCCTGCCGGCCGCGCGGCTCGACGCGCTTGTCCATCGTATGAACGCCGCCGCCGCCGAGGCGCCCATGGTGCCGGTTGCGCCACTCGCGCCCCTCTTGGCGGATTTGCGGGCGTTCGGGCTGAAGCTTGGCGTTGCCACCAACGCCGCCGAGGTCGAGGCGCGCGCGCATCTGACCGCCGCGGGGGTGGACGGTGCCTTCGATTTCCTCGCCGGGTTCGACACCGGCTACGGCGCCAAACCCGAGCCGGGCATGTGCTTCGCCTTCGCCGACACGCTGGCACTCGATGCGTCCGAGGTGCTGATGGTGGGCGACAGCACCCATGACCTGATCGCCGGGCGTGCCGCGGGGATGCAGGTGCTGGGCGTTCTGACCGGCCTCGCCGCTGCCGAGGACCTGGCCCCCCATGCCGACGCCATCCTGCCCGATATCGGCCATCTGCCCCTCTGGCTGGCGGCGGGCGGGCATCTTCCGGCTGAAACCGGCGCTTCGGGGCAAAAAGCGACGCGATCGGTCGCTATCTGAAAACAATTCCGCGACCGCGTCGGGCGACCCTGAGCAGACCGGACAGGACTGCAACCGCACGGGGACGCCATGAACGACGCCACGCCATCCCGCCGCCGCCGCCATGGCGGGCGCCGCACCGGCACGGATCGGGCCGCAGGGCCTGCCATCGCGCAAATGCCGTGGCGCATCCCGGTCAACACCGACCGCCCGACCGAGCCGCTGGACGAAGAGGGCGTGGCCGCGATCCATTCCGGCGCAATGCGCATCCTGTCCGAGATCGGGATCGAGTTCCTGAACGACACGGCGCTGGACCATTTGCGCCAGGCCGGCTGCCGGGTCGAAGGGCAGACCGTTCGCTTCGATCCGGATTTCGTGATGGAGATGGTGGGCAAGGCCCCCGCCGAATTCACCATCACCCCCCGCAACCCGGACCGCGCCCTGCCCATCGGCGGCAGGCACATGGTCTTCGTGAATGTCTCCTCCCCGCCGAACGCCTGGGACCTCGAACGCGGCAAGCGCCCCGGCGATTTCGAGACCTTCCGCGAGTTCATGAAACTGACGCAGTATTTCAACTGCATCCATATCGCCGGCGGCTACCCGGTGGAGCCGATCGACATCCATGCCAGCGTCCGCCACCTCGATTGCCTGTTCGAGAAACTGACCCTGGCCGACAAGGTCGCCCATGCCTATTCGCTGGGGCCCGAGCGGGTCGAGGACGTGATGGAAATGGTGCGGATCGCCGGTGGCCTGACGCATGAGGAATTCGACGCCAGCCCGCGGATGTACACCAATATCAACTCGGTCAGCCCGCTGAAGCATGACTGGCCGATGCTGGATGGCGCCATGCGGCTGGCGCGCCGGGGGCAGCCCGTGGTCGTCACCCCCTTCACGCTGGCCGGGGCCATGGCGCCCGTGACCATGTCCGGCGCCGTCGCCCTCAGCCTGGCCGAGGGGCTGGCCGCCATTGCGCTTCTGCAATGGATCGCGCCGGGCTGCCCGGTTGCGATCGGCACCTTCACCTCGAATGTCGACATGAAGTCGGGCGCCCCCGCCTTCGGCACGCCCGAATACATGCGCGCGACCCAGATGACCGGCCAGATGGCGCGGTTCTACGGGTTGCCCATGCGCGCCTCGGGCGTCTGCGCGGCCAATGTCCCCGACGGGCAGGCGATGTGGGAGACGAGTAATTCGATCTGGTCGGCGGTGCAGTCGGGCACGAACATGGTCTATCACGCCGCCGGCTGGCTGGAGGGCGGGCTGATCGCCTCGCCCGAGAAATTCGTGATGGATTGCGAATTGCTCCAGCAGGTGCAGCGCTATTTCGACCCCGCGCTGACGGCCACCACCGAGGATGATCTGGGCCTCGATGCCATCGCCGAGGTCGGGCCGGGCGGGCATTTCTTCGGCTGCGACCATACGCAGGCCCGCTACCAGACGGCCTTTTACCAGCCCTTTCTGTCGGATTGGCGCAATTTCGAGGCCTGGGCCAACGAGGGCGGCGTCTGGACCGCCGAACGCGCCCATCGCATCTACAAGCGTATCCTGGCCGAGTTCGAACCGCCCGAGATGGACATCGCGATCCGCGACGAACTGGCCGATTTCGTCGCCCGCCGAAAGGCCGAGGGCGGCGCACCGACCGATTTCTGAGATCGAAAGGGGTTGTTAACGATTGCATGGTAGAACCGTCTCCAAAGGGCCGCCTATTGGTGCGAAACCCTTGAAGGTAAGAGGCAGGTCGATCCATGCACGGTATGATCAACCGCGCGCTCCAGGGCTTTCTTGTGGCCCATTACGGCGAACGGTCATGGGACGAGATACGCGGCATCGCCGGCATCCCGCCCGAGGGGTTCGAGGCGATGCTGCAATACGACGAGGCGCAGACCCTGGCCTGTTTCGAGGCCGCCGTCACGGTGCTGCACAAACACCCCAACGCCCTGCTGGAAGATATCGGCACCTATCTCGTGACCAACCCCGCGTTGGAGCCGCTTCGGCGGTTGCTCCGGTTCGGGGGGGCCACGTTTCTCGACTTTCTTTTGTCGCTTGAGGACTTGCGCGACCGTGGGCGTCTCGCCATCCCGGATCTCGACCTTCCCCGCATCCGCGTCGAGGAACTCGATCCCTCCAGCTACCGCATCCGGGCGCAATGGAGCTTGCCCGGCATCGCGCCGATCCTTCTGGGCGGTTTGCGCGCCATGGCGGACGATTACGGTGCGCTGGCGCTGTTGCGCCTCGATGGGATGCGGCCGGGGGAAGAATGCCTGCATGTCCAGTTGCTGGACATGACCTTCGCGGAAGGGCGGCAATTCGTGCTGGGCGGCGTCGGCGCATGACCTTGGGGTTCGCCGCCACTCCGTCGCCTCTCGGCGCCGATACCAAGCGCGTGGTCGGCCTGTCCCCGCAGGTGTTGGACCGGTTGATGCCGATGCATCTCTGGCTCGACCGGCAGGGCCGCGTGATGCAGGCCGGCCCGACCATCGCGAAGATGATGGGCGGCGCGCCGGCGCTGGGCACCCGGTTGCTCGATCTCGTCGAGATCCGCAGCCCGTCCAATATCGCCGATTTCACCGCCCTGATCGCGCAGGAGGGGCGCCGCCTCAGTCTCGGCCTGCACTGCGCGCCGCATCTGCCCTTGCGCGGCGTCGTCAGCAGCCTGCCGGGGCAGGGTGGGGCGCTTCTCGACATATCGCTGGGCCTGAGCTTCGTGCGGGCCGTGGCCGAGTTTGACTTGAACCAGGGCGATTTTTCGCCCTGCGACCAGACGCTTGAACTGCTCTATCTCTACGAGGCCAACACCTCGATCGCCCATCTGTCGCGCCGCCTGACGGAACGTCTGCGCGCGGCACGTCTGGCGGCAGAGGCACAGGCCCTGACGGACGAGTTGACCGGCCTTGCGAACCGGCGTGCCATGGACCTGGAACTGGCGCGCGTTCTGGCGGATGAAACGGCGCATTTCGCGCTGCTTCACCTCGACCTCGACTATTTCAAACAGGTCAATGACACGCACGGTCACGCCGCAGGTGACCACGTGCTCCAGCAGGTCGGGCATATCCTGCGCTCCGATCTGCGCCGCGGCGATCTCGCCGCACGCGTGGGTGGGGACGAGTTCCTCATCATCCTGCGCAACTGCTTGTCGGAAGACGGCTTGCGGGAGGTGGCCAAACGCCTGATCGCCGGGATCGAGGCCCCCGTTTCGTTCGAAGGAAAGCTCTGCAAGCTCTCCGCCTCCATCGGGATCTCGACGACGGCGGGCTACCGGACCCGCCCGACCCCTGACGAGATGCTCGCCGATACCGACATGGCGCTGTACCGGGCGAAAAACGCGGGCCGCAGGCGGTTCGCCATTCACCTACCCGAACGGGGCGATGGGGGGGCGGCTGCCCGCGATGCAGAGGGTCACAATGCAAACTGAACGCGCACGGGCCGAGATGCCGCATGCGTCGCGCCTCGCAACGCGGACGATCGCGCCTAGATTGGTTGCATGGCGCAACTATCATACGAGTGACGAGATGTCCGACAAATCCAACCACTCCCGGTCCCGGGCGGTCCCCTCGTCACGGCTGGCGCGCATGGGGCGCATGGGCGGGCTTGCCACCGGTTTGGCGGGGGGCGTCGCCTGGGGCGGCGCGCGTGCGCTGGCGCGCGGCGAACGCCCGCGGATGGACAAGTTGCTGCTGACGCCCGGCAACCTGACCCGCGTCGCGGACAAGCTGTCCGAGATGCGCGGGGCGGCGATGAAGCTGGGCCAACTCCTGTCGATGGAGACGGGCGACATGCTGCCCCCGGAACTGGCCGATATTCTCGGGCGGTTGCGGCAGGACGCGCATTTCATGCCGCCCAAACAGCTCAAGACGGTGCTGGAAACCGCCTACGGGGGCGATTTCCGGACGAAATTCCGCGGCTTCGACACGCGCCCGCTGGCCGCGGCCTCGATCGGGCAGGTGCATCGCGCCACCGCCGCTGACGGTCAGGCGCTGGCCATCAAGTTGCAATATCCCGGCGTGCGCGCGGCCATCGACAGCGATCTCGACAACGTCGCGGCCCTGATCCGGTGGTCCGGCCTGATGCCCGAGGGGCTCGACATGGCGCCCTTGATGGAGGAGGCGCGGCGGCAGTTGCACGAAGAGGCCGACTACGACCGGGAGGGGCGCTACCTCGCCCGGTTCGGTGCGCTTTTGGCCGATGACGACCGCTTTGCCGTGCCCCGCTATCGCGAGGACCTGTCCGGCCCCGATGCGCTGGCCATGTCCTTCGAGGCGGCCGAGCCGATCGAGACGCTGGCCGATGCGCCCAAGCCGATGCGTGACCGGGTGATCTCGGCGCTGATCGAGCTGACCCTGCGCGAGTTGTTCGAGTTCCGCCTGATGCAGACCGACCCGAATTTCGCCAACTACCGCTGGCGGCCCGAGACGGGGCAGGTCGTGCTGCTGGATTTCGGCGCCAGCCGCGAGATTTCGGAGGAGGTGTCCGAGGGGCATCGTGCCCTGATGATCGCAGGGGTGCAGCGGGACCGCGAGGCGACCATGGCCGCGCTGGAGCGGCTGAATTTCATCAAGCCCGACCTTGCGGATCATCACCGCGACACGATCCTCGACATGGCCGAAATCGGGTTCGACTCGATGTCCGGCCCGTTCGAGTTCGCGGGCAACGACCTCGCCGACAAGATGCGCCGCCGGGGCATGGAGATCGGTACGGAGCGCGAGCTGTGGCATATCCCGCCGGCCGAGACGCTGTTCCTGCAGCGCAAGATGGGCGGGCTCTACCTGCTTGGCACCCGGATCGGGGCGCGGGTGGACCTCCCAACGCTGATGGCGCGCTACATGTGAAAAAAGGGCCGCATCACGAAGGATGCGGCCCAGTCTGACTTCGAAGGGAGTCGAAGCTGTTTCGGTTCAGTGCTCGTGTTCGTCGGCGAGCACCTGGTCTTCCCGCATCTCAAGCCACATCGCGTTCACGACGGCGAAGATGGCGGCGAGGGGAAGACCGAGAAGCCAGGCGAAATACCACATGGGTGTATCTCCTCAGTAAACGGTGTCGCTGTTGGCGGTGACATCGGCCTCGGTGACCTTGCCCCACAGCACTTTGTAGACCCAGGCCGTGTAGGCCAGGATCAGCGGCATGAAGATCAGCGTCACGATCAGCATGATGAACAGCGTCAGGTGGCTGGACGAACTGTCCCAGACCGTCAGCGACGAGTTCGGATCGACGGTCGAGGGCAGGATGAAGGGGAACATGGTCAGACCCACGGTCGAGATCATCCCGAAGATGCCCAGCTTGGACCAGAGCAGCGTGCCCACCTCGGAGGTCGAGCGCAGGCCGCGCACGGCCATGGCCGACCCGAGGAAGCCGAAGATCGGCGCGATGACGATCCAGGGCCGGTCCGTATAGGCGGACAGCCAGCTATCGGTGCGGGCCACCTCGGAATAGAGCGGGTTCGACGGACCGTTTGCGACAACCTCGGACACCATCTCGTACCCGGGGATGCCGACCGCCATCCACAGCCCCGCCGCCGCAAAGCCCACGATGGTGACCAGGCCGGTGACCGTGCCGATGTTGCGGGCGCGCCGGGCGACATTGCCTTCGGTTTTCAGCGCCAGCCAGGCCGCGCCATGGGTCAGCAGCATCGCCAGCGACACCACGCCCGTCAGCAGCGCGAAGGGATTGAGCAGGCCGAAGAACTTGGCCGCGACGCCCCCGTCATACATCGGGTAGAGCGTTTCGGTCAGGTGGAAGGGCACGCCCTGCAAGACGTTGCCGACGGCCACGCCGAAGATCAGCGCGGGCACCGCACCGCCCACGAACAGCGCCCAGTCCCAGCTGGACCGCCACGTCGCCGAGGCGCGTTTGGAGCGGTACTTGAACGCCACGGGCCGGACGATGAAGGCGGCCAGAACCACGAACATCGCAAGGTAGAAGCCCGAGAAGCTGACCGCGTAAAGCGGCGGCCAGGCGGCGAAGATGGCGCCGCCGCCGAGGATGAACCAGACCTGGTTGCCTTCCCAGACGGGGCCCACGGTGTTGATCGCCATGCGGCGCTCGGTGTCGGTTTTCCCGACAAAGGGGAGGAGCGCGCCCACCCCCATGTCGAAACCGTCGGTCAGTGCGAAGCCGATCAGGAGCACGCCCAGAAGCGCCCACCAGATGACCCGCAACACGTCGTAGCTGATAAGCTCGTGAAGGATCATGTTTCTTACTCCGCAGGGGTTGTCGAAGGGCCGGACGCGCCGGGGACGTTGCCGTCATGGGTGCGCAGGCGGTGCTCGTGACGGGCGGTCCAGGCCTCGGTTTCCTCGACATCGAGGTAGGGGCCTTTGCGGATGTATTTCACCATCAGCCCCATCTCGATGATGAAGAGGACCGAGTAGAAGGTGACGAAGCCCGCCAGCGTCAGCAGCAGCTCGGTCGCGCCCAGATGGCTGACCGAAAGGGCCGTCGGCAGGACGCCGTCCACCGTCCAGGGTTGGCGGCCGAACTCGGCCACGAACCAGCCCATCTCGGCCGCGATCCACGGGGTCGGGATCACGATGACCGCCGCGCGCAGGGCCCACCGTGGGAACTGCATGCCGCGGAACGAGGCGCGGTAGAAGAAGTAGAGCATCATGCCGATGAAGGCGAAGCCGAGCCCGACCATGATGCGGAACGCCCAGAACAGGGGCCAGACGGTCGGGATGGTGTCCTCGGCGGCCTGGGTGATCTGTGCATCCGTCGCCTCGCGCGGGTCGTCGACGTAGCGCAGCAGCAGGAAGGCAAAGCCCAGATCGGCCGAGTGTTCCTCGAAGGACAGGACGGCGGCTTCGGGCGGGGTGTCGCGGTTGGCCCGGATCGTCTGGAGCGCGTCATAGGCGACGATGCCGGACCGGATGCGGTCCTCGGCGCGGGCCTCCAGGTCGTTGATGCCGGGGATCTCGTCATCCAGCGACCGCGTCCCGATCAGGCCCATGGCCCAGGGGATATGCACGGCATAGTGGGTCTCGCGGTCTTCCTGGTCGGGGAAGCCGAACAGGGTGAAGGGGGCAGGGGCCTCTTCGGTGTGCCACATGGCCTCGATCGCGGCGAGTTTCATCTGCTGCGAGTGCGTTGCCGAATAGCCGGATTCGTCGCCCAGGATGACGACAGAGAAAGCCGAGGCGAGGCCGAAGCTGGCGGCCACGGCGATCGACCGGCGGGCCAGTTCGATATGGCGCCCCTTCAGCATGTACCACGATGACACGCCAAGGACGAAGACGGCGGCGGTGACATACCCGGCCGAGACGGTGTGCACGAATTTGGCCTGCGCCACTTCGTTGAACAGCACCTCGAAGAAGGACGTCATCTCCATCCGCATGGTCACCGGGTTGAATTCGGCGCCCACGGGGTTCTGCATCCAGCCGTTCGCGATCAGGATCCACAGCGCCGAGAAGTTCGAGCCGATGGCCACCAGCCATGTCACTATGGCATGAGCCACCTTCGACATCTTGTCCCAGCCAAAGAACATCAGGCCCACGAAGGTCGCCTCGAGGAAGAAGGCCATCAACCCTTCGATGGCGAGCGGGGCGCCAAAGATGTCACCCACGTAATGCGAGTAGTAGGACCAGTTCATGCCGAACTGGAATTCCATCGTGATGCCGGTCGCCACGCCCAGCACGAAGTTGATGCCGAACAGCGTGGCCCAGAATTTCGTCATTTGCCGCCAGATGGGGCGGTTGGTCATCACATAGACCGTCTCCATGATCGCCACGATGATCGACAGACCAAGCGTGAGCGGCACGAAGAGGAAGTGATACATCGCGGTCATCGCAAACTGCAGGCGCGACAACTCGACAACATCGAGCTCCATGTCTCCGTCTCCTCAAGACTCAGCCAGAGGGAGAATCCCGCCAGCCATCGAGAGGCGTTTTCGCGCTGTATGCGATTGTCTACTTTGATGCAGATCAAAAAAGTATAGTTGTGATATATTTTAAATTGCCAATGATCTGTTGCAGGCCTTTATTTCAGCCTGACGATGCGTCGCGATTAGAATAGCGGAGCGTGGAAGATGGGATCTGATCGCGGCCATGACCTTGGCTGAACCGGCCGGATCGAGGCCTTCGGTCGGCTCATCCAGAAGGAGAGCTGGAGGCTTTCTAAGCAAGGTCCGCACAAGCGCCAGACGCCGGGATTCGCCCCCCGACAGGCCGCTGCCCGCTTCGCCAAGCGCCATGTCCAACCCGCCGTTCCCGGCAAGGACCGGCCAAAGACCCACGGCGTCCAGCAGGGCCTCCATCTCCGTGTCGGTTGCGTCGGGGGCGGCGAGGGCAAGGTTGTCGCGCACCGTGCCGGAAATCAGCGCACTGCGCTGGGGCAGGTAGCCGAGCAGGCCCCTCAGGCGGCTTTCGTCAAGTTTTGCCAGATCATGCCCGGCGATGCGGATCTCGCCCGAAAGGGGCGAGGACACCCCCGAGATCGCGGCGAGCAGGGTGGATTTCCCGCGTCCGGAGCGCCCCGTCAGCGCCACCGTTTCGCCTGCGGCGACGGTCAGGGTCAGGGGGGGCAGCAACGGGATCTGCGACCCCGGCGGCGCAACGGCAAGGGCGCGCAACTCGATCAGGCCCGTGTCGTCCCGGCCAACCGGATCGCCGGGCGCATGGTCCTGAACCGGTTCCTCCAGCAATGGCACCACGCGCGCCGCCGCGTCCCGCATCCGCCCGATCTCGGCCACGCCGCGCTGAAGGGGGGCCAGCACCTCGGTCAGCGCCAGCGCGGCGAAGACGCCGATGGCGGCGGCGGCGGGCGGGATGACATTGGCCAGGGCCAGCAGGCCGCCGATGGCCAGGGTCCCGGCCGCCGCGATCAACCCGGCGGAGGCGACCAGCGTGTCGGCCCATCGGTCGAGCCGCGCAAGGTGGCGTTCGGCGGCCCGGCCCTCGGCCTCGGCGTCGAGCGCCATGCCGTGCGAAGCGGGGAGGGCGCCGGCAAAGGCCAGCCCGGTGCGGCCGCGCAAATGGTCGATGGCCCGGCTGCGGAAGGTTTGCCGCGCGGCTTCGGCCCGTGCGGCGGAGGCGATCCCTGCGCGCCCGGTTACCATCAGCACCGCGGCCCCGCCAAGAGCGAGCGGAAGGGTTACCGTGGCCGCGACCAGCGGCGTCACCAGCCATGCGATCACGGCGAAGGCCAGCGCCAGCGTTACGGCCCCGGCTGCGATCGGGAAGGCGAGGCGGATGGCGATGCCGTCCAGCGCGTCGACATCCGCCGTCAGCCTGTTGAGGGTTTCGGAGCTGCGCAGGCCCGAGAGGGTCAGCGCATCGCGGGCGGACAGGCGCTCCAGCAGGCGCACGCGCAGCCGCGCCAGCGCCCTGAGCGTGGCGTCATGGGTCAGCAGCCGTTCGCCGTAACGCGCCGCCGTGCGCCCCAGCGCGAGGAACCGAACGCCCGCCGAGGGGCGGAAGACGTCGAAGGCGATGCCGATCCCCGCCAGGCCAGCGGCCCCGGCGGCAACGATGAACCACCCCGAGAGGCCAAGCAGCGCGCCGCCCGCCACGAGCACCGCGACCGAGAGCAAGAACCCACGCGAGAGCGAGGCGCGTTCCTCGCGCCAGAGCAGAAGGAATATCCGGAGAAGGGGACTCATGCGGCACTCTCCTGCCGGGCGCGGCCCAGGTCGATCCGTGTTCCCATCGCCGCCGCGAGCGCGGCATCATGCGTCGCGACGATGACCGTGGCCCCCTTGTCCGACAGGGCGCAAAGGGCCTCGGTGATGTCGGCGGCCGTCTCGGCGTCGAGGTCTGCCGTCGGTTCATCGGCGAGGATGACCGGACGCCCCGACAGGGCGGCGCGCGCCAGCATGAGCCGGCGCGCCTCGCCGCCGGACACGCCCGCGCCGCTTTCCCCGAGGGGCGTTTCAAGGCCTTGGGGCAGGCGCGCCACGACATCTTCGGCCGAGGCGAGGGCAAGCCCGCGCGCAATGCTGTCGGCATCGGCCTCGGGCAGGCCGAGGGTCAGCGTGTCGCGCAGCGGGCCGCGCAGGAAATGGGGCGATTGCGGCACCCATGCGATCCGCGCGCGCCAGGCGTCCGCCGTCTCGGGGCCGACCGGCTTTTCCCCGATCAGGACCTGCCCCGCGTCCGGGGCGACCAGTCCGCCGATCAAGGCGATCAGGGTGGATTTGCCGCTGCCCGACGGGCCGGTGAAGGCGACCGAGGCCCCGGGCGCGATGTCGAGATCGGGAAACCGCATCGCGCCGAGGGACAGGCCGCGCAGCCGGATCGGCGTGGCCCCCGGCAGCGGGGTGGCCGCTGCGCCGTCGCCCAGGATCGTGCTGTCGTCGCCCGCCTCGATCCCGGTCAGGTCGCGGGCCACGGCCAGCGCCGCGGCCTTGTCATGCCAGGACGCGGCGAGGTCGCGCAGGGGCTGAAAGAACTCGGGCGCCAGCATCAGAAGAAAGACGCCCTCGGTCAGCGTCAGCGGGGTCGCATACGCGCCGAAACCCAGCTCGCCCAACAGGGCAAAGCCCACATAGACCGCGACCATCGCCACGCCGATGGCCGAGAACAGTTCCAGCACCGTCGAGGAGAGGAAGGCCACGCGCAGTACGGCCATCGTGCGCTCTCGCAGGCTTTCGGCGCGATCTTCGAAATCCTGCAACATGCGCGGGCGCGCATCGAGCAGCCTTATGTCCAGCAGGGCCCCCAACCGTTCCGACAGAAGCGTCGACAGGGTCCCGATCTCGTCCATCTGTTTTTCGCTGGCCTCGCGCGCGGCAAGGCCGACAAGCGCCATGAAAACGGGGATCAGCGGACCGGCCACCAGAAGGATCAGCGCGACCGTCCATGACATGGTCGCCGACAGCGCCAGCAGGACCAGCGGCACGATCGCGGCGCGCATCGCGGCGGGGCGGGCGCGCATGATATAGGGGCGGAGGTGTGGCAGCTTGTCGACCAAGAGCGCGGCGACGGCGGCCGAGTTCGCCCGCCCCTCCGCGCGCGGGGAGAGGCGTTCTTGCGTGGTCAGAAGGGCGGCGCGCTCGGCTGCGAGCACGACATCGGCGGATCGGTCCAGAAGCGCCGATGCCCGCACGGACAGGCCCGTTCGCAGCGCGCCGATCGCAAGAAACGCGGCGGAGGCCCAGAGGATCTGGGCGGTGGTGGCGGTTCCGGTCACCAGCGCCCCGAAGCTAAGGGCAACCAAGGCGGCCATCGCCGGCCAGAGCAGGGCCGCAATCGTGGTCAGTTGGGCCGCACGGCGAATCCGCGCTGCCTCGGGGGCGAGGGCGCGGGTCAACCTTTGCGTGGCGAGGTCGGGTGTGGGTCGTTTCAAAAAGCGCATTTCCGGTTTGGCTTATAATCCCAAGGGCGGGTGAAACGTGATCTGGGTCAATGTCGCATCTTGTTTTTGTATGCGATAGGCTGCCGAATGACCGGAGAGAGGCCCTTATGCGCCTGACGACAAAAACCAACCTTGCCATGCGTGTTTTGATGGCCTGTGCCGTCAATCCGGGGCGTATCCTGCGCAAGCACGACATCGCCCAGGTGGCCAACGCGTCCGAGGCGCATGTGGCCGTGGTTATCAACCAGCTTGGAAAACTCGGTTTCATCCGCACCACGCGCGGTCGGTCCGGCGGTGTGGAGTTGCGCCTCGCGCCGGAAGAAATCTCGGTGGGGCGCGTCTTTCGCCTGCTCGAAAGCGGTGTGCCCTTCGCGGAATGTTTCGACCGTAGCGCCAATACCTGCCCGATCTCGTCCTGCTGTCGTTTGAACGGTGCGCTTTCGGTTGCACTCGAAGCCTTCTACGCGACGCTGGATGGCATGACTCTCGCCGATCTGACCGGCGACAACCCGGCGCTCACCCGCATCCTGGCGCTCGACGAAGTGACCTGACCGAGGGGCTGTCGCAGGGGCGCCGCAGCCGCATCTGTCAGATTCGTATGACAGGGCCGGCAGGGTGCAGGAGGCTTTGATCGCGCACGGCGCGTGTGCCAACAAGGAATATGCGCCGTATACATTAGTGCACTGGCAAAAAACGGAAAACCGGCCTGCGAAATTTGATCTGGCTCAAGGTCCGGGTGTTGCATGGCTGTCAATTAGGGTTGACACGCGCCAGGGGCGGAACGACAGTCGCGGCCCCGTCTGTTCATGGTAAAGGAGCGCAAGGTGACAGAGGCTTTCTTCGGTCTCGATCCGAGGGCATCGCTTGCCATCCACGCTGTGGCCGCAATCGCGACGGTTGCTGCGGTGCTGGGTTTGGCCAAGGTCCTTCGTGCGCCGGGTGTGCCCAAGGATAGCTGGGGCATTTATGAATCCGGCGCCCCGGCCGATGCCGCCGCCAAGGCGCCTGTGCCGACCGCCTATTTCCAGATCGCCGCGTTTTTCGTGATCTTCGATTTCGAGGCGGCCGTCCTGTACACCTGGGCCTTGACCGCTGCCGAGGCCGGGGTGGGCGGGCTGTTGGCCGCTGCGGTTTTCATCGTCGTTCTGCTGGTCGCGCTGGCCTATCTCTGGCTCGATGGGGCGCTTGACGTCGGGGCACGCCCCGCGGGCTCTGCCAAGAAAGGGGGCGCGCGATGACCGAGCAACCCCGCTCCCTGCCGCCCGGCGTCGCCATGGCGCAGGGTCAGCTTTTCGCGCGGCTCGATGATCTGGTCGCGTGGTCCCGCAAGAACAGCTTCTGGCCGTTCAATTTCGGCCTGTCCTGCTGCTACGTGGAAATGGCCACGGCGCTGACGCCGGTCTATGACCAGTCCCGCTTCGGGGCCGAGGTGATCCGCGCGACCCCGCGTCAGGCCGATCTGCTGATCGTGTCGGGTACCGTTTTCACCAAGATGGCGGTGCCGTTGAAACGGCTCTACGAACAGATGCGCGAACCGCGCTGGGTCATCTCGATGGGGGCCTGCGCAAATTCGGGCGGCATGTACGACATTTACTCGGTCGTGCAGGGGGTGGATTCCTTCCTGCCCGTCGATGTCTACATCCCCGGGTGCCCGCCGCGCCCCGAGCAGTTGCTGGATGCGATGATCCTGCTGCAGCAAAAGGCCGGCCAATCTCGCCGTCCGCTCGGCATCACGCTGGGCGAGGCGCCCGCGGCCTTCAACCCGGCCCCGCGCAAGGATCTGCGCCACCATGACCGCGTGTCGATCACCCGCCTCGACGATCCGGAGGCGCCATGACGACCGACACCATGACCAAACCTGCCGAGGGGGTGGACGATCCCGTGGCCGACCTGCGCGCGCGGTTCGGCGACGCGATCCTGGCCGAGCAGCAGACTGTCGATACTTTCCCGATCCTCTGGATCGACCCGGCCCAGTGGGTGGCCGTGCATGACCACCTGCGTCACGGCGTGCCGCAACCCTTCACTCTGATGGCCGAACTATACGGCATCGACGAAACCACGCGCCGACATCGCGCCGGGCAGCCCGCGTCGGGGATCACGCTGGTCAGCCACCTGATCTCGCCCGAGCGCAACGCCGATATCCGCCTGAAATGCGCCTGCGATGCCGAGGCGCCGCGCGCGCCCACGCTGACGCAGGTCTACCCCGGTGCCGATTGGTACGAGCGCGAGGCGTTCGACATGTTCGGCGTCCGTTTCGACGGGCGGGCCAGCCATCGCCGCATCCTGATGCCGCCCGATTGGAAGGGGCATCCGCTGCGCAAGACCCACCATGCCCGCGCGACCGAGGTTGCGCCCTACCGCATGACGCCGGAGAGCTTTGCCGCGACCGAGGCCGCGAACGCGATCGACCCGGCCGAGCTTGGCCTTCCGACCGAACGCGACGGCGTCGAGTTGATGGTGCTGAACTTCGGGCCGCACCACCCCTCGACCCACGGGGTGTTCCGCATCGTGCTCGGCCTCGATGGCGAAGAGATCGTCTGGGCTTACCCCGATATCGGCTATCACCACCGCGGCGCGGAAAAGATGGCCGAGCGCCAGACATGGCATGGCTTCATCCCCTATACCGACCGGATCGATTACCTCGGCGGCGTTATCTCGGAAATGCCCTACCTGCTGGCGGTCGAGAAACTCTGCGGGATCGAGGTTCCGGCGCGGGCGCAATGCATCCGCGTGATGCTGTCCGAGTTTTTCCGCATCACCTCGCACCTGCTGTTCTACGGGACGCTGGCGCAGGATACGGGGGCGATGTCCCCGGTCTTCTACATGTTCGTGGACCGCGAGAAGGCCTACAAGGTCATCCAGACCATCACCGGCGCGCGCATGCACCCCGCGTTCTTCCGCATCGGCGGCGTGGCGATGGATCTGCCCTCGGGCTGGGACGAACTGGTGCGCGAATTCCTCGACTGGATGCCCGCGCGGCTGGACGATTACGAGCGGCAGGCGATGAATTCCGAGCTGTTCCGGATCCGCACGCAGGGCGTCGCCGCCTATGATGTCGAGACCTGCCTGAAATGGTCCGTCACCGGGCCGCATATCCGCGCGGCCGGCCTGCCGTGGGACATGCGCAAGCTGCGCCCATATTCGGGCTACGAGAATTACGAGTTCGACGTGCCGACCCGCACCGAGGGCGATTGCTATGCCCGCACCTGGGTCCGCGCGCAGGAGATGCGCGAAAGCCTCAAGATCATCCGCCAATGCCTCGACTGGATGCCCGAGGGGCCGATCAAGGCCGATCACCCGCTGGCTTTCCCGCCGCCGCGCGCCCAGACGCTGCACGATATCGAGACGCTGATCCACCATTTCACCGGCACCGCCTACGGCACCCGCGTGCCTGTCGGCGAGGCAACCGGGCAGATCGAATCCGCCCGCGGCTTCACCCAGTATTCCATCGTCTCGGACGGGGAGGGGGGCAGCTACCGCACGCGGATCCGCACGCCCAGCTTTGCCAACCTGCAAGCCATCCCCGAGGTCGCGCCCGGCATGACCGTGGCCGATTTCGTCATCTACCTCGCCTCGATCGATCACGTCATGTCGGATGTGGATAAATGAGCCTCTCGAAACATCTCCGCTCCGCCATCACCGAGGCGATGGACCACCATGGCGGCCCGCGCGCCGCGATGCTGGAATCCTTGCGAATGATCCAGCAGGAACATGGCTGGGTGAGCGACGAGCACCTCGAAGAAGCGGCCAACTTGCTTGGCGTCACCACCGCCGAGATCGAGGATGTGGCGACCTTCTACAGCCTGATCTTCCGCCAGCCGGTGGGCGAAAAGGTGATCCTGCTGTGCGATGGCGCGTCCTGCTACCTCAACGGGGCCGAGGATGTGCGCGACGCGGTGATGAAGCGCCTTGGCATAGGGTTCGGCCAGACCACGCCGGACGGGAAATACACGCTGATCAATATCTGCTGCGTCGGGGGTTGCGATCACGCGCCGGCAGGCGTGATCGGGCGCAACCGCAAACTGGTCGGCCCGCTGACGCCCGAAACCATCGACGAGATCCTGGGGGAGGACGCGAAATGAGCGCAGAGCAACCCCTTACGGGACGTGCACGGCCCGACCGCCGCCCCCATACGCTGAAGGAATGGCGCAAGCTGGGCGGCTACGATGCCGTCGAGCGCGGCCTCAAGACGATGACCCCCGAAGAGGTGCTGGACACCGTCGCGGCGGCCAACCTGAACGGGCGCGGCGGCGCGGGCTTTCCGGCGGCGACCAAGTGGCGCTTCATGCCCAAACCGGGCGAGGCGCCGGGCGACGGCCCGTCCTACTTCATCGTCAACGGCGACGAGATGGAACCGGGCGCTTTCAAGGACCGCATCCTTTTGGAGGCCGTGCCGCACCAGTTGATCGAGGGTGCGATCCTGGCGGCTTATGCCACTCATGCGTCCGAGATCATCGTGCTGATCCGCGATGCCTATCGCGACGCCATCGCCAACGTGACCCGCGCCATCGCCGAGGCCGAGAAGGCCGGGTATCTGGGCAAGAACGTGCTCGGCTCGGGCTTTGACGTGAAGATGTGGGTGCACCCCTCGGCGGGGCGCTACATCGTGGGCGAGGAAACCGCGCTGATCGAGGCGCTTGAGGGCAAGCGCGCCGTGCCGCGCAAGCGCCCGCCGTTCCCGGCGCAATCGGGGCTGTGGGGGCGTCCGACGACGGTGAACAACGTCGAAACCGTCTCGTGCGTCTCGCATATCGTGGGCAACGGCGCGCAGTGGTTCCGCGCGCTGTCCCGGACCGAAGAGGGCGGCACCAAGGTGTTCGGCGTCTCGGGCCGTGTGAACAAGCCCCAGATCATCGAAGCGCCGATGGGCACCACCGCCGCCGAGTTGATCGAGCGCGCGGGCGGTGTGTCCGGCACCGGCGTGCTGCGCTGTTTCCAGCCGGGGGGCGGGGCCAGCGGATTTCTGGAACCGGCCGAGGCCGATATCCCGCTCGATTTCGCCCATGTCGCCAAGGCGGGGTCCATGTTCGGCACGGGCACGATGATCGTGCTGGACGAAAGCGCCTGCCCGGTGGGCGTGATCGCGCGGCACATGGCGTTCTACGCGCGCGAAAGCTGTGGCTGGTGCACGCCGTGTCGCGACGGGCTGCCTTGGGTGGCGCAGATCATGGCGCGGCTGGAACGGGGCGAGGGTCGGATGGAGGACCTTCAGGTTCTGCGCGATACGGTCGAGATCGCTGGCCCGCGCGGGCGCACCTTCTGCGATCTGATGGGCGGCGCGATGGCACCGCTCGGGACCGGGTTGGCCCGCTTCGGCGACCTGTTCGAAGCCCATGTGCGCGAGGGCTGCTGCCCGATCGCCCGTGACTACGGGAGGGCCGCCGCATGAGCCGTATCCGCATCATCGTGAATGGCGAAACCCGCGAGGTCGAGGACGGGCAGGACATCCTGTCGGCCTGCACCCACGCGGGCGACGAGATCCCGCATTTCTGCTGGCATGACGCGCTGGGCTCCGTCGGGGCGTGCCGCCTCTGCGCCGTGCGCGTCCATAGCGGCCCCGAAGATGCCGAGGGCAAGATCGAGATGGCCTGCATGACGCCGGTGGCCGACGGCCAGCGCATCGAGGTGGCCGACGCGGAAGCCGAGGAAATGCGCGCCCATGTCATCGAGTGGCTGATGCGCAGCCACCCGCATGATTGTGCCGTCTGCGAAGAGGGCGGGGCCTGTCACCTGCAGGACATGACCGTCGCCACGGGCCACAGGACGCGCCGCTATGACGGGCCCAAGCGCACCCATCGCAACCAGGATCTCGGGCCGCTTCTGACGCACGAGATGAACCGCTGCATCGCCTGCTATCGCTGCGTGCGCTTCTACCGCCATTACGCGGGCGGGCGGGACCTCGACGTGATGGGGGCGCATGACCGCGTCTATTTCGGCCGCTACGAGGACGGCCCGCTGGAAAGCCCCTTCGCCGGCAACCTCGCCGAGGTCTGCCCGACCGGGGTGTTCAACGACAAGGGGTGGTCCAAGGATTACGCCCGCAAATGGGACATGACCGCGACGCCGTCGATCTGTTCGCAATGTTCGGTCGGCTGCAACATCTTCGCGGCGGAGCGCGGCGGGCGTCTGCGCCGCTTGCAGAACCGCTACAACGGCGAGGTCAACGGCCATTTCCTCTGCGACAAGGGCCGGTTCGGCGCGCTGCACCTGCCCGAGGGGGCGCGGCTGAGCGGGCCGCGCGTCCGGGGCCTCGATGTGTCGGTGCAAGAGGCGGTCACCGCGGCCCGTGCCGCATTGGAGCGCGGCGCTGTGGCCATCGGCTCGCCCCGCGCGACGCTGGAGACGAATTTCGCCTTGCGGCAACTGGTTGGGCCGGGCCGGTTCTTTGCCGGTCTCCCCGATCTGGAGGCACAGACCGTCGCCCGTATGGCAGGCCTTCTGGCGCGGCACGGTGCCCCGTCGCTGGCCGAACTGGAACGCTGCGATGCCGCGCTTGTTCTGGGCGAGGACCTGACCGGAACCGCGCCGCGCGCGGCCCTGTCGCTGCGCCAGACCGCGCGCAACGCGTCCGACGCTCTGGCCGCCGAGAAGGGCGTGCCGAAATGGTTGAACAACGCAGCCCAAGTGGCTGGTGAAGGACGGAAAACTCCCATCGCCCTTGTCACCATGTTGCCCGATGCATTGGATGATGTCGCGGCATGGTCCATGCGCCGCGCGCCCGAGGATATCGCGGCGTTCGGTCTAGCCATCGCCGCTGCGATCCGGGGGGAGCGCGCGAATGCCGAGGCCACGGCCATCGCCTCGGCCTTGCAAGCCGCCGAACGGCCCGCGGTTCTTTCGGGCTTCGGCCTTGCCCGGCCCGAGGTTGTCGACGCGGTGGCCGCGATCGCCGAGGCGCTGGGCGAGAAGACCCGCCTGTACCTCTTCCCGCCCGAGGTCAATTCCATGGGGCTTGCCCTCATGCAGGCGCGGGGACTTGAGCGCGCTGTCGAAGCGCTGGAGGCAGGCAAGGCCGAAACCGCGCTGATCGCCGAGGCCGATCTCTTCGAACGTGCCGATAGCCTGCTGGTCGATCGCCTGTTCGAGGCCGCGAAAGAGGTCGTCGTTCTGGACAGCTACGCCACGCGCACGACCGCCCGCGCCGGCATCACGATCCCTTGCGCCGACTGGGCCGAGGCGGCCGGCACCGTGGTCAATCACGAGGGCCGCGCACAACGCCGCTTTGCCGCCTATCCGGGCGCGCCCGCCGCCGCGTGGCGGACCCTTGCCAGCCTGTCCGACACGCTGTCGGGTTGGGCGACCGTCGATGATGTTCTGGCGGAACTTGGACAGGCCCTGCCGCATCTTGCCCCGGCCCGCGATGCAGCACCTAGCGTCACCTTCCGCACGCCGCTGGGCAAGATCGCGCGCGCGAATTGGCGGTTCTCGGGGCGCACGGCCCACGATCAGGCCGGCGGGATCGTACGCGACGCCGAGCGCGCCGATCCCGACAGTGCGCTCGCCTTCTCGATGGAGGGCACGCAAGGGGCGGGGGCGCCGCCGGCGCTCCGGACCGGATATGATGTGCCGGGCCTGCATTCTGCCTCTGCCGCGCCCTACCTGACCGACGCCAATGGCGGCCACTTGCAGGAGGGCGACCCGGGGATTTCCGTCCTTGCCGGGTTCCAAGGCCCTGATGTCGCACCGGCGCTGCCTGCGATGGAGCGTGGGATGCGGCCCGTGCCGCTGCATGATCCTTTCGCGGGTGACGAGGTCGGCCGCCGTGCCGACTACCTCGCCAAGCGCTACCCGCCTGCACAGGTCATGCTGCACCCGGCCGACGCGAAGCGTCTGCACCTGAAGGCAGGTGATCTGGCCACGGTCGATGGCCTGCATGCCGAGGCCGAAATCGTGATCTCCGATGCGATGCCCGAACACCATGTCGGCCTGTCGGCCGGTCGTGTCGCCCCGCGCAGCCTGTCGCGTATCGTCAAGATCGGGAGGCAGGGATGAACGCTGGTCTGACCATCTTGATGTCGCTTGCGCTGATCATGGCGCTGCTGGTTGCCGCGGGCGTGTTCACCTGGGTCGAACGGCGCGGCCTTGGCTTCTTGCAGGAACGCCTTGGCCCGAACCGCGTCGGTCCCTTCGGCTTCCTGCAATGGGTCGCCGACACGGTGAAACTGCTGACGAAGGAAGACGAGGTGCCGCCCGGCGGCGATGCCGTGACCTTCCGCCTGGCCCCCGCGCTTGCCGCGATCCCGGTTCTGGCGGGGTTTGCCGTGGTGAGTTTTGGCCCCGACCTGACCCTTTCCGCGCTCGATATGGGGGTGATCTTCGTCCTCGCGATGCTGGCGCTGACGGTCTACGCGATGGTGCTGGGCGCCTGGGCGTCGCACAACCGCTACGCGCTACTGGGCGGGCTGCGGGCGGCGGCGCAGATGCTGTCCTACGAAGCCTTCTTCGGCCTGTCGCTGATGGGCGTCGTAATGATCTCCGGCTCGTTGAACCTGGGCCAGATCGTCGAGGCGCAAAGCGGCCTGTGGTTCATCGTCACGCAACCGCTCGGCTTCGCACTCTTCATGCTTGCGGGCATTGCCGCGGCGCACCGCCTGCCCTTCGACTTGCAGGAATCCGAGCAGGACCTCGTCGCGGGGTTCATGACCGAGTATTCGGGGATGAGTTTCGCGCTGTTCTTCCTGGGTGAATACCTGGCCATCATCCTTGTCTCGGCACTGGCCGTGACGCTGTTCTTCGGCGGGTGGCTTGGGCCGATCCTGCCGGGGCCGGTCTGGTTCGGCCTCAAGGTGGGTGCGCTGGCGCTTGCCTTCATCTGGATCCGCGCGATCCTGCCGCGTCCGCGCTACGACCAGCTGGTGGCCTTTGCGTGGAAATGGGCGCTGCCGCTGGCCCTGCTGAACCTGCTTCTGACCGGCGCCATCGTGGTCCTTGCCGGGGCCGGGGGAGGTGCCGCATGAAGGGGATTCTCGACTCCATCGGGCGCGTGGGACTGAAGCTTTTCACCAAGAAATACACGCAGCAATATCCCGAGGAAAAACCCGATCTGCCCGCCCGCTACCGCGCGCGGATCGTGCTGACCCGTGACCCCGACGGGCAGGAACGTTGCGTGGCCTGCAACCTCTGTGCCGTGGCCTGCCCGGTCGATTGCATCGACGTGCAGAAGGGCGAAACCGAGGATGGCCGCTGGTATCCCGAAACCTTCCGCATCAATTTCGCGCGCTGCATCTTCTGCGGCTATTGCGAAGAGGCCTGCCCGACACAGGCCATTCAGCTGACCCCGGATTTCGAGACCGCCGACTACACCCGCGCGGGCCTGATCCATGACAAGGCGGATCTGCTGATCGCGGGGCAGGGCAAGCAGGAAGGGTATCGCTACTGGTCGGTGGCGGGCAAGGCCATCGACGGCAAGGACAAGGGCGAGGCCGAGAATGAGGCCGCGCCCGTCAACCTGAAGGATCTCACACCATGAGCTGGGGACTTGCCATCTGGGCTGCGACCGTGGCCTTCGGCGCCGCCATCCTCGCGGTCACCCGCCCCTCGGCGGTGCATGCGCTGCTGTTGCTGCTGGCTTCCCTCATCTCGCTGGGCGTCGGCTTTTTCGCCATGGCGGCCAATTTCGCCGGCGCGATCCAACTCCTGATCTACGCCGGCGCCGTGGTGGCCGTGTTCGTTTTCGTGGTCATGACCATCGACGCGGGCGATGAGGCGATGGCGGCGGAACGCGAATTGCTGCGCCATGCCTGGCGCTGGCCCGCGCTGATCGTCAGCCTCTCGGTGGTTCCCGTCATCTTCGGCATCGGCGGCGGCGCCATGGGCGAGGGGGATCCCGCGCCCGCGCTGGCAAGCGACCTCGGCCTGTTGATGTTCGGCGATTGGAGCGCCGTGACCGAGCTGATCACCCTTCTTCTGATCGCAGGGATGCTGGGCGTGCGCCACCTGGGCCGCAAGCTGGGTCCGCGCCTGCAGGAAAGGAACCCGGAATGACTGCGCTCAATATCCTTCTGGTTCTGTCCGCGGGCCTGTTCCTGGCGGGTCTGTTCGGGGTGGCCGCGCGCCGCACGATCCTGATGCAGCTGATCTCGCTCGAGGTCATGCTGGCCGGTCCCGCCTTGGGCTTCATCGCGGCGGGGGCGCATCACGGCTCGATCGAGGGGAGTGCCATGTTCATCCTCGTCCTTGGTCTGGCTGCCGCCGAGGTGGCGCTGGGCCTTGCCATCTATCTTCACATGCGGCGCGCCACCGGTGGCGACAGCGATGCCGCGACACGGCTGAGGGGATAAGCGATGCTGGCCTATCTCCTTCTCCTCGTGCCGCTGCCGCCGCTGGGCGGGTTCCTTCTTCTGGCGCTCGATCCCTACCGGCTGGATCGCCGCCCGGTGCTGGCCGTGTCGCTGGCCGCCGGGATCGCGCCGCTGGTCCTGTTCCTGCCGCTGGCCATCGCCTATTTCACGGGCGCTGTCGGCGACATGGTCGCCCCGGTCTTCACGCTGAACTTCGGCCAGTACGAGGTGGCGCTTGCCATGCAGCTTGACCCGCTGAGCGCCATCGGCGCCAGCACCGTCACGGTCGTGGCCAGTTGCGTGATGATCTACGCCGCCGACTACATGTCGGGCGCGCGCGTGGCCGATCTGCGCCGCTTCTTCGCCCTGATGAACCTGTTCCAGGCAGGCATGCTGTCGATGGTGCTGGCCGCCGACAGTATCGTCTTCTTCCTCGGGTGGGAGTTGATGGGCCTCTGCTCCTTCTTCCTGATTTCCTACAACATGACCTCGCCGCGCGCCTTCGCCGCCGGGCAGAAGGCCTTCGTCATGACCCGCATCGCCGACGCGGCGCTGTTGGCCGGTCTGCTGCTGCTGTTCCTCGAAGCGACCTCGGTGCGCATGGACGAGTTGATTCCGGCGGGTCTTGCCGCCGAGGAAAGCCGCGCGGCCATCATCGCGGTGCTGTTGCTGGTGGGGGCGCTTGGCAAATCGGCGCAATTGCCGTTCCAGACATGGCTGCCCACGGCGATGGCCGGGCCGACGCCGGTTTCGGCCCTGCTGCACTCGGCCACGATGGTTGCGGCGGGCGCGGTGCTGCTTGCCCGCTTCGCGCCGCTGATCGAGGCAACGCCGGGCGTGGCGGCCGCAACCGCCATCGCCGGTGTCGCCACCGCGCTGTTCGGGGCGCTCTGTGCCATCGCGCAGACCGATGTGAAGCGCCTGCTGGCCTATTCCTCGATCAGCCAGATCGGCTACATGCTGCTGGCCGTGGGGATGGGCGCGCCGGGTGTCGCCATGGCGCATTTCGTCATCCACGCCTTTTTCAAGTCGCTTCTCTTCATGGCGGCGGGGGTGCTGTCGCATGCCGGGGGCGGGTCGACCGAGATCGAGAAGCTGCGCGGCACGGCCTATGTCGCCCCGATCTCCTTCGCGACCTATACCGTGGGCGCGATGGCGCTGGCGGGCTTTCCGATCCTGTCGGCGGGCTGGTGGTCCAAGGAGGCCATCCTTGGCGCCGCGGTCGAGGCCGGCCCGTTCGGGCAGTTCCTGTGGCTGGTCGCGCTGGGCGGGGCCGCGTTGACCGGGGTCTATGCCTACCGCCCCGTGCTCTGCGCCTTGCGTAAACCGCGACATGACGCGCCCAAGGGCCATGAAAGCTGGCTGGCCGTCGCGCCGCTGATCTTCCTTGCCATCATGTCGGTGCTGGGTGGCTTTCTGGTCGAGCCGATCATCCACGAGATGGGCGGCCATGCCCCCCATGCCGGCCTTGGCATCGAGGTCATGGGCGCGCTGGCCGCCATCACCGGCCTGATCGGGTCGGTCGCCGTCACCTTCATCCCGTCCTGGAGCGCCCGTATCAAACGCGCGCGCCGCCTGCGGGCAGGGATGCAGATGGATGCGATCTACTACGCCTTCCTCGTGCGGCCCTATCGCCGGATCGTGCGCTTGCTGTCGGGCCGCGACGGGCGCCTCGGCAAGCATATCGGCGAGGGCCCCGAGGCACAGGAGGGCGGCATGGGCGACCCCGTGGGGACCGCCACCGTGGTCTTCGGCCTGTGGCTGGCGCGGGTCGTGACCGCACCTTTCATGCCTGACCGTTTCGACACGGTCATCATGCGCGGCGCGCGCGAAGCGCGGCGTGCCGGACTTTGGACGCGGCGGCTGCAGAGCGGTCGGCTGCGTGATTATGCGCTGGGTCTCGCGATGGGGCTGGGCGTTCTCGTAATTCTGGGATGGGGAATGACATGGGGTTGAGCTTACAGATTCTTCTGCCCTTCTTCGGGGGGCTGGCCGTGCTCTTCGCGCCTCGTTTCGGACGCGATTTCGAACGCTATGGCACGATCGCGGTGATGGCGCTGACGCTTCTGGTGCTGATCTTCAGCACGCTGAATGGTGACAGCGGGCGCTGGTTGCAACTTGTGCAGGCCGACTGGGCGCCGTCCTTCGGCATCCAGGTTCTTCTGGCGATGGACGGGCTATCGGCGGCGATGCTGGCGATTTCGTCCATCCTCGGCATCGTCTGTGTCTTCATCTCCTGGGAGGTGACGCACCGATCGGCCATGTATCACGCCGTGATCTGCTGGACGGTTGCCGCGGCGAACGGGGTGTTCCTTGCCTTCGACCTTCTGGTCTTCGCCTTCTTCTGGGAGCTGATGATCATCCCGGCCTTCCTGCTGATCGGCCTGTGGGGGCACGGCAACCGCGAACACGCGGCGATGAAATTCCTGGTTTTCAACGCGGTGGCGGGCCTTGGCCTGTTGGCGGCCGTTTTCTGGATGGGGGCCACCGCGCCCGAGATCACCTTCGATGCCTTCGTGCTGTCCGAGGCCGGGTATTCCACGCCGGTGCAGGTGATCCTGCTTCTGGGCTTCGCGCTGGCCTTCATGGTCAAGCTTCCGGTGCCGCCCTTCCACGCCTGGTTGCCCGACGCCCACACGCAGGCCCCCACGGCGGGTTCGATCCTGCTGGCGGGTCTTTTGCTCAAGACCGGCGCCTATGGCCTGTTCCGCTTCCCGCCGCTTTTGTTCCCCGAGGGGCTGATGGCCGTTGCCCCCTACGGCATGGCACTGGGCGCTTTCGGCGTGGTTTACGGCGCGATCCTTGCCTGTGGGCAGGTCGATGCAAAACGCCTGATCGCCTACACCTCCATCGCGCATATGAGCATCGTCTTGATGGGTGTGTGCGGCGGGGTGCATTTCGCGCTGGCCGGCGCAGGGGTCGAGATGATCGCCCACGCGTTCTCGTCCTCGGCACTCTTCCTGCTGATCGGGGCCTTGCAGCACCGCACCGGCACCCGCGACCTGCGCGAATTGGGCGGCTTGCAGAAAACCGCCCCGGCCTTCGCGACCTCCTTCGCGGTGTTCTTTGCCGCCGCGCTGGCCATGCCCGGCACCGCGAACTTCCTTGGCGAGGCGCTTGTGATTACCGGCATGTTCCAGGTCAACTGGGCCTTCGCCGCGATCGCGCTGGTCTCGCTGGTCGTCTCGGTCGTTTATGCCACGCGCCTGATCGGGGCGATCGTCTTCGGCAAGCCGAAATCCGAGACCGCCGTCTTCGAAGACCTCAAGCCCTACGAGCTTTGGCCGATCATCGCGCTTGGGGCCGGCACCATCGTCTTCGGCCTCTTCCCGCAGGTCCTGATCGGCTGGCTGCGCCCGGCCATTGACGCGGCGCTTCTGCCGCTGGGGGTGGGTGCGCCATGACGGACGGCTCCATCTGGTCGGTCGCACCGCTCGTCCTGCTGGGGCTTGCCGCGATCCTCTCCATGGTGTTGGCCCCGATCCAGCCGACGCCACGGGTACGCATCGCCGCGGCCCTGCCGATGGCGCTGGCCGTCGTCATCCTGCTTGCCCGCCTCGGTGCGCCCGAGGCCCCGATCAGCATGCTGCTGGCCGATGACGGCATGGCGCGGCTCGGGTCCGTCCTGGCGGCCGCCGCCGGCCTCGGCATCCTCAGCTTTACCCGGACCATCTGTACCGGGCGCGAGGGGCCCGCGCTGGTCGCGATCGCGGCTGCGGGCGGGGTTGCGCTGGCCTCGGCCAATCACGGCGCGACCCTGTTTCTGGGGCTGGAGCTGACGACCTTGCCCATGGTGGCGCTGGCGCTGATGCCGCGAACCGAAGCGGCGGTCGAGGCCGGGTACAAGCTCTTCCTGATCGCGGGGGTGGGGGCCGGGGCGCTGCTGATGGGCCTGGTCTTCGGCTTTGGCGCGTCGGGCAGCCTGCGGCTCGATGCGTGGTCGGTCGACGGGCCGGTCGCCGCAATCGGACTTGCCTTCGTTCTGGTGGGGCTGTCCGTGAAATTCGCGCTTGTGCCCTTTCACATGTGGTCGCCCGACCTTTTCGCGGGCGCTCCGGCCCCGGTCGGGGCCATCGCGGGGTCGATCTCCAAGATCGCCGTCGCCATTGCAGCCTTGCGTATCGGCCTGAGCCTGCCCGCGCCGGAAATCTGGACGCTTGGCCTTCTGCTGGCGGGCGGTGCCGCCGTGATCCTTGGCAATCTGGCGGCGCTGCGGCAGGACAACCTGCTGCGGATGCTGGGTTATTCCTCCATCGCGCATTCCGGATACATCGCGCTGGTCCTGTCGGTGGGGGGTGAGTTGATGGGCGAGACCGTGCTGGTCTACGTGGCCAGCTACGCGCCCGCCATCGTCGCGGCTTTCGCCGTTGCCGGGTTGATGGGCGCCGGAACGCGGCTCGAGGATCTGCGCGGCCTCGCCTGGTCGCGGCCCCTGGCCGGGGTGGCCCTGGGCGTGGCGCTTTTGTCCATGGCGGGCTTGCCGCCGGCGGTGGGGTTTGTCGCCAAGATCTACCTGTTCTCGACCCTCGCGGGAGAAGCCGCCTGGGGACCACTTGTCATCGCGGCCATCGGCTCGGCTCTTGGCTTTGCCTACTACCTGCGGTTCGCCGTGCGCATCTTCACGGCGCCAAGGCAGCCTGCGCCGCGCGCGACCCTGAACCGGGCCGATGCGGCGGCCATGGCGGCATCGATCGCGTTGCTCATCACGCTCGGCCTTTACCCGGAACCGCTGACCAGCCTCGTCGCCGCGTCGATGCCCTAGGGCGCAGGTCTTGGCAGGGCGCGCGATCGGGGGCAGGGTGCCGGGGAGCGACCCGACCAAAAGGCCGATGCGATGACCCATGGAGCCCCGCGCGCCGAGCGCCTGACCGCCGATCTCGCGCGGATGGTGGCGATCCCGTCGGTCAACCCGTTCGCGGAGCCCCCCGGACCGGGGCACCGCGAAGAGGAGATGGCCCAAGACCTCGTGGCGCACCTCGATGCGCTTGGGCTGGAGACGGGACGCCGCGACGTGGCCCCCGGCCGCCCGAATGTCTGGGGCCGCCTGCGTGGCACGGGGCAGGGGCCCACGGTCCTTCTGGCCGCGCATCTCGACACGGTGGGCACGGAGGGATACCCCGACGCCCACGCGCCGCGGATCGCCGAGGGTCGCGTCACCGGGCGCGGGGCCTGCGACATGAAAGCGGCCATCGCGTGCTACCTCGAGGTCGTCCGCCTGTTGCAGGAGGGCGATAGGCACCTGCCGGGGGACCTTCTGATCGCGGGGCTGTGCGACGAAGAAGACCAGATGATCGGCTCCCGCGATTGGGGCAGCCATGGACCCGCTGCCGATTTCGCCATCGTCGGTGAGCCCACTGGTCTTGCCATCTGTCCCGCTCACAAGGGGCAGTTATGCACCGTCATCCGGACCGAGGGGGTGGCCACCCATTCCTCGCGCCCCGAACTGGGGGTGAACGCGGTCGAACATATGGCGCAGGTGATCGTGGCCTTCGCGGACCTCGACGCCGCGCTTCAGAGCGATGGCCCGGCCCATCCGCTTTGCGGCCATGGGCGGTTTTCCATGAACGTGATCCGCGGCGGCACCATCGCCTCGGCCATTCCCGCGACCTGCGCGTTGGAGGTCGACCGGCGGTTCCTGCCCGGCGAAAGCCCCGAGGCGATCCTGGCCGATTACGAGGCCCGCCTGGAAGCGCTGTCGGACCGTTTGCCCGATCTGCGGGCGACCGTCTCCGCGCCCACCTTGTTGTCTGGCGCGCTCGATACGCCCCAGACCTCCCCCTTGGTGCAGGCCCTTGTTCACGCGACGGCGGCGGTGACGGGCAGCCCTGCCCGGGTCGGGGCCTTTCCCGGAGCGACCGATGCGCCGAACCTCGGCTGCCCGGCCGTCATCTGCGGCCCCGGCCATCTGGAACAAGCGCATAGCTGCGACGAGTGGGTCGCGGTGGAACAGATGGAGAAGGCCACGCAAATCTACCTCGCGTCCATCCTCGATCTCATGGGCCAGTCCTGACACCGCGCGCCCGTCGAGGCCGACGCAGACACACCCTCGAGCCCTTTGCTCGACGACAGCCGGGTGGATGCGTTTACCGCCGACCTTGGCCAGCCCGTGGCGGATCGCCTATTGCCGCGGTTCCTTGCAGAGGCGGATGAGGCCGTCCACGCCCTGACCGCGGCGGACAAACCGCTCCTGAACCTGTCGGAACCGGCCGAGACGGAGCACAAGCTGGCCGGCGCCGCCGCGACCTTCGGTGCCCTCGCCTTGCATGAGGCGCTCGCACGGATCGCGCCTCGGGCAAAATCGGAGGACCCCGATATGGCCCCCCTGTTGGCCCCGCTCGGGCAAATCTGGACGGAAACGCGCGAAGCCTCCGCAAGGCCTGCTGGATCATAGGCGTCGCGCTGGGTTTGCCGCCCTTCGGCCCGGGGCACCCTCGTTCAGATGGACCCAGAAAAACCGACCATGCACGGACAGCCAACGCTGACCACGCAGCCGGGCGGCTCAGCGCCGATCCTGTAGAAGTTTCCAGAAGGCGATGTATTGTAGCGCCAACACATCAGGCAAGGCATGGGGCCTTTGGTTACAAGTCCAAGGCGAGGGGACGTATTGACTGCAAACTTACTACTCGAATTCATCGGTCCGAGCGGTGTCGGCAAGACGACATTCATCGACACCTTCCTGGCGCACCGCCAGGAAACCTGGACCCACCGCAATGCCATAGACCTTTCGAAGCCATATCAGTCCACGCTGATCCACGAGTACTTCTTGCAGGGCAAGCTGCAACGGGTGCTACGAGAGTCCAACGACATGCTGAAACGTGTGACCCGCGTGCGGTATTTCGGCCGGGTTCTCACCATCGACGTGGCCGCGATGAATGCCCTGCCGACCCCTGCCGTCCTCGAAGAGGGTGTTTTCCAGCATTTTGGCGTGGAATTTCAAAAAATCGCAAAGCACTACCCGGGAGACTTCAAAAGCTTCATGGCGCTTCGTGCCTTCGTCAACCTGACCGGCGATCCGCAACGCATCCTCGACCAATCCAAGGAGCGCGGTGAAACCCGGTGGGCAATGGGGGACACTACGGATGGCTCGAATGACAAAAAGCTGATCAAGCAGATCGAGGACAGCCTCGCGTTCAGACAACGGCAGGCCAAAGAGCTTGAAGCCTACGGTCGCCCCGTTCTGACACTCGATGCCGAGATGCCGGATGAGGAAAAGCTGGCGATACTGGACGAGTTCATTAAGGAGCTGCAATGAGCCCCGTTTGGTCGGGTCGGTCTGTTGGCGCCATTGCGATCATCGCATAGCGATACGCCTTCGTCTTATAGATGCGGGGTGTCATTGCCCTGGGCCACCGCGCGCCTTCAGAATGCGAGTAATCTGCTCTCCGCCGAAGTTGCTGCGATGAGTTTACAAAGTAGAGCAGAGAGAGACGGGTTTCGCTGATGCGATGTTCGGTGCCGAAATCCGGGACGCCAGCGGCCTCTGTGTTCCCAAGGTCACAGAACGCCGCGTGGGTGAGAGCAACTGTGTAGCACATGGGCCGATAGGGCCGCAGGGTAGATCAAGTGCGCCCTGCCGTATTCAGGATGGAGCACGGGATATTGCATTGATCACATCGGCTCTTGCAGAATCCTGTGACCAAAAATTTTTGTGAGAAGTGGCAGCCCGTAGGGGAATCGAACCCCTCTTTCCAGGTTGAAAACCTGGCGTCCTAACCGATAGACGAACGGGCCACGCTTGGCGTGCGCGGTGTTTAGAAAAACCACGCGGGGGGTTCAAGAGGATTCTTTCGTCCCGGCGATGTATTTTTCATTCGGCCCAGGCGGCGTCTTCCAGCCGCAGCTGAACCCGGGCGCGACCGTTCCAGTGATTGAGCTCGACCCGGCCCGCCAGGTGGACCGGGCGGCCCTGGTGGGCTTGCAGCGCGTCGAGGCCGAGGCGCTGCGCGTCGAAGCAGATCGCATCGATGCTGCCGGTGCCGCCATCGGTGAAGGCCAGCTTGAGGTGGCCGTCGCCCACGGGGCGCGTCATGCGGATGCGCATGGAGGGGAAGGCGAAGCGCGGGGCAGGGGCCGCCGCGCCGTAGGGGCCTGCGGCCTCGATCTTCTCGATCAACTCGGGGCTGGCGGCTCCGGGCATCATCACGCCGTCGAGTCGCAGGTCCCCCGCGCCGCCCGTGCCGGCCCCCTGCTTGGCCAGCAACGCGCTCAAGCGCGCCATCGCCGGTTCCAGCTGTGCCCGGGTCAGCGACAGGCCCGCCGCCATCTTGTGTCCGCCGCCCTTCTCGATCAGCCCCTCGGCCGCAAGGCGTTGGATCGATGCGCCGAGGTCCACCCCCGAGACCGAGCGGCCAGATCCCTTGCCCTCGTCCCCGTCGAAGCCGATCACGATGGCGGGGCGGTGCGTGTGCTCTTTCAGGCGACTTGCGACGATCCCCACCACACCGGGGTGCCAGCCGTCTTCCGCCGCCCAGACCAGCGGCGCGTCGAGGCCGCGTTCCGCCGCTTGCGCCAGCGCGGCCTCGCGCACCCGCGCCTCGATCTCGCGCCGGTCGGTGTTGAGGTCATCCAGCCGCTTGGCCAGCGCCGCGGCCTCGCCCGCATCCGCCGTCGAGAGAAGCCGCGCACCCAGATCGGCCTGGCCGATCCGTCCCCCTGCGTTCACCCGCGGCCCCAGCACGAAGCCAAGGTGATAGCTGGCCGGCGGGCGGTCCAGCCGCGCCACGTCCGACAGGGCCACCAACCCGGGCCGCTGCCGCCGGCCCATGACCACGAGGCCCTGCCGCACGAAGGCCCGGTTCACCCCGGTCAGCGGGGCGACATCGGCCACGGTCGCCAGCGCCACGAGGTCCAGCATCGCCATCAGGTCGGGGCCTTTCACACCGGCCTCGCGCAGGCGGCGGTTCAATTCGACCAGCACGAGGAAGACGACAGCCGCCGCGCAGAGATGGGCCAGATCCCCCGTTTCGTCCTGCCGGTTCGGGTTCACGACAGCAACGCAGTCGGGCAGGTCGGCGGCGGCAAGATGATGGTCCAGCACGATCACGTCCGCCCCCTTGGCCGCCGCGATGGGCCCGTGTGACAGCGTTCCGCAATCGACGCAGACGATGAGGTCATGGTCGCGGGCCAGCGCCTCCATCGCAGCGTCGTTCGGGCCATAGCCTTCGTCGATGCGGTCGGGCACGTAGAGGGTCGCCTCAAGCCCCATCTCGCGCAGCCAGCAGATCAGGAGCGCGGCGGAGGAGCCGCCATCGACGTCGTAATCCGCGAAGATCGCGATGCGTTCGCGCCCGCGCAGGGCGGCCAAGAGCCGTTTTGCCGCCGGGTCCATGTCTTTCAGCACCATCGGGTCGGGAAGCAGATCGCGTAGCGCTGGGGCAAGGAAGCCCGCGGCTTCCTCGGGCGTCACGCCGCGTTGCGCCAATACGGCGGCCACGGGCGGTTCCAATCCTGCGCCCTGGGTCAGCGCGGCGGCGAGGCGTTCGGTCTCGACGCCGGGGCCAATCCAGCGCCGACCGGTGAGGGAGTCCGTCACGCCAAGGAATGCGGTCATGACGCGTGCTCCAGCAGGCGCTCCGTCGATACGGCGTCGACGAACTCGCCATGCAGGTGGGAGATCGCGCTGACGTGGATCTCCTCGGCACTCAATGGCGGCAGGTCGGACCAGCCTGTATCCGCATTCCCGCTAAAGGCCGCGCAGGCGTCATGTACCAACTGCACGGAGAAGCCGAGGTTGGCCGCCATCCGGCAGGTGGTCGAGACGCAGTGAGGCGTGGTCAGTCCGCAGATCACCAGATCGCGCGCGCCAAGCCCGCGCAGGTGCCCGTCGAGCGGCGTGCCGATGAAGGCGCTGTTGACCCGCTTTTCGAAGACGACTTCGCCGGGCAGCGGTGCGACCTCCGGCTTGAAGGCCACCCCGTCGCCCGACAGCGGGCTGCCGGGTTCGACCGAGCGATGGGCAATATGCACCAGCGGCGCGCCTGCCGTTCGCCAATGGGCCAAGAGCGCACCGGCGCGCGTTTCGGCGTCGGGATTGTTGCGCGCGCCCCAGCCGGGCGCATCGAACCCGCTCTGGATGTCGATCAGGATCAGCGTCGCCGCCATGCCTCAGCGCTTGGGGTTGCGATAGACCATGCGCCGGACGGACCCGGTCTTGGACCGCATGAGGATGGTTTCGGTCGTCAGGTGCGTGGGTTCGCGCTTGATCCCCGGCAGGATCGAGCCATCCGTCACGCCGGTCGCAGCGAAGATCACGTTATCGGTCACCATCTCGTCGCGCGTGTAGACCTTGTCGAGGTCGGTGATGCCCGCCTTGGCGGCGCGGCCACGTTCGTCATCGTTGCGGAACAACAGTCGGCCCCACATCTGCCCGCCCATGCATTTCAGCGCGGCGGCGGCCAGAACGCCCTCGGGCGCGCCGCCTTGGCCCATATACATGTCGATGCCGGTGATCTCGGCCTCGGCGCAATGGATCACGCCCGCCACGTCACCATCGGTGATCATGCGGATCGCGGCGCCGGTTTCGCGGATCTCGGCGATCATCTCGGCATGGCGGGGGCGTTCCAGCACGCAGACAGTAATGTCGGCGGCGGCGCAGCCGCGTGCCTCGGCCAATGCGCGGACCCGGTCGGCGGGCGACATGTCGAGGCTGACCACACCCTCGGGATATCCCGGGCCGATGGCCAGCTTGTCCATGTAGACGTCGGGGGCGTGCAGCATCGTGCCGCGCGGGCCCATGGCGATGACGGTCAGCGCGTTCGGCATATCCTTGGCCGTGAGCGTCGTCCCTTCCAGCGGGTCCAGCGCGATATCCACCGCCGGGCCGTCCCCGGCGCCGACTTCTTCCCCGATATAAAGCATCGGCGCCTCGTCGCGTTCGCCTTCGCCGATGACGACGACGCCCTCGATCTCCAGCTTGTTCAACTGTTCCCGCATGGCGTTCACGGCAGCCTGGTCCGCGGCCTTTTCATCGCCGCGCCCGACCCAGTCGGCCGAGGCGATGGCGGCGGCCTCCGACACGCGGGCAAGGCCCAGCGACAACATGCGGTCGTTGAAATCTACGGGGTGCGACATGGGATATCCTTGCGTGAAAGGGGCTTGGCCTCGGACTTACCCGCCGGGGCGCAAAGGGGCAAGGATGGGTGCGCTAACGTAGTCGCGCCAGTCCCCCGGTGCGCAAGAGCATCTGGAGAAGAAGGCCGATCATCACCCCGTTCAGCACATGCCACAGGAAATGCGTGCCGAGCGGCAAAGCCTCGCACAAATCGCGGTCCACGGTGCGCAGGATCAGCGACAGAAGGAACACGCCCGTCGCAGCCAAAAGCCAGGGCGCGGCAGGATGGCTCCACCGCCAAGTGAGCAGGGCAAAGGTGGCCAGCGCCAAGAGGGCGGGGGCGTATTGCGCCGAGCCGTTCAACGGGTCCGGCCCGGCAGGCTCGGTGCTGCCCTCGCCCATTGCCAGACGCGCGATCAGCACGGCCACCGTCACGACGGCCAGCGAGACGCCGGCCACCCGCACTGGCGGCATGCCGCCGATATAGCGCATCCCGGCCAGGACGAAGGTCGCGACGAATGTCCAGATCGGGACAACATCGGCCAGCGCGGACCAGGTGTTTGCAAAGGTGTGAAACAGGAACGATCCGACCCCGATCAGCCCGGCCAGCACGATCAGCAGCCATGCCGCCCAGTGGCGGATGCCAAGCCGTGCCGCCGTCACCCCGCCCCAGATCGCCGCCGCGATGAAGGCGAGGTTCGACCACGCGTTCCAAGGCTCGGCCCAGAACCCCGTGCCGACCCGTTCACAGTAGATGTCGACAGGGGCCAGCCAATCCATCGTCTCAGAGGTCGACGATGCGCAACGCCACGGGCTCGCCGACCATCACGCCGGTGCCGGGAAGGGCGGACAGGGCCGCGTCCAGATCACCCCGCGCAGTCTTGTGCGTGACGATCAGAACCGGCGCGTTCTCGCCGGAATGATCGTATTGGCGCATGCGGTCGATCGAGATGCCGTTATTGCCCAGAACGGTCGCCACCTTGGCCAGCGCCCCGGGTTTGTCCAGAAGCTCCATCCGCAGGTAATAGCTCTCCGGTGCCTCGGCGGTTGCGGCGGGCGCGTGTTTCAGGCTTGTCGCCGGCTGGCCGAAGACCGGCAGGACGATCCCGCGCGCGATATCGCAGACATCGCCCATCACGGCGCTGGCGGTCGGCCCTTCGCCCGCGCCGGGGCCGCGCAGCACGATCTGCTCGACAGCGTCGCCCTCGATCACGACCATGTTCGTGCCGCCGACCAATTGCCCGATGGGCGACGTCGCGGGCACGAGGCAGGGGGTCATGCGCTGTTCCAGCCCTCGGCCGGTCATCTGCGCCACGCCCAAGAGCTTGATCTTGTAGCCCAGATCGCCCGCCTGCCGGATATCGTCGATGGAAATGCGACCGATGCCTTCCAGCGTCATGTCGTCGAAGGCGACCTGCGTGCCAAACGCGATGGAGGCGAGGATCGACAGCTTGTGGCCCGCGTCGATGCCGCCCACGTCCAGTTCCGGGTCCGCCTCGAGATAGCCAAGCCCGTCGGCCTCGGCAAAAGCCTCCTCATAGGTGAGGCCGGCCAGTTCCATCCGGGTCAGGATGTAGTTGCAGGTGCCGTTCATCACGCCCATCACGCGGGTGATGGCGTTGGCGGCCAGCCCCTCGTGCAGGGCCTTGATGACGGGAATGCCGCCAGCCACCGCCGCCTCGTAGCGCAGGGCGACGCCCGCCGCTTCGGCCGCTTCGGCCATGGCCTGCCCGTGATGCGCCAGAAGCGCCTTGTTTGCGGTGACCACATGCTTGCCAGCGGCAAGCGCGGCCTCGGTCGCGGCCTTGGCAGGGCCGTCCGAGCCGCCCATCAATTCGACGAAGACATCGACATCGTCGCGGCGGGCGAGGGCGACCGGGTCATCCTCCCACGCGTAGGCCTTGAGCGAGACGCCGCGATCCTTGTCGCGCGACCGCGCGGAAACCGCGCTGACCTCGATCGGGCGTCCGCAGCGCGCGGCCAGCAGGTCGGCTTGTCGCTGCACGATTTTCACGACGCCCGCGCCCACGGTGCCAAGCCCCGCGATGCCAAGGCGGATAGGGTCGGTCATGTGGGGTCTCCGGAATATCAGACAGGCACGATCCCGCATCTGTTAGCCGCTTCGCGCAGCGGGTTCAACGCGAGGCTGTCTCGGATCAGGAGATCGACATGCGGCGGAGTTGCGCGGCCCGGCGGCGCAGGTCTGCTGCGCGGGACTCGAGGCTTTGCCCCTCGGCGGCCGCGCTGCGCGGCAACAGGGCGTCCACCTGTGCCAGAAGCGGGCCAAGCGGCACCAATTCGGGGTAGGGCGCGTTGCGCGATGCCTCCGTCAGCCGCGAGTCGAGATCGGGCATGCCACTGGAACAGGCCGCGAGCGCCAGCGCGGCGGCAGTCGAAAGGGCAAGGGGCAAGCGGCGTCGCATGCGCCAGAGGTAACCCCATGTGCCCGCGCAAGTCCAGCACGCAAGGCGACGCGGCGGCGCTTTCCGGCCCCCTTCGACAGTTGAATTGAACGCATGTTCAGATAATCTGGCGGACATGGCACGAAAACAGGGCTCTCACGCCGATATCACCGGCCCCAAGGTGCGCGACGCGGCGCTGCGCCTGTTCGCGCGGCACGGGTTTGCCGCCGTCTCGATGCGCCAGATCGCAGCCGAGGTCGGGGTGCAGGCCGGTGCGCTCTACCTCTACACCTCTGACAAGCAGGCGCTGCTGTTCGAATTGATGCGCGACCACATGGAAGAGCTGCTGGCCGACTGGCAGGCGCCCGATGCGCCGCCGACGGATCAGTTGGAGGATTTCGTCCGCCACCATATCCGGTTCCATCTCGGCCGGCCGGAACTCGTCTTCATCGCCTATATGGAATTGCGCAATCTCACGCCCGAGAATTTCGCCGTGATCGAGGGCCTGCGTCGGGATTACGAGGACCGGCTCGAGGCGATCCTGCGCGCGGGACAGCAAAGCGGCGTGTTCGCCGTGCCCGATACCAAGCTCGCCACGATGGCGCTGATCGCCATGCTGACCGGCGTTACCACGTGGTATCGCGAAGGCGGACGGCTGAACCGCGCCGCGGTCGAGGGCATCTATTGGGACATGGTCCGCAAGGCCGTGGCGGCTTGAGGCCGGTCCTGCAACGTCCATGATCAGGGTTCTGTCGAACCCGTTGTCGCGTCCCTCTGTTTCGTCAACCTGAGCGCATTCATGCCCCGCTGACCACGGGCCGGTGCCGGGCCTCGCGCGGGAAGGGGACCAGTCGCTCCTGCTCCTCGTCCCAGAGCTTCAGCGTGAAGGACCGCAGCGCCTCGGCCCAGCCGATGGTCTGCACCTCGTATTTCTCGCGCAGGGCGCGGTGGCAGGCCCGCAGGCGATAGCTGGGGATATTGGCGTTGAAATGGTGGATGTCGTGATAGGTGATGTTCGCCACGGCAAGGTCGAACCACCATCCCAGATCGAGGGCAGATGACCCCTGTAGCGCGGCCCGGGCCGGGTTCAAATCGGGTTTACGGTCCCACCACGTGTCCTCGAAATTGTGCTGAAGGTAGACGAGGAACACGCCGATGCAGCCGGCAATGAAAACGGTGGACGCGTAGATCGCCATCGCTGGCCAGCCCCCCAGAAGCCACAGCAGGGCGACCCATGCGACCAGACCCGCGTTGTGCAGCAGAACTCCGCGCGCATCGACCGTTCCCGCGTTCTTCGGCCAGCGATAAGCGAGCACGTAGGTAAACAGCCCCCCGATCGGGATCATGATCAACGGGTTTCGGTAGATCCGGTAGTAGAGGCGCCGCCACGGTCCGGCCTCACTCCATTCGCGACGCGTCAGCGTCAGGATCTCGGTCGTGTCACGCTCATCCAGGTTTCCCAGATGCGAGTGGTGCTGGTTGTGATTGTGCTTCATCACCCGGTAGGGCGTCAGCGTGAAAACTGAAAGCGCATGTCCCGCAAGGTCGTTCGCATGCTTGGATGTGAACAGCGATCCATGCCCGCAATCATGCTGGAGCACGTAGAGCCGCACGCCAGCCGTGGCGTTGATCACGACCAACGGGGCGATCAGCCACCATGTCGGCCACGAAGCCACGGCGGCCCACAGCGTCAGGAAGTAGACGGCAAAGGTCGCGACATAACTCAGGCTGGCCAGCCGGTCGTCGCGCGCGGTCCAGTCGCGGACAAAGGCGCGTATCTCGCGCTCGGCCTCTTGTCGATATTCGGGGGTGATCCGGGGGCGGATTGGCGAATCGGCAGTCATGGCATCAGTCTCGGTCCAAGGACAGATCATCGCTGGGCGCGCATACGTTTCCCAGCCACCGTCCACCTAGATGCGCACCTTGCCTCTGCAAGGTGACATGCATTTGAAAGCCCCGCAAGAAAACGCCGCCCGACGCTTAGGCGTGGGCGGCGAATAGCTTGTCAGACTTGGCGCGGGCGCGCCGTGTGCGTCAGAGATTGGGATAGATCGGGAAACGCTCGCAGAGTTCCAGGACTTCCGACTTCACCTTGTCCTCGACGGCGCTGTTGCCATCCTCGCCATTGGCGGCAAGCCCATCGACCACCTCGGTGATCCAGCGCCCGATCTGGCGGAACTCTTCTTCCGAGAAACCGCGCGTCGTGCCTGCGGGGCTGCCGAGGCGGATGCCGCTGGTGATCATCGGCTTTTCCGTGTCGAAGGGGATGCCGTTCTTGTTGCAGGTGATATGCGCGCGCCCGAGGGCTTTCTCGGTCGCGTTGCCCTTCACGCCCTTGGGGCGCAGGTCCACCAGCATCAGGTGCGTATCGGTGCCGCCGGTCACGATGTCGAGGCCGCCCTGCATCAGCTGATCGGCCAGCGCCTGCGCGTTCTTGATGACCTGGGTCTGGTAGTCCTTGAACTCGGGGCGCAGCGCCTCGCCGAAGGCCACGGCCTTGCCCGCGATCACGTGCATCAGCGGCCCGCCCTGGATGCCGGGGAAAATGGCCGAGTTGACCTTTTTCGCGATGTCCTCGTCATTGGTCAGGATCATGCCGCCGCGCGGACCGCGCAGGGTCTTGTGCGTGGTGGTCGTCGCCACATGCGCATGGGGGAAGGGCGACGGGTAGTGCCCCGAGGCCACGAGCCCTGCGAAATGCGCCATGTCCACCAGCAGGTAGGCGCCGACGGTGTCGGCAATCTCGCGCATGCGGGCGAAATCGATGATGCGCGGAATGGCCGAGCCGCCCGCGATGATCATCTTGGGCCGATGCTCGGCCGCAAGGGCTGCGATCTGGTCGTAGTCGATTTCAAGGTCGCTTTCGCGCACGCCGTATTGCACGGCGTTGAACCACTTGCCCGACTGGTTCGGCTTGGCGCCATGGGTCAGGTGACCACCGGCATCGAGGCTCATGCCCAGGATCGTGTCGCCCGGCGTCAGAAGTGCCGTGAACACGCCCTGGTTGGCCTGGCTGCCCGAGTTGGGCTGCACATTGGCGAAGCCGCAGTTGAACAACTGCTTGGCGCGGTCGATTGCGAGGTTCTCCGCGATATCGACGAACTGGCACCCGCCGTAGTAGCGGCGGCCCGGATACCCTTCGGCATACTTGTTCGTCATCACCGACCCCTGCGCCTCCATCACGGCGGCGGAGGTGATGTTCTCGCTGGCGATCAGTTCGATTTCGTCGCGCTGGCGACCCAGCTCCTTCTGGATCGCGTCGAAGATCTCGGCGTCGCGGGTCTCAAGGCTTTCGGTGAAGAAACCTTCGTCACGGTGAGAGGCGTTCATGGTCATCCTCCTTTCGAGGGGTGGCAGCGGGGCCGCGCCGCAGGGCAGGGCCAATTGCCGCTTGGTTTAGGGCATGGGGCCGGTGCGGGGAAGGGCGGAAAGCGGTGATTAATGACGCGGGAGCGTCACGGTGACCGGAACAATCCTGTGCCGCTGTCCCTCATCCGGGATTGAGTTTCGGGCCTGCCCGCGCGATGGTCCGACCGTTAGACGGCCCGGCAGGGCAGAAAACCCGGAGGTGCCGGATGCCCGCGGCCCGCAATATCGCCTTTCTGGCCTCGGACACGCCCCTCGCGCAGGACGCCAAGGCGCGCCTGACCGCGCGTTACGGCGATTTCGCACCGGAAGAGGCCGATGTCATCGTGGCGCTTGGGGGCGACGGGTTCATGCTGGCGACCCTGCACGCCACGCAGCAGATCGAGGCCCCGGTTTACGGCATGAACCGCGGCACCGTCGGCTTTCTGATGAACGAATACCGCGAAGACGGTCTGATCGACCGTCTGGAGACCGCCGAGGAAGAGGTCATCAACCCGCTGCACATGCGTGCGATCGCCGTGGATGGCACCGCCCACGAGGCGCTGGCTATCAACGAGGTCAGCCTGCTGCGCGCCGGTCCGCAGGCCGCAAAGCTCAAGATCTATGTCGACGGGCGCCTGCGGATGGAGGAACTGGTCTGCGATGGCGCGCTTGTGTGCACGCCCGCCGGGTCCACTGCTTACAACTACTCGGCCCACGGACCCATCCTGCCCATCGGGTCCGACGTGCTGGCCATCACCGCCGTCGCCGCCTTTCGCCCCCGGCGCTGGCGCGGCGCGCTGCTGCCCAAAAGAGCGGTGGTTCGGATCGAGGTGATCGACCCCGACAAGCGGCCCGTGATGGCCGATGCCGACAGCCGCGCGGTCAGCGACGTCGCCTCGGTCGAGGTCAGGTCCGAGCCGGATGTCGCGCATCGGATCCTGTTCGATCCGGGTCACGGGCTGGAGGAACGCCTGATCCGCGAACAATTCGTCTGAGGTCTCGGCGTCTCTGGTCCGTCGCGCGGACATGGTTTAAGGCTAAACCATCCAGACCGGAGGGACATCATGAACGAAGAAAAACACGAGGCCCTGCGCGCCGCCGCGCTGTTTTATCACGAGCATCCCCGCCCCGGGAAACTGGAGATCCGCGCCACAAAGCCGCTGGCCAACGGGCGCGACCTGTCGCGCGCCTACAGCCCCGGCGTGGCCGAGGCCAGCCTTGAAATCAAGGCAGATCCGGTCAATGCCGCCCGCTACACCTCGCGCGGGAATCTCGTTGCCGTCGTCTCGAACGGCACGGCGGTTCTGGGGCTTGGCAATATCGGTGCGCTGGCATCCAAGCCGGTGATGGAGGGCAAGGCCGTCCTCTTCAAGAAATTCGCGAATATTGATTGCTTCGACCTCGAGATCAACGAACCGGACCCCGAGAAGCTGGCCGACATCGTCTGCGCGCTGGAGCCGACCTTCGGGGCCATCAACCTCGAAGACATCAAGGCGCCAGATTGTTTTATCGTTGAACGGCTGTGCCGCGAGCGGATGAATATCCCGGTGTTCCATGACGACCAGCACGGCACGGCCATCGTCGTCGGCGCCGCCGCCACCAACGCGCTTCGGGTCGTCGGCAAGAAATTCGAGGATATCAAGCTTGTCTCGACGGGCGGCGGCGCGGCGGGGATCGCGTGTTTGAACATGCTGCTCAAGCTCGGCCTCAAGCGCGAGAATGTCTGGCTCTGCGATATCGACGGGTTGATCTATAACGGGCGCGAGGTCGGCATGACCCCGCAGAAGGCCGAGTATGCGCAAGGGTCCGACCCCAAAAGCCTCGACGAGGTGATCGAAGGCGCGGACATGTTCCTTGGCCTGTCGGGGCCCGGCGTGCTGACGCCCGAGATGGTGAGCAAGATGACGGATCGCCCCGTCGTCTTCGCCTTGGCAAACCCCACGCCGGAAATCCTGCCCGACGAGGTTCGCACGGTTGCGCCAGATGCCGTTATCGCCACGGGGCGCAGCGATTTTCCGAACCAGGTCAACAACGTCCTGTGTTTCCCCTTCATCTTCCGCGGCGCGCTGGATGTCGGTGCGACCGAGATCAACGACGCCATGCAGATCGCTTGCATCGAGGGCATCGCGGCGCTGGCCCGGGCCACGACCAGTGCCGAGGCGGCGGCGGCCTATGCCGGTGAGCAACTGACCTTCGGGCCGGAATACCTGATCCCCAAACCCTTCGACCCGCGTCTGATCGCCGTCGTTGCCGGGGCCGTGGCCGAGGCCGCGATGGACTCTGGGGTCGCCACGCGACCGCTGGACGACCTCGGGGCCTATCGCGACCGGTTGAACCAGTCTGTCTTCCGCTCTGCGCTGATCATGCGCCCGGTGTTCGAGGCGGCGTCCGGCACCTCGCGCCGGATCGTGTTCTGCGAGGGCGAAGACGAACGCGTGCTCCGGGCCGCGCAGGCCATGCTGGAGGAGACGACGGACAAACCGATCCTGATCGGCCGCCCCGAAGCCATCGACCTGCGGATCGAACGGGCGGGCCTGACGGTGCGGCCGGGCATCGATTTCGAACTGGTGAACCCGGAAAACGACCCCCGCTACCGCGATTATTGGGGCACCTATCACGAGGTGATGCAGCGCCGCGGCGTCACCCCTGACCTCGCCCGCGCCATCATGCGCACCAACACCACCGCCATCGGCGCCGTCATGGTCCATCGCGACGAGGCGGATTCGCTGATCTGCGGCACTTTCGGTCAGTATCTCTGGCACTTGAATTACGTCTCGCAGCTTCTTGAAACGCCCGACCTGACGCCCGTCGGCGCGCTCAGCCTGATGATCCTTGAAGATGGTCCGCTGTTCGTGGGCGACACGCAGGTCCACCCCGTGCCCAGCCCCGAGCAGATCGCCGAAACGGTCTGTGCCACGGCGCGTCACATCAAGCGCTTCGGGGTCGAGCCGCAGATCGCGCTGTGTTCGGGTAGCCAGTTCGGCAATCTCGAAAGCGACAGCGGGCGCCGGATGCGCGCCGCGCTCGACATTCTCGATTCACAGCCACGCTCGTTCACCTACGAAGGCGAAATGCACGTCGATAGTGCGCTGGACCCCGAGTTGCGCGAACGGATCTTCCCCAACTCGCGGCTGAATGGCCCCGCGAATGCGCTGATCTTCGCGTCGACCGATGCGGCTGGTGCGACGCGCAACACGTTGAAAGCCAAGGCAGGCGGTCTGGAGGTTGGTCCCATTCTCATGGGGATGGGCAACCGCGCGCATATCGTGACACCATCGATCACCGCGCGCGGTCTTCTGAACATCTCGGCGCTCGCCGGGACGCCCGTGGCCCATTACGGCTGAGGGGGAGGAGAGTCCTCAGCCGTTACAGCGTCCATCCAGAGAGGAGCCTGAATGGACGCAACCGGGTTACCCGAGGGTGATGCGCACCAGCGTGATGAACATCAGCGCGGTCGCGGCCAGCCCGACGAAGATCAGGGCGGGATAGCCGAACATCAGAACCGCCGAGGCGATAGCCGCCACGATCCCGAAGATGGCGGCGAAGGCGTTGTCCACGGGGCCATCCACGACCTCGCGCGCCATGCGGCCGATGACCGGCAGACGATAGGTGACATGGCGGGTGATCCACCGCTGCTGCGGGGCGTCGGGCATGGTTGTCATTGATAATCTCCTGTTCGCTACCGACACATATAAAAAGTTCTGAATGTGATGCGAGGGGCGGGGTGTCGCACTGCGACGATAAGGCGGTGTTCCAATGTATACGTTAGCGCTCTCATGTCGCTTGTGGGTCTCGTAATTGCGCGATGCGCCATTTAAACGATAGGAAATTACCGACACGGAGGAGGAGGGACAGCATCATGGCCTACGGCGAGATCTACGAGGCCGCCAAGCGCGACCCAGAAGCATTCTGGATGGAGGCGGCAAAGGGCATCGACTGGGACGTCCAGCCGTCCAAAGCCCTCTTCGACGAGAACGCACCGCTTTACGAGTGGTACGCCGATGGCAAGCTGAACGCCTGCTGGAACGCCGTGGACCGCCACGTCGAGGCCGGGCATGGCGATCGCACCGCGATCATCTACGACAGCCCCGTCACCCACACGAAACGCGAGATGACCTTCGTCGAATTGCGCAACCGCGTCGCGACGCTGGCCGGGGCCCTTCGCGCGAAGGGTGTCGAAAAGGGGGACCGGGTGATCATCTACATGCCGATGATCCCGGAGGCGCTTGAGGCGATGCTGGCCTGCGCCCGTCTCGGTGCCGTTCACTCGGTCGTCTTCGGCGGGTTCGCCTCGCATGAACTTGCGGTGCGAATCGACGACTGCAAACCGAAATGCATTATCGCCGCATCCTGCGGGATCGAGCCTGGCCGGGTCGTCCACTACAAGCCGCTGCTCGACGGCGCGCTCGAACAATCGACCCACCAGCCGGATTTCTGCGTCGTCTACCAGCGCGAACAGGAGGTGGCCCATCTCGAAGAGGGGCGGGACGTCAACTGGCACGGCTTCCAGTATGGCGTCGAACCGGCGGATTGCGTCCCGGTCGAGGGCAACCACCCGCTCTACATCCTCTATACCTCCGGAACGACGGGGCAGCCCAAGGGGGTCGTGCGCCACACGGGCGGCCATTCTGTCGCGCTGAACTGGACGATGCGCAACCTCTACGACATGAACCCCGGCGAGGTTTTCTGGGCCGCCTCCGATGTCGGATGGGTCGTGGGCCACAGCTATATCTGTTACGGCCCGCTGACCTTTGGATGCGCGACTGTCGTGTTCGAGGGCAAGCCCGTGGGCACCCCCGATGCCGGGACCTTCTGGCGTGTGATCCAGGATCACAAGGTGCGCTGCCTCTTTACCGCGCCGACGGCGTTCCGCGCGATCAAGCGTGACGATCCGACCGGCAGCCTTGTGGGCGACTACGACCTCTCCAGCCTTCGGTCCCTGTTCCTCGCTGGCGAACGGGCCGACCCGGACACGATCGAATGGGCGCAGGACAAGCTGGGCGTGCCGGTGATCGATCACTGGTGGCAGACGGAAACCGGCTGGGCCATCGCGGGCAACCCACTCGGGATCGAGAAGCTGCCGGTCAAGATCGGCTCCCCCTCGGTGGCGATGCCGGGATATGACGTGTGCATCCTCGACGAGGGTGGCCACCCGATGAAACCCGGCGAGTTGGGCGCCATCGCGGTCAAGTTGCCCTTGCCGCCGGGCACGCTGCCCACCCTGTGGGAGGCGGAAGAGCGGTTCCGCAAGGCGTACCTCACCCATTTCCCGGGCTATTACGAGACCGGCGACGCCGGCATGATCGACGAGGACGGCTATCTCTACATCATGGCGCGCACCGATGACGTCATCAACGTCGCGGGCCACCGCCTGTCGACCGGCGCGATGGAAGAGGTTCTGGCCGCCCATGCGGATGTGGCCGAATGCGCCGTGATCGGCGTGACCGATACGCTGAAAGGGCAGCTTCCGATGGGCTTCCTCTGCCTGAACAAGGGCGCTGAAACGACCCCGGAGCAGGTGGTCAAGGATTGCGTGAAGATGGTGCGCGACCAGATCGGCCCGGTCGCCGCCTTCAAGCTGGCGGTCGTGGTTGATCGTCTGCCCAAGACCCGCTCGGGCAAGATCCTGCGTGGCACGATGGTCAAGATCGCCGATGGCGAGGATTTCAAGATGCCCGCGACGATCGACGACCCGGCTATCCTCGACGAGATCGCCGAGGCCGTGAAGCCGCTGGGTTACGGCGGCTGACCTGATATTGCGGCAGTCGCCCGCCCCGGGCGCAGCCATCGCTAGCCAATCTCGAAAGCCAGCCCTCGGGCCGGCTTTTTGCTGCCGCCGGGGGAGGGTGGTCTTCGTCTTGCGCTTGAGGATACACCGCTTCACACTGTGGCTCAGCGGTTGCGTGAACGGAGGCGCCCCATGTCAGAAAGCCTGATCGACGCGGCGGATGCCGTGCGGGCAAAGGCCTACGCGCCCTACTCGAATTTCCAGGTCGGGGCGGCCATCCGCTCGGTCGAGGGGAATGTTCACCTCGGCTGCAACGTGGAGAATGTCGCCTATCCCGAGGGCACCTGCGCCGAGGCCGGGGCCATCGCCGCGATGATCGCTTCGGGCGACACGAAGATCGCGGAAATCGCCGTGATCGCCCAAGCCTCCGCGCCCGTGCCGCCCTGCGGCGGGTGTCGCCAGAAGATCGCGGAATTTGCCTCGGGCGACGTGGTCGTGACCATGGCGACGACGTCAGGCGAGACCTTGTCCATGACCGTGGCCGAGCTGCTTCCGGGCCGGTTCGATGCAGGCCATATGGATGCGTCCGAGGCCCGCACGTGACCGACGCCCGCGCCATTCTCGCCAAGCTGCGCGACGGGATCCATCCGACCGAGGCGGAACTGTTCTGGTTCGCCAATGGGCTTGCCTCCGGCGAGGTGACGGACGCGCAAGCCGGCGCCTTTGCCATGGCTGTCTGCACCAAGGGGCTGGGCAAGGCGGGCCGTGTACAGCTGACCACCGCGATGCGGGAAACGGGCGATGTCCTGAAATGGGATCTCGACGGACCGGTGGTCGACAAGCATTCCACCGGCGGCGTGGGCGATGCGGTCTCGTTGCTGCTGGCCCCGGCGCTCGCGGCCTGCGGTGCCTTTGTGCCGATGATCTCGGGGCGCGGGCTTGGTCATACCGGGGGCACGCTCGACAAGCTCGAAGCAATCCCGGGCTATCAGACGCAGGTCTCCATCGAGGACCTGCAAGAGATCGTGGCCGATATCGGCTGCGCCATCGTGGGCGCAAGCGCCGATATCGCGCCCGCCGACAAGCGCCTCTATGCCATCCGCGACGTGACCGGCACGGTAGAGTCGATCGACCTGATCACCGCCTCGATCCTCTCCAAGAAACTGGCGGCCGGGCTGGAATCCCTTGTCCTCGACGTGAAGGTCGGCTCGGGTGCCTTCATGGCCGACCCGGCCGATGCGCTGGCCTTGGCCCAATCCCTTGTCAGCACGGCGCAGGGCGCGGGCTGCATGACCTCGGCGCTGGTCACGGACATGAACCAGCCGCTGGCGCGCACCGCCGGCAATGCGCTTGAGGTGATCGAGGTGATGGAGGCCCTGACCGGGGGCGACACCGGGTCCGATCTTGCCCGCATCACCATCGCGCTTGGCGGCGAGGTGCTGGCGCTTGGCGGGCTGGCCGCCGATGCCGCCGACGGGGAAGGGCGGATCGCCTCCGTTCTGGCCGACGGACAGGCCGCTGAAATCTTCGGGGAAATGGTCGCCATCCTGGGCGGCCCGGCGGATTTCACGGAACGTTGGAGTGACAGGCTGCCAGCGGCGCCGGTGATGCTGGACGTGCATCCGGGGGAAAGCGGGGTGGTCGCAGCGATCGATGCGCGCGCCTTGGGCGAGGCGGTCGTGCATCTGGGCGGCGGGCGTCTGAAGCAGACCGACCGGGTGGACGCCGCGGTGGGCCTCTCTGCCATTGCGCGGCTCGGCGACCAGGTCGATGCGCAGACGCCGCTGTTGCGCATCCATGCGGCCAGCGAAGAGGCGGGCCGCGCCGTCGCGGCCAGCCTGCGCGGGGCTTTCGAATTGTCCGACAGCGCGCCGGATCTTCCGCCGCTGATCCACGAAAGGATCGGGTGATGCCCCGTGCGTTTCTCGTGGTGATGGACAGCGTCGGGATCGGCGGCGCGCCCGATGCCGACGACTTCTTCAACGGCGACCGGCCCGATACCGGCGCGAACACCGTGGGCCATATCGCGGCGGCCTGCGCCACGGGCGAGGCCGAGGAGGGGCGCAGCGGGCTTTTGCACCTGCCGCATCTCGACGCGCTGGGGCTGGGGGCGGCGCTCAGGCTGGCCTCCGGCGCGCGGGGCGAGGGGCTCGACGCCGACCCGGTCGGCCTGTGGGGTGCGGCGCAAGAGGTGAGCGCGGGCAAGGACACGCCCTCGGGCCATTGGGAACTGGCCGGTCTGCCCGTGCCGTGGGAGTGGAGCTATTTCTCCGACACGACGCCGGCCTTCCCCGATGATATCGTCGAAGAAACAAAGCGCCTGGCTGGCACCGACGGTATCCTCGGCAATTGCCATGCCAGCGGCACCGAGATCATCGCGCGCCTTGGCGCGCAGCATCAACGCACCGGCTGGCCGATCTGCTACACCTCGGCCGATAGCGTCTTCCAGATCGCCGCGCATGAAGAAAGCTTCGGCCTGGACCGCCTGCTGACGCTGTGCGAGGGCCTTGCGCCGATGCTGCATGACCGCCGCGTGGGCCGCGTGATCGCCCGGCCTTTCATCGGCGAACCGGGCAGCTATGCCCGGACCGGCAACCGCCACGACTATGCGATGACGCCGCCCGCGCCGACTCTGCTGGACTGGGCGCAAAGTGCTGGGCGCAAGACCATCGCCATCGGCAAGATCCGCGACATCTTTGCGGGGCAGGGCGTCGGCGAAGTGCTGAAAGGCGATGACCGGACCTTGATGGATCACCTCGCCACCAGCGTCGACTCAGCCCCGGATGGCAGCCTGACCTTCGCCAATTTCGTCGAGTTCGACAGCCTGTATGGCCATCGCCGCGACGTGTCGGGCTATGCGCGCCATCTCGAATGGTTCGACGCCGCCATCGGCCCCGTTCTGGCGGCGATGCGGCCCGATGACCTGATGATCCTGACCGCAGATCATGGCAATGACCCGACATGGAGCGGCACCGACCACACCCGCGAAAGGGTGCCCGTGCTTGCCAAGGGGCCCTATTCCGGGCAGATCGGCATCCGCGCCTTTGCCGATGTCGCGGCCTCGGTCGCGGCGCATCTGGGCATCCCGGCCGAGGGACCCGGCACCAGTTTTCTGTGAGGGCTCATGACCTCTGAACAAATCTATTTCGTGATGACCTTCGTGGTGGTCACGCTGGCCGTACGCTACATCGGTCCGCTGATCGGACGCCCGCGCACACCGTGGCGCGGCGCGATCATGTTCGGGTTCATTATCGCGTTCATCGGATGGGTGATCGGCGCATGAGAGAGATCCCGAAGGTCGAGCTTCACCTCCATCACGAGGGCGCCGCGCCGCCTGCCTTCATCCGGGGCCTGGCCAAGGAAAAGGGCGTCGACCTGTCTGGCATCTTTCGCGAGGACGGCAGCTATGCCTTTCGCGATTTCGTGCATTTCCTCAGCGTCTACGAGGCCGCGACCAGCGTTCTGACCAGCCCCAAGGATTACGCCCGCCTGACCCGCGCCGTGCTCGAGGAAAGCGCCGCCAACGGCGTCGTCTATTCCGAGACCTTCCTCAGCCCCGATTTCTGCGGCGGCGGCGATGTCGAGGCGTGGCGCGACTATCTCGCCGCGATCCGCGAGGCGGCTGAGGAGGCCGAGCGCGACTTCGGCATAACGCTGCGCGGTATCGTCACCTGCATCCGTCATTTCGGCCCCGAGGCAGCGAAGCCCATCGCGCTCTGCGCCGCCGAGACGGCGGGCGACTGGCTGACGGGCTTTGGGATGGCGGGCGACGAGATGAAGGGGAAACCCGCCGATTTCACCTGGGCCTTCGATTGCGCGCGCGAGGCCGGGCTGCGACTGACCGTGCATGCCGGGGAATGGGGCGGGGCGAAATCGGTCCGCGATGCGCTGGCGGCGCTCCGGCCCGAGCGGATCGGCCACGGGGTGCAGGCCATCGACGACCTGGCGCTGGTCGATGACCTGGCCGAGCAGGGGATCGTTCTGGAATGCTGCCCGGGGTCGAACGTGGCGCTCGGGGTCTGTCCGGGCTGGTCCGCCCACCCGATCCAGCGCCTGCGAGACCGCGGCGTGAAGGTCACGGTTTCCACCGACGACCCGCCGTTCTTCCATACCACCATGACGGCGGAATACGAAAACCTTGCCGCCACCTTTGGTTGGGGCGAAGAGGATTTCGCCGAGATCAACGCAACTGCCATCGACGCGGCCTTTTGCGACGAGGCCACGAAAGACAAGATCCGCAAGAAACTGGGGGACAGGACATGACCGAACATCTCACCGTGGTCGAGCATCCGCTCGTGCAGCACAAGCTGACCTTGATGCGCGAGAAGGATACCTCGACCAAGACCTTCCGCCAGCTTCTGCGCGAGATTGCGCATCTTCTGGCCTACGAGGTGACGCGCGAATTGCCGATGACGACCAAGACGATTGACACGCCGCTTTGCCCGATGGACGCGCCGATGATCGAGGGCAAGAAGCTGGCCCTGATCTCGATCCTGCGGGCAGGCAACGGCTTGCTTGACGGGATCCTCGACCTTGTGCCGGCGGCCCGTGTGGGCTTCGTCGGCCTTTATCGCGACCCCGAGACGCTGCAACCGGTGAAGTACTACTTCAAGGTGCCTGACGCGCTGGAGGAACGCATCACCATTGTCGTCGATCCGATGCTGGCCACTGGCAATTCCTCTGCAGCCGCAATCGACATGCTGAAGGAGGCCGGCGCCAAGAACATCCGCTTCCTCTGCCTGTTGGCCGCGCCCGAAGGGGTCGCCCGGATGAAGGAAGCGCATCCCGATGTGCCCATCGTGACGGCGTCGCTGGACGACCACCTGAACGACCATGGCTATATCGTGCCCGGCCTCGGCGACGCCGGCGACAGGATGTATGGTACCAAATAATCGTTGTTGCGCCTTTACTTGAGCAAAGTGTTGCGCCACTCTCGGGGCAGCAAACCTGGGGGGCTTGCATGCGGATTAACCGGATCGTCCGCGCCACCGTTTTCGGCTGTGCAACAGCCGTCGCGGCAACAGGCGCATCTTTTGCACAACAGGCCGTGCCGGCGGAAACCCCGCCGAGCAGCTATAGCGGTGAGCAATACGTGGACAGCCAAGGCTGCGTCTTCGTGCGCGTCGGCTATGGCAGCGCCACCGAATGGGTGCCGCGCGTCGGGCGCGACCGACGCCAGCTTTGCGGTTTCCAGCCGTCGCGCGTGGCCGGTGCAGGCCCTGCTCGGGGCAGCGTCGATCCGGCCAATCCCGGCCCGGGTGTCACCGTGATCGGCGGTCCCGCGTCGGCTGTTGCCGCTGCTTCGCCTGCCACAACACCCGCAACCGCGCCAACGGCTGCACAGACCCGCACGGTGATCCGGCAAACCCCCGCAGCGGTGTCGACGCCCGGTATCCGTGTTCTGCCGGCCCCCACCGCCACGGCCCCGGCAGCCGCCCGCCCGGCAACGCCAACGCCGCCGCCCACCGAGGTGCGCACGACATGCCCGGGTTTGACTGGGCTGACGGCGCAGTACCTGTCCGGCCCCGGCGTGCGCTGCGGCCCGCAAGCCGTTCATCCCGGCGATGCCGCGCGCGGCATCGACCGCGCGGGCGCGGCCCTGAACCCTGCCTCGTATAACGGTCAAACCCTGAGTTCGACCGGGCACCTGCCCGCGCGCATCGTTCCGCCGCCTGCACCGGAAAGGGTCATCCCGGCGGGCTACGTGCAGGTCTGGGATGATGGCCGGATCAACCCGCTGCGGGGTATTCGCCACGTTTCCGGCGAGGCCGAGATGGCCATGGTCTGGACCGATACGGTGCCTCGGCGCCTTGTGGTCGCCGAATAGGCGCGGCACGATCATTAGTGCCTGATCCCATGTGCCGTGCCAACGGGCCGCGCCGCGATCAGCCTCCCGAGCAAATCTCCTGCAAGCTGACCCACCGGTCATCCGGCAGGAGCGGTGCGCCGCTTGCTGTCCGCATCGGGTCCGCCTCGATCAGGCCGAGGACTGTCTCGCCCGACACGTCCTGCGCGAAGGCGTAAGGCTGTGTCGAGAGATTGGCATCGGCAAAGCGCGCGACGAGTGTCGCCTCGTCGACCGGTGGTTGGGGCCGGCTGAGCAACGTGACCGCGTGGGCGGCGAGGGTGTCATCGGCGATCTCCCCCGTCGTGAGCAGGCGGAAGGTCACGACCAGGCCCACATCCTCAAGCAGCGTCTGGATCGGGTCGCTTGCTTGTCGGCGCACGTCCTCTGCCAAAAGAAACCCGGCGAGAACCTCGGGTGTTTCAAAATCCTCGACCAGCGCGGCCGAGGCGACGATCAGGTTGCCCGGCAAGGCAATCGTGTCGGGGATCGTGGCCGGAAGGAGGATCACGCCCGGAACGCGCGCGCCCTGGAAGACCCGGTTGGTCAGGTCTTGCAGCGCTGCGCGCCCCCGGGCCGCCGTGCAGGGGCGACCGGCCAGCCGGGTGATCTCATCGAGGAGGGCTTCGCCGATCTCGGCGCGCTTGGCTTGCGGCAGCAGCGAGACCGTCTGCCGGGTCAACGCCTCGGGCAGCCAGAAAAGCGCCAAGGCCATCGCCCCGACACCCATCGTCGCGCTGAGCAACCACCTGAGCCGCCCTGGATGTGGACCGGACCGGCGGATCGCGGTCAGGACCTTTTCCAGGGCCTCGATCATGTCGGGGTCTTCGAGTTCCAACTGCTCGGTACTGTCCGCGCCGGGTGCGTAAAGCGCGGGCACCCGACCGGGGTTCTTGCGCTCGATTGCTGGAAGCGACCAATGCGTCAGCGCTGTTTCGGACGGGGTCGAGATCACAAGCGTCGCATCGCCAAGCGAGACCACGACCTCGCGGCGCTGGTCGGCGGGGCCTTCACGCCACAGGCCAAGGGCCTCGAGCCGCCGATATTGCTCCAGCGCAGTCATGGACACCTGTCATCCTGCTCATCGTTCTTTGTCAAACAGGATAACCGCTTACCCGGTTTTGCTCAACGCGTGATCCGACACGCCCCTACAACGCGGCGGCCGCTTTGCGCAGTTCGAATTTCTGGACTTTCCCGGTCGAGGTCTTGGGCAATTCCTGGAACACGACGTGTTTGGGCGTCTTGAAGCCGGCAAGGCGCTGGCGGACGAAATCGATCAACTCTTGTTCGGTCGCCTCGGCACCGTCTTTCAACTCGACAAAGGCGCAGGGGACCTCGCCCCACTTGTCATCGGGCTTGGCCACGACGGCCGACAGCAGGACCGCAGGGTGATGCATCAGCGCGCCTTCCACCTCGACCGAGCTGACATTCTCGCCGCCCGAGATGATGATGTCCTTGGCGCGGTCGGCGATCTGCACGTAGGTGTCGGGGTGCTGCATGGCGATGTCGCCGGTGTGGAAATAGCCGCCGCGGAACGCCTCGCGGGTGGCGCGGGGGTTCTTGTAATAGCCCTTCATCACCGCGTTGCCGCGCATCATGATTTCGCCAAGCGCTGCCCCATCCATCGGGATCTGCTCCATGTGCTTGGGCTCCATCACCGTGATGTGGTCCATCTGCGGCATGGGTACGCCTTGGCGCGCCTTGACGATGGCCCGGTCTGCCCCGTCCAGAACATCCCAGACCCCATCCTTGAAGGTGCATTCCGTGGCCGGGCCATAGGTCTCGGTCAGGCCGTAGACCTGGGTGATGTTGAAGCCCATCGTCTCGATGGCCGCGAGGGTCGCCGCGGCGGGCGGGGCACCGGCGGTAAAGACCTCGACCGTGTGGTCGAAATCCCGGCGCTCCTCGTCCTTGGCGTTGACGATCATGTTCAGCACGATCGGCGCACCGCCGAAATGGGTCACGCCCTCATCCGCGATGGCGTCGTAGATGTTCCTGGCCGTGATCTCGCGGCAGCAGACGGTGGTGCCGCCCACCACGGGCATGGTCCAGACATGGCACCAGTTGTTGCAGTGGAAAAGCGGCACGATGGTCAGGTATTTCGGGTAGAGCGTCATGCGCCACGAAATCGGCGTCCCCATCGAGATGAGATACGCCCCGCGATGGTGATAGACGACCCCCTTGGGCCGCCCCGTGGTGCCCGAGGTGTAGTTCAGCGCGATGGATTCCCATTCATCCTGCGGCATGATCCATTCGAACTCGGGGTCGCCCTCGGCCAGCAATTGCTCGTAGGTCACGTGTCGGCCACTGGCGTGATAGCCCGCCGCCTCGTCCGGCACCTCGACGATCAGGGGCAGTTCTTCGGTCTCCATCTCCTTCATCGCCGCCTCGACCGTGCCGAGGAACTGCGTGTCGCACAGGATGACCTTCGCCTCGCCATGATCGAGGATGTAGCTGATCGTGCCGATATCGAGACGGATGTTGATGGAGTTGATGATCGCACCACAGGCGGGCACGCCGAAATGCGCCTCGACATGCGGATAGGTGTTGGGAAGCACCGTTGCCACCACATCGCCCGGATGTACGCCGCGTTGCGCCAGGGCGGAGGCAAGCCGCGTGACCCGCGACATGTGCTCGGCATAGGTGGTACGGAAGGACCGGTCGACGACAGCCGTGCGGTTGCTGAAGATCTGCGCCGCGCGTTGCAGGTGGGACAGCGGCGTCAGCGGTACAAAATTCGCCGCGCGTCTCTCAAGCCCGGTTTCGTCCTTCATCCAGCCCATGGCCAACCTCCCTCTTGCGCAAGAATCTGAGGAAACACATGGCAAGCCGCGCAAGAAAAGGAAAGGGGGATTGACCTGCGCAACCGGACTTGCCGTGGCGTGGGGCGGCGAAGACGGAAAAAAGGCCCGCCCACGCGACTTGGGGACCGTGCGCGGGCGGGCAGATCGGGCCGGGGGAACGACCCGACCGAAGGGATATGAGTGATACGGATCGCGGCAGGGTTTCCGTCGAAATTTTTCTGGGCCGAGCGTCTCAGGACAGACGGCACCGCGCCAATGCATCCTCGTCGGGTGTCCACCCGAAACCGGGCGCATCGGGCACAGGCTGAAACCCGTCTTGCGCCTGCGCCATGTCTGGCATCAGCAACCGCACGATCCGCGCCTGCGCCTGGTTCACTTCGATGGCGCCCGTCTGCATCGCGCCGCACATCCAGTGCAGGTTCACAAAGTCCCAGCCCCCGGCGGGGGACACGGCCCGCCCGTCGGTAACGGCGTCTGCGCCGCCGACACCGCGGCGGCAAGGCCGCCCGCGAAAACCGCGTTGAGTTGGAGACCCCGACGCCCGCCTCGATCAGCAGATCGAACCGCTCGCCGCTCTGCTCCATCTGGCCAGCCGCCAGCGGAATGCCCTGCATCTCGGAGAACCACCGCAAGGCGTGGCGGTCGTAGCGATATACGGGTTCTTCCAGCCGGGTGAGGCTCGGCATCCAGCCCGTCACCACCCGTTGCGGGATCTCCAAGACTGGCAAGGACAAGCCACGGCCCGAACTCCTCGTGGCGAACTTCGAGGTGGGCGGATGAAAAAGCGGCGCTCAGAGGGGCTTTGAACTCGCCTTTAATGATACGCGCGGACGGCAGCTTTGAAGGCACAGGTGCCGTATGGATTTGAACACAACTGTTGGCGCGTTCTGAAAGTCCGCGAGGACGCTCGCACGACGCCTGACAAGTTACACTGGGGACGCAACCTAGCGACATGTAGTGTCGCACTGAATACCCGGTCTACTCGGCTTCCTCCAAGCCTGACTTCGGCAACATGGATGGATCACCACGGAGTGCTTCCAAAGCGGTTAGGCTTGGAGCCCGCTTGGCTCCAATCATGTGTGCGATATACTCCGGATAGGGTAGCGGCCCGGCTGCGGTCTGGGCGGGTGGGACAGTTACCCAACACACGCCATCCCGGTACTCAGAGCCGAGGCGATCCAGCAGAGAAATGTCGTCGGTGACCTGAACGCACATTACGCGACCGGTCGGTGCCGTGGCTACAAGTGCTAGCTTGTCAGACAGAAGATGAAGCGCGAGCTGCCATCCTCCGGGCCATCGTAGCTGATCATTGACCGGACCGAGATTGATGCCCCGCAAGTAGCCCGAGCCGTGTATGTTTAGTTGAAACCGTTTCTCCGGGTCGGCTTCGCGGAAACCCTTGCGGAGTTCTTTTGCATAGTCCGTCGAAATGAAGTCGTGGCCGAAAAGTCGATAGCCAACCGCGAGCGCCACTTTGGCAAGGAACCGTCCGTCTGCGTGCAGGTCAATTGCCACCTGAATGTGAACGTTCTCGCCGCGCTCGCGCAGTCCCTCAAGCTCGCGGACGATGCGCAAATCGTCAGCTTGCTGTGCGTCGAAAGGATCGAGTTCTTGGAACTTGCTTGCGTTCGCCGGGAGTTCCAAGTTGGTCACGAACCGCTTTGCCTTAGGGAAGTGCTGAAGGACGGATCGAAGGCTCGTGCAAACCCAGTAGGGTTCAGGGGATGTGAGGCTCAAGATGACCCGTCCTGCCTTGGACTTCTTCGAGCCTCGTCGCGGATCGCCCCCAGCGTAGGCGTTCCACGTATCTTCCTTCTCTTCCATTCGGATGTGCAGGACGTTCGCTCCAGGAGCACACACCCAGTAGTCGATGACCTCGCCTTCAGCGGGCCGCACGTTCTGAACTACGCCGAGATAGATGAGGGGAAGGACCCCTGTGGGTTGATCCGGTGACAGGTAGCTCAATGCGTCGTTCGCTCGCTCCCCGGTTATGGCGAAGCTCTTGATGAACCCGCCATCGACGAACACGCCAGACATGTTGTTGCAGCTTTGGCAAACGTCGTTGGTTTGCCAAAAGCCGGGGAGATAATCGCCTCCGAGAGCATCGGGCCAGATGTGCTCTTGTGAGAATTCGGCAGCCTCCTTTGTGTTTCCGCAGTAGATGCACTCGCGTTCGACAGACATAGGACGCTCCCTTTGCTGCTTTCGGGCAGATGGTGAGGAGATCGGACGCGGTCGAGGAAGACACGCTCACGAGGCCAAATTGGCCGATCTCCCCATTTATGTCGTGCGTTGACAGCATCACTCAGCGACGTCACAGAGGAAATACTCTGATGATAAAGACTTTCGTGCAAGCCGCAGCGAATGTCAGTTCCGTCCGCACCTTACCAGTTCGTAACCCGCGCGGCGAAGGTCGGCCATCGCCCAATGACGGCGATGGTCTTGGGTCCGCTTTGGGCTGAGAGCCGTCATCGGGAAAATCTTAGCCGGTCTGAGACAGTGAGGCCTTGGAGGTTCGTTCTGCACTGTCGTAGGTCGGCCCCCATAGTTGCGTCATCGAGCGTCGCTCGCTTGGGTTGGGCCTGCCGATGATGCTGACCGACGGCATGGGCTGGGTCTGGCAACGCCGGGTGACCGTCGGAGAGGGAGACCCGGCCACCGAGCTGCGTCACCGCCATGCCACGGAAGACGAGGCGCGGCGGGCGGCGCAGGCCGAGCGCGACCGGGGCATGCGCGCCTCGGGCAAGATCAATGTCACGCTTGCCGGGTTCCGGGGCGAGCTGATGGCCGAAGGGATCGTGGCGCTGGAGGGGATCAAGCCGGAGCTTGCCGGCGCGTGGACGCTGGACAGCGTGCGCCACGAGCTGGGCAGCGACCGGCTGCAGACCAGTTTCACGGCCGAGCGCGACAACGAAAGGGCAGGGGCGACCACCGCCCCGGCCGAGGACGAGGCCAACGTTGCCGCATCGCTGGAAACCGCCACGGGCTTCGTCCAGGCCCAGACCCTTCTTGCCCAACAAACCGCCTTTGCCTGAGGAGAGACCATGAGCGTCGAACAGAAAGTCGCGGAGCTGACCGAAGCGGTCAAAGGGCTCCTGAAGGTCGTGAACATCAAGAAAACCGCGCTCTTCGCCAGCACGAGCCTCGCCGAACGCGCCCGCGACGACGCCCGCAAGGCCGAGGCCGCCGCGAAACGCGCACGGGACGAGGCGATCGAGACACTCGCCCGCGTTTTCGGAGATCCCGACGCCGGATACACCATCGCGCTCGACTGGGACGAGATCACGCGGAAGCCCGACAGCTTTCCGGCCTCGGGCCATGATCATGGGATCGGCGAGGTCACCGGGCTGCAGGGCGCGCTGGACGACAAGGCGCCGCTCGCCTCGCCGGTTCTGACCGGCATCCCGGCGGCGCCGACCGCGGCACCCGGTGCGAACAGCACGCAGATCGCCACCACCGCCTTCGTCAGCGCCGCCGTTGCGGCCCTGATTGACAGCGCACCGGGGGCAATCGACACTCTGAACGAACTGGCGGCGGCGCTCGGCGATGATCCGGATTTCGCCGCCACCGTCACGAATAATCTCGCCACGAAACTCGCTGCGGCGGCGAACCTCGCGGATCTCGGCGATCCGGACGCGGCGCGCGGCAATCTCGGGCTCGGCTCGATGGCGACGCAAAGTGCCGCCGCGGTCGCGATCACCGGCGGCTCGATCGACGGCACGACCATCGACGGAGGGACTTTCTGATGAGCAACACCATTCAGATCCGCAGACGCAACTCCTCGGCGAGCGGCCCTCCTGCGGCCCTCAGATCCGGCGAGATGGCGTATTCAACGCCCGACGACATGCTCTACGTCGGCCGCGGCGATGACGGCAGCGGCAACGCGCAGTCGGTCCAGCCGGTCAACCTCGCCCGGACCGTCGCGGAGGCCGAACTGGCCGGGCTTGCCGGCACCGGCAGGCTCGTGCCGGGTCGGGTCTACCTGCTCAGCGACGCCGCCTATATCGCGCTGGCCCGCACGGCGGGCACCTTCGACACCTTCTGGCGCATCACCGTGTCCGACACGCCCCCTGCAAGCCCGGCCATGGGCGAGCTCTGGGTGGATATATCTTGAACCGACCCGAGGTCTGACGCATGGCAGAGAACCTGGTGCAGTTCCCCGAAGGCCCGATCTCCGACTGGACGTTCAGCGGCCTCGTCGATCCTTCCGACGTCACGCTGAGCAACGGCGTGGGCGGGGCCGGTTTCGACACGACGGGCGCGGCCTACAAGGGCATCTACGATCAGAGCGCCATGGCGTGGATCATCAACGCCGGGTTCAGGCCCTATGACAGCCCCCCCTCGGCCGTCCCCGCCCAGGAAGTCCTGCAGTTCACGACCCCGGCGAACTGCACCTCGATCCGTCTCTACCCGGCTCGCGCCTCGGGGTCGGCCTATCTCTACATCGTGGTGCCGGTATTGCCCGAAACCGACTACGTCGCCACGTTCTGGCACCAGCTCGTCGATGGCCAGCACCGGGTGGGCGGGGTCGCTCTGTGGCAGGGCAGGGAACCGCCTTCCGCGACCCCGCGCGGCCCGACCGTCATCGCCAGCGCCAACGCCTCTGGCCTCACGTCGGTCACCACCGCGAAACCCGCAGGCACGTCGGATGGCGATCTTCTGCTGTTCTTCGGGTCGAGCGACAACAGCCCCGGCCTGACCTACACGCCACCCGAAGGCGTTTCGAACAGCCTGTTCACCCGGCGGGAAGCCAATCATGACGGCGCGGCCATCACAGCGGAAGGATGGTGGAAGATCGCCGACGGAGAGGGCCCCGACTACACGCTCTCGATGAGCGGCGCCAAGGACACGAACTTCTCGATCCTGCGCATTCCCGGCGCGTTCGTGCCCGGCCCGATCGACGACGTCCAGGTCATCGTCAGCACCTCCAACAGCGAGCCCGTCCTGCCTGGATCCGGTGGCATGTCCCTGACCATGGATCACAAGAACAGCCGCGTCATCCGGTTCGTCGCCTGGGACGGCAGCAAGACCGTCACCGAGGCGCCCAGCTGGGACCATTCCGTTCTCCGCCATGTGGATTTCTCCGGAGAGGATCAGTTCTTCCTCGAGTTCGAGCAAGCCGACGGGTCATGGCTGCGGCCGGCCGCCGTGAACCTGTCGGGCCCGACGCGATGGATCGGCGTCACCCTCGTCATCCGGATGAACGGCGAAGGCCCCGTGACGGGAGAGTTCGACCTGCCGGACAACCTGGGCAGCGGCTCCGGGACCCTCGCCGGCATCCTGCCTTCGGGCTGGAAATGGCAGGCCCCCGTCAACGGCCTCGGCGACCGCAGCGCCACGGACGACAATATCGAAGTCGATGACCTCGAAGGCTACGAGAACGGCCCGTGGTACGACATCGACACGGATGGCCGACTGCTGCTGCTCGCCCCCGCCGACGGCGCCACCACGCCAAACACGTCCTATCCCCGATCCGAGCTGCGCGAGATGAACGGGGATGATCTGGCCGCATGGTCGTTCGATGGCTATGCCCGGCTCGATTTCGAAACGACCATCCTGCACACCGCCTACGATGTCGACGGCCTGCCCGGGGAGATCATCTTCGCCCAGGTGCATGGCAATGCGGCCGGCGAACTGTGCCGCCTGACCTTCGACGGCAAGGGCGGGGTTTTCTACACCAACGAGCACGCGCCCGACGGCCAAGGCGGCACGATCGACGTGGATACGCCGCTCCTCGACGATCAGGGCAATCCGACCGACATCCGGCGCGGTGAGACGATGACCGGGACGATCCTGGTCAGCGAAGGGACGCTCACGGTCTCGATGGTCCACGAGGGTGTCACCTACAGCGCCAGCGCGGCGATCGATCCCTATTGGACCGGGGCCGACCTCTACTTCAAAGCGGGGGTCTACTCCCTGGTCGGGGCCATCGGCTCGGGCGCCGGATCCGAGGGGCACGGCTATGCCGCCGTCCTGCTGTCTTCGGCCAAGGTCTCGCACGCCATGCCTGGCTCGGCCCGTTTCATGGTCTGGACGGGCACGGGCTTCGTCGAGGCCCCGCTGGCCTGCTACGACGGCACGGCCTTCGTCGACCGGCCACTCAAGCGGTTCGATGGCAGCGCCTGGAGCTGACAGCGGACAAACGGCCCGGTGAGGGCCAGGGGGCGTTGGCGCGCCCCCCGACACGGGGGCGATACTCAACTCTGCGGCAGCCGGTAACGGAGTGGTCCCCCTGGCTGCAGCAGTCGCGTGGCGCGCTCTTGCGGATGTATTGAGGTGACGAACCTCTATTGCAGGCCCCGCTATTGACTACTCCTCTATTGAGTAGCGGGCCTTGATCCTGTCAAGGAGCGCGTCGTCGATCTCAACCTTGGCTTCATACCAGTTGCGCTCCGCCCTCGGGTAACTCTCGCGCAGCAGGGCGAAGGCAGCGTTTTCAGACGGCTCCTCGACACCGAGAACCTCCACTGTATGGCCGCACTTTTGGCAAGTGACCAAAAGGCCAAGGCCATTCCCGAAATCTGTGTCCACGTAGTCTTCTTCAACCGATGCATAGACCTTTGCCATGCGTTTCTCCTTGCTTCAGATTTTTGAGTGGGCGGTCCGAACAGAGCTCATGAACAAAAGCGCAGCCCGACTATGCTGGTCGCTCATAGAAATCCACTTGGCCAACCGTAGAGGGAATTCACCAAACGAAAAAAGGCTTGCGTCTGAAATCTTGTGACCTCCCCCGAATCGCTTTCACATGCGCTCGGAAATCAAGTTTGGGAGGCGGCATGCCGGGCAAATCTGCGTTGATCCAGTATCGATATCTACTCACCGAAGAATTTGGGGACGATTACAACCTTAGAGATGTGGTGCTAGACGTGCTCCATAGGTCTCGATCCGAGGGACAACGCCCCTTGGCCGAAAAGGTCGGGTCGCGTCGGAAAGACCTCGACCAAGACAGCAGTTATGTAGTTCTTAACAAGTTCGGTACGCTAGGCGACGGTACGAAGTCCATCATGTGCGGCGAGTTGCTGTACGTGCGTTCGGGTAAAGAAGTTCCTGGCCTGGTGGAGTCTATCGACGACGACATACCAGAGCTCGAGATCGCTACTCTTACGCTTGATGAGCGAAACAGCTTGGTCGATGGCATTTTGTACTTCGGTCTGATCGACAATCATTTGGCGATCATCGAAGGGCAACGAGCACGGGCGCGAACCTTGGAGCGCTATCTCACCGCTCTTTTGAAAGATGCCGGCGAACTTGAATTTGACAGGTCGATTATTCTCAACACGAGAATAGAAGGCCTCCAAGCTCAAAACATCAGCCGACTGCAAATCAAACCACCACGAGCAAAAAAGAGAGAAGAAACCGAAAATGAAGCCGAGGAGGCGCAAGCCGCTGGTAGCCAAAAGGCGTCCGGCCACACCGTAATGGATGTCTTGCGCGTATTGGGAGTTGATAGAGACGAACTCCAGAAACTCGAAGAAAGCATTCCCCCAGGAGGCTGGATTGAAGGGATATTCAGCATGACCTTCAAGCAAAAGGGAAACCGAAAAGGCACCGTAAGTCGCGAACAGCTCGAAACCGCTTTCCGGAATCTGAATGACCAAGACATAGGGTTGTTCGAGCCAGGCGGGAGCTCTGAGAGCAAGGGCGGCTTGAAGCTCGGCAGTCGAAGGGAGATCGCAACGGTGGGACCGCTTCTGGATCGGGAGGCCGCTATGCAGGCGATCGTTGACATGTTAAAAACTTGGGCAAGAACAGGGAAGATCGACCTAGCCTTTTGACATGAGAAAAGCACCGCACATAGCCGTATTCACGGTTGGTTTGCTGATTCCAGCAAGGTCGATCGACGATGGTCTGGCGGCTTTGCTGGTTACATTTTTCGGACTGGTGGCTGCCGGCACCATACCCGCGATGTCTTTGCTCAGTGGAAGCGTGATGTCCCCCACGCGCTCAGTAGCCCGCCTCATAACTCTCAAAGCATCTTTGGACACCTTGCTGAGACAACTTTCTGGCATGCTGTATGCGTCTATCCTTGGGGCGGTAGCCGTCATTGTGCTGGTGTTCGGCGTGCCATCCTTGCCCATCGGATGGCTTCCGGTACCCGACTATCTGAGCTGGCTGATGGTGTTCGCAGCCGATTTTCCTGAGCGCGCCCTCCAAGCGTTGGTGCTACTTGCCCTATTTGTCGCAGGCGACAGAATTCGCGTCATCAAACTCACCTTCAAGATGGCTTTAAAGGCTCGGTTCGAGATGGCTCTTGAAGAAGCAAGGCGGCGAACAGACGAGAATGCACCAAGCGCAGAGGATGTTTCGGAGGCCTTCTCGACGCCACCCGGTTTTGGCGCAAAGGTGCCTTTCTCGCGCTGACGATACCAAAATTTTCGTTAAGCCATGGGTCGAGGGATAGGTGATCACGCAGGCGGCCAGCCGGTCGCCCGCGACCTCGGCTAGGTTGCTGTAAGATTCGCTGTCACGCACTGCAAATTTCGCCGTCACGCTACAGCTACAAACAAAAATTTCAAATCCCCCTACGTCATCTTTCCTTACGTTTCGTCAGCGCGAAAGTGACGTGACGTCCTATTTACGTAAACGTCATCCAGTCTTGTAGGATGCCTCTGTGACTCGCAAATCATGGGCCAGAACAGGCATGTTTGACATATCGAAAGACCTCATGACCCAGGAAACCATGACCATCCGTGAGATGTGCGATGCGTTCGACGTGACGCCCCGCACGCTTCGCTTCTACGAGTCCAAGGAGCTTCTCTTTCCGATCCGCGAAGGCCAGAAGCGCCTCTTCACCCGCCGCGACCGCGCGCGGCTCAAGCTGATCCTGCGCGGCAAGCGCTTCGGCTTCAGCCTCGAGGAAATCCGCCAGTTGCTCGACCTCTACTATGTCGGCGACCAGCAGACGACGCAGCTGTCGCGGACCCTCGATATCGCGCAGGACCGGCTGTCGGACATGGAGCGCCAGCGCGCCGAACTGGACGACGCCATCGACGAGTTGAAATCGCAGATGGGCCTTGTCAGCGACATGCTGGCTGCGCGCTCGACACGGGACGCGGCCGAATAATCGGCCGCCTTCCCTGCGAACAGGACCACAGCCCAAGACATCCCCGGGAGGATTTTGAGGATGCCGAGCTATACCGCCCCCACCAAGGACGCACAGTTCATCCTGCATGACGTGCTGAACATCTCCGGGAAAGAGATCCCGGGATTTGCCGATCTCGACCGCGATTTCACGGCCGCGATCCTCGAAGAGGCCGGCAAGATCGCCTCGGAAGTGCTGGCGCCGCTGAACATGGTCGGTGACACCGAAGGCTGCCGCCTCGAGAACGGTGTTGTGTACACCCCCACCGGCTTCAAGGCGGCCTTCGACCAGATGAAGGACGGCGGCTGGCCCGGCATCGACATGCCCGAGGAATACGGCGGGCAGAACATGCCCTACGTGATCGGCACCGCCGTGGGCGAATTCTTTTCCGCCGCCAACCAGGCCTTCACGATGTACCAGGGCCTGACCCATGGCGCGGCCTCGGCCATCCTTGCCCACGGCACGGATGCGCAGAAGGACAAGTGGCTGCCCAAGATGGTCAGCTGCGACTGGACCGGCACCATGAACCTGACCGAGCCGCATTGCGGCACCGATCTGGGGCTCATGCGCACCAAGGCCGAGCCGCAGGACGATGGCAGCTACAAGATCACCGGCCAGAAGATCTTCATCTCGGCGGGCGATCACGACATGGCCGAGAACGTCGTTCACCTCGTGCTGGCCAAGATCCCCGGCGGCCCCGAGGGTATCAAGGGCGTCTCCCTGTTCATCGTGCCCAAGTTCCTCGTGGATGACGAGGGCAACCTTGGCGCACGCAACGGCGTGTCCGTCGGCAAGCTCGAAGAAAAGATGGGCATCCACGGCAACGCCACCTGCGTCATGAATTACGACGAGGCGACGGGCTATCTGCTGGGCGACATGCACAAGGGCATGCGCGCGATGTTCACGATGATGAACGAAGCCCGCCTTGGCGTCGGCATGCAGGGCTTGGCCCAGGCCGAGGTCGCGTTCCAGAACGCCCTCGAGTATGCCAAGGACCGCCTGCAGGGTCGCGACGTGACCGGCCCCAAGAACCCCGACGGCCCGGCCGACCCGCTGATCGTGCATCCCGATATCCGCCGCAACCTGATGGAACAGAAGAGCTTTGCCGAGGGCGCGCGCGCCTTCATGCTCTGGGGGGCCACGCTGATCGACCAGGCGCACCGCGCCAAGGACAAGGATGCCGATGGCCTGATCTCGCTGATGACACCGGTCATCAAGGGGTTCCTGACCGACAAGGGCTTCGACATGACCGTGCAGGCCCAACAGGTCTATGGCGGGCATGGCTACATCGAGGAATGGGGCATGTCGCAATTCGCGCGCGATGCCCGGATCGCCATGATCTATGAAGGCGCCAATGGCGTGCAGGCGCTGGACCTCGTCGGCCGCAAGCTGGCGCAGGATGGCGGCAAGCACGTCATGGCCTTCTTCGACCTCGTGAAGACCTTCTGCAAGGACGAGGCCGAAACCGAGGGCATGGCGGAATTCACCGGCCCTGTGAAGACGGCGTCCAAGGATCTTCAGGCGGCGGCGATGTATTTCATGCAGGAAGGCATGAAGAACCCCAACAACGCCTTGGCCGGATCCTATGATTTCATGCACCTGTTCGGGCATGTCTGCCTTGGCCTGATGTGGGCCAAGATGGCGAAAGCGTCGCTCAAGGCGCTGGCCGAGGGCACGTCCGATCCGGTGTTCCACCAGACCAAGCTGGCCACGGCGCGCTTCTACATGGCCCGTCAATTGCCGATGACGGCGACGCATCTGGCACGCATTCAATCGGGTGCCGATCCGGTTATGGCACTGGAAGCCGCCAACTTCTAAGCTTCGGTCCGGGGCCATGCGGGGAGAGGCATGGCCCCGGATCACATCGAGGGAGGAGAGGATGCCAAAGCGTCTGCGGCTGACACGCCGACCGAATATCGCCATGAGCGAGGATGCCTATCGCCGCCTGCGCAGCCTGTCGTCAGAGGCCGGGCTTGACGAGGGCGAGTTCCTGTCCTTCCTGTTCGAAAACTGGTCGAGCTGCATCAACGAAGAGAAATTCGTCGCACGGCTGCGCCTGTTCAATTCCGAGCTGGACGACCGCAAGCGATGACCTTGACCCGTTTCACGTCCTTGCTCGCTCGTCAGCAGATGACCGGACCGGAGGAGCGCATCGCATGACCAACACGCTTTATTGCTTTGGCGAAAGCGGCAACGCCTACAAGGCCGCGCTGGCCCTGGAACTGGCCGGGATCTCGTGGGAGGCCCGCTTCGTCGATTTCTTCAACGGAGAGGCCCGCAGCCCGGAGTTTCGCGCCATCAACCCGATGGGCGAGGTCCCTGTCCTCGACGCGGACGGCACGATCCTGACCCAGTCGGGCGTGATCCAGGATTGGGTCATGGATGAAAGCGGCAAGCTGTGCGGAGACGGCGCCAGGGCCACGCGCCGCGAGATCGTGCGCTGGACGATCTTCGACAACCAGAAGGTCTCGGGCCAAGCCGGGCCGCTGCGGTTCCTGATGAACTTCCTGCCCGATGACAAGCGCCCGCAAGAGGTTATTGGGTTCATGGCCGGTCGCCTCAAGGCGGCCTTGCAGGTTCTGGAGGCAGAACTCGGCACCCGCGATTGGCTGGTGGGCGACAGCCTGACCTGCGCCGACCTGAGTTGCTGCGGATACCTCTATTACGACGAGCCCTTCACCTTCGACCGATCCGACTACCCCGCCATTTCCGCATGGCTCGACCGGATCGCCGCGACGCCGGGATGGAAGCATCCTTACGATCTGATGCAGCGGGCCTTCCCGTCTGCCTGACACACCAGTGCCCCGACGCCGGGGCGACCAAGTGACCAACGGAGCGCACATAATGACCGAAGCCTATATCTACGACGCGATCCGCACACCGCGCGGCAAGGGACGCAAGGACGGTGCCCTGCACGAGGTGACATCGGCCCGCCTGTCGGCCTTCACGCTCAACAGCCTGAAGGAGCGCAACAACCTCGACGGCCACGCGGTCGAAGACGTGATCTGGGGCAATGCCACGCAGGTGATGGAACAGGGCGGCTGCCTTGCGCGTACCGCCGTTCTGGCCTCGGATCTGGACGAGCGCATTCCCGGCCTGTCGATCAACCGCTTCTGTGCCTCGGGGCTGGAGGCCGTGAACCTTGCCGCCAACCAGGTCAAGGGCGGCGCAGGCGACGGCTATATCGCCGGCGGGGTCGAGATGATGGGGCGCGTCGCCATGGGCTCGGACGGGGCGGCCATCGCCGTCGATCCCTCGATCGCGATGAACACCTATTTCGTGCCGCAAGGCATCAGCGCCGATATCATCGCCACCGAATACGGGATTTCCCGCGATGACGCCGACGCGCTGGCCGTCGAAAGCCAGAACCGCGCCGCCGCGGCCTGGGCCGACAACCGGTTCGAAAAGTCGGTCGTTCCCGTCAAGGACATCAACGGCCTGACCATCCTCGACCGCGACGAATACATGCGCCCGGGCACCGACATGCAGGCGCTTGGCGCGCTGAAACCGTCCTTCAAGGACATGGGCGAGCAGATGCCCGGCTTCGACGCGATTGCCCTGATGAAGTACGCCCATCTGGAGGCGATCAACCACATCCACCATGCCGGGAACTCCTCGGGGATCGTGGATGGCGCGGCCGCCATCCTCATCGGCAACAAGGAATTTGGCGAGAAATGGGGCCTCAAGCCGCGTGCCCGCATCAAGGCGACGACCAAAATCGGCACCGACCCGACCATCATGCTGACCGGCCCCGTGCCGGCGACCGAGAAGATCCTTGCCGATAGCGGCATGTCGATCTCGGATATCGACCTGTTCGAGGTGAACGAGGCGTTCTCCTCGGTCGTGATCCGCTTCATGCAGGCCTTCGACGTGGACCATTCCAAGGTCAACGTGAACGGGGGCGCCATCGCCATGGGCCACCCGCTGGGCGCAACCGGCGCGATCATCCTCGGCACGCTGCTCGATGAGTTGGAGCGCAGCGGCAAGGGGACGGGTCTTGCCACGCTTTGCGTCGCCTCCGGCATGGGGGCCGCAACGATCATCGAGCGCGTATAACTCCGAGCAGACCCTGGCCCGAAAAGAGAGCGTCGCATGTCCGCAGATCCCGCGAAAATCTACCAGGATTTCCTCGACAGGACGGGCGACGCTCTGCTGGCCAACGATGCTGCCGCCTTCCTGGATCGTATCGTTCTGCCGCACCGCATCATGACCGAAACCGAGACCATCCTGATCGAGGACGCCGCAACCGCGCGCCGCCATTTTTTTGGCTTTGCCGCGGCGCTTCGGTCGCAGGGGGTCGATGTCTATGTGCGCACGGTGAAACGGGCCGAGCGTGTGGCACCCGATCGCATCATCGGCTGGCACGAGACCTTTATTACCTCGTCGGGAAAACTGGTCGCGCCGCGGTTCGAAAACCAGGTCGAGCTGATCCATCGCGATGGGCGTTGGGGGTCCATCTGGACCCGCCATTTCACCCGGTTCGTCGCGTGGCCGGATATTCTGCCGCGGGAGGGGCGCTGATGTTCGCGCACGCGAAAGAGATCTGCCAGGCGTGGCTCGACCGCGTCGGGGCCGATCTCTGGCATTGCCGGGTCGAAAGAGCGCACCGCACCTGCATCCTGCGAGGCGGCACCTACGCCCTCGATCCGTTTCGAAACGACATGGCGCTGGTCCTTCGGGCCGGCACCTGGCTGGGCGCTGGCCTGCGCTCGGCCTTTGATACCTGCACCTGCACAATCCTGTCGCCCGCTCACCTGATGGAGTCCAGGCGGACCCGGCCGGGCCAATGTAAAGAAGGATGATGACCATGACCGATTTCACCATGAAGATCGACGAGGACGGCGTTGCCATCGTCACCTGGGACGTGCCCGGCAAGTCGATGAACGTGCTGTCGCGCGAGGCATTCGCGACGGTCGAAACGCTGATCGACGAGGCGCTGGCCGATGACGCCGTCAAGGGCATCGTCATCACCTCCGGCAAGGACAGCTTCGCCGGCGGCATGGACCTGAACACGCTGGCCACGATCCGCGAAGAGTCGGGCGACGACCCCGCCAAGGGTCTGTTCGACTTCACCATGAACGGCCACCGCATCCTGCGAAAGCTGGAGCGCGCGGGCCTCGACCCCAAGACGAACAAGGGCGGCAAGCCCATCGCCTGCGCCATCCCCGGCACCTGCGCGGGCATCGGCACCGAGATCGCGCTGGCCTGTCATCGCCGCTTCATGGCCGACAATCCCAAGGCCAAGATCGGCCTGCCCGAGATCCTGGTCGGCATCTTCCCCGGCGGTGGCGGCACAACGCGCTATTCCCGCATGGTCGGCGCGATGGCGGCGGCCCCTGTCCTGCTGGAAGGCAAGATGCTGGAGCCGAAAAAGGCCAAGTCGGCGCAATTGATCGACGAGGTCGTTCCGGCGGACGAACTGCTGGCCAAAGCAAAGGCATGGGTCCTGTCGGCAAAGGACGCCGATATCGTCAAACCGTGGGACCAGAAGGGCTGGAAGATGCCCGGCGGCGCGCCCTATCACCCGGCGGGCTTCATGACCTTCGTCGGGGCCTCGGCCATGATCAACGGCAAGACCAAGGGCGTCTACCCGGCGGCCAAGGCGCTGCTCTCCTCGGTCTACGAGGGCGCGCTGGTCGATTTCGATACGGCCCTCAAGATCGAGGCGCGCTGGTTCACCTCCGTTCTGATGAACCCGTCCTCCAGCGCCATGATCCGGTCGCTCTTCCTGAACAAGGAAGCGCTTGAAAAGGGCGCAAACCGCCCGGCGGTCGAAGACCAACGCGTGAAAAAGGTCGGCGTTCTGGGCGCGGGCATGATGGGCGCGGGCATCGCCTATGTCAGCGCGAATGCGGGCATCGAGGTCGTCCTGATCGACGCGGCACAAGACGCGGCGGATCGCGGCAAGGCGCATGCCGAGGGCATCCTCGACAAGGGGATGAAGCGTGGCAAGGTCGCGCCCGAGAAGAAAGAGCAGGTCCTGGCCCGCATCACCGCGACGACCGATTACGCCGCGCTTGAGGGCTGCGACCTGATCGTGGAAGCCGTCTTCGAAGACCCCGGCGTGAAGGCCGAGGTGACGAAAAAGGCCGAGGCCGCGATGCTGGATACCGGCGTCTTTGCCACCAACACCTCGACCCTGCCCATCACGGAACTGGCCAAGGCCAGCGCGCGGCCCGAGCAATTCATCGGCATCCACTTCTTCAGTCCGGTGGACAAGATGATGCTGGTCGAGATCATCAAGGGCGAGAAAACCGGCGACATCGCCGTGGCCAAGGCGCTGGATTTCGTGCGCCAGATCCGCAAGACGCCGATCGTGGTGAACGATGCGCGCTTCTTCTATGCCAACCGCTGCATCATTCCCTACATCAACGAAGGCATCCGCATGGTGGCCGAAGGGGTGGAACCCGCCCTGATCGAGAACGCGGCGAAACTGGTCGGCATGCCGCTGGGTCCGCTGCAACTGGTGGACGAGACCTCGATCGACCTTGGCGTCAAGATCGCCAAGGCGACCAAGGCCGCGATGGGCGACGCCTACCCCGACGAGGCCGTCGACGAGGTGCTGTTCTGGATGGCCGACAAGGGCCGGCTTGGCCGCAAGTCGAACGCGGGCTTCTACGGGTATGACGAGGCGGGCAAGCGCGGAATGATCTGGCCCGGTCTGCGCGACAAGTACGAGGTCGCCGCCACCCAGCCAGACCTGACCGAGGTGCAACATCGCCTGCTCTTTGCGCAGGTGCTGGAGGCCGTGCGCGCGCTCGAGGCCGGTGTCCTGATGGACATCCGCGAGGGCGACGTGGGCGCGATCCTCGGCTGGGGCTTCGCGCCGTGGTCGGGCGGCCCGTTCAGCTGGCTCGACATCCTCGGCACCCCCTATGCCGCCGAGCGCTGCGAGCAGTTGCAGGCCGCCTATGGCGACCGGTTCGCTTGCCCCGCGCTCCTGCGCGAGATGGCGGAGAAGAACCAGACGTTCTACGGGCGTTTCGGGGCGCAGGCCGCCGCGGCCTGACGCGACCTTCATCCGACTGGAATTTGGGGCGACGGTCATCCGTCGCCCTTTTTTTTAGGCCCGTCCGGGCGCTTCCGCCCTTCCTCCAATCCGTCTCACCGCCGATCGCGATGTTTTTTCGCGCATGGCGCCGACCGGTTCTGCGTGTTCAGGGGAAACGGTCGAGGACCGCGCGACTTCGGCCCCGAAATATCAGACAGCGCTATCCTGGCGCGCCGTCTGATCCCTCAACTCGCGCAGTTCCGCGATTACCTCTTCAAGTTCCCGCCGGCGGTTGTCCAATTCGGCCAGTTGCTTGTCCGCCATGTCGAGCCACGTGGCGCGCTGTAGCTGTCCCTCGGGGTCCTTGTCGTAAAGCTCCAGCCATTGCCGGATCTCTTCCAGCGAGAAGCCGAAGCGCCGCCCCCGCAGGATCAGCGTCATGCGGGCGACCTCGCGCGGGCCATAGAGCCGTTTGCGCCCGTCCCGTTCGGGCATCAGCAGCTCGATATATTCGTAATGCCGAAGCGTGCGCGGGGTGACGTCGAAATACGCGCACATCTCCTTCAGGTCCATTTTCGTGACAGACATCGCCCTCTTGTGTCCCGCTGGGTGACGTTCGGGTAACTAGGTAGCATCGCCGTAACGGAATGCAAAGTGTCCCGCCACGGCGCGGCCATTGACCCCTTGCGCCCGACCGGTTGCCCGGTGAAACGTTGGGAAACATAGAAAACGCTCAGCACATAGGGGCAGACATGGCCGACACGCGCCACATCAATGCGGAACAAAAAGCCCAGATCGCACGGCAATTCATCGAAGCCATCCCGTTTTCCAAGGCCCTGAACATGCAGTTCGAGGTGATCGGGGACGGGCTTGCGCAGATCTCCATGCCCTATTCCGAGGCCCTCGTGGGCGACCCGCGCACGGGCGTGATCCATGGCGGCGCGGTCTCGGCGCTGATGGACACGTGCGGCGGCGCGGCGGTGATGAGCTACCCGGACGCCCCCGCCGGAACGGCCACGATCGACCTGCGGATCGATTACATGCGCGCCGCCGAGCCGGGCCGGCGCATCACCGCGCGGGCCGAATGCTACCACGTGACCCGGTCCGTTGCCTTCGTGCGCGCCAAGGCCTGGGATCTGGACGAGGACAAACCCCTTGCCGCGGCAAGCGGGGCCTTCACCATCGCGCAAGGCAAAGGTGCGGAGGTCAAGCCATGAGCACGTCGCGTAAACCGCCCGAACCGGTCCACCTGGTCAAGCACCGTCGCGACAAGGCGCTGTCGGCGCTGGTCGATGGCGTGCCCTATATCCGCTTCATGGGGATCGGGTTCGACCGGCGCGGCGACGAGTTGACCGCCGTCATGAACTACGAAAACAAGCTGATCGGCAATCCGCTGATCCCGGCGCTGCACGGCGGGGCCACGGCTTCGTTCCTCGAAGTGGCCGCGATCGTCGAGTTGTCTTTCCAGATGTTGTGGGACGATATCGAAACCGGGCGCCTCGATGTCGATACCCTGACCCCCGACACGCTGCCCCGGCTGCCCAAGACCATCGACTTCACGGTGGATTACCTGCGCTCCGGCCTGCCGCGCGACGCCTACGCGCGTGCACGGGTCAATCGCTCCGGGCGGCGGTATGCCTCGGTCCATGTCGAGGCGTGGCAAGACAATCGCGAAAAGCTTTTCGCGCAGGCGACGGGACATTTCCTGATGCCGCCGCGCGACGGCTAAGCCGGTGTCCGAGGTCACGACGGACCCGCCGCAACTGTCACACGCACGCGTGTTGAAGATCGCGGTGCCCGTGGTCTTGTCGAATGCGACCGTGCCGTTGCTGGGCGTCGTGGATACGGGCGTGGTGGGCCAGTTGGGCGACCCGGCCCCGATCGGCGCGGTCGGCATCGGCGCGGTCATCCTGACGTCGATCTACTGGATCTTCGGGTTCCTGCGGATGGGCACCGTCGGGCTTGCCGCGCAGGCCATCGGCGCGCGGGACCGGGCCGAGGTCGCCGCGCTGCTGACCCGCGTGCTGATGATCGGGGGCGGGGCAGGGGTGATCCTGATCCTGTTTCAGGTCCCGATTTTCTGGGCTGCCTTCCAATTGTCGCCCGCCAGCGAAGAGGTGGAGGACCTGGCGCGGGTCTACATGTCGATCCGCATCTTCTCGGCCCCGGCGGCCATCGCGATTTACGGCATCCTGGGGTGGCTGATCGCGCAGGAACGGACCGGCAGCGTCCTGGCCATCCAGCTTTGGATGAACGGGTTCAATATCGTGATGTCGGTGGCTTTCGTCCTTGGTCTCGGCATGGGGATCGAGGGCGTTGCGCTGGCGACCTTCATCGCCGAATGGAGCGGGCTTGGACTGGGCCTTTGGCTGTGCCGCGCGGCGTTTCGCGTGCCCGCCTGGCGCGATTGGGGGCGCGTGCTGGATGTGGTGAAGCTCAAGCACATGGCCTTGGTGAACACCGATATCCTGATCCGCTCGGTCCTGCTTTTGGCGGCATTCTCGTCATTCATGTTTCTCGGCGCGGATTTCGGCGATGTGACGTTGGCCGCCAACCAGATCCTGATCCAGTTCCTGCACGTGACCGCCTACGCGTTGGACGGGTTCGCCTTCGCCGCCGAAAGCCTTGTTGGGCAGGCGATGGGGGCAGGGGCCGCGATGCGGCTCAGGCGCGCATCGATCCTGACCAGTGGTTGGGGGCTGGCCATCTGCATCGCGATGGCCGCCGCCTTCTGGCTTGGCGGGCCATGGGTGATCGACACCATGACAACCGCGCCCGAGGTCCGGGAAGAGGCGCGCCGCTTCCTGCCCTGGATGGTGGCTGCGCCGATCCTGGGTGTCGGCGCGTGGATGCTGGACGGGATTTTCATCGGCGCCACGCGCACGCGCGACATGCGCAACATGATGGTGGTCAGTTTCCTGGGCTATGTCGCGCTGGCCGCCGGCTTGATGCCGCTGATGGGCAATCACGGGCTTTGGGCCGCGATGCTGGGGATGTTCGTTCTGCGCGGGGTGACGCTGGCATTGCGCTACCCGGCATTGGAACGCGCGGCCGGAGGGGCCTGATGACAGGTCAGAGAAGCGCGGTGATGTCCTCGGGCGGGCGCCCGATCACGGCGCGCTCCCCGTCGTCGAGGATGGGGCGTTCCAGCAGGATCGGGTTCTCGGCAATCGCCAGGGCCAGCGCCGCGTCATCGGCTGCGGCCAACCCCAGCTCGCCATAGGTCTTTTCTTTGGTCCGGACGATCTCGGACACCGTCCGCCCGATGCGATTGGCCAATCCCATCACCTCTTCGGCGCTGGGCGGTTCTTTCAGATAGAGGCGCGTGGAATAGGCCACGCCCCGGTCATCCAGCAGCTTCATCGCCGCGCGCGATTTCGAGCAGCGCGGGTTGTGCCAAAGGGTCAAAGCCATGCGTCCACTCCCGTTCCGGTGATCTCGGCGACCGAGGATGCTCCGGCCCACTCCAATTTCTCGTCAAGACCTTGCGCGATGCGCCCCGCGAGCGAGAGGCCGGCATAGACAAGGGCCGTGTAAAGCTGCACCGCGCTGGCCCCGGCGCGCAGCTTTTCCCAAGCCTGCTCGACGCTGCCCACTCCACCGACACCGATCAGCGGCAGACCTCCGTCGGTCAGCTTGTAGAGCTTGGCCAGAACCCGCGTGCTTTTCTCGAACAGCGGCTGTCCCGACAGCCCGCCGGTTTCGCCCTTGTGGGGGCCGCGCAGACCGTCGCGCGAGAGGGTCGTGTTCGTCGCGATGATCCCGGCAAGGTTCTGAGCCAGCGCGACCTCGGCGATCTCGGCCAGTTCATCATCCGACAGATCCGGCGCGATCTTGAGGAAGACGGGCAGGGGGCGGGCCAACTCGGCATTGGTCTCCATCACCCCGGCAAGCAGCCGGTCCAGCGCGGCGCGGCCCTGCAGGTCGCGCAACCGTTCGGTGTTGGGCGAGGACACGTTAACTGTCGCGAAATCGAGGTGCGGGCCGCAATGGGCGAGAACGCGGGCAAAATCGCCGGCGCGGTCTGCGCTGTCCTTGTTCGCGCCAAGGTTCAGGCCCACCGGCACCTGCCGCGGGGCCTCGGCCAGTCGCCCGCAGATCGCCTCCATCCCCTCGTTGTTGAAGCCGAAGCGGTTGATGGCGGCGGCATCCTCGGTCAGCCGGAACAGGCGTGGTTTGGCATTACCCGGTTGCGCAACCGGGGTCGCGGCCCCGACCTCGAGAAATCCAAACCCGGCGCGCGACAGGGCGGGAACGGCCTCGGCATTCTTGTCGAAGCCCGCGGCCAGCCCCACCGGGTTGGGCAGGGCCAGCCCCGACAGCGTTGTCGCCAGCCGGGGCGAGGTGACCGGACCGCCCAAGGGCAACAGCCCGGTTTTCAGCGCGGTGATCGCCAGGGCATGGGCGCGCTCGGGGTCCATGCGTTGCATCACCGAAAGGCCGAAGCGTTCCCACATGGGCTACATGTTCCTCGGAAAGGCATGGACGCCGTCGACCAGCGGCAGCGGTCCGTGCCAGATCACGTCAGAGTGGCGCAACGGCCCGTAGAGATGCGGGAACAGCGCCCCGCCGCGCGACACTTCCCATTTCAGCGCATCGCCCATCGCCTCGGCCTCGAAGGCGGCGATCACGAGCCCCTCTTCACCGGCGAAATGCTTCGCGGCGGTCTCGGGCGCCTGCTCGGCGGTGGAAAAATGGATGAACCCGTCGGCCACGTCGATCGGTGCGCCCCGGGTCTCGCCCTGTTCTTCGAGGTCGGCCCATTCGGCGGGCCGCAGGATCTTGTAGATATGCATGGCGCGGGGAGTGGCGCGTTCCTGCCTGCGCGTCAAGTGTCACGCGCCCGTCAACTTGCCGCTTTACTTGACCCCTGCACCTCGCCAATCTGGTGGGCGTCCTACGAAAAACGGGAGTTTCCTATGCTTGCTCGGATCATGGGCACGACGGCGATGATGGCGGGCCTCGGCCTGGCTGCGCCGGTCGCCGCCGACACCACGCTGCACATCCTTCATATCAACGACCTGCACAGCCGTATCCAGCCGATCAACCGCTACGATTCGACCTGCCCGGCCGAAGACGACGCGGCCGGCGAGTGTTTCGGCGGAGTGGCGCGCGTCGCCACCGCCATCAACACGCTGCGTGGCGAGTTGGAGGCGGCAGGCGAGAACGTGATCGTCCTGGATGCGGGCGACCAGTTCCAGGGCTCGCTGATGTACACCACCTACAAGGGTGATGTCGAAGCCGAGTTCATGGAAGCCATCGGCTTCGACGCCATGGCCGTGGGCAACCACGAATTCGATGACGGCCCCGAGAACTTCATTCGCTTCCTCGAAACCGTCAGCTTCCCGGTCCTGTCCGGCAACCTCGACCTCAGCCAGAACCCCGATCTGGACGGCGAGCTTGAGGATACCCTGGTGCTTGAGGTAAACGGCATCCAGGTCGGTATCGTGTCTGCGCTGGCGACCGACACCGCCGAAACCGCCAGCCCCGGGCCGACGGTCATCTTCCAGAACGAGATCGACGCGATCCAGAATGACGTGGACGCGCTGACCGAACAGGGCGTCGACATCATCATCGCGCTGACCCATGTGGGCCTGCCGGCCGACATGCGCATCGCCGAGGCGGTGACGGGCCTCGACGTGATCGTGGGCGGCCATTCGCACACCTACCTGTCGGCCGATGACCCGGACCGCGCCGGCGCCTATCCGACCTGGGTCAACAACCCCGACGGCGTGATGGTCCCGATCGTGCAGGCCTATGCCTATTCGAAATACCTCGGCCACCTCGAGGTGACCTTCGACGACGAGGGCAACGTGATCTATGCGGGCGGCAACACCATGCTGCTGGACGCCTCGGTCACGCCTGATCCCGAGATCGCGGCGCGGGTCGAAGAACTGGCCGGTCCGATCGAAGAGGCCATGGCCGAAGTCATCGGCGAAACCTCGGAATTCATCGAAGGCTCGCGCGAGGTTTGCCGCGCCGAGGAATGCCCGATGGGCAACCTCGTGGCAGACGCGATGCTGGAGCGCGTGCGCGACCAGGGCATCCATGTCGCGATCCAGAACGGGGGCGGTCTGCGCGCCTCCATCGATGGTGGCGAGGTCACAATGGGCGAGGTGCTGACCGTACTGCCCTTCCAGAACACGCTGGCGACTTTCCAACTGACCGGGGCGCAGATCGTCGAGGCGCTGGAAAACGGCGTCAGCCAGGTCGAGGATGGGGCCGGTCGTTTCCCGCAGGTCTCGGGCATGCGCTACACGTGGAACCCCGCAGGTGAGCCGGGCAGCCGCATCGTGGCCGTCGAGATCGAGGGCGAGGATGGCAGCTTCACCGCGCTCGACCCCGAGGCCGTCTACGGTGTCGTGTCCAACAACTACATGCGCTCGGGTGGTGACGGCTACGGCGTCTTCGCCAATTACGGCGAGAATGCCTATGACTACGGTCCGGGCCTTGAACAGGTTGTTGCCGACTATCTCGCCGACAACGCGCCCTACGCGCCCTACACCGACGGTCGGATCCAGACCGCCGAATAAGTCGGGCCAGAAGGTGAAAAATCGGGCCGGTGCGCAGACGCGCGCCGGCCTTTCTGCTGCGTTGCAGAAATTGCATGACGGCTATCGCGCAACGAAGATTGTATTGGCGGTTAGCGCTATCATATTGGGCAGCGAGAGAGGCAAACCCCCAATACAGGAGCTACCGATATGACATCGTTCTTCACTCGCTTGCGCTCCGCTGCCGCGAAGCGCGCCGCCTATCACCGCACCGTTTCCGAACTGTCGCGCATCGACAGCCAGCGTGGCATCGAAGATCTGGGCATCTTCCCCGGCGACGCCCGCCGCATCGCGCGCAACGCCGTTTACGGCCGCTGACCCGGTCGAACGGATTTTGAGATCAGGCCCGGCAAGCCCATCGCGCTTGCCGGGCCTTTTTCATGCGCCTAGTCTTGGCCCCATGTGCGGGCGCATGACCATGACCCATCCCAGCGAGGCGATGGCGCAGCTATTCGAGGCGACGCCGTCAAACGACCTGCCGGACCCTCCGCGATACAACATCTGCCCCACGCAACCCGTGGGCGTGGTCACCTCGGAGGGGGAGGGGCGACGCTACCGCCCGATGCGTTGGGGGTTCCTGCCGCATTGGTACAAGTCGCCGACCGACGGCCCCTTGCTGATCAACGCACGCGCCGAAACGATCGCCGAAAAGCCCGCCTTTCGCGCGGCCTGCCGGGAACGGCGCTGCCTCGTGCCGGCCACCGGCTTTTACGAATGGACCAAGGACGAAGAGGGGAACCGTTTGCCGTGGTATTTCACCACGCCCGATGGCGCGCCCCTGGTCTTTGCCGGCATCTGGCAGGTGTGGGACAAGGGCGAGATGCCGCTGACCGCCTGTGCCATCGTCACCTGCGCCGCCGGGGACTGGATGTCCGAAACCCACCACCGCGAGCCGGTCAGCCTTGCGCCCGAGGATTGGGCCAAGTGGCTGGGCGAAGAGGGCAAGGGCGCCGCACGCCTGATGACCCCGGCCCCCGAGGGCCGCTATGTCCGCTGGCGCGTCGATCCTGCCGTCAATTCCAACCGTGCCACCGGGGCCCAATTGATCGAGCCCTTGGCCGCCTGATCGGCCCCAGGACAAAAGAAGGCCGCACCCGAAGATGCGGCCAGTGCCTTCCAGGGAGAGAGGGAACCGGTCGGAGGGAGGAGACCACCGTTTCCACAGCTCCAACAATCCTTGCCTGATATGTCCGAAATTGGACGATCTTCGAACAATTCTGGGGAAGTCGCCGAAACGCGGCTGTAGGTCCGATGTCAATTTGCTGGGAAAAAGCTTGGAGCGGGCGGCGGGAATCGAACCCGCTTCATCAGCTTGGAAGGCTGAGGTAATAGCCAGTATACGACGCCCGCTCAGCGGTTGCTCATGTAAGTCAGGCTGAAACCGACGTCAAGCATGCGCAAGGGTGGAAGTGGGTTCTGCCGGGCGCAGCGGCCAAGGGATCAGGACCGCCTGGGCGCCGGGAAAACACGCCCCTCCATCAGTTTGCGCGCTGTCCGGACCGTGCCGGCCGCCGTCACGGCCCCGCGCTCGTCCAGTTCCAGAAGCACTTCGGCCGCACCGCTTGGATGCTCGACCCGGAACCGCCCGTCCTTGGGCAACTGTGCAAGCGTTGATGCAGGCCCGTCGGGCAAGGTGCAGGCGACCGCGGCGCTGACTGCCGCGAAGACCCCGATGGAGGCATGGCAGCGATGCGGGATGAAGCTGCGCGTGGAGATCACGCCGCCCAGCACGGGCTCAGACACCAGCGTCATCTTCGGCACCGATTTCTCGGCCACGTCGCCCAGTTGCATCATTGGCCCGGCCTTCAGGCGGATCGTCTCCACCCGCTCTTTCAGCGCGGTATCGGCGTCCAGCGCCTCGCGGCTTTCCTGCCCGGTGATCCCGAAATCGCTCGCGCGCATCACGACGATGGGCATCCCCATGTCGATCAGGGTGCAGTCCACCCCCTCGATGACGTCCACGGCGTTCCCGGTGGGCAGCATCGCCCCCCCGGTCATCGACCCGGCCAGCCCCTTGAACAGAAGCGGCACGGCGGCGTGTTGGCCGGGTACGCCATCGATCGAGGCGTCGCCTGCATAGCTGACCCGCCCGCCGGGGGTGGAGACGCGGGCAACCGCGACCTCGCCCGTATTGACCATGTGGATGCGCACCGCTGTTTCGCCGTCCGCCGCTGTCACCAGCCCACGCTCTATGGCGGCGGGGCCGACCCCGGCCAGGATATTGCCGCAGCCCTGCGCGTCCGAGACCAGCGGTTTGTCGACGAAGACCTGCAGGAACAGGTAATCGACATCCGCATCTGGCCGCGAAGACGGCGACAGGATCGCCACCTTCGAGGTCAGCGGGTCTGCCCCTCCGATCCCGTCGATCTGGCGCGGGTCGGGCGAGCCCATCACCCGGAGCAGCACGTCATCGATCTCGGCCCGATCCTGCGGTAGGTCGGAGGCGAGGAAATACGCCCCTTTCGAACTGCCGCCCCGCATCCAGATGCAGGGGATGCCATCCAGCGCCGGATCAGACATATTTCAGCCCCTTGGCCTCCAGCCGCGGGCGCATGTCGTAGATGTCGAGGCCCAACTCGCCCGCGGCCAGCCGTTCACGCTTGGCCTCTTCGGCGGCAAGGCGCGCCTCGGCCTTTTCCAGCACCGCCGCCGCCTCGGCGCGTTTCACGATGCAGACCCCGTCATCATCGGCCACGACGACATCGCCGGGCTCCACCGACTGGCCGGCGCAGACCACGGGCACGTTGACCGAGCCGAGCGTTTCCTTGACCGTGCCCTGCGCGCTGATCGCGGTGGACCAGACGAGAAACCCCATCTGCCGCAGATCGCGCGTGTCGCGCACGCCCGCGTCGATCACCAGTGCCCGGCAGCCGCGCGCCATGGCCGAGGTCGCCAGAAGGTCGCCGAAATAGCCCATGTCGCAGGGGGCGGTGGGGGCCAGCACCATGATATCGCCTTCCTGCAACTGCTCGATGGCGACGTGGATCATCCAGTTGTCGCGGGGCGCCGCCGAGATTGTCACCGCGCTGCCCGCGATCCCGGCATCCTGCTGGATCGGGCGCATGTTCGCGGCCATCAGGCCGGTCCGCCCCTGCGCCTCGTGCACCGTGGCGACACCCGCGCGGCCAAGCGCCTCGATCACCGCAGGCTCGGCGCGCTCGATGGATTGTTTTACGATGGGCATGGGACTGCGTCCTTCCTGTTTTTGGCGCTTACAATTCGTCGACCGTCCGCGGAAAGATCGACTGGAACCCTTCAGCGAACTTGCAGTCTCGCCCGCCCGATTGCCCGCCGGAATTACGCTTGAAGTGGTTTGCGCGCTGTTGGGCGACGCGCGTGTAGTAGTCCCATAGGTGGACTTGCCCGTTCATGCATTCCATCGCGGCGCGCTTCTTGTCCCAGACGGGGGTGATGTCGAGGAAGACATCAGGTTTCCACCCCATCTGCTCGGTCTGGTGCGGCTCGAAGAGGTAGAGCTGCGGTGCGCCAAGGACCTTTTCGCCGGGGTTGTGACCCCAGGCCTGCGCGATCATCCGGGCTTCGAGCGCGACCTCTGTCATGTACATGTGGTCGGTGTTGTACGGGTCGTATTTCGAGTGGCTCATCATGAAGGACGGCTGCACGGCGCGGATCAGGTCGACCAGCTTGAACTTGTCCTCTTTTTCGAGATGCAGCGGGTAATCCCCGAGATCGAAGCACTCCAACCGATGCACCCCGAGGGCCTCGGCGGCGGCCTCGGCCTCGGCGCGTCGGATGTCCTTCACCTCTTGCAGGGACTTGCCCTCTTTCCACAAGCGCGCGCTCTCGCCGCGTTCGCCAAAGGACAGGCAGGCCACCGTCACCTCGTAGCCCATCTCGGCATGCAGGGCGATCGCGCCACCGCAGCGCCAGACGAAGTCGGCAGCATGGGCCGAGATAATGAGGGCGGTTTTGGGCGTGGTCATGTCTGTGGCCTCCGGGCGGTCGTGTTTGACCTTTTGTCTCATGTCTTCGCGGCAACGGACAATTCGGAAGCTCGTGCATCAGGATAAGTTTTTGCTATAATCGGTTTCCGTCGTGCTTGTGTTCCGCCAGTGTGTCGGGTCATGGGCGGATCAAATGGAGGCCGCCGCCATGCCAGTGGGGATCACATCCCGGACCAAGCCTCGTGTCGCGCCGCATTTGGCAAGCGCGGTCACTCTCTTTGGGCCGTGCTTTGCCGTCTGCGGCACAGGCCCTTTCCAGTCGGGCGGCTGTTCTGGTCGCAGCGCGGGCGTGATCCCTGTCCTTGAGATGTGGAGGGGGGTCACAGGATGATTTCTCGGAACCTTCGGCATTTTCGGGTTTTCCTCGCCGTGGCCGAGCTTCGCACACCGACGGCCGCAGCCGATCGGTGCCTCGTTTCGCAGCCTGCCGTCACCCAGGCCTTGTCCAAGCTCGAGCGCGAGGCGGGCGGCAGCCTGTTCGACCGGACGCGCCAGGGGTTCTTCCTGACCGAGCGGGGCAAGGTGCTCCATGCACGCCTGAAACGGGCGATGGATCGGCTTGATCAAGGGCTGGGCGAGGTTGCGCCGCGCCTGATCCGCACCGCCACCACGGCCCAATTGCAGGCGCTGATTGCCGTGGTCGAGACGCAGAATGTCACGCTTGCGGCCCGTGCCCTCGGGCGCGCCCAGCCCACGGTGCACCGGGCGATCACGCAGTTCGAGCAGGAAGCGGCCCGCTCGCTTTTTGAACGCAGCTCTTTCGGCATGGTGGCCACGCGGGTGTGCCGCGACCTCGCGCAGGCCGCGCGGCTGGCCTTTTCCGAGTTCGACCAGGTCGAGGCGGACCTTGCCGATTTCGACGGGCGCGAAGTGGGGCGCATCGTGGTCGGGGCCTTGCCGCTGTCGCGTTCCGTCGTGCTGCCCGAGGCCGTCGCAAGCTTTCGCGCCGCACGTCCCAAGAGCAAGGTGACAATCCTCGACGGCCCTTACACCGATATGCTGAGCAGCCTTCGGCGTGGTGAGATCGACTTCGTGATCGGGGCGATGCGTGACCCGCTGCCGATCGAGGACGTGGTGCAGGAGCCGTTGTTCGTGGATCACTTATGCGTGCTGGCGCGTCCCGACCATGAGCTGGCCAAGCAGCGCGATGTGCCCTTGGCCGAGTTGGTGCAGCACCCCTGGGCCGTGCCAAGGCCGGGCACCCCGTCGCGCGAGCAGTTCGACGCCATGTTCGAGGCGATGGGGATGGCGCTGCCCGAAAGCATAGTGGAATGCGGCTCGATCCTGCTGATGCGGGAATTGCTGCTGAAAAGCGATTTGCTTGGCTGCATCTCGGGTCAGCAGGCCAAGGCCGAGTTGCGCAACGGCTTGCTGGTGCGCCTGCACACGCGCATCGATTGGCCCGGCCGCAAGATTGGGTTGACCTATCGCCGGGATTGGATGCCGACCAGCGCGCAGAACAGGTTGCTCGATGAAGTGCGCAGCGCCGCTTGCCTGGTTGGTGCAGAGTAGCGACGGCGCGCGCGGCTGTCTCTTTGGCTTTGTTACGGCTGCACGTTGGTTCTGCCTGGGTCAGAGCGGCACAAGCACAGGGTCCCGCACGTAATATTTGGTTTCGCTCCGGTGGCTCCCAATGCACGAGTCCTTCGTGAGCGAAGCCGCACCACATCGACGCGTCATCTGACCCTGGGGGCGGCAGATCCCGGCCGATCAGAACAGGAAGTCGTCCGCGTCGAGATCCGCCAAGGCGACATCGGTCAGCCAGATCGCGTTGCCGTCTCCGGTGTCGATCATGACATCGGCGCCGACTTGTTCCATGACGCCGTCGGCTTCGAGATCCGCGAAGCTCGTGAAGAGGGTCAGCGCCGAAAGATCGATCTTCTCAAGCGCGTCGGTCGCATCGAAATCTGCGATCGTGTCGATGCCGTGCCCGTCGGCAAAAACGAACGTGTCCGAGCCAAGCTGGCCCCAAAGCGTGTCGTCCCCGGCCGCACCGGAAATGATGTCGTCTCCGCCGTCACCCCGCACGATGTCGTTGCCGCCGCCCGCGTTGATGGTGTCGGCGCCATCCCCGGCGAGGATGAGGTCGACGCCGTCACCGCCGTCGAGTACCTCACCCTCGTCCGTGCCGAGCAGTTCAGTCACCGGCTCGGTCGGTGTGGGCTCCTCGCCGTCGCCGGGTTCCTCGTCGCTAGCGCCGCCGTCGCCCGTTCCATCATCCTCGTCGTCGTTCGGATCGTCGCTTCCACCAAGCAGGTCTTCAAGGGCAAGCTCCCAGCCCTCGAAAATGTCTCTGAAAAACGGCGGCGGCCCAAAGTCGCTGCGCGGATGCGCGAATTCGGGTTCGGCGTCGAGGTCGCAGGCGTCGGCCTCATCCGTGCCGTCGTCGCTGCCGGTCGGGGGATACTCTCCGTTCTCGTAAGACGGTGAAGTTCGAGTCTGTTGGTGTGAAACCGCGCCGCTGCCGTCAGCCTCGAAATCGCCGTCGCGACCGAATTCAACCATCACCGAACCGATCCGGTCCCACGGAAAACGCATCTCCTCCAACTGGGCGATCAGGGCGTCGACCGACATCGCGGCTGCGCCGTTGCCTTGCGGAGCGGTGTCACGGTCGGCAGGAGACTGCCCTTCGGCAGGCTGATCTGCACGGGGCATGGGCGCTATGACCGTGTCGCGCCGGGTTTGCGTCACGTCATCCGCCAAAAGCGGGATCAACCATTCTTCGTTGGAAAACGACTTCATGCTTTCAGACACCGAATTACCCTATTTCCAAATCTTTGTGATCAATGAACACCCAAATCGGGCATCACTATGAACCAAGTGTCCTGCCCGTGAAAGTCCCACACCAGCCGATGATATGCAAAAAAAGTGAATTTCCGGTTAAGGCGAGTCCTTTTCCGGGCGGATATTCCTGCGTCCTTCGGTCCCGCGGGCCGGTTCGTGGTGGGCTTGTGCCAAGCAAGCCCGGACGCTATCCCGAATGACGAACGGGACCAGAGAGACATTCAGAGACATGGACGCATCCGCGCCACAGCCCGAGGCCACAAAGGTGGCAGAGGTCGCAACCCCGCAATCTGCGACCGAGGAACGTGCGAAATCGCGCCGGATCGGCAGCCTTCGCGCCCTTTGGCCATTCCTGGTTCCTTACAAACGCATGTTGGCCGCCGCGCTGGCGGCGCTGGTCCTGACCGCGATCGTGTCGCTGACGCTGCCCCTTGCGGTGCGGCGCGTGGTCGACGGGTTCGAAACGGAAAGCGAGGCGCTTCTCGACAAGTATTTCCTTGCGGCCTTGGCCATCGCCATCCTGCTCGCGCTGGGCACGGGGCTGCGCTACTACCTCGTGACGCGGTTGGGCGAACGCGTGGTCGCCGATATCCGCAAGGCCGTGTTCGACCGCATGATCGGAATGAGCCCGTCCTTTTACGAGCGGATCATGACCGGCGAGGTTCTGAGCCGGATCACGACCGACACGACGCTTCTGCTCAGCGTGATCTCGTCCTCGATGTCGATCGCGCTGCGCAACACGCTCTTACTGATCGGCGGGCTGGTCCTGATGATGATCACTTCGGCCAAGCTGACCGGGGCCGTGCTGCTGATCGTCCCGGTCGTCATCGTTCCGATCATCATTCTGGGCCGGCGCCTGCGGGTGCTGAGCCGCCAGAACCAGGACTGGATCGCCGAAAGCTCGGGCAACGCATCCGAGGCGCTGCTGTCGGTGCAGACGGTGCAGGCCTTCACCCACGAAAGGGCGTCAGCCCAGACTTTCGACGCTGTCACGGAGAAAAGTTTCGTCAGCGCGAAGAAGCGGATCGGCACGCGTGCGGTGATGACCGTGATCGTGATCTCGCTGGTCTTTGCCGGGATCGTGGGGGTCTTGTGGGTCGGCGCACGGGATGTGCGGGCCGAGGCCATGTCGATCGGCGAGCTGATCCAGTTCCTGATCTACGCGATCATGGTGGCCGGCGCGGTTGGCGCGCTGTCCGAGATTTGGGGGGAGTTGCAGCGTGCCGCCGGCGCGACCGAGCGGTTGGTCGAGCTGTTGCACACCACCGATACGGTCGAGGACCCCGAGACGGGCCGCGAGTTGCCGCAGCAGGGGCGTGGGGCAATCGTCTTTGACGATGTGCGCTTCGCCTATCCCACGCGCCAGGACACCCATGCGCTCGATGGCATCAGCTTTACCATCCAGCCGGGAGAGACGGTCGCGCTTGTCGGTCCGTCCGGGGCCGGGAAATCGACCATCTTCCAACTGCTTCTGCGCTTTTACGATCCCTCGTCGGGGGTGATCTCGGTGGATGGCGTCGCCTTGCCCGAGATGCGGCGCGACACGTTCCGCCATGCCATGGCGCTGGTGCCGCAAGACCCGGTGATCTTCGCAGCCTCCGCGCGCGAGAACATCCGGTTCGGCCGGCCCGAGGCCTCCGATGCCGAGGTCGAGGCGGCGGCGCGGGCCGCGGCCGCGCATGAATTCCTCGAGCGCCTGCCGCAAGGCTACGACACTTATGTGGGGGAGCGTGGCCTGATGCTGTCGGGCGGTCAGAAACAGCGCATCGCCATCGCGCGGGCCATTTTGCGCGATGCCCCCATCCTGTTGCTGGATGAGGCGACCAGCGCGCTCGATGCCGAAAGCGAACGCCTGGTTCAGGAGGCGGTCACGCGCCTGTCCGAGGAACGCACGACCCTGATTGTCGCCCATCGCCTGGCCACCGTGAAGCAGGCGGACCGCATCCTCGTGTTCGACGAGGGGCAGATCGTGGCCGAAGGGACGCATGACAGCCTTGTCGCGCAGGGCGGCCTCTATGCGCGTCTCGCCCGGCTGCAATTCACCGAAGGTGTCGCAGCGGAATAGGCCATGTTTCGCGGCGTCAGGCTTGCGCGTCTGCGACAATCTTACCACATTTGATCGACGGCGCCGGTCCCGGGGAGAGAAAGCGGGCCGACGATAGGGGAGGACCGAAGACGATGGTGAAATTCGCCAACGCCCAAGATATTCGCGACATCGAGGCAGAGTTGCCCTGGCCGAGCAGTCAACCGGCAGCGACGCTCTACGAGATGCTCAGCCGAACGAAAGACAAGCACGGATCGCTGAACGCGGTGACGTTCCAGATGTTTTCAGGGCCGAAAGACCCGGCCGAAACGCTGAGCTGGAACGAATTGCATGCCCGCGTGACGCAGGCGGCGAACCTCTTTCGGTCGCTGGGCGTCAAGGAAGGCGACACGATCGCCTACGTCCTGCCCAACAGCACCGAGACGGTCGTCACCCTGCTGGGCGGGGCGATTGCCGGGGTGGTCAACCCGATCAACCCGCTGCTCGAACCCGAGCAGATCAGCGCCATCCTGCGCGAGACCAACGCCAAGGTTGTGGTGACGCTCAAGGAGTTTCCCAAGACCGACGTGGCCCAGAAGATGGCCGAGGCGGTGCGCCACGCGCCCCATGTCCACACGGTCCTGGAGGTCGACCTGCTGCGGTACATGACGGGACTGAAGAAATTCATCATTCCCTTCATTCGCCCCAAGAACCCGGTCGGTCACCATGCCCGCGTGGTGGATTGGGACGCCGAGGTGTCGAAGCATCCGCGCGACCGCTTGACCTTCGAAGACAGCAAGGGCGACCGGATCGCGGCCTATTTCCATACCGGCGGCACCACCGGCATGCCCAAGGTCGCGCAACACAGCTATTCCGGGATGATCTATAACGGGTGGATCGGGCACACGCTGCTGTTCACCGAGGAAGACAACGTCATCTGTCCTCTGCCGCTGTTCCACGTCTTCGCGGTGCATGTCATCCTGATGGCGATGGTGGCGTCCGGCGGGCATGTCATCTTCCCCACGCCGCAGGGCTATCGCGGCGATGGTGTGTTCGACAATTTCTGGAAACTGGTCGAGCGCTGGAAGGTGACGTTCATCATCACCGTCCCCACCGCCATCGCGGCCAAGATGCAGCGCCCGGTCAATGCGGACGTGTCCTCGGTCAAGACCGCGTTTTCGGGGTCGGCCCCGCTGCCGGTCGAGCTGTTCCACCGCTTCGAGAAGGCGACGGGCGTCACGCTGGTCGAGGGCTATGGGTTGACCGAGGCGACCTGCCTTGTGTCCTGCAACCCGGTGCATGGCGAGAAAAAGATCGGATCGGTCGGGATTCCCTTCCCGCATTGCAACGTACAGATCCTCAAGCAAACCCCTGAAGGGGTTATCGAATGCGATATCGACGAGGTCGGCGAGATCTGCGTCGACAACCCCGGCGTTCGCGAAGGGGCGACCTATACGGAAAGCGACAAGAACCGCGATCTTTTCCATTACGGAAACTACCTGCGCACCGGTGACCTCGGGCGGATCGACCAGGATGGGTATCTGTGGATCACGGGCCGCGCCAAGGACCTGATCATTCGCGGCGGCCACAACATCGACCCCGCCGAGATCGAGGAAGCGCTGGCGGGGCACAATGACGTGGCCTTTGCCGGTGCGATCGGCCAGCCGGACAGCTTCGCGGGCGAGTTGCCTTGCGTCTATGTCGAATTGGTCGACGGCTCCGAAACCAGGGAAGACGAGCTCATGGAATGGTGCAGGCAGCATATCCATGAACGCGCGGCCATCCCCAAGCACCTGGAAATCCTTCCCGAGTTGCCCAAGACGGCGGTGGGCAAGATCTTCAAGCCGGATCTGCGCAAGCTCGCCATCACCCGGGTCTACGACAAGGCCTTGGCCGAGAACGGGATCGACGCCCATGTCGCGATGGTGAAAGAGGACAAGAAACTCGGCCTCGTCGCCTATCTCGAAAAGTCGGGGCAGGTCGATGAAGAAAAGCTGGGTCATGTCCTGGGCGAATTCACCCGCCCGTGGCGCTGGAAAAGCGAATACGACCCGGATGCGGACTGACGGGTCAGGGGGTGCGCTTGGGCCTTGGCCTCGCTAGGCTCGGACCCCATGCAGCGCCCCTTGATCCCCAACCGCACGGCCCGACACCTGTTTCTTGCCCGGCACGCGCTGGCTGAGGCGCCGACCGGTCCCGCCAAAGGGCAGGCGCTTGCCGATCTGATCCACCGGCTGGGTTTCGTGCAGGTGGACAGCGTCAACACGCTGGCCCGCGCGCATGACCTGATCCTCTGGTCGCGGCGCAACGCCTATAAACCGTCGAGCCTACGTTGGTTGAACGACCGTGCGCGGGGGACCTTCGAACATTGGACCCATGACGCCTCGATCATCCCGGTCGAGTTCTTTCCCTATTGGCGCTTGCGGTTCCAGCGGGACCGCGCGCGACTGCATGGGCGTTGGAAGGACTGGCACGGTTCGGCCTTTCACGCCGAGCTTGATCGCGTGCTGGTGCATGTGGCGGATCACGGCCCGGTCTGTTCGGCGGATTTCTCGGGCGAACGGGCCGAGAAATCGACCGGCTGGTGGGACTGGCACCCGTCAAAGACGGCGCTCGAATTCCTCTGGCGGTCGGGCGACCTGTCCGTCACGCGCCGCGAGGGGTTTCGCAAGCATTACGACCTGACCGAGCGCGTTATTCCGGCGGATGCCCGGCATGTGCGTCCGTCCGTGGAGGAAACGACGCACTGGGCCTGTGCCGCAGCCCTCGACCGCTTGGGATTTGCCACGCCGGGTGAGCTTGCGGCCTTCTGGGCCTTGGTCACGCCGCAGGAGGCGCGCGGATGGGCCAGCGACGGGGTGGCGCGGGGTGACCTTGTCGAGGTCGATGTGGAAATGCGCGACGGACACACGCGTCGCTCGGTGATGACGCCATCCACGTTGGATGAGATCCACGCGCTGCCGGAACCGCCCAAACGCCTGCGGGTGCTCAGCCCGTTCGACCCGGCCCTGCGCGACCGGGCGCGGGCCGAGCGGTTGTTCGGCTTCAGGTACCGCATCGAGATTTTCGTCCCCGCGGAGCGCCGCCAATACGGTTACTACGTCTTTCCCGTCATGGAGAGCGACAGCTTGGTCGGTCGGATCGACGTGGCGGCGGAGCAGGGGCGCGCGTGCCTCCATGTGCGGGCTTTCTGGCCCGAACAGGGGGTGAAAATGGGCAAGGCGCGCAGGGCGGCGCTGGCGGCCGAGCTGCATCGCATCGCGCGTTTCGCGGGATGCGGGGATGTCACATTCGCAACGGATTGGCTGCGCCCGACCGCTTGACCGCGTTGACAGATCGAGCCTCGGCGAAAAGGTTATCCACAGATATACGCGGTTTGAATTATTGGAAGGCAATGGGTTGTCGGGCACGGCTCACCTGATCCGAAAACTGATCCCTTTCTGTGCGCTGGCGCTCGCAGCCTGCGTGCCGAGCGGGAGCGGACCGGATGTGGTGGCGCGCAGCGGCGGGTCCTGTCCCGTCGATCTGGGCGTCTTTCGACCGGGGGCGGCGACCGTGGCGGCCACCGGGGATGTGCTGCTGCACCGCCTGATCCAGGAAGACGCCGCCGCGCGGCCAGACGGGTTTGCACCTGCCTTTGCGCATGTCGCCCCCTATCTTTCGCGCGCCGATCTGACCGTCGTGAACCTGGAGGGGCCTGCCGCCGAGGGCGTGCTGCCCGGCGGTCGCGCGGCGTCCGAGGCGCCGCGGAGTGTCTTCGACAACCGGGTCTACACGGGCTATCCGCAGTTCAATTACCACCCGTCGATTGCCGGTGTTCTGGATCGCGTCGGGGTCGACGTGGTGCAGACCGCGAACAACCACGCGCTCGATCGCGGTCCGCTTGGGGTGGACCGCACGCTTGAGGCCCTTGCGCGGGCCGGGTTGCGCAGCACGGGAACCCGCGCGCGCGGAACGGGCGGGCCGTGGCATACGACCGTTCGCCTGCCGATGTCCGGTGGCAGCGCCACTGTCGCCATCCTCGCCTGTACCTACAGCGTCAACGGGCTGCCGAACCCGAATGGCCAGGCGCTGATGTGTTACGGGTCCTCCCCTTCGGTGCCGTCCCTGATCCGGGGGCTGGCCGCCGACCCTGCCATCGACGCGGTCCTCCTGACCCCGCATTGGGGGCAGGAATACAGCGCCCGCCCGGATGGACAGCAACGGCGCCTGGCGCGCGCCGCGATCGAGGCCGGGGCGGCGGCCGTCATCGGTGCGCATCCCCATGTGCTGCAACCCATCGAAGAGATCGTGGCCAGCGACGGGCGGCGCGGCTTCGTCGCCTATTCGCTGGGCAATTTCCTGTCGTCGCAATGGGCCTTGCCGCGCAGGACGGGGGCGATCCTTTACTTCGACCTTGCGCGGGACGGGCAGGGGCGCGTCGTGGCCCATCCGCCGCGGGCCTTGGTGACGCGCGGGGAGCGTTATGTCAGCCAGGGCGTGGTGGTCGCGCCGGCCGCGACGATCTCCACGGGCGGCGCCAGCATCGCGCATGCGCGCGCCGTTCTGGGCGAGGCGCGCGTGATCTCGCCCGAGGACTTGGCCTGCGCCCGCTAGGTCAGGTGCCCGAGATCCTCGCCATGCGGTCCAGCACATCGACGCCTTGCGTCTTCATCATGTGCAGCATGTCGATGAACACCCAGTTCTCGACCAGCTTGTCCCCGTCGCGGCGATAGATGTCGATTACCCGAAACTCGGCCAGCTTGTCCGTGGCTGGAAGGCCCATGAACCCGCCGGTGGGCCGCGCGGTGAAATTCGGCCAGCCGAAGAAGCCGCCGAAATGACCCTCGGCCAATCGCGCGAGGTGTTTCGTTTTGGCCCGGTCGGTGAACCCGGCGCGGAACGGGCCGGAATGCTGCTTGGCATAGCGTTCGATCGTGTAGGTCGCGCCCACGCCGTGAGGTCCCCACCAGATCATGTCATCGGCCCATGTGCGCGCCAGTTCCTCTTCCAGCGGCAGGCCAAGGCCCCAGGTGCCCAGATCGCCGATCATCGCGTTGATCGCGGCCAGCGTCGCGGCCCCCTGCTCGGGCGGTTGCCCCTCGTAGAGCAGGCCGCCATGGCCCATCGGCCCCGGTTGGACGAGGTGGGCGGCGGTGGCGGGGGCGAACGGGTCTTGTCCCGCTTGTGCCATCAGGTGGGGGATGTCGCAGAAACAGGCGGTTTCGGCGATCTTGCCCTGTTCGATCCGGTTGAACTCGCAATAGCGCAGCATGACGATCTTGCCGGTGGGGCGGATGCCAAGCCACGGCGCATCGAAAAGGCCCATCAGGTGGCCCATCGACACGACCCAGCGGCCCTCGAACCCGTCCATCTCGTTCAGGCCCGCGAAGAAGATATCCTCGCGCCGTTGAATGCGGTTGATGGAGGACAAAAGCGGCCTCCAGAAGGACCGTGCCACGGCCTCGGCACCGCTCTGGTCGTTGAACGGGTGCATGCCGCGCCAGTGCCAATCCGGAGCGGTCCGTTCGGCCAGCACCTCGGCCACGGTGCCGGGCGTGGCGTGCGCCAGCGCGGCGTAGTGGTCGCGGACCAGTTGCTTTTCGGCCTGGAACCCGATGGTCACGTCGTCCCTCATCCCTTCACCGCCCCGGCGGTCAGGCCGCTGACGATCTGGCGCTGGAAGAACAGGATCAGCACGAACAGGGGCGCGGTGGCCGAGACCACTGCGGCGACGGCGAACATGACATTGCCCTCTTGTTGGGTGGAGCCGAGGAAGGACGCGATGCGCGGCACCATGGTCTGGTTCTCCTGACTGAGCAGCATCGCGGTGACGGCGAAATCGTTATAGGCGAGCAGGAAGCTGAACAGCCCCGTCGTGATGACGCCGGGCCACATCACCGGCATGATGACAAGCCGGAAGGACTGGAACCTTGTGCAGCCATCGACCATGGCGGATTCGTCCAGATCCTTGGGGATGTTCAGGAAGAAGGAATGCAGCATCCACAGCGTGAAGGGCTGATTGATCGCGACCAGCACGATGATCGTGGTCGGCAGATGCCCCCAGAGGTTCCATTCGAAAAACGGCAGCAGGTAGCCCGAGACCAGCGTGATATGCGGCATGGCCCGGAACACCAGCGCGATCATCAGCAGCCAGAAGGCATAGCGATAGCCCGACCGCGCCAGCGCGTAGCCCCCGAGCGTTCCCAAGGTCAGCGAGATCACGACCGTCGCCATGACGACGATGCCGGTATTGAGCACGTTGCGCCAGAAGCCGGACTCGATCCACGCGCCCCAGTAGCCCTGCCCGGTGAAGCGCGCCCCGGTTTCCTCCAGTGTCAGGGGGCCGCGAATGGCGTTCATCCAGTCGGCGCGGGAAAAGAAATCGCCCTGCACCTTGAACGAGCCCCAGAGCGTCCAGAGGAAGGGAAAGGCGGCGAGGATCAGCCACAGAATCACGAAACCCGTGGACAGCACGATCAGACCCGTGGATTTGCGATGCGCGGCGGCTGCCATGGTTTCAGACCCTCTTGCGGTTGAAGTCGCGCCAGGTGCGGATCAACACCGGCGTCAGCAGGATCGCCACGCCAAGGATCGTCAGAACCGAGGTGGCAGCGGCCGAGCCGAATTGCTGCGTGTCGCCCCGCAGGTCGGAATAGATGATATAGCTGAGCGACGTGGCGCTGGCCTGCGCCTGGAAGCCGACGATGGGCTCGAAAACGCGGAAATTGTCCATCAGCTGGATCAGCGTGATGAAGACGACCAGCGGCATCAGGTGCGGGATCACGACGTAGCGCACGCGCTCCCACCGGCTGGCGCCGTCGATCATGGCCGCTTCCAGCGTTTCCTCGGGCACGGTTTGCAAACCGGCGTAGAAGACGATGAAGGCGAAGGGGGCCGAGTGCCAGACGCCGTAAACGAAGAGCGTCAGCCAGGTGAGGGTCGGCGAGGCCTTGAGCGACAGGTCCGGATCGTCGAAGAGCAGTTGCAGGGTCGCGCCGATGATGCCGTCCGCGTCGATCATCCAGAACAGGACCAGCGACCCGATCAGGGGGGTTACGATCATCGGCAGGAGCGAGAAGAAGATCGTCACCCCGCGCAGGCGCTGTGGCAAGCCGTTGACCCCAAGCGCGATGGCGAGCCCGAGGACCAGAACCAGAGGCGTGACCAGGAAGGTGTAGGCCAGTGTGAAAGCCAGCGCCTTGTAGAAGGGCAGGTTCATCACGCGGCTGCCGAACGCGCCCCAGCTGTCGCTCTCGGCCCAGGCCGTGGCGAGTTCCCCGGTCGCTAGGTGCGCCCGGTTGAAATAGGTGCCCAGGCCATTGAAGCGCCCCAGCGGTTCGGCCTCGCGCAGGGCGCGGGTGGCCTCGGTGTCGACGCGGGTTTCCTCGGTGCAGCCGAAGGGGCCGCAGGTTTCGACAACCTCCAGAACCTGCTCGTGTTCGACATGCAACGACTGGATCACGACCGACACGATGGGCAGCGCGATGAACAGGAGCATCGCGGTCAGCGACGGAAGGATGAACCAGAAGAAGGTGCGGTGGGGCATGTGCGGCCTCGCGTCGGCGCGGATGGGGTCGGGGCGAGGGGGAGGGCGGGGCGGCGTTCGGACCGCCCCGCCGTTTGACTTTGTGTTAGTCGAGGAAGCCCTGTTCGCGCGCGGCGGCGATATAGGCGGCCTCGACATCGGCCAGCGCCTGCTCGGCGCTTTCTTCGCCTTGCAGGAATTGCGCAAGCTCGTTGCCAAGCGCGGTGTGCATCAGGCCTGCATAGGGCAGCATCGGGTAGGGGGTGGCCCCGGCCTCGGCCGTGGCTGAAACGCCGGCGGCAGGTGCGCCGGGCGTGTAGCCCTCCAGCAGCCAGACCGCGGCGTCGTTGTTCGCCTCGATGATCTCGGGACGTAGGCCGTTCATCAGCGCGATGAAGGTGGCCTCGGCATCTTCATCCGAGATGTTGGCGGCAATGGTGAACCCGTCCCACCAGAGGGTCGAGGCGGGCGTGTCACCACCGCCGACGGTCGGGGCTGCAACCAGCATCGTGTTTTCGACCACGCCCTCGGCCGCGCCCTCGTCATCGAGAATGCCGCCCCCGCGCGAGCCCCACATGTAGGCGATCGCCAGTTCGCCCGACTCCCACAGGGCCTGCGTGGCGTTGCTGTCGAAGGTCAGGAAATCGGGATTGGCATAGTCGTTCAGCGCCGCCAGCATTTCCAGCGCGGCGATGCCTTCCTCGGAATTGACCGCCGGCTCGGCGCTGCCGGGTTCGAACAGGCTGCCGCCCATGCCGATCATCATGTTCACGAATTCCTCGCCGAGGTTCCAGCCCGAGGCGGTGTTCATCGCCCAGGGGTGGTCCATGATCCCGGCCTCGCGCACGGCGGCCAGCACGTCGAGCACCTCTTCGTAGGTGGTGGGCACCTCGGCGCCGACCTGTTCAAGGATGTCGGTCCGCACGTAGAGGTGCTGGGCATTGGCCATGAAGGTCACGGCCATCACCTCGCCGTCGATGGTGATGCGGTTAAGGCCCGGCAGGTCGGGCGCGTGTTCGGCGATCAGGTCGTCGAGCGGACGGATCAGGCCGTCGTTCAGCAGCGGCACGATGGAGGAGTTGGCGACGACCGCGCTGGTGTATTGCGCCGGATCGGCGGTCAGCGCCGCAACCTGGATGTCGCGATGCTCGGTCGTCTGGTTCGCCGAGACCTCGACCGTGTCGCTGGCACATTCGGCGGCGCCGGCGGCCATGGCCTGCAGGGCGGGAAAGTCATTGGACAGGATCGCGACGCGACCGTTTTCGATGCCGCAATCGGCCAACGCGGCGCCACCGCCGATCGCGGTCGCGGCGAGGGTAATGGCCGTCAGTCTGGTGAAGGTCATGGCACAAGGCTCCCTGGAATGGTCGGCGCGGTTTGCGGGGCGCAACCGGCCTTGTCGTGTTTAAAGTGTCACGGGCCGCAGTCGCGAATCGAGTTGCGGCTTGCATACGTGTGCAACATTGAGGCATGGTTCACGCGTCGGGCAAGCTTTTTCTCGGAAGCGCTCATTCGTGATCCCCTTTCAAATATGGCTTGCGCGTTTTCCAGAATCGGCGATAGCGTGAGTGCATTCGTATGCACTACGCCTTGGGCGAGGGGGCTGCCATGGCCGAGATCGAGTTGCGCAATCTGTCCAAGCGATGGGGCGGTTTCGTCGGCGTCGACCGCTTCGATCTCACGATCCCGGATCGGGAATTCCTTGTGCTGCTGGGCCCGTCGGGCTGCGGCAAGACGACAACGATGCGGATGATCGCGGGGCTGGAGGAGATCACCGAGGGCGACATCCTGATCGACGGGCGGCGCGTCAACGACCTCGACCCCAAGGATCGCGACGTGGCGATGGTGTTCCAGAGCTACGCGCTCTACCCCAATCTCGACGTCTACGAGAACATCCGCTTCCCCCTGAAGGTGCGCAAGATCGACCCCGCCACGCATAAGGACCGCGTGATGCGCGCAGCCGAGATGGTGGAGTTGACCGATTTCCTGCATCGCCGCCCGGCGGAACTGTCCGGCGGTCAGCGGCAGCGCGTGGCCCTGGCCCGCGCCATCGTGCGCCAGCCCAACGTGTTCCTGATGGACGAACCCCTGTCGAACCTCGACGCGAAACTGCGCGTCTCGACCCGGGCGCAGATCAAGAACCTCAGCCACGAATTGCAGGTCACGACGATCTACGTGACCCATGACCAGATCGAGGCGATGACACTGGCCGACCGCGTGGTGGTGATGAACAAGGGCGTGGTTCAGCAGGTGGGCAGCCCGACCGAGATCTATGACCGCCCGGCGAACACCTTCGTTGCAGGCTTCATCGGCAACCCGGCCATGAACCTGGTCGAGGGGCAGATGCGGGGCGGTGTGTTCACCGGCGCGGGGCTGGACATCCCCGGCTTTTCGCTGCCGGACGGCAAGGTGACGCTGGGGTTCCGCGCCGAGGATGCGACGCTCGAAGGCGGAGAGGAACTCCACGCGCCGATCTACACGCTGGAACTGCTGGGCGACAGCACCATGGTCACCGTGCGCATCGGCGGCGCGCTGGTCTCGGTCAAGGCGCCCAAGGATTTCCGGGCCGAGATCGGGGACATGTTCCGCGCGCATATCCCGGCCTCGATCTGCCATGTCTTCGATGGCGACACGGGCGAAAGGGTCTGATCCGATGGAGGTGCATCGCCTGAAAGACACGCTCGGGCCGTTTCGCAAGGCGGCCGAAACCGCGACCCCGGAGGGGATACGCGCGGCCCTGGGTGAAGTGGTTGCGCCCGATGCCACGTTGCATCTGTGTCACCCGTTCGGGGATCTGGTCGGACCGGAGGCCCTTTTCGGTACGGCCTATGCCCCTCTGTTGCAGGCCATGCCCGACCTCGAACGGCGCGACATGATCGTGGTCGCGGGCACGACTCCGCAGGGGCAGGCCTGGATCGGGTGCATGGGCACCTACATGGGCACGTTCCTGGCGCCGTTCCTGGGCATTCCGCCCACCGGGCACCTTTCTCACATGCGCTATCACGAGTTCTTTCGGATCGAGAATGGCCGCGTCACGCAGATGCAGGCGATCTGGGATATTCCCGAACTGATGATGCAGGCGCGCGCCTGGCCGATGGCGCCGCAACTGGGGGCGTTCCTGTGTACGCCCGCCCCGATGAGCGGGGACGGTCTGCACCTGTCGGGCAATGGGCAGGCGGCCTTGGACCATGTCATCGCCATGCTGACCGATTTGTGTCGCTACCCCTCGGAAGGCAACCCCGAGGTCATGAACCTCGATCGCTACTGGCACCCTCGGTTCAACTGGTACGGCCCCGCCGGGATCGGCACCGGGCGCGGGATCGCCGGGTTCCGGCATTGGCACCAGATCCCGTTCCTGCGCGCCATGCCCGACCGCAAGCTCGACGCGATGGGGGATCTGATGTCGCACTGGATCGCCGAGGGCGATGTTGTCGCCGAAACCGGATGGCCGAACATGCGCCTCACCCTGACCGGCGGCGGCTGGATGGGATTGCCCCCCAGCCACGGGGAGGTTTTGCTGCGCAGCCTCGATTTCTGGCGTCTGGAGGGGGGGCTGATCCGCGAGAACTGGGTGCTCGTCGATCTGCTCGACCTTTATCGGCAGGTCGGTGTCGACGTGCTGGGGCGGCTGGCCGAATTCAACAAGGCCCGCAATATCGGCCCCGTCACCATACCCGACCCAATGGCCGCGGGTGCAAGATGACCGACGCGAAGGTGACATCAATCGACGTGGCGCGGCTGGCTGGCGTCAGCCAATCGGCGGTCAGCCGGGTTTTCTCCGGCGCGTCGGCGTCGAAGTCGACGATTGCAAAGGTGCGCGCGGCGGCGGCGCAGCTTGGCTACCGTCCCAATTCGCTGGCCCGCGCCATGATCACCGGCAAAAGCCGGATCATCGGCCTGGTCGTGGCTTATCTCGACAACCAGTTCTACCCGGCTGCGATCGAGCGATTGGGGGCGGCGCTGCAAGAGCGGGGCTACCACATCCTGCTGATGATGGCCGAGAATTCGGCCGAGGGTGTCGAACAGGTGATCCAGGACCTGATGGCCTACCAGGTCGACGGGATCATCACGGCCTCGGTCGCGATGACCTCCGACCTGACCGAACGCTGTGCGGCGCTCGGTATTCCGGTCGTGATGTTCAACCGGGGGCAGGATGGTTCGGGCTTCAGCGCGATCACCTCGGCCAATCGCGAGGGCGGGGCCAAGGTGGCGGAGTTCATGCTTGCCGGTGGGCACCAGAGGATCGCCCATATCGCGGGCTGGCAAGGCTCGTCGACCGGGCGCGACCGGACCGAGGGGTTCGTCGCGCGCCTGGCCGAGGCGGGTGTGACGCCGGTGGCCACCATCGACGGGATGTATGCGCGTGACGCCGCCGCCGAGGCCGCGCGCACGATCATGGCGCAGGACGCGCGACCCGATGCCATTTTCGTCGGCAACGACCACATGGCTTTCGCGGTGATGGACGTGCTGCGCGGCGAACTGGGCCTGTCGGTGCCGGGTGATGTTTCGGTCGTGGGTTATGATGACGTGCCGATGGCCGCCTGGCCGGCCTATGATCTGACGACCTTGCGCCAGCCAATCAACCGCATGGTCGAGGCGACGGTGGACACGGTTCTGGGACAGATCGAGGACCCGGACCGACTGCCCGAGAAAATCGAGATCGCGGGGCCGCTGATCGTGCGCGGCTCGGCGCGCATACCGGAAGGATGGACAAGATGAAGGGCTTTGACCCCAAGTTCCGCGACTTTCCCCATTACATCATCGGGATCACCAAGGAGATCTGGGAGGATCGCGGGATCTCGACCCTGCATGACTACTATGCGCCGGATATCGTGGTCCGGTCCCCGTCCTCGGTCGTCACCGGCAACCAGGGCGTGATCGCCGCCACGATGGCGACCTTGGCCGAGTTTCCGGACCGCACCCTTCTGGGCGAGGACGTGATCTGGTCCGGCGACCCCGCGGACGCGATGCTGTCCTCGCACCGGATCTTCAGCCAGGCGACCCATTCGGGGGATGGTGTCTACGGGACGGCGACCGGGGCGCAGCTGGGCTATCGCATCCTCGCGGACTGTCATGCGCGCGACAACATGATCGACGACGAATGGCTGATCCGAGACCAGGGCGCCATCGTTCGCCAACTGGGGTGGGAGGCGCGGGACTATGCCCGTGACCTGATCGCGAAGGAAGGCGGACCGCTGAGTTGCACCAAGCCGCTGACGCCGGAAACGGACCGGCCCGGGCCGTATGTCGGCAAGGGCAACGACAACGAATGGGGCCAGCGCCTGTCGGATCTGCTGACCCGTATCATGTCCGCCGATCTGCGCGCGATCCCGCAGGTCTATGACCGCGCCTGTCATCTCGAATACCCCGGCGGCCTGACCGCGCATGGCATCGAGGCGGCCGACTGGTTCTGGATGGGCCTGCGCGCGGCCTTTCCCAACGCGGCGTTCACGATCGAGCACCAGATCGGCCGCGAAGACCCGACCATGCCGCCCCGCGCCGCCGTCCGCTGGAGCCTCTGGGGCAAACACGAAGGCTGGGGCGCGTTCGGCGCCCCGACCGGTGCGCCCGTCTACGTGCTGGGCATCACCCATGCGGAATTCGGCACGCTTGGCACCACCGAGCCGACGCTGCGCCGCGACTACACGCTTTACGATGAAACCGCGATCTGGAAGCAGATCCTCCTTTACGCCGGCGCCGACGAGTGACGAGCGCACCCGATCGCCCAATCAGGAAGACCCGATGATGACCCCGCCCGAAATGGAAGCCCGCATCGTCCGTTACGGCGATCTGCGGCCGTGCCGCACCGCCTTCATCGATGCGCATACGCCCGGCAGCGACCAGAAGGAGAACTTCACCATCATCGGCGGAGGCGTCTCCGAGGCGGCGGACCAGCATGTTCACATCACCATCCCGCATGGCTTCAACATCGGGGCGGCGGGCCAGCCCCCGAAATGCCGCAACAGCCTGCATTCGCATCGCACGGCCGAGGTGTTCTTCGTCCTGTCGGGCCGTTGGCGGTTCTTCTGGGGGCGTTGGGGCGACGCGGGCGAGGTCGTGCTGGAACCGGGCGACATCTTCAACATTCCAACCGGTATTTTCCGCGGCTTCGAGAATATCGGTGAAGACTACGGGATGATCATGGCGATCCTTGGCGGCGACGATGCCGGGGGCGGCGTGATCTGGGCCCCGCAGGTAATCGAGGACGCGCGCGATCATGGCCTCGTCCTGTCGGAGGAGGGCAAGCTCTACGATACGAAGAAGGGACAGAGCCTGCCTGATGGAGTCGGACTGATGCCGGTCCTCTCGGACGAAGACCTCAAGGCCTTCCCCGAGCCGACGACGCGGGAGGTCATCCCCGGCTACGTGGCACGCTACCTTGATCTGGTGGCAATGGCCGACCGCAAGCCGGTGCTCGTCATCGGCGAAAACGGCATCCTGCGGGACAAGCCCGGCTTTGAGGTCGGCCTGCTGACGCGGGCGTCCTCGACCAAGGATATGCATCGCCATGACCGCCCCTCGGTCCTGATGCCGGTCAAGGGCCATTGGCGCGTGGTTTGGGACGGGACCGATCTCTATCCGGCTGGCGAGGCCACATTGGCCCCCGGAGACACGATGAGTGTGCCCGAAGACCTCGATCACACCGCCTATCCAGCCATGACCGGTGAGGCCGCGCTCTACCATATCGTCGGAACGGGGGATCCGGCGGGCCTGACCTGGACCGGGTGACCGGGGCACGACCCATCGCGGATGAAGGCCGGGCAGGGTGCGCCTTTACTTGCGCCGATAGGCGTCCTCGTAACGCACGATATCATCCTCGCCCAGGTAGCTGCCGGTTTGAACCTCGATCAGGATCAAGGGCAGCAGCCCGGGGTTCTCGAGCCGGTGAACGCTCCCAAGCGGGATGTAGACCGACTCGTTTTCGCTCAACAAGGTGATCTCATCGTCCACGGTGACCTTGGCCGTCCCCTCGACGACGATCCAGTGTTCCGCCCGGTGATGATGGCTTTGCAGGCTCAAGGAAGCGCCGGGATGCACATAGACCCGCTTGACCTGAAAGCGCGAGCCATGGGCCAGCGCCTCGAACCAGCCCCAAGGCCGGTTGTCGCGCGGGAAATCCGTGGCTTGCGGATATTCGGCCTTCTTCAGCGCGGCCACGGCCTTGCCGACATCCTGCGCACGGTCACGTGGGGCGACCAGAACGGCGTCGGGCATGGCGACCGCCATGATATCCTTGAGCCCAAGCCCCACGAGAACCTGCCCTTCGCTCTCGCTGCGCAGCAAGCTGCCTGAACAGTCGATGGCTTCGACCGGTCCCGAGGTGGAATTGCCATCCGCGTTCGGGTGCAGTTCTCGCCAAACGGAATTCCATTCGCCCAGATCGGACCACGCCCCGTCATAGGGCACGACACAAAGATTGTCCGCCCGCTCCATGATGGCATAGTCGATGGACACGTCCGGGCAGGTCTTCCAGGCCTCTGTTCCCAGGCGCAGAAAACCAAGGTCCTCCTCGGCGGTGTCGAGCGCGCCTTGGGTGCATTCCAGCACCTCTGGCGCGTGGTGTGCGAAGGCGTCTCGCAATATGTCGACGCGGAACAGGAAGATCCCGGCATTCCACAGATGCTCCCCATCCGAGGAAATCTGTTCGGCGACCTCGACATCCGGCTTCTCGATGAAGCGGTCGACCAATGCTGCGCCAAGCGCATCATCGAACGACCTGATCTTGATGTAGCCATAGCCGGTTTCCGGACGCTCCGGCCGGATGCCGAACGTGACGATCTGCCCTGCCTCGGCAGCCGGGCGCCCCATCTCGACAGCGGCGCGGAACCCCTCGACGTCAGGCACCAGGTGGTCGGATGGCGCGACGAGAACGAGAGCCGTGGGGTTGCTCTTCGCGGCGTGAAGCGCGCCTGCAAGGATCGCCGGGGCGGTATTGCGCGCATCCGGTTCGATCAGGACGGCTGCATGCGCGATCCCGGCTTCCGCGAGTTGCCGCGTCGCGATGAAGCGGAACATGTCGCCCGTGACGATGATGGGGTCTGCAAAGGCAGCGGCCTGAAACCTCTGGGCGCTTTGCTGAAACAAGGAGGAGTCGCCCGCGATTTGTGCGAATTGCTTGGGAAACCTTTTGCGCGACAGGGGCCAGAGCCGCGTGCCCGAGCCACCGCACAAAAGGATTGGAGTGATCATGAACGCACCTTTCGCAGTGGGCCAAGCCGCCATATAGCCAGTGTCGTGTTCTGTATCGCCGTCACCCCCCTGATTTTCAACAACACAGGTTCAGCCTCGGCGCGGATTACACAATCAGCGCAAACCTGTAGCGTTTTTTAGTCAACAAATTTTCCCCATGGGAATGTCGACAAGCCGCGCAGGCTACGCCATCCTCGGCAAAACAGGAGAGTAAACCGATGGCCGATCGAAGCCGGTTGCAACAGAACCCGCACGCGGTGAAGGAACCCCGGGAAAAGAACCTGGAGGTCGCCATCGGTCGGCAGGTGCGGGAGTTGCGCAAGCGTCAGCGTATGACGGGGGCCGATCTGGCGGCGCAGACGGGCATCTCGGTCGGCATGCTGTCGAAAATCGAGAACGGGGTGATCTCGGCCTCGCTCAACACGATTTCAGCGCTGGCGCATGGGTTGCGCGTGCCGCTTGTCCAGCTGTTTGCGGGATATGAGGAAGAACGCGGCTGCATGCATGTCAAGGCGGGGCAGGGCGCCGAGATCGAGCGCGCCGGAACGCGTGCCGGGCATCAATACAACCTGCTGGGCCATATCGGGTCGAACAATTCCGGCGTGGTGGTCGAACCCTACCTGATCACGCTCGACAGCAGCTCCGATCGCTTCCCGGCCTTTCAGCACGAGGGGATCGAGTTTCTCTATATGCTGGAGGGGCGTGTCAGCTATCGCCACGGTGACAAGATGTACGATCTGGAACCGGGCGACTCGCTGCTTTTCGATGCCGATTCCCCCCATGGTCCGGAACAATTGATCGAGATTCCCGCCCGGTATCTTTCGATTATCACCTATCCTCAGGCCCGCTAGGTGGCCAAAAGCGCCTGAAAAATGGGCGCATCCGTCAGAAAATGACGATTTCTGCCTAAAAACCATGCAAATGCAGCCATGTTGAGTGGTTTTTCGCATGCAGCGAAGGACTTTCTTGAAAAGAAAATAGTTTTCTCTTTAGTGATAATGTGACGGCGCGAACCTCGCCGGGATCACACCCATTACGGAGGAACCTATGTGTGGCATTGTTGGCCTCTTCCTGAAGAAGGATGACTTGCGCCCGCAACTGGGCGACATGCTGACCGATATGCTCATCACCATGACCGATCGCGGACCCGACAGTGCGGGAATCGCGATCTACGGCCGCGAGACCGAGGGCATGGTGAAGATCACGGTGCAATCGGACAGCCCCGAAGAGGCGTTCGGCAATCTGGACGCCGCCTTGTCCGCGGCTATCGAAGGGCCGGTGGCGATCAGGGTCGTCGATACCCATGCGGTCCTGACGGTCCCCGAAGCCACCGAGGCCGCCGCCATCGCCTGGCTGGAAGAGGCCGGCCTGCGCATCATGGGCTCGGGCGCGTCGATGGAGATCTACAAGGAAGTCGGCCTGCCCAAGGATGTCGCCGCGCGGTTTGGCCTGCGCGACATGGGCGGCTCGCACGGCATCGGGCATACCCGCATGGCCACTGAGTCTGCCGTGACGACGATGGGCGCGCATCCGTTCTCGACCGCCGATGACCAATGTCTGGTTCACAACGGGTCGCTGTCGAACCACAACCAGATGCGCCGCACGCTGGCGCGCAAGGGCGTGTTCACCCGCTCGGAAAACGACACCGAGGTCGGCGCGGCCTATATCTCGTCGCGCATCGCCGAGGGCGCCACGCTGGGCGAGGCGCTGGAAGGGACCATCAAGGATCTCGACGGGTTCTTCACCTTCGTGACCGGCACCAGGAACGGGTTCGGCGTGGTGCGCGACCCCATCGCCTGCAAACCCGCCGTCATGGCCGAAACCGACGATTACGTCGCCTTCGCCAGCGAATACCGGGCCTTCGCCGACCTGCCGGGGATCGAGGCCGCCCGCGTCTGGGAACCCGAACCTGCCACCGTCTATTTCTGGGAGCGCTGAGCCGATGACCACCACGCTCGACATGACCGCGACCGACCTGCGCGCGCTGAACACCACGCTTCAGGCCGCGGCCCGCGCACAGGCCAACGAGGATTACGAGATCGTCAATCCGCGCGGGGCCCATGCCATGGCCTGCGGCCTCGACGGGCCGCTGACCGTCACCATCAAGGGCTCGACCGGCTATTACTGTGCCGGGATGAACAAGGAAGCCACCGTCACCGTCGAAGGGTCCGCCGGGCCCGGCGTGGCCGAAAACATGATGTCCGGCATCGTCACGATCGAGGGCGACGCCAGCCAGTATGCCGGGGCCACGGGGCATGGCGGATTGCTGAATATCAAGGGCAATGCCTCGTCGCGCTGCGGCATCTCGATGAAGGGGATCGACATCGTGGTGCATGGCAATATCGGCCACATGTCGGCCTTCATGGCGCAGAAGGGCAACCTTGTGGTGCTGGGCGATGCGGGGGATGCGCTGGGCGACTCGCTTTACGAGGCGCGGCTCTTCGTGCGCGGCAACGTCAAGTCGCTGGGCGCCGATTGCATCGAGAAAGAGATGCGGCCCGAGCACCTGGAAATCCTGGCCAAGCTGCTGGCGCAGGCGGGCGCCGATGCCAAGCCGGAGGAGTTCAGGCGCTATGGCTCGGCCCGCAAGCTCTACAATTTCAACATCGACCACGCCGACGAATACTGAGGAGCGCGACATGGACAAGACACCGCAGACCGAACCGCGCCAAAGCTGGACGTTCTCCAACTCGATCAACTCGGAGATCCGTCGCGCGGCCGATACCGGCATCTACGACATCCGCGGCGGGGGCGCGAAGCGGCGCGTGCCGCATTTCGACGACCTGCTGTTCCTCGGCGCGTCGATGTCGCGCTACCCGTTGGAAGGCTACCGCGAGAAATGCGAGACGGCGGTCACGCTGGGTACGCGCTTCGCGAAAAAGCCCATCGAGTTGAAGATCCCGATCACGATTGCGGGCATGTCCTTCGGCTCGCTGTCTGCCAATGCCAAGGAGGCGCTGGGCCGTGGCGCGACGATGGCGGGCACCTCGACCACCACCGGCGACGGCGGCATGACCGAGGAAGAGCGCGGCCATTCCGAGAAGCTGGTCTATCAATACCTGCCATCGCGTTACGGGATGAACCCCGACGATCTGCGCCGCGCCGATGCGATCGAGGTCGTGGTGGGGCAGGGCGCAAAACCCGGCGGCGGCGGTATGCTGCTGGGCCAGAAGATCACCGAACGGGTCGCAGGCATGCGCGACCTGCCGGTGGGCATCGACCAGCGCTCGGCCTGTCGCCACCCGGATTGGACCGGCCCCGATGATCTGGAGATCAAGATCCTCGAATTGCGCGAGATCACCAACTGGGAAAAGCCGATCTACATCAAGGTCGGCGGCGCGCGCCCCTATTACGACACAGCGCTGGCGGTGAAGGCGGGCGCGGACGTGGTCGTGCTGGACGGGATGCAGGGCGGCACGGCCGCCACGCAGGACGTGTTCATCGAACATGTCGGCCAGCCCACGCTGGCCTGCATCCGCCCCGCCGTTCAGGCCTTGCAGGATCTGGGCATGCACCGCGAGGTTCAGCTTGTCGTCTCGGGCGGTATCCGCAGCGGGGCCGACGTGGCCAAGGCGCTGGCGCTGGGGGCCGATGCGGTCTCGATCGGGTCGGCGGCACTGGTCGCCATCGGCGACAACGACCCCAAATGGGAGGCCGAGTACCAGGCGCTCGGATCCACCGCCGGGGCCTATGACGACTGGCACGAGGGGCACGATCCGGCGGGCATCACCACGCAGGACCCCGAGTTGATGAAGCGACTCGACCCGATGGCGGCAGGGCGCAAGCTGCGCAACTACCTCAACGTGATGACGCTGGAATGCCAGACCATCGCGCGGGCCTGTGGGCACAACCATGTCCACAACCTCGAACCCGAGGATCTTTGCGCCTTGACGATGGAGGCCGCCGCCATGGCGCAGGTGCCGCTGGCCGGGACCAACTGGTACCCGGGCAAGCCGGGCTTCTGACGCAATCGGACAGGATCGAGAGGGGCCATTGCGCCCCTCTTTCACCAACAGGGAACAGGATGACAAAGATGAGCAAACTTGCAGATTTTGCCGCGAAGACCGGCGTCAAGTATTTCATGATCTCCTACACCGATCTGTTCGGGGGGCAGCGCGCCAAACTGGTGCCCGCGCAGGCCGTCGCCGATATGGAAGAGGACGGTGCGGGCTTTGCCGGATTCGCCACATGGCTGGACCTGACGCCGGCGCATCCCGACATGTTGGCCGTGCCAGACCCCGACGCGGTGATCCAACTCCCGTGGAAGCCCGAGGTCGCATGGGTGCCCGCCGACTGCGTGATGGAGGGCGAGCCCGTCGAACAGGCCCCGCGCAACGTACTGAAAAAGCTGGTGGCCGAGGCCAAGGCCGAGGGGCTGCGCGTGAAGACCGGCATCGAGGCCGAATTCTTCCTGCTCACTCCCGAGGGCGACCAGATTTCCGACCCGTTCGATACGGCGGATAAGCCCTGCTACGACCAGCAGGCCGTGATGCGCCGCTATGACGTGATCGCCGAGGTCTGCGATTACATGCTCGATCTGGGGTGGGGGCCGTATCAGAACGACCACGAGGACGCGAACGGCCAGTTCGAGATGAACTGGGAATTCGCGGATGCCCTGGTCACCGCCGACCGCCACAGCTTTTTCAAGTTCATGGTGAAATCGGTGGCCGAAAAGCATGGGCTGCGCGCCACCTTTATGCCCAAACCCATCGCGGGCCTGACCGGAAACGGCTGCCATGCGCATATCTCGGTCTGGGATCTGGAGGGCAAGACCAATGCCTTCGTCGGCAACGCGGGCGGCGAGATCGGCGAGGTTGGCCTCTCCGAGCAGGGCGGCCATTTCCTCGGCGGGATCATGAAACATGCCGAGGCGCTGGCCGCGATCACCAACCCCACGGTCAATTCCTACAAGCGGATCAACGCGCCGCGCACCCTGTCTGGCGCGACCTGGGCGCCCAACACCGTCACGTGGACGGGCAACAACCGCACCCACATGGTGCGCGTGCCAGGGTCAGGGCGCTTCGAGCTGCGCCTGCCCGATGGGGCGGTGAACCCCTATCTGTTGCAAGCGGTCATCATCGCCGCCGGCCTGTCGGGCCTCCGCACCAAGGCCGATCCGGGCCCGCGCTATGACATCGACATGTATGCCGAGGGCCACAAGATCGAGGGCGCGCCGAAGCTTCCGTTGAACATGCTGGATGCCATTCGCGCCCTGGAGGCCGATGACGAGTTGACGGCGATGCTGGGCGATGCGTTCGCGGCGTCTTTCATCAAGATGAAACACCAGGAATGGAATTCCTTCGTGTCGCATTTTTCACGATGGGAGAAAGAGCACACGCTCGATATCTGAGCGCGATGATCCTGTATCTGAAGGCCCGGCTCAGTCCGGGCCTTGTCGTTTGCGCAAAGCCGAGGGAGGTGTCCCGAACAGCGCCGAGAACGCATCCGAGAAATGCGCCTGCGACGAAAACCCGGTCATATGCGCGATCTCGGTCAGCGGCAGGCGCGTCTCGGTGACCAATTCGCGCCCGGTTTCCAGGCGGATACGGCGATATTCCTGCATGACAGACCGCCCCGTCGCGGCGCGAAACTGGCGCTGCAATTGCCGGATCGACAGGCCCGACAGCGCCGCGATCTGATCCTGTGACAGCGGGTCGGCGACATGGCTTTCCATCAGGTCCAGCGCGGCCTCGACCGGGGGCGGCACCGCGCCATAGGTCCTTGCCGTGGCGCGGCGTTGCGGAGCATCCGCGCCGCGCACCTCGGTCTGGATGAACCAATCGGAAATCCGCTGCGCGAACCTCGTGCCATGATCGCGCGCGATGATCGCGTGCATCATGTCCAAGGGCGCTGCGCCGCCCGCGCAGGTGTAGCGGTCGCGGTCGATCACGAACAAGCGCCGCTCCAGCAGCCATTCGCCAGGCAGGCGGTCGAAATCCTCGTAATGGTGCCAATGCACCGTGAAACGCCGGTTTTCCAGCAGCCCGGCCTTGGCCAGCACCACCGCGCCGCCCGAGATGCCGCCAAGCGCCACGCCGTTGCGATCCGCCTGTCTGAGCCATGCGAACAGGGTTGGGTCATGGATCCGCGCCGGGTCGCCGCCGGCCACCACGAACAGCAAGTCGTACAAGGGCACCGCATCGCGATAGGGCCGTGTTTCGAAGACGCCCCCGACGGACGAGGTGGCCCGCCGCCCCGTATCCGACAAGAGCGTGATGTCATAGCGGAGCGTCGGTGAAAACAGGTTCGCCGCGCGCAAAGGTTCAAGCGCCGAGGCCGTCGACATCAGCGCGAAACCGTCCAGCAGCAGAAAGGCGACTCTCTTCATCGTATAGGTCCGCGCCGATCCATGTGGATGGCCCAAAAATGAACGTTTATGTCCTCTTTGTGGAATATGCGGAATTATTTCTCCAGTAGAAATCTGCTCAGCAGATGGAGAGCACCGCATGACATTCTCTGGCTTCAAGGTCGTGAAAGAGGCGTTGACCGGTCAAAAGGGCTGGCGACCTCTGTGGCGCGACCCGGATCCGAAACCGGCCTATGACATCGTGATCGTTGGCGGCGGCGGGCATGGGCTTGCCACGGCCTTCTACCTCGCCAAGACGTTCGGGGAGCTGAAGGTTGCGGTCCTGGAAAAGGGGTGGCTCGGCTCGGGCAATATCGGGCGCAACACCACGATCATCCGCTCCAACTACCTGCTTCCGGGCAACGAGCCGTTCTACGAGTTTTCCATGAAGCTCTGGGAAAACCTGGAACAGGAAACCAACTTCAACTCGATGGTCAGCCAGCGCGGCATCATCAACCTGATCCACACCGATGGCCAGCGCGACGCCTATCGCAGGCGCGGCAACGCCATGCTGCTGGCGGGGGCCGATGCGCGCCTGCTGGGCCGCGATGAACTGCGCCAGATGGTGCCGTTCCTGAACTACGACAACCCGCGTTTTCCCATCAAGGGCGGGTTGATGCAGGCACGCGCAGGCACTGCGCGCCATGATGGCGTGGTCTGGGGCTATGCACGCGGGGCCGACCAGCGCGGCGTCGACATCATCCAGAATTGCGAGGTCACCGGCTTTCGCATCGAAGGTGGCGCGGTGCAGGGGGTCGAAACCTCGCGCGGCTATATCGGCGCCAAGAAGGTCGGCGTTGCGGTGGCCGGTAATTCCAGCCGGGTCATGGGGCTGGCCGGGATGCGCCTGCCCATCGAAAGCCACGTGTTGCAGGCCTTCGTGTCCGAGGGGCTGAAGCCCACCATTCCCGGCGTCATCACCTTCGGCGCGGGCCATTTCTATGTCAGCCAGTCCGACAAGGGCGGGCTGGTCTTTGGCGGCGATATCGACGGCTACAACTCCTACGCGCAGCGCGGCAACCTGCCCGTGGTCGAGGATGTGATCGAGGGCGGCATGGCCCTGATGCCCATGATCGGGCGCGCGCGGCTGCTGCGCGCCTGGGGCGGGGTGATGGACATGTCGATGGACGGCTCGCCCATCATCGACCGCACCGACACTGACGGCCTCTATTTCAATGGCGGCTGGTGCTATGGCGGGTTCAAGGCGACGCCCGCCTCGGGCTACGCCTTTGCTCATCTGCTCGCCACCGACACCCCACACGAGACGGCCACCGCCTACCGCTTTGATCGGTTCGCGCGCGGCCATGTCATCGATGAAAAGGGCGTTGGCGCCCAACCCAACCTGCATTGAGGTCGCCCGGATGCTGATCCCCCATCCCCTGCTTGGCCTGCGTGACGCGCAGGAATTCACCTATCTCGGCGATGCGTCGCTGATGCATCGGCCAGACCCGACGCGCGAGGACGCCGAAGCGGCCTTTGCCGACTACGTCTTTCTGCGCGACAACCCGGCGGGCGTGCATCGCGAGTTGTGGTTTCACGAGGCAGGCGACCGCTCCTGGCTGGTCGTGACGCGCGACACCACCACGCACGAGATCCTCGGCGCGGAACTGGCCAGCGACGTGAAACTGGGGGGCGCACAATGACCCGTCTGTCGAAAGGTGGTCTGATCGACCGCGACGCGCGCCTGCGCTTCAGCTTCAACGGCACCGAGTATAGCGGCTACCAGGGCGATACGCTGGCCTCGGCGCTCTTGGCCAATGGCGTGCAACTGATGGGCCGCAGCTTCAAGTACCACCGCCCGCGCGGTGTGTTCGCCGCCGGGTCCGAAGAGCCGAACGCCATGGTCACCCTGCGCGACGGCGCGCGGGCCGAGCCGAACACCCGCGCCACGGTGACGGAGCTTTACGATGGTCTCAGCGCACGGTCGCAGAACCATATCGGCTCTCTCGAGCGTGACCTGCTGGCGGTCAACGACCTGCTGTCGCCATTCCTCGCGGCGGGGTTCTATTACAAGACCTTCATGTGGCCCAAGGCGTTCTGGGAAAAGCTTTATGAACCCGCGATCCGCCGCGCGGCGGGGCTGGGGGCCTTGTCGATGCAGGCCGACCCCGACGCCTATGACAAAGGCTTCCTGCATTGCGACCTGCTGGTCATCGGCGGTGGCGCGGCGGGCCTGTCGGCGGCCCTGACCGCTGGACGCGCCGGGGCGCAGGTCATTCTGGCGGATGAGGATTTTGCCCTTGGCGGGCGTCTGCTGGCCGAACGCGACAGGCTGGACGGGGCCGAGGCGCGCGATTGGGTCGCCGCCACCCGGGTCGAGTTGGACAGCCTGCCCAATGTCCGCGTGATGCCGCGCACGACAGTCTTCGGTGTCTATGATCACGGCATCTATGGCGCGGTGGAACGCGTGGCCGATCACCTGCCCACCCCCGGCGACAAGGTGCGCCAAACCCTGTGGCGGATCACAGCGAAACGCGCGGTGCTGGCGGCTGGCGCGACCGAGCGGCATATCCCCTTCGCCGACAATGACCGCCCCGGTATCATGCTGGCCGGTGCCATGCGCGCTTTTGCCAACCGTTGGGCCGTCATGCCGCTGAAGCACGCGAACGACCCGATTGCCATCTTCACCAATGGCGATGACGGGCACCGCACGGCGATGGACCTGATCGCCCATGGCGCGCGCGTCCTTGGCGTGATCGACAGCCGCGCGGATGCACCTTGCTTTGGCGACTATGAGGTCTTCGCCGGGGCCACCGTGACCGGCACCAAGGGCCGCCAAAGCCTCTATGCCATCGAGATCACGCAAAACGGCCAATCCGAATGGCACTCGGTCGGGGCCTTGGGGGTTTCGGGCGGCTGGAACCCGAACGTGCATCTGGCCTCGCACCATCGCGGGCGACCGGTATGGGATGACAGACTGTTGGCCTTCGTGCCGGGGCCGAATGGTCCGCAGGGCCTGATCCCCGCAGGCGCTGCGGCGGGCAAGGGCGGCGTGGCAGATGCGCTGGCCGATGGCATGCAGGCGGCAATCACGGCCCTGTTGGAGATCGACATGGCCGCCAGGCCCGTCACCCTGCCACAGGCCGAAAACGCCCCCGCCGCGCAGGAGGCCTTCTGGCATGTTCCCGGCAAACGCCGCGCCTGGGTCGATTTCCAGAACGACGTGACGGTCAAGGATATCGCCTTGGCGCATAAGGAAAACATGCGCCCGGTCGAGCATTTGAAGCGCTGGACGACGCTGGGTATGGCAACCGATCAGGGTAAAACCTCGAACATCTCGGCCTTGGCGGTGATGGCCGAACTGACGGGCAAGACCATCCCGCAGACCGGCACGACCATCTTCCGCCCGCCTTATACCGGGGTGTCCCTGTCGGTTCTGGGCGGCGGCGATACGGGGCCGCATTTCCGGCCCAAGCGCCTGACGCCCACCCATCACTGGGCCGAAGCCCAAGGTGCCGAATTCGTCGAGGTCGGCCCGTGGATGCGCGCGCAGTATTTCCCGCAACCCGGTGAAACCCATTGGCGCGAAAGCGTGGATCGCGAGGTTCTGGCCGTCCGGTCCGGCGTCGGACTGTGCGACGTGACGACCTTGGGCAAGATCGACGTGCAGGGGGCCGATGCGGGCGAATTCCTCAACCGCGTCTATGCCAACATGATGGGCACGCTGAAGGTCGGCATGGTCCGTTATGGCCTGATGCTGCGCGAGGATGGCCATTGCTACGATGATGGCACCTGCGCCCGCCTCGCCGAGGATCACTACGTCGTCACCACCACCACCGCCAATGCGGGGCTGGTCTATCGCCAGATGGAGTTCTTCCGCCAATGCGTCTGGCCCGATCTGGACGTGCAACTGATCTCGACCACCGATGCCTGGGCGCAGATCGCCGTGGCAGGGCAGCAGTCGCGCACGCTGCTGCAGCGCATCGTGGATGACGCCGACATCTCGAACGAGGCGTTTCCCTTCATGGCCTGCCGTGAATTGACGATCTGCGGCGGATTGCGCGCGCGCCTTTTCCGCATCTCGTTCTCGGGTGAACTGGCCTACGAGGTCGCCGTGCCCGCCCGCTACGGCCACGCGCTGATGCAGCGTCTGATGGAGAAGGGCGCGGATCTGGGCGTCACCCCCTACGGGACCGAGGCGCTGGGCGTCCTGCGCATCGAGAAGGGCCACGCTGCCGGCGCCGAGTTGAACGGCCAGACCACGGCGCAGATGCTGGGGCTGGGCCGCATGGTCTCGGTCAAGAAGGACAGCATCGGCGCGATCATGTCGCGCCGCGAGGGGCTGGCCGGGGACAAGCGCCGCCTTGTGGGGCTGAAACCTGTGAACGCACAAAAGCCTGTGGCCGCCGGGGCGCATCTGTTCGCCAAGGACGCACCGCGCGACATGGCGAACGATCAGGGCTGGGTCACCTCGGCCTGCTATTCGCCGCATCTGGAAAGCCATATCGCGCTGGGCTTCCTCGAAGATGGCGACACCCGCATGGGTGAGGTCATCACCGCCGCCAACCCGCTGGAGGGGCAGCAGGTGACCGTCGAAGTCGTTTCGGCCCATTTCGTCGACCCCGAAGGAGGACGCCTGCGTGACTGATCTGACCCCCATCACCGCGCTTGGCGGAACGGTTGCACGATCGGAAGATTTCGGTGTGCTGCGCCTGACCGAGCAGCCCGACCTTTCCCTTGCCTCGCTCAGCTTGCGCAAGGGGCAGGGGGTGCCATCCCCCTTTGGCCTGACCCTGCCCGGCGTCGGACAATCGTCGCAGGCAGGTGAATACGGCGCTTTCTGGATTGGCCGAGACCAATGGATGATCGAGGCGCAGGGCGCTCGGGATATTGCCGCGATGCTCAAGGCCGAGGTGCCCGAGGCGTCGGTTACCGAACAAACCGATGGGTTTGCCGCTTTCGAGATCTCATCGGTCGGCGGTGCAGGCCCGCTCGAGGCGGTCATGCGCAAGCTGGTCAATCTCGACCCGCAAACATTCGAGCCGGGGGCAGCGACACGAACGACCCTTGAACATATCGGTGTCTTTCTGGTTCGCAGGGCTGAAGACAGGCTTGCGGTGATCGGCATGCGGACCTACGCGGGGGCGCTGTGGCACGCGCTGAGCACCGCCGCGCGCCGGATCGGCGCCCAGACAGACGGAGACTTGACAGAATGACGGCACATATCATCGACGGAAAAGCCTTTGCCGCCAGCGTGCGTGAAAAGGTGGCGGGCCACGTGGCACGACTTAAGGACGGTCACGGGATCACCCCCGGCCTGGCGGTGGTGCTGGTGGGCGAGGATCCGGCCAGCGAGGTTTACGTGCGCAACAAGGGCAAGCAGACGGTCGAGGTCGGCATGGCCTCTTTCGAGCACAAGCTGCCCGCCGAAACCTCGGAAGCCGACCTGCTGGCGCTGATCGAGCAGTTGAACGCGGATCCGGCGGTGCATGGCATTCTCGTGCAACTGCCGCTGCCGGGGCATCTGGACAGTGATCTGGTCATCAATTCCATTGACCCCGCCAAGGATGTGGACGGGTTCCACATCTCGAATGTCGGCCTGCTGGGGACCGGGCAAAAGTCGATGGTGCCCTGCACGCCGCTGGGATGCCTGATGATGCTGCGCGATCATCTTGGCAGCCTGTCTGGCCTGAACGCGGTGGTGATCGGGCGCTCGAACATCGTGGGCAAGCCGATGGCGCAGCTATTGCTTGGCGATAGCTGCACCGTGACCATCGCCCATTCGCGCACCAAGGACATCGAAGAGGTTTGCCGCCGCGCCGATATCCTTGTCGCCGCCGTGGGCCGGCCCGAGATGGTGACGGGCGACTGGATCAAACCGGGCGCGACCGTGATCGACGTCGGCATCAACCGCGTGCCTGCGCCGGAAAAGGGCGAGGGCAAGACGCGGCTGGTGGGGGATGTCGAATTCGCCAGCGCGGTCGAGGTGGCGGGTGCGATCACCCCGGTGCCGGGGGGCGTGGGTCCGATGACCATCGCGTGCCTGCTGGCCAATACCGTGACCGCCGCCTGCCGCGCCAATGGATTGCCTGAACCCGAGGGGCTGACGGCCTGACCGCCTGAGCCTTTACCACACCGAAATCGACCAACCCAGGGATCAAGGGGGGTGCGGCCTGCGCCACCTCGCAAATGGAGAGCACCATGACGAAACATTGCCTGACCGTGACGTGTCAGACACAACGCGGGATCGTCGCGGCCATCGCGGTTTTCCTTGCCGACCAAGGCTGCAACATCACCGACAGTTCGCAATATGACGATCTGGAAACTGGCCAATTCTTCATGCGGGTCAGCTTCGATTCGCAGAAGGGCGTCGATCAGGCCGCGCTCGAGGCCGCCTTTGCCAGCATCGCCGAGGCCTTCGACATGAGTTTTGCCTTCCATGACGAGACGCAGAAGATGAAGGTCGTCATCATGGTCTCGCGCTTCGGGCATTGCCTGAACGACCTGCTGTACCGGGTTCGGATCGGGGCCCTGCCGGTCGAGATCGTGGCCGTCATCTCGAACCACATGGATTACCAGAAGGTCGTCGTGAACAACGACATCCCCTTTCACTGCATCCGCGTGACCAAGGACAACAAGCCCGAGGCCGAGGCCGCGATCATGCGGGTCGTCGAGGACACCGAGGCCGAACTGATCGTTCTGGCGCGCTACATGCAGATCCTGTCGGACGAGATGTGCCAGAAGATGTCGGGCCGGATCATCAATATCCACCATTCCTTCCTGCCGTCCTTCAAGGGCGCGAACCCCTACAAGCAGGCCTATGTGCGCGGCGTGAAACTGATCGGGGCGACCTCGCATTACGTGACCGCCGATCTCGACGAGGGGCCGATCATCGAGCAGGACGTGGTGCGGATCACCCATGCCCAAAGCTCCGAGGATTTCGTTTCGCTTGGGCGCGACGTGGAAAGCCAGGTTCTGGCACGGGCGATCCATGCCCATGCGCATCACCGCGTGTTCCTGAACGGCAACAAGACCGTGGTTTTCCCGGCCTCGCCCGGCGGCTATTCCAGCGAACGCATGGGCTGAGACGCACAGGAGAGGGCTTGCCGCGGCAGGCCCTCGGTGGTCTCCTCATCGCATGGGGTTTCACGCCGACATCAACGCAACGCGCTACAGCTTTCCGTCGCTCAAGGTCTTGCTGGCCAAGGCCAGCCCCGAGCGAAGCGGGGATCACCTTGCCGGTGTATCGGCCGATGGCCCGGTCGAGCGGATCGCCGCGCAGCATTGCCTCGCCGACGTGCCGCTTGCCGCCTTTCTGGGCGATGTGCTCGAGGTGGACGGCGATGCGGTCACCGAGCTGATCGCCGCGCAGCATGATGCCGACGCTTTCTCGCCGATAGCGTCCTTGACGGTGGGCGAGTTCCGCGACTGGCTTCTCGATCCGGGTACGACGGGCGCGCGGATTGCGGGCGTGTCCCCGGGGCTGACGCCTGAGATGGCGGCCGCGGTCAGCAAGATCATGCGGGCGCAGGACCTGATCGCCGTCGCCGCCAAGATCGAGGTGGTCACCCGTTTCAGATCGACCATCGGCTTGAAAGGCCGGCTGTCGACCCGCAACCAGCCCAATCACCCGACCGACGACAGTCGCGGCATCGCGCTCTCGGCGCTGGATGGGCTGATGATGGGGGCGGGCGATGCGGTGATCGGGGTGAACCCCGCAACGGACACGCTGCCCGACTACATCCGCATCTGCGAGGTGCTGGAGGCGATCCGAACGCAGCTCGATATCCCGACGCAACATTGCTGCCTTGGCCATGTCAGCACGGCGATCGCCGCGATCGAGGTCGGCGCGCCGATCGATCTCGTGTTCCAATCGGTGGCCGGATCGCAAAAGGCCAATGACGGGTTCGGTGTGACCCTGGCCATGCTGGACGAGGCCCATGATGCGGTGAGGCAGCTGGCCCGCGCGCCGGAGGGTGCGAACCTCATGTATTTCGAGACGGGGCAGGGGGCCGCCCTCTCGGCAGAGGCGCATCACGGCATGGATCAACAGACGATGGAGGCCCGCGCCTATGCGGTGGCCCGGCGTTACCGTCCATTGCTGGTGAACACGGTGGTCGGGTTCATCGGGCCCGAGTACCTCGCCGACGGCAAGCAGATCATCCGCGCGGGGCTCGAGGATCATTTCTGTGGCAAGCTGCTGGGCCTGCCGATGGGGGTGGATGTCTGCTACACCAACCATTCATATGCCGATCAGGAGGACATGGATATCCTGCTGACCACGCTGGCCGCCGCCGGTGTGAATTTCGTCATCACGGTGCCGGGCGCGGATGATATCATGTTGAACTATCAATCCCTTGCCTTCCATGACGCGCAGTTCATTCGTGAGACACTGGGCCGGCCACCGGCGCCCGAATTCGTCGCGTGGATGCAGGCCAATGGCATCGGAACGCCCGAGATAACACTGCCCACCCTCGAAACGGCGCTGTCGCGTCTGAGGCTTCCGGCCGGATGAGCGATCCGAAACCCATATCCCGCGCCGAAATCGGCGCACTGACACAGGCCCGGCTCAGTTTCAGTGGTCGGGGCAGGGCCCTGACGACCGGTCAGGCGCTTGGCTTCGCTCTGGATCACGCGCAGGCGCGCGCGGCCGTTCTGGCCGAACTCGACACCGCGCAATTGGCCGTGACGCTGGAACGCGTGGGGCTGACGCATCGCGTTGTAGCAAGTGCTGCGCCCTCTCGCGATGACTTCATCCGCCGCCCCGATCTTGGCCGCGCCTTGCCGGACCGCCACGCGGCAGCCCTGGCAGAAGAGGCTGCGCCGGACGTGGCCCTTGTCCTTGGGGACGGCTTGTCAGCCACGGCGGTTCACCTCAATGGGCCGGCCTTCATGTCGGACTTATCCAGGCGGCTTTCGGACGCGGGCATGACGGTCTCTCCGATCATCCTTGCGCATCAGGCGCGGGTGGCCCTGGGCGACAAGGTCGCGCTGGCCCTGCGCGCGAAAACGGTTGTCATGGCGCTTGGTGAACGTCCCGGGTTGTCCGCCGCCGACAGCCTTGGTGTCTACCTGACCCATGCCCCCATGGCCGAAACCCCGGACAGCGCGCGCAACTGCATCTCCAACATTCGCGAGGCGGGAACGAGCGTCGAGGCCGCCGCCGATCAGGCGTTGCGATTGATCGTAGCCATGCAGCGCTCCGGCCAGAGTGGCGTGGCGCTGAACCAGATGCTGGCCCGCGACGGGGTGCTGCCAACTGGGCCTTGAGGTCCCGGGATGCCCCGCGCACCGCCAAGTGCGGGCGCGCTCTTGTTTCGGCGTGTCGCCGATCTTCTGCTGGACCCCCCTCGATGATCCGCAGGGCGCTGCCGATCCTGATCTTGCTTGCGGGTGCTGTGCTGGGCGCATAGCGTTCGGGTCCTTCGCACTCAACGCCCGGCTGTCATGTTCGTCGTCACCGTCACCTTCACGATCCGAGAGGCCCATGTAGTGGGCTTACTGTCCGCGCTTCGCGAGAACGCCGCCCGATCCCTGTCGGAGGAGGCGGGTTGCCATCGGTTCGACATCTGCCGCGACCCTGAGCGCCCGGGCGAGGTCTTTCTCTACGAGCTCAATACCGATGCCGCGGCCTTCGACGCGCACAAGGCGACAGCGCATTACGCAGATTTTTCCGAGGCGACCTTGGGGTGGGTGCAGGACAAGACCGTCCGCACCTGGCACCTCGATGGGTAATCGCGCGATCCGCAGAGAGGCCGAACGCCCGCGCATCGAACGGGGCGGCGGGGCGTCCACCGTTCAGATGGTCACGCCGGACACGGGCGCCCGGGCGATCCTCAACGGGTTCACGGATATCCCTCCGGGCGCGGGGATACCGCTCCATTTCCACAATTGCGAAGAAAGCGTGCTGATCGTCTCGGGCGAAGCGAAGGTCGAGATCGACGGCGACGTGTTCGACGCCCAAGCGGGCGATGTCGTCTGGGTGGCAACCGGGCTGCCGCACCGCTTTTCCAACATGGGCGCGACCCCGCTCCGGATCTTCTGGACCTATGCTTCGGCCGACGCCACCCGCACTCTCGTTGAAACCGGCGAAGAGCGGCGCATCGTTTCCGATAACCGGGACGGGTCATGATCCGCGTCGCAGCCGATGACCTGCGCGCCTTCGTGGCCGGGTGTTACCGCGAAATGGGCGTGCCCGCTGATCGCGCGGCCCTTGTCGCCGACAGCCTTGTGCAGGCCGACCTTTGGGGGCACGCCTCGCACGGGGTGATGCGCACCTTCTGGTATGGCGCGCGGATCGCGTCAGGGGCAACCAGGGCCGACGCGCCGGTGACAGTGGACGGGGGCATGGGCGCGATCACGCGCCTCGACGGGCATGATGGAATCGGGCAGGTTGTGGCCCAGGAGGCGATGGCCCGCGCCATCGAGGCCGCGCGGACGCATGGCATCGGAGCGGTCTCCGTCCGCAACTCGGGGCATTTTGGCACGGCGATGTATTTCACGCGTCAGGCCGCTGCCGCGGGCTGCATCGGGTTTCTCTGCACCAATGCCAGCCCGGCCATGGCCCCTTGGGGCGGGCGCCAGAAGGGCGTTGGTAACAACCCGTGGTCATGGGCCGCGCCGGCGGGCCGCTATCCGCCGATGGTCCTCGATATCGCCAACACCGCCGTGGCGCGGGGCAAGCTCTATGCCGCGAAGGCGCGTGGCGAGCATATTCCATCAGGTTGGGCCATCGACACGCAGGGCGTCGCAACGATCGATCCGGCGGCGGGCATCGCCGGCACGATCCTGCCCATGGCCGGGCACAAGGGGTATGCCATTTCCATGATCATGGACATGCTGTCCGGCGTCCTGTCCGGTAGCGGGTTCGGCGCGTCCATCGTCGGTCCCTACATGCCCGAGGGGCGAAGCGGTGTGGGTCATCTTGCGATTGCCATCAACATCGCGGCCTTGCGCCCCTTGCCAGAATTCGAAGCCGACATGGAAGCGTTGATCGTATCGCTGAAATCCGCCCCGCGCGGCGATGGCGTGGACGAGATCTTCTATCCCGGCGAGGTCGAGGCGCGGGCCGAGGCGCGGGCGCTCTCCGAAGGTATCGCTCTTCCGGCGGATGTGGCGATGGAACTGAGCGAGAAGGGCGCCGAACTCGGCCTCGACTTCCCAGCCTGATCGGCACGGCCCGTCGGGCAGACCGACTTGCCGGCAAAAGCCGTGCCGTTTCGAACGCGGGCCTCTATCAATTTCCGGAGAAAACGATGGTGCGCCTAGAGGGAGAGGACTTGAACTCCCTGATTGAGGCTCTCCAAGAGTGGGAATACCATCTCGCCCGTTCGGACTTTAAAAGTCTGAGGTGCGAAGATGACACATTCGCGCCATGAATTCAATAACATAGCCAAGCCAGAGGCGGAGAAGGCGGACTATCCGCCGCCGTTTTCGCTGCGCCTGACCTATGAAGAACGGGCGCGGTTGGATGCGGAACGGGGCAGCAAGACTCTTGCCGCCTACATCCGAGAGCGTCTTTTCGGCGTTGATGCTGCACCGCGCAAGAAGCGCGGTAACAGCCCTGTTCAGGACAAGGAAGCCCTTGGCCGCATGGCTGGGGCTCTTGGTCAGTCTCGCCTGTCCCAAAACATGAACCAACTCGCCAAAGCGGCGAACTTGGGCTCCCTCCCTGTCACGCCGGAAACCGAAGCGGAGATCAAAGAAGCCTGCCGCGAAATCTCGGAAATGCGGGCGGAACTCTTGGCAGCTCTCGGCAAAGCGCCAGGGAGCGAGCCATGATCTTGAAGGCCAAAGAGCGCGGCAATGCCCCGCAGCTCGCCCGCTACCTGCTGGCAATGCGGGACAACGATCATGTCGAGCTGCACGATGTGCGCGGCTTCATCAGTGAAGATCTGATCGAGGCGTTCGGCGAAGCCGATGCCATCGCACGGGGCACACGCTGCGAAAAGCATCTGTTCTCGATGAGCTTCAACCCGCCCAATGGCGCGAATGCGTCCATCGAGGACTTCGAAAAGGCGATAGAGCAAGTCGAAGCTAAGCTCGGGCTAGAAGGCCAGCCCCGCGCCATCGTCTTCCATGAGAAAGACGGGCGGCGACACGCTCATACCGTCTGGTCGCGGATCGACAGCGAGCGGATGCGAGCGCTGAACCTGAATCACTACAAAATCAAGCTGCGCGATGTGTCGCGCCAGCTCTACATAGACCACGGCTGGGCGATTCCGCGCGGCCAGGAAGATCGGCGATTGCGCGATCCCTTCACATTCTCGCGGGAAGAATGGCAGCAAGCGCAGCGGACTGGCCTCGATGTAAAAGAGTTGAAGTCGGTCTTTAAGACTGTCTGGGAATCCTCCGACAACCGCGCGGCATTCGAACAGGCGCTCAAGGAGCGCGGGTTCTGGCTCGCTAAGGGTAATCGGCGCGGCTTTGTCGCGGTCGATTATCGCGGCGAGGTCTATGCCGTTGCCCGCTACAGCGGCGTGAAGGCAAAGGACGTGGAAGCCAAACTCGGCGAGCCGCAAAACCTTCGTTCGGTCGATCAGGTGAAGGCCAATATCGCGGGCGGTATCACGGCCAAGCTGCAAGAATTCATCAAGCAGGCCGAGAGGGACGCGGCGCGGCGGTCGTTGCAGATCGACTTTCGCAAAGCGGAGATTGTCGGTCGGCATCAGGAAGAGCGCCGCCAGCTTGCCGAATCCCATGAGAAACGCTGGCAGGCCGAAACCCGCAAGCGGGCGGAACGTCTGCCGAAGGGATTCTCGGGCATCTGGCATCGCCTGACAGGCAAGTATGCGAAGGTGCGAGCGCAGAATGAACATGAAGCGCTGGAAGCCCTGCACCGCGACCGCGCCGAGACGGACGCACTGATCTTCAAGCAAATCGAGGAAAGGCAAGCCATTGAGCGTGATATCCGTGCGCAGCGGGAAGCTGCTAAAGAAGAGCTGCTACGTCTGCGTGAAGACGTGGCACACTATATGCGCGATGATCGGCTTGACCCCGATCACACGCCCACGCGTAAGCGCGAGAAGACACGCGAAGAAGAAGGCCGCAAGCGCGAACGCGTGCCACGCTCAAATCGTCAGCGCGGCTTTGAGCCTTAAAATTCAAAAAATCTCAATTTCTTAGTTTATCGGCAATGAATATCAATATATAATATCTTATGAGGTCGTTTCTTATTCTTTCTTTTAGTCTTCTGTATTATGCTTCGCCGGTAGTGGCGCAAGACTGCACTAATCCGAATGCGGCTGCCGGAGCTGTGATATACAATGCCGATCATGATGTCTTTGTAGGTTGCGCACTCGGGCTGGGGTGGGTCGCATTCCATGAAGATACCGGATACGTCGCACCTCCCAGCGGACCAACAAACTGCTCAAATATAGGCGACACCTGCGATGATGGCTCGATCTATGCGGGTTTGAGCCCTGATGGAAATGTTGCGATGTACACGACACCAGCGGATGCACCAGCGACATATTCCTGGAATGACGGCACGTTCAATTACACCAACCTGTCGATGGCAGACTGTACGAACGAACCACCCGGCTTTGCGGCAACCTGTCAAACGGGTGAGGCAAACACGGCGTTTCTGGTGGGAGCCACGGGCGAACCGGATTATCCGTTTGCGGCGGCTGAATATTGTGACGGATTAACCGCGCATGGCTATAGCGATTGGTACTTGCCTGCACAGGATGAACTTGATGTACTCTACACCAATAAGAACACGGGCGATTTGAACGGGACATTTAACGAAACAGGTTCGTTTCCCGCCGGGTACTACTGGTCTTCCTCGGAGAGCACTGACTTCAATGGGCGGGCCCAGAGGATCAGCGACGGAAACTATGACGACATGGATAAGAACGAAGGCCTCGCCGTCCGCTGTGTTAGGAAGTAATAACGTTCAATTTAATAAGTCTTATGCAAAAATAAAATCAATATGAAGATAGTAGAGGGGGGATCATGCCATTCAGATACGCTGAGTATGAGGGGGTAGAGGGTACTTATAGATTTCGTGAAGTCTCTGATGAGTTTGCCTTCAATCATCAAAATCTTGGAACTGTACAGTTTCCAGACTCTTTCGTGGATGCATTTATATCCGATGTAAAAGCGGCTGAAACCTATTTTGGAGAGGGGAAGCATTTTTTTTGTCGCTAATTTTGAAACAGGTCCTGTCTCGTGCATGTTTGACGGGCTTTTCGATCCAGCCCACATTGAATCAATAAATCAAATACTAAATGAAAGCTTCTATGCCGATAGGGACTCTATCATATTGCCTCCTAGCCTCTATGCTGTTGGTTCGTCCTACGATGCATTTGGGGAAATATACGTAATGGTAAATCTTAAGAAAGATAACGAATATTACGGCGCAATATTTGCATGGCGCAAAGCACACAACAACATTGGTGCAGGCGACAACAAAACTAATCCGGTTCTGCTGGCGAACGATCTTCAAGGTTTTCTGGGTGGATTAATAACAGAACAGGAATCAGCAAGAAAAATCGAAGATGGCAAAGATTTTAAATTATAAATTCCCTTCACAGCTTCTATATCGGCCCGCTTATCCCAAATGCCTCTTTAAAACCTCAGCAATACGAAGCGCTCTGTCATAATCCTGTTGGACAAGCTTGGACACTTCAAAAGCAATTGGGTTTGCTTTCGCGTTGAAGACCTGATCGAGCGTCTCACCATTCTTTGATACCGTTACTTTTTACTTTCCGACTCGTTCGTTAAATTACACTCCCACCTCTATGTTAGCCTTAATAACGTCCAGCCTTCAAGTGACCCACTGTCTTTTTTGCTCATTTTATAACCTCATTTAAATCATGTTTTTTGTAGTATGATAGCAATAGCAAACGACCATTCAATTGAGAATTTGGGGATTTCAAAACTTATAGTCCAAATATTAATATTACCCATATCTTCAAGTTTCCTCTAAAAGGCTGATACGTCAGCATTACAAGCTCCGCCGAAAAGTTCCTAAAGCGTCTGGCACGCTTTAGGAGCGCCCTTCGTTTTGCGGTGGGGTATCTTCGAGCGGAGCCCGCAGGACGATCCGTCCGTTGATCGGGCAAGTCTCAAGCTGAAGCGTGTAGCCCTGTCCGTCCTTGTGCGCCCATGCTGCACCGACTTTGTTCCAGAAGGATTTCTCGCCCCTCTGCGTAACGTGCCAGGCCAGAAAGTCGGGTGCGTTTAGTGCTGGGGTAGTTTTCGTTTTTTCGCGTGCCATGATCTCATCTCCTTTGTTTAGGGTGGCCTGCTAACGCCCTCCCGTCAGGCCGAAGGCAAAGGCTCGGGGTTCATGGTCAACACGGCTGGCAAAGCCAGGTGGTGCGGGCAGGCCATTGAAGACCGAAGCCGCGTTCGGCCAGGGTTCTTGGGAGTCCTGATGCAAGCCCGCCCCGATGAAAGGGGTGAGAACTACGTGGTCAGAAAAACGGCAACTGCCCTGCAACCAGCCGCATCCGTCATGCCCTGCTTCGTGTCTCGCTCATCTTCTGGCGATAATCCGCATCTGGAAACGCTGGCGCTGCCGTTTACGAGTACATTGTGACGGCAGGCAAGCCCGAAGCCCGCTTCTTTCCGATCAACCGCGATCAATCCTGTAGTGTTTTGGGCGATAGCCGCCGCAAACCGCAGACGCGCTCCCTGCGCATCCGCCTATGACGTTCTAGCGTCAGTACCGAACCATCAGCGCCTTCACTGGCCGATGATGATGTGTGTGTGAGCCGAAAGGCTCTGAATGGTTCGGAGCCTCCTTGAAGCCAAAGGAGGATGACATGAAACTTGTCACTCGATTTGAAGCAGCAACGCTAAGCACACCTGAATTGTACGGTCTGCGCAAAGAAGCGTTCATCGCCTTCACCGCCGCCCCGCGTGGCTCGCAGGAACAGCGCGAAGCGCTTGTGACAATGCAAACTATCGAAGATGAACTGGCGACCCGTGCGCCAGGACTCCAAATCCTGATCCGGCTGGCCGTGAGGTCAGCCGCGAATTTCTTGCGCTAAGAAAAAAGGAAGTTTATGGGCCTACTAACGTGCAAGCGAATTGCCCAAATCGTTTGTAACAGACTCGATGTCCTCGACAGCGCCCTGCAACATGCTGTTGATGTCGCCAATCATTGAAACCGAACATTCAATTTTAAGAACCTCTATGTCAAGTCCGGTTTCGCGCGCAAGCGCAATATTGCTGGTATAATCATCCATAAATTCATCAAAGGATTGAGTGGAGAGGGCTTCCTCCATATTTTGAGCGAATCGCATATCAAATGCGTTCTGGTCATGCTGCTCATCTTCAGATAGCGCTCTTCCATATTCATAGTGAGAGACGAAGCCTTGATTAATTGTTTCTGCCTCTACCGCTGAAATCATTTCCTGCTGTACTGAAATAATACCTTCAATTTCGTCAAGTGCTACACTACGTCGTTCAAATTCATTACACAAATCAGCCATTTTTCCTCACAATATATATTTAATGAAAACAAATTCACACTAATCGAATTTCCTTAATTATTAGTAAACCTAAAAAAGTACGCTGCTTGTCTCATAAAAAACAGCGTTTTCGGCACTCGCCGCTTACGCGGCGACCCCTTCTGCTGTTTCGGTCTGGGCTTGGAAGCCATGCAGGAATTCTGCTGCCTTCTGGGCGTGTGCGGCTGCCGAGAAGATCGCCCGCTTGTCGTCCTTCAACACCTTCAGCCAGCTCTGGATATAGGCGGCATGATCTGTGCCAGCCTCGGGGGTCAGGCCAAGATCGGCACAAAGGAACGCCGCGCCGAGTTCGGCAACCAGCTCTTCGCGGGCGTAACCTTCATCGCCCCATTTCTTGCGCCCGAATTCTCGGTCAAGGCGCTTGGGGTGCTTCGTCCAGTGCGTCAGCTCATGCGCCAAGGTCGCATAGTAGGCCTCGGGGCTGCGGAAACACTCGAAGACGGGCATCTGCACATGATCGCTGCCGCCACTGTAGAAGGCCTGATTGCCGCCGTGCCGAACGTCCGCGCCTGTCGCCCCAAAGAAGTCTTCGGCATGCTCGATCCGTTGCGCAGGATCGATGACAGGCTCGGGCTTGTCGTAGTAGTGCTCGGGCAAGCCTTCGATCTGCTCCACGTTGAAGACAGTGTAAGCCTTCATAAACGGTATGGTGCGTTCTTCCTCCGTGCCGTTGTCCTGCTCCTCAAGCTTGGTGATGGTATTGGCATAGACAACGGAATTGCCGCGCTCGCCCTTCCTAACGTGTGCGCCCAGCTCTTGGGCTTTGCGGTAGGTCATCCAGTACGGGGAGCAATAACCCGCCTCCATCGCCGCGCCCCACAACATCAGAACGTTGATGCCGCTATAGGCTAGTCCATTATGGCGCAGGGGTTTGCTCTGCTCCCTGAAAATTGGATCGGTTGAAGCTGGAGTTTTCCGCTAAGTTTCCCAGGCTGGGAGAGGAGCGGAATCGCATGAAGGCATCGAAGTTCACGGAGGCGCAGAAGGCGTTCATCCTGA